>NZ_JAGVQR010000001.1:0-1238945 GCF_018275325.1 Nocardioides palaemonis | reverse complement strand
TCGTGACCGACTGGTGCCACAGGGACGTGTGCCGGATCTCGGGCCGCTCCAGCGCTCCGGCCCGGTGGGTCTGCTCCGTCAGGCTCATGCCCGCACCTCCGCGAGGGTCGTGTCGTCGTCGGGGTCCGCATCGGCGTCGGGGCCGTCCTCGGCGCGGTGGCCGGTGAGGTTGAGGAACACGTCGTCGAGGCTGGGGCGCTGGAGCCCGAGGTCGTCGATCTCGATGCCGCTGCCGTCGAAGATCGCCGCGATCCGGGTGACGTCGGACAGGCCCTCGGCCGGGGCGGTGATCCGCCGGGCGGAGGTCTCGACGTGGGTCTCGAGCCCGGCGCCGCGGATCCGCTCGGCCGCGGCAGCGAGGTCGTCGGCACGCGAGACGGTGACCACGAGCGACGCCCTGCCCGAGGCGTCCTTGAGCTCCAGCGGCGTGCCCTGGGCGATCACCGTGCCGCGGTCGATGACGACGATGTCGTCGGCGAGCTGGTCGGCCTCCTCGAGGTACTGCGTGGTGAGCAGCAGCGTGGTGCCGTCGTCGACGAGGTCGCGCAGCACCTCCCACAGCTCGACGCGGCTGCGGGGGTCGAGGCCAGTCGTCGGCTCGTCGAGGAACAGCACGGGCGGCGTGGCGACCAGGCTCACCGCCAGGTCGAGGCGCCGGCGCATGCCACCGGAGTACGTCTTCACCACGCGTCCCGCCGCGTCGGTGAGGGAGAACCGCTCGAGCAGCTCGTCGCTGACCCGGGCGATGGTGCGCCGGTCGAGGCCGTAGAGGCTGCCGACCAGCCAGAGGTTCTCGCGCCCGGTCAGCAGCTCGTCGACCGTGGCGGACTGGCCAGTGAGCCCCATCGAGCGGCGGACCGCAGCCGGGTCCTCGAGCACGTCGTGGCCGGCCACGCGAGCCGTCCCGCGGGTCGGGCGGGTCAGCGTGGTCATCATGCGCACCGTCGTCGTCTTGCCGGCGCCGTTGGGGCCCAGCAGGCCCAGCACCGAGCCCCGTGGCACCACGAAGCTGACGTCGTCGACCGCCAGCGTCTCGCCGAACTGCTTGACGAGGCCCTCGGCCTCGATCGCGTGCTCCCCTGACACTCCGGGTCCCCCTCCGTGACTATTCCGATTAGGAACACTACTCTGGTCGGGAGATGAGTCAAGACCTTCCCGTCACGGGCTACGCGATCCTCGGGCTGCTCACGTTCGGCGACGAGCTGACCGGCTACGAGGTCAAGCAGCGCGCCGACGTCACGCTGCGCTTCTACTGGGTGTCCCCCGCGATGAGCCAGGTCTACACCGAGCTGCGCCGCCTCACCGACCACGGGCTGGTGCGGCCGTCGACCCGCCCCGACGGCGGGCGCGAGGTGACGACGTACGCCATCACCGAGGCGGGCCAGCAGGCGCTCCGGACCTGGATGGACGCCACGCCGGCCGGCTTCCCGGTGCTGAAGCACACGGTGCTGCTGCGCCTGCTCGTCGGCCACGCCACCGAGCCCGACCACACCCGCCGGATGCTGCGCGACTACCTCGACGAGCTCGACACCGCGCTGGCCGACCTGACGCAGGTGCGCGAGAGCCTCCGCGGGGCCGACGAGCCGGGCGACGCCTTCCGGTTCCCCTCGATCGTCGCGGACTGGGGCCTCGACTACTTCGCCGCCGAGCAGCGCCACACCCGCCGCGCGCTCGACAGCCTGTCCGAGCACGGGACCACGCCCGGCGCGGGGCCGCCCCCTGCATAGGGTGGGCCGGTGACCGACCGACCGAGCCGCGCCGCGCTCGGACCCGTCGGTCTCGTCCTCGTCGGCATCGCGTCGGTGCAGCTGGGCGCGGCGATCGCGAAGGCGCTGTTCGACGTCGTCTCGCCGACCGCGATGGTCTGGCTGCGCCTGGTCACCAGCGCGGTCGTGCTGGTGGCGCTCGCCCGGCCCCGCCTGCGTGGGCGTTCCCGGGAGGACTGGCTGGTGGTCGTCGGCTTCGGCGCGAGCCTGGCGACGATGAACTGGGCGATCTACCAGTCCTTCGCCCGGATCCCGCTGGGCATCGCGGTGACCATCGAGTTCATCGGCCCGCTCACGCTCGCCGTGCTCGGCTCGCGCCGGGCCCGCGACCTGGCCTGGGTGCTCCTCGCCGGCGTCGGCGTGCTCCTGCTCGGGTTCGAGCGCACCGACCTCGACCTCGCGGGCGTGCTGTTCGCCCTGCTCGCCGGCGCCGCGTGGGCGGCCTACATCCTGCTGAGCGCCGGCACCGGGCGCCGCTGGGCCGGGTTCGACGGCCTCGCCGTCGCCAGCCTGGTCGCCGCCACGGCGATGACCCTCCCCGCGCTGCTCACCGCCGGCTCGGACCTGTGGGACGGGCGGGTGCTGCTGCTCGGCGCGCTCGTCGGCCTGCTGAGCTCGGTGATCCCCTACAGCTGCGAGCTGGTCGCGCTGCGCTCGCTGCGCCCGGCCGTCTTCGGCATCCTGATGAGCCTCGAGCCCGCAGCCGCGGCCCTGGCGGCGATCGCGGTGCTCCACGAGACCCTGTCGCCCGTCCAGTGGCTGGCCGTGGCGTGCGTCGTCGCCGCGTCGGTCGGCGCCACGCGCACCGGCGCCCGTCAGGACGCACCCGGCACAATCGCGACATGAGATCGCGCCTCGCCCTCACCTCGCTGGCGGTCGTGCTGGGTGCCGCCACCGGGTGCGCGGGCAACGAGCAGCAGCCGATCCCGCGGGTCACCCAGCCCACCGACCTCCCCAGCCAGCCGACCGCCGGCCCCGACGGGGACGACGGCGGCTCGACCGGCGGCTCGACCGGCGGCTCGGGGGGACAGCGCTCGCCTCGCGTGGTCCGCACGCTGGTCGACCAGCTCGAGGTGCCGTGGGGGGTGGACTTCCTCCCCGACGGCAGCGCTGTCGTCACCGAGCGGATCAGCGGCCGGGTCCTCGGGGTCGACGCGGACGGCGCGCTGACCCGGCTCGGCGGTGTGGCCGCGACGGTCCCCGAGGGCGAGGCGGGGCTGCTCGGCGTCGCCGTCTCCCCCGACTTCACCCGCGACCGGACGCTCTTCCTCTACGTCACGACCGGCACCGACAACCGGGTCGTGCGCGCGCGGCTCGACGGCACGACGCTCGGCGAGCCGCAGGTGGTGCTGCAGGGCATCCCGCGCGGCTTCATCCACGACGGCGGCCGGATCGCGTTCGGGCCGGACGGCTACCTCTACGTCACCACCGGCGAGACCGGCGACCCGGAGCTCGCGCAGGACCCCGACAGCCTGGCGGGCAAGATCCTGCGGATCACCGCCGACGGCGACCCCGCGCCCGGCAATCCCGACCCGGCGTCACCGGTGTGGTCGCTCGGGCACCGCAACGTGCAGGGCCTCGCCTGGGACGACGAGGGCCGCCTGTGGGCCTCCGAGTTCGGCGACTCCGAGTGGGACGAGCTCAACCTGGTCGAGAAGGGCGGCAACTACGGCTGGCCCGAGGTCGAGGGTGCCGGCGGCGGACGCCGGTTCATCGACCCGCAGCTGGTCTGGCCGGTCGAGGAGGCCTCCCCCAGCGGACTGGCGTGGGCCGACGGCCACCTGTGGATGGCGGGCCTGCGCGGTCAGCGGCTGTGGCGCATCGACGTCTCCGCCGACGGCACGGCGTCGGCCCCGAAGGCGTTCCTCACCGGCGACTACGGCCGGCTGCGCACCGTCGTCACCGCCCCCGACGGGCGGCTCTGGCTGACCACGTCGAACCGGGACGGTCGCGGTCAGCCGACCCCGGCCGACGACCGGATCATCGTGCTGCGCCCCTGACCACCGCGCGGCGAGCCGCACGGCGCAGGGTGGTGAGGATCGCCGGCCCGAGCACCACGATCGCCACGCCCGTGGTGATCGCGCGCCCGGTGTCCCAGCCGCCGGTCGAGGTGAGCAGGGTGTAGACACCGAAGCGGTGGGCGTTCTCCAGCACCGGCGCGCCCGCGACGTAGGCCAGCGAGCCCTCGTGGCCGGGGACCACGATGCCGAGGGTGAAGGGCCAGTAGCTGAGGTTCATCAGCAGGCCGTAGAGGTAGGACGCGACGACCGCGTAGCCGACGAGCATCGCGATCTCGGCGCGGCCACCGACCCGCCGCGGCAGCATCCCGGCGCCCATCCCCACCCACGCGGCGCAGATCATCTGGAACGGCAGCCACGGCCCGACGCCGGCGGTGAGCAGCGCCGAGGCGAAGAGCGAGGTGCAGCCGAGCACGAAGCCGAAGCCGGCGCCGAACACCCGGCCCCCCAGCACGAGGAGGAAGAACACCATCTCGATGCCGGCCGTCCCGGCGCCGAGGCCGCGCATCACCGCGTTGATGGCCGAGAGCACGCCGAGCACGGCCAGCACCCGGGAGTCCATCCCGCCCTCGCCCATCTCGGCCAGGACGACGACCATCACCAGCGGCAGCAGGGCGAGGAAGAGGAACGGCGGCTCGACCCGCTGGCCGGGCTGGGCCTCGAGGAGCAGCGGCCAGCACAGCATCATCAGTCCGGCGAGCGACGCGAGGACGAGCACGGCGGCCGTGCGCGGGCCGATCGGCAGCGCCACACCGGGGTGCTCGTCGCGGCGGTCGTCGCGGGCGGGTGCTGCCCGGTCGAGGAGGCTCATCGCGCCGTCACCCCCGCCAGCGCGTCGGCCACTTCCTCCACCACGAGCCACGGCGCACCGAGGACCTTGGTGACCTGCGGGGCGAACGACGGCGACTCGGCGAGCACGCGCCGCGGCGGCCCGCTGGAGACCACCTCGCCCTCGGCCATCACGACGACGTCGTCGGCCACGTGCGCGGCGAACTCCACGTCGTGGGTGGCGAGCAGGACGGCGTGGCCGTCGGCGGCGAGGTCGGCCACGATCCGCGCCAGCTCGGCCTTGCCGGCGTAGTCGAGGCCGCGGGTCGGCTCGTCGAGCAGGACGACCGGCGGACGCGCGGTCAGCACGATCGCGAGCGCCAGGGCGAGGCGCTGGCCCTCCGAGAGGTCGCGGGGGTGGGTCGCGGGGTCGATGCCCGGCGCCAGCCGGTCGAGCAGCCCGCGGCAGGTGTCGGGGCGCGCCTCGGCGCCGGAGTCCGCGGCGGCGCACTCGTCGGCGACCGACTCGAGGTAGAGCAGGTCGGCGGCCGTCTGCGGGACCAGCCCGACGTGGGCGCGGCGCTCGGCGGCCGACAGCGAGGCGGGGTCGTCGCCGCCCACCGACAGCGTGCCCGACCGACGCTTCCCGGACCCCTGGAGGGTCCAGATCAGGCTGGACTTGCCCGAGCCGTTGCGGCCCATCAGGACCGTCACCCGACCGGCGGAGAGGGTCAGGTCGACCTCGCGCACCGCCACGGTGCGGCCGTGCACGACGGTGACGCCACGCGCCTCGACCAGGGGCTCGGCGGCGGTCAGCACGGGGTCCGTGGGCGGCCGGAGGTCCGGCAACGACCGGGCGTGCCGACGGGCGTCGCGCACCGTGAGCGGCAGCGGGTCCCAGCCGGCGAGGCGGCCGAGGTCGACCAGCGGCGGGGCCACCGGCGAGTCGGCCAGGACGACCTCGGGCGCGGCCGTACGGATCCCGCCGTCGCCGGTCACCAGGCAGATCCGATCGGCGAACGGCACGACCCGCTCGAGGCGGTGCTCGGCGAGCAGCACGGTCAGCCCGAGGTCGTGGACCAGTCGGGTGATGGTGGCCAGGACGTCCTCGGCGGCCGTCGGGTCGAGCGCCGACGTGGGCTCGTCCAGCACGAGGACCCGCGGGTGGGTCGTGAGCACGGAGCCGATCGCGACGCGCTGCTGCTGCCCGCCCGACAGGGTCCGGAGGTCGCGGGCGCGCAGGTCGGCGATGCCGAGCAGGTCGAGGGTCTCCTCGACCCGGCGGCGCATCGTCTCGGCCGGCACGCCGAGCTGCTCCATCCCGTAGGCGAGCTCCTCCTCGACCGTGTCGGTCACGAACCCGGCGAGCGGGTCCTGGCCGACGTAGCCGACCCGGTGCGCGCGCTCGCGCGGCGGCTGGTCGAGGATGCTGCGGCCGTCGAGCAGCACGTCGCCGGTCAGCTCGCCGCCGGTGAAGCGCGGCACCAGCCCGGTCACGACGCCGAGGAGGGACGACTTCCCCACGCCGGTGCGGCCCGAGACGACGACGAGCTCGCCCTCCTCGAGGGTGAGGTCGACGTCGCGCAGCACGTGGTGGCGGTCGTAGCGCAGCCCGATCCCGCGCAGCTCGACCACGTCGCGCCCGATCATGCGGCCACCTCCTGGTCGGCGTGGTCGTGGGTCGGCACGGCCTCGGGCTCCTGCGCGGTCCGTACGGGCGTGGTCGCGGGGAGCGGTGTCGCGACCGCCGGGACGACACCGAGCAGGCCGACGGCGAGGGCCAGCGGGGAGAGGTAGGGCATCACGTCGACCGTCGGGTAGGCGACCACCACCTGCGTGCGACCGAGGTGCCAGCCGAGCGCCGCGACCGCGACGCCGACGGCGACCGTGAGCAGCTCGGGCGGGTTCCACGGGTCGGGGCGGTAGCGGGTGCGCTCGACCCGCCGACCGGCGCTGACCAGCCCGACCACCGCGACCACGGCTCCGGCGCCGAGCATCGGCAGCGCGAGCACCCGGGGCGCGGTCGGGTCGAGCCAGGCGTAGGTCCCGACGCAGATGCCGGCGAGGGCGAGCATGAGCAGGGCGCCGGTGGTCCGGCGCTGGCGGGGCGTGGCGCCGCCCGACCGGCCGTAGCCGCGGGTGTCCATGCCCGCGGCGAGCGCGAGCGAACGCTCCAGCGCGTCCTCGAGGACGGGCACGAGGAACCGCCGCAGCCGACCCACGCCCTTCGTCGCTCCCCCGCGCAGGGCCTGCGCCGCGCGCACCCGGCGGGCGCTGTCGGCGAGCTGGGGGAAGATCGTCACCGCGACGACGAGCGCGGTGCCGATCTCGTAGAGCGCCGGCGGCACCGAGGCCAGCAGCCGCTTGGGGTTGGCGAGCGAGTTGGCGGCGCCGACGCAGATGATGATCGCGGCGAGGCGCATGCCGTCGTAGAGGCCCGCGAGCAGCGCCTCGCTGGTGACCGGGCCGAGCAGCCGGACGCCGGCCGCCCAGTCCGGCAGCGGCACCTCGGGAAGGTCGAGCAGCACGTGACCGACCTCCTGGCCGCCGAAGACGATCCGGAAGACGACGCGCAGCACGACCGTCAGGACGGCGAGCGAGACGTAGAGGCGGAACGAGCGGCCGAAGGGGTGACCGGACCGGCGTGCCACGACCACCACCGACGCCGTGCCCATCACGAGGAGGAGCAGCAGCGGGTTGGTGGTGAGCGACGCCGCGGTGGCCAGCCCGATCGCCCAGGTCCACCAGGCGATCGGGTGCAGGTCACGCGGCAGGGCCGGTCCGGTCACAGCGCGTCAGACCCCCCGTCTGCGACGCGCGACCAGGGCGGCACCCGCGAGCGCCACGGCGAGCAGGCCGACGACGCCCCACGTCACGGCGGCGGGCACGCGCTCCGGCGTGGCGGCGGCCTGCGCGTCGGGCGACGGCGCGTCGGGGTCGACGGTCGCGGACGCCTCGTCCGAGGGGATCGGCGACGACTCCTCGGACGGGTCGTCTGCGGAGCCACCGGAGCCGCCCTTGCGGCCACTGCCCCCGGCGGAGCCGCGCTCCCGCGACCCGGTCTTCCGGCGCGCGTCGTTCGCACCGGAGGCGGGCTCCGACGGGCTCGCGGACGCGGACGGCGTCGCGGACGAGCCGGACGACGGCGTGGCGGACGGGCTCGGCTGGGGGGACGACCCGCCCGGGCTGCCGGTCGAGCCGTTGCCGGCGCCGCCGCCCGTGCTGCCGCCGGACCCGTTGCCGGACCCGTTGCCCGACCCGTTGCCGGACCCGGTCCCGGAGCCCGTGCCCGAGCCACCGCCCGAGCCACCGCCCGAGCCGCCGGTCGTGCCACCGCCGGACGACGGCGTGGCGGTCGGCGACGACGTGGGGGTCGAGGACGGGGTGGGCGTCGGGCTCGGCGTGGCCGACCGGGTGACCGGCGGCGCGACGGCCGGGGGCACGCTCGTGCCGGCGGTGCGGTCCTGCTGCCACGACCAGCCGACCGAGCCACCGGCCGGCACCGTCAGCGTGCCGACGCCGGAGCTGGAGTAGGTCCACGACCCGCGGCTCCCGTCGGCCCACCACAGGCCCCAGTAGGCGTTGGCCGGGGAGGTGTTGACGCACGGGTCGCTGGTCGGGACGCCGTTGACCCGGCACACGAAGCCGGGCTGGCGGGTGGCGTAGGTGATCGAGACGCCGACCGACGCGAAGATCGCGGCGGCGCTCTTGCCGCCGCCGTCGGCGGCGCACGCCGTGACGGTGCTGCCCCCGAGCTCGCGGTAGTCCACGACGACGCTGACCCCGCCGGCGGAGGTACAGGTCGCGGCGGACGCGGCCGGGGCCGGCCCGAGGGCGAGCCCCGGACCGGCCACCAGGACGGCGAGTGCCGCGGCGAGGCGGCGTACGAGACGTCCGGAGGTCATCGTGCCCGCAGCACGGTCGAGCCGGTGCGCAGGTCGGCGAACTGGCCGACGGCGCGCACGCGGACCTTCGACCGCCCCTCCGGGAGGGCGACCCGGCCGACGAAGCGACCCTTGGCGTTGGCGCGGCCCTTGGCGACGGTCCGGCCGGCGACGCGCAGGCGGACCTTCTCACCGGCGACCAGCCGGCGGACCAGGACCCGCGCCTTGGCACCCTTCCCCTTCGGCGTGGTGACCTTCAGGCGGCGCTTGCCGAGCACGCTGGTCTCGGCGGAGACGCGACCGTCGGCCCCGACGAGCGTCCAGGTGGCGGTGCCGGTGCCCTTCGGCAGGGTGACGGTGCGGGTGAGCGTGCCGTCGGAGCCGGCGTAGACGGTCACGCCGGCCAGTCCGGGACCCTCGAGCACGAAGCCGGCACCTGCGGTGGCGCCGGCGACGTCGAGCGAGACCCGCCCGCGCGCCCGCTGGAAGCCGGACGGACCGGACAGCGTCACGCCGGTGATGGCACCGCGGGCGGAGCCGGCCTTCGCCGTGCGGGAACCGTCGCGGCCGCTCACCGTCCAGGTGGGCTGTCCCGAGGCGGGCACGGTGACGCGGGCGGTCGCGGTCCCGTCGGCACCGACGACGAGGGTGCGGGTGCCGGTGATGCCCGGACCGGAGAGGCAGAAGCGGTCACCGGTGCGGCCGCCGGCCACCGTGACGGTGGACGTCGCGCCGGACTCGGCGGGGGTCGCGCCCAGCGTGACGCCGGCGACGGTGCCGCGGGCCTGGGTCAGGCCGGCGACGGCCTGGACCGTCGCGCGCCACCACTGGTCGCGCGTCGCGTCGGTGATGCCGTCGGCGCGGGCGGTGGTGAGCGCGTCGTCGGAGTAGGCGATCGCGCCGTCCTCGCCGGCGAGCGGCGCGGTGGCGCCGGGAGCGACCTGGCGCCCCTCGACCCACTCGGCGGCCCGGCCGGCCTGCTCGCAGCGTCCGCCCCAGGCCAGCGCCGCGGCGGCGAGGCCGGTGCTGTTGGAGTTGGGGTCGGGGGTGAACTCGCTGCCGACGAACGAGCCGTCGGTGCGCTGGGTCGAGGCCAGCCACGCGACCGCGCGGTCGATCGCGCCCTGCACCTTCGCCGGTCGCGGCGAGATCGCGGCGAGCTGCGAGACCACGAGCGCGGTGGTGTCGGTGTCGGTCGGGTCGGTCCCGTCGACGCACGACTGCTCGGCCGCGTCGGCGGCGCTGAAGAAGACCCGGAAGTAGCCCGAGGAGCACTGCTGGCGCAGCAGGAAGTCGGTCACCGGGGCGGCCTGCGCGGACCCGGCGGCCGAGAGGCCACGGGCAGCGAACGCCTGGCCGAAGGTGTTGGCGTAGTCGGCGCCGCCGTCGACCTGGTCGGCGAGGCGGCCCGCCGTCGGGCCGGACGTGATGACCCGGTCCTCGACCTGCTGGACGAGGTCGAAGCCGCCGTAGGCCCGCGGGTCGGCACCGGAGACCTCGGCGAAGACGAGGGCCTTGGCGAAGGAGCCGGAGTAGAGGTCGTCCGGCACGCCGTAGTCGACGCCGGTGGCATAGCTGGCCACGCGGGTGGACATGGCCTGGCGGACCTGGCGCACGAGCGCCTGGTCCCCGCCGACCTCGTCCATGCTCAGCGCGATGTCGACGGTGAGGCCGTAGTCGTCGAAGCCGCCGAAGTTCGGGTTGTGGATGACGCCGTCGGTGAGCTGGGTGGCCAGCCAGCCGGTGCCGGAGCGGGCCGCGGACGACGCCGGATCGGTGGCCGCGGCCGTGGCGGGAGCGGTCAGCAGCGGCTGCGCGAGCACGGACGTGCCGAGCGACACCGCCACCCCGAGCACGACGCTGCGGGACAGGGAGAGCTTCATGGTTCCTTCCTCGCTGCGACAACGGGAAGGAAGACGGCACGCGCCGGGTTCGCCCCCGCTGCATTCCTCGACAGCGATGGTGGTCAAGACGCGTCGGGGCGGGTGTTCCGGCTCGCACGGGATCGCTCCCGTGCCCACGGTTGCGGGTCAGCGCCGGCTTCGGACCGGCTTTCCCCACCTCGGGCGTGTGTGGTGCCGGCCCGGTCGGGCGCGGCTCGCGAAGCGTAACCCCCACCCGGGCCCGGACGCACCCCGGCCCGGCGTCCGAGACGCCGGGCCGGGGTGGTCGTACGAGGTGGTGCGGGGTCGTGCGGGTGGCGCAGGTGCGTCAGTTGCGCACGCGCAGCGAGGTGCGGGCCTCGTCGTCCGAGGTCTTCACCAGGCCGACGCGGCGCTGGTTGCCGGCGGGCAGCTGGAGCTTGCGCACGATCTTGTCGCCCGACTTCTTGCCCTTCACGCGCAGGAAGTCACCCTTGACCTGCATGCAGGCGCTCTCGCTCGGCGCGAGGCCGAAGACGCGGAACTGCACGCGCTCGCCCGAGCGGGCCTGCTTGCGCACCGAGACGATGCGCAGCTTGTCCTTGCTCGCGGGGGCGAACTGCAGGCCGAGGATCGCCTGCGAGGTGGCACGGCGCCACTCGCTGCGGGCGTCCGCCGGGATGCCGCTGGTCGTCGAGGCCTTGACCCGGTCCTTGCGGTAGGCCACGGCACCCGTGTCCTTGGTCAGCGCGGTGCGGCACTTGTACTTGTCGACCGGCTGGTTCTTGCGCACCCACAGGGCGGCCTTCTGCGACGCGTCGCGGTTCTTCAGCAGGCCGAGGGCGTAGCCCGCGATGGCCGTGGTGTTGGTGTTGATCTGGCTCACCGGCGCGGCGGCGCGGAACGCCCCGCTGTTGCGCTGGCGGGCGGCCAGCCAGGTGCCGGCCTTGGCGAGCGCGCCGACGACGGCCGCGGACTTGTCGCCCGACTCGACGAGGTTGATCACCGCGAACGCGGTGGCGTCCGGGTCGGCCTCGCTGCCGGCCGCACCGTCGGTGCAGGCCTGGACGGGCTGGTCGGCGTTGGCGAAGTCGACGCGGAAGGCGCCGGACGCGCACTGCTGCTTGAGCAGGAAGTCGCGGGCGGCGGCCGCCTCGGTCGACTGCGCGAGCGTGAGGGCGCGCACGGCGTAGGACTGGCCGACCACGTTGGCGTAGTTGCCCGACGCGGACTTGTCGAAGATCCGGCCGGCGATGGCGGCCTTCTGCGGCTCCGCGGCCGGGTCGGCCGGGACGTCGGCGGTGCGCTCCTCGAGGCGGGTGATCAGGTTGATCCCCCCGTAGCTCGTCGGGTTCTTCTTGGCGATCCGGGCGAAGGTCGCTGCCTTGGCCAGCGGACCGGCGTACGACTCCTCGGTCCCGTTGCCGACGTACTCGGCGATGCGGGGCTCGAGGGTGTTGTTGATCGCCGTGACGGTGCCGCCCTGGCTGGCGATGGTCGACAGCGCCATGCCGGTGTCGATGGTGAGGCCGAAGTCAGGGTTGGTCCCGCTGATGAGCAGGCCGTTCTCGAGCTCACCGGCCATCCACTCGGCGGCGATGGTCGACGGCGTGCTGTCGGTGCTGACCGCGGCCTTGGCCGAGCGCAGCGCCGGGGACGGGTCCGCCGAGGCGGGGGCCGCGCCGAGGACGCCGGCGCCCAGGGCGGCGGTCGCGAGGACGGCGGTGGCCGTCCGGAGAGGTCGGTTGCGATGAAGCATGCTTTCCTTCCCGCCCGCCGGGAGCAGGCGCCGGGTCCGGCCCCTGCGCTCCCCCACGTGGTGCGAGCGTTGGTTGGTGATGTGACCTGTGTGACTCGCTCGCACCCTAACAAGTTGTCTAGACAGCCAACTTTTCCAGGATCAGCTCGCGGACCCGTCCGGCGTCGGCCTGTCCACGCATCTCCTTCATCACCGCACCGATGAGCGCACCGGCCGCCGCGACCTTGCCGTCGCGGATCTTGTCGGCGACGTCGGGGTTGGCCGCGATGGCGTTGTCGACCGCCACGCCGAGCGCCCCGTCGTCGGACACGACCGCGAGGCCGCGCTTCTCGACGACCTCGTCGGGCGACCCCTCGCCCGCCAGCACGCCCTCGAAGACCTGCCGCGCCAGCTTGTCGTTGACGACCTTCTCGTCCACGAGCGCCTGGATCCGCGCGACCTGCGCGGGGGTGATCGGCAGGTCGACGAGGTCGACGCCGTCCTCGTTGCTGCGCCGGGCGAGCTCGCCGAGCCACCACTTGCGGGCGGCCTGCGGGGCGGTGCCCTCGGCGATGGTCTCCTCGACCAGGCCGAGTGCGCCGGCACCGATGGTGTCGCGCATCTCCATGTCGCTGAAGCCCCACTCGGCCTGCAGCCGGGCGCGCTTCGCGGTCGGGTTCTCCGGGAGCGTGGCGCGCAGCTCCTCGACCCACTCGCGACTCGGAGCGACCGGCACCAGGTCGGGCTCGGGGAAGTAGCGGTAGTCCTCGGCGTCCGACTTCTCCCGGCCGCTGGTCGTGATGCCGGTGTCCTCGTGCCAGTGACGGGTCTCCTGCAGGATCGAGCCGCCGCCGTCGAGGATCGCGGCGTGGCGCTGCATCTCGTAGCGCACGGCCCGCTCCACGGAGCGGAACGAGTTGACGTTCTTGGTCTCGGTGCGGGTGCCGAGCACGCCGCTGCCCTTGGGCGACAGCGAGAGGTTGACGTCGGCGCGCAGGTTGCCCTGGTCCATCCGGGCCTCGGAGACGCCGAGCGCGACGATCAGCTCGCGCAGCTGGGCGACGTACGCCTTCGCGACCTCGGGTGCCTTCGCGCCCGCGCCGAGGATCGGCCGGGTGACGATCTCGATGAGCGGGATGCCGGCGCGGTTGTAGTCGACCAGCGAGTGGTCGGCGCCGTGGATGCGGCCGGTGGCGCCACCGACGTGCAGCGACTTGCCGGTGTCCTCCTCCATGTGGGCGCGCTCGATCTCGACGCGGTAGGTCTCGTCATCGCCCCCCTCGACCGGCACCGTGACGTCCATGTAGCCGTCGAAGGCAATCGGCTCGTCGTACTGCGAGGTCTGGAAGTTCTTCGGCATGTCCGGGTAGAAGTAGTTCTTCCGGGCGAACCGGCACCACTCGGCGATGTCGCAGTTGAGCGCGAGGCCGATCCGGATGGCCGACTCCACCGCCTTGCCGTTGACCACCGGCATCGCGCCGGGCAGGCCGAGGCAGGTCGGGCACACGCCGGCGTTGGGCTCGCCGCCGAAGACGGCCGGGCAGCCGCAGAACATCTTCGAGGCGGTGTTGAGCTCGACGTGCACCTCGAGGCCCAGCGCGGGGTCGTAGGACGCGAGCACGTCGTCGAACGGCACGAGGGCCGTGTCGGTGGTGGAGGTCATCGGTCCGACTCCTTCGTGGGCAGGGCGGGCGCCTTCTCGATGAGGGGCGCTCCCCACGTCTTCTCGTGCAGCGTCTCCAGTGCGGCGCCGACGCGGTAGACGCGGTCGTCGGCGAGCGCCGGGGCCAGGACCTGGAGGCCGACGGGCAGGCCGTCCTCCTCGGCGAGGCCGTTGGGCACCGAGATGCCCGGGACGCCGGCCAGGTTGGCGGGGATGGTGGCGAGGTCGTTGAGGTACATCGCCATCGGGTCGTCGAGCTTCTCCCCCAGCCGGAACGCCGTCGTCGGCGCGGTCGGCGAGACCAGCACGTCTACCCGGGCGAAGGCGGCGTCGAAGTCGCGACTGATGAGCGTGCGGATCTTCTGCGCCTGGCCGTAGTAGGCGTCGTAGTAGCCGCTGGACAGGGCGTAGGTGCCGAGGATGATCCGGCGCTTGACCTCGTCGCCGAAGCCGGCGTCGCGGGTGGCCCGCATGACCTCCTCGGCCGACGGGTCGCCGTCGGGCGTGACCCGCAGGCCGTAGCGCATCGCGTCGAACTTCGCGAGGTTGCTCGACGCCTCGGCCGGCAGGATCAGGTAGTAGGCGGCCAGCGCGTGCACGAACGAGGGGCACGACACCTCGACGACCTCGGCGCCCGCGGCGACCATCAGGTCGACGGACTCCTGGAAGCGAGCCATCACACCGGACTGCCAGCCCTCGCCGGCCAGCTCGGTGATGACGCCGACCCTGACGCCGGTCAGGTCGCCGGTGGACCCGGTGCGGGCGGCCCCGGTGAACGACGGCCAGTCCTGCGCGATCGAGGTGGAGTCGCGCGGGTCGTGCCCGCCGATCACGTCGTGCAGCATCGCCGCGTCGAGGACGGTGCGGGTCACGGGGCCCGCCTGGTCGAGGCTGTTGGCGAGCGCGACCAGGCCGTAGCGCGAGACGCCGCCGTAGGTGGGCTTGACGCCCACGGTGCCGGTGACCGCGCCGGGCTGGCGGATCGAGCCACCGGTGTCGGTGCCGATGGCCAGCGGCGCCTCGAAGGCGGCCACGGCCGCGGCCGAGCCACCGCCGGAGCCGCCGGGGATCCGGTCCAGGTCCCACGGGTTGCGGGTCGGGCCGTAGGCGGAGTGCTCGGTGGAGGAGCCCATCGCGAACTCGTCCATGTTGGTCTTGCCGAGGATCGGGAGGCCGGCCTCGCGCAGCCGCGTGACGACGGTGGCGTCGTAGGGCGGCACCCAGCCCTCGAGGATCTTCGAGCCGCAGGTGGTCGGCAGGCCCCGGGTCGCGAGCACGTCCTTGACCGCGATCGGTACGCCGTCGAGGGCGCCGCGGGCCTCGCCGCGGGCGCGGCGGGCGTCGGAGTCGGCGGCGTCGGCGAGCGCACCGTCGCGGTCGACGTGCAGGAAGGCGTGGACGTCGGTGTCGACGGCCCCGATGCGGTCCAGGTGGGCCTCGGTGAGCTCGACCGAGGTGACGTCGCCGGAGGCGAGCGCGTCCGCGAGGTCGGCGGCGGTGCGCCGGGTCAGGTCGCTCATCAGGCCTCCTCACCCAGGATCCGCGGGACGGAGAAGCGCTGCTCCTCCACCGCCGGGGCGCCCGACAGCGCCTCCTCGGCGGTCAGGCCCGGCACCACGACGTCCTCGCGGAAGACGTTGGTCAGCGGGATGGCGTGCGAGGTGGGCGGCACGTCGTCACCGGCGACTCCGTTGATGGACGCGACGGACTCGAGGATCACGCTCAGCTGGGGCGCGAGGTGGTCGAGCTCGGCGTCGGAGAGGTCGATGCGGGCGAGGGTGGCGAGGTGGGCCACTTCCTCCCGGGAGATCTCAGGCATGGGGTGATCCTAGGAGAGTCCCGGGACCTCCTCCGACGCGGCACCGACGGCTCAGCAGCTGGAGCGCTTCTCCGCGTTCTTGCAGGTGTCGTTGCCGCCGCGCCCGCGGACGATGTCGAAGCCCTTGCCGCCGTCGAGCCGGTCGGGCTCGTCGGAGCCGATCAGCACGTCGGCGCCGCCGCGTCCGTAGAGCTCGACGCGGTAGTCGGGGTTGGCGGCCACGATCTCGGACTCGTTGCTGCCCTTGAAGACCGACTTCGCCCGGGCCGGCAGCTGGACGTCGTTGAACCCGCTGACCTTGCCCTCGAGCGTGTAGGGCTGGAGGCCGCGGATCGTGGTCTTCTTCAGCTGGTCGATGCGCAGCGTCGGCTTGAGCGCCGGGTTCGAGCTGGGCAGCAGCCGCAGCCGGTCCTGCCCGCCGAAGCCCTTGGCGACGAACCCGGAGTCCACCGGGAGCGGGAAGGTGATCGTGTCCGAGCCGCTGCCGCCGCGGAGCTGCTGGTGGATCTCGGACGACGAGGTCAGCACGTCGCTGCCGCTGCCGCCGACGAAGAGGTCAGAGCCCAGGCTGCCGGTGATCCTGTCGTCTCCCGCGTCGCCGTAGAGCCGGTCGTTGCCGGGCGCACCGGAGGAGTCGGCGGCGATCGTGTCGTCACCGCCACGGCCGAAGATCGTGTCGTCGCCGCCGCGAGCGAGGATGACGTCGGCCTTGTTGGTGCCCTTGACGGTGTCGCCGAACGCGGTGCCGATGACGCGGATGCCGCCGAGCACACCGGACACCGTGTCGCTGCCGTCGGCCGCGATCGCGACGGTCTGTCCCGAGCTGAAGTCGACGACCATCGGGGCCGGCGCGTCGCGGTAGGAGACGCCGTCGAGGACGGAGGCGGTGCCCTCGGTCGCGGGCCGCGGGTCGTAGCCGAGCTCGATGGTGTCGTTGCCGGCGCCACCGATGAGGGTGTCGCCCTTCTTCACCACCCGACCGAACCGGTCGAGCCGCACCAGGTCGGCTCCGCCGTCGAGCCGGTCGTTGCCGTCGCCGCCGAAGATCGTGTCGGCCCCGTCGCCACCGCAGATGACGTCGTTGCCGCCGAGACCGCGGATGGTGTCGTTGCCGCCGCGGGCGACGATGACGTCGCGCTTGGGCGTGCCGGTGATCGTGTTGGCCTTGTCGTTCCCGACCATCGTCGCCTTCAGGCCGCCGCAGGTCGGGCGAGCCGCCTCGGCGGGCACGAGCACCGTCCCGGAGAGCGGGGTGAGGACGACCGCGGCGGCCGCGGCGGCGAGGAACCTGCGAGAGCTGGGGGACATCGGACGACCTTTCGCTGGTGAGTGCCCGAGACGGCACCTCAGGAGTGGGACCACGCCCGCGGCCGGTTGGTTGTCGAAGGCCCGTCCCTCCTCCTCCCCTACCCGTTCCGCGCAGGCGTACACACCGGGGCGCCAGACCGCAGCGACCGCTCCGCGAACCACCTCGTCCTCGGGGGTCGCAGCTACGACAGCTGACCGCCTCGCACGTCGACGTGGCGCGTCAGGCGAGGGCGTCCGGGCCGCCCTCGAGGAGCCGCACGAACTGCGCCTCGTCGAGGACCGGGACACCGAGCTGCTCGGCCTTGTCGGCCTTCGACCCCGCGTTGTCCCCGACCACCACGTAGTCGGTCTTCTTCGACACCGACCCGGCCGCCTTGCCGCCGCGGGAGATGATCGCCTCCTTGACCGAGTCGCGGGTGAAGCCCTCCAGCGAGCCGGTCGCGACGACGGTCAGTCCCTCCAGCGTCCGGGGCACCGAGTCGTCGCGCTCGTCGGCCATCGCGACGCCGGCGGCCGCCCACTTCTCCACGATCTCGGTGTGCCAGGCCGCGTTGTCGCCGATCTCCTCGGTGTCGGCGTCGCCCTCGCTCGCGCCGTGGAACCACTCGCGCACCGACGCCGCGATCGTCGGGCCGACGCCCTCGGTGGCCGCGAGCGTCTCCTCGTCGGCCTCGCGGACCGCCTGCATCGAGCCGAGCTCGGTGGCGAGGGCGCGCGCGGCGGTCGGGCCGACGTGGCGGATCGAGAGCGCGACCAGCACCCGCCACAGCGGGACCTTCGCCTTGCGCTCGTGGAGGTTGGCGAGCAGGCGGACCCCGTTGGCGCTGAGCTGGGGGCCGGTCTCGTCCTTCTTCGGCGCGCGGGTGAAGAGCGGCGCCTGCAGCAGCGCCGCCTCGTCGAGGTCGAACAGGTCGCCCTCGTTGGTGATCACCCCGGCCTCGAGCAGCGCGACCGCCGCCTCGTAGCCGAGTCCCTCGATGTCGAACGCACCGCGGCCGGCGACGTGGAAGACCCGCTCGCGGACCTGGGCGGGGCACTGCTCGTGGTTGGGGCAGCGCAGGTCCTTGTCGCCCTCCTTCTGCTGGGCCAGCGGCGTGCCGCAGGCCGGGCACTCGGTGGGCATCACCCACTCCGCGAGCCCCTCGGGACGCAGCGCGAGGACCGGGCCGAGGATCTCGGGGATCACGTCCCCCGCCTTGCGCAGGATGACCGTGTCGCCGGGACGGACGTCCTTGCGCTTCACCTCGTGGGCGTTGTGGAGCGTCGCGTTCTCCACCGTCGAGCCGGCGACCTTGGTCGGCTCCATCACGCCGTAGGGGGTCACCCGGCCGGTGCGGCCGACGTTGACCTCGATCGACTTGAGGAGGGTGTTGACCTCCTCCGGCGGGTACTTGAAGGCGATCGCCCAGCGCGGCGCCCGGCTGGTGGAGCCGAGCCGGCGCTGCAGGGAGACGTCGTCGACCTTCACGACCAGGCCGTCGATCTCGTGGCCGACGATCGTGTGACGGTGCTCGCCGACGTGCTCGATGCGCGCCTCGACCTCCGCGATCGTGTCCACGACCCGGACCTCGTCGGAGGTCGGCAGTCCCCACGCGCGCAGGGCCGCGTAGGCCGCGCTCTGGGCGGGCGGGTCGAAGCCCTCGCGGGCACCGATGCCGTGGCAGACCATGCCGAGGTCGCGGGTCGCGGTGACCCGCGGGTCCTTCTGGCGCAGCGACCCGGCGGCGGCGTTGCGCGGGTTGGCGAACATCGGCTTGCCGGCGTCGACCATGGAGGCGTTGAGCCGCTCGAAGGCGTCGGTGGTCAAGAAGACCTCGCCGCGCACCTCGACCAGCGCGGGCACCGGGTGCTCGTCGGTGCCGGTGAGCCGGTGCGGGACCGAGGCGATGGTCTTGACGTTGGGGGTCACGTCCTCACCGGTGCGCCCGTCGCCGCGGGTGAGCGCGCGGACCAGGCGGCCGTCCTCGTAGAGCAGGTTGATCGCGAGGCCGTCGACCTTGAGCTCGCACAGCAGCGCGGGCGCCTCGATGCCCTCGCGCAGGATCCGGGCGTACCACGCGCCGAGCTCCTCGAAGGAGAACGCGTTGTCGAGCGACTCCATGCGCTGGAGGTGGTCGACCGCGGTGAACTCGGTCGAGACCGCACCGCCGACCTTCTGCGTCGGTGAGTCGGGCGTGCGGAGCTCGGGGAACTGCTCCTCCAGACCCTCGATCTCGCGCAGCCGGACGTCGAAGTCGGCGTCGGAGAGCGTCGGGTCGTCGAGCACGTAGTAGCGCCAGCGCGCGTCCTCGACCTGCTCGCTCAGCTCGCGGTGGCGCTCGCGCGCCTCGGGCGGCGCGGGCGCGAGGTCGCCGGAGGTGGTGGCGGAGGAGGAGGACGTGGAGGGCGGCCCGTCGGTCGTGCTCATGGGCACAGTCTGCCGGTCGCCGCCGACACCGGTGCCCGCGCCAGTGGTCTGGACCGGTCCGGAAAAGATCCGGTGCGGCGGGAATGGGCGTGCGACCCTTGCGGTTGGTCGAAACGAAACCGTTTCGTTTCATCATCTGTGAGAGGCCGCATGACCCCGACCGAGACCGGCACCCGCCCCCGCGTGGTGGGCGAGCGCGAGATGGAGATCCTCGACGCGACGCTCGACGTGCTCGCGGACGTGGGCTACGACCTGCTCACCATGGACGCCGTCGCCACCCGCGCGAAGGCGTCCAAGGCCACGCTCTACCGCCGCTGGCGCGGCAAGCCCGAGCTCGTGGTCGCGGCGATCACGGCCCGCAAGGGCGAGGCCACCACCCCTGACACCGGCACCCTGCGCGGCGACCTGCTGGCGGCCTACTGCGGCGCCGGCGGGATCGACGACCCGCTCGCGCAGTCGGTGCTCGCCGCCGTCGTGACCGCGATGGGCCGCGACCCCGAGTTCGCCGAGGTCTACCGCCGCGAGTTCATCGGGCCCAAGGTCGCGGCTTCCCGGGTGCTCTACGAGCGTGCCCGGGCCCGCGGCGAGGTGCACCCCGACGTCGACCTCGACGTGCTCGCCCCCTCGCTCGCCGGGATCGTGCTGCATCGCGCGTTCCTCCTCGGCGAGCAGGTCACCACCGACCTGGTCGGGCGCGTGCTCGACGAGGTGATCCTGCCCGCTGCGCTCCACGGACCGGCCGGCCCGGCCCGGCCGCGCCCCTCCAGGGCCTGACTGTCAGACCCCTCTGCTCCACTCGACCCAGACCCACGTCACGAAGGACCCGCACATGACCGACCTCGCTCCGGCCACCGACGAGGTGACCCCCGAGCAGCACAAGCGCCTGCGCTGGGCGCTCGTGCTCATCTCGCTCGCCCAGCTGATGGTGGTGCTCGACTCCACCATCGCCAACATCGCGCTGCCGTTCATCGGCCGCGACCTGTCGATCGACCAGGCCAACCTGCAGTGGATCGTCACCGGCTACGCCCTGACCTTCGGCGGCTTCCTGCTCCTCGGCGGCCGCCTCGCCGACCTGATGGGACGGCGCCGGATCTTCATGGCCGGCGTGCTGCTCTTCGCCGTCGCCTCCCTCGTCGGCGGCGCCGCCCAGAACGAGGCCATGCTGCTCGGTGCCCGGGCCTTCCAGGGCCTCGGCGCGGCGATGGCCTCCCCCGCCGCCCTCGCCCTGATCGCCACCACCTTCCCGGCCGGCAAGGAGCGCAACCGCGCGTTCGCGGTCTACGCCGCGATGGCCGGCGTCGGCGCCGCCGTGGGCCTGATCCTCGGTGGCTGGCTCACCGGCCTCGACTCCCCCCTCGGCATCGAGGGGTGGCGCTACACCTTCCTGATCGTCGTCCCGATCGGGCTCGGTGCCGCGCTGTTCGCGCCCCGCTTCTTCGACGAGTCCGAGCGCCACGCCGGTGAGCTCGACGTCCCGGGCGCCATCACCGGCACCGCCGGCCTGCTCGCCATCGTGTTCGGCCTGAGCCGCGCCGGCCAGGAGGACTACGGCTGGGACGCCACCAGCACGATCGTCAGCCTCGTCGCGGGCGTGGCCCTGCTCGGCGTGTTCGTGCTGATCGAGTCGCGCGTCGCCCACCCGCTGCTGCCGTTCCGGATCTTCGCCAGCAAGAACCGCGCCACCGCGTTCGCGGTGATGATGATCGTCCCGGCCGCGATGTTCGCGATGTTCTTCTTCCTGTCGCTGTTCATCCAGCTGGTCGTCGGCTACTCCCCGCTGCACACGGGCTTCGCGTTCCTGCCGTTCTCGATCGCGATGATCATCTCCGCCACCGCTGCCTCCAAGCTGGTCAGCACGGTCGACCCGCGCTTCCTGTCCGGTGTCGGCACGCTGCTCTCCGCAGCCGCGCTCTTCGGGTTCAGCCGCCTCGACGTGCCGCAGAGCGCGTCGGGCATCATCGAGACGATCACGACCACCGGCCACCTCGGCGACGGCGTCAACTACTGGACGCACGTCCTGCCCTTCATCGTGCTGATGGCCTTCGGCATGGGACTCAACTTCGTGCCGCTGACCCTCGTGGCGGTCCACCGCCTGCGGGCCCAGGACTCCGGCATCGGCTCGGGCGTGCTCAACACCATGCAGCAGGTCGGCGGCGCCCTCGGCCTCGCCACCCTCAGCACGGTCGCGCTCCACTTCACCAACGCCCGCACCGAGGAGATCGCTCCGCAGATCGGCGCAGCGGCCCAGGGGGCGCTGACCCAGGAGCAGGTCGGGCAGTTCGCCTACCTGTCGGGCTTCTCCGAGGGCGCGACCCACGCATTCCTCGTCGGCTTCGCGATGATGCTCGTCGCGTCGGCCATCACCTGGCTGTTCCTCGACGTCAAGCACGAGGAGCTCGCCACCGAGGACGCCCCCGAGGGTGTCGGCGTCCACTGACACCGACCCACGACCAGCGGCGAGGGAGGATCTCCGGTGACCCGGGGGTCCTCCCTCGCGCCATCCCCCGGCACATCCGCGGCCAGCCCAGCCCATCCACGACCACCCCGGCTCCGAAGGACCGACGTGCCCGACCTCCACGTGACCACCTACGACGTCCCCGCGCACCCGACCGCGATGGTGCTCGTCCTGCACGGCGGCAAGCCCCGCTCGCGCCAGTCCGTCGACGGACGCAGCGCGTCGTGGCGCCGGGCCGCCTGGCTGGCGCGGTCGGTGGCGCCACGTGCCGCCGACGCGGGTGCGGGCGTCTGGCTGGTCCGCTACGACCAGCGCGGCTGGAACGGCGGCGCCGACCGGGTGGCGGACGCCCGACAGGCGCTCGACGAGCTGCGCGCCGCCCACGGCGACGTCCCGGTCGTCCTGCTCGGCCACTCGATGGGCGCCCGGGTGGCGGTCCACGTGGCCGACGACCCGTCGGTGGTCGGCGTCGTCGGCCTGGCGCCGTGGTGGTCGGCCGAGGACCCCGTCGCGACCCTGGCCGGGCGGACGCTGCGCGCGGCACACGGACGGCGTGACCGGATCACGTCGTTCAGGGAGACCACGCGCTACGTCGAGCGCGCCCGCGCCGTCGCCGACAGCGTCGAGCTGCGCGACATGGGAGCCCTCGGCCACTACATGCTGTCCGGCTCGCAGCGCTGGCACGACGTGGCGGTCGGGCTCACCCTCGACGTGCTCGGCGCCGCGGTCCCGTCCGGCGACCGCTGAGGCTCAGCGACCAGACAGGCCGTCAGCGCCGCGCCGCAGGACCTGCAGCGCCTCGCGGGCCCATCCGCCCGACGCGCCCGCCAGCCCGCAGGTCGGGGTGACCACGAGCCGGTCACCGACCTCCTCGGGGTCGAGGCCGAGCATGTCGAGCCAGCGCTGCACCCGCTCGACCACGCGGGCGTCGGAGACCACGGCGGCCGGGTCGGTCGACGGCACGACGCCGAGCGCCGCCGTGCGGCCCTGCTCGAGCGCCTCGGCGAAGGTGTCGAGGTCGGCGGGCCCGAGCATCGCCAGGTCGGCCGACAGCCCGGACACGCCGGTCCCGACGACCAGCGACCACGGCGTCTGCGGCGCGCACGAGTGCACCCAGGCCTCGGCACCCGCGTCGGTCACGGCCGACACCACCCACTCGAGGTGGGCCGACGCCTCCGGCAGGTCGACGCTGCGGTGGCGTCCGTAGCCGCTCGCCGTGGGGACCTGGCCGCCCACCACTGCGGCGAGCGCCGGCTCGTCGACCTGGACCACGAGGCGGTCGACGTCCGGGAGCCGGCGCCGCAGGTCGGCGACGTGGGTGCGCAGCCCCTCGGCCAGCGCCTGGGCGAGCTCGCGGCGGGCCCCGTGGTCGCTCAGCACCTTGTCGCCCCGCGGCTTCTCGACCGTCGCGGCGAGGGTCCACGGGCCGGCGACCTGGGTCTTGAACGCGCCCGCGTAGCCCTGGGCGAGCTCCTCGACGGTGTCGAGGTCCTGGGCGAGCAGGGAGCGGGCCCTGCGGTGGTCGACCCCGCTGGTGTCGGTGAGCCGCCATCCGGCGGGCTGCAGGTCGGCGCCGAGCCCGTCGACGACCGCGAGCGCCCGGCCGGTCATGCCGGCGGCCACGCCGCGCCCCGGGACCTCGGGCACGAACGGCAGGTCCGGCAGCTCGCCCAGCACGAGGCGTACGGCCTCGGCGTGGTCGGCGTCCGTCGTGCCGGGCATCGACCCGACCCCGGTCGCCAGGCTCACGCGGCGCCCACCGCCCGGGTCGAGGCGATGGTGGCCGACCCGACCACGCGGGTGCCGTCGTAGACGACCGCCGCCTGGCCGGGTGCGATGCCCTCGGCCGGGTCGAGCAGCTCGATCTCGACGCGGTCGCCGTCGACGGTGACGACGGCGCGGTGCTCGGCGCCGTGGGCGCGGAGCTGGACGGTGCCCTCGACCCGCTCGGGGACGGTGCCGCACCAGCGCGGGCGGATCCCGACGACCTGGTCGACCGCGAGCCGCTCGCGCGGACCGACGGTGACGGTGCCGCTGACCGGCTCGATGTCGAGCACGAAGCGGGGCTTGCCGTCCGCGGCCGGGACGCCGAGCCGCAGCCCGCGGCGCTGGCCGATGGTGAAGCCGTAGGTGCCGGGGTGGGAGCCGACGGTCTCCCCCGTCGTCGCGTCGACGATGTCGCCGCCGTGGTTGGGCGCCCGGTCGCCGAGCTTCTCGCGCAGCCAGCCGGCGTTGTCGCCGTCGGCGACGAAGCAGATGTCGTGGGAGTCGGGCTTGTCAGCGACCAGCAGCCCCCGGGCCTCGGCCTCGCGCCGTACGGTCGGCTTGTCGGTGTCACCGAGCGGGAACAGCGAGTGCCGCAGCTGCGACTGGTCGAGGACGCCGAGGACGTAGGACTGGTCCTTGCCGTGGTCGACGGCGCGGTGCATCTCGATCAGCCCGTCGGCCCCGGTCCGCAGCTGCGCGTAGTGACCGGTCGCCACGGCGTCGAAGCCCAGCGCCAGCGCCCGGTCGAGCACCGCGGCGAACTTGATCTTCTCGTTGCAGCGCAGGCACGGGTTGGGCGTGCGGCCGGCGGCGTACTCGTCCATGAAGTCCTCCACGACGTCCTCGTGGAAGCGGTCGGACAGGTCCCAGACGTAGAACGGGATGCCGATGACGTCGGCGGCCCGACGGGCGTCGTTGCTGTCCTCGATGGTGCAGCAGCCGCGGGCGCCCGTGCGGTACGACGCCGGGTTGCGGCTGAGCGCGAGGTGCACGCCGGTCACGTCGTGCCCGGCCTCGACGGCGCGCGCGGCGGCGACGGCCGAGTCCACCCCGCCGGACATGGCGGCGACCACCCTCATCGGTGCGACGTCCCCTCAGCGGGCCCGCGCGGCGCGGGCGCGCTCGACGACGGGCCCGATGGCCTCGACGAGGGCGTCGACGTCGGCGGGGGTGGTGGTGTGGCCGAGCGAGAAGCGCAGCGAGTGGCGCGCCTGGTCGGGGTCGCACCCCATCGCGAGCAGCACGTGGGAGGGCTGCGGGACGCCGGCCGAGCACGCCGACCCGGTGGAGCACTCGATGCCCCGGGCGTCGAGCAGCATCAGCAGCGAGTCGCCCTCGCAGCCCGGGAAGCCGATGTGGGCGTTGCCGGGCAGACGCAGCGGGCCGACCGGAGCACCGTGCAGGTGGGCGTCGGGCACGACGTCCAGCACCCGCCTCACCAGGTCGTCGCGCAGCGCGGCGACCCGCACGGCGTGGTCGTGCTGGCCCTTGACCGACGCCTCCACCGCGGCCGCCAGGCCGGCGATGGCGGGCACGTCGAGGGTGCCGCTGCGGATGTCGCGCTCCTGGCCGCCGCCGTGCACCAGCGCGCTCACCGGCAGGTCGCGGCGCACGACGAGCGCGCCGACGCCGTAGGGGCCGCCGACCTTGTGGCCGGTGAAGGTCAGCGCGTCGACGCCCGAGGCGCCGAAGTCGACCGGCACCTGGCCGAGTGCCTGCACCGCGTCGGTGTGGACCGGGATGCGGTGCTCGGCGGCGAGGGCGACCACCTCGTCGAGCGGCTGGAGCGAGCCGACCTCGTTGTTGGCCCACATCACCGAGACGAGCGCGACCGACTCCGGGTCGTGCTCGATCGAGGCCCGCAGCGCGTCGACGTCGAGCACGCCCTCGCTCGAGACCGGCAGCAGCTCGACCTCGGCGTCGTCGTTGTCGGCCAGCCAGTGCAGCGGGTCGAGCACCGCGTGGTGCTCGACGGAGGTGGACAGGATGCGGGTGCGGCGGGGGTCCTCGGCGCGGCGCGCCCAGAAGATCCCCTTGAGCGCGAGGTTGTCGGACTCGGTGCCGCCGGAGGTGAAGACGATGTCGCCCGGCCGCGCCCCGACCACGCCCGCGATCGCCTCGCGCGACTCCTCGACCACCCGACGGGCGCCGCGGCCCGAGGCGTGCAGCGAGCTGGCGTTGCCGACACCGGAGAGGTGGCGCGTCATGGCCTCGACCGCGACCGGCAGCATCGGCGTGGTCGCGGCGTGGTCGAGGTAGACGATGCGCTCGCTCATGACCTGCCAAGCCTACGCGGACGGCATCGGCGATCCTGCCCCGCGTGCCCCGTCGTGCACCTAGGCTCCGGCCCATGCGTGCGTCCCGGGCCTGGCTCGCCTCCCTCCTGCTGCTGCCGCTCGCCGGGTGCCAGGACGACGGGGGCGGCCGCGACGGCGAGGCCGTCCTCCCCGAGCGCACCGCGCCCGCGGGCATGAACGAGTCGTTGCGCGACGCCGCGCTGGCCCTCGTCGAGGCCCGCGAGCAGGCTTTGGTCGACGGCGACCGCGAGGCCTTCCTCGCCACCATCGACCCGGCGGCCGACGCCTTCGCCCGCAGCCAGGCACGCTGGTGGGACAACGTGGCCCAGCTCCCGGCGAGCGACTTCGCGCTCGACCTCGGGGACGAGGACGTGATGACCCGCGTGGCGGGCGCCGGCGACCTCCAGCTGCCGGTCGACTTCACCATGCGCCTCGACGGCTACGACGAGGGCGCTGTCACGCAGCCGCTGGTCTACACGTTCGTCGGCGACGCCGACGAGGTGCACCTCACCAGCGACCGCAACCTCCAGAGCGACGCCTTCACCGGCTGGGTCCCGGCGCCCTGGGACGTCACCGCGATCACGGTCGAGGAGTCCGACGGCGTGCTCGCCGTCTTCGACGACGGGACGCGGGCCGACGCCGACCGGGTGCACGCCGACATCGTGGCCGCACGCGATGCGATCCGCCCCCTCCTCCCGCCCTGGTCCGGCAGGGTCGTGGCCTACGACATCTCCGACGTCGACGCCATCGACGAGATGAGCGCGATGACCGTGGACGACACCGGCGGTGTCGCCTTCCCGGTGACCCGCCGGCCGGGCAGCCGGCGGTCCGTGGCCTACCGGTTCGCCGTCAACCCGGTCCACACGGCCGGCGGGGCGTGGCGCGGCATCCTGTTCCGTCACGAGCTGGTCCACGTCGCCCTCGGCGACGCCGACGACCGCAGCCCGACCTGGCTGACCGAGGGCGCGGCGGAGCACGTCGCGTACGCCGCCGCGTACGACGAGGTCACCCGGCGCCGGATCCTCGCCGGCGCCCTCGCCGGCGTCACGCCCCGCAGCCTCGCCACCGGACGCGACTTCTACCAGCGCGACCCTCGGGTCAACTACGACCTCGCGCACCTCGCCTGCGCCTACCTCGCCAGCACCGGGGGCGAGGACGCGCTCTGGGACCTGGTGCGGAGCTTCCGTCGGCGTGAGGCGCTGCTCCCCGGTGACGTGGAGGACCTGGTCCGCGCCGAGGTCGGCATGTCGACCGAGCAGCTCGTCTCCGAGGCGCTCGCCTGGGCACGCTCGGCCTGAGTCAGGCCATCTGCTCCAGCCACGGGTGGTCCGCGCGCTCACGGCGTACGGCCTCGCGCAGCCAGTCCTGCTCGGCCGCGCCGAGCAGCGGCCAGGCGACCGCGAGGTCGGCGGTGTCCTTCGTGCGGGCGTGCCGCGCCTTGTGGTGCAGCACCACCTCGGGCCGCATGTAGCGGATGCCGTCGTCGGCCACCCACGTGACGTCCTCGAGCGGCACGACGTGGTCGTCCTCGCGGCGCGACACCCACAGCCCGTCGCGGTCCTCGGACAGCAGGCAGTCGAGGAACCACGGCGCCTGCGCGTGGTCGCGCAGCCACACCTGACCGGCCCCCGGGTGCGGCTCGGGCCACTGCGCGTTGACCGGCCGGATCATCCCGCTGCCGGCCGACCAGACGTGGTGCCGGTCCCCCACCAGCTCGAGGAACCGGGGCAGGTCGCGCAGCCAGATCACCGCGTCGATGTCCTCGTGCGGGCGGTGCCGGCCGGTGAACGCGTCGACGGCCCAGCCGCCGACCACCCACCACTCGCGGTCGTAGTCGGCCATGAACGCGGCGAGCCCGGCGGGGTCCAGCGCCCGCCACTCGCCCCACAGCCGCTCGAAGGCGGCCTGCTCCGCCTCGTCTGCCTCGCTCGGTGTCCAGTGCACACCGGCAGGCTAGCCGGGGCCGCTTTCCCCGGCACCCCGTCGCGACACGCCGCACGCCCGCCACGACACGCCGACGTACGCGGCGCGGGCGTCCAGCTGTGGCCCTCCGCCGCCCTGTGAGGGAGGGTGCCGCCATGGACTTCGAGCAGATGCGCGAGCGGGCACGCGCCATCCGGGCCAGATACGCCCAGGTGGAGGCCGACGCCTACGGCCGGTCGTGGACCACCGAGGAGGTGATGCTCGGGTTCCTCGGCGACGTCGGCGACCTGGCCAAGCTGGTGCAGGGCAAGGCCGGCGTGCGGCCGCGGGAGGATCTCGACGAGGCGCTGGCCCACGAGCTCGCCGACTGCCTGTGGTGCGTGATGACCCTGGCCGACGCCTACGACGTCGACCTCGCCGCGGCCTTCACCTCGACCATGGACGAGCTGGACGCCGCCCTCGCCGCGGAGGACTGACCCGGGAACGGGCGAGACGACCCCCCGGCAGACCGGCCGACCGACCGAACCCGGGGTAGTCCAGTGGCGAAACGTCGATGTGCGGTCGTCCCGACGACGGTTCGCCACTGGACTACCGAGCGTGGCTGAGTGCGTGGAGCAGCTGGGCAGGCGGACTGAGCGGCGTGCCCGCTAGAGCAGGACGAGGTCGTCGCGGTGCACGACCTCGCGCTCGTAGGCCGCGCCGAGCGAGGCCTTGAGCTCGCCGGTGGTGCGGCCGAGGAGCGCCGGCACCTCGTCGGCGTCGAAGTTGACCAGGCCGCGGCCCACGAGGGCTCCGTCCGGGCCGAGCAGGTCGACGGCGTCGCCCGCCACGAAGGTGCCCTCGACGCCGGTGATGCCGGCCGGGAGCAGCGACGCCCCCCGCTCGACGAGCGCTCGCACGGCTCCCGCGTCGAGGGTCAGGTTGCCTTGGCCGGACGTGGCGTGGGCGAGCCACAGCAGCCGGGTCGGGCGGCGCCTGCCGGTCGCCTCGAACAGCGTGCCGACCTCCGAGCCGGCCAGCGCGGCGGCGGCCTGGTCGGCCGAGGTGAGGACGACGTCGATGCCCGCGCCGGTCGCGATCCGCGCCGCGTCGACCTTGGTGGCCATGCCACCGGTGCCGACGCCTGCGGCCCCCGCCGCGCCGACGGTCACCGCCGCGAGGTCCTCCTCCGAGCGCACCACCGGGACCAGTCGGGCGCCGGGACGGCTGGGCGGCCCGTCGTAGAGCCCGTCGACGTCGGAGAGCAGGACCAGCAGGTCGGCGTGGACCAGGTGGGCGACGAGCGCCGCCAGCCGGTCGTTGTCGCCGAAGCGGATCTCCGAGGTGGCGACGGTGTCGTTCTCGTTGACGATCGGCACCACCCCGAGCTCGAGCAGCTTGGCGAACGTCTGGTGGGCGTTGCGATAGCTCGCCCGGCGCATCACGTCGTCGACGGTCAGCAGCACCTGGCCGGTGACGATGCCGTGGCGGGCGAACTCCTCCTGGTAGCGGTGGGCCAGCAGGCCCTGGCCGACCGACGCGGCCGCCTGCTGGGCGGCCAGCACGGTCGGCCGACGGGTCAGCCCGAGCGGCGCGAGGCCGGCCGCGATCGCGCCCGACGAGACCAGCACGACCTCCGCGCCGCCGTCGCGCGCCGCGGCGAGCACCTCCACCAGGCGGCGTACGCGCGCCGGGTCGATGCCGCCCGCCGCGGTCGTCAGCGACGACGACCCGACCTTGACCACGATCCGCCGCGCCGCCGACACGAGGTCGGCCCGGGCGGTCGGGGTCTCAGTCGTCACTGCCGTCCCAGTCGGGATCGTCCTTGCTGCCGATCTCGTAGGCCATCGGACCCACGCCGGAGCTGCCGGTGCTCCGGTTCGGGCCCTTCTTGGCGCGCTCGGCGTCGAGGCGGCGGGCCACGTCGGCGCGCGCCTCCTCCTCGGCCTTGGTCTCCATGCCCTCGGCGATGTCGCGGCGACGGCCGCGGGCCGGACGCTCCTCGCGCAGCCGCTCGTCCTCTCCGCGACGGCCGAGCATCTCCGCGCCGGCCTCGATGCTCGGCTTGAAGTCGAAGACGACCGAGTTGGCCTCGGGGCCGATGATGACGGTGTCGCCCTCCTGGGCGCCCATCTGGGCCAGCTTGACCTCGACGCCGAGCCGGTTGAGCCGGTCGGCGAGGAACCCGACGGCCTCCTCGTTGCTGAAGTCGGTCTGGCGCACCCAGCGCTCGGGCTTGGTGCCCCGGACCCGCCAGCCCTCCTCCGTGGCGACCACCTCGAAGTCGTCGCCGCCGTCGACCGCGCGCGGGCGGATCACGATCCGCTCGGGCTCGACGGCCGGGACGGCCGCGCGGGCCGCCACGACGATCTCGGCCATCGCGAAGGTGAGCTCGCGCAGGCCGGCGCCGGAGGCCGCGCTGACCTCGAAGACCCGCAGGTCGCGGGCGCGGAGCTCCTCGACCACCATGTCCGCGATGTCCTGGCCGTCGGGGACGTCCACCTTGTTGAGTGCGACCAGCCGCGGGCGGTCCTCGAGACCGCCGTAGCGCGCCAGCTCGCCCTCGATCACCTCGAGGTCGTCGAGCGGGTTGCGGCCCGGCTCGATCGAGGCCGTGTCGACGACGTGGACGATCGCCGCGCACCGCTCCACGTGGCGCAGGAAGTCGTGCCCGAGGCCGCGACCGTCGGCCGCGCCCTCGATCAGCCCGGGGACGTCGGCGACCACGAAGGTGGTCTCGCCTGCGGTGACGACCCCGAGGTTGGGGATGAGCGTCGTGAACGGGTAGTCCGCGATCTTCGGCCGCGCCCGGGAGATCGCCGCGATCAGCGACGACTTGCCGGCGCTGGGGAACCCGACGAGACCGATGTCGGCGACGACCTTCAGCTCGAGGCGCACGACGAGCTCGTCGCCCGGCTCCCCGAGGAGCGCGAAGCCGGGGGCCTTGCGCTTGGAGGAGGCCAGCGCGGCGTTGCCGAGACCGCCTCGACCGCCCTGCGCGACCACGACCGTGGTGCCGTGGCCGACGAGGTCGGCGAGCACGGTGCCGTCCTGGTCCTTGACCAGCGTGCCGTCGGGGACCGCGAGGACGAGGTCCTTGCCGTTGCCACCGTTCTTGTGGTCGCCGGCGCCCTGGCCACCGTTGTCGGCGCGGCGCTTGGGGCTGTGGTGGTAGTCGACGAGCGTCGTCACGCTCGTGTCGACCTGCAGGATGATCGAGCCGCCCTGACCGCCGTTGCCGCCGTCGGGGCCACCGAGCGGCTTGAACTTCTCCCGCTTGACCGAGGCGACGCCGTTGCCACCTCGTCCGGCCGCGAGGTGGAGCGTGGCCTGGTCGACGAACGTGGGGATGGCCATGACTGATCCTTCTGCTGCTGAAATGGCGAAGGGCGCCCCGAGTCTAGGGGCGCCCTTCGGTGAAGACGTTCAGTGTCGCGGGAGCGTCACTCGCCGGGAACGATGTTCACGACCTTGCGACCGCGGCGGGTGCCGAACTCGACGGCGCCGGCCTGCAGGGCGAACAGCGTGTCGTCGCCACCGCGACCCACTCCGGTGCCCGGGTGGAAGTGCGTGCCGCGCTGGCGGACGATGATCTCGCCGGCGCCGACGACCTGGCCGCCGAAGCGCTTCACGCCGAGGCGCTGGGCGTTGGAGTCACGACCGTTCTTGGTGCTCGCGGCACCCTTCTTGTGAGCCATTGTTCAGTCCTTCTCGGAGAGTGGGATCGTCCTCGAGCGCAGGGCTCAGAGGGAGATGTCGGTGACCTTGACCTGGGTGTACTTCTGGCGGTGACCCTGGCGCTTCTTGTAGCCGGTCTTGTTCTTGTACTTCTGGATGACGATCTTCGGGCCCTTGGTGCGGCCGGTGACCTCGACGGTCACGCTGGCCTTGTCGAGGCCGGTCGCGGTGACCTTGTCGCCGTCGACGACCATCACCACGGGAAGGGTCATGGTGTCACCGGTGGCAGCCATCGCGTCGATCTCGATGACGTCGCCGACGGCAACCTTCTGCTGCTTGCTGCCACTGCGCACGACTGCGTACACGGCGAGTCACTCTCCTCAGAACTACAGGTGATGAAAATTGCGGGACTGCGCACGACACCGCCTGGACTTCGGGCGAGTACGCCACGTGGCGGGCGCGCAGAATCGGTGTGTCGAACACCGAGGAACAACAGTACGCGATGGGGTGGCGACCGGGCAAAACGAGGCCCGGCCACCTCCCCGGGGTCAGCGCTTGCGCGAACCCTTGCGCTTGATCGGGACGTGCTCGACGCTCGACGCCTCCGCGGCGGGCGCCTCCGCGCCGTCGCTCGCGGCCGCACCACCGGGCTCGACGCCCGCCGTGCCGGGCTCGACCGCACCCGACTCGGGCAGCGTCCCCGCGACCCCGGAGCTCGTCGTCGCCGACGCCAGCGCGGACGGCGGGCCGGCCGGTCGGCTCGCGGAACGACGGCGCGTACGCGTCACCACCCGCGGCTTCTCCGGCTCGGGCGCCACCTCGGCCTCGGGAGCCTGGTCGGCCTCGGGGGCCTGCTCGGGCTCGGGGGCCCGCTCGGGCTCGGGCGCCACCTCGGCCTCCGGAGCCTGCTCGGGCTCGGCGACAGGCGCGGCGGCGGTCTCGACGGCCGTCTCGTCGGCGGTCGCCTCGACGCTCGACTCCGTGGTCTCCTCGGGAGCCTCGGCGGACTCCTCGGCGGACTCCTCGGCGATCTCCTCGGCCGGCTTGTCGTGGCGCGCCATGGCCGCCACGTCCTTGGGCGAGGGAGCGGCGGCGGCCGGCTGGTCGGCCGGATGCTGCTCGCTGCCGTTCTCGCCGTTCGCCCCACGCCGCCCGCGACGGCGGCCGGCGCGTCGACCCTCGCCGTCGTCGGACCTGGCGTGCGGGTCGACCGGCTGGTCGCGGACGACGACGCCGCGGCCGTGGCAGTGCTCGCAGTTCTCGCTGAACGCCTCGAGCAGACCGGTACCGATGCGCTTGCGGGTCATCTGCACCAGGCCGAGCGAGGTCACCTCGGCGACCTGGTGGCGGGTGCGGTCGCGGCCCAGGCACTCGACGAGGCGGCGCACCACCAGGTCGCGGTTGGACTCGAGGACCATGTCGATGAAGTCGACGACGATGATGCCGCCGATGTCGCGCAGCCGGAGCTGGCGCACGATCTCCTCCGCGGCCTCGAGGTTGTTCTTGGTGACGGTCTCCTCGAGGTTGCCGCCGGAGCCGGTGAACTTGCCGGTGTTGACGTCGACGACCGTCATCGCCTCGGTGCGGTCGATGATCAGCGAGCCACCGGACGGCAGCCAGACCTTGCGGTCGAGGCCCTTGCTGATCTGCTCGTCGATCCGGTAGGTCGAGAACACGTCGCCGGCACCGTTGCGCTGGTACTTCTCCACGCGATCGGCGAGGTCGGGGGCGACCGACTCGACGTAGCCGCGGACGGTGTCCCAGACGTCGTCGCCCTCGATGACGAGCTTGGAGAAGTCCTCGGTGAACAGGTCGCGGACGACCTTGAGGGTGAGGTCCGGCTCGCCGTAGAGCAGCTGCGGGCCGGAGCCCTTGTGGGTCGCCTTCTTCTCGATCTCCTCCCAGCGCGCCTTGAGCCGCTCGACGTCGCGGGTCAGCTCCTCCTCGCTTGCGCCCTCGGCCGCGGTGCGCACGATGACGCCGGCCGTGTCGGGGACGATCTCCTTGAGGAGGGTCTTGAGGCGGTTGCGCTCGGTGTCGGGGAGCTTGCGCGAGATGCCGGAGGTGGTGCCGTCGGGGACGTAGACGAGGAACCGCCCGGCCAGGCTGACCTGGCTGGTGAGGCGGGCGCCCTTGTGGCCGACCGGGTCCTTGGTGACCTGGACCAGGACCATCTGGCCGCTGGTGAGGACCGACTCGATCTTGCGCGGCTGGCCGTCCTTGTGGCCCAGCGCGGACCAGTTGACCTCGCCGGCGTAGAGGACCGCGTTGCGGCCCTTGCCGATGTCGATGAACGCCGCCTCCATCGAGGGGAGCACGTTCTGCACCCGGCCGAGGTAGACGTTGCCGATGAGCGAGGTCTGCGACTCGCGGGCCACGTAGTGCTCGACGAGCACGCGGTCCTCGAGGACGCCGATCTGGGTGAGGTCCTCACGCTGGCGGATGACCATCACGCGGTCGACCGACTCGCGGCGCGCCAGGAACTCGGCCTCGCTCACGATCGGCGCACGCCGGCGTCCGGCCTCGCGGCCCTCGCGGCGGCGCTGCTTCTTGGCCTCGAGGCGCGTCGACCCCGACACCGCGGTGATCTGGTCCTCGGCGCTGCGTGCCTTGCGGACCCGCGTGACGGTGTTCGGGTCGTCGTCGTCGCCCCCGCTGTCGTCACCGGCGCGGCGGCGGCGACGGCGGCGTCGCGAGGAGCCCCCGCTGTCGTCGCCGGCGTCGGACTGGTCGGGGCCGGTCGAGCCGCCCTCGGCGGCGTCGGTCGCGTCGGTCGACTCCGCCGACGAGTCACCCTCGGCGCCCTCGCTGCCCTCCCCGCCCTCGGCGGACGCGTCGGAGGACTTGCGGCGCCGGCGGCCGCCACGGCGACGGCGGCGACGCGGCGCGCCGCCCTCGGCGTCGTCGTCGGACTGCTCGTCGTCGGTCTCGGACCCGGCGTCGGAGTCGGCCTGCTCGGCGTCATCCGCAGCGGCGTCGTCGGACGCGGTCTCGGCCGTCGCCTCGTCCGGCGTGGCCTCGGCCTCGGCCTCGGCGTCCTCGTCCTCGGCGACCTCGGCGGGCACCGCCTCGGCGGCCTTCTTGCCTCCGCGCTTGCGGCTGCGCGAGCGGGTGGTGGGCGCAGCCTCCGGCGACGAGGCGGCAGCCGTGTCCTCGGCCGCGGTCTCGTCGGCTGCTGCGGCAGCAGGGTCCACGGCGGTGTCGGCGTCCGTCGCCGAGCCGGACTTCCTGGCGCCCGACTTCTTGCTGGACTTCTTGGCGCCGGACTTCCTGGCAGGCGCGGCGTCGGCAGCGACGTCAGCAGCGACGTCGGCAGCCTGGCCGGCGGGCGCGTCGTCCGTCGCGGCGGCGGCTGCTGCGGGCGCCGCCTTCGTGCGGGTGCGGCGCGTGGTGGTGACGACCGGCGCCTGGAACAGGACGGCGTGGCCGGTGTCGGCGTCGGTCGCGGGGGCGTCGGGGGCCGCGGTGGCCTCGGCCGCCGGCGCCTCGTCGGCGGCAGGGGTGGCAGCGGCCTTCTTCGTGGTCCGCTTGGCGGCGGCCTTCTTGGCCGGCGCGCGCTTGGCGGCGGCCTTCTTCGCCGGCACGGCCTCGGGCGACTCCGCGGCGGGGGCCTCAGGGGCCTCGGTCGTCTCGGACGCCTCAGGTGCCGCGGCGGCCTTCTTGGTGGTCCGCTTGGCAGCCGTCTTCTTGGCGGGTGCGCGCTTGGCGGCGGCCTTCTTCACCGGCGCGGCCTCGGCCGGCGCCTCGGCGGTCGCCTCGGTCGCCTCGGTCGTCTCGGCCGCCTCGGGTGCCGCGGCGGCCTTCTTCGCGGTGCGCGACGAGCGCGTCCGGCGCGTGACGACGGGCGCCGCGGGCGTCTCCGACGCCGCGCTCACCTCGCCATTCGCGGTCTCGGTGGTGGTGTCGGGCTGGTCGGAATCGAGCATGCGGTGCTCCTCGGGCACCTGAGGGTGCCGATACGGCGTCCACCGCTCTCGCACGGCGATCCCGGGGGACGCAAAGATTCTGTGGCGGCGACCCCCTCCGCGGGTGCGTCTCCGGCGGCCTTCCGCCACCCGCCGCGGTCGCCGGGCCCAGTGGGAGTCGCTGTCACCGACTCCTCAGGCCGCGTCGCGGTCCGGTGACGTCCACCCGTCCGGGGTGCCGGCCACGTGGTGCGACCGGCGAGAACGTCGTCGGCTCGACGGGATCCTGACGGTCGTCAGGGCGTCGAACGTGGCGAGTATCGCACACGGGCGGCCGGCTGGCCCTATGCGCGAGTCGCCAGCGGGTCGCCGACCTCGCCGGAGGCCAGCAGCGGCCCCTGCGCCAGGCGGGTCATCAGCGGCGCCTCCCCCGCGTCGAGCCCGGCCACGGCGGCGAGGCCGCGCAGGACGTCGTCGGGGCGGACGGCCGGGGTCCCGTGGCGCAGCACCACGTCGAGGGACGTACGCCCGGTCGCCGGGGCGTCCGCCAGGACGCTGAGCGCGACCACCGCGCCGCGGGCGTCGAACTCCCGCATCCCCTTCTTGGTCATCCGCTCGACCAGCGCCTCGTCCGCGGCGAGGAACCGCTCCACGGCCGCGGTCGTGACGTCGGGACCGGCCGCGACGTCGATGCGCCAGCGGCTGGCCTCGAGCAGGTCGGCGAGCGACCCGCCGGGCGACTCGACGACCTCGAGCACGTCGAGGCCGGGCGGCAGCGCCTCGTCGAGGACGGCGTGGATCGCGGCCGGGTCGACCACCTCGGCGAGCGCGAGCTCGAGGTACTCCGCCTCGCTCGCGGAGCCGGTGGGCGCCGCGCCGGCGTAGGAGATCCGGGGGTGCGGGTTGAAGCCCGACGAGTACGCCATCGGGACCCGGGCGCGGAAGACCGCGCGCTCGAAGGCGCGGCTGAAGTCGCGGTGGCTGGTGAAGCGGAGCCGGCCGCGCTTGGCGTAGCGCACGCGGAGGCGCTGGACGGGCGGGGCCTGCTGCTCGGGCTGCTGCTGGGGCACGAGGGGAAACGGTAGTCGCCCGCGGTCTGTGGTTAGGTGCTGACCGTCGCCGGACGCTGAAGGGGGAGAGATCCGTGCGCAAGGACACACCGTCGCGCCCATGGCTGGTCCCGGTGGTGGTGGCGGGGACCTTGGTGATCCTGCTGACCGCACTGTGGCGCGAGGCCGGGTCGAACCGGCCGATGAGCGCCGTCGACGAGCACATGCACCTCGACACCCACGCGCACGTGCACCGGGGCGACTTCCCCCACCGCGGGTCGCTGATGACGATGGACGTCGTGCGCGAGTGGGCCTGCGGCGTCGGGCACGAGTCCGGCGAGGCGATGGCGCCGTGCGACCACCCCGACCTGGGCCCGAACTCGCTCCCGTCCGGGATCTACAGCTCCGGCTACATCCACTACCCCACCTACTTCGTCGCGGCCGAGGGCTACCGGGCCGTCGTCGACGCGGTGAGCGACACCGACGACGCGGACTCGTTCGTCGACACCTACCGCCACTTCGCCACGCTGATGAGCGTCCTGGGGGTCGCGCTGTGCCTGCTCGGCGGGTGGCGCCTCGGGTTCCGCGGCACGGCGCTCGTGGCGGCGACCTTCGTGCCCTCCGCGACGGCCGGGATCCTGCTCTACGGCACGATCGCCAACCCGCAGTCCACCGCGGTGCTCAGCGGCGCGCTGATCGCGTGGGCCGGCCTGCGGTGGGCCCTCGACCGGGGCGGGTTCTGGCCGCTCGCCGCGGCGACCGCGCTCGGCGCGTCGGTCGCGGTGGTCGACTCGCTGCCCGCGGGGGCGTTCATGGTGGCGATGACGGCCGTGCTGGTGCTGCGTCGCCTCGGCTGGCAGGTGGGCGGCGCCTGGCAGCCGCGCTGGTGGCAGCTGGGGCTCCTGACGGCCCTGGTGGTCGCGCCGGTCATCGCCTACGGCGCGTTCATCTCCTCGCGTGCCACGCTCAGCAACGCCGAGCTCTACGCCTTCGCGCCGCTCGGCGGGCTCGGGAACGTCGTGTCGGGAGGGGTCTGGGAGCTCTCGATCCTGCACACCCCGTGGTACGAGACGTCGTCCCTGTCGGCCGGCCAGGACGCCCCGCTCGTGCAGCACCTGGCGCGCTCGGCGGTCCAGGGCGTGCCGCTCTGGGTGACGATCGCGGTCTTCGGCTGCCTCGTGGTCGCCGCTGCACGCGGGGCGACCGCGCCGCGCGACCCGCGCACCCACGCTCGTACGATCGCCGTCGTGCCGCTGCTGGTCCTCTCCTCACTCGTCGCGCTGCTGCTGTTCCCACCCGCCATGCGGGTCAGCAACGCCGTGAACCTCGGCTTCGACTACCCGGTCGTGGCTCGCTACGCGATGTCGTTCACCCCGCTGCTCGTGTGGCTGGTGCTGCTGTCCACCCCGGGACGCCCCGCCCTGGCCCGCGCACTCGCGCTGCTGGGCGTCGGCGGCGTCCTCGGCGTGACGCTGGCGGTCTGGTGAGGACGCCGACGGCCGCCGCCCGCGGGCGGCTCCGCTCCAGGGCCGCGTCGGCCTTGGGTGTCGGGGTCCTCGTCGCGGGGCTGCTGCTGACCCTCGTGACGACCTGGCGGCTCGCCAGCGAGGGCAAGCCGCTCTCCCCCGTCGACGAGGTCGCGCACGCCGACACCGCGTTCAAGGTGCACCGCGGCACCTACCCCTACCGCGGCGCCGAGTTCGGGCGCCCGCTGGTCGACACGTGGACCTGCTACACCGGCCACCAGACCATCACCTTCAAGGCCGCGTGCGACTCACCGAAGGCGCGCGCCGACCGGCTGCCGATGTCGTCCGGTCCCCTGACGACCGGCTACATCCACTACCCGACCTACTTCGTCGCCGGCGAGGTGTTCCGGCGCGCGGTCGACCTGGTCACGCCGGACCCGCGCTGGGACATCGACACCTACCGGCAGTTCGCCGCGGTCGTCGCAGCCGCCGGCATGGCACTCTGCGCCTGGGTGGCGCGTCGCCTCGGGCTCGGCCCGGCCGGCCAGGTGGCGGCCGCCTTCACGCCGGTCGCCGCACCGTCCGTGCTCGTCTACTCCACGATGGTCAACCCGATGTCGGCCGCGGTGCTGTGCGGCGCCCTGGTCGCCGGTGCGGGCCTGCGCTGGATGATGACCGGCCGCGGGTTCGGCTGGCTGGCCGGCGCGACCGCTGTGGCCGCCGCGGTCGCGGTGACGGCGTCGTTGCCGGCGGGCGTGTTCCTGCTCGCCGTGCTGCTCGGGCTGGTGCTGAAGGCACGCGGTCGCCGCTTCAACAGCGCCTGGGACCCCCAGTGGTGGCACGCCGCGGTGCTGGCCGCCCTCCTCGTCGTCCCGATCCTCGCGTTCGGGGTCTTCATCAGCGCCCGGGCGACCGTCGGCAACGACGTGATCTACGCCGCGTACGCCGCCACCGGCTGGGACAAGATCGCCCTCGGCGTCTGGGCGGAGGTCTTCGCCTCCCACCTGCCGTGGGTCGAGGACGGCAGCCTGGTGCGCCCCGACCTCGGCACGGTCCGGGTCTGGATCCGCTCCGCCGGCGTCGGCATGCCGCTGCTGGTCACCGCGATCGTCACCGGCGGCCTGGTGGCCGCCGCCACGGGGGTGCTGCGGCGCCGCGACCCCGCCCCCGCCCGCCGGCCAGTCGCGGCGACCACGCCGGCGGCCCCGGTGCGGGTGCTCCAGCTGGCGGCCGCCTCGACCCTGCTGGGCCTGCTCGCCTACCCGCCCCTGCTGCGCCTGCTCAACGCCATCAACGTGGGGATCGACTTCCCGGTCGTCTCGCGCTACTCGATCTCCCTCGCGCCGCTGTTCGTCCTCGTGGTCCTCCTCCTGGCGCGCGACCACCCGTGGTTCGCGCGCGTGCTCGGGACCGTCAGCACCGTCGCCGTCGTCGCCTGGTGCGTGACCGCGTGGTGAGCCCCTGTCATTTTCCGATCCCTCCTCACCAGCGTCTAGGTTGGATCGTCCGCCACACCCGGCTCGCATCCGCGGCCACACATCCGGAAGGTCTCGTATGAACGCCACCCGTCAGGTCGCACTCGGTCAGCCCACGGTGGGCGAGGAGGAGATCGAGGCACTGCGCGAGGTGTTCGCGAGCGGCTGGCTCTCCGGAGCCGGCCCGACCTGCGTGGCCTTCGAGGGCGAGCTCGCCGCGAGCGCCGGCACGGCCCACGCACTGGCGACGTCGAACTGCGGCTCGTCGCTGCACCTCGCGCTGCAGGTGCTCGGCGCGGGCCCCGGCGACGAGGTCATCGTGGCCGACTACACCTTCCCCGCGACCGGTCACTCGGTCGTGTGGACCGGCGCGACCCCGCGCTTCGCCGACGTCCGCCCCGACACCGGCACGATCGACGTCGACGCCGCGGCCGCGCTGGTCAACGAGCGCACCGTCGGCATCATCGCGGTCGACATGGTCGGCCAGCCAGCCGACTACGACGAGCTCAACGCGCTGGCTCGCCGCCACGGTCTCTGGGTGGTCGAGGACGCCGCGTGCTCCGCCGGCGCGACCTACAAGGGCCGCCCGGCCGGGAGCCTGGCCGACCTGGCCGCCTTCAGCTTCCACGGCCGCAAGGGGATCACCGCCGGCGAGGGCGGCGCGCTGGTCGGCGACGACACCGAGAAGATGGACCTCGCCCGCAAGCTGCACACCTACGGCATCGCGCCCGCCGTGAGCCGCGAGGGCTCCGCCGGCCTCGCCGTCCCGTCCTTCGACACCGCCGGCTACAACTACCGGATGTCGGACGTGCAGGCGGCGATGATGCGCGTGCAGCTCAAGCGGCTCCCCGACCTGGTCGCGGCCCGCACCGCCGCCGCCGCCGGCTACGCCGAGCGGCTCGGCGACGTCGAGGGCATCGACCTCCCCGTCGTCGGCGAGGACCGCACCCACCCCTACCAGTCCTACCTCGTCACCACCCACGACTCCGTCGACCGCGACGCCGTCGTGGTGGCGCTGCGCGAGCGGGGCGTCGGCAGCAACTTCGGGACGTACGCCTCCCACGTCCAGCCCGTCTACGGCACCTCGGACGTCTGCCCGGTGTCGGCGCACCTGTTCACCTCGCAGTTCGCGCTCCCGATGCACGCCAACCTGGTGCAGGACGACCTCGACTACGTCGCCGAGCAGCTGCGCGCCGTCCTCGCCGACCCGGCCGTCCGCCGCTGACCCGGCGCAGAGGAGCACCAGCCCCGTGAGCAACCGGATCCACCCCACCGCCGTCATCGGCCCCGAGGTCACCCTCGGCGAGGACAACGTCGTCGGACCCTTCTGCGTGCTGCAGGGCCGGGTCACCCTCGGCGACGGCAACTACCTCGCCTCCCACGTCGTCATCGGCGGCGCCGCGGAGGTCCGCGGCCACGACATGACCGCGTCGTGGGAGGAGCCGTTCGACGGCAACCCGGTCGTCATCGGCTCGCGCAACGTGTTCAAGGAGATGGTGACGGTCAGCGGCGGCTGGGCCCACGAGACCTCCGTCGGTGACGACGGGTTCCTCATGTCGAAGGCCCACGTCAACCACGACTGCCGCATCGGCGACGAGGTCACGATCTCCGCGATGGTGGTGGCGGCCGGTCACGTGAGGATCGGCGACGGCGCCAACCTCGGCCTCGGCACCGTCGTGCACCAGCGGCTCACCGTCCCCGAGGGCTCGATGATCGGCATGCAGTCCGCCGTCACCCGCGAGCTGCCGCCGTTCGTGGTGAGCATGGGCGTCCCGGCCCGACCGGCCCGCCTCAACACCTACCGCCTCGACCGCCTCGGCGTGCCGGCCGAGCAGCACGCGCCCCTCGCGGCCGTCCTGCTCGAGGGCTCGCGCGACACCTCCGCGCTGCAGGACCCGCTGCGCGGCCCCGTCGAGGCCTGGCTCGAGCGCACCGCCGGCTGACCCCGGCCCCAGTCCCCCGCACCAGTCCCCAGCACCAGCAGCAGACGCCAGCACCGAAAGGCACCACATGTCCGCCGACTCCCTCCCGTTCATCCCGCCCGCCAAGCCGATCGTCGGCGACGACGAGCGCGCTGCCGTGGACCGCGTGATGCGCTCCGGCATGATCGCGCAGGGCCCCGAGGTCGCCGCCTTCGAGCAGGAGTTCGGCGCCGCGGTCACGGGCGGCCGCACCGCCGTCGCGGTCAACTCCGGCACCTCGGCCCTGCACCTCGGCCTGCTGGCCGCGGGGATCGGCCCGGGCGACGAGGTCATCGTCCCGTCGTTCACCTTCGCCGCCACGGCCAACTCCGTCGCCCTCACCGGCGCCACCCCGGTCTTCGCCGACGTCGAGGCCGACTACTTCTGCCTCGACGCCGACAGCGTCCGCGCCGCCGTCACCGAGCGCACCGCGGCGATCATGCCGGTGCACCTCTACGGCCACCCGGCCGACGTCGACGCGCTGCAGGCGGTCGCCGACGAGCACGACCTGCGGCTCTTCGAGGACGCCGCCCAGGCCCACCTCGCGACGTGGAAGGGCGCCCAGGTCGGCACCTTCGGCGACTTCGCGATGTTCAGCCTCTACCCGACCAAGAACATGACCTCGGGCGAGGGCGGCATGGTCTCCTGCGCCACCGAGGAGATCGCGCGGATGGTGCGCCTGCTGCGCAACCAGGGCATGGAGCGCCAGTACGCCAACGAGGTCGTCGGCTTCAACGCCCGCATGACCGACATCCACGCCGCCATCGGCCGCGTCCAGCTCACCAAGGTCGAGGGCTGGACCAAGGTCCGCCAGGACAACGCCGCCTACCTGGACCGCCACCTCGAGGGCGTCGTCGTGCCGCCGGTGGCCGCCGACGCGACGCACGTCTACCACCAGTACACGATCAAGGTCGACGGCGACGAGCGCGACCGCATCGTCGCCGCGATGCGCGAGGAGCACCAGGTCGGCTCGGGCGTCTACTACCCGATCCCGAATCACCAGCTCGCGTCGCTCACCCGCTACGCCGAGGGCCTCGAGCTGCCGGTGACCCAGCAGGTCGCGCGCGAGGTCATCTCGCTCCCGGTCCACCCCTCGCTCACCGAGGCCGACCTCGAGCGGATCGTGACCGCGGTCAACACCACGGTCCGCGCGGGCGCCTGAGGCCCGAGCCACGACGGACGAGCGGCCGGCACCCTCCGGGGTGCCGGCCGTTCTGCGTCTGCAGGGTGCGGTGTGGTCAGCCGCGGTCGCGCAGGGCGTAGACGTACTGGGAGCCACCGTTCCACGTGAAGGTGCGCATCGGCCGGACGCACGGGCCGGGGATCTCGAGCGTCGAGACGACGTAGCCGACGTCGAGGTCGCTCTCGGCCAGCCAGCACGGGTGCGCGTGGATGACGATGACGTCGGGGGCCGCAGCCTCGACCCACGGCGCGTCCCGCTCGCCGTCGAAGGCGACGTAGAGGTAGCTCGCCCCCCGGTTCCAGACCTCCTCGTACTCGTGGTCGGGGTCGACCTTCTCCCACTCCGAGACGATCGGGCCGGTGACCTGGTTGCCGGTCAGCGTCGGTGCTCCGTTCGCGATGAGCAGGGCGTTCGCCGCCATCGAGTTGGTCGCGACGAGGGTGCCGTCGGTCTCTGCCCGGTCGGCCAGCGAGCGAGCCGCGTCGGCGGCGGGGCTGGTGCGCAGCTGGCCGACACCGTGGACGACCGGGTTGGTGTCGGCCCCGGCGAGCAGGCACACCACCAGCGTCCCGGCGACGGGCCAGGCCCGGGTCGGCCAGCGGGTGACGGCGTAGGCCACGCCGGTCGTGGCGAGCACGGACAGCCAGACCTGCCAGGTCGGCACGGTCGGGATCAGTCGCTGGACGTCGCCCACCCCGAAGGCGGTCACGGCCGCGGTCACGGCGGCGGCACCGGTCGCGAGCCGGGCCGTGGAGCCCTCGAGCCGGGAGGCCAGCAGGACGAGGAGCAGGGCGGCGGGGTAGCCGACGGTCTGCGCGGCGCGCACCGGCAGCACCGAGCTGAGCAGCGGCAGGTGCTCGCCGACGGCACCCCACGGGACCATCGCCCACGAGCTCCACAGCCCGGTGGCGACGGCGAGGGTGACGATCGCGCCGCGCTGGGCGGTCGTCGCGCCGGTCCAGGCCCGGCGCCAGATCACGACGGCCCACAGCCCGCACACGAGGAAGGCCGAGGAGATCTCGCTCTGGTTGAGGATGGTCGGACCGTCGGACGACTCCATCTCGAACAACCCCGGACCGCCGAACAGCTGCGCGGGTGTCTGGGTGGCGCCGGTGACCCGACGCAGGCCCGGGTAGACCGTGTTGAGCTCGGCCGACAGGGAGGCGGCGTTCTCCAGCAGCGTGCCGGCCAGCACGGCGATCGAGACGAGAGCGCCGGCACCGATCGTCAGCAGCGCCGGGCGCCGGGTGGTCCGGTCGGCCACGAGGTAGACGCCGGTCGCGACGACCAGCGGCACGCCGAGGGTCAGCGACCAGGGCACGTAGTAGGTCACCAGGCGGGCCAGCATGATCCCGGCCAGCCCGGCCTGGAGCACGGCCGTGACCCGACGGCCGGCGACCATCCGGTCCCGCGCGAGGAACAGCAGGTAGCTGCCGGCAGCGGCGAACGCCATGATCCGCACCGGCATGAACGACCACCACAGCGACGCGGGCGCGAGGAAGACCAGGACGACCCCGAGCCAGGACAACGGCCGGTTCGCGCCCAGGCGCCTCAGCAGCGGCGGCAGCGAGAGCACGAGCAGCAGCCACGGCCAGGCACGGAAGGCGGCGAAGAGCATGGCGTCGGGAAGCCACTCCCCCAGCCGCAGCAGGTTGCCCTCGTGGAACAGCACGGACTCCACGACCTGCCCGGACGAGATCTGGTAGATCAGGTCGGGGTCCTGGGAGAGCGCGGGCGCGGTCGATGATCCCGTGGCGAGGACGGACAGGTCGATCGGCGCCTGGGTCAGCCACTCGTCGCTGCGGATCGGCAGCGGGTCGCCCCACTGGTCGGCGCCGCTGGCGTCGCCGGCGACCGAGAGCAGGCCGAGCGAGGAGGTGGTGAGGCCGCCGAGCGTGATCACCGCGTAGGCCAGCAGCGGCAGCAGCACCTCGAGCCGATCGGCCCACGTGCCCCGCAGGCGCCAGCCCGGGGTCGCCGGCGCGCGCTCGGCGCTGCGCGCCGTGGTCGACGCGGTCACGGTGGTCGGGTCCGTGGAGGGCTCGGGCAGAGTCGTCGACTCCCCTGACGTGCTGGTGATGACGGCCTCCCCATGTCGCGGTCCGAGCGGCGGTCAGGCTACTGCACCTCGCCTGCGGTCCGGACTTCCGCGACGACCCGCGATCGATTGGGAGGTGGGTGTGCGACCTCGTTATGGTGAGCGGGTTTGTCGGCGCCAAAATCGATCGGGGTCCCTGAGTGCGCATCGTCGTGGTGAACAACTTCTACCCGCCGCGTGTGGGAGGCAGCGCCCACCTCAGCGACGCCCTCGCGCGTGGCTACGCAGCCCGCGGGCACGAGGTGCTCGTCGTCACCGCGGCCTACCAGGACGCGCCGGCGGAGGAGTGGCGCGACGGTGTCCGGGTCGTCCGCTTCCCGGCGTTCGTGCTCCCCGAAAGCCGGCTGGCGGTGTCGTTCGACATCTCCTTCGCCACCCGGCCCAGCCTGCGCCGCCGCCTGGCCCGCCTGCTCGACGACTTCCGCCCCGACGTGATCCACCAGCACGGGCAGTTCATGGACCTGACGTGGGCCACCGGCGCCTACGCGCGACGCAACGACATCCCGGTGCTCCTCAGCATCCACACCCGCCTGGAGAACCCCGCGGCCGCCTACCGGCACGCGTTCCGCTTCCTCGACGCCACGCTCGTCGCGCCGCGCCTGCGGCGCTACCGCCCGTCGCTGGTCGTCATGGACTCCTACATGGACGACTACATCAAGGAGCGCTACGCCGGCCGCTTCCGCGACCTGGTGGCCATCCCCGTCGGCGTCGACCCCGCGTGGGTCCGTGCCGGCGACGCCGCCCGCGGCCGCGAGCTCGCGGGCGTCGGCCCGGACGCGCCGATCATCCTGTCCATCGGCCACGTCATCCCGGTCCGCGACCGGCTCGGCGTCGTCGAGGCGCTGCCCGCCGTCCTGGAGCGCCACCCGGACGCCCGCCTGGTCGTCGTCGGGCGCGTCTACTACGACCTGTTCCTGCAGCGCGCCGAGGAGCTCGGCGTCGCGCACGCGGTGACCGCCCTCGGGGCGATGCCCAAGGCCGACATCCCGCACCTGCTCGCGGCCGCGACCGTGGAGACCCACGAGCAGGGCCTCGGCCTCGGCACGGCGACCCTGGAGTCGATGGCCGCCGGCACGCCGGTGGTCGCCTGGGGTCGCATCGACAACTTCCCCGGCGTCCCGATGGTCGACGGCGACGACATCTTCATGTGTCCGCCCGGCGACGTGTCCGGGCTGGCCGAGCGGATCACCCTCGCCCTCGACGACCCCGAGGCGACCCGCGTGGTCGGCGAGAAGGCGGCCGCGATCGTCGACGAGCACTTCGCGCTCGAGCGGGTGCTCGACAAGCACCTCGAGGTCCTCGAGGGCCTCGCCGCCGCCCCGGCGCCCGCCTCGGCCGGCCGCTGACCCCCGCACTCCCCCGTACCCACCGCACCATCCACCTGAGGAGAACCATCAGATGAGCTCGAAGGAAACCGTCTTCTTCACCGGCGGTGCCGGCTTCATCGGCATGCACGTCGTCCCCATGCTGCTCGAGAAGGACTACAAGGTCCGGATCTTCGACAACATGTTCCGCGGCGACCGCGACGCCGTCGCGAAGCTCGGTGACGACGTCGAGCTCATCGACCAGGACGTGCGCTACGGCGGTGCCGTGCACGCCGCGATGAAGGGCTGCTCCAAGGTCATCCACGCGGCCGCGGTGTCGATCAACAAGAGCCAGGCCGACCCGTACGAGTCGATGGACATCAACATGATCGGCAACCACAACGTGTTCGCGGCCGCGGCCGACCACGGCGTGGACCGTCTCGTCTACTGCTCCTCCGCGTCGGTCTACGGCGACCCGGAGCGGCTGCCGATGCACGAGGACGACAAGCTCCTCCCGATCACCCCCTACTGCATCGCCAAGCGCGCCGGCGAGGACCTCCTGGCCTACTACCAGCGTCGGGCGAACCTGTCGTGGGTCGCGCTGCGCTTCTTCAACGTCTACGGCCCCGGTCAGAAGACCACCGCCTACTACACGTCGGTCATCAACCACTTCGTCAACCGGATCAAGAACGGCGAGCCGCCGGTCATCGACGGCAAGGGCGAGCAGTCGATGGACTTCATCCACGTCCACGACATCGCGCGCTCGGTCGTGCTGGCGCTGGAGTCGGAGCAGGCCAACGTGCCGGTCAACATCGGCACCGGCATCGACACCTCGATCGCCGACCTGGCCCGCATCCTCATCGACGCCGTCGGCGCCGACGTGGAGCCGCAGTTCAACCCCCGCGACGTGCTGGTGAGCCGCCGCGCGGCCGACACCACCCGGGCCAAGGAGGTCCTCGGCTTCGAGCCGACGATCGACGTGCGCACCGGCATGACCGAGCTCATCCGCGGTCAGTGACCCGAGCGTGAGCGCCGGACTGCCGCCCAACCCCTGGAACGAGCACGCCTGGGTGGTGGGCGAGCCCGTCGTCGGCGAGGGCACCTGGATCGGTGCCTTCACGATGATCGACGCCTCCGGCGGACTCACGATCGGCCGGGGGTGCGACATCTCCTCCGGCGTGCACATCTACACCCACTCCTCGGCGAAGCGGTGCGTCTCGGGCCGCCGCTTCGCCGAGGTGGAGCGGGCGCCGGTGACCATCGGCGACCACGTCTTCATCGGCGCGAACGCCGTGGTCAACATGGGCGTCACGATCGGCGACGAGGCCGTGGTGGGCGCGGGCGCCGTCGTCACGGCCGACGTGCCCGCCCGGGCCATCGTCGGCGGCGTGCCGGCGCGTCAGATCGGTCGGGTCGACCTCGACGACCCGACCGACCCGAGGTTCGTCACCGGGTCCTGAGTCACCGGGTCCTGAGTCACCGGGTCCGGAGGACCTCGTCGACCACGCGGTGGGCCGGCAGGATGCTGGCCCGCTCGGCGTCGACGTCGACCCGGCCCTCCACCAGCTCGACGAAGTGGGCCAGCTGGGACACCAGCGGCTCGGCGCCCCCGATCTCGGGGACCTCGATCTCGGTGAACTGGCGGAAGCCGACGAAGTCGTCGTCGGGCTCGATGCTGGAGTGGCGATAGCTGGTCAGCCCGCGGCGCAGCAGGTCGATCTCGATCATCCGGTCGAGCTCCTGGATGACCATCGAGCGCACCTTGACCTGGCCGAGCCGGCTGGCCGACACCGACGCGATGCCGCCTCCGGTGAACCGGACGCCCGCCTCCACGACGTCCTCGGCGCCCGGGACGCTGCTCGGGTGGAACTGGCCGACGCTGACGTCGAACGACTCGGGCTGCTGCTCGCCGAACGCGCGGACCACCAGGTCGACGTCGTGGACCAGCAGGTCCCAGGCGACGCCGGTCTTGATGCGCGGCGCGTAGGGCGAGTGGCGCTGGGCGCGGACGTAGACCGGCTCGTCGATCATCCTCATCGCGGTCATCACCGCCGGGTTGAAGCGCTCGAGGAAGCCGCACATCAGCGGGGTGCCTGCCGCCTCGGAGGCGCGCACCAGGTCCTCGGACTGCTCGAGCGAGGGGCACAGCGGCTTCTCGACCAGCAGCGGCCGTCCGGCGTCGATGACCTGGGCGGCGATGTCGTGGTGGGCCTCGGTGGCCGCGGCGACGACCACGGCGTCGAAGCCGCCGATGCCGTCGAGGTCGGGCTGCCACGCGGAGCCGTACTGGTCGGCCACGGCCCGGCCGCTCTCCTCGTGCGGGTCGATGACCGCCGCGAGCTCGGTGCGGGGACCGGTGGCGATGACGCGCGCGTGGTTGCGTCCCATGGACCCGGATCCGACGAGGGCGATGCGCAGTGCTCCAGACATGGCCCGCACCTTATCCACGCCCCTCGTTTTGACCACATCGCGACCCCGTGGGGCAAGATGGCGGTCCGGACGGCGCCATCCGCGCGCGTGCGTCCGCCACCGGTGGCCCTCGGGAAGCGGCCGCCCGACGAAAGGATCCGCCACGTCCGCCGAAGTCCAGCCCGCGCACACCCTGCGCGGCCGGCTCATCCACTGGGCGCGCATCCTCCTCGTGGTCGCGGTCGTGCTCGCCGCCGGCTACGCCCTCTGGTCCAACCACGAGGTCGTGCAGGAGACGCTCGCCGAGCTGTCGTGGCACGACTGGCTGCCGTCCTTCGTCGCGCTGCCGATCGCGATCCTGCTGTCCACCTGGAGCTGGCAGCTGCTCGTCGACGAGCTCGGTGAGCCGATCGGCGTCGCCCGCGGTGCCCAGATCTTCCTCGTGGGTCAGCTGGGCAAGTACCTCCCCGGCTCGGTGTGGGCCTACCTCCTGCAGATCGAGCTCGGCCGCCGCGCCGGCCTGGCCCGCGCGCGCATCTTCACCGCCACGCTCTTCTCCCTGGCCGTCGCGGTCGTGGCCGCCCTGCTGGCCGGCTCGCTGGTGCTCCCGGGCTTCGTGCGGGACTACGAGGCGCTGCGCGGACTCGTCTGGCTCTACCTGCTCCTGCCGATCGGCATCGTGTGCCTGCACCCGCGGATCCTGCAGTGGATCGTGTCGATGGGGTTCAAGGTGCTGCGCCGGCCGCAGCCCGACCACCCGGTGCGGATGCGGGCGATCGCGCTGTCCCTGCTGGCGGCCGTGGCGTCCTACTGCTTCTTCGGCGTGCACCTGTGGCTTCTGGTCCGCGGCGTCTCCGACGTCGACGGCAGCGGGTCGTTCCTGCTCGTGTGCATCGGCACGATGGCGATCGCGATGATCTCGGGGCTCTTCTTCTTCCTGCTCCCGTCCGGGGCCGGGGTCCGCGAGCTGGTCATCGTCACCGCCCTCGCCCCCACCATCGGGTCGGGAGAGGCGATCGCCCTCGCCGCGGTCTCCCGCGTGCTGATCATCCTGGCCGACGTCGTCACGGCCGCGACCGCGGCCGGCCTGGGGTGGTGGGAGCGGCGCCACTTCGGCCCGATCCCGCACGACCAGGGCGTCGACGACGACGAGGTCTGAGCCCCGCCAGGGCCCCGCTCGATCCGGGCTCAGGCCCCGGCGAGGTCCGGTCGCTCGATGCCGTCGACGCGGTCGACGATCAGCCCCGCGATCGGCAGCGCCGACGTCGCGGCCGGCGACGGTGCGTTGACCACGTGGAGGGTGCGCGGGGTGTCGCGCAGCAGGAAGTCGTGGACGAACGAGCCGTCGCGCATGACCGCCTGAGCGCGGATCCCGGCCTCGCGCGGCGTGAGGTCGTCGAGGCGCAGGTCGGGGCAGTACTTCTGGCACAGCCGCAGGTAGCCGCGCTTGGACACCGAGTTCCACATCTCCCTCGCGCCGGTGCGGACGTTGGCGCGCGCGACGTGCCACATGCCGGGGAAGGTGACGATGTCGCGGAAGTCGCGGCGGTCGAAGGAGAGCTTGGGGTAGCCCTCGCGGGAGAGGCCGAGGACGGCGTTGGGGCCGACGTTGAGGCCGCCGTCGACGGTCGGCGTCAGGTGGACCCCGAGGAACGGCAGCTCGGGGTCGGGGATCGGGTAGACGAGGGTGTCGACGAGGTCGGCGCGCTCGGGGCGCACGTCGTAGTACTCCCCACGGAACGGCACCATCGCGAAGTCGACCTCGATGCCGGCCATCGCCGCGACCCGGTCGGCCTGCACCCCGGCGCAGAACACCACGTGCGAGCCGCGGACCTCGCCCCGGCTGGTGGTGAGGACGACCGCCTGCGCGGTCTCCCGGATGCCGAGCACCCGGGTGTCGCGCATCAGCGTGCCGCCGGCGGCCTCGACCAGCTCGGCGAGGCGGCGGTTGATCATGCCGTAGTCGGTGATGCCGGTGGCGGAGACGAAGAGTGCGCCGAGGCCGGCCACGTGCGGCTCGCGCTCGCGCAGCTCGGCGGCGGACAGCACCGTCGCGTCGATCTGGTTGACCTCGGCCCGCTCGGCGAGCGCGCGCATCCCGGCGAGCTCGCGCTCGTCGGTGGCGACGAGCAGCTTGCCGATGCGCCGCCACGGGATGCCGTGCTCCTCGGCGAACGCCTCGGTCGCGGCGGCGCCGGCGCGGCACAGCTCGGCCTTGAGGCTGCCGGGCTGGTAGTAGATCCCCGAGTGGATCACCCCGCTGTTGTGCCCCGTCTGGTGCCGCCCGAACTCCGACTCCTTGTCCAGCAGCAGCACGCTGCGGTCGGGGTGGCGCTGGCTGAGCGTCCAGGCGGTCGCCGCGCCGACGATGCCGCCGCCGACGACGACGTGGTCAAAGGTGTCGGGCACCGGGTCCTCCAGCGGTGGGTGTCAGGTCCGGCGACAGCATAGGTAGTCCGCACCGGCCGCGACGACAGCGGGGCGCGGGGCCGGGACGCCCCCCGGACCGGGGCCGAGGGTAGGGTGCTGCACCGTGGAGACGCGGGGAGACCAGAGCGACGAGGCCCTCCGGCTGGCACGCGCCGAGAAGGCGCTGCGCCAGTCGGGGCGCGAGCTCAAGTGGTGGCAGATCGAGCTCGAGCACACCGCCGAGGACCTCCAGCGCGCGCGTCGCCAGCGGGCCCGCCTGCGCGACCAGGTCGACGCTCTGTCCGACGCGCTCGCCGCGTCACTGTCCGCCTCCTACTGGGCCGCCCAGGAGCCGGCGTCGGGTGTGGGCCGGCTGCTCGGTCGCGGTGGCGCGGACCCGGAGGCCGAGCTGGTGCGCGAGGTCGAGGCCAACGACCTCTTCGACGGCGGCTGGTACCTCCGCTCCCACCGCAAGGCGGTCGCGTCGGGGCTGAGCCCCGCGCTCCACTACGTACGCCACGGCAACCGCAAGCGCCTCGACCCCGGCCCGCGCTTCAGCACCGCCCACTACCTCGAGCGGCACCCCGACGCGGCCGACGGGCTGCCGGCGCTGCTGCACGCCACCCGCCACGGCAACCTCGGTGAGCCCAGCCACCAGGACGCCGCCGCGTCCCCGGCCAACGACGTCCACCTGTGACGGGCGACGCCCCGGCCGGCGCCGCGCTGTCCGCCGCCGAGTTCACCACCCGCTGGCACGCCTTCGTGGCCCGCTGGGTCGAGGCCGACGACGCCGCGCGCACGCGCCTGCTCGACGACGCGATGCGCGACGGCCTGCCGGCCGCCGAGACGCCCGATCCGGTCGACCCGGACGCCGTCCTCGCCGCCGAGGTGGAGGTCGTCCGTGCGAGCGGCGTGTTCGACGAGTTCGGCTACATGTGGCACAACCCCGACCTGCGCTGGCACCTGTGCCACGGCCCGGAGCAGGCGATCCACTTCGCCGAGCGCGGCTGGCACGAGATGCGCCACCCGTCCCCCGGCTTCGACCTCTGGTACTACACCAACGCGCACCTCGACCCCGAGGACGACGCAGTCAACCCCGTCGTCCACTACGCGCTCGAGGGTCGGCGCCACGACCTCGCGACCCTGCCGCCGGTGCGCGAGAAGCCCGCGCCCGCGGCGCCCCGTGAGGCGCCTCGGCGGGTGTGCCTCTTCGCGGGCTTCGACGTCGACGGCGTGGTGGACCCGACGGTCGTGACCTACCTCGCGGACCTGAGCCGGTTCGCCGACATCTACTACCTCGCCGACTGCGAGCTCGAGGAGGGCGAGCTCGAGAAGCTCGCGCCCCACACCAAGGGTGCCTGGGCGATCCGGCACGGCCGCTACGACTTCGGCTCGTACTCGATGCTCGCCACCGAGCTCGTCGGCTGGGACGTCATCGACACCTACGACGAGATGATGCTCGCGAACGACTCGGCCTGGCTCGTCCAGCCGCTCGACCGGGTCTTCGCCAAGATGGACGCCACGACCTGCGACTGGTGGGGCCTCCAGGCGACCTACGAGGACTTCGACGTCACCGACTTCGAGCGGCTCGGCCGGCCGCTGGCGCTCGGCGAGGTCGAGGACCAGATGCGCCAGCAGGACCTGTGGCGCTACTCCGACTTCATCCACGTCGGCTCGTACTTCCTCGTCTACCGCCGCCGGGTGCTGCAGGACCCGGAGTTCCGACGCCGGCTGGACACGGTGGCCAAGCAGCGCGACAAGACCGCGATCATCCTCAAGTACGAGATCGGCTTCTCCCGCTACCTCATCCTCGAGGGCTACCACCTCGCGACGTTCGTCGACGGGATCCTCCCCTACCACCCCGTCTACCGCGCGACCGCCTTCGACGTGCTGGCCGACGGGTTCCCGCTGCTCAAGCGGCAGTTCCTCTACGAGAACCCCTTCTCCGCGCCCGACCTCAAGCACTGGAAGTCGCGGGTGCTGGAGAAGGCGCCCGCCGCCGATGTCGAGTCGATGGAGCGCAACCTGCGCCGGATCGCGCCGGCCTGGAGCCTGCACCGCAGCTTCGCCATCCGGTCGGGCCCCGACGGCACCGCCGTCCTCCCCGAGCCGCTCGGGTCGGACACCTTCGCCGACGAGGACCGCTGGGTGCCGTCGTTCGACCACTGGTGGGGCTTCCCCGCCGACCCCCGCACCGGGCTGCTGTCGGGCGCGGTGCGCGCGGTCTTCGACGCGGTGCGCGACGACGCCTCGGTGAAGAAGATCGTGCTCGAGGGGTCGCGCCCGCTCGACGCGTCCGGCCAGAACGTCGTGCGGGTCGCCACGGAGAGCCCGCCCGGACAGATGTACAGCCTGCGGATGGGCACGATCCTGACCCACGTCGGCCCCCGGTCGGACGTCAACCACCCGCTGTCACCGCGCCACCACCGCTTCACCCAGCTCGGTCGGCCCGCCGGGCTGGCCGCGCCCGACGTCGGGCTCGCGGGCAGCGGCGACACCTGGGGCCTGCGCGACCCCGCAGCGGTGCGGCTGGACGACCAGCTCACCCGCGTCGTGGTGACGTCCGGCCCGGCAGGATCCGACGCCGCCGCCGGCCTCGAGCGCGTCGACGCCGACGGGGTGTGGGCCCTCGGCTCCCCGCGGATCGACCTGCTGGTGCGGGAGGAGGCGAGCCTCGCCAAGGAGCACGTCGGCGAGATCGGCCGGCTGCGCCACCTGCTCGGCGGCCGACGGCTGGTCGTGGTCGAGCCGTGGGACCGACCGGTCCACCTGTCCTCCCTCGCCGACTGGGCGCAACAGCACCCGGAGGTCGCCGTCGGCGTACGCCGCCCCGGTTCCGAGTCGAGCCCGCTTCCGGAGCCGCTGCTCGACCTCGGCGACGAGCAGCTGATCTCCGACTCGGCCAGGAATCGCCAGCCGGTGCACCCCGAGACCGCGTGGCGCCTCGCGGACGTGCTCGTCTCCGGCTCCGCGGCGGACCTCGCCGACTGGGCCGTGCTCGCGCGCCCCGCGGTCAGCATGCTGGCTGCGGACGACGCGGCGAAGGTGCCGCTGCCGGCCGTCTCCTCCGAAGGCCTCCTGCCTGCGATCGATGCGGCGCTCGGCTCCGCCCCCGACCCGGCCTACGTGTCGTGGGGGCGCGCGCTGCACGTCCACAGCGACGGGCACGCCGCCGAGCGGGTCGTGCTGGCGCTCAAGCGCACCTACCAGCCGGTCGACGAGTGGCTGGCCGAGGAGGCCGCGTTCGAGGGTGGCGCGGGGGCCTGACGCCCTGCGCCCCGCCGCGTACGCCCGCACGTGCGGCGGTCGTGGCCCTCGTCCGGCCGTTTCGGGGACGACATCCGCCGCACGTGCGCGCCTCGACGCCGACCGCTGGCTACGGTGACGCGGTGGACATGGAGGTGCGGCAGGTCGACGAGCGGGACAGCTCGTGGGAGGACGCCGCACCCCGGTTCCGGGTCTACCTGCACGACAGCGGCGAGGTCTCGACCCACGGGTCCACCGACACCTACGACGTCACCGGCGCCGACGTGATGCAGGTCGTCGACTGGGCCCAGCAGCAGGCCGGGGACCGGCTGACCTACGCCGTGGCGCTGGTCGTCGACGACGAGGCGCGGGAGCGGGCGAACCCCGGCCACGGCCGCGGGCTGGTGTGGCTGGTGGGGATGGACGGCAACGACAGGACCGAGGACGGGTCGGCCGAGCGGGAGGTCCAGCAGCGGATGCTGCTGCGGCGGCAGCACCCCGTCGGGGTGCCGGCCCACGACCGTGCCTCCGAGGACGTCGGATGATCTGGTCCGCGCGCTACCCGTCCGACGGGCTGGTGCCGTTCACCCCTCGATGGGCCGAGGACTACGCGACGATGACAGCCGGGCTCCGCCGCGACCTGGGGCCGGCGTGGGAGCTGGAGCACGTCGGCTCCACGTCAGTGCCGGGACTCGCCGCCAAACCGGTGATCGACGTCGCGATCCGGGTCCCCGCGAACGCTGACGTGCCGACGTACGACGCGCGGTTCGTCGCGGCGGGCTGGACCGCGCCGCGGCCGCTCGGCGACCACACCGCCAGCTTGCTTCTCGAAGGGGAGGTGCGCCGCGCGATCGCCCACCTGTTCACCGCCGAGCAGTGGGACGAGGCGCACGTACGCCTGTTCCCCGACTGGCTGAGGCGCCACCCGGCGGACCGCGACGCCTACCAGCAGCTGAAGACCCGCCTCCTTGAGGACGGAGCGTGGGAGTCCGGCGACTACACAGCCCGCAAGACCGCGTTCGTGACCGACATCGTCAACCGCGCCCGTGCGGAACGCGGGCTCGCTCCCGTCACCGGCTCGCTGTAGCCCGCTCGACTGTCGGTCGCCGCCCCTACGGTCGAGCGATGAGCGCACCTCGCCCGCACCGGCCCCGGGTCGTGATGACCACCACGGCGAGCGTCGACGGCCGGGTGACGCTGTCGCCGTCGGAGCGGCTGCTGCAGCCCGACGTCGCCCGGCGGTGGCGCGACGCGTGGCCGCCCGACGTCGAGCCGCTGCTCGAGCAGCGGGAGCGCTGGATCCGCGAACGCCACGCGCCGACCGTCGTCCTCGAGGGGAGCGGCACGTTCGTCGCGCGCGACGCCGTCTCGCGGTGGAGCGGCCCACCGGCGGGCGCCGGGCGACCCGACCACGTCCCGAGGTCCACGCCGCGGGTCTTCGCGGTCGTCGACGGTCGCGGTCGCGTCGACTGGTCCTACACGGGCGACGACGAGACGTCGCTGGTGGTCCTCGTCTGCTGGGCCACCCCCGCGGAGTACCTCGACGAGCTCGAGCGGCGGGGCGTCGCCCACCTCGTCGTCGGCGACCGGACCGTCGACCTCGCGGTCGCCCTCCAGCGCCTGGCGACGACGTTCGGTGCCACCGCCGTCGTCGCCGATGGCGGTGGCGGCATCAACGGCGCGCTGCTGCGCGCCGGGCTCGTCGACGAGCTCCACGTGGTCACGTTCCCCGCCCTGGTCGGCGGCCTGGGCACGCCGTCGTTCCTCGACGGCGACCCCCTGGCACCGGGTTGCCACCCCGTCCTGCTGCGGCCCGCAGGCCACGTCCGGGGTGACCACGGCAGCACCTGGGAGTGGTGGGACGTGGTCCGTCAGTCCGCGATGTAGCCGGTCTGCGGGTCGATCTGCCGGAGGAACGACCTGATGCTGGCAACGAGGTCGTGGTCCTCGATGTCCGGCGCCTTCCTCGGCACCTCGTCGGCGGCCGAGGCGGTGACCTGGACGCCGCACGAGAACCCGTAGCCGGCGTTGGGTCCGCTGACCCAGTCGACGTCGAACCCCTGCTGGTGCTCGCTCGGCCGGACCTCGAAGACCTCTCCGTCGACCTCGAGTCGGTGCGCAGGCGGTCGTGGGTCCACGAGCCATGTATATCGCCTGGGTCGCGGACGAGGCGGGCATGATGACGCCATGGCGCGGGGGACGTGGGTGCTGGTGGGCGCGGCGGGGCTCGCGGCGATGGTCGTCGCCAGCGCGTGGGCGCCGCTCCAGCCGGAGCTGATAGACACCGGCGGCGCGTGCCAGCTCGCGCCGTGCGGCACGCTGGAGGACCCCGAGAGATGGCGTCGGGCGTGGTTGCTCTGGTGGGCAGGTGCGTCCTTCGCCGCGCTCGCGGGCGTGTTCGTCCTGGGACCGAGGCAGCCGGGACCTCGCGAGGTCCTGCGGCTCGTGGTGTCCGCCGTGCTCCTCGTCCTGCCGCTCGCGCTGGTGACCCTGGTGCTGTCGGTGCTCACCTCGGTGCACGGTGTCGCCACCGCCGCCTCGCTGCCCCCGCTCGCGGGACTCGCGGTGCTGGGGTCGTGGGTACGCGGCTGGAGGGACGCCCGCCTATCCTCGACCGGGTGACTGCCACTCCCGACGAGCTCGTCGGGACGCCACCGACGCTGGCGGACTACCTGCACCTCAGGGCCGCCTCCGGGCTCACGCCGAGGTCCGAGGCCCAGGGCAGGGGCGCGGTGACCGGGAGCTGGCGGTGGAGCGTCGTGCAGCACGAGGGACGAGCCGTCGCCATGGGTCGCGTGATCGGCGACGGAGCGTGGTACTTCCACATCGCCGACATGGCGACGCTGCCCGAGCACCAGGGCCGCGGGCTGGGCCGCCGGGTGCTGGCCGACCTCCTCGCGCAGATCGACGACGCCGCCCCGCCGGATCCCTACGTGACGCTCATGGCCGATGCTCCGGGCCGCCGGCTCTACGAGTCGATGGGCTTCGTCGAGACGGCGCCGAGGTCGCTGGGCATGCGCCTGGCGCGTTGATCCGCGCGTACGGACGCTGAGGTGGGTCGGCGACTGCTGGACGGCTCGCCAGTACCGGGCTCGGTGCGCAGCAGCCACGCCGTGTAGGCGGCACATCCGACGAAGACGAGTCCGGCGATCCCGAAGGGTGTGGCGAGCCCGGAGGCCGAGGCGATGGGGCCTGCGATGGCCGCTCCGACGACGAGACCGAGGAGTCCGGAGAGCTTGAACAGGCTGTTCTGCCGTCCGCGCATGGCATCGGGGACCAGTCGCTGACGCAGTGACACCACGCAGATGTTCCAGACCGTCACGTGGAAGATGTACGCCGCCAGCAGGAGGGCGGCGACATAGGGGCTGGTGGTGACGTAGAGACCGAGCATGGTGATCGCCCCGAGGGCGAGAGCCCCCGGCACGAGGAGTCGGTAGCCGAGTGCCTGCCTCATCCTGGCGGTGGAGGTGGAGGCGAGGAGGCCACCGAGGGACGAGACGGCGAGGATCAGGCCGTAGCCGGCAGGAGTGACACCGAGGGTGTCGGTGGCGTAGAGGACGATGATCGAGAAGGTCATCATGTACGCGACGCTCGCGAGGCCACCGGTGACGGCCAGGCCGAGGAGCAGCTGCTGGCCGCGAATCCACGTGGCACCTGCCGCCGCGTCGCGCCACATGGACGGGCGCTCGGCCGCGGCCTCCTCGGCCGCTGCCGGGCGCGGCTGGCGCGGGATGGCCAGGAACAGCAGCCCCGCCGCCGCGTACAAGCCCCCCGTCGCAGCGAGAGGCGCGGCCACTGCGAGAGCGAACAGGAAGCCTCCGAAGGGAGGGCCGACGAACTCGTCGGCCACCAGCTGAGCGGTGGCGATCCGGCCGTTCGCACGGTCCAGGTCGTCCGGCCCGACGAGGTCCGGCAGGACCGAGATGGCGGCGTTGTCAGCCGCGATCTCCATCATCCCGACCAGGGCGAACGCGACGTAGAGGAGCAGCAACGACTCGACACCGGCAGCAAAGGACAGCGACAGCGCGAGGAGGATCAACCCCCTGAGCACGTTCGGCAGCCACATGAGCAGCCGCCGATCCACCCGGTCGACGACGACCCCGACGGGCACGACCAACAGGATCCGGACCGCGGAGTACACCAGCGCCAGTCCGGCGATCGCGGTCGGGTTCGTGGTGATGGTCGTGGCAACCAGTGGGATCGCCACGAACGCCACGCCGTCGGCCATGTTGCCCGCAGCGTTCCCGGCCCACAGCCACCGGAAGTCGCGCCCGAGTGAAGACATGCGTCGAAACTCTCACGGCAGTCGGACAGGTCCTAACGGATGACCGACATCGGTACATGTGCGCACCAGCAGCGGCACGAGCGGATGTTGGCAAGCTGCCCGTTCTGGTACACGTGTCCGACCTGTCGCCCTCTGTCCAGCAGCTCGAGGACAGGATCTCGGACACGTGTACGACGCGGCCTCACCGGGGCCGCACGTGCACCGCTGGTCTGTGGACACCTGGACCGCTGAGCGACGTCCGCCGATCTGCGTGCTAGGACGACCTGATCGCGCGTAGAAGCGGTATCCGCGTGACCCGCTGAAACCCGTGGAACCCTGTCGCCATGAGGCGCCGAGTCCAGCTGGAAGTCCTCGACCTGGGCGTGAAGTGGGACGCCGGTGCGCCGTTGCCGATGCTCATCGCGGGTGCCCGCAGCGCGATCGTGCTCTGCTACGAGTCCTTGGCGACGGGTGTGGACGAGCACGTCATCGAGATCCGCTTCGAGGGCTGCTCGAACGTCCGGATGGGGCATCCGAACGACGAGGTCCTGCACGGACACCCGTTCTGGGGAAGGGGTCTCTCGTTCGACGAGGCCCACGTCGTCCACAACTCGCCATGGCTCGAAGAGCACCGTCGAATCAACTCGGTCCACGACTACCACTCCGACGCCACGTGGGACGGCCTCAACCACTACTTCCTCGCCTTTCATGACGAAGTGGTGGAGGCACTGGCGACGGACATCTCGGCGCGACGGGTCAGCGGCGACATGCCGACAGAGTCCTCCCGCGTAGCCGCCGAGGTGGCCGCGGGCCGATAGTCACGTCGACAGACCGTTCATCGGCAGGTCCGTGAGCTCATCACCGGCAGATCCGGGCCGTTACTTGTAGTCGAACGAGTATCACCACGCGAGGGTGTCGACTACAGCGGGCGGCGCCTCTGGGTGCCGCGACCTGAACTCCTCGGTGGCCCGGTCTGTCATCGCGTTGAGGTCCGATTCCCTCAGGTGCGCCTCGAAGCGGTAGAAGTCGGCTGCAGGGACCGGAGCGTCGTGAGCAAGTCGAGCCCTCGGGCCTCCCCGAACTCCTCAACCAGCGCTGCGTCGTCGCGGCCAGGCCGCGATCGGGTCCCGCGACCGGTCCAGAGCATGACGGCCTCGACCAGATCGTCCTCGGTCACGGTGCGAGTATCACCCCCGTGGACGCACGCTCATCGGCAGATGCGCCGCGCAACGCGGCGACCGGGGGCGCCTATCGACCCAGCTGCTGGTCCAAGGCTGTCTTCCAGTTCTCGGTCGCCAGACCTGCGTTGACGAGGACGTCCCGCCAGTCGACCCGAGCCAGCTCGGCCTGTCGTGCGACTTCGCGCGCGTCGCCGTCGGCGACCAGCACGATCGCTGCTTGCACCCTCTCGGACTGAGAGGCACGTACGACAACCCGGGTGACGGTTTCTGCGACGTCCGGGTTGAAGTCGTGCTCGATCCGTCGAGCGAGTCGACGCGATACCGGAGCCATGCGCCGATGCTGCCACTCTTTCAGCGCGGCCGCTGAGACCGCATCTCGGCTGCTTGTTCCATTGACCTAGGACTGGTGCCTGGCGAGGCTCGGTCCAGGCGCCCGGGTTGTCGTTCTCATTTCGGCTGCCCACGCTGGTCGTGTGGCTCTCATCTGGCCTGCGCAGCCCGGGCGTCGTCAGGGCCCGGAGAGGCTCAAGAGGGGTTTGCCCAGCTCGAAGCAGCGTTGCCCTCCCGGCTCGCCAACCGAATAGGTCAGAGCATCGGAGGAAGGCGTGAGCACATCAGTTCCAGCACGAGTAGTGATCGGGATGGACCCGCACAAGAGGTCGGCAACGATCGAGGTGATGACAGCCGACGAAGCGGTTCTGGGTGGCGGCCGGTTCGCTACCGACAGCGAGGGCTATGCGCAGATGCTGCGCTACGCCGGGCAGTGGCCTGACCGGGTCTGGGCTGTCGAGGGCTGCGCCGGCATCGGCAAACACATCGCGGTCCGGCTCCTCGCCGACGGCGAGCAGGTGGTCGATGTCCCACCGAAACTGTCGGCACGGACCCGGGTCTTCTCCACCGGCCAGGGACGCAAGACCGATGAGACCGACGCGCACTCGGTCGCGGTGGTCGGCACCCGGATGAGCGGACTAAGGCCGGTCGTCAACGACGAACAGCTCGCGGTCCTGCGGCTCCTGGTCGACCGACGCAGGTCCTTGGGCGAGGAGCACACCCGCAAGGTCTCCCAACTGCACCAGCTGCTGCTGGAACTCATCCCCGGTGGGGCAAAGCGCGATCTCTCCGCGGCCCAGGCCAAAGCCCTGCTCGCAGGAGTTCGGCCACGCGACATCGCCGGGAAGACCCGCCGCCGGGTCGCTGCCGAGCTCATCGCGGACCTCGAGAAGATCTACGCCCGCAAGAAGGCCGCGAACAAAGAGCTCACCGAACTGGTCACCGAAACCGGCACGACCCTGCTCGATCTCCACGGCATCGGACCCACCGGTGCTGCCCGGTTGTTGGTCGAGGTCGGTGACATCACCCGGTTCCCGAACAAGGCGCACTTCGCGTCCTGGAACGGCACCGCACCGATCGACGCTTCCTCGGGCGACAACGTCCGCCATCGACTCTCACGACGAGGCAACCGCCAGATCAACCGGGTCCTGCACACCATGGCCAGAGTCCAGCTCCGCAACCCGACACCTGGACGTGAGTACTACGACCGCAAGAAGGCCGACGGGAAAGCTCCGATGGAAGCGATGCGCTGCGTCAAACGTCGGCTCTCCGACATCGTGTTCCAAACGATGCTCAACGACGCCGTCGCCGCACGCCCGAGGACAGGCCCGGGAGGACAACGGGGAAACGTCTCTGAATCCAGCGCGACCGGCTCACATCCCCGAACCAGCTCTTCGGACAAGTCACTTCCCGGACCCGTCACCGCCAACCCTAGAACCCCAATACCGGCTGCGTCTTGACACAGAGGGGTGCCAGATCCGCGCGCTCCACGCGGTGTGTGCGGATGCTCAACTACATACTGTCCTCGTGCCACACATGCTGATGTCGACGTCTCGGCGGGGATCGGCGATCAGCTGGCTGGCTCTGACGGCACTCCTCCCGATCGTGTCCGCTTGTGGTGAGGAGGAGGCGGGCACGTCGGTGCACGACTTCATGGAGTCGACGAGTGAGGTGAACACGCTTGCCCTGTCCGACATCTACGATCACGACGTCTCCGGAGTGGTGATCGTGTGCGCGTACACCGGGGCCAAGGCAATCAGAGACGAGCTCGGGTTCAGGTGGCGCGGCGCCGCAGGGCTGGCCGACAAGTTGGACAGCACTGACACCCACCAAGCCATCATCGCCGTGCACGAGGATGACGTCGTGGAGTCAGAGGTCGTCCCCATCGACGTCCTGCACCTGTGCGACATGGACCTGTCCTATCCCGCAACCATCGACGCCGGCACGACCCTGCGGATCGCATGGTCCTCAGTTCCCTGGTCGGACGGCACGGAGAAGCGAATCCCGGTGGCGAGCATCCAGTGAGCGCCCGACCGGAGCGGCCCTTGCCGCCTGTGCCCTAGGGTCCTTCCGTCGATTGCCACGGGGAATGCCAAGGGGAACCGACTGGGCGAGCCCTCGCAGGGCGCGCACGTGGTGGCTGCGCGGCCTTTCCGGACCTTCAGGGATCCTGACATCGGCATGAGCGGATGTTCCTCGGTCACCGTCCCCGTCACGTCCGCATCACGAAGGTGACCTGGTTGTCGGCGTGAATGGTCTTGGCGTAACGCGGGTCGTGGGCCAGGCGGTGGTGGCGCGGACACAACAACCGGCCGTTGACCAGGTCGGTGGCGCCGCCGTTGGACCAGGGGTCGTCGTGGTGGGCCTGACACCCCGCCGCGGTCGTCTCACACCCCCGCGTGGTGCAGCCGCCGTCGCGCAGACCCAACGCGATGCGCTGCGCCTTCGAGAACAGCCGCCGCGACCTTCCCAGGTCCAGGAGCTGCCCGTCACCGCCGAGGACCACCGGGATGATGCCGGCCTCGCACGACAGCCGACGTGCCTGCGCCGCGGACATCCGCGACCCGTCGTCTAACAGCACGGCCGCGTGCTCGCCCAGCAGTTGCTCCAGCGTCATCGTCACCACCACGGTCGCGTTCACGCCCGCGGTCTGCGGGGACGCGTCGGTCGGGTAGCGCTCGACGTACTCCACGAACGCCTCACCCATCCGCCGCCGCGACGGCTTCCACACCCCCGCCTCGTCCCGCAGGTCCGCCTCGGTGTGGCGGGCCGGGTTCGCGAGAGCCAGCAGGATCCGGCGCAGGATCGCCCCCACGTGAGACGGGACCGTGAACCGGCCGTGGCAACGCCCCTCACCGTCATCGGACATCGAGAACGACACCGACTCCTCCGCCCGACGCTCCTCGGCTTCGAGGGCGTCGGCCTCGGCGGACTCCCCCACCTCCGGGGCGACCACGTCCAGGATCCGCTTCCCGATCTGCCGCAACCCCTTCGCGTCATGCTCACGCGCGTAGGCCAGTAGCCGCGACTCTGCCTCCGCGCGCACGGCGTCGTCCACCCGGGAGGGGAGGGCGTCGACCGCGTCGACGATCGCTCGTGCCTGCTCCGAGCGCAGCGTGCCGTCCGCGAGCTGACGCCCGACCTCCGGGTGCGCCTCCAACGCCCGCCCCAACGCCAGGTCCCGCCGCGACTCCCGCCGCGTCACCCGCGTCTCACGCGCCAGCCACGCCGTCGCGTCCCGCGACCCCTCCACCGCACCCAGATCGTCCGAGGCCGCCAGCACCCGCGCCAGCAGACCGTCCAGCTGAGAACGCGCCGCCGCCAGCTCCACCAGCGCCGCCCGCTTGTCGGCCACCGACATGAACACCGGCTCCACCGACACCACGCTCTTCAAGGAGGAGCGCAGGTCGCCGGCGCACCCCACGACAGGATGCTGTAGATCCTGATCCATCGGGGCCACCTCCTCGCACGCACGTCACTGACATCCGCCCGGGTCCGGGGCGAAGCGGTGAGGCATGGGGTGGCACCACTAGCCAGGTCGTCACCCGAGAGCCGTCAGGCGTCCCGCGAGCACCAACACGGGTTCTATGAGTGACTGACCCGATCCCGGGAACTCCGTCACCTCAGACGAGAGAACCGTTCCGGACCGGCGTGCTACGCACGATCGTACACCTGTTCGAATCAGATGACAAGAGGTCCTCCTCAGCTCCGCGCGAGCTCGCGCTCCCGCACCTGCCGCACGAACCGACGCGCAGCCCCGCCGTCCAGCGGGAACGTGCCGGCCGGGAGGTCGGACGAGGCGGACCACCCGGCGTCGGCCGCGGCACCGAGCCGCTCGAGGAGGTCGTCGAGGCTGCACCCGGCAGCGCGTACGAGGTGGGCGCACCCGGCGGCGCGGGCGTCGAGCGCCAGCGCGGTCGTGTCGGCGACCACCACCGACGCGGCGCGCAGCACGACGGCCTCGGACACGACCGAGCGGTCGCCGAGCCCGAGGGGTGCCACCGGCGCGAAGCGACGGGTGAGCCCGCCGGCCGCGTCGGGACGCGCCTCGCGGACGCCCAGCACCGCACCGGCGCCGCTCGCCCAGTCGTGCAGGCGCAGGACGTCGTCCGCCGACCAGGCGGCGGCCGACCCGGTGACCAGCACGAGCGCGCGGCCGTCGAGCCGCTCCCGGAGCGCGGCCTCGGCTGCGGCGAGGTCGGCCGGCAGCACCGCGTCGGGCAGCAGCAGGTCGTGGCGGGGCAGGCCGGACAGCCAGACGTCGTCCTCGCCCAGCGCGGGGTTCGCGACGCGGCGGCTCGCGGCCTCGAACCGCGACGCGACCGCGACCGCGTCGACCGCCCCGAGGTCCGGGGCGGGGCGGGCGTCGTCGAAGGGCGCGCCGACGTGGAGGATCCGGTGCCGCGCGGGCAGCGGGGCGTGCGGGAGCGCCGCGTCGAGCGGGTCGGCGACGACCACGACGCCGCAGCGCACGAGCGTCTCCTGCCCCTCGAGGGTGGCGACCGGGACGACCGTGACGCCCTCGCCGGCGACGTCGTCGAGCAGCGGGCGGGTGCGGCTCAGCACGACCTTCCGGATGCTCGGGTCGTCGCGCACGGCCTCCAGGACCGCGCGGACGCCCGGGTCGAGCCGGCCGCTCGGCCCGGCGGCGAAGGCCCACCAGTGGCTGAACGACGGCGTCTCCCGGTCCATCCGGCGGAACGGGTGCCCGGCGAGCGCGGAGGTCCGCACGGTGCGGCGCCCGGTGGACTCGTCGAGCACCACGTCGTAGGCGTCGTGGATCCGCGCAGGGTCGGTGACCCGCGCGATGTTGGCGGCCATCTCGTCGGTGCGCGCGGTCGGCGCCAGGGCCGCGATCCGCTCGCGCCACTCCCCCACGCCGGGCGCGCGGCGCGGGTTCTCGCCGAGGAAGTTGCGCTTGGCGAGCGGGAAGCCCTGCCCCAGGAGGTCGAAGACGTGGCGCGAGTAGAGCGGGTGGAACGGCTGGAGGTCCGGCAGCCAGGTGTCGAAGTCGAACCCGGCGTCCGTGAGGTGGCGGCTGAGCCCGACCTCGTACTTGTGCACGACGAGGCCCTTCGCCTCCTGCGGCACGACGGTGTCGAGGCGCCAGCGGAAGCCGGGGTCGGTCGTCACCGGACGGCGGAAGGCGAGGAAGTACGAGCTGAGGTGGAGGTAGCGCACGTCGCTGAAGTGGCGCTGCCCCACGAACCGCCGCTTCGCCTCGGCGAGCGGGATCGGCGAGTCGTCGCGGAAGTAGTTCTCGTCGTGCTCCATCGACGTGGCCTGCAGGCTCCACCAGTCGCACGCGCGGGCGTCCATGGTCGCGAAGACCTCGTCGAGCGGGTGCACGAGGAAGCACGAGTCGTTGGCCAGCAGCAGCTCGTCGTAGGTGTCGACGACGTCCCAGCCGACGAGGTCGCGCGCGAGCATCGAGAACGACCCGAAGTCGTAGCCGCCGTGGGGCACGCTCCACGCCCCGACCGTGACGTCGGCGAGCCGGTCGAGCTGGCCGGGCTCGAGGACGCCGTCGGCGAGGTAGTAGACGTCGGCGTGGCGGGAGAGCTCGCGCAGGTAGGTCACGACGTAGTCGTCGACGAGCCCGTCCTGGTCGTAGGCCGCGAACAGGCAGATCCGACGGGGCGAGCCGTCGAGCGGCGTGGTCGGACGTGCCGGCACCGTCGGCGGCACCGGCGGCAGTCCCTCGTGGCGGCCCACCAGCAGCCAGTGGAGCAGCGGGTCGACGCCGTCCTGCGTGGGGTCGAGGTGGTCGGCCCAGTAGCTCCACAGGTCGAAGCGGGGGCTGGGATTCTGCAGCAGCCGCCAGCCGGACTCGACGTGGTGGCGGTACGGGTCGGTGCCGCGCTTGAGCCGGTGGCGCACGGCGTACTCGTCGGCGTCGAGGTAGCCGCTGGCCGCGACGACGGCGCGCGCTGCGGCCAGGGAGGCACGCTCCGCGACGGACCCGGAGGCGTCGGGGGCCTCGGGCAGCCCCTCGCGCAGCGCCTGCTCGACGAGCGCGGCGGCGGCCTCCGGCCCCTCGGCGGCGGCCTTGCGCCAGCGGCGCACGAACACCGACCAGCGGGCCTCGAAGTCGGCGAGGCGGTCGCGCCGCTCCTGCAGGCGCGCGTCGAGCCCGGGCGTCGACGCGCCGGTCACCGGCTGGCCGGGGGGTAGGAGTCGGCGCCCTCGGCCTCGTCGGAGGCGAGGAAGTGCACCAGCGGGTTGACCCGCTCGACGATCACCTCGGGGTGGTCGAGGACGTACTGCGCGATGTCGAAGGACTCGCTCGGCTTGCGGAACGGGTGGTCCCAGTGGCGCAGGAAGTGGACGCCGGGGTCCTCACCGCGGCGGGCGACGTCGAGGTGGGTGCGCAGGTAGAAGGCGGCGTCGAAGAGCGGCGACTGGCGGATCAGCTCGAGCTGGCCGGCCTCCTCGGCGCTGACCGACGTCGAGCCGCGCCGCCACCACGAGCGCTCCCCCGCGCCGGCCACCGCGGTCTCGACCCGCAGCCGCTCGGCGAGCAGCTCGGACAGCACGTCGGCGGCCTTGGCAGCCCGGTCGCGCGACCTGCGCAGCCGGGCCTCCCGCTCGCCCCACGTCTCCTGGTCGGCGCGCGCCGCGGCGAGCTCGCGTCGCAGCAGGTCCACCTCGTCGCGCAGGTTCTCGCGCACGGTCTCGGGGTCGGGCTCGCTCACGCGCCGCACTCTATCGACCCGGCACGACGGCGCTGCGGCCCTGCCACGCGCCGTGCTCGGACAGCGGGCGGAAGCGGTAGGTCGCGAACTCGTGGTGGAAGTCGCGCCGCTCGCGCTCGGCCATCGCCGACGCGTGGCGGGCCGGCTGGGCGACCTGCGAGCGACCGTGCACCATCGCCTCCATCTCCCGCACGGTGCGCCAGACCGAGAAGGTCGAGATCGTGCGGGGCGGGCGGACTGCCGCGAGGGCAAGCGTCACCCCGGGGTGGTCGCGCACCAGCCGCTCGACCGGCTTGCCGTGCCGCAGGAACCGCGGCACCTCCGGCAGCCGCATCCGCGCCAGCGTCACCGCCACCACCGGCTCGTCCTGGTCCCACGCGCCGGCGCGCACCGGCAGCCCCGGCAGCGCGGCGAGGGTCGACCACCGGCGCAGGAACTCCAGGCGTACGTGCCAGCCGTCCGCGAGCCGCCGCCCGACAGGGTCGCGGTCGAGGAAGGCGTCGAGGGCGTTCTCGTCGCGCCACTGGGCGAAGACCGCCAGCCGCCGCAGCTGGAGCCGATCGGGCGACACCGTCGGCGCACCGAGCCGCATCAGCGACAGGCACTCGGCGTGGTCGAGGCCGTCCGACGCGAGACCGGAGCCGAGCAGCGCCCGCGCCCCGACGTGCGCCGGCACCTCGGCGAGGTGGAAGGAGTGGAGGGTCACCGGGCGCGGTCCAGCCGGTAGTGCAGGCGGACCGCCGACGCGCCCCAGAGCCGGAGCTCGTGGTCGGTGCGCAGCACCCCGTGGTCGTCGAGAAAGACGTGGAACGTCTCGTGCAGCGGCACCCGTGCGGCGTGGGTGCCGCCGCCGTCGCGGACGACGACGTACGCCCCGTCGTCACCGAACCGGCCGGACGGCGACTCGAGCAGGAGGCCACCGTCGTCGGTGACCGTCGGGCGCAGGAACACCTGCACGTTGCCGGACTCGAGCGGGAAGGCGACGTGCACGCTCGGTCCGTCGGAGCCGGGCACGGCGCCCGCGGAGTAGGCCCCGCTGAAGACCGGCCGTCCGTCGGCGCGCAGCGTACGCGTCCAGGCGGCGGCGACCTGGGCGCCGGTCGCGTCACGGATCGGCGTGATCCGGCTGTCCATCCCGCGCGCCACGTCGAGCGGGCGCATCGGCAGCGCGAGCTGCTCCACCCGACGGCCCCAGACGCGCGACACCACCTCGCCGCCGGGCCAGAACAGCGGCGACCAGCCGGTCCACACCTCCATCTGCCACGCGGACGTGTGCTCGTAGAAGTCGCGGACCTCGGGTCGCAGCCGGGACGCGTCGAAGCCGGGGCCGTCCAGCAGGGACATCGACGGCAGCAGGCCCGCGCCCTCCTCGACGACGGCGGGCGGTCCACCGTGCCGCGCCGCCTCCGCGTCGACCCAGTCCGCGGCGACCCGCGACGACCCGCTCATCGGGGCGTCGAGCCAGTGCTCGGCACCGGCGAGGTCGACCGGTCGCCCGGTCAGCCGCCAGAACTTCCGGGTCCCTAGGTCGAGGAGGTGCAGCACGAGCGGCGACTATGCCACGGCGGACGCTGCGGCACCGGCGTTCGCGCCGGGCACCAGCCGGTCAGGCGCTGTCAGACCACTGACAGCGGGAGCAGCTTCTGGCCGGTCGGGCCGACCTGGATCTCCGTGCCCATCTCCGGGCAGACGCCGCAGTCGTAGCAGGGCGTCCAGCGGCAGTCCTCGATCTCGATGTCGGCGCCGTCGGCGGCCGCGAGGGCGTCCTCCCAGTCACCCCACAGCCAGTCCTTGTCGAGGCCGGAGTCGAGGTGCTCCCAGGGCAGCACCTCGTCGTAGTCGCGCTCGCGGGTGGTGTACCAGTCGACGTCGACGCCGCTGCCGGCCAGCCCGCGCTCGGCGGACTCCATCCAGCGGTCGTAGGAGAAGTGCTCGCTCCAGCCGTCGAAGCGGCCGCCGTCGCGCCAGACCTCCTCGATGACCCGGCCGACGCGGCGGTCGCCGCGCGACAGCAGTCCCTCGACGATGCCGGGCTTGCCGTCGTGGTAGCGGAAGCCGATCGCACGGGCGTACTTCTTGTCCTGGCGCACGACCTCGCGCAGCTGGCGCAGCCGCTCGTCGGTGGCCTCGTGGTCGAGCTGGGGCGCCCACTGGAACGGCGTGTGCGGCTTGGGCACGAAGCCGCCGATCGAGACCGTGCAGCGGATGTCGTTGCGGCCCGAGACCTCGCGACCGGTGGCGATCACGCGCTTGGCGAGGTCGGCGATGGCCAGCACGTCCTCGTCGGTCTCCTGCGGCAGGCCGCACATGAAGTAGAGCTTGACCTGGCGCCAGCCGTGGGAGTAGGCCGCCGCGACCGTGCGGATCAGGTCCTCCTCGCTGACCATCTTGTTGATGACCTTGCGCATCCGCTCCGAGCCGCCCTCGGGGGCGAACGTCAGGCCGGAGCGGCGGCCGTTGCGGGAGAACTCGTTGGCGAGGGTGATGTTGAAGGCGTCGACGCGCGTGCTCGGCAGCGACAGCGAGACGTTGGAGCCCTCGTAGCGGTCGGCGAGGCCCTTGGCGACGTCGCCGATCTCGGTGTGGTCGGCGCTGGAGAGCGACAGCAGGCCGACCTCCTCGAAGCCGGACTTGCGGATGCCGTTCTCGACCATGTCGCCGATCGTCTTGATCGAGCGCTCGCGGACCGGGCGGGTGATCATGCCGGCCTGGCAGAACCGGCAGCCGCGGGTGCAGCCGCGGAAGATCTCGACGGAGAACCGCTCGTGGACGGTCTCGGCGAGCGGCACCAGCGGGTTCTGCGGGTACGGCCACTGGTCGAGGTCCATCAGGGTGTGCTTGCGCACCCGGAACGGGATGCCGGGCCGGTTGGGCACGACCGCCTCGATCGAGCCGTCGGCGGCGTAGGCGACGTCGTAGAAGCGCGGGACGTAGATGTTGCCGGTGACCGCGAGCCGGCGCAGCAGCTCGTCGCGACCGCCCGGGCGGTCCTCGGCCTTCCACTCGCGCACCACCTCGGAGATCGCGAGCACGACCTCCTCGCCGTCACCGAGCACGGCGGCGTCGACGAAGTCGGCGATCGGCTCGGGGTTGAAGGCGGCGTGGCCGCCGGCGATCACGACCGGGTCGTCCTCGCCGCGGTCGACCGCGTGCAGCGGGATGCCGGCGAGGTCGAGGGCGTTGAGCATGTTGGTGTAGCCGAGCTCGGTGGAGAAGCTCAGGCCGAAGAGGTCGAACGCGCCGACCGGGCGGTGGCTGTCGACGGTGAACTGCGGGATCGGGCCGTGCTCGTCGCCCGCGCGCATCACCGCCTCCATGTCCGGCCACACCGCGTAGGTGCGCTCGGCGAGGATCCACTCACGCTCGTTGAGCACCTCGTAGAGGATCTGGACGCCCTGGTTGGGCAGGCCGACCTCGTAGGCGTCGGGGTACATCAGGGCCCAGCGGACGGTCGGTCCGCCGGTCTCGGACTGCTCGGCGCAGTCCCAGTCCTTGACGACCGAGTTCAGCTCGCCACCGACGTACTGGATGGGCTTCTGCACCGACGGAAGCCTGGCCTCCAGGCGCGGGAACACCGACGCGACGGACATGCTGGGGAACACCTACCTGAGGAAGATCGACGACCGGCGGGGAGCCGGGGTGGAGGGGGCCGGACGGGCGGACCGTTGGCCCGGTGCGCGATCATCAAGGGTACGCCGCCGCGACCGGTGCGGCCTAACCACGGATCCGGCCGCCGACCCGGCCGCCGATCCACCCGTACATCCAGCAGGGGGACGCACGATGGGCCGACGCGAGGAGTGGCTCCGCATCGGCGTCGTGGTCGTCCTCGTGGCGGTCATCGCGGTGCTGTTCCTCCGCGACCAGCGCGGCGGTCCGGACCGGGCCGACGTCCCCGCGCCGACGACGCCGACCTCGACCGACGACGACCGCGACGTCACCTCGGCGGGCGAGCCGTCGCCCACCGCGGACGCGTCCGAGACCGTCCCCTCCCCGCCCGAGGGCCTCGACGAGCTCGTGTGCGAGCAGTTCCGCCAGTCGGTGCGGCTGCGGGTGCTGTCCTTCAACACCCACCGCTCCACCGGCAGCCTCGACGCGATCGCCCGCGAGATCCTCGAGATCGACCCGGACGTCGTGCTGCTGCAGGAGGTCGACCGCCGGATGCTGCGCACCGGCGGCGTCGACCAGGCCGAGCTGCTCGCCGAGGCGGTCGGCATGGACGGCTCCTTCAGCACCAACCTGGTCCGCGGCACGGGCGGCTACGGCACCCTCATCCTCAGCCGCTTCCAGATCGTGCAGCAGGGACGGATCCAGCTGGTCCGCAGCCCGCGCGCCGAGGGCCGCGGCCTGCAGTGGGTGACGCTGGAGGTCTCCGGGCAGGCGCTGCGGGTCTACAACACCCACCTCGACGCCACCCGCCCGGACGTACGCCTCGCCCAGGCGCGGCAGGTGGCGGGCGTGGTGGCCGCCGACGACGTCCCGACCGTGCTCGGCGGTGACCTCAACGCCTGGCCCGCCTCCGCGACCGTGGCCGCGATCGGCCAGGAGCTCACCGACACTTGGACCGTCGCCGGCGAGGGCCGCTCGGCGACCAGCCGCGGCGGCCGGAAGATCGACTACCTCTTCGCCCGCGGCCTGAAGCCGCTGGTCAGCCAGGTCGCGCCGTCGGGCGCCTCCGACCACAACCGGCTCTGGGCCGACCTGCGGCTCACGCCGCCGGACACCTGTGGGTCAGCCTCCGCGTCACCGTGACAGCGCGCGGTGCGGCGAGCGCAGGTGGATGTTCTGCAGTAGCCCCAGCGCGAGCATCCCGGCGAACATCGAGCTGCCGCCGTAGGAGACGAACGGCAGCGGCACGCCCGTCACCGGCATGATGCCCAGGCACATGCCGATGTTCTGGAAGGCCTGGAAGCCCCACCAGCAGGCGATGCCGGCGGCAGCGACGCGTCCGAACAGGTCGCCCGCGGCCGCGGAGATCGCCAGCGCGCGCCACACCACGACGGCGACCAGCGCGATCAGCACGCCGGCGCCGACCAGCCCGAGCTCCTCGCCCGCGACGGTGAAGATGAAGTCGGTGTGCTGCTCGGGCACGAAGCCCGACCGCGTCTGCGACCCGCCGAAGAGGCCCTGGCCGAAGAGCCCGCCGTTGCCGACCGCGATCCGCGCCTGCTCGGTGTTGTAGCCCGCGCCGCGGGGGTCGAGGTCGGGGTTGGTGAACGCGAGGAACCGGTCGACCTGGTAGGGCTTGAGCACGCCCATCGCGACGGCGCCGACCGCGCCGACGACCGCGGTGACGGTCAGGCCGGCGAGCCAGCGACGGCCCGCGCCGGCGACCGCCAGCACGCCGAAGACCGTCGCCGAGAGCACCAGCATCGTTCCGAGGTCGGGCTGCAGGAGGATCAGCACGGCGGGCACCCCGGCGATCGCGAGCATCGCCACCACCTCGAGGCTGCCGACCTTCCGGCCCCACCGGCGCTCGGTGCGCTCGGCGACGACGAGCGCCATCCCGATCACGACGGCCAGCTTGGCCAGCTCGGACGGCTGGATCGACATGCCGCCCAGCTGGATCCACGAGCGGGAGCCGTTGATCGTGGAGCCCGCGACCAGCACCATCACCAGCCCCGCGATGCTCGCGAGGTAGGCGACCGGCGCCAGGATCCGGACCCAGCGGTGGTCGGTGGCGAGCACGGCCACCATCAGCACCAGCCCGATCGCGACGTTGACCAGCTGCTTGCGCAGGTACGCGTCCGGGTCGTCGCCGGTCAGGTCGGCGCGGGTCGAGGTCGCCGACCACACCAGGAGGGTGCCGAGGACCACGAGACCGAGCGTGGCGCCCATCAGCAGCCAGTCGAGCCCGGGGGCCCGGAGGCTGGTCGCCTGCCCCGGGCGGGACGGACGGGACGTGCGGGACGGGCGTACGGACAGCACGGTCATCGGCTCACTCCCCTGCCTTCAGGACCGGCGGCATGATCGAGCCGTCGTCGAGGAACTGCGGCAGCGACGCCGGCGGCACGGTGCCGGGGGTCGCGGCGCGCGCCGGGCGCACGTCGGTCCCGTCGATGCCGTAGAGCGCCTCCCAGATCTTGCGGATGCCGTCTCCGGTCGAGCCGGAGCCGGTGCCGGCCTGGCTGATCATCATCACGACGACGTAGTCCTTGGTGTAGGACGCGACCCAGCCGGTCGACTGCTTGCCGTAGACCTCGGCCGACCCGGTCTTGGCCCGGACCGTGACCTGGTCGAGCGGGAAGCCGCCCATCTTCCAGGCCATCGTGCCCTCGCGGGTCACGCCCTGCAGCGCGCTGTCGATGAAGTCGAGGTACTTCTGCGGGACGTCGACGTGGGCGACCTTCTTCGGCGTGATCCGCCGCAGCACCTCGCCCTCGGGACTCACGAGCGCCTTGGCGACGGTGGGGGCGAACAGCGTGCCGCCGTTGGCGAGCGCGCCGTAGGCCCGGGCGAGCTGGAGCGGCGTGACGATCGTGTCGCCCTGGCCGATGGAGAAGTTCACGGCGTCGCCGGCGCGGTAGAGGTTGCCCTCGAGGCAGAACTCCCGCGCGAACGTGTAGACGAAGTCGCTGGTGCCGGCGGTCTGCGGCTTGCTGCTCAGGTCGCAGTAGTAGTCCTTCTGCGACTCGTAGTAGGCCTGCTTCCAGTGCCGGTCGGCGATCCGGCCCGGCGCCTCGCCGGGCAGGTCGATGCCGGTGCGCGAGCCGAAGCCGAACTCCTTGGCCTCCTCGACCAGCGGGTCCTTCGCGTCGATGTCGGCCGGGTCGCTGCCGAAGCGCTGCCAGAAGTCGTAGCCGATCCGGTAGAAGAACGTGTTGCAGGAGACCTCGAGCGCCTTGGCGAAGCCGATCGTGCCGTAGGCGCCGGACTCGTGGTTGCGGAAGACCCGGTTGCCCACCTGGAAGCCCGAGGAGCACGGCAGCGTGGTGTCCATCGGGTAGCCGTTGGTGAGCGCACCGGCCGTCATGAACGGCTTCCACGTCGAGCCGGGGGCGAACTGCCCCTGCGTGGCCCGCGAGAGCAGCGGCGTGCCCGCCTTCTCGGAGTAGAGCCGGGCGAGCTGGTCCTCGCTGATGCCGCCGGTCCAGACGTCGGGGTCGTACGTCGGCTGGCTGGCCATCGCGATCACCCGGCCGGTCTTCGCGTCGAGGACCACGGCCGCCCCGGAGTCGGCCTCGTAGTTGCGGTCGGTGACGGGGTCGAAGGTGGCGCGCTGGACCTTGATCCGCTCGGCGAGCTGCTTCTCGACGACGGCCTGCACCTTGGCGTCGATCGAGGTGACGAGGGTGTCGCCCGGGGTGCTCTCGACGACCGAGTCGTCGCCGAGCACGCGCCCCATCGAGTCGACGGCCACCCGGCGGTAGCCCGGCAGCCCGCGCAGCCACTCGTCGTACTGCTTCTCCACGCCGGCCCGGCCGACGACGGAGGCACCGTTGAGCGAGCGGTCGTCGCGTGCGGACGCGGCGTCGTACTCCTCCTCGGTGACCGGGCTGAGGTAGCCCAGCACGTGGGCGAGGTTGATGCCGAAGGGGCGGGGGTAGGACCGGACGTTCTGCTGCTCGGCGAGCACGCCGGGGTAGTCCTCGGGCTGCTCCAGCACCCGCAGGGCGACCTTCTTCGGCACGTCCGTGGCGACCGGCACCGGCTGGTAGGGCGAGCCGTTCCAGCACACGTCGCGCACGCTGCCGGGATCGCCGCAGGTGACCAGGCGGGCCTCGACGTCCTTCGGCGTCGCGCTGACCACGTCGGCGACCCGGCGGACCAGCTCGGTGCGCTGCCCCGCGCCGAGCTTGCCGAGGAGCGTCCGGTCGACCGAGATCACCCACGACGTGCGGTTGGCGACGAGCGGTCGGCCCTGGCTGTCGACGATCAGCCCGCGCTGGGGCTGCACGACGATGTCACGCACCGACTGGTTGGCAGCCTGCGCCTGGTAGGCGTCGCCGCCGATCACCTGCAGGTAGTAGAGCCGGACGAAGAGCGTGGCGAACAGCGAGAACGCCAGCACCTGGACCACGACCAGGCGCATCCGCCCGGTGCTGGAGGGCCGCCTCACGTGGTCGCCCACTGCGGGCTGAGCCGGGCGAACAGACGCATCAGCGGCGGCAGCACGAACGGGGTCAGCAGCACGTCCCAGACGACCGCGACCAGGACGACCTCCAGCAGTCCCGACACCGACATCGCCGGGTCGGACAGCAGCACGCCGGTGAGGGCGAAGAGCGAGGTGGCGACGAAGGAGGCCGCCGCGACCGTGCCGACGACCGCGAGCGCGCTCGGCTTCTGGTCCTGGCGCACCCGGGCGGCGAGGAACGCCACGACCGTCAGCGCCAGCGCCCAGCGCCCGGCGACGTGGTCGGCGGGAGGGGCGAGGTCGAGCGCGAGACCGGCGGCGAAGCCGAGGACCATCGCGAACGGCGCCTCGACGGTCAGCGCGGCCGCGACGACGACCAGCAGGCACAGGTTGGGCACGATGCCGTGCCACGCGAGGTGCGGGAAGAGCGACACCTGGACGACGAGGGCGACCACGACGGCGAGGACCGCGACGAGCGTGCGTGCGCCCTTCACCGCAGGCTCCCGTCTGCCTCGACGACCGCGCGGTCGCTCTGCGTCCCGCTCGGGACCATCACGCCCACCACGTCGAGTGCGGAGAAGTCGACGAACGGCTTCACGACCGCCCGCTGGGTGGCCTCCCGCACCGAGCTGTAGACGTCGGTGATGGTGCCGACCGGCACGCCGGGGGCGTACGGGCCGGTGTCGCTGCCCCACGTGACGACCGTGTCGTCGCGGGCCGGGACGGTGGTGTCGTCGACCAGGCGCAGGTCGAGACCCGTCTCCTGGTCGAGCGAGCCGCTGCCGGTGACGAAGCCGATCTCCATGCTCGAGCCGACCCGGCCGCCCACCGTGGAGTCGGGGTCGATGACGAGGAGCACGGTCGCGGTGCTGCGGGTCACCCGCAGCACCCGGCCGACGAGGCCGTCGTTGTTGACCACGGTCATGTCCGGCCCGACACCGGCGTCGGAGCCGGCGTCGATGGTGACGGTGAAGCTCTGCGACTGGCGCGAGCCGATGGCGACGACGCGGGCCGGGACCAGCGCGGAGCCGAGGTCCTCGGCGGCGGAGGTCAGTCCGTCGTACTGCTCGAGCCGGTTGCGGTCGAAGCCGGCGAGCTCGACCTGCCCGCGGAGCTCGGCGTTGCTGGCCTCCAGCTCGCGGACCCGGTCGGCCAGGTCGTCCTTGGAGCGGAACCAGTCGGGCACGGCGGTGAACGGTCGCACGACGGCTGACGCCGCCTGCTCGGCGGGGCCGAACGCCTCCCCCACGACGCGGCGCGCCGGCTCCAGCGGCGACGACCCGCCGCCGGAGACGTCGAGCGTGACCAGCGTGATGCTCGCCAGCACGAGCGCGACCAGCAGCGAGCGCGGTGGACGGTTGCGCGACTCGAGCCGGGCGGTGCCGCGCCAGCGGCGCTCGCGCCCGTCGTGTCCCCCCAGGCCGGCCATCAGAACCGCCGCGGGTCCGACACGAGGACCTGCTGGAGCGCCTCGAACTCCTCCACGCACCGGCCGGCGCCGTAGGCGACCGACGAGAGCGGCTCCTCGGCGACGTGGACGGGCATGCCGGTCTCGTGGCGCAGGCGCTCGTCGAGGCCGCGGAGCATGCCGCCGCCGCCGGTGAGCACGATGCCGCGGTCCATGATGTCGCCGGCGAGCTCGGGCGGGGTCTGGTCGAGCGTGGTGCGGACCGCGTCGATGATGTTGTGCAGCGGCTCCTCGAGCGCCTGGCGCAGCTCGGCGCTGGAGACCACGACGGTGCGGGGCAGGCCGGACACCATGTCGCGGCCGCGGATCTCGGCGTCGGGCTCGGTGGGGAGCGGGAAGGCCGACCCGAGGGTCATCTTCATCTCCTCGGCGGTGCGCTCCCCGAGCATCAGGGAGTACTCCTTCTTCATCCACGCGATGATCGCCTGGTCGAGGTCGTCGCCCGCCGTGCGGATCGAGAGGCTGGTGACGATGCCGCCGAGGCTGATGACGGCCACCTCGGTGGTGCCGCCGCCGACGTCGACGACCATGTTGCCGGTCGCCTCGTGGACCGGCAGGCCGGCGCCGATCGCGGCGGCCATCGGCTCCTCGACGATGTAGACCTTGCGGGCGCCGGCCTGGTAGCCGGCCTCCTTGACCGCGCGCTGCTCGACCGCGGTGATCCCGCTCGGCACGCAGATCACCATCCGCGGCTTGGCGAAGTAGCGGCGGCGGTGGACCTGGTGGATGAAGTAGCGCAGCATCTGCTCGGTCGCCTCGAAGTCGGCGATCACGCCGTCCTTGAGCGGGCGGATGGCGACGATGTTGTCCGGCGTGCGGCCGATCATCCGCTTCGCCTCGTGGCCGACCGCGAGCACCTCGCCGGTGGTGGTGTTCATCGCCACCACGGACGGCTCGTCGAGCACCACACCCTTGCCGCGGACGTAGACCAGCGTGTTGGCAGTGCCGAGGTCGACAGCCATGTCTCGGCCGATGAAGCTTTTTGCCATGCCGCTGGAGCCCTTGCCGGTCGGGTGGTGGGGAAGGTCGGGCCGACCTCTCCCAGCCGACCCACGCTCAGGTTAGGGAGCGGGGGCGGGCGATTCCGGCAGGACACGCGCGGGGCGTGTGTGACTCGTGTGAACTCGGGGTCGGCGGCCGGTCCCTTCAGCGATCCCCGGCTGACCGGGGATCGCTGAACATGTCAGGCCGTGCACGGGCCGACACGTTCAGCGAGAGCCTGACAAGTACGCCCAGCGGCGCGTGCTACGGGAGGCGCCGGCGGCCCGTGCCCCCGTGGGGGTAGTCCAGTGGCCAGACGTCCCCGGCCGTACGGTCCGATAGCGTCTCGCCACTGGACTACCGCCGGTCAGGGGCGGAGGCTTCGGGCTGGCGTGACGGATGCCTCGCTCAGCGCGTGGCGCGTGAGCGAGCTCGCGGGCTACGCGCTGAGCTCGGGGAACCAGATCCCGATCTCGCGGGCGGCGGACTCGGGGGCGTCGGAGCCGTGGACCAGGTTCTGCTGGACAGCGAGGCCCCAGTCGCGGCCGAGGTCGCCGCGGATCGTGCCCGGGGCGGCGACGGTCGGGTCGGTGGCGCCGGCGAGGGAGCGGAAGCCCTCGATGCAGCGCTCGCCCTCGATGACGACGGCGAGGACCGGGCCCGACAGCATGAACTCCACGAGCGGGCCGTAGAACGGCTTGCCCTCGTGCTCGGCGTAGTGCTCGGCGAGGACCTCGGCGGTCGCGGTGCGCAGCTCGACGGCCACGAGGCCGTAGCCCTTGGCCTCGATGCGGCGCAGGATCTCGCCGGAGAGTCCGCGGCGGACGCCGTCGGGCTTGACGAGGACGAGGGAGCGCTGGACGTCGGTCATGGCCGCAGCCTAGCGAGCGGGGCCGGCGAGGTCCTTGCGCAGGTGCACGTCGGCCTCACCGGCCACCGGGAGGGACTCCCAGCGGGCCAGCTCGACGTAGCCGTGGCGCTCGTAGAAGGCGGGCGCCTGGAAGGTGAAGGACGTGACGAACACGTGGCGCGCACCGCGGCTCGCGGCTTCCGCCTCGAAGGCGTCCAGCAGCCGGGTGCCGAGGCCGGCGCCCCGGAGATCGGCGCGCGTCCAGGTCATCGCGATCCCGGCCGCGAGGCCCCACGTCCAGCCGCTGATGCCGGCGGCGAGCCCCTCGCCGTCCTCGATCCGGACGGTGAGCTCCTGCTGCTCCCCCGCACCCGCCATGGCCGCGGCGTTGAAGGAGTCGAGCTCGTCGGACAGGCGCTGGTCGAGCGCCGGGTCGCCGGCGCCGACGGTGGTCGTGAAGCTCACTGCTGCTCCTCCCGCCAGGCCGCCCACGCGGCGGCGCGCTCGCGCTCGATCTTGCGGCCGAGCAGGTCGGCGGTGGTCCAGAGCACGGCGAAGACCGCGCCGAGCCCGAACATCACGGGGACGACGAAGCCGAGCGCGACGGCGGCGACCTGCACGACGTAGCCGGCGGCGTAGGCCCACTCCGCGCGGAGCATGCCGGCCAGCAGCACGCAGACCACCGCGAGACCGAGGCCGACCGCGAGCGCGAGGCCGGTGTCGACGTCGGCGATGGTGATCATCACCGGGGTCGTGAGGCCGAGGGTGATCGCCTCGAGGCTCAGCACCGCAGCCGCCATCCCGCGCCGCGGGGAGCGCTCGGCGGGGACCGGCGCGTCGGTCGCGGCCTGCTCCCCGCTCATCGGCGCCCCCTCGTCAGCAGCGAGCGGGCCTCGCCGACGGTGACGACCGAGCCCGTGACGAGCACGGCGCCGGCGCCGATCGAGACGTCGATCGCCTCCCCCGCCTCCGCGAGGGTCGCGGCCCGGTCGATCGCCTCAGCGAGGTCGGGCACGACGGAGACGCGGTCCTCGCCGAAGACCTCGGCGGCCACGCGACCCAGCGCGGCGGCCGACATCGACCGCGGCGTGGAGTTCTGGGTGCAGACCAGCTGCGCGAGGTGCGGCTCGAGGACGGCCAGCAGGCCCTCGGCGTCCTTGTCCTCCATCACGCCCATCACCCCGACCAGCGGGCTGAAGGAGAACGAGTCGTCCAGCGCCGCGGCGAGGGCCTCGGCGCCGTGCGGGTTGTGGGCGGCGTCGAGGAGGATCGTCGGGCTGCGCCGCACGATCTCCAGCCGTCCCGGCGAGGTGACCTCGGCGAAGGCGGCCCGGACCAGGTCGTCGTCGAGCTCACCGCTGCCGAAGGCCTCGACCGCGGCGAGCGCGACGGCGGCGTTCTGGGCCTGGTGGGCACCGTAGAGCGGCAGGAAGACGTCCTCGTAGGTCCCGCGCAGCCCGCGAAGCGTGACCACCTGGCCGCCGACGGCGGGCGTCCGGGACACCACGCCGAACTCGATGCCCTCGCGGGCGATCGTGGCGCCGACCTCGGTGGCCCGCTCCAGCAGGACCGCCGCGACCTCGGGCGTCTGCTCGGCGAGCACCGCGACGGAGCCGGGCTTGATGATCCCGGCCTTCTCGACCGCGATGGTGGCCGGGTCCTCGCCGAGGTACTTCGCGTGGTCGACCGCGATCGGCAGCACCACGGCCACGTCGGCGTCGATGACGTTGGTGGCGTCCCAGCTGCCGCCCATGCCGACCTCGACGACCGCGACGTCGACCGGCGCGTCGGCGAACGCGGCGTAGGCCATGCCGACGATCGTCTCGAAGAAGCTCAGCGGGTGGTCCTGCTCGGCGTCGACGAGGTGCGTGTAGGGCGCGACGTCGTTGAAGGCGCGGACGAACGCCTCGTCGTCGAGCGGCTCGCCGTCGATGGTGATCCGCTCGCTCATCTTCTCCAGGTGCGGCGAGGTGAACCGTCCGGTGCGCAGGTCGAGCGCGCGCAGCAGCGTCTCGACCATCCGGCTGGTGCTCGTCTTGCCGTTGGTGCCGGTCAGGTGAACTGCACGGAAGGAGCGCTGCGGCTCACCGAGCAGCTCGAGGAAGGCCTCGATGCGGTCCAGGCTCGGCTCGAGCTTGGTCTCGGGCCAGCGGGACAGCAGTGCGTCCTCGACCTCGTCGAAGGTCTCGGCGGGCCGGGCATTGGCGGAAAACGTCTCCTCGGACACCTCCGGGAGTCTAGTGTCACGGCGTCCGAGGCCCCGGGGGGAGGACCTACGTGAAGCACACCCGCCGCGCGGTGGTCGCCGTCGTCATGCTCGTCGGCTTCTACGCCTACGGCCTCCTGGTGCTGCTCGGCCTCGGCTGGCTGCTGGTCCACGCGATCACCCACTGGATCCCCGACGCCCTGTCCGGCACGGGCGCCCTGGCCTGGGTGGCCGTCAAGGGCGGCGTCGTCCTGGTCCTCGTCGCCGTCGCGCTGCTCGGCGGGCTGTTCGGCCGCCGGCGCGAGCCGGAGCCGGCACCTCCCGCCGGCGTGCTGCTGACCCGGCAGGACCAGCCGCTGCTCTGGAGCGTCGTGCGCGACCTGGCCGACCGGGTCGGGACGCGACCACCCGACGAGATCCGCCTGGTCGCGACGGTCAACGCCGGCGTCACCGAGGACGCCACCTGGCTCGGGCTGCGTCCCGGCACCCGACGGATGTTCATCGGCGCCCCGCTCGTGACGACGTTCAGCCAGGCCGAGCTGGTGTCGGTGCTCGCGCACGAGCTGGGCCACTACGGCGGGCGCCACACCGCCCTGGGCGGACTGGTCTACCGCAGCCGCGAGGCCATCGGCCGCACGCTGGACCGCCTCGAGCCCCACCCGGTCGTCCGCGCCGTGGTCGGCCTCTACGCCCGCCTCTACCTCGCGGTGTCCGCGGCCACCAGCCGGGCGCAGGAGGTCGAGGCCGACCGGCTCTCGGTCGAGGTGTCCGGCCCGGCGACCGCCACGCGCGCGCTGCTGTCGGTCGGTCCCCTCGGCGCGGCCTGGGACTACTTCGTCGAGTCCTACGCCCTGGCGGCGCGGGAGGACGGCCTGCGCCCGACCGACCTCTTCGGCGGGTTCGAGATGTTCCTCGGCTCCCCCGAGCGCCAGGAGCAGCTCGTCGAGCTCGCCGCCACGACCCCACCGGCACCCACGCACTGGGCGGACAGCCACCCGTCGGTCGAGGAGCGGGTGGCCGCGATGGAGCAGGTGCCGGTGGCCGACCTCGTCGAGCCGTCGCCGCCGGCCGTCGAGCTGCTCGGCGACTACCTCGCGGCGCTGCACGCCCTCGAGACCGAGCTGTTCGCGGGCTCCGGCCTGACGCCCGCCTCGTGGGACGAGGTCGCCCACGCCGGCGCCCGGCGCACCTGGGACACCCTGTCCGGCCTGGTCTCGGCCGCGGCGCGCCAGCACGGCGGCGAGCCACACCTCGACGGCGTCCTCGACGGGGTCGCCGACGGCACGTTCGGCAGCCACGTCGCGACGCTGGTCGTGGACCCGGAGGCTGCTCCCGAGGCGCGGCGCGAGCTGCTGGACGCGATGTGCCGCTCCGCCCTGGTCGCCGCTGGCGCCCGCGCGCGGACCAGCTGGTCCGGGCCGGCCGACCTGACGGGACCGCACGGCGAGGCGCTCGACCCGGCGCCCCTCGTCGCCGCGGCGCTCGAGGATCCGGCGGGCGTCGACGCGCTCCGTGCGTGGCTCGCCGCCCACGGGGCGTCGCTCGACCACGTGGCGGAGCAGCCCGCGACCAGGGACGGTCGTACGGAGCTCACCGCCCAGCCGCCGGAGCTGGTGTCGGTGATCGGTCGGGTGCGCTGCCGGGGCGCCTTCCGCTCCGGCGGGCTCTGCTTCCTCCTCACCCACGGGCTGGTGATGCGGACCTTCGACGGGGCGGAGTCGTTCGCCTCCCTGGGCAGCCCCCGCGCCCTGGTCTCGGTGGCGGCGCGGCGTCGCCCCGAGGAGCTGCTCACCGACCGCAAGGCGTGCGTCCTGCGGTGGGACGACATCAGGGGGGCGCACGCCTTCACCGAGGGCCGGCGACAGCGGGTCCGCCTCGACCTCGTCGACGGACGCACGCTGATCCTGAAGTGGCTGATGGACACCCACGACGACCCGCGGTTCCTGCCGGCCCTGGCCTACCTCCTCGGCGACCGGTTCCACGCGGAGGAGGCGTCCGCCGCCACCGCCTGACCCCCGGACTGGCAGGGTGGGGACATGGCGCTGCAGTGGATCGCGACCCGACCCGGCGACCTCGACGTCCTGGTCCTCGAGGAGCACGACGTCCCCGCTCCGGGGCCGGGTGAGGTGACCGTCGAGGTGCGCGCGGCGGGGATGAACCCCGCCGACGCCAAGCACGTGGCCCGCGGCCGGGCCGAGGACTTCCCGCGCCCGGTCGGCTACGAGGTCGCCGGCGTGGTGACCGCGGTCGGTCCGGACACCTCGATCGCCTCCGGTGACGTCGCGGTCGGCGACGAGGTCCTGGCGTTCCGGGTCGCGGGCGGATGGGCCAGCGAGCTGACGGTGCCCGCGCGCGACGTGTTCGCCAAGCCGGCGGCGCTGTCGTTCGACGAGGCCGCCAACCTGCTGCTCGCCGGCAGCACGGCCGCCGAGATGCTCCACGTGACGGGCGTGGGCGAGGGCGACACGGTCCTCGTGCACGGCGCCTCCGGCGCGGTGGGCGTGAGCCTGCTCCAGCAGGCCGCCCTGCTCGGCGCGTCGGTCGTCGGCACGGCCGGGCCGCACAGCTTCGACACGGTGGCGCGCTTCGGCGGCACCCCGGTGGCGTACGGTCCGGGGCTCGCCGAGCGGGTCCGCGAGCTCGCGCCCGGCGGCGTCGTCGCCGCCCTGGACTGCGTCGGCACCGACGAGGCGGTCGACGTCTCCCTGGCCCTGGTCGCCGACCGCGACCGGGTGGTCACGATCGCCGCCGCCGACCGTGCGCGTGCCGAGGGCTTCCGGGCGATCGCCGGGGCGATGCCCGCGAGCGCCGCCTTCCGGGACGCGGTGCGCGGCGACCTCGTGCGGCTGGCCGCCGAGGGGCGCCTGGTGGTGCCGGTCGCCCGCACGTTCGCGCTCGCCGACGCCGTCGAGGCGGCGCGGTTGCTGAGGGAGGGCCACCCCGGCGGCAAGCTCGCCCTGCGACCCTGACCTCGCCCCGCGCTCAGCCGCACGACACCACCCGGCGCCAGGGCTTGACGACCTGCAGCGACCGCCCGTCGAGCGGGCGCGCACGGAACTGGTCGAGCGCGTCCTCCCACCGCGGGTCGGCGGTTCCGGTCACGAACATCGACGACCCCTGGTCGGCGTAGACCAGCCCGTACCTCTTCATCGCGACGACGATCGTCCGCGCGACCCCCGTGTAGCGCCGCGCCGGGAACGACCGCGGCAGCCGGAACCGGAGGCCGTACGCGGGGAGCGTGCGGGCCGTGCTGCCGCTCGGCCCGCAGTGCCGGGCGGGCCAGGTGTAGGCGCTGCGAGCACTCGGCAGCGTGAAGCGGAGCGCGTGGGTGATCCGGCCCGACGCCGCCTCGTCGTAGGACAGCAGGCCGGGCAGGATCGGCAGGCCGGCCGCGTCCGCCGACGTCCAGCCGGCGGGACGCAGCCGGTTGGAGGACAGGTCCCAGCGCGCGGCGGCGGCGGCGCGCCAGCCCACGACCGCTCCGGACGCGTCGCGGACCCGCTCCGCGGCGTAGAGCTCGACGAGGTCGCAGGTGCCGCGGCGCACGGTGATGACGTGGCGGTCGCCCTCGGCGGGGTCCGGGTCGTCGGCGCTGCCGCCCTCGATCGCCGCGTCGGAGGGCACCGGCACCGGCCCACGGTCGCTCTCGTCGCGGTAGTCTTCGCCGTCGGTGCCGAACTGCAGCGGCAGCAGCGGCTGGTCGGCGTCGACGACGTTGACGGGGATGCCGTAGTAGGCCTCGGTGGTGCCGAGGTCGAGGTGGAGGTCGTGGCCGGCTGCCTGCCGACGGACGATCGCCGCCGACCAGCGCCAGACCGGTCGGCGGTCGATGCGACGGTTCCACGGGTTGTCGGCCGGGAACACCTCGCAGCCGCCGACGGTGTGCACCGTCGCGCGCCGCTCCCCCGCCGGCGTGGCGCCGGCCGCGACCGGGGCCGAGGCGGCCGCGGCGGCGACGAGGGACTGGACGAGCACGAGGGCCAGGACGAGGAGGCGCCGCATCCCCGGGAGCCTAGGGGCTGGCCGGGGTCCTGACGAGGTGCTCGGCCATGTCGACCACCGGGCGGTAGCCCAGGCCGGCGTAGATCTTGTTCGAGGTGGGGTTCGCGGTGTCGGTGAACAGGCACATCCGCGCGCCGTCGTCGAGCCCGCGCCGGGTCAGCTCGCCGACCACGTGGGACGCGATCCCGCGGCCGCGGTGCTCCTTCGGCGTGTAGACCGGGCCGATCCGGGAGACGCCGAACGCGGGGAGGCCGGCGCCGCTGAGGTGGGCCACGGTGCCGTCGGGCAGCTCCCACAGCCACTCCACGCCCTCCCGGATCCGGACGAGGACGCTGTCGAGGGTGTTGTGCTCGCCGCCGTCCGGGTCCGGCTCGCGCCCGGCCTGCTCGTCGGCCTCGGCGTGGAACTCGGTGAACCAGGCCAGCACCAGCTCGGCGTCGTCCTCCGTCGCCCGCCGCATCCGCCCCGCAGGGGCGTCGGGCACCTCGACCGACACCGCCTCCCACAACCGGCTGCCCTTGGCCACGACCATCTCGCCGCCCCACAGCCGGGCGGTCTCGCGGGCCAGCACCTCCGACCCGGGCAGCGCGCCATTCGCTCCGCCGAGCAGCTCCCCGCGCTCGTGCAGCGCCGCGGCGAGCAGCCGGGCGGCACGCTCCGGCATCGGCAGTGCGAAGGTCGGGTGCGGGCGGAACGGCGCCGTGCGCATGAGCGCGCTCACCACCCGACCGTCCCCGTCGCGCACGACGGCCCACCAGCGCGAGAACGGCGCACCGACCTCGGCCCACGAGTCGTGCCCGGCGGCGAGCTCGCGCGACGTGCGCGTCGTCACGCTGGCGATGACGCTGCCCAGGACGGGCTCCGCCGCCAGCACCTCCTCGGCGGCGAGGAGGAAGGCGTCGGGCTCGTCGAAGAACTCGAGGGTCACGTCGTCGTCGGACATGCCCCCACGCTAGGCGTAGGCGCACGGTCCGATACTCGTTTTCGCAGGCCGGAGCGCCCTCAATAGACTTCCCCCATGACTGAGAACCCCAGCACCCAGGCCCCGGGCTCCGCCCCGGCGACGACGACGAGCACCGACCCGCGTGCCGTCGTCGTACCCGACCGGCCGGCGCTGGAGGGGCTGGAGGACAAGTGGTCGCGTGCGTGGGCCGACAACGACACCTACGCCTTCGACCGCACGCAGCCGCGGGAGAACGTCTACTCGATCGACACGCCGCCGCCGACCGTCAGCGGCTCGCTGCACGTCGGCCACGTCTACTCCTACAGCCACACCGACCTGATCGCGCGCTACCAGCGGATGCAGGGCAAGGCCGTCTTCTACCCGATCGGCTGGGACGACAACGGCCTGCCCACCGAGCGACGCGTCCAGAACTACTTCGGCGTCCGCTGCGACCCGACGCTGCCCTACGACCCTGACTTCGCTCCTCCCGAGAAGCCCGACGCCAAGAAGCAGGTCCCGGTCAGCCGACCCAACTTCATCGAGCTGTGCGAGCAGCTCGTCGTCGAGGACGAGAAGGCGTTCGAGGCGCTGTGGCGCCAGCTCGGCCTGTCGGTCCAGTGGAACCCGACCTACACGACCATCGGTGACCACTCCCGCACCGTCAGCCAGCGCGCGTTCCTGCGCAACTTCGCCCGCGGCGAGGCGTACCTCTCCGAGGCCCCCACCCTGTGGGACGTCACCTTCCAGACCGCGGTCGCCCAGGCCGAGCTCGAGGCGCGTGACTACCCGGGTGCCTATCACCGCGTCGCGTTCCACCGCCCCGACGGCACCCCGATCCACATCGAGACGACCCGTCCCGAGCTGATCCCGAGCGTCGTCGCCCTGATCGCGCACCCCGACGACGAGCGCTACCAGGACGTCTTCGGCACCACGGTCACCTCGCCGGTCTTCGGCGTCGAGGTCCCGGTCCTCGCCCACCCGGCCGCCGAGCCCGACAAGGGCGCCGGGATCGCGATGTGCTGCACCTTCGGCGACCTCACCGACGTCATGTGGTGGCGCGAGCTCGACCTCCCGGTCCGCACGGTCGTCGGCCGCGACGGGCGACTGACCCGCGAGACGCCTGAGTGGCTCGCCGCCGACGCGGCGTCGACGGCGTACGCCGAGATGGCCGGCAAGACGACCTTCTCCGCCCGCGAGGCGATGGTTGCGCTGCTCCGCGAGTCGGGCGACCTCGACGGCGAGCCGAAGGCCACCCAGCGGATGGCGAACTTCTACGAGAAGGGCGACAAGCCGCTCGAGATCATCGCCACCCGCCAGTGGTACATCAAGAACGGCGGTCGCGACGCGGCGCTGCGCAAGGAGATGCTCGTCCGCGGCGAGGAGATCACCTGGATCCCCGCCCACATGAAGCACCGCTACGACAACTGGGTCGGCGGCCTCAACGGCGACTGGCTGATCTCGCGCCAGCGGTTCTTCGGCATCCCGTTCCCCGTCTGGTACCCGCTCGACGCCGACGGCGAGCCCGACCACGACCACCCGCTGCTGCCGACCGAGGCGCAGCTGCCGGTCGACCCCTCCACCCAGGCCCCCGAGGGCTACACCGAGGACCAGCGCGGCAAGCCCGGCGGGTTCATCGGCGACCCCGACGTGATGGACACGTGGGCGACGTCCTCGCTCACCCCCCAGATCGCCGGCCAGTGGGAGGTCGACGACGACCTGTTCTCGCGGGTCTTCCCCTACGACCTCGCCACCCAGGCGCACGACATCATCCGCACCTGGCTGTTCTCCCGCGTGGTCCGCGCCGACTACGAGCACCAGGTCGTGCCGTGGTCGCACGCGATGATCTCCGGCTTCATCGTCGACCCCGACCGCAAGAAGATGTCGAAGTCCAAGGGCAACGTCGTCGTCCCGACCGACATCCTCGACAAGTACGGCGCCGACGCCGTCCGCTGGCGCGCCGCGATCGGCCGCCCGGGCCTCGACTCGCCGTTCGACGAGTCGCAGATGAAGGTCGGGCGCCGGCTGGCGATGAAGGTCCTCAACGCCTCCAAGTTCGTCCTCGGCAACGTCGGCGCCACCGCGCTCAGCCCCGCGGCGGTCGGCGCGCCGGTCGACTGCGCCCTGCTCGGACGGCTCGAGGTCGTCGTCCGCCGCGCCACGGAGGCCTTCGACGCCTACGACTACACCACCGCCCTCGAGGTCACCGAGAAGTTCTTCTGGGAGTTCTGCGACGACTACCTCGAGCTGGTCAAGGAGCGCGCGTACGACGCCGACGGCGGTGCCGGCACCGAGTCGGCCCGCGCCACGCTGGCAATCGCGCTGCACGTCCAGCTCCGCCTGCTCGCGCCCTTCCTGCCCTACGCGACCGAGGAGGTCTGGTCGTGGTGGCAGGAGGGCTCGATCCACCACGCGGCGTGGCCGACGGCCGCCGACCTGGGCTCGGCCGCGGCGTCGCAGCCGCTGGTCCTCGACGCGGTCGCGGCGGCGCTGACCGGGATCCGTGGCGCCAAGTCGCAGGCCAAGGCCAAGATGCGCGCGCCGCTGTCACGGGTGGTCGTCACCGGCCCGCAGGCGCTGGTCGACGCCGCCCGGGAGGCGCAGGACGACCTGCGCGCGGTCGGGACCATCGTCGGCGACCTGGAGTTCGTCGCGGACGAGTCCGCCGGCGAGCTGCGGGTCAGCGCGGAGCTGGCGCCGACCGAGGACTGACGAGGTCGGCCCCTCGCGGCGGGAGGTCCCGCCGCGAGGAGGTCGACCACGTGTGCACCGTCCGGGCGGTCTCCCCTGTGGACTCCCGGTCGGAGGCCGGGGAGGTCGTCCCCGGCACGCGTGCGGCGAGCTCGGCCGGCATCCCCACGATGCTCGGCGCGTCCTCGACAGCCACCTCGACCCGGTCCCACACGGCCGGTGCCCCATCCGCACCGGCGATCGGTCGAGCCGGGTGGAACAGGTCCCCCAGGCGTGCGCCGTTGGCGGCGGCGCCCGTCAGCACCGCACACAGCAGGGCCGCCAGGGCGAACCCCACGAACGGCCTCACCCGGTCGACGCCGGCCTGGTCTGCTTCCCACACACCGGTGAGACGGCGCGACCGTCAGGTCATGACGCCGTTCGGTCGGACGTGGTCTGGACCGGCTGTCGCTCGGCGTCGCGCTGAGCCTTCTCGGCCTCCCGCTCCGCGTCCCGCTGGGCCTTCTCCGCCTCCCGCTCCGCGTCCCGCTGGGCCTTCTCGGCCTCCCGCTCCGCGTCCCGCTGGGCCTTCTCGGCCTCCCGCTCCGCCTCGCGCTGGGCCTTCTCGGCCTCCCGCTCCGCGTCCCGCCGGGCCTTCTCGGCCTCCCGCTCCGCCTCGCGCTGGGCCTTCTCGGCCTCCCGCTCCGCCTCGCGCTGGGCCTTCTCGGCCTCCCGCTCCGCCTCGCGCTGGGCCTTCTCGGCCTCCCGCTCCGCCTCGCGCTGGGCCTTCTCGGCGTCCTTGTCCGGCCTCGTCGTGGGCACGGTCGTGGGCACGGTCGTGGGCACGACGGGCACGGTCGTGGGAATCGGTGTCGGGGTCGGCACCGGGGCACCGAGGCCGCGGGCACCCGGGGTGTCGACGGCCCGACCGGACCACCGGGACGACCGGGACGCCTGCGGCCGGGTCGACCGCGCCGGCACGCCGGCGGTCGGCCGGACGGCGCTGAGCTCGGCGGGCACCATGATCGGCGCCCTGACCGCGGGGGTGGGCCGAGCCACGAGCGGCTCGACGACGCGTGGGGCGGCGATCGGCCGGCCGGGCCGGAACAGGTCGAGGCCGAAGCCGCGAGTCGCCGAGACCGTCATCAGGACGGCGCACAGGACCGACACGAAGACGAACCCCAGCAGCGGTCGCCACTGCTCGCTCTTCACCGGCTCCCCTTCCCACGCGTGATGCCACGTGGATTCTCGTCGAGCCGGGGCGCATGGTCCCCGTCGATGGCCCGGGACCACCCGAGGGGACCAATCGGACGTAGTCCGAACGGACTACGTCGACGGCTGGGTCAGGCCGACTTCTTCTTCTTCGCCTCGGCCTCGCGCAGCACGAGCGTCGGTGCCACGTCGTCCTGGACGACCTCGCGGGTGACGACGACCTTGGCCACGTCGCCGCGCGACGGCACGTCGTACATGACGTAGAGGAGGACCTCCTCGATGATCGCGCGCAGGCCGCGCGCGCCGGTGCCGCGCTCGAGGGCGGCGTCGGCGATCGAGTTGATGGCGTCCTCGGTGAACTCGAGCTCGACGCCGTCGAGGTCGAAGAGCTTCTGGTACTGCTTGACGAGCGCGTTGCGCGGCTCGGTGAGGATCTGGACCAGCGCCTCGCGGTCGAGCTTGCTCACGCTGGCGATCAGCGGCAGCCGGCCGATGAACTCGGGGATCAGGCCGAACTTGGTGAGGTCCTCGGGACGCACCTGCGCGAGCAGGTCGTCGGCCTCGCGCTCGGCGGCGCCACGGACCTCGGCGGTGAAGCCGAGCGACTTCTTGCCGACGCGCTGCTCGATGATCTGCTCGAGCCCGGCGAAGGCACCCCCCACGATGAAGAGGATGTTGGTCGTGTCGATCTGGATGAACTCCTGGTGCGGGTGCTTGCGCCCGCCCTGCGGGGGCACCGACGCGGTGGTGCCCTCGAGCATCTTCAGCAGCGCCTGCTGGACGCCTTCGCCGGAGACGTCGCGGGTGATCGAGGGGTTCTCCGCCTTGCGGGCCACCTTGTCGATCTCGTCGATGTAGATGATCCCGGTCTCGGCCTTCTTGACGTCGTAGTCGGCGGCCTGGATCAGCTTGAGCAGGATGTTCTCGACGTCCTCGCCGACGTAGCCGGCCTCGGTGAGCGCGGTCGCGTCGGCGATGGCGAACGGCACGTTGAGCATCCGCGCGAGCGTCTGGGCGAGGTAGGTCTTGCCGCATCCCGTCGGGCCGATGACCAGGATGTTGGACTTGGCGACCTCGACGACGTCGTCCTTGACCTTGCCGCTGACCGGCTGCAGGCCCGCCTGCACGCGCTTGTAGTGGTTGTAGACGGCCACGGCGAGCGACTTCTTGGCGTGCTCCTGGCCGATGACGTAGGAGTTGAGGAACTCGAAGATCTCGCGCGGCTTGGGGAGCTCCTCGAGGCTGACCTCGGCGCCCTCGGCCAGCTCCTCCTCGATGATCTCGTTGCAGAGCTCGATGCACTCGTCACAGATGTAGACGTTGGGTCCAGCGATGAGCTTCTTGACCTGCTTCTGGCTCTTGCCACAGAAGTTGCACTTCAGCAGGTCGCCGCCGTCACCGATACGTGCCACGAGTCGTGTCCTCCAGTCCCACCGGGACGATCCCGGCCTTCCACACCTTGTGATCAGGCCCCTCGACGGTACCCCGTGCCGACCCCCGACGGAGGCCGGACACGGGATGTCGCGAGGCTCAATTGTGCGCTCAGACGAGCGCGGGAGCACCCTTGCGGGACTCGATGACCGCGTCGATCAGGCCGTACTCCACGGCCTGCTGCGCGGTCAGGATCTTGTCGCGCTCGATGTCGGCGCTGACCTGGTCGATGTCCTTGCCGCTGGAGTCGGCGATCATCCGCTCGAGCAGCTCGCGCATGCGCAGGATCTCGTTGGCCTGGATCTCGATGTCGGACGTCTGGCCGAAGGTGCCCTCGGTGTAGGGCTGGTGGATGAGGATGCGGCTGTTGGGCAGCGCCATCCGCTTGCCCTTGGCGCCGGCGCCGAGCAGGATCGCCGCCGCGGACGCCGCCTGGCCCAGGCACACGGTCTGCACGTCGGGCTTGATGAACCGCATCGTGTCGTAGATCGCGGTGAGCGCCGTGAAGGAGCCGCCGGGGCTGTTGATGTAGATGCTGATGTCCGTGTCGGGGTTCATCGTCTCCAGGCACATCAGCTGGGCGATGACCGCGTTGGCCACGTCGTCGCTGATCGGCGTCCCGAGGTAGATGATGCGCTCCTCGAAGAGCTTGGCGTAGGGGTCGATGCGGCGGAAGCCGTAGGAGGTCCGCTCTTCCCACTGGGGGATGTAGTAGTTCATGTCCTCAGTCCTGCTTCCGGGCCGGGCGGCCCTCGTCGGCGGCCTCACGGGCACTGGTGATGACCTGGTCGACCAGGCCGTACTCCACTGCCTGGTCGGCGGTGAACCAGCGGTCGCGGTCGGCGTCGGCGACGACCTGCTCGACGGTCTGGCCGGTGTGCTCGGCGATCAGGTCGAGCAGCACCTTCTTGATGTGGAGCGACTGCTGGGCCTGGATCTTGATGTCCGAGGCGGAGCCGCCCATGCCCGAGGAGGGCTGGTGCATCATGATCCGCGCGTGGGGCAGGGCGTAGCGCTTGCCCTTGGTGCCGGCGCAGAGCAGGAACTGGCCCATCGAGGCGGCCAGGCCCATGCCGACCGTCGCGACGTCGTTGGGGATGTAGTTCATCGTGTCGTAGATCGCCATGCCGGCGTCCACCGAGCCGCCGGGGCTGTTGATGTGGAGGAAGATGTCCGCCTCGGGGTCCTCCGCCGAGAGCAGCAGGAGCTGGGCGCAGATCGCGTTGGCGTTCTGGTCGCGCACCTCCGAGCCGAGGAAGACGATGCGCTCGCGGAGGAGGCGCTGGTAGATGTGGTCGTCGAGGCCATACATCCCACCGGCGCCGTTCATCTCCGGCGAGAGGGCTGGGCTGGAGTTCTGGTTCACGCTGGCGACACTAGCCGCAACGACGGACACTTCCACGCGAAGACCCCCTCTGTTCGCCCACAGCAGACTCACCGCTGCGCGGCGGCAGCCAGGCCCTCCAGCGTCCGGGCCATCCCCGCCTCGAGCTCGTCCGCGTGCGACTCGCCTCCACCGAGCGCCAGCGTCGCGAACACCCGCCCCGAACGGGTGAGCCGGTCCGGGACCGGGCGGCGGTGCACGACCCGGGTGCCGCCGTCCTCCGGCGAGAGCTCGTAGATCCAGCGCGACCCGCTCGACCGGGTGTCCCACGCGAGGACCACGCCCTCCTCGAGCAGGGTGACCACGCTGTGCGTCGGCCACACCACCGCTCGGCGCCGGTTGATGCCGAGGTAGTGCTGCCCCACCCGCAGTCCACCGGGACGCAGCGCGACCATCCGGACCAGCTCGGGGCTCCAGTCCGGCATCCGGGACAGGTCGGTGAGGGCGGCCCAGACCTCCGACGGCGGCGCCGCGACGAGGCGCTCGGCCCGCAGCTCGCGGTCGGCGGAGGGAATCGGCATGCCCCGCACCCTAGCGAGGCCGGGCGAGGCCCTGGACGCCGTGGCGCGCGACCGGTCAGCCGAGCGCGACCTCGGCCAGCACCTCGCGGAACACGCGGTAGCGCTCCGGCCCGACCTTCTCTGCCCAGGTCGCGTCGCAGCGGTCCAGCACGGCGACAGAGCGCGCCAACGACTCGCGCCCCCTGTCCGTGGCCCGGACAACCCGGGCGCGGGCGTCGTGGTCGGCGACCGACACCTCGACCATGCCGAGCCCCTCGAGCTGGCGCACGAACTGCCCGCACCCCTGGGTGGTCATGTCGACGCGTTCCGCGAGCTCGCTGATCGTGAGGCCCTCCGGCGGGAGCCACTCCAGCACGCGCAGCTGCGAGGGGCGCAGCTCGGGCACGTCCTGCGCGAGCTGCTCGCGCAGCTGCCCGAAGACCAGGCCCATCAACATCGGGAGGTGGGGGTCGACGGCGGGGGGAAGCCCCTTGACGTCAGTCATGAAAGCAACTTACCTTGTCAGGCATGAAAGCGGCTTTCGTGACGGCGGAGAGGGTGCCCCGGGCCGACCTGCTCGGTGCCGACGACGTCGACGACGCCGCGCTCGCCGCCATGGTCGCCGACCTCTGGGACGTCCCCGAGGTGACGGTGGTCGACTCCTGGGCCGCACCGGTCGACTACGACGTGCCCTCGATCCTCACCGGCGCGCGCACGTGGGTGCACGGCGAGGCGGACGCGGGCGAGGGTCCGCGCGCGTTCACCCTCTTCGTCAAGAGGGTCCACGCGTGGCGCCACTCCCCTGCGTTCGCCTCCGTGCCCGCGGAGGTCCGCGACTGGGCGGCCTCGACCGTGCCGTGGCGGGCCGAGCCGCTGGTCTACGCCTCCGACCTCGCCGACCGGCTGCCCGAGGGCCTCGCCATGGCGCGCGCGCTGCGCGTCGACGAGCGGCCCGACGAGACGGCCGTGCTCTGGCTGGAGGAGGTCGCGTGCGACCCCGTCCCCTGGACACCTGCCGACAGCGCGCGTGCCGCCCGGCTCCTCGGTCGGCTCGCCGCCAGCGAGCGGGTGGCGCCGCTGGCCGCGATCGACCCCCAGCGGTGGCACGTCGACAGCTTCGTGGCCGGTCGCCTCGGCCACACCGTGCTGCCGCAGATCAGCGAGGACGCGACCTGGCGGCACCCGGTCGTGGCCGAGCACTTCGGTGCGCTCCGGGCCGACCTGGAGGACGCGGTGCGCCGGCTCGACGCGCTGGCCGCCGAGTTCGCCGCGAGCCGCCACCTCACCGCCCACGGCGACGCCTGCCCCAACAACCTGCTGCGCCGTGTGGGCGAGGACGGCTTCACACTGATCGACTTCGGCTTCTGGCGGCCGCAGCCGGTGGGCTTCGACCTCTCGCAGCTGCTCGTGGGCGACATCCAGGTCGGGCGCCAGGACGTCGCCGATCTGCCCGAGCGCGCCGCCGCCTGCCTCGAGGCGTACGCCGCCGGCCTGGCCGACGAGGGGCTCGAGGTGCCGTCCGAGGAGGTCCGGCGCGGCCACGCGCTCAGCCTGCTGCTGTTCAACGGCCTGACCGCGCTGCCCACCGAGATGCTGTGGGAGCACGCCGCCCGCGAGGAGGCCGGCGGCGTCGACTCCGACTTCCTCGCCACCCTCGACCTCTGGGCCCGCCAGCGCGCCGGGATCGCGCGCTACTCCCTCGACGTCCTGGCCGCGACCGACGTCTGACCACCCGGCCCCGGTACGACGAACGGCGCCCGCCCCCGGAGGGGCGGGCGCCGTCGCGCGTGGTGCGGTGGGTCAGGCCTGCTCGGAGTCCTCGGTCTCCTCGGCGGCCTCGGCCTCGGGCGCCTCGTCGGCGGGCTCGCCGATGGTGCCGTCGGGGCGCAGGTTCTTCAGCTCGACCACGTTGCCCGAGGCGTCCTTGACGGTCGCGGCCTCGACGATGGTGGCCAGCGCCTTGCCGCGCAGGATCTCCTGCACGAGCTCGGGGATGTGGTTGTGCTCGAACATGTGGTTCGCGAACTCCTGCGGGTCCTGCCCGGACTGCTGGGCGCGGCGCACGAGGTGCTCGGAGAGCTCGGCCTGGTCGATGCCGAACTCCTCCTTCTTCGCGATCTTGTCCAGGATGAACTGGGCGGCGACGGCGTCGCGGACGCGGCGCTCGAGCTCGGCCTCGAACTCCTCCTGGGTCTGGCCCTCGTCCTCGAGGTACTTCTCCATGGTGATGCCGGCGAAGCCGAGCTGCTGCTCGACGTTCTGGCGGCGGGCGTTGAGCTCGTCGGTCACCATGACCTCGGGCAGCGGGATCGAGACCTTCTCCAGCAGGGCCTCGAGCACCGCGTCGCGGGCGGCAGCGGCCTGCTCGAGGCGCTTGCCGCGGCCGAGGCGCTCGCGCACGTCGGCGGTGAGCTCGTCGGCGGTGTCGAACTCGGACGCGAGCTGGGCGAACTCGTCGTCGTAGTCGGGGAGCTGCTGCTCCTGCACGGCGGTCACCTTCACGGTGACCTGCACGTGCTCGCCGACCAGGTCGCCGCCGACGAGCTCGGAGTCGAAGGACTTCTCCTCACCGGCCGACAGGCCGGCCAGCGCCTCGTCGAGGCCGTCGATCATGCCGCCGCGGCCGACCTTGTAGGACATGCCGGTGACCTCGCCGCCCTCGACGGTCTCGCCGTCCTTGGCGGCCACCAGGTCGATGGTCACGAAGTCGCCGTCGGCGGCCGCGCGCTCGACCGGCACCAGGGTGCCGAAGCGCTCACGGAGCGCCTCGACCTGCTCGTCGACGTCGGCGTCGCTGATCTCGATGTCCTCGACGCTGGCCTCGAGGCCGTCGTAGGCCGGGAGCTCGAAGTCGGGCTTGACGTCGACCTCGGCGGTGAACTCGAGCGACTCGTTGTCCTCGAACTTGGTCACCTCGATCTCGGGCTGCGCGAGCGGCTCGAGGTCGTGCTCCTGGAGGGCGGCCATGTACTGCTGCGGGACGACGGCGTTGATCGCCTCGTCGAGCACCGGACCGCGGCCGACCTGGCGGTCGATGACCGCCGGCGGCACCTTGCCCCGGCGGAAGCCCGGGACGTTGATCTGCTTCGCGATCTTCTGGTAGGCCGCGTCGAGGCTCGGCTTGAGCTCCTCGAAGGGCACCTCGACGGTCAGCTTGGCCCGTGTGGGGCTCAAGGTCTCGACGGCGCTCTTCACAAATGTCTCCTGATGCTGAAGGTCATGGGTTACGTCGTACGGGGGCGCGCCAGGCGCAGCCCCCGCAAACTCAGGCAGTCTATCGACGGCGTGGACGCATGCCGAATCACGCCCACGCCGCCGATCGACCGCGGCTGCGGTCCGTCTCGGTCAGTCCACCGTGTCGAACGCCGTGCGCAGGCGCGGCACCCGCCGCAGCACGAACCGGTCGAGCGCCAGCACGAGCAGCAGCGTGGCCCCGAACAGCGGCAGGAACACGCCCAGCGCGACGAGCGCGGCCACCAGCCACCACGTCGCCCGCACCGGCATCCGGCCGCGCGGCGCGCCGACCGAGCCGTTGCCCGCGGGGCGTCGCCGCCACCACATGAGCGGCCCGGTGACGCACAGGAACAGGATCGCCACGCAGAACAGCGCCGCGCTCCAGAAGCTCACCAGACCCAGGCTGCGCCCCTCGTGGAGCCCGATGCCCTGGGACACGACCTTGGCCACCGCTGGGTAGTCGTCGAACCCGTAGTCGGACCGCACCTCGCCGGAGAAGCGGTCGACGTGCACCGTCCGCTCCCTGCTCGGGTCGTGGAAGGCGTCGCCCAGGACCGAGAACACGCCGTCCTCGCCGGTCGGCAGGACGATGGTCATCGGGTGGGCCAGGCCCTCCCGCTCGGCGACCACGACCGCAGTGTCGACGGTGGCGACCGACCCGGTGTCCGCCCCGGCTCCCGAGGTCGGCACCTCGGACTCCTGCTGGGCCCACGGCACCTCGACCGCATGGCTGTGCGGCAGGGACTCGTCGAGGGTGGATCCGGGCTCCGACTGGGCGCCCGGGTCGAGGCTCCACAGCGAGGAGCCCTGCGACGTGGCGAGCTGCTGGACCTTCTCGCCCCAGAACCCGGTCCAGGGCAACCCGGTGACGACCATCATCAGCAGACCCACGCCGGCCACCGAGCCGACGACGGCGTGCGTGCTGCGCAGGCGTGCCCCCGACGCCCTCTTCTGCCGCCGTCGCAGCCGCGCCCGGCGACCCGAGAAGAAGAGGTAGTAGCCGGTCAGCGCCATGACGATCGCCCAGCAGGCGGCGACCTCGATGACGCCGTCGCCGAGCTTGCCGGTCATCAGGTCGCCGTGCAGGCGGACCGCGTACCCCGACAGCGTGGTGTCGGGGTCCAGCTCGCCGAGGACCTCACCGCGCCACGGGTCGACGAACACGTCGGCGGTCGAGCCGTCGGCCTTCGTCACGGCGAACGCGGTGGCGTCGTCGCCCTCACGGCCCTCGCGGACCAGCCCGACCTCGGCGTCGGGGTAGGCCTCCTCGACCAGCGCGAGCTGGTCGGAGAGGACGTACGGGAGCTCCTGGCCGGCCGGCTGCTCGACGCGCATGACGTCGGCGTGCAGCAGCGGCTCGACCTGGAAGCGGAAGAGGTAGATGAGTCCGGTCACCGCCAGCAGGGCGAAGACCGGGATCACCACGAAGGAGGCGTAGAAGTGCCAGCGCCAGAAGGCGCGGAAGAGGCCGGACGGGGTGGGCCGGCGCGTGCGTCGCGCGGCTGCCCCGGACGGTCCTGCGCCGGGGGGGGGGGGGGGGGGGGGGGGGGGGGGCGCGGGTGGGTCGTGCAGGTCAGTGGTCATGGGTGCTCCTGGTGCGAGGTCGGTCGACCGCACCGGCGGGTTGCCGGCGCGCGGACGGCTCGCCGAGGGACCCGACCGCACCGTGCGGAGGGGTGGCTCAGCGAGGCAGGAGCGCCCCGGGTGGCCCGCGCCGGACCGGACCGCGGGCCCAGACGGGCCGGGCGGGCAGGGGGTCGACGAGCACGGCGCGCACGCCCGCGCCGCGGGCCACGAGCCGGACGACGACCCGGTGGAGTGCCACCGTACGGACGGCCGTCGCGAGGGCCGCGCGCGCGGAGCAGCGCGCGAGGCCGAGGAAGAACCAGAGCGCCTGCTCGCCGACCGCGAGCCAGGCGGCCACCGCCACCGCCGCCAGGGCGTGGGTCAGCGCCATCAGCGGGTGCTCGACGAGGTCGCCCAGACCGCCCGTGAGCCAGGCTCCGGCCCCGGGCAGCCCCGTCACCCCGGCCGCGCCGGTCATGCCCGGGCTCGCGGCGGACGTCGCCCCGTGGGCCCCGTGCCCGGCATGCCCGGACAGGGCGGCGAGCAGGGCGTGGACGACCAGCTGGCCGCCGAGGACCAGCACGACCAGGCGCAGGACCGAGGCGCGACCGCCCAGCAGGACGGCGCACCCGCAGGCGACTACCGCGTAGAGCGTGAGGAGGCTGGGCCACCCCGGGACCAGCCCTGCTGCCGAGACGTGGGCCACCACGCCTGCGCCGACGACGACCGCTGCCAGGAGGGCTGCGCGAGTGCAGCGCAGGGACGCAGAGGCTCGCGGGGCGACGTCGAGATGACGCGACCCGTCGGCTCCTGGCAGACCGCACCGCACACTGGAGGATAGAACGTCGGAGCGGGCCACCCGGGCTCGCCCCCGCGACGATCCCCGCCGTTGGTGACGACCGGTCGGGGTGGTCGGGGCGACAGGACTCGAACCTGCGATCTCCTGCTCCCAAAGCAGGCGCGCTAGCCACTACGCTACGCCCCGCCAAGCGGGCGTCCGGCCCCGCGCCGGGGACCGCACGACCTGCCTGGAGCGGATGACGGGAATCGAACCCGCGTAGCCAGTTTGGAAGACTGGGGCTCTACCATTGAGCTACATCCGCGCGACCCGGTCGGCGTGCGCCGCCGGTGCGGGTGTCATGGTGCCACACCGCGCGGGCCTCGCCGCAACCGGCTCAGCGCCGGTGGACCAGCAGCAGCGCGCGGTCGTCGTTGCGCGAGCCGATGGCGTCGACCAGCCGGGCGGCCCCGCCCTCGAAGTCCCCGCGCAGCAGTCGCTCGGCCTGGCCGAGCATCTTGTCGATGCCGAGGCTGATGTCGCGGGTGCGCGACTCGACCATGCCGTCGGTGTAGAGCAGCAGCGCGTCGCCGGGGCGCATCTCGCCCGAGGTGGCGGCGTACTGCGCGTCGTCGAGGACGCCGAGGATCGGGCCCTCGGCCTCGATCACCTCCCACCGACCCGACCCGGCGTGCCGCAGCGCGGCCGGCGGGTGGCCGGCGCAGCGCATCTCGTAGTGCCCGGTGGTCAGGTCGAGGGACAGGTGGATCGCGGTCGCGAAGCCCTCGTCCCACTCCTGGCGGAGCAGGTAGGTGTTGGCCGCGTCGAGGAACTCGCTGGGCGGCAGGGCGCTCAGCAGGCCGCCGAGCGCGCCGGAGAGCAGCAGCGCACGCGTGCCGGCCGCCTCGCCCTTGCCGGACACGTCGACGACGGCCACCTCGAGCCGGTCCGCGACCCGCGCGGCGACCACGAAGTCACCGGCGAACGGGGTGCCGCCGGCGGAGCGGAGCTCGGCCGCGACGTACCAGTCCGGCGGGAGCGCGGGGATGCCGCCCTGGCGCAGGATCCGGTCGCGCAGGTCGACGAACATCTGCTCGCCCTGCAGGCCGGCCACGCCGAGCCGGGAGCGCCGGAACGACGAGAGCAGGACCAGGAACCCCAGTCCGTACATGATCACGACGGTGACGATGATGCGCAGGGTGAGGGGGTCCTGGGCGGGCACCACCAGGGCGAGGACCAGCAGCAGGAAGACGACGAACCACGGCAGCTGGCGCGGTCCGAGCATCAGGCTGGAGACCACCAGCGGGACCAGCAGCGAGACCAGCGGGACGGCGTCCTGGAAGAGCAGGATCGCGACGCCGATGACGACGGTGACCAGACCGAGCGTGACGAGCAGCCGGCTCCCGCGCGGCACGACCCGGCCGAGGGCGTCCGACAGGCGGGCGCGAGGGCCGGGTCGGCGCTCACCGGAAGAACTCATGGTCGAGCTCCTCGCGACGTGTCGGTGTGCTGGTGGGCCGACTGTACGGCCGCACGCGAGCGAAACACCGGTTGACACTTCGGGCACCAGAACACGTTTCGTCCGGCGAGGTCGGCCGTGCGGACGTCCGCGCCGCAGACGTGGCAGGGCATCGCGGTGCGCCGGTAGACGTAGACCTCCCCTCCGTGGTCGTCACGACGCGGGTCGCGCCCCATCGCCTCGGGCGTGTGCTCGGGCCGCACCGTGTCGATCCGCCCGGTGCGCACCCCTCCCCCATCAGCTCGACGAGGTCCGCCCACATGGCGCGCCACTGGCCCACCCGGAGCGTGCGTCCGGGTCGCAGCGGGTGGATGCGGTGGCGGAAGAGGACCTCGGCCCGGTAGACGTTGCCGACCCCCGCGAGCACCTTCTGGTCCATCAGCAGGTCGCCGATCGAGCGGTCGCTGCGCGAGATCCGCCGCCACGCCCGGTCGGGGTCGGCGTCGGACCGCAGCGGGTCGGGCCCGAGCCCGGCCAGGACCGCGTCGCGCTTCTCCGGTCCGACCAGGTCGCACACGATCGCGCCGCGCAGGTCGGCGTACGTCGTGCCGCGGGGGTCCGCGTCGGCGGTGACCAGGCGCAGCCGCACCGCGCCGACGGGCTCGGGCACGTCGGCGGGCGAGGCCAGCGCGCTGTGCACGTCGAGCTGGCCGATCAGGCCGAGGTGGACGTGGACGAACCGGTCGCCCTCGAAGGCGAGGAACAGGTGCTTGCCGGCGGAGTCGGCGCCCTCGACCCGCGAGCCGTCGAGCAGCGCCGCGTCGGCGCCGAACCTGCCCTGCGGCGAGCTGACGTGGACGCGTCGGCCGGCGAACCCCGCCGCGAGGTCGTCGGCCAGCTTGCGGAGGGTGTGCCCCTCAGGCATCCGCCGGTCCGCGCAGGGCCGACTCGGGAAGCGGCGGCAGCTCGTGGGTCTCGTCGTAGGCCGAGAGCTGGCCGATGCGGCGCACGTGGCGCTCGTCGCCGGAGAACGGGGTGGTCAGGAAGACCTCGACGAAGCGCGTCATGTCCTCGACCGGGTGCATCCGGCCGCCGACCGACACGACGTTGGCGTCGTTGTGCTCGCGGGCCAGCGACGCGGTCTCCTCCGACCAGGCCAGCGCGCACCGGATGCCGGTGACCTTGTTGGCGGCGATCTGCTCGCCGTTGCCCGAGCCGCCGATGACGACGCCGAGGCTGTCGAGGCCCTCGGAGCGGTCCGCGGCGACGCCCTCGGCCGCCCGCAGGCAGAACACGGGGTAGTCGTCGAGGGGGTCGTGGACGAAGGGTCCGTGGTCCACGACCTCGTGGTCGTGGTCGACCAGCCAGGCCATCAGGTGGTCCTTCAGCTCGAGGCCGGCGTGGTCGGATCCCAGGTGAACGCGCATGGGCGAAGTCTCCCAGAACACCCCGGGCTCACGGGCAGCCGGTCCGGACCGCTCAGCCGTCCACGCGCCCGAACCGTGCGAGGCAGTGCCACAACCACTTCACGGCCTGCGGGTCGTGGTCGCCGGTCCCGGCCGCGGCGCCGAGCCGAGCGGGCGTGAGCACCCCACCGAGCCGGCGGGCGAGGACGATCGGCACGGCGCCGCGGTAGTCGGGGTCGATCCCGGCTGCGGTGACCTGGTAGCCGGGATGGTGCTCCACGACGACGCCCAGGTCCTCGAGACGGGCGACGGCGTCCGCACGGGCGTGGTCGTCGCTGGGGTCGAGGACCACCGCCTCGACGTCCGAGGCCAGGACGAGCCCGCCGTGGACGTGCGCCTCGACGTAGTCGTCCAACGGGTCGTCGAGCGGGAGGTCCTCGGCGGAGGCAGGCAGCAGGCTGCGGTCGGCCGGGGCCGTGTCCGCCAGCCGGCACAGCTCGCCCAGGGCCTCCGGCCCGCCGCTCGCGCGCGGCCCGAAGACGCTGTCCGGCCAGCAGAACGTCGTGCGTCCCAGGGTGTGCGGTCTCAGCCGGAGGTACGCCGACCCGAAGCGTGACGCCGCACCGTACGCGTCGTCGCGTCGGTTCCACGCGCCGTAGACCGGGCGGTCCTCGGGGCGGGCGCCGTCGTAGCGCCCGTCGAAGATCCGGCTCTCCCACCTCCAGCGGTCACCGCCGGGGTGGGCGGTCAGTCCGCCGTTGGAGGTGCCGGTCACCCACTGGCTGCGGTAGCAGCCGTCCCGCACGACCGCGTCGAGCACCGTCCCGCTGCCCGACGGCCAGCCGGGGTGGAAGTGCAGGACCGTGGACGGCACGGGTCAGGACAGGTGCTGGTCGAACCAGCCGGCCACCTGGCGCACCAGCGGCTCGGAGGCGGCGAAGGTGGCGTGCCGCCAGAAGCCGTGGGTCTGGCCCAGGCACCGGATGCCGACGGTCTCCACGCCGGTCTCGGCGACCAGCCGGGCGAGCTCCTCGCCCTCGTCGCGCAACGGGTCGTGCTCGGCGGTGGCGACGAACGTCGGCGGCAGGGTGTGCAGCCGGTCGGAGCGCAGCGGCGCGAGGTCCGGGTCGTCGAGGTCGGCCTCGGTGCGGGCGTACTGCTCCCAGTACCACGCGGCCTCCGAGGGGTCGAAGCCCGACGGCGCGCCCTCGACGTAGGACGGGAAGGAGCCGCGCGGGTCGAGGAACGGGTAGACGAGGCCGACCACGGAGAAGAAGCCGGGGTTGCGCAGCGCGGCGACCAGGGCGAGGTTGGCGCCGGCGGAGTCGCCGTGCGCGGCGTAGGGCCCGGCCAGGCGGGCGTCGGCCGCGTTGCCCCGCAGCCACGCCACGACGGTGTCGAGGTCGTCGGGTGCCGCGGGGAACGGGTCCTCGGGCGGGCGGCGGTAGTCGACGCTCAGCACCGCGCGCCGCCCGCGGTTGGCCATCCGGCGGCAGATCGCGTCGTGCACGTCGATGTCGTTGAGCACGAAGCCGCCACCGTGGGCGTGGACGACCAGCCCGGGCAGCGCCTCGGCCGGCGTGAACAGTCGGCAGCGCACGCCGTCGGCGTCGACCTCCTCGACCGACGCGACGTCCTCGCGCGGCAGCGCGAGGTTGGCCTGCCGCACCTGCTCGCGGTGGGCCGCGACGTCGAAGCCCGGCGCGCTGAGCACGGGGCTGGTGTCGGCGGCCACGGCGGCCCGCACCTCGGGGTACATCACGGGCTCAGCGTGACATCAGGGCGTCGAGGCCGACGGCGATGGCCGCGGCCACCCGGAAGTCGACGCGCGGGTCGGGGACGTCGACGGTGTAGCGGTCGCCCAGCGACATCGCCCGCTGGACGGAGAACAGCGGCTGCCCGGAGGAGTCGACGAAGTCGAAGTGGACCGGGAGGAAGGCGAGGTCGGTGAACCGGCGCAGCAGGCCGACGAGCTGGTTGCGCTCCTGGCCGGTGCCGGCGTAGCCCGGGCCCTCGACGTGGAACGTCGAGCGCAGCAGGGAGGCGCCGAAGTCCTTGCGGAAGAAGCCGATCTGCGTGCCGGACTCGTCGGTGATGTCGTAGCCCGAGCTCAGGTCGATCGTCTTGCGGGCCTTGAACCCGAAGACGGGGCGCTGCTTGCCCGAGTCGGTGAAGAAGGTGACCTGCTCCTTGAACGCCATCCGCTTCTGCTCCGCGAACGCCATCAGCCGGGTCGGGTTGCCGGAGGCGTCGGACTCCGACACCTCGTAGCGGTTGACCATCATGGTGAGCTTCTGCTTCACCACGAAGTGGGGCACGTACATCTCGGCACTCATCGCGCGAGCTCCTCCTCGATGATCGACGGGTCGAGCTTGGTGAAGACCGGGGTCGGCTTCGCCACGGCAGCGCCGACGGTGACCGGGCGCGACTCCCAGCGGGGCGTCGCGGAGTACTCGCCGGTGATCACCGCGTACGCCGTGTGCCCGGCGCCGTTGTCGGCCTCGAGCTCCTCGACCTGCTCGGTGCGCGGCATCGGCATGAACGTGCCCTCCCCGCCGAGCACGGCGTGGACCTGGTTGGCGGCGTGCGGGAGGAACGGCGAGAGCAGCGTGTTGCAGTCGCTGACGCACTGGGCGGCGACGTGGAGCACGGTCGCGAGGCGCTCGCGCTGCGACTCGTCCTTCATCTTGTAGGGCTCGGTGACGGTGAGGTACTTGTTCACCTCGCCGACCACCCGCATCGCCTCGGCGATCGCGGCCCGCAACCGGTGCTTCTCGATCAGCCCGCCGACCGACCCGAACCCGTCGCGCACCGCGGCGAGCACCTGCTCGTCGACCTCCTCGAGCGGACCGGCGGCCGGGATCTCGCCGAAGCTCTTGGCGACCATGGTCGCGGTGCGGTTGACCAGGTTGCCCCAGCCCGCGACCAGCTCGGAGTTGTTGCGGGTGACGAAGTCGGCCCAGGTGAAGGCGGCGTCGGAGGTCTCCGGGCCGGCGGCGCAGATGTAGTAGCGCAGCGCGTCCGCGCCGTAGCGGGCGAGGAAGTCGCCGACGTAGATCACGTTGCCGCGGCTGCTGGAGAACTGCGCGTCTCCGAAGGTGAGGAACTCGCTGGAGACCACCTCGGTGGGCAGGTTGAGCGTGCCGAAGGTGCCGGGCTCGCCGCCGCGGTCGCCGGCGCCGTTGTAGGCCAGCAGCTCGGCCGGCCAGATCTGGGAGTGGAAGACGATGTTGTCCTTGCCCATGAAGTAGTACGACTCGGCGTCGGCGTCGTTCCACCACTCGCGCCACTTGTCGGGCTCGCCCAGCCGGCGCGCCCACTCGATGGAGGCCGAGAGGTAGCCGATGACCGCGTCGAACCAGACGTAGAGCCGCTTGGTCGGCTGGTCCTCCCAGCCGGGGACCGGGATGCCCCAGTCGATGTCGCGGGTCATCGCGCGCGGCCGGATCTCCTTGAGGATGTTCTGGCTGAACTTGATGACGTTGGGGCGCCACAGGCCGGTGGCCTCGCGCTGGTCGAGCCACTCCCCCAGCGCGCCGGCGAGCGCCGGCAGGTCGAGGAACCAGTGCTGGGTGTCGCGGAACTCCGGCGTCTCGCCGTTGATCTTCGAGCGCGGCTCGATCAGGTCGGTCGGGTCGAGCTGGTTGCCGCAGTTGTCGCACTGGTCGCCGCGCGCGTCGGCGTACTTGCAGATCGGGCAGGTGCCCTCGATGTAGCGGTCGGGCAGCGTGCGCCCGGTCGACGGGCTGATCGCCGTCTTCGTGGTCTCCTCGACCATGTAGCCGTTGCGGCGGCAGGTCTCGAACATCTCCTGCACGACCGCGTAGTGGTTGCCGGTCGTGGTGCGGGTGAACAGGTCGTAGGACAGGCCGAGGCCGACCAGGTCGTCGACGATGACCTGGTTGTACTTGTCGACCAGCTCGCGCGGCGGCAGCCCCTCGTTGTCGGCGAGGACGAGGATCGGGGTGCCGTGCTCGTCGGTGCCGCTGACCATCAGCACGTCGTGGCCCGCCATCCGCATGTACCGGCTGAAGACGTCGGAGGGCACGCCGAAACCGGCGACGTGGCCGATGTGGCGGGGGCCGTTGGTGTACGGCCAGGCGACGGCGGACAGGACACGAGTCATGGGCGCAAGCCTAGTGACCGGCCGCCACCCGGTTTCCCCGGGTGGCGGCTTCGGACACCGCTCGGAGCGCGGAGGCTCAGGAGAAGTCGAGGTCCCCGGTGCGCGAGCGCTTCAGCTCGTAGAAGTAGGGGAACTTCGCGACGGCGACGGCGCCGTCCCACAGCTCGCCGGCCTCCTCGCCCCGCGGGATCTTCGAGAGCACGGGCCCGAAGAACGCCGACCCGTTGATGTGGATGGTCGGTGTGCCGACGTCGTCGCCCACCGGGTCCATGCCCTCGTGGTGGCTCTTCGCGACGGCGTCGTCGAGCGACGCGTCGTCCCACGCCTCGATCAGGTCGGCCGGCAGCCCCACGTCGGCGAGCGCGGCGGCGGCCGTCTCGCGGGTGAGCTCCTCGCCGTTGTTGTGGTGGCGGGTCCCGATCGCGGTGTACCAGTCGCCGAGGGTCGCGTTGTCGTGCTCCTGGGCGATCTTGATCGCCACGCGGACGGGCTTCTCGGTGCCCTGGAGCATCTCGCGGTACTCCGCGGGGATGTCCTTGTCCTTGTTGAGGTACGCCAGCGACATCACGTGCCACTTCACGTCGATGTCGCGCACCTGCTCGACCTCGCGGATCCAGCGCGAGGTGATCCAGGCGAACGGGCAGAGCGGGTCGAACCAGAGGTCAGCGGTAGCCATGCCAGACCCAATCCCGGAGGCGGTCGGGCTATTCCCGGCCGGTGTGGGGCGCGACACATCCCGGTGGCAGGATGCGGGCATGCCTGGAACCAACCTCACCCGGGACGAGGCCGCCACCCGCGCCGCGCTCCTGGACGTCACCTCGTACGCCGTCACCCTGGACCTCACGACCGGCGACACGACCTTCGCCTCCACCACCACCCTGGAGTTCACCTGCCGCGAGCCCGGGTCGAGCACCTTCGCCGACCTGGTCGCGCCCACCGTCCGCGAGATCACCCTCAACGGACGCTCCCTCGACCCCGCCACCGCCTACGCCGACAGCCGGATCGCGCTCGACGACCTCGAGGCCACCAACACCCTCGTCGTCGTCGCCGACTGCGCCTACTCCAACACCGGCGAGGGCCTGCACCGCTTCGTCGACCCGGTCGACGACAAGGTCTACCTCTACAGCCAGTTCGAGGTGCCCGACGCGCGTCGCGTCTTCACCACCTTCGAGCAGCCCGACCTCAAGTCGGTCTTCACCTTCACCGTGACCGCCCCGTCCCACTGGGTCGTGGTCTCCAACGCCGCGACCCCGGAGCCGACCCCTGTGGCTGACGGCGTCGCGACGTGGAGCTTCCCGACCACCAAGCGGATGTCGACCTACATCACCGCGATCGTCGCCGGCGAGTACCACGGCGAGTTCGACACCTACGAGGGCAAGTTCGGCACCATCCCGCTGGGCCACTACTGCCGCCAGTCGCTCAAGGAGCACATGGACACCGCTGAGCTGGTCAAGCTGACCAAGCAGAGCTTCGCGTGGTTCGAGGAGCAGTTCGACTACCCGTACCCGTTCGGCAAGTACGACCAGCTCTACGTCCCGGAGTACAACGCCGGCGCGATGGAGAACGCCGGCTGCGTGACGCTGCGCGACGAGTACCTCCCGCGCAGCCGCCAGCCGCGCTCGTTCTTCGAGTTCCGCGCGTCCGTCATCACCCACGAGATGGCGCACATGTGGTTCGGCGACCTGGTCACCATGAAGTGGTGGGACGACCTGTGGCTCAACGAGTCGTTCGCCGAGTGGGCCTGCTACTGGTGCGAGGCCAACGCCACCGAGTTCGACGACGCGTGGACCGGCTTCGCCAACGCGCGCAAGCAGACCGGCTACCGCGCCGACCAGCTGCCGTCGACCCACCCGATCGCGGCCGACAACGTCGACCTGCACGCGGTCGAGGTCAACTTCGACATGATCACCTACGCCAAGGGCGCCTCGGTGCTCAAGCAGCTCGTGGCGTGGGTCGGCATCGAGCCCTTCCTCCAGGGCCTGCGCGCCTACTTCAAGGAGTGGGAGTACGGGAACCCGGAGTTCAAGGACCTGCTCGGCACCCTCGAGAAGGAGTCGGGTCGCGAGCTGCAGGGCTGGGCCCAGGAGTGGCTCCAGACCGCGGGCGTCAACACCCTCGCCCCGGCCTTCGAGCTGGCCGAGGACGGCACGTACTCCTCCTTCTCGGTCGCCCAGAGCGCCCACCCGGACTGGCCGACGCTGCGTCGCCACCGCCTCGGCATCGGTCTCTACGACGAGGTCGACGGCCGCCTGGTGCGCCGGCAGTACGTCGAGATCGACGTCGAGGGCGCCTCCACCGAGGTCCCCGAGCTCGTCGGCGTCGCGCAGCCCGCGCTGCTGCTGCTCAACGACGAGGACCACGCCTACGCCAAGATCCGCCTCGACGAGCGCTCGATGGCCACCGCGATCTCCTCGCTGGCGCAGTTCGAGGACTCGCTCCCCCGCGCCCTCGTCTGGGGCGCGGCGTGGGACATGACGCGCGACGGCGAGATGCGCACCCGCGACTGGGTCGACCTGGTGCTCGCCAACATCGGGCACGAGACCGACGCGTGGGCCGTCACCCGGATCCCCGCGTCGACGGCACTGGCGGTCGCCTTCTACTCCGACCCCGCCCACCGCGCCGACCTGCGCGCGACCTGGGAGTCCGGCCTGCGCGAGCTGCTGCTGGCGGCCGAGCCGGGCAGCGACCACCAGCTGACCTTCGCCCGGACCTACGCCGCCGCCGCCCACCGCGACGCCGCGCTCGACGACCTGATCGGGCTGCTCGACGGCTCGTTCGTCGTCGAGGGCCTCGCGGTCGACCAGGACCTGCGCTGGGGCCTGATCACCGCGCTCGCGAAGAACGGCCGCTTCGGTGACGCCGAGATCGACGCCGAGCTCGACGTCGACCGGACCATCTCCGGCAAGGAGCAGGCCGCGGCCGCGCGCGTCGCGCAGCCCACCGCGGAGGCCAAGGCGGCCGGGTGGGCCGCGATCGTCGACCCGGCGACGCCCAACGAGACGTCGCGCGAGATGGCGATGTCGATCTTCCGCTTCGGCCAGGAGGACGTGCTCGAGCCCTACCTCGAGACGTTCCTCGACGCGGCGACCACGCTGATCGACACGCTCGGCTTCCACAAGGCCTCAACCGTCCTCGAGTACGGCTTCCCCAAGCCGCTCGGCTCGGAGGCGACGCTCGCGCGCCTCGACGCCTGGCTCGCCGACAACGACGCCCCCAAGGGCGCGCAGCGCTACATCGGCGAGGCACGCGCCGAGATCGCCCGGGCCCTCGCCGCCCAGGCCTGCGACGCCCGCTGACGTACGACCCGGCAGCACGACGAGGCCCCCTCACCGTCCGCGGTGAGGGGGCCTCGTCGACTCGGCAGAAATGTGCTGGAGATGCACGTCGAGCCGGCAGCAATGTGCTGGAGATGCACGTCGAGTCGGCGCGAATGTCATCCGACCCCTGACATTCGCGCCGGCTCGGCGTGATCCAGCGCGACATTCGCGCCGACTCGGGGTGATCCGGCCCGTGACATTCGCGCCGACTCGGCGTGATCCGGCGCGACATTCGCGCCGACTAGGCGTGATTGAGCGCGACATTCGCGCCGGGTCGGCGCGGGTCAGGCGTGGAGGGTGTTCTGCGGGCGGGCGTGCTCGGCGAGCATCGCGATGCCGCGCTGCAGGCCGCCGAGCAGGCTGCCGGAGGCGAACTCCGACGACATCGCGAGGACGGCGAGCTCGACCTCGGCGTCGGTCAGGTGACGGCGTACCTCACCGCCCGTGACGACCTCCACCGCGCGGCGCTGCGGGTCGACGAGCACCAGCACGCTGCGTGCGGGGGCGACCAGGCGGTTGTGCAGGCGGGTGGCCCACGCACGGGTGTCGTCGCCCTCGCTGGGGCCGACGTACACCGAGAACTCGAAGCGGCAGGACTGCTCGGCGAGCCGGATCGAACGGTCCAGGGCGAGGCGGTCGGCCTCGCTCAGCAGCTCACCAGCCGCCACTGGCGCCACCCGCTCGGGAGTCCTCGCCGTCGGGGCGGGGAGCTCGGCGACGCCCTGGCGGGGTCCGCCGATCCACTGGCCCTCGCCACCGGAGTGGTCCGGCAGGAGCTTCTCGCCGCGCACCATGGCGGGCAGGAAGACGAGCAGCGCGATCACCACGAACAGCAGCAGCGGCGCACCGAGCAGCAGCATCAGCGCGTGCAGGCCGTCGACCTGCGTCTCCGGCGCCCAGCCCTCGGGGACGTCGGCCTGCGCGGGGACGGCCAACAGGGCCAGCGCGGGCGCGGCGGCAAGGGCGACCAGGCGGCCGGCGCGGCGACGGCCACGACGTCCTGCGGGACGGGAGGGGCTGACGGGGGTGCTCACGGGTAGAAGAGTATCGCCCATACTGGCGGGCATGTCTCACCCCCTCACGACCACGACCATCGCCGCGGCCGCGAGCTCCGGGAGCGCCGGCACCAGTGCGGCAGCCAACCCCTGCCTGGACGGCGAGAACACCTGCGAGCGGGTCTTCGAGTGGACCGGCGACGCGCGGCTCGCGGACGCCGCCGACTGGGTGGTCGGCAAGCCGAGCGCCCTGGTGGGACTGATCCTGATCGGGCTCGTCGTCCGGTGGCTGCTCCACCGGCTGATCGACCGGGTGACCAAGCGCGCCGAGGTCGGCGTGCTGCCCGACCGGATCAGCCGCGCGATCACCGGCGGCCGGATGGGCGCGGCGCTCAACCTCACCGAGGACCCCGGCTACACCCGGCGGGTCCAGCGCGCGGCGACCATGGGGTCGCTGCTCAAGAGCATCGTGAGCGGCGTCGTGTTCACCGTCATCGCGCTGATGTTCATCTCCGAGCTCGGCTACGACATCGCCCCGCTGATCGCCAGCGCGGGCATCATCGGCGTCGCGCTGGGCTTCGGCTCCCAGGCGCTGGTCAAGGACTTCCTGTCCGGCATCTTCATGATCTTCGAGGACCAGTACGGCGTGGGCGACGAGGTCGACCTCGGCGAGGCGAGCGGCACCGTCGAGGCCGTGAGCCTGCGCGTGACCCGGCTGCGCGACGTCAACGGCACGGTCTGGTACGTCCGCAACGGCGAGATCCTCCGGGTGGGCAACATGAGCCAGAACTGGGCGCGCACCGTGCTCGACGTGCGCGTCGCCTACGGCGAGGACCTCGCCCGCGTCCAGCGGGTGCTCGCCGACATCGCCCACGACCTGTGGGAGGACGAGGACTTCAAGGGCCGGGTGATCGAGGAGCCGTCGGTCTGGGGCGTCCAGGAGCTCGCCCCGGACTCGGTCGTGGTGCGGGTCGCGCTCAAGACCGCGCCGCTGGAGCAGTGGGCCGTGGCCCGCGAGATGCGCCAGCGGATCAAGGCGCGCTTCGACCTCGAGGGCTTCGAGGTCCCGTTCGCCCAGCAGGTCGTGTGGATGCGCGACGACGAGCGGCCCGACCGGCAGCGCTCGAGCGAGGACCAGCAGCCGGCCGCGTCCGGGCCCGCGCAGGCGGAGGGAGACCTGTGACCACCACGTTCTTCGAGGAGATCGGCGGCGAGGAGACGATCCGCACGATCGTCCACCGCTTCTACGAGGGTGTCGCGGGCGACGACGTGCTGCGCCCGATGTACCCCGAGGAGGACCTCGGTCCGGCCGAGGAGCGGTTCCGGCTGTTCCTCCAGCAGTACTGGGGCGGCCCCACGACGTACTCCGACGAGCGTGGTCACCCGCGCCTGCGGATGCGGCACGCGCCGTTCCGGGTCACGCCGGCCGCCGCCGAGCGCTGGCTGGTGCACTTCCGCGCCGGGCTCGACGCGGCCGACCTGACGCCCGAGCAGGACGAGCGCTTCTGGGACTACGTCAGGCACGCGGCCCAGTTCATGGTCAACACCCTGGAGTGACGGCCCGGAACTCCTCGGGGACCGGCGCGGGGCGGCCGGTGGCGTTGTCGATGCAGACGCCGACGATCCGGGCGCGTGCGAGCAGCTCGTCGCCGTCGCGCACGACCGACTCGAAGACCAGCGAGGTGGTGCCGATCCGCGAGACCCACGTCCGGCAGTCGTAGGGCTCGGGACGGAAGAGGATCGGGCGGCGGTAGTCGACGTCGGTCTGCGCCACCACGAGGTGGAAGCCCTCGCCCAGGTCGCCTCCGCGCGCGGTCAGCAGCTGGATCCGCGCCTCCTGGAAGTACTCGAAGTACTTCACGTTGTTGACGTGGCCGTAGACGTCGACGTCGCTGAACCGGACCTGCACGGGGTAGTGCCCGCCGGGCACGTCGACCACCTCGGGGACCGGCGTCGGGCGCACCGGCTCATCGGGCTCGAGCAGCCGGCCGAGCGACTCGCGCTCCGACGCGTCGAGCCGTCGGGGACGCTCGGTCGCGAAGACGTACGGCGTCAGGACGGTGCGGGCGCGGAGGTAGACCGTGCGCTCGCCGGCGGCGTCCTCGGTGAAGACCTCGTAGGCCATGGTGAAGCTGGCCGCGCGGATCTCGGTGACCCAGCACTCGACCGACACCGGCTCCGGGCTGAAGGTCAGGGAGGACACGTACGTGACCTCGTGGCGCACCACCACCACGCCCTCGGCCAGGTCGTCGGCACGGCTGTCGGGGGCGTGCGTGCGGAACAGGTCGACCCGCGCCTCCTGGAGGTAGTCGACGTAGGTGACGTTGTTGACGTGGCCCAGCAGGTCGAGGTCGGCCCACCTCAGCGGGCAGCGGTAGAGATGACGCACGCCCCGATCGTCGCAGAGTGCGCGACCGGGGCGTGGGTCGGGACGCGGGCGGTGGACACGGGTCCACCGGCCGGCCGTGGATCAGTGGGCGAAGTGCAGCCGGCCGTAGTAGGCCGGGATGGACTCGCGGCGGGACTGGCGGTCCTCGCGGGTGACGCGGAGCGTGGCGGGAAGGACGACCGCGGCCATCGCGATGGCGGCCACGGCGGCGATGCCGACGACGACGAGGAGGGTGATGGCTGCGGCGGGGTCGATGAGCTGCATGATCGGTTCCTTTCTACGGATGTAGTTACTACGTATGTAGAACGATACTCTTCTACGCCTGTAGTGCAAGTCCCGGCGGTAGTGTCCTGCGCCACGACCTGCCCACCCCGTCCCGAGGAGCCGATGAGTCCCGCCCACGAACGGCTGACGCCACGTCGCCGCGAGATCCTGGCCGCGGCCACGACCGTGCTGGCCCGGCAGGGCAACCGCGGGCTGACGCACCGCGCGGTGGACCGCGAGGCCGGGCTCCCCGAGGGCAGCTCGTCGTCGTACTTCCGCACCCGCGAGGCGCTCGTCAACGCCCTGGGCGACTTCGTCGCCGACCGGCTCGCCGCGGACGTCGAGGCGCTGGGCGCCCGGCTCGCGTCCTGCCCGGGCGAGCACGAGCGTGCGGTGGCCGAGGTCTCCCAGCTGTTCTCCCGGTGGCTGGACCAGCCCGACCTGCTCGCCGCGCGCCTCGAGCTGAGCGTCGCCGCGATCCGCGACCCCGGGCTGGCCGAGCGGTTCGCGGAGTGGCGCGCCGACCTGGTCCGCACCGTGGACGCCGTGATGGCCGAGGCCGGCAAGGCGGGCACGGCGTCCGCCGAGACCCTGGTGGCCGCGCTCGACGGAGTGCTCCTGGCCTCGCTCCTGCAGCCGGCGTCGCACCGGCGGGCGTTCGTCGACGACAGCGTCGAGCAGCTGCTCGCAGCCTTCGGCGGCGAGACCCCCGAGGCGTGACGTCGGCCACACCGGGCCGCGTTCCTCGCGCTCGCCGCGCGGACTAGGGTGCCGGGAGACCGAGCAACCGACCAGTAACCGGAGTTCTCCATGCCCGAGGCAGTGATCGTTTCCGCAGCGCGCTCCCCCATCGGCCGCGCCAACAAGGGCTCGCTGAAGGACTTCCGCCCCGACGACCTGACCGCCCTGGTCGTGCAGGCCGCGCTCGACAAGATCCCCGCCCTCGACCCCACCACGATCGAGGACCTGCTCCTCGGCTGCGGCCTCCCGGGCGGCGAGTCCGGCAACAACATGGCGCGCGTGGTGACGACGCTGATGGGCCTCGAGGTCCCCGGTGCCACCGTGACGCGCTACTGCTCGTCGTCGGTGCAGACCACGCGCATGGCGTTCCACGCGATCAAGGCCGGCGAGGGCGACGTGTTCGTCTCCGCCGGCGTCGAGACGGTCTCCCGCTTCGCCAAGGGCACCTCCGACCACCTCCCCGGCACCCGCAACCCGCTCTTCGAGGCGGCGGGCGCCCGCACCGACGAGCTCGCCCAGGGCGGCCAGGACTGGCACGACCCCCGCGAGGACGGCCAGCTGCCCGACATCTACATCGCCATGGGCCAGACCGCCGAGAACGTCGCCCGGCTGCGCGGGCTGGACCGCAAGGAGCTCGACGAGTTCGCCGTCCGCTCGCAGAACCTCGCCGAGAAGGCCATCGCCGACGGGTTCTGGGAGCGCGAGATCACCCCGGTCACCACCCCCGACGGCACCGTCGTGACCAAGGACGACGGCCCGCGCGCGGGCGTGACGTACGACGCCATCGCCGGCCTCGACCCGGTCTTCCGCCCCGACGGCGTCGTCACCGCCGGCAACTGCTGCGCGCTCAACGACGGCGCAGCTGCGGTGGTGGTCATGTCCGACACCCGCGCCGCCGAGCTCGGCCTCACGCCGCTCGCCCGCATCGTCTCCACCGGCGTCTCGGGCCTGTCGCCGGAGATCATGGGCCTCGGCCCGGTCGAGGCGACCCGCAACGCGCTGAAGCACGCCGGCATGAGCATCGACGACATCGACCTCGTCGAGATCAACGAGGCCTTCGCCGCGCAGGTGGTGCCGTCCTACCAGGACCTCGGCATCGACCTCGACCGGCTCAACGTCAACGGCGGCGCGATCGCCGTCGGCCACCCCTTCGGCATGACCGGCGCCCGCCTGCAGAACACGATGCTCAACAGCCTCGACTGGCACGACAAGTCCACCGGCCTCATCACGATGTGCGTCGGCGGCGGCCAGGGCATGGCGCTGATCCTCGAGCGGATGTCCTGACACTAGGCTCTCCCCATGACCACTGAGGGGGAGGCGCGCTGGCTCGACAACGGTCAGCAGCGCTCGTGGCGCGCGCTGATGATGGGGATGACGCTCCTGATGGAGCGCCTCGACGACGACCTGAGCCGCGAGTTCGGGATGTCGCTGACCGAGTACGAGGTCCTCGTCCGGCTCTCCGAGCGTCCCGGGCGGGCGATGCGGATGGCCCAGCTGGCCGACGCGATGGCCCACTCGCGCAGCCGGGTGACCCACACCGTCGCCCGGATGGAGGGCGCCGGCTACGTCACCCGCGGCACCACCCCGGAGGACGGACGCGGGGTCGTCGCGACGATGACCGAGGCCGGCTACGACCTGCTGGTCCGTGCCGCGCCCTGCCACGTCGAGAGCGTGCGGCGCAACGTCGTGGACCTGGTGCCGGCCGAGGACTTCGCGGCGGTCGGCCGGGTCTTCGACGCGGTCGCCGACCACCTCGTCGCCCGGCACCCGGAGTCCGAGATCCGCTGACGGATCGCTGGTCGAGGAGGTCGCGCAGCGACCGTCACGAGACCCGGCTGAGGGGTCTCGTGACGGGACTTCGTCCCTCCTCGACCAACGGCCGGACCGGACTTCGTCCCTCCTCGACCAGCGAGGCGCTGGTCAGTCGCGGGTCAGGCGGCGGTGCGTGACGCGGTGCGGGCGGGCGGCCTCGATGCCGAGCCGCTCGATCTTGTTCTCCTCGTAGGACGCGAAGTTGCCCTCGAACCAGAACCACTTGGCGGGGTCCTCCTCGTCGCCCTCCCACGCCAGGATGTGGGTCGCGACGCGGTCGAGGAACCACCGGTCGTGGGAGGTGACCACGGCACAGCCCGGGAAGTCGAGCAGCGCGTCCTCCAGCGAGGACAGGGTCTCGACGTCGAGGTCGTTGGTGGGCTCGTCGAGGAGCAGCAGGTTGCCGCCCATCTTCAGCGTCAGCGCGAGGTTGAGGCGGTTGCGCTCACCGCCGGACAGCACGCCGGCCTTCTTCTGCTGGTCGGGACCCTTGAAGCCGAACGAGGCGACGTAGGCGCGGCTGTTCATCTCGAAGTTGGCGACCTTGATGAAGTCCAGGCCGTCGGAGACGACCTCCCAGACGTTCTTCTCCGGGTCGATGCCGCCGCGGCTCTGGTCGACGTAGGACAGCTTGACCGTCTGGCCGACCGTGAGCGTGCCGTCGTCCGGCTCCTCCGACCCGGTGATCATCCGGAAGAGCGTGGTCTTGCCGACGCCGTTGGGACCGATCACGCCGACGATGCCGGCGCGGGGCAGCTTGAAGGACAGGTCGTGCATGAGGGTGCGGCCCTCGAAGCCCTTGGTCAGGTCGTCGGCCTCGAGCACGATGTCGCCGAGACGGGGGCCCGCCGGGATGTTGATCTCCGAGGTGTCGATCTTGCGCATCCGGTCGGCCTCGGCCGCCATCTCCTCGTAGCGCGCCAGACGCGACTTGCTCTTGGCCTGGCGGGCCTTGGGGTTGGAGCGCACCCACTCCAGCTCCTTCTCGAGCATCTTGGCGCGCTTGGCGTCCTTCTGCCCCTCGACCTTGAGCCGGTCCTTCTTGGTCTCGAGGTAGGTGGAGTAGTTGCCCTCGTAGGGGTGCGCCTTGCCGCGGTCGAGCTCGAGGATCCACTGCGCGACGTTGTCGAGGAAGTACCGGTCGTGGGTGACGGCCAGGACGGCGCCGGGGTAGGACGCGAGGTGGCCCTCGAGCCACTGGACCGACTCGGCGTCGAGGTGGTTGGTGGGCTCGTCGAGGAGCAGCAGGTCGGGCTGCTGGAGCAGCAGCTTGCACAGCGCCACGCGGCGGCGCTCACCACCGGAGAGGTTGTCGACGATCGCGTCCGGCGGCGGGCAGCGCAGCGCGTCCATGGCCTGGTCGAGGCGGCTGTCGAGGTCCCAGGCACCGGCGTTGTCGAGCTCGGTCTGGAGGTCGCCGGTCTCGGCCATGAGGGCGTCCTGGTCGGCGTCGGGGTCGCCCATCTCCATGTAGGCGTCCTCGAGGCGCTTCATCTTCGCCTTCAGGTCGCCGACCGCCTCCTCGACGTTCTCCAGGACGGTCTTGCCCTCGGTGAGCGGCGGCTCCTGCTGGAGCATGCCGACCGTGGCCTCGGGGTCGAGGATCGCGTCGCCGTTGTTGGCGTGGTCGAGCTGCGCCATGATCTTGAGCAGCGAGGACTTGCCCGTGCCGTTGGGTCCGACGACGCCGATCTTGGCGCCGTGGAGGAACGAGAGGGTGACGTTGTCGAGGACGACCTTGTCACCGTGGGCCTTGCGCACGTTGCGCAGCGTGAAGACGTACTCAGCCATGCGGGCGAGCCTACGGTGCGGCGCGCCCGCACCGACAATCGCACCTAGGCAGCCCGCGGCTCGCCCGCCGCCTGCGGCTCCGCCTCGACCCGCTCCGGTCGCACCAGGCTCGTCGTGCCCTGCGTCAGGTCGTGGCCGACGGCGCTGGCGACCACCTCGAAGGAGGTCCGCGGCGTGCCGTCGCGCTCCCACACGTCGGCCACGAGCCGACCGTGGACGATGACCGGCTCGCCGCGGCGGACCGACGCGGCGACGTGGCGGGCGAGCCGGTTCCAGACCTTGACGGTGTGCCACGACGTGGTGCCGCGGACCCACGCGCCGTCACGCAGCAGCGACGGCGTGCAGGCGACGCGGAACGACGCCACGCAGCGACCCTCGGACAGCTCGTGCAGGTGGACGTCCCCGCCGACCAGTCCGGTCAGGGTGACCTCGGGCTCGTACATGTGCAGTCTCCTCTCCTCGGCGACGGCCGGACCGCCGCGACGAGACAAGGCTGGACGGGATCGCCGACAGGAGCCGACCGACGGGCGGTCGACCTGTGGACGGGTCGTCCTGGGCCGCGCCTGTGGACGGATCGCGGTCCGCGTCAGCGCAGCGCGGCGGCCAGCGCCTCGCGCACCTCGGCGTAGGAGGCGAGCTCGGCCCGCACCGGCGCGACCACCACCTCGTCGGAGACGGCCGAGATCGCGTCGCGCAGCCGCTTGTCGGCGGCGCGGGCCCGCGAGCGGGCGGTCAGCGCGACCAGCCAGCGGCACACCAGGGCGAGCAGCAGGCCGAGCACGATGCCGCCGACCAGCAGCAGCGTCGGCAGCGGGAAGGCCCCGACGTCGGGTGTCGGCGGCTCGGGCAGGCGGGCGTAGGACCCCAGGGAGAGCATGGCCAGCCAGCCGGCTCCCACGATCGCGGAGACGATCAGGACGTACTGCAGGACCCGCACGAGCCCGGCCCAGACCGGGATCCGGTCGGCGCCGAGGTCGGTCGTCGCGACCGCACGGTCGAGGCGGTCGGTGAGGTCGGGCAGGCGCGAGACGGAGGCCGCACGCACGGCGTTGGCCCACGACGGTGCCATCCCCTCGCCGACCTGGTCGGCCAGGGCCCGCACCTCGGTGTCGACCCGGGCGCGCTGGACGCCGGTCGCCTTCGGCACCGACGTGCGCGCGGCGCCGGTGAGCTCCTTGCCGGCGGACCCGAGGTCGAGGTGGAGGCGCTTCAGCGGGTCGGGCTTGAGCCGCGAGAACCACGCGGTCACGGGCCAGCCGGTCGCGCGGTTGGCCCGCAGGCGGGTGGAGTCGGCGACCGCGCGGACGACCGTCGGCACCCCGGCGGCCTCGCTGAGCGCGTCGTCGAGCGCGGCGACGCGCTCCGCGGACAGCTTCGGCGGCGTGCCGGTGCCGACGGCCTCCTGGAGCCGTTCGGCCGCGGTGCGGACGTCGGCCTCGAGGCGCGAGCGGGTGACCTTCTTCTCCGCCACCCGCTTGACGATCATCGCGCGGAGCTCGTCGACGCCCCAGCCGTTGCGCGCGCTCACCGGCACGACCGGCACGCCGGCGAGGCCGTCGGCCTCCAGCAGCCGGCGTACGTCCTCGACCATGGTCGGGCGGCGGTCCTCCGGGACGGTGTCGATGTGGTTGAGCACCACCAGCATCACGTCGCGGTGCCCGGCGAGGGGCTTGAGGAAGCGGTCGTGGATCGCGGCGTCGGCGTACTTCTGCGGGTCGAGCACCCAGACCATCAGGTCGGCGAGCTGGACCAGCCGCTCGACCTCGAGGTGGTGCGAGACCTCGGTGGAGTCGTGGTCGGGCAGGTCGAGCAGGACCACGCCCCGCATCTCGGCGTCCTCGTCGGCCTTGGACAGCATGGAGTCGCGGGTGACCTGGTGGCGGGCGGGGATGCCGAGCCACTCCAGCAGCTCCTCGGCGCCCTCCTTGCCCCACACGCAGGCGGTGGCCCAGGAGGTCGTGGGGCGGCGGACGCCGACCGCGGACAGCTCGAGCTGGGTGAGGGCGTTGAAGGTGGAGGACTTGCCGGACCCGGTCGCTCCGGCCAGGGCGACCACCGTGTGGTCGGCGGAGAGTCGCAGCCGGCTGGCGGCGCGGTCGGCCACCGCCTGTGCCTCGTCGACGACCGCGTCGTCGACGCGACCGCGTGCCGCGGCGGCGGCGCGCTCGAGGCCCTCGACGCGGGCACCGACGTCCGAGCTCCTGGTGACCAGCTTCTTGGCCCCTTCGAGCAACGACGTCATGACTCCCTCACTGCACCCGGCGGACTTTGCTTTCCCTCAACCCTAGGGGGCGTCGCCGCCCGTGTCCGAACCCGAGGGGGTGTGGGTTGCGGCATAGCGCAGGTCGTCGACCTTGCGGGCCGCCGACCGCATCCGCTCCGGCGCCTCCGGCTGCACCTCCAGGCTGTCGAGGAGGTCGGTGTAGCGACGGCGCTCGGCGTCGAGCAGGTCGGTCACCGATGCCTCCAGCTGCTGCCGCGCCCGCTCGGCCAGCGAGCGCACCGCCTGGTCGCCGAACACGGCCTCCAGCAGCTTCTGGCCGAGCACCGCCGAGCCGCCGGCGATGCCCGCCTCGGCGCCGGTGACGCCGGCGGTGTGGGCGAACACGACCACCATCAGCGCGACGGACAGCCCGTTGACGCCGAAGGCGAGGAATCGCGCGGTCGACCGCTTGTCCGCACCCTCGGTGCGGACCATCTCCAGCACGTCGCCCTGCCAGTCGCGCACGGCGCGCTCGGCCCGGCGGCGGAAGTCGCGCGACGCGCGGCCGAGGTCCTCCCCCGCGTCGGCGAGCAGCGCCTGACCGGCGGCGGTCGAGCGCCACGACGCCTCGGCCCGCTCGGCGGCCGCCTCGGCGTGCTCGAGGACCAGCGTCTCGAGCCCCGACTCCACGGCGACCGTCACGCGCTCGGCCTGCTGCGGCTTGCCCTTGACCGCGTTGACGACCCGGTCGCGGATCCACCCGACGCGGGTCTCCAGCGACCGGAGCAGCTCGCCGGTGCCGACGAACTCCTGCCATCGGGCGAGCACCTCGCCGCGCAGCAGCGTGCCGTCCGCGGACGCCTCGGTGATCGCTGACACCGCACGGTCGTAGGCCTCGTTGGCGTCCTCGCGCAGGCGGCGCACTGCGTCGGTCTGCTCCGTCGCGGCGTCCGCGACCGAGTGCGTACGCCGTGCGAGCGTGCGCACGGCGCCGTCGAGGGTCTGCTGCACGACCGCGGAGCGCGCCTCCTGGTCGTCGGCGAGCGCCTGGAGCCAGGACCGGATCTCGGCGACGTCGGACGACGGCAGCAGGCCCATGTCGGAGACCTGGCCCTCGTGCACGGTGAACAGCGGCGAGTCCTTGAGCCCGCGGCTGGCCAACATCCGCGCGAGGTGGGCGGCGACGGTGTCGACGGCCTCGGGAGGGGTCCGGTCGAGCACGATCGCGACCGCGGCGGAACGCTCGGCCGCCTTGCGCAGGAACTCCCACGGGACCTGGTCGGCGTAGCGCGCCGCGGAGGTCACGAAGAGCCACAGGTCGGCAGCGGCGAGGAGCTGGGCGGCGAGCACCCTGTTGCGCTCCTCCACCGAGTCGATGTCCGGGGCGTCGAGGATCGCGAGCCCGGGCGTCATCGCCGGGGACGCGACCAGCTGGAGCGCCTCCGGGTCGTTGGTCTGCCGGTCGACCCGCTCGAGCTCGGGGAGCAGCCGGTCCTGGCCGAACCACTTCGCGTCGTCGGGGTGGTGGACCAGGACGGGCGAGCGCGTGGTCGGGCGCAGCACGCCCGGGATGGTGACGCGGGTGCCGACGAGCGAGTTGACCAGGGTGGACTTGCCCGCGCCGGTCGAGCCGCCGACGACGGCCAGCAGCGGGGCGTCGAGGGTCATCAGGCGCGGGATGACGTAGTCCTCGAGCTGGTCGACCATCTCCGTGCGGGCAGCGCGCTGCTCCTCCGCGCCGGGCAGGTCGAGCGGCAGCCGGGCGTCCTGGAGCGACCCGCGCAGCCGCACCAGCGCGGTCACCATCGCGGTGGTGGTGTCGGGCACCCGCCGCGCGGTGGGCACCTGGTCCGGGTCGTTCTCGGTCATCGCGTCGGTACCACCTGTCCGGGGAAGGAGATGTAGGGGCGGATGGTCCGCAGCTCCACGACGTGCTCCTGGCCCCGGACGGCGAAGTCGGAGGGGGCCGTGCCGCGGAGGTAGCGGTGGTGGAGGTAGCCGAGCTCGACCGCTGCGGCCTGGTAGGCGCGCATCGCACGCTCGGCCTGGGGGCCGCCCTGGTGCCGTGCCCAGCGCCGGGCGCCGCGCCGGGCGCGCAGGTCGACCAGCCACGGGATGTCGGTGGCCGGCAGCAGGCCGCGGTCGGCGGCGTCCTGCAGCGCGGCGGCGAGCAGTGGGCGCTCGGAGCGGCGCCGGTAGACCGCGAACGCGACGACCGCGACGAACGCCGGCAGCATCAGCGTGCCGTAGACGACGAAGAAGTGGCCGGTGCCGGACAGCGTCGAGGTGTTCCACGCCGAGTGCAGGCCCGCGGCGGCGGCGAAGCCGGCGACCGGCGCGAGCAGGCGCACCCACGTGCGCCGCGAGGCGATCGCCAGGCCGACGCCGATGCCGATGAAGGCGGTGAAGAACGGGTGCGCGAACGGGCTGATCAGGCAGCGCAGGACGAAGGTGACGGTGAGCGCCGTCGTGCCGCCCGGGCCGAGACCGTCGGTCCCGTCGTAGGCGGCCGCGAGGTAGAGGATGTTCTCGGTGAAGGCGAAGCCGATGCCCACCATGCCGGCGTAGACGATGCCGTCGAGCACGCCGTCGAGCTCGTGGCGCCGCCACCACAGCAGGAGCAGCAGGAACGCGCCCTTGGTCGCCTCCTCGGTGACCGGCGCGACCACCGCGAGGCTGTCGCGCTCGCTGGTGCCGCCGGCGATCCCGATGCCCTGGAAGACGAGGGCCGCGGCCGTCGCCACGAACGCACCCCACAGCAGGCCCGCGACGAGCAGGCTCCGGGGCTCCGGCTCGTAGCGGTCGAGCCACATGAAGCAGCCCACGAGGGGCCCCACCGGCACCGCCGCCAGCACGGCCGCGAGCGCCAGCGAGCCGGGTGCGCCGGAGAGCCCGACCACGACGGCCATCGCCAGCCCGCCGAGCAGCACGAGCGCCCCCACCAGGATGGTGAAGGCGACACTGTCGCGGCGGGCCCGGTGCATGGCCCGACCCTAACGGAGCAGGGCCGACGCCCCCGCGATCGGCGCACCCGTCGGCGTACAGTGACCGCGTGAGCGAGCCGACTGCCGAGACCCCTGCCGAGACCGCCGCCGGAGCCACCGCGGCCGACACGGCGGGCGCCGAGCCCAAGACCGAGTCCCACGACCCCGCCGTCCCCGCTGCGTACGCCGCGTTCATGCGCGAGGGCTGGGGCAACCGCGACCTCGACCTGCCCCGCCACCCGGTCGCCGACTGGGCGGCCGCTCGCCGCGCGCGGCTCGCCGAGGCGTTCCCGGGCGAGCGCCTGGTGCTGCCCGCCGGCACCTTCAAGGTGCGCTCCAACGACACCGACTACCGGTTCCGGCCGGACACGGCCCACACGTACTTCACCGGCAACCAGACCTCCGACGCCGTGCTGGTCATCGACGACGGCGAGGCGGTGCTCTACGCCCGCCCCCGCTCCGAGCGCGACACCGACGAGTTCTTCCGCGACCGCCAGTACGGCGAGCTGTGGGCCGGGCGCCGCCCGTCGGCCCAGGAGATCTCCGACTCGCTCGGCATCGAGGTGCGCCACGTGAAGGACCTGCCGTCCTTCGACGACGACCGCAAGACCCGCGACCTCACCCGCGACGAGGACCTCGCGCGGGTCGCCGACGAGCTGCGCCTGGTCAAGGACGAGTGGGAGGTCGGCGAGCTCCAGGAGGCGTGCGACATCACCACGCTCGGCTTCGAGGACTCGGTGCGCGAGTGGGACCGGGTGCGCGAGTTCGGCGAGCGCTGGATCGAGGGCACCTTCTTCCGTCGCGCCCGCGCGATGGGCAACGACATCGGCTACGACTCGATCTGCGCGGGCGGCTCGCACGCCACCACGCTGCACTGGATCGACAACACCGGCGCGATCGAGCCCGGCAAGCTGGTCCTGCTCGACATGGGCGTGGAGGGCCACAACCTCTACACCGCCGACGTCACCCGCACCCTGCCGGTCGACGGCCGGTTCACGCCGCTGCAGCGCGAGCTCTACGACCTCGTCCAGCAGGCGCAGCAGGCCGGCATCGACGCCGTGCGCCCGGGCGCGGCGTTCCTCGCCGCCCACAACGCCGCCATGGCCGTGCTGGCCCACGGGCTCGAGGGCATGGGGCTGCTGCCGGTCTCCGCCGACGAGGCGCTCGACCCGGAGTCGAAGGTCTACGCACGCTGGACCCTGCACGGCACGTCGCACATGCTCGGCATGGACGTCCACGACTGTGGTCGCTCGTCGGTCGACATCTACCCCAAGGGCGACCTGGCCGAGGGCATGGTGCTGACGGTCGAGCCGGGGCTCTACTTCCAGGAGGACGACCTGCTCGTCCCCGAGGAGCTGCGCGGCATCGGCATCCGGATCGAGGACGACATCCTCGTCACCGCCGACGGCAACCGGAACCTCTCGGCCTCGCTCCCCCGCACGTCGGCCGACGTCGAGGAGTGGATGGGGTCCCGCATCGGTGGCTGACCCGGCCCCGGGCTCCAGCCTGACGGTCGTCGACGGCGACCTGCGCTGCCACCACTTCGACGCCCACCGGTGCCGCTCGTGCACCCTCCTGCCGGTGCCGCGCACGCGACAGCTCGGTGACAAGGAGGCGCACGCCCGCGCGCTGGTCGACGCACCCGTGTGGCTGCCGACCGTCGCCGGCAGCGACGCCGGCTTCCGCAACAAGGCCAAGATGGTCGTCGGCGGCACCGCCGAGGCACCGACCCTCGGGATCCTCGACCGCGACCTCGTCGGGGTCGACCTGCGCGACTGCGGCCTGCACTCCGCCGGCCTGCGGACCGCGCTCGAGCAGGTGGCGGAGTGGGTCGCGGCGGCCGCGCTGACGCCCTACGACGTACGCGCGCGGGCGGGCGAGCTCAAGCACGTGCTGCTGACCGAGTCGCCCGACGGCGAGCTGATGCTGCGGCTGGTGATGCGGTCGACCGCACTGGAGGCCCGGGTGCGGTCGCGGCTTGCGGCGCTTCTCGAGGCGCTCCCGGCCCTCCGGGTCGTGTCGATCAACGTGCAGCCGGAGCACAAGGCCGTGCTCGAGGGCGAGCGGGAGGTCGTGCTCACCGACGAGGCCACGCTGCCGATGCGTCTGGCCACCGGCGTCACGCTGCGTCTGGGCCCCCGCTCGTTCTTCCAGACCAACACGCTCGTCGCCGAGGCGCTCTACGACCAGGCGCGCGCGTGGGTCGGGACGCTCGACGGCGTCCGGTCCGCGTGGGACCTCTACTGCGGCGTCGGCGGCTTCGCGCTGCACCTCGCGGCGACGGGGCGCGACGTGGTCGGCGTGGAGGTCTCCCCCGAGGCGATCGCGGCGGCGACCGCCACGGCGGCCGACCTCGGCGTACCGGCCCGCTTCGTCGCCGCCGACGCGACGACCTGGGCGCTCGACCAACCGGCTGCGCCGGACCTGGTCGTGGTCAACCCGCCACGGCGCGGGATCGGCGCGGACCTCGCCGGGTGGCTGGAGACCTCAGGCGTGCGGCACGTCGTCTACTCCTCGTGCAACGCCGAGTCACTGGCGCGCGACCTCGCGCTCATGCCGTCGCTGCGACCGGTGGAGGCGCGGGTGCTGGACATGTTCCCGCACACCACCCACTACGAGGTGATGGTGCTGCTGTCGCGCTGACCGGTCGCGTGGGTCAGCCGCGGTGGATCTTCGGTCCGCGGACCTCGAGGATGTCGTCCTCGAAGCCGGTCACGCCGGCCTCGTCCCAGGCGATCACCGCGTCGTCCTCCGTCCCGGAGCCGCCGGGGATCCGGCCGGTGAACCGGGCGACGCCGACGCGGACCCACCGGGGGTCCTCGAGGCACGTCGTGGGGACGGTGATCGCGAGGCGGTCCTGGCCGACCTCGGTGACCAGTCCCCCGCACGTGCGCGAGGACTCACGGTGGCCACGGCTGAGGGCGGTCCAGGTCTGGTCGCCGGAGCGCTGCACCGTGACGCCCCACAGTCGCTGCTGCGAGCGCAGCTGCAGCATCGTCAGGTCGTAGTACGCGTCGCGCAACGACCGGACGTGCACCACCACCCGGAGGGCGTCGTCGCCGTGGTCGACCACGACCCGCGTGATGTCGGTCGTGGCCTCGCCGCTGGCCGGCACGACGACGTCGTGGCTGGCTGCCTCCGACGCCTCCAGGTCGAGGGTGACCACATCGTGGGAGGCGTCGCGGACGACCACCCGCTCCGCGTGGGCCGGGCCCGCGGCAGCGAGCAGGAGCCCGGCGGACAGGAGTGCGCCGAGGAGGCGGGCAGGCAGGTGGAGGAGCACGCGAGGGGTCCGATCTGTGGTGCGGGTGGCGGGCGGGACGGAGCGGGTTCAGCCGCGGTGCACGCGCGGCCCGAGGACGATCGGACCGTCGGCGTAGCCGTCGGTGCCGGCCTCGTCGACGTGGACCGTGCCGGCGTCGCCGGTGGCCGGGTCGTGCACGACGTCGATCCCGACCAGGGCGAGCCCGACCTGCACCCAGGCCGGGTCGCCGATGCACCGGGTCGGCACGCGGAGGACGATCGCGTCCGTGGACCGGTCGAGCGTGGTCCGCAGGCCCGGGCAGGCGGGCGCCGAGCGCCGGCCGTAGAGCTGGGAGACCACCTGGCCGTTGGTGCGCTCGGCCGTCACGGTCCACGTGGTCCGCGGCGTGCGGACCAGCCCGACCACCTGCTGGGAGAAGTACCGGCGCTGCAGGTCACGGACCGACACCGTCACCCGCACCGCCGCGCGGCGGTGGTCGACCACGGTCCGCACGACGTCGACGGTCGTCTCGTCGGGCGCCGGGACGACCAGCTCGGTGTCGGACGGCCCGGCATCGCCGGGGATCTCCACGACGTCACCGGCGACGTCGTCGACCGACACCCGCTCGGCGTGCGCCGGCGCAGCGAGCAGGACGGTCGCGGACAGCAGGACAGGCAGCAGCGTGCGGCCGAGGTGGCGGGTCATCGGGTTCCGGTCTCCAGGGGTTCCGAGGGGTGGGATCGCGGGTCAGCCGCGGTGGATGCGCGGACCAAGGGCGAGGGCCTCGTCGTCGAACGTGTCGCCGTGGGCATCATCGGCGAAGTAGAAGACGGTGCTCGGGTTGTCCGGGTCCGTCCGCGGAGTGGCGGTGACGGTCGCGCCCAACCGCACCCAGCGCGGGTCGCCGATGCACCGGGCCGGCACGGACACGGTCACCACGTCGGCACGGCCGTCGTGGTCGGCCCGGAGTCCACCGCAGGGGGCCGGACCGATCCCGCGGCGCTGGAACCTGGTCGTCGTGGCCCGCGCGGAGCGGCGCTCCGCAGCGGCCAGGAAGCTGCTGCGCGGGGTGCGGACCAGCAACGAGACGGAGTGGCGAGCCCGCACCTCGAGGTCCCTGAAGTGGACCCGGACCCGCAGGCGACGCTCGCCGAAGGAGGCGACCGTCCGCACGACGTCGACCGACGCCTCCTGCGGTGCCGGGACGAACTGGAACTCCTGCTCGGCGACCCATGCCTCGGCGTCTCCGGACAGGTCCTCGGTGACCACGCGCTCGGCGTGGGCCGGCGCACCGAGCAGGACGGTGGCGGACAGCAGGGCGGGCAGCAGCGTGCGGCCGAGGTGGCGGGTCATCGGGTCTCCGGTCGTGCGTGCGGTCGCGGGTCAGCCGCGGTGGATCCGCGGGCTCTTGGCGCGGCTGCGCTCGCTGACGTGGGCCCGGAACGCGTCGTCCGCGAATCCGGCGAGGTTCACCGATCCGTCGCCGAGGGGAGTGACGTCGAGCCGGGTCGCGACGATCGCCACCTGGAGCCAGCGCGGGTCGTCGATGCAGGCGGCGGGGAACGACACCGTGACCGTGTCGGCCGCGAGGTCGTAGCGCGATCGCACCGTCCGGCAGGGCCGGGTGTGCTGGACGATGCCGCGGTCCGGGACCAGGATGGCGCGGCCCGGACCTTCACCGGCGAAGGCGAGGGCCGTGAAGCGGGCGCGCGGGGTGAAGACCCGCATGTCGAGCGAGTGCTGGTCCAGGTCGACGAGGTCGCGGAAGTGCAGCGTCACCGTCACGCGACGGGCATGCGTGATGTCGGTGCGGACGACGTCGACCGACGTCTCCGCGGGTGCGTCGAGGAACGCCGGCCGCGCGGGCGGCTCGGTCCCGAACTCCCCCGCGAAGTTGTAGGCCCGGGCGTCGCCGGCGCCGTCCTCGATCGTCACGGTCTCGGCATGGGCGGCGACGGGAAGCAGCAGGAGGGCAGGGACGAGGGCGGCGACGAGCCGCGCGACGGGGCGCAGTGACATGGGCGGAACCCTAGTCAGGCCGCGCCTGACGTGTGAGGCGAACCACGGAACAGGCGTCGGCGAACGCCTGTTGTGCCCGTCGTGCGTCCTGTCCTGCCCTCCCCCGCGACCGTCGGTGACCTGCTGACGCAGCGCCGGGCGGTGGACCTCGTGCGCACCGGTAGCGCGCTGTGTCGTCGCTCGTCCGCCGTCGACTGAGCTCCCCGCACGCACCGCCGGCACCCGTCAGACCGGGCGCCGATCCGAAAGGTTACCTTTTCACTATGAATACTTCATTTGAGGCTCCGGCGAAGCGCTCCCGCCTCCGGCTGCCCTCGTTCGGCGTCCAGGTCCTGACCGGCCTGGTCCTCGGCGTGGTCCTCGGCCTGGTCGCCCGGTCGATGGGCGCGGACGGCGTCGACGCCGCGACCGGCGAGGTCGACCCGAACTGGCTCACCGAGACGCTCAGCACGGTCGGCGGCACGTTCGTCACCCTGCTCCGGGCAGTCGTCCCGCCGCTCGTCTTCCTCGCGATCGTCGCGTCCATCGCCAACCTGCGTGACGTGACCGGTGCCGCCCGGCTGGCGTGGCGCACGCTCGCCTGGTTCGCGATCACCGCGCTGATCGCCGTCACCATCGGCATCGCACTCGGCCTGGTGCTCCGCCCCGGCGACCACACCAGCGTGGCCTCCGACGCGGCGTCCGCCCCGTCGACGACCGGCTCGTGGCTCGACTTCCTCACCGGCCTGGTCCCCGCCAACGTGCTGGGCCTGGAGGGCTCCGCCGGCCCCGACGGCAGCGTGTCCATGTCGTTCAACGTCCTGCAGATCCTCGTGGTCGCGATCGCCGTCGGCATCGCCACGCTCAAGGTGGGCGAGGCTGCGGACCCGTTCCTCACCTTCGTCCGCTCCGCGCTCGCCGTGGTCCAGAAGGTGCTGTGGTGGATCATCCTGCTCGCCCCGGTCGCCACCGTCGGCCTGCTCGGCAACGCCGTGGCGAGCTATGGCTGGGACGCCCTCGGCTCGCTCGGCACCTTCACGGTCGCGATCTACGCAGGCCTGGCGCTGGTGCTGCTGGTGGTCTACCCCACCCTGCTCAAGCTCAACGGCCTCTCGGTGCGGCAGTTCTTCTCCGGGGCATGGCCCGCCATGTCGCTGGCGTTCGTCTCGCGCTCGTCGGTCGGCACGATGCCGCTCACCCAGAGCGTGACCGAGCGCAACCTCGGTGTGCCGCGGGCCTACGCCTCGTTCGCCGTGCCGCTCGGCGCGACGACGAAGATGGACGGCTGCGCCTCGATCTACCCGGCGATCTCGGCGATCTTCGTGGCCCAGTTCTTCGGCCTCGACCTGTCGGTCACCGACTACGTCCTGATCGCGTTCGTCTCGGTCATCGGCTCCGCCGCCACCGCCGGGGTCACCGGCGCCACCGTGATGCTGACCCTCACGCTCTCCACGCTCGGCCTGCCCCTCGAGGGCGTCGGCCTGCTCCTGGCCATCGACCCGATCCTCGACATGGGCCGCACGGCGGTCAACGTGACCGGACAGGCGCTGGTCCCGACGATCGTCGCCCAGCGCGAGGGCATCCTCGACCGCGCGACGTACGACGCGCCCCGCGGGCGTACGCCGTGGCGCGAGGACGTTGCGGACTCCTCCTCCCGCGAGACCGTGGGGGCGTCTGCCTGACGAACCCGCGGGTCCCACCCGCACCTGCTCCACCACCCGGACGGCCGGGCGCTCCCAGCGCCCGGCCGTTCGTGGCATGCCCCCGTGCGCGCTCTGCGAACAGGGCCGTTCGGCCCCGATCCGCGCCGATTGGTACATCGATCTTTCATCAAGTTACTGTCAAGAAAGATCGAAGGTAGATCGCAGGCTTGCCGATAAGTCCACTGTGATCCCTGATCGCGAACAACTCCACAGCGGACGTGGCTGAGCTCCCCTGCACCTTCCCCTGCATCGGGTGACGCCGACCTCGTCCGTTCCTCCGAGCCGCCTCGGGCCGCTCGGAGGCCTGGTCCCACCGGACGCTCCGGCGTCCCTCGGGACCGCGCGCACCGCCGCGGGCGAGGTCCTCGGTGAGGCGCACCTGGCGACGAACCCCCGCGTCGCCAGCACCCCCACAGGAAAGTTCAACACAATGTCACACACCCTCACGAGAACGGCCTCGGCCCTCGTCTTCGTCACTGGGCTGGCCGGCGTCGCGATCGCCTCCTCCCCCGCCAACGCCAAGCGCAGTGACATCGACGCCATGGTCGACACCTACGTCAGCTCCGCCGCGCCCGGCGCCAACTACGGGTCGAGCACGACCCTCACGGTCGACGGCCGCACCAACCGCACCCAGCAGGCCTTCCTCAAGTTCACCGTCCCGGACGTGGCCGCCGGCGAGAGCCTTGCCTCCGTCGCCCTGCGCCTGCGACCCACCGTCGACTCCTCGACGGGCGTGACCGTCGTCCGTGCCGGCAACGGCTGGACCGAGAACAACCTGACCTGGTCGTCGCGGCCCACCACCAGCGCCCGGCTCGGCGCGTCCGACGCACTCGTGGCCGGGACCGTCGAGTCGATCGCGCTCGACGCCTCCAAGCTCACGCCTGGCGAGGTCGTGAGCATCCGCGTCGAGACGACGGCCAAGAAGGCGCTCACCTTCTCCTCGACCGAGGCGCGGACCGCCTCCACCCGTCCGCAGCTCCGGGTGAACACGGTCGCGAAGCCGACGCCCACGCCGACGTCCACCCCGACGGTGACCCCGACGTCCACGCCGACGGTGACCCCGACGTCCACGCCGACCTCCACCCCGACGGTGACCCCGACGTCCACGCCGACGGTGACCCCGACGTCCACGCCGACGTCCACGCCGACGTCCACGCCGACCGCGACGCCGACCGCGACCCCGACCGCGACCCCGACCGCGACCCCGACCGCGACCCCGAGCCCCCAGCCGGCCGCGACCTTCCCGCCGGCCACCCCGGTGATGCCCAAGGTCATCGGCATGAGCGCGCCGGCCAACCTCTGGCCGCAGCGGATCCAGGAGGTCGGCGCCCAGGGCGTCACCGCCCGCCGGATCTTCGCCGACCTGTCGTCGAGCGGCAGCAGCCAGCTCTCGCTGATCCGGCAGACGATCGCCGACGGCATGATGCCGGTCATCTCCTACAAGGTGCCCGACCCGGCCGCCCTGGCCAACGGCTCCTACGACGCGTGGCTGGCCACGCTGCGCACGCAGCTCACCAGCCTCGGCGCTCCCGTCACGGCGACCTTCTGGCACGAGCCCAACGGCGACATGGACCCCGCGGTGTTCCGCGCCGCGAGCCTGCGGTTCTTCAACCAGGTCGACGCCCCGTCGATCGCGGTCGGCCCGATCCTGAACGGCTGGCTGCTCGACCGCCGGGTGAGCGACTTCGCCGCCTTCACCGACGCCACCCTGCTCAACAAGTGGGAGTTCGTCGCCGTCGACTCCTACCAGAACGGCACGGCCTCGGCCCCCGGCGACCTGCTGCCGGCCCGCGCCATCCCGCTGCTCGCCTCCTGGATGGACTCGGTCGGCCACCCGAACAAGCCCCTCGGGCTCGGTGAGTACAACGGCCACACCGCGCAGGCCGTCGCCGAGGCCGGCGAGTCGATCCTGTCGACGCCCGAGCTGTGGTTCGGCCTCGCCTGGAACAGCACCGCCGGTGCGTACTCCCCGCTGGTCGGCGACCGGATCACCGCCTTCCAGCACACCAAGGCCGACCCGCGCGCCCGCCAGTGAGCGCGCCGGTCTGACCGACTGACACCGACGAGGGCGTCAGGGCACCCAGTGGGGCCCGGCGCCCTCGTCGGCGTTCCGGGCACCGCGCGCCGAGCCGAGCACCCACCAGAGCGCGGGCGGGACGACGGCCAGCAGCACCAGCGCCCACAGCCACACCGTGCCGACCAGAGCGCCGAGCTCGGACAGCACGACGCCGGGCACCTCGAGCGGTCCCGGCAGGTGGTCGAGCAGGAAGCGGCCCGGCGACAGCAGGACCGCTGCCAGCGCCAGCCCTCCGGACCCGATCGCCACCGCGGTCTGTCCGCGACGGCGGGCGACCGCCAGCGCGACGGCGGCGCACACGGCCGCGGGCACCAGCAGCAGGCCGGCGACGAGGCGGCCGAAACCGCGCAGGTCCCGCATCGTGGTGCCGTCGTCCGCGACCTCGGCGACGGTGCCCTCGCGCTCGGTCGCCTCCCGCAGGTCGGCGGCGTACTGCGACAGGACCTCCCGCTCGCGGGGCGCCGCGTCGGCCGCGCGGTCCTCGAGCTCGCGGACGGCGGCGTCGATGACGCGGTCGCCGTCGAGTCGCCCGTCGACCACGGTCAGGTCGGCCAGCTCTCGGCGCAGCTCTGTCGAGGCGAGCACGTCGTCGAGCGCCCGCTGGAGCCCAGCCCGCTCCGTCGGCGTGAACGGCGCGCCGGCGTCGTCCTCGAGGTCGCCCAGCACCTCGCCCGTGATCTCCTCGCGGACCTGCGGGACCGTGAGCACCACGCTCGCCCAGGCCCACGGGTGCTCGTCGTCGAAGGCGTGCTGGACCGACAGGGCGACCACCACCGACGCGGCCAGCCCGAGGGCCGCCCCCGCCCCGAGCACCCCGGACACCAGGGTGCGCAGCCGGTCGACCGCGGTCCGCAGGTCCGGGGCGTCGCCGCCGCCGAGCGCCGTGAGGCCGGTCGTGGGGAGGGGGCCGCGGTCGCTCACGCGCACATCCTGCCCGTCGGGCACCCGACGCGCGTGGGGACGGTGCGGCGCGTCGGTCCGCGGCTGGGATACTCGACCCAGGCCCCCGTGGCGCAACGGATAGCGCAACGGCCTTCTAATCCGTGGGTTGCAGGTTCGAGTCCTGCCGGGGGCGCTGCGACACGCCGACCGGGATCCCCGGGCGGCAGCTCGCCACCCGGGAGGATCGGGCCCAGGCCCCGCCACGTATGAGGTGACGGGGCCGCATGCATCCCTCAGGCGCTGGCGGTGTACGCGTCGATCTCGCCGGTGATCCGCGCCTTCACGTCGTCGGCCGCGTAGGACGCGTGGACGGCTGCCTTCGCCAGGTCGGCCACACCCTGCTCGTCGAGGTCGAGGAGACCGGCCGCGACCTCGTAGTCGTGGTTGAGCGTCGTGGCGAACATCGGCGGGTCGTCGGAGTTGATCGTCACGGTGACCCCCGCCTCGACGAAGGCGCGCAGCGGGTGCTCCTCGATCCGGTCGACCGCGCGGGTGGCGACGTTGGACGTCGGGCAGACCTCGAGCACCACGCCGGTGTCGGCGAGGTGTGCGAGGAGGTCCGGGTCCTGGGCGCTGGAGGTCCCGTGGCCGATCCGCTCCGCGCCGAGCAGGCGCAGGGAGTCCCACACCGTCTCCGGGCCGGTGGTCTCACCGGCGTGCGGCACGGAGTGCAGGCCGGCTGCGCGGGCGGCCTCGAAGTGCGGCTGGAACTGCGGGCGCGGCACGCCGATCTCCGGACCGCCGAGCCCGAAGCCGACCAGCGCGTCGGTGCGGTGCTGCAGGGCGTACTCCAGCGTCGCGTCGGCGGCGGGCAGGCCCGACTCGCCGGGGATGTCGTAGATCCAGCGCAGCACCAGCCCGAAGTCGCGCTCGGCCGCCACGCGGGCGTCCTCGATGGCGTCGGTGTAGGCCTGGATCGGGATCCCGCGGATCACCGACGTGTAGGGCGTGCAGGTGAGCTCGGCGTAGCGGAGGTTCTGGCCCTCGGCCATCTCGCGGGCGACCTCGTAGGTCAGCAGCCGGATGTCCTCCGGGGTGCGGATCAGGTCGACGACCGAGAGGTAGACGTCCACGAAGTGGGCGAAGTCGCGGAACGTGAAGAACTCGCGCAGCCCCTCGAGGTCGCTGGGCACCCCCGCGTCGGGGTGCCGGGCGGCGAGCTCGGAGACGATGCGGGGCGACGCGGAGCCGACGTGGTGCACGTGCAGCTCGGCCTTGGGCAGGCCGGCGATGAAGTTCTGGAGGCTCATCCGGCCGAGTGTGGCAGCGCCACGCTCGGCCGGACCAATCCCCGTGTACCCGGTCCGGACCGGGTTACTGGAGCAGCTCGGCGAGCTGCTGGGCGTCGGCGTCCTTGCCGTCGATCAGGATCGTCGGCGTGCTGTTGTAGCCGTCCTTGGACATCTGGTCGGTGGCGTTCTCGATCCACTGCTCGTAGACCTTGTCCTCGATCTGCGGGCGGACCTCCGACTCGGTGGCGCCGGCCGCGACCGCGCGGTCGATCAGCTCGTCGTCCTCGAATCCCGGACCGCCCTCCTCGGGCTGGTTGGCGTAGAGGTCGTCGTGGAAGGCGCGAAACGCCTCGATGCCGGCGGTGTCGAGCACGGCGAGCGCGGCGTTGAGGGCACGCGAGGAGTACTCGTTGGTGGAGTAGCGGTCGAGGAACGAGATCATCCGGTACTCCAGGCGCACGTCGCCGGCGTCGACCGCGGCGGCCAGCGGCTCGCCGAGCTGGGCCTCGAGGTTGGCGCACGCCGGGCACTGCAGGTCCTCGTAGACCGTCACCGTGGTCGGGGCGTCCGGCTGGCCCACGAAGATGCCGTAGCCGTCCAGCTCGCCGGGGGTGCCGTCGGACTCGCTGCCCGAGGCGACCGACGGCACCGTGTCGGCCGTCTCCCCCGTCGTGTCACGTGTGCTCTGCCACCACGTCAGGCCACCGACGATGACGAGCACCGCCGCGACGACCGATCCGATCGCGACGAGACGGCGACGACGCTCCTCGGCCTGCTTCTGGCGCAAGGCCTCGGCAGCCCTCTGCTTGCGGGCCTCGCGCCGCTCAGGCGTGTTCTTCGACATGCGGGTTCCTCTCGTTCTCGGCAGAGTCGGTGGCGTGGCTGCTGCCGAACAGCACGGGGTCGAGCGCCCACCTCGAGCGTGGCCGGACAGCCAGCCAGCCCGACAGGGCCAGAAGGCCCACGTCGCGGGCGATCTCCCAGGGGTACTTGGACGTGGCGTCGGCGTCGTAGCCGCCGCCACCGAAGCAGCCGCAGTCGATCTGCAGGCCGCGCGCCCAGGCGGCGGAGATGCCGATGATGAAGGCGACGAAGAGCAGCGACGACACCACGGCGGCCGGGCGGGTGAGCAGGCCGAGCACGAGCAGCAGGCCGACGACGACCTCCAGCACCGGGAGCAGGTGGCCCACGGTCGGCACCACGGCCTCGGGCAGCAGGTCGTAGGCCCGTACGGCGCGCACGCTCTCGCTGGGGTCGGGCAGCTTGAGGGCGCCCGCCACGATCCACACGCCGCCCGTCACGAGCCGCGCGAGGAGACCGATCCAGTCCTTCACGGGGTCGACCCTAGGAGACGAGCCTGAGCCGCGCCTGAGAGACGCGTCCCGGACCGCCGCGAGCCGTGGAACCGCCGGCTCGGTAGTGTGGCCGGTCGTGAACGACAGACTGGTGTGGATCGACTGCGAGATGACCGGCCTCGAGCTCGGCGCGGACGCGCTGATCGAGGTGGCGGCCCTCGTCACCGACTTCGAGCTGAACGTGCTCGGCGAGGGTGTCGACATCGTCGTCAAGCCCCCTGCCGAGGCGCTCGACCAGATGGTCGAGTTCGTCCGGGACATGCACGAGAAGTCCGGGCTCCTCGAGGAGCTCGACGGCGGCACCACGCTGGCGGACGCCGAGGAGCAGGTGCTGGCCTACATCAAGGAGCAGTGCCCCGACGGCAGCCGACCGCCGCTCGCCGGCAACACCGTGGCCACGGACCGCGCGTTCCTCGCCCGCGACATGCCGGACCTCGAGTCGTTCCTCCACTACCGCATCGTCGACGTCTCCTCGATCAAGGAGCTCTCCCGCCGCTGGTACCCGCGCGCCTACTTCGCCGCGCCGACCAAGCGCGGCAACCACCGCGCGCTCGCCGACATCCAGGAGAGCATCGAGGAGCTGCGCTACTACCGCGAGGCCGTCTTCGTCCCGCAGCCCGGCCCCGACAGCGCCCGCGCGCGCGACATCGCGGCCCGCCACGGCGGCACCCTGACCGGCCTCGGACCGGACACCGACGTCGATGCGGGATCCGCGGGCTGAGTGCCCTACACTTCTGGTCGTCCTCGCCGACAGGCGAGAACATGGTGGGTATAGCTCAGCTGGTAGAGCGCCGCCTTGTGGTGGCGGATGTCGCGGGTTCGAGTCCCGTTACTCACCCCAAAGCAGTCGAGCCCCCGACCTGGTCCAGGTCGGGGGCTCGATGCATCTCGGGCGTGAGGACGGCAGCACCGTGGGCGCGTGCCGGATCAGGCCGACTTCGGCCCCTGCGCAGCGGATCCTCGGGTGGAGGTCGCGCGCACAAACTTCACCTTGCTGTTGCGGACAGCATCTCGCAGGGCCTTCGCCTTCTGCTCGGGCGTGACCGTGATGATCCTGGTCGTGCCGCTCATGGCTGCTCCTTCGATGGTGACGCCTCGAGTGTAGACGGTTCGCCGAGCACCCGCTGGAGCAAGAGGCCATAGGCGCCGGCGGCAGCCACCGTATTGGCCGCCAGCGCGTCGAGGTCGTCCGTCACGCCCGGCTCCGGTGGACCGACGAAGATCGAGAGCGCACCAAGAGGCTTGCCGCTTCGAGAGCCGTACAGGTCCGGGACGACTGCAGTGATCGCACACCCGCCGTCCGGAAAGTCGATGAGGAACGGGCCGATCCCGGTGTCCGGGTGCGTCAGGGCAGTGGCGACCTGGTCCGCCTCCTCGACGGCCACGACCTGGACGATGTAGGTCGAGTCGAAGGTGCCGTCCGGCTGCCCCACCCAGCCCACGAGGTGTGCACGATCGGCCCACGGCCCGAACACCTCGGAGAGCATCCCGGTCATGGCGGACGCGAACGCCAGGGACGCGTACCCGCCCACCTCCTCCTCCACCGTGAGCGCGGTGACGTCGTTCGACGCCATCTCGTTGAAGAAGTTCTCCACCTGCGCTGCGGATGGCATCTGCACCACCAGCTGCTGCGACTGCCCCTGACCCTGCGCGGTGGATTGCACGGCGAGCTGCTGCGTCACCGCGGACAGGGCTGCGCTGGCCTGCTGCACCTCGCCGCGCAGCTGCTCTGCCTGGCTCTCCACCTCCGCCACGGCCCGCTTCAACGACAGCACTCCAGCGAGCTCGAGCTCGGAGACGTCGGGCAGGAGCAGCAGCAGAACAGCGAGCACGACCCACATCAGGCGCGGATCAGCGAGCCCGATGGGCTCGCACACCTGCACCACCGTCGAGTCCGCGACCTCGTCGCGACACACGTCCGCCACGCGACCCCACAGCAGCATCCAGCCGCCCCACACGACCAGGACGCCCACCAGCAGGCGACGCACGACGTCCACGATCTTCCGCTGTCGCGACTTCGACGCCGGCTCGACCGGCACTATCCCCGTGGTGGTCACACCGGCACGCTAGTGACACCGTCCGACACTCAGCCCCCGTCCATTCAGCGCACCCAGAGGTCCCACGGAGCCAGCACCAGCAGCACCTGCTGCTCGAGGTGGAGCGCGTCGGCACGCTCCGGCCGGACCGCCCACGACACCTCCGGGGCGAGCCGCGCCACCGCGTCCACGGCCCACTCCCGCGCCCGCCGCGGTCCGTCGCTGCGCAACCGGTCGAGCTGGCCCTGCACCCACGCCGGGTCGGCCAGCGCGCGGTCCAGCGCCGCCTCGCCGAAGCCGCCGAGCGCACCGGCCGGCCTCCGGAACGCCGCGAGCCGCCCCCTCAGGCCGGGCACCACCCCGGTCCCGCCGCGCTCCCCCGCCACCGCCGCGTGCACGATCCGCTGCGTCCCGGGATCACGGAACAGGTACACCCCCGGCTCGCGCGGAGCGCCCGCCGCGGCGTCGGCCAGCGACATCCAGTCGGACCACGACGCGAGGTCCTCCACCTCGGCGTAGGCGTCCCGCGCAGCCGCGTCCCGCACCCGCTCCCCGATCCAGCCCATGCGGGCGATCGTGCCGGTGACCACCGACATCAGCCGGCTCGGACCCCCATCGACGGCAGGCGCACCGGCAGGCGGGTGCCCCCGAGCGGGTTCGCCGCAGCGACCCGCGACATCGCGTCGACGATGTTGCGCAGGTTGATGATCAGCGCGCCGTAGACCGGCCACTCGGCCGACCGCTCGGTCGCGCGCAGGTCCTCGGCCAGCCGCGCGAGCCGCTCTCGTACGTCCTCGAGCCCGACCGGGTCCGCGGCGCGCACCGCGGCGCCCGCGTCACCCAGCATGCCGATCCACGCGTCGGCGAACTGCTCCCCCCACGTCTCCCGGTGCGCGCTCTGCCCGCCGAGCGTCCGGGCGAGGCTGCGGGTCTCGGCGACGGCCTGCTCCATCCGGCGCAGCAGCTCGAACCACTCCTTCGGGTCGCGCAGCGACCGCGCCGACCGGCGCGGGTTCATCCGGGCGCTCTCCTGCGCCTGGCGCACCAGGCCCCAAGCACGGTCGACGTCGCCGTCGAGCTCGCGGGTGCGGTCGATCCACGCCCGGACGTCCTCGTCCTGGCAGCCGTCGCCGAGGCTGCCGGCGATGTCGACGAGCAGCTCGCCGATCGCGTCGTCGATGCGGTCCATCGCCTCCACCGCCGTGCTGCGGCGCAGCGGCGGCCAGACGAGGACGTTGACGGCCAGCCCGACCGCGACGCCGATGGCCGTGTCGACGAGGCGCGAGACGAGCATCAGGTCGTCCTCGAAACCGGTCGTCAGCACCACGAGCCCGGTCGTCGCGATCGTGGTCGCCTCGATGCCGAGCCACGGGAGCGCGCCCAGGACCAGCGCGACCACGAGCAGCAGCGCGATCGACGCGGTGGTGGGCCCGAGCACCTCGCCGACCGCGGTCGCGAGCAGGACGGCGACGACCGTCGCGGCGACCTGCTGGGCGCCGCGGGAGAAGGTCCGGTAGACGGTCGCGTGCACCACGAGCAGCGCGGCCCAGGGGGCGAGGAACGGCTGCGGCAGGTCGAGCAGGCTCGCCGCCACGACCCAGGCCACGACCGCCGCCAGCACCGTCTTGGCCAGCTGGAGCACGTCGTTCCACCAGATCGGGTCACCGAGGCGATCGTCGATGCGGGTCCTGATCTCCTGCCACATCGGGCCGACGATACGGACCGCGCGCAGGTCGCCGGACCACCCCTCGAGGTCGGACCGCCCCGGGGTCGTGCGCCCTCAGCGTCGTCCTCAGCGTCGGCCGGACGGCGCGGCCAGCAGCACCGGGCAGGTGGCCTGGCGCAGCACCTCGCGGGCGACCGGGCCGACGTGCGAGCCGACCGGCACGACCGGGTCGTGGCGGCCGATCACGAGCAGGGCGGCGCCGTCGCTCGCCTGCAGGAGCGCGTCGATCTCCCGGCCGCGGTGGGCGACCACGTCGGCGTGGACCACGCGCTCCCCCTCGCCGATCTCCTCGAGCGCCGCCCGGATCTCGGCGCGCGCCCGCTGGCCCCACCGCCGGTCCTCCGCGGTGTCGGAGTGCAGGCTCTCGTAGGGCTCGGGCAGCGACCACGCGTGCACCACCCGGAGCCCCGTGCCGAGGTCGCGCGAGCGGTCGACCGCGGCGCGGAGCACCTCACCGGCCCGGATCGGGGCGTCGACGCCCGCGACCACGACCTGCTCGGCGTCCGCGGTCGACCACCCGCTCGGCACCGCGACCACGGGTGCCAGGGTCTGGGCGGCCACGCCGCCCGCGACGGTGCGGGTGACGGGCCGTCCGTCGGCGACCGGGTGCCCGTACTCCAGCACCAGCATCCGCGCTTCGCGCGCGGCGGCCACGAGGCCGGGGACGACCGGCCCGCGCCGCAGCTCCTCGACCACCGTCAGTACGCCGCCGCCCATCTCCTCGGCGCGCTCGGCCGCCAGCGCGAGGGTCTCGGTGCCGATCTTGTCCAGCTGCTCCGCGGACGCGAGGGCCGACTCGGACCCCAGCGGCACGACCGGGACCACGTGCACGAGGTGCAGCGGGCACCCGACGCGCAGGGCCTCGTCGACGGCGTAGCGCAGCGCGGCGCCGACCTCCTCGGTGCCGACTCCGACGACCACGGGCGGGTCGGCAGGGACCGGCTCGGGAACGGCTTGCTCGATCATGACGGCCTCCAGGTGACGGCACCCCGTCCGGGCGCTACCACTACGCTCGTCGCATCCACGTCGCATCCGTAGGGACCAACGACCCGGGAGGGAACGCCGAGCGGCCCTGATACCGGGGCTCGGCCGCGGGTCGTCGTGCCGGACCACCGCTCCACCGGCGGAGGGTCTACGTTGTCCGGATGACTCCCGGCAGCAGCAGCTATGACGTCGTCGTGGTCGGTGGTGGGCACAACGCCCTGGTGAGCGCGGCCTACCTCGCGCGGGCCGGGCTGAGCGTCGTCGTGCTCGAGCGCCTCGACCACACCGGCGGGGCCGCCGTCTCGGTGGAGCCGTTCCCCGGCCAGCCCGCCCGGCTCTCGCGCTACTCCTACCTGGTCAGCCTGATGCCCGAGCAGCTGATGGCCGACCTCGGCCTCGACGTCCGGCTCGCCTCGCGCACCACCGCGTCGTACACCCCGTGGGTGCGAGGCGAGCGCTCCGGCGGGCTGCTGGTCGAGCGCCCCGAGGGCGAGGCGACCCGCGCGTCGTTCCACGACCTCACCGGCGGCGACGAGGAGTACGCCGCGTGGCAGGCGTTCTACGCCGAGGTCGGTCGCCTCGCCGAGGCCGTCTCCCCCACCCTGATGCAGCCGCTCCCCCTCGAGCGGGACGTCCGCGCCCTGGTCGACGAGCGGATCTGGTCGGAGGTGGTCGCCGAGCCGCTGGGGCGGGCGATCACCGCGCGCTTCACCGACGACACCGTCCGCGGCGTCGTCGCCACCGACGCCCTGATCGGGACCTTCGCCTCCCTCGACGACCCGTCGCTCGTGCAGAACCGGTGCTTCCTCTACCACCTGATCGGCAACGGCACCGGCGAGTGGCGGGTGCCGGTCGGCGGCATGGGTGCAATGACCGACGCGCTCGCCCGGTCGGCCGTCGAGGCCGGCGCGGAGCTCGTGACCGGCGCGGGGGTCAGCGCCATCGTCCCGGGCGCCGACGGGGCCGAGGTGCGCTTCCACGACGGCACCCAGGAGCGGTCGGTGACCGGGCGACGCGTGCTCTCCGGCGTCGCGCCGTGGGTGCTGCGGATCCTGCTCGGCGAGGGCGAGGACCCCGAGGCCAAGCCGGCTGGCTCGCAGCTCAAGATCAACTTCCTGCTCGACCGGCTCCCCGCGCTGCGCTCGGGCGCCGACCCCGAGCTCGCCTTCGCCGGCACGCTTCACCTCGCCGAGGACTACACCCAGCTCGAGCGGGCCTACGACACCGCCGCGGGTGGCGAGGTGCCGGACCCGATGCCGGGCGAGGTCTACTGCCACAGCCTCACCGACCCCTCGATCCTGGGCGACCGTGCGGGCTCGGCCCACACGCTCACCTACTTCGGGCTGCACACGCCGGCCGGGCTCTTCGACGCCGACCCGTCCGCCAAGGACCTCGCCGTGAAGCGCGCGCTCGCCTCCCTCGACGCCGTCCTCGCCGAGCCGATCGAGTCCTGCCTGGCCACCGACGCCGACGGGCGCCCGTGCATCGAGGCCAAGGTCCCCCAGGACGTCGAGCGCGACCTGGCGATGCCGGGCGGGCACATCTTCCACGGCGACCTCGAGTGGCCGTGGGCGCCCAACCGGGCGCGCCTCGACACGCCCGCCCAGCAGTGGGGCGTGCAGACCGAGCACGACTCCGTCCTGGTCTGCGGCTCGGGCGCGCGGCGCGGCGGCGCGGTCTCCGGGCTGGGCGGCCACAACGCCGCCCAGGCCGTGCTCGCCGAGCTGTGACCACCTCGATTTCACCTGTCGGAGGTGACGCGGTAGAGTTCTACTCGCTTCACCGCACGCGCCATTAGCTCAATTGGCAGAGCAGCTGACTCTTAATCAGCGGGTTCGGGGTTCGAGTCCCTGATGGCGTACAGAAGCCGAGAGCCGGTCCTTCGGGACCGGCTCTCGGCGTTTTCGGACGTGCCCGGCGCCGGGCTGGGCTCAACCCTCCTCGCGCAGGCGCGGCGGCGTGAAGGCCTCGGGCTTGAAGCCGGTCTTGTCGGCGTAGAACTCGCGCAGCACGTCCATGTCGGCGCTCACGTCGCCGGTGACGTGGAAGGTGGGTCCCCAGCCGACCGTGCGCGAGGGCGCGTCGAGGAACGCGAGGGTGACCGGCAGGCCGGTCTGCTGGGCGATCCGGTAGAAGCCGGACTTCCAGTACTCCCCGCGCGAGCGGGTGCCCTCGGCGGCGATCCCGATCAGCCACGGGTCGTCGCCCTCGGACTCGGCGAGCAGCTGCTTGATGGTGGTCGCGGGATTGCGGCGGTCGAGCTCGACGGCGCCGGTGCGGCGCAGCAGCCAGCCCAGCGGGCCGACGAACAGCTCCTGCTTGACCAGCAGCCGGATCGTGATGCCGTAGCGCCACGCGAGCAGCATGGTCAGCACCCAGTCCCAGTTCGACGTGTGCGGGGCGCCGACGAGCACGCCGCGGCGCGGCACCTCCCCGACGGCCTTCCAGCGCACGGCACGGAGCACGAGGCCGGCGATCCTACGACGCAGCACGGGCACGTCCCTTCCTGCGCTCGCGCGCGAGGTCCCAGAGGTAGTGGTCGAAGTCGACCTCCATGGTGTGGCGCGGCGAGGCGTAGAACTGCCTCGTGTCGCGCGCGTGCTCGGCCGCCATCTGGCGGCGGACCACGGAATCCGGTGGCGGGGCGTAGTGCCCGGTGAGCATCTCGGTGATCCACGCCGCCTGCGCCTCGGCGAGCGGCATCACCGCACCGAGCGGCTGGAGCAGGCCGAGGAAGTAGAGCCCGGGCAGGTCCGGGTGCACGGTACGCTTCCACAGCGGCAGCTGGTTGCCGGGGGCGGCCACCAGCTCGGGGTCGAGGAACGGGAAGCTCACGTGGTAGCCCGTGGCCCACACGACCAGGTCGGCCGGCGCGGAGCTGCCGTCGACGAACACCACGCGGTCGCCGTCGAGGCGCTCGATCGCAGGGCGGGCGGTGACCGCGCCCGCCGCCAGCCGCTCGCGGATCCGCCGCGACTGCACGGGATGGGACTGGCCGGGCTTGTGCTGGGGCGTGGGCAGGCCGTACTCCGCCATGCTCCCACCCGCGGCCATCGCGCCGATGCGCAGGCGCAGGGCGGTCACCCACCACGGGACCCACCCGGGCGGCAGCAGACCCTGGTCGGAGGGCTTGCCGAGGAAGAACTTGCCGAGCACCCACTCGGTGCGGCGGACCGACCAGGTGGTGGAGCGGGCGCGCAGGGACGCCTCCACGGCGATGTCCATGGCCGAGTTGCCGGCGCCGACGACCACCACGTCGCGCCCGTCGAGCTGGTCGGCGGAGCGGTAGTCGTGGGAGTGGATCTGCTCGCCGTCGAACGAGCCGGGGTAGGCCGGGTCGGGCCAGCGCGGGTCCCAGTGGTGGCCGTTGGCGACCAGCACGGCGTCGTAGGTGCGGGTCTGCGTGCCGTCCGGTCCGCGGACGGTCACGTCCCAGCGGCCGTCCCCGGTCGGGGCCACGCGCTCGACGGTGGTGTCGAAGGTGATCGCGTCACGGAAGCCGAAGTGGTCGACGTAGCGCTGGAAGTACGCCGCGACCTGGTCGTGGCGCGCGTAGGGCGGGTAGTCGTCGGGCATCGGGAAGTCGGAGTAGGCCATCCGCGGGCAGGACGTGTTGATCTCGAGGGTGTCGTAGCAGGCCGAGCGCCCGTTGGAGTTGTCCATCACCCAGGTGCCGCCGATGTCGTGGCCCATCTCGAAGCAGTCGAACGGTACGCCGGCGAGGTACAGGTGCTTGGCCGCCGCGATCCCGGACGAGCCGGCCCCGATGACGCACGCGCGCGGCAGCGTCTCGTCGGCGGGGACCGGTGCGGTCACCGGTGCGACGCGGTCGGACTGCTTGACGAGGTAGCCCACGGTCGTCTCCCTGTCGTTGCCGGTCGTGGCTCAGAGGTAGAGCCCGGTGGAGCCGCCCTCGAGCCGCTCGGCGGCGACGGCGTGCACGTCGCGCTCACGCATCACGACGTAGACCTCGCCGTGCACCTCGACCTCGGCCTTGTCCTCGGGGTCGAAGAGCACCCGGTCGCCGACCTCTACGGCACGCGCGTGCGGGCCGGCGGCGATGACGCGCGACCACGCCAGCCGGCGGGCACCCATCGCGGCGGTCGCCGGGATCACGATGCCGCCGGTGGAGCGCCGCTCGCCGGCCTCCTTGTCGACCTCGACGAGCAGGCGGTCGTGCAGCATCTTGATGGGGGCGCCACCCCCGGTCACGCCCGGTGCGGTGCTCAGCGCGCGACCTTGCGGACGACGGCGAGCAGCACGATGACGCCGACGACGGCGCCGGCCGCCTTGAGGATGTTGTCGGTGCGGGGCTCGCCGCTCTCGAGCTCGACGAAGTGCGACTTCACGCTCTCCACCTGGCGCCCGACGATCGTCTTGGGGTGGGCGCGGTGGGCGAGCTGGTCGATCGTCGAGGCGAGCCGCTGGCGCGTCTCCTCGATCTCGCGCTCGAGCGCGCTCATGTCCTGGGTCACGCGGGAAGGCTATCAATGCGCCGCGGGTCGAAACCCCACGGCAGCTCGAGCCGGTGGGCGGCCATCAGCTCGTCGTCGGTCAGCACGTCGAAGGTGGGCCGGTCGGCCACCACGACGCCCTCGCTCAGCACCACGCTGCGCGGGCAGAGCTCGAGGGCGTAGGGCAGGTCGTGGGTGACCATCAAGACGGTGACGTCGAGGCTGCGCAGGATGTCGGCGAGCTCGCGGCGCGACGCCGGATCGAGGTTCGACGACGGCTCGTCGAGCACCAGCACCTCCGGCTCCATCGCGAGCACCGTCGCGACCGCGACGCGCCGGCGCTGGCCGTAGGACAGGTGGTGGGGCGGGCGGTCGACGAAGTCGGCCATGCCGACCCGGTCGAGGGCGTCCATCACCCGGCGGTCGAGCTCGGCGCCCGTGAGGCCGAGGTTGGCCGGTCCGAACGCGACGTCCTGGCGCACGGTGCCGAGGAAGAGCTGGTCGTCGGGGTCCTGGAAGACCACGCCGACCCGGCGACGCACCTCCCGCATGTTCTTCTTGTCGACGGGCAGGCCGCTGACGGCGACCGACCCGCGCCCCGCCCCTCCCGACCCGGAGCCGAGGATGCCGTTGAGGTGGAGCACGAGCGTGGTCTTGCCGGCGCCGTTCGGGCCGAGCAGTGCGACCCGCTCGCCGCGGTGGACGTGCAGGTCGACGCCGAAGAGCGCCTGGTGCCCGTCGGGGTAGGCGTAGGCCAGGTCGCGGACGTCCAGCACGGGGGTGCTCACTGCGGCAACCTACCGTCGTAGCCGCGCGAGAGCATCGCGAGGTGGACCCGCTCGCCACGCTCGTAGGACCGGATGAACAGCGCACCCAGCGAGCGGGCCAGCACCGGCCAGTGCCGCGGCGAGCGCGGGTCGCAGCCGCGCGAGCGCATCGCCGTCAGCATCCGGCCCATCTCGGCCGTCACGACGTCGAGGTAGCGGATCATGAAGCCCATGATCTGCACGACCAGGTCGGGCATCCGCAGCCGCTGCAGGCCGCGGAGCAGGTCCTGCGGCTCGGTCGTGGCGGCGAGGGTCAGCGACGCGAGGACACCGATGCTGCCCTTGACCAGCAGCGCCACGCCGGCGTGGAGCCCGGCCTCGGAGACGCTCACCCCCAGCACCTCCGTGCGCGGGCCGTGGGAGATGAACGGCATCAGCAGCGCGAAGACCGCGAACGGCACCTCGACCACCATGCGCGGCAGGAGGTAGCGCAGCGGGACCCGGGACAGCAGCACGACGCCGAGCAGCACGGCCGCCTCGGCCGCGAGCACGGCGTACGCCTGGCGCGGGGTCGCGACGACCGCCAGCATGAAGCCGAGCAGGGCGAGAAGCTTGAGGTGGGCCGGCGCGCGGTGGACCGGGCTGTGGCCGTGGAAGTGCAGCCGGTGGCCGTGGCCGGCGCCCATCAGACCTCCGCGTCGTGGCGCTCGCGGTCCGCGTCGTCGACGTCGTGCGGCTCGCGGCGGCGGAGCGCCCAGAACAGGCCAGTGCTCAGGGAGAGCATCACCACGACGCCGACCACGCCGGCGACGCCGCCGCTGAGGCGGGCGTCGTCGATCCCGGAGGTCTGGTAGTCGGCCAGCGGGCTGTCGGCGGTGACGGAGTCCTCGGCGGAGTCGCCGAAGCCGGTCTTGCCGGCGACGTACTCGAGGCCGTCGGGGTGGGAGCTGGCGTAGTAGCTCGCCACGCCCGCGACGAGCAGGCTGACCAGCAGCGCGACGGCGAAGAAGCGGCGGGTGGTCATCGGACCTCCACCTTCCGGGTCTCGAGCTCGCGGGCGGCGAGCAGCGGGCGCGCCCCGTGGACGAGGTCGGGGCGCGAGGCCACCACGCTGCCCACGACCAGTCCGGTGACGACGGCCTCGCCGAGCCCGATCAGCACGTGCCAGCCGAGCATCGCGGCGAGCACGGAGCCGAGGTCGACCGGTGCCTGGCCACCGACGGCGAAGAGGCCGGTGAAGACGAGCGCCGCGACCGGCACGCTGAGGAACGCGCCGACGGCCGCGGCGGGCGCGACCATCGACGCACGCGACGGGAGCACGCGGCGCAGCAGGACGAAGACGCCCCAGCCGACGGCCACGGTCGTGACGCCCATCAGCGTGATGTTGGTGCCGAGCGCGGTGATGCCGCCGTCGGCCATCAGCAGGCCCTGCACGAGGAGGACCACCGACATGCAGAGCACCGCGGTCCACGGCCCGACCAGCACGGCCGCGAGCGCACCACCCATGAGGTGACCGCTGGTGCCGGCCCCGACCGGGAAGTTGATCATCTGGGCGGCGAACACGAACGTCGCCACCAGTCCCGCCATCGGCGCCGTGCGGTCGTCGAGCTCGCGACGCGCGCCGCGCAGCGAGACGGCCACGGCCGCCGCTGCGACGACGCCGGTGGCGATCGACGTCGGCGCGTCGAGGAAGCCGTCGGGCACGTGCACGTGGTCTCTCCCTGCTCGAGGATGGTGCTGCTGGTTGGATGTCTGGTGGCCGACGCGGATCCCCCCGATCCCGGGCCGGCACCCCACGACCTTATTGCAAGCAATTCGCAGCAGCCAACTGTTCGTACGGTGAGGCTGCCTCTCCGAAGGGACAGCACCCACATGACCGACCGCCTCGCAGCCGGCGACACCGCCCCCGACTTCACCCTCACCAGCGACGCCGACGAGCAGGTGAGCCTGTCCGACCTCCGCGGGAAGAAGGTCATCGTGTACTTCTACCCGGCCGCGATGACCCCCGGCTGCACCAAGCAGGCCTGCGACTTCTCCGAGTCGCTCGACTCGCTGCGCGGCGCGGGCTACGAGGTGCTCGGCGTCTCGAAGGACACGCCGGCCAAGCTGGCGAAGTTCCGCGAGCGCGACCAGCTCACCCTCACCCTGCTCTCCGACGAGGACCTCGCCGTCCACCGGTCCTACGGCGCGTACGGCACCAAGAAGCTCTACGGCAAGGAGGTCGAGGGCGTGATCCGCTCGACCTTCGTGATCGACGAGGACGGCACGGTCGAGCTCGCCCAGTACAACGTCAAGGCCACCGGCCACGTCGCCAAGCTGCGGCGTGACCTCGGGCTCGACTGAGACGCGCCCACCCTCGGACGTCATGAGGATCCGCGGTTCGGACCGCCGGTTCCCATGACGTCCCGGCCTCCTCCCGAGCACAGCGTGTGAGGATGGGCCCTCCGCGCTCGTAGCCCAACGGCAGAGGCACCGCGTTTAGGTCGCGGCCAGTGAGAGTTCGAATCTCTCCGAGCGCACGCTCCCCCCGCGCTCCACGCCCGTGTGACGACCGTCACCACTAGGGTCCGCGCATGGACTCCGCGCTGACGACCGTCGGACTGCCCCTCGCGCTCGCGATCATCATGTTCGGCCTGGGCCTCGACCTCACGGTCGCGGACTTCCGGCGGGTGGGGCGGACGCCGAGGGCGGTCGCCGTCGCCCTGGCCTGCCAGGTGGTGCTGCTGCCGGCCGTGTGCTTCGCGCTGGTGGTGCTCCTCGACCTGCCGGCGCTCCTGGGCATCGGCATGCTGCTGCTCGCGGCGTCGCCGGGAGGCACGACCGCCAACCTGTTCAGCCACCTCTTCCGCGGCGACGTGGCGCTCAACATCACGCTGACCGCGATCAACACCGTGGTCGCGGTCGTCACGCTGCCGCTCATCACCGGGCTGGCGATCTCGTTCTACGACCGCCAGGACGACGTGTCGATGCCGCTGGCGGAGATCGTCAAGGTGTTCGTGCTGATCCTGCTGCCGGTCGGGATCGGGATGCTGGTGCGCGACCGCGCCCCCGGCTTCGCGGCCCGCATGGACCGTCCGGTGCGGATCGGCTCGGCGGTCATCCTCGCCGTCCTGGTGCTCGGCATCCTGCTCGACCAGCGCGAGCACGTCGGCGACTACCTCGCCGACGTCGGCCTGGTCACCGCGCTCTTCTGCGCGATCAGCCTGGTCGTGGGCTACGTCGTCCCGAAGGCGTTCGGCGTCACCGGGCCGCAGGCCATCGCCTCCTCGATGGAGGTCGGAGTGCACAACGCCACGCTCGCGATCTTCGTGGCGGTCGAGGTGCTCGACGAGGTCGAGATCTCGGTCCCCGCGGCGGTCTACTCGCTGGTGATGTTCCTCTTCGCCGCGCTGTGGGGCTCGTGGGTCTCGCGCCGGGTCGGTGACCGCGAGCCGGTGTCAGCCGGCTGAGAGGTCCGCGGCCACGTGCGGCGCGAGCTCGCGCAGCGCCCGGCCCCGGTGGGAGATCCGGTCCTTCTCGGCCGGGTCGAGCTCGGCGGAGGTGAGCCCTCGCCCGTCGGCGTCGGCGGCGTGCTCGTCGGCCACGAACAGCACGTCGTAGCCGAACCCGCCGCTCCCCCGGACCTCGCGGATGATCTGGCCGTCCATGCGCCCCTCGACCACCCGCTCGCGCCCGTCCGGCATCACCCACGCGATCGCGCAGGTGAAGTGCGCGCCGCGGCGCTCGTCGGGCACGTCGTGGAGCTGGTCGAGCAGGAGCGCGTTGTTCCGGTCGTCGCTCTTCGGCTGCCCCGACCAGCGCGCCGACAGCACGCCCGGCATGCCGTTGAGCGCGTCGACGCACAGGCCGCTGTCGTCGGCGACCGACGGCAGGCCGGTCGCCGCGACGCCGGCGCGGGCCTTGAGCAGGGCGTTGCCCTCGAAGGTCGGCTGGTCCTCGACCGGCTCGACGTAGCCCTCGACGTCGCGCACGCCGAGGACCTCGACGTCGGGGACGTGCTCGGCGAGGATGCGCTGCATCTCGCCGATCTTCTTGGCGTTGCCGGAGGCCAGGAACACCTTCATCGCGCCAGCGCCTCCTGCTGCATCCGGGTGAGGTCGGCGCAGCCCTTCTCGGCGAGCGCGAGCAGAGCGTCGAGCTCGGCGCGGTCGAACGCGGCGCCCTCGGCGGTCCCCTGCACCTCGACGAACTTCCCGTCGCCGGTCATCACGACGTTCATGTCGGTCTCGGCGCGCACGTCCTCGACGTAGGGCAGGTCGAGGCGCGGCGCGCCGTCGATGATGCCGACGCTCACCGCGGCGACCGACCCGGTGAGCGGCTCTCCGGTGAGCGCGCCGCTCGCGCGCAGGTGGGCGACCGCGTCGGCGAGCGCGACGTAGGCCCCGGTGATCGCGGCGGTGCGGGTGCCGCCGTCGGCCTGGAGGACGTCGCAGTCGAGCACGATCGTGTTCTCGCCGAGCGCCTGGTAGTCGATGACGGCGCGCAGCGAGCGGCCGATGAGGCGCGAGATCTCGTGGGTGCGGCCGCCGATGCGCCCCTTGACCGACTCGCGGTCGGAGCGGGTGTTGGTGGCGGCGGGGAGCATCGCGTACTCCGCGGTGACCCAGCCGAGGCCGGAGCCCTTGCGCCAGCGCGGCACGCCCTCGGACGCCGACGCCGCGCACAGCACCTTGGTGCCGCCGAACTCGACGAGCACCGAGCCCGCGGCGTGGTCGAGCCAGTGGCGGGTGATGGTGATCGGCCGCAGCTCGTCGTCGGCGCGACCGTCGGCACGGGGGGTGGGGGCGGGTCCGGAAGTCATGGCACGACCCTAGAGGTCGACGGGCAGCGAGCCGGGTCCGGTAACCCCCGTGAGCCACCGGACCCGGCACTGCAAGGTCCCTACCCCGTGCGGGACCAGAGGTGCGCGGCCCCACGCCGCGCGAGCTCCCTCCCACGCGGTGTCTCCAGCCTGCGCCGCCGCCCGGGCGGGCGCATCCTCCTTGCGATGCGGACGGATCAGCCGAAAGTAGGAAATCCGATGGTTACCCTGACCGCGTGGACCCCCGCCCCGAGCCCGCCGAGACGCAGCCTGCGCTGACCCGGTGGTCGCACGCCTGGCGCTACGCCCTCTGCGGGCTGATCTCCGCGATCGTGTGGGGTCCGGTCGCCGCCGCCGAGTGGCGCGAGCAGCCCGGGCTGTTCACCGTCGAGCTCGCCCTGGGGGTCGCGTCCTATGTCGCGGTCTGGTTCCGGCGCGCCGCCCCGGTGCCGGTCGCGGTCACCGTCGCGGTCATGAGCGCGCTGTCCGGCATCGCTGCGGGTCCGGCCACCCTGGCCGCGGTCTCCGTCGCCACCCGACGCGTGGTCTGGCAGGTCGCGCTGGTGGGCGTGGTCAACGTCGTGGCGGCCCAGACCTACGCGATGGTCGCCCCGTTCGCACGCAGCGACCCGACGATCTCCGTCCTCGTCGTGCTCGCCGTCAACGCGGCGATGATGGGCTGGGGCCTCTACCTCGGGTCGCGCCGCGAGCTGATGTGGAACCTGCGCCGCCGTGCCGAGCGGGCCGAGACCGAGCAGGACCTGCGCCTGGCCCAGGCGCGCACCACCGAGCGCGCGCGCATCGCGCGCGAGATGCACGACGTGCTCGCCCACCGCATCACCCAGGTGTCGATGCACGCGGGAGCGCTGGCGTTCCGCGACGACCTCGACGTCACCCGGCTGCGCGCCGGCCTCGAGCAGATCCAGGGGCAGGCCAACGACGCCCTGCGCGAGCTGCGCGACGTCCTCGGCGTGCTGCGCGAGGACGGCCACGGGTCGCAGCCCGCACAGCCCCAGCCGACCTACGGCGACATCGCGACGCTCGTCGCGGAGGCACGCACGCTGGGGCTCGACGTCGACTTCGCCGACGACGTCGACCGCTCCACGCCGGTCCCGCCGGCGACCGGCCGCACGGTCTACCGCATCGTGCAGGAGGGCATCACCAACGCCCGCAAGCACGCTCCCGGGAGCGTCGTCGCGATCCGCTCGAGCGGCGACCCCCGCAGCGGCATCACGGTGCGGCTGGCCAACGCCGTGGCGCACCGCTCGTCGGCCGCCCCGGGAGCCGGGCTCGGGCTGGTCGGGCTGCGCGAGCGCGCCGAGCTGCGTGGCGGCCGGCTGGACCAGCACACAGACGGTTCGACCTTCGTGCTGGAGGCGTGGCTACCGTGGGCGGCGTGATCCGGGTCCTGCTCGTCGACGACGACCCCCTCGTGCGCTCGGCGCTGTCGCTCATGCTCGGCGGGCAGACGGACATCGAGGTCGTCGGCGAGGCCGGCGACGGCCAGACCGGCGTCGACCTGGTCGCCGCGCTCGACCCCGACGTCGTCCTGATGGACATCCGGATGCCCGGCATGGACGGGCTCGAGGCCACCCGGCACATCCACTCCCGCGAGTCGCCGCCGTCCGTGGTGGTGCTCACGACGTTCGACGCCGACGAGCACGTGGTCAGCGCCGTGGCCTCGGGGGCCGACGGCTTCCTGCTCAAGGACACGCCGCCCGGCGACATCGTCGGCGCGATCCGTACGGTCGCAGCCGGCGACGCGATGATGTCGCCGTCGGCCACCCGCAGCCTGGTCTCCCGACTGCGGCGCGGGTCGTCCTCCGACCGGTCGGCGGTGGCGGCCCAGCGGCTGACCGTGCTCACCGAGCGCGAGCTCGAGGTCGCGGTGTGCGTGGGCCGCGGGCTCAGCAACTCCGAGATCGCCGCGGAGCTCTACCTGTCGATCCCGACGGTGAAGTCACACGTGTCGCGGCTGCTCACCAAGCTCGGCGCCACCAACCGCGTGCAGGTGGCGATGGTGGTCCACGACGCCGGGCTCGTCTGAGCCTCCGTCTCCGCCGGCCGAGGGCCGGCGGGGCGTCAGACGTCGTACGTCGCGCCCGCGCGCGCCAGCTCGACCGGCCCGTCCCAGGTCGCGCGCGCCTCGGCCTCCGCGACCGCGGGGTCGTGCCACGGCGGCACGTGGGTCAGCACCAGCCGACCGACGCCGGCCACCCCGGCGGTGCGCCCGCAGTCCGAGCCGGTCAGGTGCAGGTCCGGCGGGTTGTCGGCGCGCGACTCGAAGGACGCCTCGGCCAGCAGCAGGTCGGCGCCCTGCGCGACGCGGTCGAGCGCCGGGCACGGGCCGGTGTCGCCGGAGTAGACGAGGGTGCGGCCGTTCGCGCCGATCCGCAGGGCGTACGCCACGACCGGGTGCACCACCTCGTGGGCCTCGACGCGGAACGGGCCTACCTCGACGGCGGTCGCGGGGTCGGGGTGCTCGCGGAAGTCGAACTCCTCGGTCATGCCGGGGTCGGCCGGCAGGTCGTAGGCCCGCGCCATCCGCTCCGCGGTGCCGGCGGGACCCCAGACCGGGATGCGCGGCTGCGGCCCCGTGGGGTGGTACTTGCGCATCACGTAGTAGCCGCACAGGTCGAGGCAGTGGTCGGCGTGCAGATGGCTGACGAACACGGCGTCGACCGCGAGCGGGTCGACGTAGCGGTGCAGCTGGCCGAGCGCGCCGTTGCCGAGGTCGACCAGGATCCGCCAGGTCCGGGTCTGCCCGGCCGCGTCGGTGTGGTCGGCCTCCAGGAGGTACGAGCTCGCGGGCGAGTCCGGACCGGGGTAGGAGCCGGAGCAGCCGACGACGGTCAGCCGCAGCCCGGGCGCGCTCACCGCAGGCCCCCGGCGAACTGCGTGGCGCTCAGCAGCTCGGAGCCCAGGAAGCGCCGGCCGACGGTGGCGAAGTCCTCCGGGCTGCCGGTGGTGGAGAACGTGTAGGCCGGGTCGCCGCCGGCGCGCATCAGCCCGGTGCGGACGAGCATCTTGTAGACGTCCTTGGCGCTCTCCTCCGCCGAGCTCACGAGCGTGACGGCGTCGCCCATGACGTAGGAGATGACGCCGGTCAGCAGCGGGTAGTGGGTGCACCCGAGGACGAGGGTGTCGACCTCCGCCTCGACCAGCGGGTCGAGGTAGTCGTGGGCCGCGGCGAGCAGCTCGTCGCCGCCGGTGACGCCCTGCTCGACGAAGTCGACGAAGCTCGGGCAGGCGCGGATGTGCAGGTCGATCTGGGGCGCGGCGGCGAACGCGTCGTCGTAGGCCATCGAGCTCGCGGTCGCGCGCGTGCAGATCACGCCGACGCGGCTGTTGCGGGTCGCGGCGGCCGCCCGCCGCGCGGCAGGGAGGATCACCTCGACGACCGGCACGTCGTAGCGCTCGCGGGCGTCGCGCAGCATCGCCGCGCTGGCGGAGTTGCACGCGATGACGAGCGCCTTCACGCCCTGGTCGTAGAGGTGGTCGAGGCACTCGAGGGCGTACTCGCGCACCTCGCCGATCGGCTTCTGGCCGTAGGGCTGGCGGGCGGTGTCGCCGAGGTAGACGACCGACTCGTGGGGCAGCTGGTCGATCACGGAGCGCGCGACCGTCAGGCCGCCGAACCCGGAGTCGAAGATGCCGATCGGGGCGTCGGCGTCGGCGGAGGGGGTCGGCACAGGTCAGAGGCTAGGCGAACGGCCGGTCCGGGGTCACGCGGTCCGCGACGTCGGTCCGGTCACACCGCCGGTGGCGACCGCCACCCTCGGGTTAGGGTCGAGCGGTGAACCGTCGACACCTCGTGGCCACGACCGCCCTCTCCCTGCTGGCCGGCGCCGGCGTCGTCCTGGTGGGCGGCCCCGCCTCCAGCGACCCCGATGCCGGACCCGCCCCGCGGGTGGTCGAGCAGGCGTCGCGCGACCTGGTCGGCGACTCCGACTCGGTGCTCGCCATCTCGATCGACGGCATGAGCGTGGCGGCGGTGGAGAAGCTCGGGCGCAAGCAGCTGCCGAACCTCTACCGCTTCATGCGCGCCGGCGCCTCGACGACCAACGCCCGCACCGAGCGGGAGATGACCGTCACCCTGCCCAACCACACCGGCATGGTCACCGGGCGTCGCATCGAGGCCGCCACCGGCGGCCACGGCGTGACGTGGAACGACGACCGGCTCACCCCGCCCACCGTGCAGGCCGCGGCCGGGCACGACGTCGGGTCGGTCTTCACCGCCGTCCACGACGCCGGCGGCTCCACCGCGCTGTTCGCGGCGAAGACCAAGTTCAGCCTGTGGGACCGCTCGTGGCCCGACGCCATCGACCGCACCGTGATCGACCTGGACAACTCGGCCCTCGTCGACCAGCTCGTCGACGACCTCGCCACCGAGCGCGACTTCCGCTTCCTCCACCTCTCGCCGCCCGACGCCGCGGGCCACGAGCACGGCTGGATGTCGAAGCAGTACCTCCGGGCCGTGCGCCGGTCGGACAAGCTCGTCGGCCGCGTCGTGAAGGCCGTCAACGCCGACCCCGCGCGCAAGGCCGGCACCACGATCATCCTGACCAGCGACCACGGCGGCCACGGCCCGTCGCACAGCGACGTGCGCGAGCTCGACAACTACCGCATCGTCTTCATGGCGCGCGGCTCCGCCGTCGACCGGGGCGTCGACCTCTACGAGATCAACCCGGCCTACAAGAACCCCGGCAAGCGCCGCACCACCTACACCCAGCGCCGCCAGCCGGTGCGCAACGGGATGGTCGCCAACCTCGCCCTCGACCTGCTCGACCTGCCGGCCGTGCCCGACAGCGAGCACGACGTCGACCAGGACCTGCGGCTCACCGCCGCCCCCTGACCGCCGCTGCCTCCCCGTCCAGCGGCCACGGGTTGAACCGGCAGGCGCCGGTGCCCTTGGACTGCTGCATCATCACCGGCGCCGGCCCGCCCCCGGGTGGGCAGGACGCGTGGCCGCGGCCGAGCCAGTGGCCGGTCTCGTGGTTGACGACCATGTGGCGGTAGTCGCGCAGCGAGCGGCGGGCGGCGTTCCACGCCGGCGAGGCGTGCTTCCACCGCTCCTGGTTGATGATCACGTAGCGACCGACCCGGCACGACCACATCGACGAGCAGCTCGACGAGAACGACGGCACGAGCGCGGCGGACGACAGCACGAGCGTGAAGTCGCCCCCGCGCGGCACCCGGCGGAACTCCACGCCTGCCCACCGCCAGCCGCGCGGGTCGTCGAAGGTCTGCTGGGCCTGGCGGCGGAACACCGCCAGCGAGGTGGTGATCCGGCCGCGGGTGGTCACGGAGTACGTCACGCGGCGGCGTACGGGCTGGCCGTAGCCCTCGCCCGTCTGCGGCTCGTCGACGGTCGTGCGATGACCGGCGTCGGCGGTCGCCGCGACCGGCAGGAGGGACAGGACGAGCGCGGCCAGCACGAGGACCGCCCGGGGGGCGCGGGTCATGGGGCGAGCGTAGGGCCCCGGAGTCGGTCGTGGGGTCGCGTCCTAGGGCGTGTCTCCCAAGTCCGGGCTGGTAGGGCTGTTTTGATGCGGTCATGTCTCGCGAACGGGTCCTGACCGACGCTCAGTGGGAGCGGATCGCGCCGTTCATGCCGTCGACGGACGGCGTGAAGTCCCGGCCCTTCCGCGACCACCGCCAGGTCGTCGAGGGCGTGATCTACCGCTTCCGCACCGGCATCGCATGGCGCGATCTCCCGTCATCCTTCGGGCCATGGCAAACGGTGTGGAAGCGCCACCACCGCTTCTCCACCGACGGCACATGGGACAAGATCCACGCCCGCCTCCTCGCCGAGGCAGACGCCGCAGGCGACATCGACTGGATGGTCAGCGTGGACTCCACCATCAACCGCGCCCACCAGCACGCCACCACCCTGCGCCGCGTCGAGGAGCCCGCCGGCCGCCGCGCCAAGCACGACACAGGGGGCTGATTCGAACTACAAGAATCCGCGGGAAGAACCACCCGATCACGCCCTGGGCCGTTCTCGCGGAGGCTTGTCGACGAAGATCCATCAACTCGTCGACGGCCGCGGACGACCACTCGTGGTCAACCTGACGCCCGGCCAAGCCGGCGACTCGCCAATGCTGAAACCGATGCTGGCACAGCTCGCGATCAAGCGCCTCGGACCAGGCCGTCCCCGGACCCGCCCCGATGCACTGCTGGGCGACAAGGCGTACTCCTCCCGCGCGATCCGGACCGAGCTCCGCACCCGCGGGATCAAAGCCGTGATCCCGCAGCCCTCCGATCAGATCCGGCACCGCAAGAACCGCGGATCCGCGGGCGGCAGGCCTCCAGGCTTCGACGCCAAGACCTACAAGGGACGCAACGTCATCGAACGGTCCTTCAACGACCACAAGCAATGGCGCGGGATCGCCACCCGCTACGACAAGCTCGCAACCGTCTACCGAGGAGCGGTCGTCCTACGAGCCATCACCATCTGGCTCGCGACTTAAGAGACACGCCCTAGGCCCAGAGCTGGCCGTCGAGGCGGTCCTCGGCCTCGTCGACGGTGCCCTCGTAGGCGCCGGTCGAGAGGTACTTCCACCCGCCGTCGCACACCACGAACGCGATGTCGGCGCGCTCCCCCGCCTTGACCGCCTTGGCCGCCTGGCCGAGCGCGGCGTGCAGGATCGCGCCGGTGGAGATGCCGGCGAAGATGCCCTCGAGCTCGAGCAGCTCGCGCACCCGGCGCACCGCGTCTCGTGGACCGACGCTGAAGCGGGAGTCGATGAGCGAGGCGTCGTAGAGCTCCGGCACGAAGCCCTCGTCGAGGTTGCGCAGGCCGTAGACCAGCTCGCCGTAGCGCGGCTCGGCGGCCACGATCCGCACCTCGGGCCTGGCCCGGCGGAAGAACCGGGAGACCCCGGTGAGGGTGCCGGTGGTGCCGAGGCCGGCCACGAAGTGGGTGATGCCGGGCAGGTCGGCGAGCAGCTCGGGGCCGGTGCCCTCCTCGTGGGCGAGGGCGTTGGCGTCGTTGCCGTACTGGTAGAGCATCACCCAGTCGGGGTGCTCCCCGGCGATCTGCTTGGCGACGCGCACGGCCTCGTTGGAGCCGCCGGCCGCGGGCGAGGACACGATCTCGGCGCCCCACATCCGCAGCAGCTGGCGCCGCTCCTCCGAGGTGTTCTCGGGCATCACGCACACGATGCGGTAGCCCTTGAGCTTGGCCGCCATCGCGAGCGAGATGCCGGTGTTGCCGCTCGTCGGCTCCAGGATCGTGCAGCCGGGACGCAGCGTGCCGTCCTTCTCGGCCTGCTCGATCATCCGCAGGGCCGGGCGGTCCTTGATCGAGCCGGTCGGGTTGCGGTCCTCGAGCTTCGCCCAGAGGCGTACGTCCGGGCTCGGCGAGAGCCGCGGCAGCCCCACGAGCGGGGTGCCGCCGACCGAGGCGAGGAGGTCGTCGTAGCGGGTCATCGCGAGGGGGTCACGCCCCGCCGGCGACCGCCGGGAGCACGACGACCTGGTCGCCGTCGCTGAGCTCGGCCTCGAGGCCGCCGATGAAGCGGACGTCCTCGTCGTTGACGTAGACGTTGACGAAGCGGCGCAGGTCGCCGTTGTCCACCAGCCGGTCCTTGATGCCGGGGTGGTTGCCGTCCAGGTCGTCGATCAGGGCGGTCAGGGTCGCGCCGGACGCCTCGACCGACTTCGCGCCGTCGGTGTAGGTGCGGAGGATGGTGGGGATGCGGACCTCGATGGCCATCAGGGGGTGCTCTTCTCTGTAGGCGTGATCGTGACGTCCTCTTCGGTCACGACTCCGTCGATGATTCTGTAGGACCTGAACTCCACCGGGCCGTCACTATTCCCGCCCTCGCGTGTGCTGACGAGCACGTAGTGGGCGTTCGGCTCGCTGGCCAGCCCGATGTCGGTGCGGCTGGGATAGGCCTCGGTGGCGGTGTGGGAGTGGTAGACGACCACCGGCTCCTCGTCGCGCGCGTCCATGTCCTTGTAGAGCGCGAGCAGCTCGGTGGAGTCGAACTCGTAGAACGTCGGGCTGCCGGCGGCGTTGACCATCGGGATGAACCGCTCGGGACGGTCGCTGCCCTCGGGGCCCGCGACGACGCCGCAGGCCTCGTCGGGGTGGTCGCGGCGGGCGTGCGCGACGATCGCGTCGTGGATGTCCTGGGGGATGGTCAGCACGCGGCGAGTGTAGGTCGCGGAAGCGAGTTGACCGGACCACGTCCCACCAGATAAATCTTGACGTCAAGAGTTCTGGGGGTATGCATGTCCGTCGTCCCGCCGCCGCTGACCCGGCACGGCATCCCGCTCGAGCGCGACCTGCGGGTGCTGGCGCTGGGGTCGTTCGCCAACCGTTTCGGCGCCGGTGCGGTGATGACCACGAGCGCCCTCTACTTCACCCGCCAGGTCGGCTTCTCCGCCGCCGAGGTGGCGCTCGCGATGTCGGTGGCGGCGGTCGTGGGCATCGTGGTCCAGGTGCCGGCCGGGCACCTCGGTGACACGCGCGGCCCGCGGCGGGTGCTGACCTGGGCCATGGTCGGCGCGGCGGCCACCAGCGCGCTGCCGGTGCTGGCCCGCTCGCCGTGGCAGCTGGCCCTGCTGCTCGGCCTGCTGGCCCTCTTCGAGCGGTCGGCCGGATCGGTGCAGCAGGGCGTCATCGCGCAGCTGGCGACCGGCGGACGCGGCGTGCTGTTCAAGGCCTACCTCCGCGCGGTCACCAACACCGCGATCGGCCTCGGGTCGGTCTTCGGCGGGGCTGCCCTGGTGATCGACGAGGCGTGGGCCTACGTCTCGGTCTTCGTGCTCAACGCGGTCTTCACCGCCTTCGCGGCGTGGAACACCACCCGCCTGCCCGACCTCCCGCCCTACGTCCGGATCGAGGGCGAGCCGCGCCTGGCCGTGCTCCGCGACGTGCCGTACGTCGTCGTGACGGCGATCACCGGCCTGTTCGCGGTGCACTTCTTCGTCATGGACATCGGCCTCGCGCTCTACATCTCCCAGCGCACCGAGGCGCCACCGGTGATGGTGGCGATCCTGCTCATCCTCAACACCGCGTGCGTCGCGCTCTTCCAGGTCCGGCTCTCGCAGCGCGCCGACTCGGTCGAGGCGGGTGCGCGCGCCCTCGTGCGCGGCGCGGTGTGGATCGCCGCCGGCTTCGCGATCGTGGCGCTCGCCGACCGCGGCGACGCGACCGTCGCGATCGTCGTGCTCGTCGTCGGCTCACTGGTCCACGTCGTCGGCGAGATGATCGGCTCCGGTGGCCAGTGGGGCCTGCAGATGGGCCTGGCGCCGCACGAGAAGCAGGGCCAGTACCAGGGCTTCGCCGGCCTCGGCTTCAGCGTGGTCGCGGTGATCGGCCCGCCGGTCGTGACGTACCTCTGCGTCGACCTCGGCGAGGTCGGCTGGCTGGTGCTGGCCGGCCTGATGCTCGCGATCGCGCTCGCCTCGGTCCCGGTCTCGCGCTGGGCGCTGGCCAGCCGTGGGCGCTACGGCGTGCTGACCCACTCCGGCTGACCCGGCGGTCGGTCGGCGGTCAGACGCGGATGGCCGACGCGATGCCGTCGGAGAACACCTCGGGGGTCGCGGGGTACGCCTCGGAGACCCCGAGCGCGTGCCGCACCGCCGACCACGCGGCCGCGCAGGCGTCGAGCAGGTCGTCCTCGCCGAACCCCGCCCCGCGGAACCACGGCGGCGCGACGATCCCGTGGGCGGCGAGCGCCTCGCGGCGGTCGGCGACCCCGGCGGCGTCCTTCTTCGACGCGGCGATCGGCGCGCCGGCCATCCGGGCGAAGCTCAGCTCGGGGTGCACCTCGACCACCGTCGCGCCCGGGCGGCCGCGCACCCACGCGTCGACCTGCAGCACCTTGGCCCGCAGCGCGTAGGCCTGCGCACTGACGCTCGTACGTCCGTCGGTGGCGGCGAGGTTGGCCTCGCGGGCCTCGGCGTAGGTCTCCGCCTCGAGCGCGGCGCGGGTCGGCGTGGAGAACAGCGACGACGCCTTGCCGACCAGCTCGCGCCGGGCCTCGGCGTCGGCCCGGCGGCCACCCGAGTCGGGCAGGCCGATCGGGATGTCGATCGCGACGACAGCGACGTCGTGCCGCTCGCGGACCAGCCCGACCAGGCCCGCGATGTCGGGGGCGACGTGCACCGAGGACCGGAGGTCGGTGTCCAGCACGACGCCGACCCAGCCCGCGGAGCAGGCGTCGACCCCGAGGGCGGGCGCGGGCGGGAGGAGCACCGGCGGCGGCTCCGGGAGGTCGTCGGGCGGGGCGACGAACCGGGCGGCCGGCTCGTCCGCGAGTGCTGCCTCGATCCGCGCGCGCATCACCTCGGCCATCGGCGGCAGCGACCCCACGGGGTACCAGCGCACGTCGCTCGACTCGTCGTCGGCGACGTGGGCCTCGCCCTCGACCCAGGTGCAGGCGAAGGTGAGGTCGAGGTAGGACGCGCGGTCGCCGTTGGCGTGCACGATCTCCCCGTGGGCCGACGTCGAGACCAGCCGGTCGACCCGGATCCGGACGCCGGTCTCCTCCAGCGCCTCGCGGGCGGCCGCGACCGCCGGCTCCTCGCCGGGGTCGACGATGCCCGTGACCGGCGTCCACGCACCGTTGTCCGAGCGCCGGACCAGCAGGACCTGGTCGCCGCGGCGCACGACGGCGGTGACCCCCGGCAGCCAGAGCAGGTGGTCGGGGCCGACCTTCTCGCGCAGCGCGAGCACGAAGTCGGGGACCGGGGTCATCGGGCCGCGGTCATCGGGTCAGGGCCTCGACCAGCGTCTCCTGGAGGTAGCCGACCCACTCGTAGATGTCGTGCGCCTGGGCGCGGGGGTCCTCGTCGGGCAGGGAGTGCCAGTAGTGCTCGTCGTCGGCCTCGACGCCGAGCCGGGTGGCGAGGGCCAGGCGGATGTCGGTGAAGGCGCGCATCCAGGTCTCGGCCGACGGCGCGTCCAGCTCGACGTCGATCACCAGGCCGTCCTCGGTGAGCTCGGGCGGCAGGCCACCCTCCTCGAGGGTGTCGATGACCAGCCCCGCCGCGGCGGCCTTGCCGTCGCGCAGGCGACCCTCGGTGAACCGGCGGAAGTCGCCGGCCGCCTCCTCGTCGTCGGTGTAGGCGGTCGGGAAGAGCCGGGCGAGGACCGGGTCCTCGGGGATCGTGGTGGCGCCGGAGAACTCCGACATGAGCGCCTCGAACGGGTCGGCGGCGGGCGCCGCGGGCTCGGCCCGCTCGTTGCGCAGCAGCTCGACCATCTGCGAGGCCAGCGAGCGCAGCAGGTCGGCCTCGAAGCCGGTGAAGGTGGCGACCACGCGCTCGGTCCGCGTGTCGCGCTCGAACCCGCTCATCGTCAGGAGGCCTTCTCCATGGTCGCCCAGAGCCCGTACTCGTGCATGGCCTGCACGTCGCGCTCCATCTCCTCGCGCGTGCCGGTCGACACCACCGACTTGCCGTCGGTGTGCACCTCGAGCATCAGCTTCTCGGCCTTGGCCTTGTCGTAGCCGAAGTACTTCTGGAAGACGTAGGACACGTAGGACATGAGGTTGACCGGGTCGTCCCAGACGAGGGTGACCCAGGGCTTGGACAAGAACGTGATCTCGTCCGGCGCCCGGGTCGGTTCGACCTCGACGGGGCTGGCGGCAGACACGGGGCCATGGTGGCACAGTGTCGGTCGTGACGAGCCCTCCCCGTCCCTCGACGGCGCTGCTGACCGACCACTACGAGCTCACCATGGTGCAGGCCGCCCGGCACTCGGGCACGGCCGAGCGCCGATCGGTCTTCGAGCTCTTCCCGCGCCGGCTCCCCGAGGGGCGCCGCTACGGCGTGGTCGCCGGTGTCGGGCGGGCCCTGGACGCGATCGAGTCGTTCCGCTTCGATCCCGCGGCCGTGGCGTCGCTGGAGGGCGTGGTCGGCCCCGACACGCTCGAGTGGCTGGCGGCCTACCGCTTCTCCGGCGACGTGTGGGGCTACCCCGAGGGCGAGGTCTACCTCCCCCACTCCCCCGTGCTCGTCGTCGAGGGCACGTTCGCCGAGGCGGTGTTGCTGGAGACCGTGCTGCTGTCGATCTACAACCACGACTCGGCGATCGCGTCGGCCGCCTCGCGGATGACCCTCGCCGCCGCCGGCCGCCCGTGCATCGAGATGGGCTCGCGCCGCACCCACGAGCAGGCGGCCGTCGCCGCGGCGCGGGCGGCGTACGTCGCGGGTTTCGACGCCACGAGCAACCTGGCCGCCCGGCAGCTCTACGGCGTCCCGACCACCGGCACCGCGGCACACTCGTTCACGCTCCTGCACGACAGCGAGCGGCAGGCCTTCACCGCGCAGGTCGAGACCCTGGGCGTCGGCACCACGCTGCTCGTCGACACCTACGACGTCGCCGAGGCGGTGCGGCTCGCCGTCGAGGTCGCCGGCACCTCCCTGGGCGCCGTGCGCCTCGACTCCGGTGACCTCGCGCTCGTGGCGCGCGACGTGCGCCGCCAGCTCGACGACCTCGGCGCGACCGCGACCCGGATCGTGGTGACCAGCGACCTCGACGAGCACGCCATCGCCGCGCTCGCCGCTGCACCGGTCGACGCGTACGGCGTCGGCACGCAGCTGGTCACCGGCTCCGGCCACCCGACCTGCGGGTTCGTCTACAAGCTGGTGGCCCGGGAGGGCGACGACGGCGCGATGGTGTCGGTCGCGAAGCGCTCGACCGACAAGGCGTCCGTCGGCGGCCGCAAGTACGCCCTGCGCCGGCGCTCGGCCTCCGGCGTGGTCGAGGCCGAGGTCGTCGGGATCGGCACCGCGCCGGCGGACGACGGCGACGACCGGGCGCTGCTCGTGCCCCTCGTGGAGGGCGGTGAGGTCGTCGGCCGCGAGCCCCTCGACGCGGCCCGTGCCCGGCACCGCGCGTCGGTCGCCGAGCTGCCCCGCGCGGTCACCATGATGTCCGCGGGCGAACCGGTGGTGCCGACGCTGTTCGTGCAGGAGTGAGCACCGTCGGACCGCTAGCCTGAGCCCATGGCACGGGCACTGATCGTGGTCGACGTCCAGAACGACTTCTGCGAGGGCGGGTCCCTCGCGGTGGCCGGTGGCGCCCGCGTGGCGGCGGACATCAACGAGGTGCTGCACCGCTGGTCGGCCGGCGGGGCCGGCGCACCGGCCTACGACGTCGTGGTCGCCACCAAGGACCACCACGTCGACCCCGGGGACCACTGGTCGTTCAAGCCGGACTACGCGGACTCCTGGCCGGTGCACTGCAAGGTCGGCACCGAGGGCGCGGCGTTCCACCCCAACCTCGACCCCCAGCCCTTCGCCGAGGTGTTCTTCAAGGGTGCCCACGAGGCGGCGTACTCCGGCTTCGAGGGGCGCACGCAGTCCGGGGAGGGGCTCGCCGACTGGCTGCGCCGCCGCGGGGTCGACGAGGTCGACGTCTGCGGGATCGCGACCGACCACTGCGTCCGGGCGACCGCGCTCGACAGCGCCCGCGCGGGCTTCGACACGCGCGTGCTGACCGCCCTCTGCGCCGGCGTCGCGCCGGAGACGACGGCGGCGGCGATCACGGAGATGACCGGCGCCGGCGTCGAGATCGCCTGATCGTCGGGGTCAGCACCACTTCTCCGTCACCGTCCGCAGCACCTTGGCGGTGCGCGCGGTGCCCTGGCCGAGGGCCTTGAACTCCTTGCCGGACAGGAGCTTCGAGGTGTGGATGTCGCCGTCGAGCAGCACGTAGGCGGCGCGACCGTCGACCACCGCCGTCTCGCCCGGGTGGTCGACGGCGTGGACGGCCCGCGTCGCCGCGGCGGCGGGCGCGGAGGCGTAGAGCGTCACGTAGTGCTGGCCCGACGGGTCGTGCTCGGCGTGCAGCTCCTCGGCCCGCGCGGTGAGCGCCGCGAGGTCCTTCGTGGTGAAGACGACGGTCGGCACGTCGAACCCGGCCTCGGCGGCGTAGGCCTCCTCGAGCACGGCCTGCACCTTCGCGACCGAGCGCGCCGAGTGGGTCAGGCGGACGTTGCCGGTGTTGATGTAGGTCTCGACGTCACGACCGCCCGCCGCCTCCGTCGCGGCGACGATCGCGGCCTTGGGGAACTTGCGCGTGGCTCCGAGGTTGATCGCGCGGAGGAAGGCGACGTAGGTGGGCATGTCACGATTGTGACGCGATCCGTCGGCTGGGAGCTCGTGGCGCGCAATCGACGAGGCAGGCCGTTACGGTGCTGGCATGAATACCCGAAAGCTGACCTCCGGCGCCGCAGCCGCCCTCGTCCTGATCGCCACCGCCGGGTGTGCGGCCGAGGAGACCACGACGACCGAGTCCGGCGCCAACGTGATCGCCGCCGGCAAGCTCACGGTGTGCACCTCCCTGCCCTACAAGCCGTTCGAGTTCGAGCAGGGCAACGAGATCGTGGGCTTCGACATGGACCTCGCCCAGAAGGTCGCCGAGGCCAACGACCTCGACCTCGACGTCGTCGTCACCGGCTTCGAGGGCATCCAGTCCGGCCAGGCGCTCAACACCGGCAAGTGCGACATGGCGGTCGCCGGCATGACCATCACCGACGAGCGCTCGCAGGTCATCGACTTCTCCGACCCCTACTTCGACGCCACCCAGGCCCTGCTCACCAAGGACGAGTCCCTCGACAGCCTCGAGGCCCTCGACGGCAAGACCCTCGGCGTGATGACCGGCACGACCGGCGAGCTCTACGCCAAGGAGAACGCGCCGAAGGGCGTCACGATCAAGGCGTTCGAGGACCTCGGCCTGCAGAGCACCGCGGTGAAGACCGGCCAGATCGACGCCGCGATCCAGGACAACGGCCCGCTGCTGGACTACGCCAAGGCCAACCCGGGCACGTACGTCACGGCCGAGTTCGACACCGGCGAGCAGTACGGCATGGCGGTGAAGAAGGACGGCAACGACGAGCTGCTCTCCTCGATCAACGACGTGCTGGAGGAGTCCCGTTCCGACGGCTCCTACGACGAGATCTACAAGACCTGGTTCGGCACCGCCCCGACCAACTGACGTCTCGCACCGAGGAGCCTGATCCATGGCCATGACCCCGCGGAAGCGCGCCCAGGTGAGCCGCGGCATCCAGTACGCCATCTTGGTGGTCGTCCTGGTGCTCGTGCTGTTCCTGGCCGACTGGCAACAGCTGCGCCAGCAGTTCTTCAACAGCGACATCGCACCCGAGCTGTTCCCGAACATCATCACCGTCGCGCTCAAGAACACGATCATCTACACCGCCGGGGCGTTCGCCTTCGGCCTGGCGCTCGGCCTCGTGCTGGCGCTGATGCGGCTCTCGCCGGTCGGTCCCTACCGGTGGCTGGCGACGCTGTTCATCGAGTTCTTCCGCGGGGTCCCGGCCCTGATCGTCTTCGTGGCATTCCAATACGGCATCCCGATCGCCTTCCCGGGCCGCGTCATCCCGGGCGGCACCTTCGGGACCGTGACCGTGGCGCTCGGCCTGGTGGGCGCTGCCTACATGGCCGAGACGATCCGCGCCGGCATCCAGGCGGTCCCGAAGGGACAGCTCGAGGCGGCACGCTCGCTGGGCATGAGCCAGACCCGGGCGATGATCTCGGTCGTGCTGCCCCAGGCGTTCCGGATCATCCTGCCGCCGCTGACCAACGAGCTGATCCTTCTCACCAAGGACTCCTCGCTCGTCTACATCCTGGGCCTCGGGCTCGCCGACCAGGAGCTGACCTCCTTCGGCCGCGCCGGCCTGTCCCAGTACGTCAACCTGACCCCGATCTTCCTGGCCGCGATGTGCTACCTGATCATCACGGTCCCGCTGTCGATCGTCGTGCGCCGCATGGAGCGTCGAGCCGAGAGGGCCCGCTGATGACCACCACCTCCACCAGCCCCACCGACCGGGCCGCCACGCCGGCCATCGACGTGCAGGACCTGCACAAGAGCTTCGGCGACAACGAGGTGCTCACCGGCATCGACTTCCACGTCGACAACGGGCAGGTCGTGTGCGTGATCGGACCGTCCGGGTCCGGCAAGTCCACGCTGCTGCGCTGCACCAACCTGCTCGAGACGCCCACCAGCGGCAAGATCTTCGTCGAGGGCGACGAGATCACCCACCCCGACGCCGACGTCGACAAGCTGCGCGCGCGCATCGGGATGGTGTTCCAGCAGTTCAACCTCTTCCCGCACATGACGGTGCTGCGCAACCTCACGATCGCGCAGCAGAAGGTCGCCGGTCGCGGCAAGGACGAGGCGACCGAGATCGCGCGCGCCAACCTGGCCAAGGTCGGGCTCGCCGAGCGCGAGACGGCCTACCCCGCCCACCTCTCGGGCGGGCAGCAGCAGCGCGTGGCGATCGCGCGGGCGCTGTCGATGCAGCCGGACATGATGCTGTTCGACGAGCCCACCTCGGCGCTCGACCCCGAGCTCGTCGGCGACGTGCTCGCGGTGATGAAGGACCTCGCCTCCGAGGGCATGACGATGATGGTCGTCACCCACGAGATGGGGTTCGCCCGCGAGGTCGGCGACAAGCTCGTCTTCATGGACGGCGGCGTGATCGTCGAGGAGGGCGACCCGGTCGAGGTGCTCTCGAACCCGCAGCACGAGCGGACGCAGTCGTTCCTCTCGAAGGTGCTCTAGGAGCGCACGTCGCCGCAGCGCACGTGCGGTGGATGTGGTCCCGCGCCGGCGGAGGCGAGGGCGAGAACCACCGCACGTGCGGTAGCGGTGGCCCCGCTCCGGCTACTGGAAGGGCCAGGACCGCCGCACGTGCGCCGGTCTACCGGGGTGCTGGTGTCGCCCCAGCGCGCCAGAGGCGTACACGTGTCCGAGATCTCGCCCCCGAACGGCCGTGCGAAGGGCGACACGTCGGACACGTGTGCCCGACTCGTCGCCCCTCGCGCGCGAGCGGCAGGCTCAGCCCCGCTTGCACTGGCTCGGTGGGGTGACCGTCGGGTCGAAGACCCGCGCGGGCGGGACGATCGCGGAGCCGTCCGACGACTCCTTCATCGTCATCGCCCACCACCCTGCCTTGCGGGTGTCGATCGCCGCGAGGTCCTCCTCGGGCACGTCGTTCCACATGTTCAGCACGTCGACGGCCACCTCGACGAGGTGGCCGTGCGGCGTGATGACGGCGCCCGCCTCGATGTCGTCGAGACCGGCAGGCACCTCGGGGAACAGCCCGCGCGGCATGCCCATCAGGACCTGGTTGGCGGGGATGCCGACCGCGACCCCGTCGCCGGCGAGACGGATCGCCCGCGCCTTCGTGACCGGCCAGGTCGGGTCGAGGTCGGTCGGCAGGGCCCAGCTGTAGGCGGGCTTGTCGGTGACGTCGGCCCAGCACGAGGCGGCGTTGGGGCCCCAGGCGTCGCTGTTGAAGTAGGTGCGGCCGCTGACGACCAGGTAGTCGACCTGCTCGGCCTTGCCGTCGATCACCGAGTCCATCGACAGCTCGCTGTAGCCCGTGGCGGGGCTGAACCGGCCGTCGAGGTCGAAGATCCGCTTGCCGCCGTTGTCGGGGTTCTTGGTGAGGAGCTGGCCGTGCCACTCCACGATCCCCATCTTCTCGACCTGGGCGGTGAGCGCGTCGAGCTGCTCGCCCTCCATCACCACCGCACCGGTGGTCTTGCTGGCGGCGGCCGGGTCGGAGGCCCCGCAGCCGGAGAGGGCGAGGAGCAGCGTGGCGGCGATCGCGGAGACGCCTGCGGCGTTACGACGTGTCACAGGAGGTCCCCGTTCGAGTCCGGTACGAGCACGGTGCTCGGTCTCGCCCGCCACCCTAGGGACGCCCACGGACCCTGTCCCGAAAACCCGGGATCCTTTACGTCGCGGCCATCCAGCGCCGTGCGGCGTCGACCACCGCGTCGGTCAGCTCGCCGACGAGCGCGGACCCGAGGCGCCAGTGCTGCCAGAACAGCGCCACTTCAGGCCGCCGGCCCGGCACCAGCTCGACCAGGTCCCCGCCGCGGAGCTCGTCGGCGACGTCGGCCTCGGGCAGCAGCCCCCAGCCCATCCCGACCCGGATCGCCCGGTCGAACTCGCGGACCGACGGCACGTAGGTCACCGGCGGCGCGAGGTGGCGACGGGTCACCCGGCGCACGAAGTCGTGCTGCAGCGAGTCGTTGCGGTCGAACGCGACGATCGGCGCCTCGGCGAGCGACGCCGACCCCACGCCGTCGCCGAAGTGGGCGGCGTGGAAGCCCGGCGTCGCGACCGCGGCGTAGCGCAGCCGGCCCAGGCGCACCACCCGGCAGCCGGGCACCGGCTTCGGCTCACCGGTGATCGCGGCCACCACCTCACCGCGCCGCAGCCGCTCCGCCGTGCGGGTGTGGTCCTCGCGCACCACCTCGAACACCACCCGGTGCCGCGACTGCACGTCGGCGAGCGCGTCGACGAACCAGCCGTAGAGCGCGTCCGCGTTCACCGCGATCGGCAGAGACGTGTACGCCGTGCCTCCGGCGTCGTCCTCCTCGACGAGCTCGGCGACCGCCTCGCGCTCGAGGATCTCGGTCTGGGTCGCGAGCCGGACCAGCACCAGACCGGCCTCCGTGGGCTCGAGCGGCTTGACGCGGTGGAGCAGCACGCGCCCGATCCGGGTCTCGAGCGCCTTGATCCGCTGGCTCACGGCGGAGGGGGTGACGTGCAGGTCGCGCGCGGCCGCCTCGAAGGTGCCGAGGCGGACGGCGACGGCCAGTGTGCGCAGGGCCACAGGGTCCAGCTGGGTGACGTCTTTCATACTTAGAGATCCTAATGATTCGTCAGAATAGTTCGCTGGATTGACGGCTCTCGCGCGCCTACCGTTGTCAGCATGTTCCAGGTTGCACTCACCGGTCTCCTCACCGGACTCGCCCTCATCGTCGCCGTCGGCGCCCAGAACGCCTTCCTCCTGCGTCAGGGCATCCGAGGCGAGCAGGTCCTGCCGATCGTGCTGACCTGTCTGCTCTCCGACGTCATCGCGATCACCGCGGGCGTCGCCGGCCTCGGCGTCGTCCTCGAGCGCTGGCCCTCCGCCCTCCCAGTCGCCCAGGTGCTCGGCGGGCTCTACCTCATCGCGTTCGGCATCCACGCCGCGGTGCGCGCGTGGAAGCCCACCGGTCTCACCACCGAGGGCGGCGCGTCGCTGACCACCGGCAAGGCGATCATGCTGACGCTGGCGCTGACCTGGCTCAACCCGCACTTCTACCTCGACGCGGTGCTGATGCTCGGCACGGTGGCCAACAGCTTCGGCAGCGACCGCTGGTGGTTCCTGTCCGGCACGCTCGTCGCGAGCCTGCTCTGGTTCTTCGGGCTCGGCTACGGCGCGCGCCTGCTGCGCGGCCTGTTCGCCCGGCCGTCGGCCTGGCGCGTGCTCGACTCGGGCATCGCCGTGCTGATGGGCGCGCTCGGCATCGGGCTGCTCGCCCACTGAGCACCGCCCACCCCGCACCGGACCCCGCTCACGGTCGCCCGCCGGCGACTGTGAGCGGGGTCTCGTCGTTCCGGGTCGATATACATAGGACTCCTATGCAATAGTGGAGGGGTGACCGACGACCAGACCCGGCTCTCCGAGCTCTCCAGCGACCTCGTCGTGCTCGCCGCCCGCCTGACGCGGGCCGTACGCCGCGAGATCGAGCACCCCGCAGGCGTCCGCGCGCTGTCGCTGCTCGACGAGCACGGTCCCTCCGGCGTGACCGCCCTCGCGGCGGCCGACCGGTGCAGCCAGCCGACGATGACCGCCACCGTCAAGGCGCTGCGCGAGCAGGGCCTGGTGGACCGCCGGCCGCACCCGACCGACGGCCGGGCCCACGTCGTCGCGCTCACCGCCGCGGGGCACGCCGAGCTCGCCCGGATCCGGCGGGCCAACGCCGACCTGGTGACCGCTCGCCTCGCCGACACCCACCACACCGCCGAGGAGGTCGCCACCGCCGTCGCGGTGCTGCGCGACGTCCTCCGCCCGACCCCTCAGGAGGACACCCTGTGAGCAGCGCCAGCAGCTCGACCACCCCCTCGCTCCTTCGCCAGCCCCGTGCCGTCTGGGCCGTGGCCTTCGCCTGCGTCATCGCCTTCATGGGCATCGGCCTGGTCGACCCGATCCTCAAGGAGATCGCCGCCCAGCTCGAGGCCACCCCGAGCCAGGTGTCGCTGCTCTTCACCAGCTACATGGCCGTCATGGGCATCTCGATGCTGGTGACCGGCGTGGTGTCCAGCCGGATCGGCCCCAAGCGCACCCTGCTCGCCGGCCTGGCCATCATCATCGTCTCCGCGGCGCTGGCCGGCCTCTCCGACAGCGTCGGCGCCGTGATCGGCTTCCGCGCCGGCTGGGGCCTGGGCAACGCGCTCTTCGTCGCCACCGCGCTCGCGACCATCGTCAGCGCGTCGGCCGGCCCGGTCGGGCAGGCGATCATCCTGTTCGAGGCAGCTCTCGGCCTCGGCATCGCCTCCGGCCCGCTCATCGGCGGCCTGCTCGGCCAGGTCTCGTGGCGCGGACCGTTCTTCGGCGTCTCGGTGCTGATGACCATCGCCCTCGCGGCCACCGCGTTCTTCCTCCCGTCCACGCCCCCGACCGGTCGCAAGACGTCGATCCTCGACCCGTTCCGCGCCCTGCGCCACCGCGCGCTGCTGCTCCTGGCCCTGGTCGCGATCTTCTACAACCTCGGCTTCTTCACGCTGATGGCCGCCGGCCCGTTCGCCCTGCCGACGTACTCGATCATGGGCATCGGCTGGACCTTCTTCGGCTGGGGCCTCCTGCTGGCCTTCACCTCCGTGTGGCTGGCGCCGATCCTCCAGCGCCGCTTCGGCACCATGGCGACGCTCACCGCGGTCCTGGCGCTGTTCTCCCTCGACCTCGCGGTGATGGCGCTGGGCGCCTCGCACGAGGTGGTCGTGACCGTCGGCATCGTCGTCGCCGGCGCCTTCCTCGGCGTCACCAACACCCTCGTCACCGAGGCCGTGATGGGCGCGGCGCCGGTCGAGCGCCCGGTCGCCTCCGCGGCGTACTCGTTCGTCCGCTTCACCGGCGGCGCGGTCGGCCCCTACGTCGCGCTCAAGCTGGCCGAGAACGTCGACCTGCACGCGCCGTTCTGGTTCGGCGCGGCGGCCGTCGCCGTCGGCGTGGTCGTGGTGGCGGCGGGCTCGCGCACCATCGCCGCGGCGCTCTCCACGGCTCCCGAGCCGCACGGCGTCACCGAGGCCGAGAGCGAGCTGGTGGGCGACCTGGCCTGACGCCCGCGCGCCTGTCCCCGCGGCACGGCACCGACGTACTAGCGTCGGTGCCGTGCCGTGCGACTACTGCGGGGAAGAGTTCGACCCCATCTCGACCCGGTGGCTGTGCCCCCACTGCCACATGAAGGCCAACTGCTGCGACGGGGCACCACTCTGACGGCTCACTCGCCGACGTAGCGCAGGCCCTGCTCGGCCATCGCCTCGCGCAGCCGGGTGATCGCGATCGGCCCGACGCCGTGCATCGCGGCGAGCTGGTCGGCGGAGTACGTCGCCACCTGCTCGAGCGTCGTGGCACCCGCCTCGCGCAGCGCACGCGTCGCCGGGGCGCCGATCGCACGCGGGAGCGGCGTGCCCTGCTCGCGCGGCGCCCGCTGCCGCGGCTCCGGCAGGCCGGCGTCCACGACCGCCTCGCCACGCGGCGAGAGCAGGTAGCCGATCGCGAGCGACTCGGTGAGGCCGAGCTCCTTGAGCTTGCGGACGTCCTTCTTGAAGTCCTGCGTCTCGCGGCCGACCTGCGCGGCGAGCTCCGGGGCCCGGACGCCGGCGTTGAGGTCGATCAGGTCGAGCGTCACCCGCGTCCACGGACCGATCGGCGACGCCGCGTCGAGGCGGTCGAGCCGGGCGCGGATCGCGGCGACCTCCTCGGCGTCCGGGACGCTCGCGCGCAGCAGCTCGCGGGGGTCGGGACCGGCGTACGTCACGCCGACCCGCCACGCCGGGTCGTCCGGGCGCGCGGCCAGGCCCTCGCGGAGCGCGGCCAGCGACGCAGCGCCCGCGCGCCGGGCGTCGTCCTCGGTGAGGGTCGCGACGTCGACCTCCTCGACCGAGGTCACCTCGACCAGCCCCACCGCGGTGCGCAGCCGGGTGCCGACGACGACGCGTGGCCGGGCCCAGCGCCGGAAGGCGAGGTCGATCGTCCCGGCCTTGATCGCGGCCAGCTCGACCGCTCGGATCATCATGGGGACAGCCTCTCAGCCCGGGTCGGGCTCGACGCGCAGGATGTCGCCGGGCTGGCACTCCAGCACCCGGCACACGCGGGTCAGCGTCGAGAAGCGCACCGCCTTGGCGCGGCCGTTCTTGAGCACGCTGAGGTTGACGACCGTCACCCCGACGCGGTCGGCGAGCTCGGTGAGGGTCATCCCGCGCGCGGCCAGCACCTCGTCGAGGTGGACGGTCACGCCGTGCTGCTCCTCGGTGTCCTCGGTCGTGCGACCCGCCATCAGATCGTGGCCTCGACGTCGTGGCGCATCTCGACCGCCTGCTCCATCACCTTCGCGAGCCCGAGCAGGGCGACCCCCAGGAGCAGCGGCACCCACGGGATGGTCGCGCTCACGGCGAACGGGCTGTCCGTCATCCGCTGCACCAGTGCCGCCTCGATCCACCCGGACAGCACCAGGTCGAGCGCCGCCCACATCAGCAGCACCCGGCCGAGCGTCCGGAGCTGGCGCGGGACACGGTCGGCGAAGACGCCCTCACGACGGGCACGACGCAGGAAGCGCCAGAGCAGCACGAAGAAGACCGCCGGCCCGCCGAACCAGACGACCAGCCCGGCACCGCCGAGTGCGCGGGTGGCGACGCCGGGCTCGGGGTCGCACACCTGGACCTCGCTCGCGCGCCACGTGATCCCCGGGTCGAGGGTGGCCGGACCGGTGCGGTCACCCCCTCCCCCGACGGCGTCCTGCCCGATCCCCAGCTGGCCGCCAGAGGCGGTCGCGCACACCTCGGCGTTCAGGCCCGGCACCGACGCGCTGCCGAGCACCGTCCCGGCCACCAGGCCGACCGCGAGGACGGCCATGGCGCAGACCACCACCCCGACCACCAGCTCGAGGACCCGCAGCGGGTCGGTGTCGCGCGACTGGTCAGCGTTCATGAGTGCCCCCGGGCATATCGATGGTCGATGGTGTCGACAAACGATAGGGCATCGACTTTCGATGTGTCCAGCACCGTGACCCGCTCCGGACGCGACGAGCGGTGGCCCACCCACACTTTCCGCGCAGAAAAGGTGGGTGGGCCACCGCTCGGGTGGGCCGCTGGGGGCCTACGCCGCTCCGCCGGACTCGGCGGCGCCCTGTCAGGCAGGCGTCAGAGGTTGCCGCGCTTGTCCTGCTCGCGCTCGATGGCCTCGAAGAGCGCCTTGAAGTTGCCCTTGCCGAAGCCGAGGGAGCCGTGACGCTCGATCAGCTCGAAGAACACCGTCGGACGGTCGCCGAGCGGCTTGGTGAAGATCTGCAGCAGGTAGCCGTCCTCGTCGCGGTCGACGAGGATGCCGCGCTTCTGCAGCTCCTCGATCGGGACGCGGACCTCGCCGATGCGGGCGCGCAGCTCCTCGTCCTCGTAGTAGGAGTCGGGGGTGTTGAGGAACTCCACGCCGTTGGCGCGCAGCGCGTCGACGGTGGCGATGATGTCGCCGGTGGCGAGCGCGAGGTGCTGGGCGCCCGGGCCGCGGTAGAACTCGAGGTACTCGTCGATCTGCGACTTCTTCTTCGCGACGGCGGGCTCGTTGAGCGGGAACTTTACGCGGTGGTTGCCGTTGGCGACGACCTTCGACATGAGCGCGGAGTAGTCGGTGGCGATGTCGTCGCCGATGAACTCCGCCATGTTCACGAAGCCCATGACCCGGTTGTAGAAGTCGACCCAGGTGTCCATCTCGCCGAGCTCGACGTTGCCGACGATGTGGTCGAGGGCCTGGAAGAGGCGCGTGGGCTGGTCGGCCTTCTTCTCCCAGCGCGGCTCCACGGCGACGTAGCCGGGGAGGTACGGGCCGGCGTAGGTCTCACCGTCGACCGTGCGCTGCACGAGCGTGTGGCGGGTCTCGCCGTAGGTGGCGATCGCGGCGACGCGGACGGTGCCGTGCTCATCGGTGACGTTCTCCGGCTGGCGGAGGACGGTGGCGCCGGCCTTGACGGCCTGGGCGATGCACTGGTCGACGTCGGGCACCTCGAGGGCGATGTCGACGACGCCGTCACCGTGCTTCGCGTGGTGGGCGACCAGCTCGCTGTCGGGCGACACGGCGCCGCTGAGCACGAACCTGATCGAGCCCGACTTGAGCACGAACGACTTGTGGTCGCGGTTGCCGTTCTCCGGGCCGGAGTAGGCGACGAGCTCCATGCCCCACGCGGAGGCGTAGTAGTGGGCGGCCTGCGTGGCGTTGCCGACCACGAAGCAGATCGCGTCCCAGCCGGTCACCGGGAAGGGGTCGGACTCGGCGTCGTACTCCACGAGGCCGACCAGCTGCTGGAGCTGCTCGAGGGACAGGTCGGCCTTCATCTCGTCCACGGTCAGGGCGCCGCCGGTCGAGGCGATGTCAGTCGTCATGGAGCGAACCCTGCCGTTCGTCGGGCAAGGTGTGCAACAGTACGCCGAAACGTTGGACACATTGCACAGCCGGAGGCGCGCGGTGGACCAGATCGACAGCAGAGTGATCGAGCTCTTCGCACGCGAGCCGCGACTGGGCGTGCTCGAGGCCAGCCGGCGGCTCGGGATCGCGCGAGGCACCGTCCAGGCCCGGCTCGACCGGCTGACCGCAGCTGGCGTGATCACCGGGTGGGGTCCGGACCTGTCCCCCGAGGCGCTCGGCTACCCGGTGACGGCGTTCCTCACCCTGGAGATCACGCAGGGAGCCGGCCACGACGTGGTGGCTACCCACCTGTCATCGATCCCCGAGGTGCTCGAGGCGGTCACCATCACCGGGGCCGGCGACATGTGGGCGCGGGTCGTGGCACGCTCCAACGCCGACCTCCAGCGGGTGATCGACCTCGTGCTCACCGAGCCCGGCATCGACCGCTCGACGACGGTCATCGCGCTCGCGACCCAGATCCCCTACCGCGTGGTCCCGCTCGCGGGGGCCGCGGCGCAGTCCGCGCACCCGCCGCCGGGCACGTGACGTACGGGTGGGCTCGTGACGTACGGGTGGGCGGCGCAGGACCCCCGTCCCCCGTGGGGGTAGTCCAGTGACGAGATGCTGTCCGGGAGCCCGTACGACGACGTCTCGCCACTGGACTAGCCCGCCGCGACGACGTCTCGCCACTGGACTACCGCGGCAGGGCGGTCACTCCCCCGCCCGCATGATCAGGCAGGTCGACGTCGCGTGGGCGACCAGGCGCCCCGCCTCGTCGGTGAGCTGCGCCTGCGCGAGGGCCGTACGCCGCCCACGGCTGATGACCGTGCCCTCGCAGGTCAGCAGGCCCGAGCCCACGGTCACCGGGCGCAGGAACTTCACAGTCAGGTCGACCGAGGTGTAGACCTCGCCCACGGCGAGCGTGGTGTGGACCGAGCAGGCGGCGGCCGTGTCGAGCATCGTCGAGATCACCCCGCCGTGCACGCTGCCGAGCGGGTTGTAGTGGAACTCCGCGGCCGGCATCTCCACCACGACCCGACCTCGCTCGACCCGCATGTCGGTCATGCCGAGGGTGTCCATGATCGGCGGGTGCGGCATCTCGCCGGCGCGCATCGCCTCGAGCTGCGCCAGCCCGTCGAGCTCGAGCAGCCGGGCGAGGTCGCCCTGGCCGGGCGTGGCCCACGTGACGGTGCGGCTGTCGGTCTCGAACGGCTGGGTCTGCGTCATGGACCCAGCACATCACCCCTTGCTGGGTCTGTCAACGAGACCTAGGGTGGGCGCCATGACGGACTCCCCCGCCGCGCTCGCGTGGTCCACCGACAACTGCACGGTCGGGCGCGCGATGGAGGTGCTCGGCGAGCGGTGGACCTTCGTGGTGCTGCGCGAGGTGTTCAACGGCGTGCGCCGCTTCGACGACATGCGCCGCCACGCCGGCATCCCGCGCCAGGTGCTGACCAACCGCCTCGCCCTGCTCGTCGACGCCGGCATCCTGCGCCGCGAGCCCTACCGCGAGCCGGGTCAGCGCGAGCGCCACGAGTACCGCCCGACCGACAAGGGGTTCGACCTCTACCCCGTCCTGGTCGCGGTCCGCGCCTGGGGCGACCGCTACCTCGCCGATCCGGAGGGCTCGCCGGTCGAGTTCGCGCACGTCGGCTGCGGCGCCGAGGTCGACGTCGTGCTGCGCTGCCGCGACGGCCATGAGGTCACCGGCCGGCGCGACGTGGCCACTCGACCCGGGCCGGGCGTCCACCCGGCCCGGACGGCCTGAGGATCCTCAGAGCAGCCGCTCGGCCACGAGCCTCGCGGCCTCGATCACCTGCGGCGCCACCACGTCCTCGTCGATCGCGTCCGCGAGCGTCACGACGCCCACGCTGGCCCGCAGGCCGTCGACGCCGCGGACCGGTGCGGCCAGCCCGCGCGCGCCGGTCTGCAGCTCGCCGCTGGTGACGGCGTAGGCCACCTCGCCGCCCTCGAGCAGGGTGATCGCCTTGCCGGCCGCGCCCTGCGACAGCGGGTGGCGCGCCCCGACGCGGTAGGCGACGTGGAAGTCGGTCCAGGTCGGCTCGACGACGGCGAGCGCGAGCGCCTCGTCGCCGTCGGCGACGGTGAGGTGGGCGGTGGATCCGAGCGACTCGGCCAGCGAGCGCAGCACCGGCATCGCGAGGTCGCGCAGCAGCGGCTGGACGGCACTCGCGAGCTGGAGCACCCCGAGGCCGACGAACAGTCGCGACCGGGCGTCACGGCGTACGAGCCCGTGCTGCTCGAGGGTGCTGATCAGCCGGTAGACGACCGTCCGGTTGACCTCGAGACGGTGGGACAGCTCGGTGATGGTCAGCCCCTCGGGCGTGTCCGCGAGCACCTTCAGGGCCCGCAGTCCGCGGTCGAGGGTCTGCGAGGTCTCCGAGGCCATGTCACGACACTAGTCGGGTGCGACGAAGTCGTACACGGCGTGTGGCGGGAGGTTGAGCAAGCCCGCGACCGAGCTCGCGAGGGCGCGCCGGGCGCGTCGAAACCCACTCGATCAGGAGGTCTGCTTCACCGCCCACTCGCGGATCCGGTTGATCCGCTCGTGGAGCTGGTCGGCGTTGGCGACCGCCGCCGGCGGGCCGCCGCACTCCTTGCGCAGAGCGTTGTGCGTGATGCCGTGCGCCTGGCCGGTGCGGTGGTGCCACGCGGCGACGAGCCCGTTGAGCTCGCGGCGCAGCACGCCGAGCTGCTGGTGGGTGCTGAGCTGCTCGACGGAGTCGACCACCCGGTCCTCCACGCCGCTCGCCTTCTGCTTGCGCGCCCGCTCGCTCTGCCGCGAGTGGAGCAGCTCGCGCACCTGGTCGGGCTCGAGCAGGCCGGGGATGCCGAGGAAGTCCATCTCCTCTTCCGAGCCCACGTGCACCTCGCCGGAGTGGCCGAACTGGGCGCCGTCGTAGAGGACGTGGTCGAACGACGCGGTCGAGCCGAGCGCCTCCCATGACATCTCGAGCTCGCCGGAGGCGCCCTCCTCGGCGTTGGCCGCGGCGAGCAGGTCCTCCTCGGCGGCGAAGATGTCGTCGTCGTCGGTGACCTTGCGGCCGAGCACGTGGTCGCGCTGGGCCTCCATGTCGGAGGCGAACTCCAGCAGGTGGGGCGCGGACGGCAGGAACACCGTCGCGGTCTCGCCGCGCGACCGGGCGCGCACGAAGCGGCCGACGGCCTGGGCGAAGAAGAGCGGCGTGGACACGGTGGTGGCCCAGACGCCGACGGCGAGGCGCGGCACGTCGACGCCCTCCGACACCATCCGGACGGCGACCATCCAGCGGTCCTCGGACGCGGTGAACTTCTCGATCTTCTTCGACGAGCCCTTCTCGTCCGACAGCACGACCGTCGGCGACTCCCCCGAGACCTTCTTGAGGATCGCCGCGTAGGCCCGGGCGGTCTCCTGGTCGCCGGCGATCACCAGCCCTCCGGCATCGGGGACGTGGCGGCGTACCTCCGACAGGCGGCGGTCGGCGGCCTCCAGCACGGCCGGGATCCACGACCCGCGGGGGTCGAGCGCGGTGCGGAGCGCCTGGGCGTGCATGTCCTTGGTGAGCGGTTCGCCGAGCCGGGCGACGACCTCGTCGCCGGCGCGGGTGCGCCACTGCATCTCCCCCGAGTACGCCATGAAGAGCACCGGGCGCACGACGTGGTCGGACAACGCATGGGCGTAGCCGTAGGTGAAGTCGGCCGACGAGACCGGTACGCCGTCGTCGCCGGGCGCATAGCTCACGAACGGGATCGGGTTGATGTCGGAGCGGAACGGCGTGCCGGTGAGCGCCAGTCGGCGGGTGGCCGGGTCGAACGACTCCCGCACGCCCTCACCCCACGACAGCGCGTCACCGGCGTGGTGGATCTCGTCGAGGATGACCAGCGTCTTGAACCGCTCGGTGCGGATCCGCATGGCCAGCGGGTTGACCGCGACGCCGGCGTAGGTGACGGCGATGCCGACGTAGTCGTCGGACGTCCTGCCCTTGCCGGCGGAGTACGTCGGGTCGATCGGGATCCCGGCGCGGGCGGCCGCCTCGGCCCACTGGGTCTTGAGGTGCTCGGTGGGCGCGACGACCGTGATCCGGTCGACGACGCGACGGCTGAGCAGGTCGGCGGCGACGGTCAGCGCGAACGTCGTCTTGCCGGCGCCGGGCGTCGCCACGGCGAGGAAGTCCTGCGGCTGGCGCGACTGGTAGAGGTCCATCGCCGCCTGCTGCCAGGCGCGGAGGGAGGGCGCGGTGCCCCAGGCGGCCCGGTCGGGCCACGCGGGGGGCAGCGGCGCCTCGGGGCGCCCCGTCACGCCTCGGGACCCGAGCCGTCGTTGCCGTCGTCCCCCGGCTTCATCGACTCCCAGATCTCCTTGCAGTCCGGGCACACCGGGAACTTCTCCGGCGCGCGCGAGGGGACCCACACCTTGCCGCACAGGGCGATCACGGGGGTGCCCATGACCATCGCCTCGGTGAGCTTGTCCTTGGGGACGTAGTGGGAGAACCGCTCGTGGTCGCCCTCATCGGTCGGGACCGTCTGACGCTCTTCGACCGTCTGGCTGCCCGGGGAGAATCCGATGGTGCTCATGATGGACAAGCCTAACCGGCCGGTCCGTCATGAGCCCATCGGACACGTCATCGCGGTGCCGTCAGCGTGGGACCTGCCACAGGTAGACCTGGCTGTCCTCCGGCCGTACGCCCGGAAGCAGGTCGACCGCGTCGGAGGTGTAGGCCAGCACTCCCCCGTCACCGCTCAGCGCGGCCGCCCCCGGGGCGGTACGCCGACCCGCGCCGTCGCGGGGTGCACGGACGAACGCGTCCCGGCTCGCCGTGCCGTCGGTCCGCGTCACCTGCAGCTGCCACCTCCGGCTGTCGCCGGTGTACCAGACGCCGTCGGCGCTCACGCCCGGGACGAACTGCATGCCCCGGTCGAGGACGGTCGAGCGGGCGATGTCGACGACCATCGACCCGCGGGTCAGGTCGATGACGTCGACCGAGGCCGCGAGGGTGCGACCACCGGCGCTGAGCTCGGCCCAGAAGATGCCGGCGTTGGCCGACTGCGGGACCACCGGGCCGGACACGCCGGTCGCCAGGTCACGCAGGTAGACCTCGCGGCCGAAGCCTCCACCGAGGGCCGCGACCGCGCCGTCGGGCGACGACGCCGTGAAGTCGGTGTCGACGGGGAAGGTCTGCGTCGTGCCTTCCAGCCTGTTCCAGCGCCACACGGCCGGGGTGCGGATCCCCACGTCGACGAAGGAGCCGTCGCCGGCGAGCGAGGCCGGGAGCCGGACGCCGCTGCTCGGCGAGAACCCCGGGACCGGGACGAGCGTCGTGGTGGCGGCCTGCCGGTCGCGCACGTAGAGAGCGCCGCCCGCGCGCAGGAGCACCACGCGACCGTCGGCGGAGACGTCCAGCGGCACGGCGTCACCCAGGACGTCGCCCCCGGGCCCGACGCCGACGACCTCGGCGCGACCGGTCGCCGCGTCCCACGCGTAGGCCACCGTCGAGGAGGCCTCGCGCAGCGCGCCCGAGACGTCGGTGTCGACGAGGTTGGTCGCGCGCGACGCGAAGACGACGGTCCGCCCGTCGGCGGCCACGTGCACGTCGCTGGACGGTCCGTCGGCCGGGCGTCCGTCGAGGCCGGCGGTCACCAGGGTCGTTCCTGCCGGGGCCGCCTGCTGGCGGACGTCGAACCGCACCTTCACCCGGCGGGTGAGCGCCGGTGCGACACGCGTCGACCGCACGCGGAGCACCGCGACGTGCCGGCCCTCGGGGAGGGTGCCGGTCAGCCGGCCCTTCCGCAGGCGCAGGCCCTTCGGGAGCCGGTCGGCGGAGGCGATCCGAGGCGCGGACCACGCCCCGAACAGGCCGGTGGCACGGACCCGGACGCGCGTGCTGCCCGGCGCGACCGCGTACGGCGCGCTCACCGTGCGCGCGGTCGGGAGCTCGTCCAGCGCACGCGACAGGGTGGTGCCCGGGTCCTGTGAGCGGAAGTCGTCCAGGTCGTCCTGGTCGTACTGGAGGTGACCGGCCACGTCGGCGGCGCCCCTCGACGGGCGGCACACCGGGTCGGCGCTCGCGCACCACGACCGCACCAGTCCTGCGCGGATCGACCAGTGCGGCACCCGCAGCTGCGGTCCGTCGCCGACCAGCACCCCGCGGACACCGCTGCCGCCGACCTGCTCGCCCTCCTTCTCACGGCTGAACGGGTCACCGAAGAGCAGGACCGCGCCCACCCTCCGCACGGTGCGCGCGTCGCGCTTCACCGAGAGCGACCGCAGGGCCTTCCGGGCCGCGACCGCCCCGTCGGAGTAGCCCCCGACGACGAGCAGGGAGTCGGGGCAGGTGCGCGAGAGCGTCCGCAACCGGGCCACCATCGTGCGGGCTCGCCGCTGGTAGCCGGCGAGGTACGGCGCCTCCAGCCCGCGCCGTTCGAGCTGCCGGAACCGGGCGGCCGTCAGGTCCGACTTCGTCCCTCCGACCTCGACGGTCCGCACCGCGGGCGACCCGGGCAGCAGGGAGGCCGCGTCGTGGAGGGCGAACGACGGCCCGCCTCCGGCCCACACCTGCACGACGTCGGCGCACCGCTGCGGCTTCGCGTCCGTCGCGGCCCCCGCGGACCCAGCGGTCGTGACCGCCAGCCCGGCTGCCACCGTCACCCCTGCCAGCAGCGCTGCCGGCCCCCGCCATCCTCGTCGTCGCACCCTTGTGCCCCCGTCCTCGGTCAGCGGACACGCTCGTGCCCGCGCAGGACAGACGCACGCCGCCGGAGAAAAGTTGTCAGGGAGATCCTGCCCGGTCAGTTCAGGTCGGGGTCGACCGGGCGGTTGAGGTGCCAGGCGAGGCTGCCGGGCTGGCGTCGCATCACCGAGCGCCACAGGTCGGTGGTGTCCACCACGAACGCGTCGTCGAGGTCGCAGTCGACGACGTACCAGTCGCCGCGCTCCACCTCGCCCTCGAGCTGGTGGGCGCCCCACCCGGCGTAGCCGGCGAAGACCCGCATCGCGGACAGCGAGCCGTCGACGAGCTCGGTGGGGGTGTCGAGGTCGATCATGCCGAGCAGCCCGCGGACCGGGCGCCAGCCCACCGGAGCGTCGCGCACGTCGCGCAGCCGACCCACCGCGAGCGCCCCGTCGAGACCGACCGGGCCACCACGGAAGAGCACCTCCGGCTCCGCGACGACGTCGCGCCAGGGCTCGAGCACGTCGGCGACCAGCACCTGCGAGGGCCGGTTGAGCACCACGCCGAGGGCACCCTCCTCGTTGACGTCGAGGAGCAGCACGACGGTGTCGGCGAAGTTGGGGTCCTGCAGCGCGGGCGCAGCCAGGAGCAGGAGTCCGGCGGCTGGCTGCATGCGGTCCACCATGGCACGTCGCCCGCGCCCACACATCCCGCGTCGCACCCCGAGGAGTGGGACGTGACGCAACTTTCCACCGCGGTGGGACGTCCCCTCCCCGACACACGATCTCGGAGGAGAGAACACCATGCGTACGACGACCCGGGCCGCCGCACTCGCGCTGGCCACGACCTGGGCGCTCACCATCGCCCCCGCTGCACCGTCCACGGCCGCGGCGCCGACCTGCGACGGACTGACCGCCACCATCGTGGCGTCGGAGCCGACCGGCTACCCCGCCCCGTGGACGCTCGGCACGGAGGGCGACGACGTGATCGTCGGCACCGACGGCTGGGACCGGATCGACGGCCTGGGCGGCAACGACGTCATCTGCGGCCTCGACGGCAGCGACCACATCATCGGTGGAGCCGGGGACGACCGGCTCTTCGGCGGCCTCACCGACTACGAGGCCGACGACGACTACGCCGGCGACCTGGTGGAGCCGGGTCCGGGCGACGACTACGTCGACCTCGGCTTCGACCTCGGCCCCGACGACATCTGGTACGGCGACTTCGTCAACACCGACACCGTGTCCTACGCCAACGCCCCCGGCCCGGTGACGGTCGACCTCGGTGCCCTCACCGCCACCGGCGAGGGCACCGACACCTTCGCGCCCACGCCGGCCGGGAAGTACACCGGCGTGACCGGCAGCCCGTTCGACGACGTGCTCACCGGCGGACCCGCCGACGACCAGATCCTCGGCGGGGGTGGTGACGACGTCATCACCGGCGGCGAGGGCGACGACCTGCTCGACGGCGACGCGTCGCCGACCTGGCTCAACCGCACCAACCCGCGGCGCGTGGCCGGCGACGACCGCGTGTCGGGCGGTCCGGGCGAGGACTCGCTCGACGGCGGGCTCGGCGCGGACGTGCTGGCCGGGGACGAGGGCGACGACTACCTCGCGTCCTCGAAGGACGCCGCCGGCACCAGCCTCGCCGGCGGCGCCGGTGACGACTACCTGAGCGCGGGGCCGGGAGTCTCGGCGCGCGGCGGGTCCGGCGACGACACCCTCCGCGCCTCGATCGGGCGGGGCACGCCGGCGCGGAAGGCCATGACGGTCGCCGGCGGCGCCGGCCGCGACAACCTGACCCTCGACTCATACGTCTCCGGCAAGGTCACCTACGACGTGGCGATCTCGGTGCCGAAGCGTCGCGTCGACGTCGGTGGCAAGCGGTTCGCCAAGCTCACCGGCACCGAGGAGTTCCTCGTCGAGGGCAACGACGGGCGCGGGACGATCCGGTTCACCGGCGGCAAGCTCCCCGAGCGGTTCGCCGTGAAGTGGCTGATGAAGCCCACCGTCCGCGCCTTCGGCGGCGGCGGGGCCGACGTGCTCATCGGCAGCGACGGCGGGGCCGACGTGCTCGACGGCGGCCCGGGCAAGGACCGGCTCGACGGCAAGCGCGGCCGGGACCGCTGCCTGCGCGGCGAGCAGCTGAAGAGCTGCGAGCTGCGTCGCTGACACCCGCCCCTGCCCTCGTCGGGTGCCGGGGTGACGCAGGTCACCTAGGGTGGGCCGATGGACGTACGGGGGCAGGGGTCGTCGGCGACGAGGACCTCGCTCGTCGACGCCGCGGAGGCGCTGTTCGTCGAGCACGGCTACGCGGCCACCTCCCTGGACGCGATCGTGGCCGGCGCCGACGTCACCAAGGGGGCGCTCTACCACCACTTCAGCGGCAAGCAGGCGATCTTCGAGGCCGCCCTCGACCGGGTGGAGGAGCGTGCGGCGGTGGCCGTGCGCCAGGCCGCCGCGGCGCCCGGCGACCCGTGGACGGGGGCCGCGGCCGGGCTCCGCGCCTTCCTCGACGTGGTGCGCGAGCCGGGCTACCGCCAGCTCGTCGTCGCCGACGGCCCCGCGGTGCTCGGGCACGAGCGGTTCCGCGAGCGCGAGGAGACGTCGACCTACGCCGTGGTGGACGAGATCGTCCGGTCGGTGCTCGACTCGGACACCTGGGACCTCGACGACGCGATGCTGGCCACCTTCGCCCGGATCTTCTTCGGCGCCCTGTCGGCGGCCGGCGGAGCCGTCGCGGCCAGTGACGACGCGGCGTCGGCCGCGGACCGCGCGGAGCGGGCGATCGAGGCGGTGCTGACCGGGCTGCGCGAGCTCCTGGAGGCCGGTCGCGGCCCCCGGGAGCCCGGTGCCGCGCCGGCTACTTCGTGAACGTGACGTCGCCGTTGACGGCCGGCACGAGCTCGACCCAGGTGTGACCGGCCGGGACGGTGAGCTCGCCCTTCTTCGTGCTGAGCTCGATCTGGCCGGTCAGGCCGTCCTTGGACCAGGTGCCCCGGACCACGCGCCCGCCGTGGAACAGCAGCGCGGTGCCGGTGCCCTCGAACTTGGTCTCCGGGACGGGGTAGCCGGCGGGGTCCTTGTAGCCCGCGTCGCCCACCTTGACCCGGAGCACCAGCACCGACGTCGCCGGGAACTGGTCGCCCTGCGCGGCGTAGGAGTCGGTGTTGACGTAGCGGCCGTTCTGGAACTGCCACGACGTGGTGTGCGCACCGAAGTCGGCGGTGAGGCTGCTGGCCTTGCCGCCCTTGGGCAGGTCGGCCTCGGTGCCCCACGGCAGGTACGCCGGCGGCTCGTCGTCGGCCTTGAGGCGCTTGGAGATGTCGGCGAGGTGGGCGAAGAGGTTGTAGGGCGCCGAGCGCGTGTTGTCGCGGTAGACGCCGGCCGCACCCTCGGTGATCCACGGGATGCCGGCACCGTTGATCCGGTTGATGGTCACCTGCGCGGCGCCGCTGGTCACGACGGTCGCACCCTGGGGCACGATGCCGATGTCGCTGGCCCGCATCGAGCGGACCGGGCCGATGTCGGCCGGGACCTTGGAGTAGTAGAAGGCCGCCAGGCGGGTGTAGCCGCCCTCGACGAGCTCCTCCACGACCAGGTCGGCCGACCCGAGGCCGACCTGCGGCGCGCTGGAGGAGGTGTTGTCGACCTTGGTCACGATCACGGGGTGCTTCGGGGCCTTGCCCTTGCGCTCGAGGCCGGTCAGCGGCCAGTAGACGGGCTCCGGCGGCGCCGACGCCTGCGACGTCGTGGGCTCGGAGGACGCGGGGTCATCCGGGGCCTCGTCGTCGCTGCCCCCGCCACACCCGGCGAGCAGCAGCGAGGCCGCGGCGAGCGCGGCGACGGACACGGTGAGGCGGTGACGCACGGGTGACTCCGATCGGACGGGGGTGGTGCTCAGCAGCAAGTGTGCGGGCGCGCCTCCCCCGCGGGGGAAGGCGCGCCACACAGTAGAGGAGTGCGACAAGCGTCTCAGCGTCGGCGCAGCGTGCCGCCGAACCACTGGGACGTCCACGGCACCGCGACCTGGACCCGCTGGCCCGAGCCCGGCGCGTGCAGCATCACGGCGTGGCCGTGCGACCAGCGCAGGAAGATCGCCGCGTGGTAGACCCCGCCGCTGCCGTAGAAGAACATCAGGTCGCCGGCGCGCATGTCCTGCTTCGCGACGCGACGGGTGAACCCCGCCTGGGCGGCCGAGGTCCGCGGGACGGGGAACCCGGCGCGGCGATAGCTGTAGTAGACGAGGCCGGAGCAGTCGAAGGAGCCCGGGCCGCTGGCGCCGTAGGCGTACCAGTCGCCGCGCTGGCGCATCGCGGTGTCCCGCGCGCCGAGCACCCGGTCGTTGACCCGCCGGGCCGCCCGTCGCGCCTGCTTGCGCTTGCGCTCCTTGGCGGTCTGCTTCGCGACGGCGGTGGCGCCGGTGCTGGTGGTGCTCGTGGTGGTGCTGCCGGTCGGCGAGCCGCCGGCCGCGGTGGCCGCCGGGGCGGCGAGCATCGAGGCGCCGAGCCCGGCGCCGGCGAGGGCGAGCGCGCAGGCTCGCGCCGTGCGAGAAGTCGCAGGCATGGAGGTGTCCTTTCCCACGCCTGTGAGGTGAGCTGTCGGGCTGGAGCTGGAAGGTGCTCCGCCACCGAGGTGGCTGCGCCCCGAGCCGACGGCACACGCAGTCGCGTGCGCGCCGGCAGTGGAACCTGTGGGTCCCCCACTCCTGCCCTCGGTGTTCTCGGGGGTGCGTCCCGGCCGGGCAGGACTCGGCGTAGTCCGGGACGGTTCAGTTGTCGTGCGGTCGACGCCAGCAGGCGGGCCCGAGCCGGCCTGGGGATCCTCGACGGCCCACCACGCTGGCACACGGGCCCGACCGCCGCAAAACCGGCCCCGGCACGACGACGGCCCCGGACCCGCGTGGTCGCGGGTCCGGGGCCGTGAGGTTCGTCTCAGCCGAGCTTGCGGCCGCCGTCGACGTAGAGCGTCTGACCGGTGACGAAGGAGGCCTCGTCGCTGCACAGGAACGCCGCCGCGGCGGCGATGTCCTCGGGCTGGCCGACGCGGCGCACCGGCGTGGCCTCGGCGTTGAGCCGCTGCAGCTCCTCGGGCTCCATCTTCAGCCGGCGCGCGGTGGCGTCGGTCATCTCGGTGGCGATGAAGCCGGGCGCGATCGCGTTGGCGGTGATGCCGAACGGGCCGAGCTCGATGCCGAGGGTGCGGGTGAGGCCCTGGATGCCCATCTTGGCCGCGGAGTAGTTGGCCTGGCCGCGGTTGCCCAGCGCGGAGACGCTGGAGAGGTTGAGGATCTTGCCGTACTTCTGCTCCACGAACCGCGACTGCGCGGCCTTGGTCATGTTGAACACGCCCTTGAGGTGGACGTTCATGACCAGGTCCCAGTCGTCCTCGGTCATCTTGAACAGCAGGTTGTCGCGCGTGATCCCGGCGTTGTTGACCAGGACGTGGATGCCGCCCAGCTCGTCGACGACGCGCTGGACCGCGGCCTCCGCGGCGGCGGCGTCGACGACGTCGCAGGCGATCCCGACGGCGCGGGCGCCGTCGCTGAGCTCGAGGCGGCCCGCGGCGTCCTGGGCGGCGGCCTCGTCGAGGTCGAGGACCGCGATCGACGCGCCCTCGCTCGCGAACCGCTGCGCGATGCCGAAGCCGATGCCCCGCGCTGCTCCGGTGATGACGGCGACGCGCCCGTCGAAACGACCCATCTGGACTCCTGAGTTCTGGGGGTGTTGAGGACGTCGCCGAGGCTACCCACCCGCCGGAGTGGGTACGGTGCCGGGATGGGGAGGCGTGAGTTCCGGGCCGCCGCGGTCGTCGCGGCCCTCATGGCGGTCGCGGCGCTGCTGGTGGCGTGGACGCACCACCTGCCGGTGCGCGACCCGGACGGGGCGTCGCTGCCGACGTGGTTCCGGCTGCCGACGATCGTCGGCTCGGCGATCCTGCTCGACGTCCTTGCGCGGTGGGCGCTGCTGCGCCGGCGCCCGGGGCCGGACGGCCGACCGTCCCTGCTGACGGTCGCCCGCGAGCGGTGGACGCGTGACCAGCTCGCGTTCACGGTCAGCGGGCTGCTCACCTGGTACGTCGCCTACGTCGCGTTCCGCAACCTCAAGAGCTACGTCCCGTTCGTCACCGACCGGCTCGCCGATCCCGCGCTCGCCCGGTTCGACCACGCGATGTGGCTCGGGCACGACCCGGCGGTCGTCCTGCACCACGTCCTCGGCACGGGCGTGGCCAACTGGGTGTGCGCCGCCGTCTACCTGATCTGGATCGGGCTCGTCCCGGCCAGCCTGGCGATCGCCCTGGTCTGGACGCGGCGCTCGACCGCCGGCGCGTGGTACGTCACCGCGATCTCGGTCGACTGGATGCTGGGGGCCGCCCTCTACTACGCCGTCCCGTCGCTCGGGCCGACGTACGCCCGGCCCGAGTGGTTCGCCTCGCTCCCCCACACGCCCAACACCTCGGTGCGCGACGCGCTGCTCGCCGACCGGGTGCAGGTGCTCTCCGGCCCCTGGGACACCCATGCCGTGCAGACCATCGCCGCCTTCGCGTCGCTGCACGTCGCGGTCATGGTGACGATCTGCCTGATGACCGAGGTCATGCGCCTGCCTCGCGCCGTCCGGGTCGCGGCGTGGACGTTCCTGGCGCTCACCGTCCTGGCCACCGTCTACCTCGGCTGGCACTACGTCGCCGACGTGCTCGCGGGCTTCGCGGTCGGCACCGCGGCGTTCGTCATCGCGGCGGTCGCGACCGGCAACCCGCTGCAGCGTCGCGAGCGGCCGTGGACCTTCCGCGGGGCGCTCGACCTCGCCCCGGTCGCGGCCGCACCCGTCCCGGCGTCCCACGACGACGACCCCGACGCCGTCGGGTCCCGGGGCTGAGCGTCCCTCAGGCGAGCGCGGCGCGGAGCCTCTCGGCGTACGCCTCGGGCTCGCCGTCGGCGTACTTCGTGCGGGGCCAGAAGAAGCCGCGCAGGCCGTCGCCCTTGGTGCGCGGCACGACGTGGAGGTGGAGGTGGGGCACCGACTGGCTGACGGTGTTGTTGATCGCCACGAACGAGCCCTGCGCGCCGAGGCCGTCCTTGACGGCGACCGCCAGCCGCTGCGCGGCCTCGAGGAAGCCGTCGCGCAGCTCGGCCGGGAGGTCCGGCAGCGTCTCGACGTGCTCACGCGGCACCAGCAGGACGTGGCCCTTGAACACCGGCCGGGTGTCGAGGAACGCCACCAGGTCGTCGGTCTCGAGCACGACGTGCCCGGGCAGGTCGCCGGCGACGATCCGGCAGAAGACGCAGTCGCTCACCTGTGGGATCCTGCCACTGGAAGGGACACGCATGGCTGGCAGCAGGTCATCACTGGTCACCGCCACCGCGGTGGCAGCCGTGCTCCTCGCGCCGCTGACCGCGACCACCCCGGTCGCCACTGCAATCACGGCCACCGCTGCACCGCGCACCACCGTCGTCCGACTCGTCGAGTACGGCGACAAGGCCGTCGTCGTCCCGAAGGGCCGCAAGGGCGTGGTGCGCTTCCGCGGCCACCGGGGCGACCTGGTCACCCTCGACGGCGTGCGCCCGGCACGGACGCGCCTCCTCCGCTCGGGCACCCGCCTGAGGTCCCCGTGGGACGACAGCGCCCTGTTCCGGCTGCCGCGCACCGGGACCTACGCGTTTCACGTCGGCGTCCAGCGCCACCAGGTGCAGGTGGTGACCCTCGTCAAGGCTCGCGTGCACCGGCTGCCGGTCGACGGGGCCGCCGTCCGCACGCCGAAGGAGCGCCGTGGCTACATCGACCTCGGCGCCGTCCGCATCGGCGCGGGTGAGCGCGTGACCGTGGACACCGGCCGCACCGAGCAGCTCGTCTACCAGGCCCGCGGCTCCTCCTGCTCCGCCTTCGGCGGCCCGCTCCTGCTGCGCACCGGCCACGACGTGCAGGTGGCCGACGACCTCGGCGGCATCGGCTGCGACGAGGTCCGCCGAGGCACCTCGCTCGTCCGGCTGCGGTCCGGACACCGCGCGACCGCGGCGAGCGCGGTCGAGGTCGCGGTCGACCCCGACGGCGCGCCGGTGACTCTCTCCGCGCCGCGCAAGGCGGCACGCGAGGTGGTGCTCACCTTCCCTGCGACGGTCGACGACTACGTCTACGTCGAGCACCAGGCAGGTGTGCCTCTCGTCAACCGCCTGAGCCGGCTCGACCGCTGGGGCAGGACCGCCACCCCGCTGCTCACGGACCTCGACCCCAGCGGGGCCGGGTTCGTCGCGCCGACGACCGGCCCGTCGGAGCTCTCGACCGTGACCTCCGCGATCGGCGGGTCCACGACCACGACCGTCCGTGTTCGCACGGGCGTCCGCGCCGCCGACCTGGTGCCCGACGGCGCCGCGGTCGACCTGACGCTCGACGGCTCGGGCACCCGGGTCTACTCCCTCGCCACCGGCAACGGCGTCCGGCTCGACGCGACCACGCGCGACCTCGACCCTGCCGAGTCATGGCGGGTGGAGGCCGGCCCGCTGCACCCCTACTTCTGCGGACCGGACCCCTCCGGTCCGCTGGGCTGCAGCGACAACGGGTTCGTCGCGCTCTCCGGCACGGAGCTCTCGGCCACCTCGGTGTTCACGCTGGTCGGGCCGGTCGCCCTGGCGACGCCCGCCGCCGGTACGGCAGGCACCGTCAGCATCAGGCTGCTGACGACCCGCTGACCGTTCGTGCACCCCGCAGCCCTCGCGCCTAGGCTCGCGGAGTGCGCATCGTCTCCCTGATCCCGTCGGCCACCGAGATCCTCTTCGCCGTCGGCGCGGGCGACGAGGTCGTGGGCGTCACCTTCGAGTGCGACCACCCGCCGGCCGCGCGGGAACGGCAGGTGGTGTCGACGTCGGCCATGCCGGAGGGACTGACGCCGAAGGAGATCGACGACTTCGTCGCCGCCGCGATGAACGCGGGCGAGGACCTCTACCGACTCGACGCCGGGGCGCTGGCCGACCTCGACGCCGACCTCGTCGTGACCCAGGACCTGTGCGCGGTCTGCGCGGTCGACGTGGACACCGTCGACGACGCGCTGGCGCACCTCGGCTGCCGCGCCGACGTCGCGACCCTCGACCCGCACACGCTGGCCGACGTGCTGGCCTCGGTCACCGAGATCGGCCGGCTGACCGGACGTGAGCGGCAGGCGGCCGACCTCGTCGCGTCACTGGAGGACCGGCTCGCGGCGGTCGAGGCGCGCGTCGCCGGCCGCGAGCGACCGCGCGTGCTGGTGCTGGAGTGGACCGACCCGCCGTTCACCCCCGGCCACTGGATCCCGGAGATGGTCGTCCGCGCGGGCGGCGAGCCGGCCCTCGGCACCGCCGGCGCCCGTTCCGGGCGCACCACCTGGGAGCAGGCGCGTGCCTCCGCCCCTGACGTCGTCGTGGTCGCGCCCTGCGGCTTCGGGCTCGACGCCAGCGCCGAGATGGCGGCGGGCGTACGCCACCACTTCCCCGACGTGCCGGTGTGGGCGGTCGACGCCGACGGGCAGTTCGCCCGGCCGGGTCCGCGCCTGGTCGACGGTGTCGAGGCGCTCGCCGCGGTGCTGCACCCGGACGCCGGCCTCGTGCCGGGCGCCGCGCGCGAGGTCTGACCCGGGTCAGTCGCGGTGCCAGGCCACCGCGTCCTCGAGGGCCGCGCGTGAGGTGCGGAAGCCGTTGACCGGGTGCTGCTCGTCGGCGTACCCGAAGGACACCCCGAAGACGACCAGCCGGTGGTCGGGAAGACCGAGGTGCTCGCGCACCAGCGAGGGGTACGCCGCGAGCGCGGCCTGCGGCGCGGCGGCGAGGCCGAGCGCCTGGGCGCCGAGCAGGAACGTCTGCAGCCAGAGCCCGCAGTCGATCGCGCCGTAGACGCCGAGGTCGGCCTCGGTGGTGACGATCGCGACGTGGGGTGCGTCGAAGAACTCGAAGTTGCGCAGGGTCTGCTCGAGGCGACGTGTGGTGTCGTCCTTGGCGATCCCAACGCTGTCGTAGAGCTGGTGGCCGCACTCCCGGCGACGGTGGCGGTAGGCACCCGCGTAGGTCGGCGGGAACGGGAAGTCCGGCTGCTGCGGCTGCGACATCACGTGCTCGGCGAGCGCGGCTCGGAACCGGCCGGTGGCCGGTCCGCTGACGACGTCGACCCGCCACGGCTGGGTGTTGCACCACGACGGGGTGCGCTGCGCGGTCGCGAGCAACCGCTCCACCACGTCGTCCGGCACCGGGTCGGGACGGAACTGGCGGCAGGTGTGGCGCTCGTCCAGCAGGCGGGCCAGCGTCTCGTACGACTCGGTGGTCACGGGGCCATCCTGTCGCTCGCAGCGAAATCCCCGAAACGCCTGCGGCCCCGCGCGGGCTCACGGACGATGGAACGACCATGCACCTCGCACCGCTCGTCCGCGTCCTGGCCTCGGCCGCACTGCTGGTGACCCCGACCGCGGTCGCGGCGACGACGGCCGTCTCCCCTGCCACGGCCGTCGCGCCCGACCGCGAGGTCGCGCCACTCGCACCCGCCGCCCAGGTCCGGGCCCGGGCCTCCCAGCCGGTGTGGACCGCGCCGGTGCGCGCCCACTCCCAGAACCCGACCAACCCGCTCGCGGGCCGGCTCTGGGGCGTCTACGAGGGGCCGCAGGACCAGGTGTGGCGCCCCTTCACCGAGGCCACCGGCAAGGTCCGCGAGGCGCTGGCGACGATCGCCGAGCGACCACGCACCAAGTGGTACGGCGCGTTCGTGCCCGACACGTCGATCCGCCAGACGGTCACCGACTACGTCGCGTCGTCGCAGGACGGCAACCCGGAGACGCTCGCGCAGATGGCGGTCTTCCGGATGGTGCCGTGGGAGGGCGAGGCCTGCACCCGCCCCACCACCCCTGCCGAGGCCGCGAGCTATCGCACGTGGATCACCGAGCTCGCCGCCGGCATCGGCAGCGCGCACACGCTGGTGGTCATGCAGCCCGACGGGCCGTTCCTGCTGTGCGCGCCCGACCGCGCCGCCAAGTCCGAGCTGCTCACCTGGGCCACCCAGACGCTCAGCGCCTTGCCCAACACCAGCGTCTACATCGACGCCGGCGCGGCCGACTGGTGCGAGAACGGCACCCGCCAGGAGTCGTCGAGCTGCGCGAAGATCCTCGAGCTCTCCGGCATCGAGTACGCCCGCGGCTTCGCGCTGGACTCCACGCACTACACCGGCCCGGTCGAGAACATCGACCGCGGCACCGAGATCCTCGAGATCCTGCGCGCCGACGGCTACGGCGACAAGCACTTCATCGTCGACACCGCGAAGTCCGGTCGCCCCACCATGTGGCCCGACATCGTCCCGGCGACGAAGAAGGACCTCAAGAACAACGCCCGCACCTGCTCGACGCGGAAGATGAAGCGCTGCGTCACCCTCGGCATCCCGCCCACCCCGCGCCCGGCCGACCCGCAGTGGGGGCTCCCCGCGAAGCAGCGCAAGATCGCGGCGAAGTACGTCGACGGGTTCGTCTGGTTCGGCCGGCCGTGGCTGTTCAACCAGGCCGACCCGTTCGTCGCCCAGCGCGCCCTCGACATGGTCCGCACGACGCCGTGGACGGCGACCGGCCCCCGCTGAGCCCTACCCGGTGGTCGAGGAGGTCGCGCAGCGACCGCCACGAGACCCCTGCCACGATGACCGGGTGACCCTCCGCGACCTCGCCCCCACCGGCACCCTCCGCGCCTCGATCAACCTCGGCAACCCGGTGCTCGCCCAGGGCACGGCGGGCGCCCCGTCCGGCGTCACGGTCGACCTCGCCCGCGAGCTCGCTGCGCGGATCGGGGTGCCGGTCGAGCTGCTGTGCTTCGACGCCGCGCGCGACTCCTTCGCCGCGATCGAGGACGGCCGCGCCGACGTCTGCTTCCTCGCCGTCGACCCGGCGCGTGCCGAGTCGGTCGCCTTCTCCGCGCCGTACGGCGTGATCGAGGGCGTCTACGTGGTCCCTGACGACTCCCCGCTGACGGCCGCCGACGACGTGGACCGGCCTGGTGTCCGCGTGGGCGTGAAGAAGGGCTCGGCCTACGACCTGTTCCTCACCCGCACGCTGGCGCACTCCGAGGTGGTGCGCGGCGCCGAGGGCACGACGGTCTTCCTCGACGAGGGGCTCGAGGTCGGCGCCGGCATCCGGCAGCCGGTGACCGACTTCGCCGCCGCACACCCGGGCACGCGGGTCCTCGAACCACGCTTCATGGAGATCCAGCAGGCGGTCGGCGTCCCGCGCTCGCGCAGCGCCGCCGCGGTCGACGCACTGCGCGCGTTCGTCGAGGACGTGAAGGCCAGCGGGTTCGTCGCGGAGTCGCTCGCCCGCTCGGGGCGTACGGACGCCTCGGTCGCCCCGCCGGCCTGAGCCACTCCGAGCACTGCCTGGGGAACCACCTGCAGGCCCGAACGACCTTCTCGCCTGCACCTGGTTCCCCGACGCGGACCATGGTCTCGAGGCTCGCTGCGCTCGCACCTCAACCACCGACGTCAGGCCGGGGCGCCGGGGTCTCGTGACGGTCGCTGCGCGACCTCCTCGACCAGCGAGGCGGAGCCGGCGGGGACGCACGAACGCCCCGGCGGGGGCCCGCCGGGGCGTCGTGTGGTGTCTCATGAGGGGTGCTGCTGGTGATGGTGCTGGTGGAGCTGCGGGGAATCGAACCCCGGTCCTCGAGCGCCGATCCAGGTCTTCTCCGGGTGCAGTCCGTGATGTCGCTTTTCTCGGCCCCGACGCTCGCGCGGACACGTCGTCGACAGGCTCAGTCAGGAAAAAGTCCCGGTCACCCCTCCTGACAGAGAGTGACCAGCAAGTCTCCTAGATGAGGCCTGGGTCCGGGACGGAGACGGATGCCCGGTCAGACCCTTCGATCACTGCTCAGGCAGCGAGAGCGAAGTCGTTGCGCTTGGAGTTGGCAACTATGGATTCCAGCGGACATTAACGAGATGACGCTGGCTTCTCGACCCGCTTCCCCTGGAACTAACGTCCCAAGTCGAAACCGATCAGCCCCTCTTGAGTTGTAGGTCGATCATACGTGCCAACGCCGCAGGCCGTCGCCCGCATTCCCGGTAGGAGGTGACACACCCCGTGCCGCCACCCGAGGCGACGCGAGTGCCGAGGTGACACGGCGTGTGTCGGAAACCGCCACGCCGGCGCCGCGGTGCTGGTGCACCCCGTGTCACGTCAGGCTCCGCCTCGCCACGGGACGCGGGCCGGACCGTGTCAGGTCAGCCGAGCGTCAGCCGCTCGTCGGTGACCACGGCGACCATCTCGTCCAGGCTGATGCCGAGGTCGAGCTCGCGCGGGTCGCCGGAGACGACGGCGCCGGCATAGCGCGCCACGACGTCCTCGCCGTCGCGGCGGTCGATCACGTAGACGACGCCGGGGTCCTCCTCGGGCTCCTCCTCCTGCCAGCCGAGGAGCAGCCGTCCGCCGGTCGGGTCGTCGCCCAGCTCGACGCACGCGTCGAAGAAGGACTCGTCGGCGCAGACCAGCGGACTGTCCGTCGTGGGCGCGACGGCGACCTCGAGGGAGTCGGTGCGGCCCACCACGAGCGTGGCGCCGTCGGCGTCGACCTCGAGCTCGCGGGTCATCACGTCCCACGGCTCGACGATCCGCGGCTCGCGGCCGAGGTGGTCGGCCACCACCTCGGCGTACGCGTCCAGCGACGGCGGTTCGCCGGCCTCCGGAGCCGCGGCGTCGTCGGACCCGCACCCGGCGAGCGCGAGCAGCACCCCCGCGCCGGCGAGCGTCCCGAGCCGCGACACCTCAGTCCTCGGCAGGCTGCTCGGCGTCGACCGGCTCGGGCGCCTGGTGCAGGCGCACCCGGGTGATCCGGTGGCCGTCGACCTCGGCGACCTCGAGCTGGTGGGCGTCCGCGGCGACCCGGTCGCCGACCTCGGCCATCCGCGCCAGCCCGTGCAGGACGTAGCCCGCGACCGTCTCGTAGGGACCGTCGACGAGCTCCACCCCGGAGCGGTCGGCGAAGTCCTCGATGCTGAGCCCGGCGTCGTACGTCTCGGGGTCGGCCGCGGCCTCGCGCTCGGCGTCACGGTCGTACTCGTCCTGGATCTCGCCGACCAGCTCCTCCATCAGGTCCTCGAGGGTGACGATGCCGTCGGTGCCGCCGTACTCGTCGACGACGAGCGCGATGTGGGCGCCCTGCTTGCGCAGCTGGTCCATCGACGGCAGGACCCGGTTGGTGCGCGGCAGCACCGGCAGGTCGCGGGTGAGGTCGGCGACGGTCCGCTCGCGGTCGTCGGCGTGGCCGAGGACGTCGCGCAGGTGGAGGTAGCCCAGGATCTCGTCGAAGCTCGCGCCGGTGACCGGGTAGCGGGTGTAGGGCTCGGACGCGATCACGGTGACGGCGTCCGCGAGGCTCAGGTCACCGCGGAGGAACACCACGTCGCCGCGCGGCTTCATCACCTCGCTGAGCGAGCGGTCGCCGGCGTCGAAGACGTCGTCGACGAGCTTGCGCTCGTCCTCCGGGATGTCCTCGTGGCCGGAGATCATCATCCGCAGCTCCTCCTCGTCGACCTCGTCGCCCGCGGCGTCGGGGTTGCCGCCGAGGAGACGCACGAGCGCGTTGGTGGACAGCGAGAGCAGCCAGATCACCGGCGTCATGATCCGCGCGAAGACGCCCAGCGGCGGCGCGAAGAGCTTGGAGACGCCGACCGAGCGCTGCAGCGCGAGCCGCTTCGGAACCAGCTCGCCCAGGACGAGGGAGAGGTATGACACGACGAGGGTCGTCACGACCAGGGACACGGTGTCGGGCGCCGGGACCCCGAGGGTCTCCCAGGCTCCCGCGAAGGACGGAGCGAGCGTCGAGGCGCCGAACGCCGCGGAGAAGAACCCCGCGACGGTGACGCCGATCTGCACCGCGGACAGGAACCGGTTGGGGTCGCGCGCGAGCGACGCGACCGCGTGACCGCGACCGCCCTCGGTGTCGAGGCGGTCGACCTGCCCGGCGCGCAGCGACACCAGCGCGATCTCGGTCGCGGCGAAGACACCACCCACGAGGATGAACGCGAGGACGAGCAGGACGTCGATCCAGGTACCGGCTTCCACGCGCACAACCTAGCGAGCGGCGCCGAACGGCGCCTTTTTCAGCGTCCGCGGATGGCGGCCCCGACAGCGGCGACGGGGAGCCTGGGCGGGACCATCACCAGCCGCTCGCCGAGCTCGAGCGAGGCCAGGAACGGCGAGTCCTCGCCCAGCCGGTCGAGCTGGCGGACCACGCCCTCGCGCAGCGGCTCGCCGACCTCGGCGACTCCCCCGCCGACGACGATCCGCTCGGGGTCGATGGTCAGGCCCAGCACCCGGACCGCGCTGGCGACGCCCCAGCAGTAGCGGTCGCGCACCGTGATCGCCTTTGCGTCGCCGGCCGTGGCCGCGGCGAACAGCGCGGCGGCGGCGTGACCCCGGACCGTCGGCCACGCCCGCGCGACGGCCCGCCCGGAGGCGACCGTCTCGAGGCAGCCGCGCTGGCCGCAGCCGCAGCGCTCGCCTGCCGGGTCGACCGGGACGTGCCCGATCTCGCCCGCGGCTCCATGGGCGCCGCGGCGCAGCCGGCCGTCGACGACCACGCCGGCGGCGAGCCCCGTGCCGAGGCTGAGGTAGACCACGTCGTCGACCCCGGTGAGCGCCTGGGCGGCGAGCGCTGCGGCGTTGACGTCGTTCTCCACCACGACCGGTACGCCGAGGCGCTCGGACAGCAGCTGGCGCAGCGGCAGGTCGTCGCCGTCGACGCCGAGGTTGACGGCGTGCCGCAGCACCCCGCGGCCGACGTCGACGAGGCCGGGCACACCGACGCCGAGCCGTCCGTCGAGCGCGAGGCCGGTCTCGGCGCGCAGCGCCTCGAACACGGCGTGGGCAGTGGCCAGCAGGCCCTCCGCGCCCGGCACGGTCTCCCGCCGCACCTGCGCGAGCACCGACCCGTCGGGCTCCACGACGACGCCGTGGGTCTTGGTGCCGCCGATGTCGAGCCCGACGGTGCGGTCGCCGGCGAGCGACGGGCTCATCGCGTCCACCCCGCCTCGCGCAGGACCGCCTCGACGGCGGCGACGGCGGGGGCCGACGAGCCGCGGGTGCAGATCCGCGGGAGGCCGACGTCGTACGCCCCGGGCCAGCCCCACTCGACCACGACCGCCGCGCGACCGGAGTCGGCCAGCGAGCGCAGCAGGTCGAGCACCTCGGGGCGACGCGCGGCGTCGCGCACCTGGACGACCAGCGGCCCGCCCTCCGGGAGCCCGTCGCCCGAGGCGTCGACCCGTGTGTCGGGGCGGATCCCCCACGCGACGTCGCCGACCGCGATGTTGGCGGTGGTCTCGACCGACACGACCGTCGCCCCGGCGAGGTCGGGCAGCGTGCCCTCGCGCACCAGGGAGGCGGCGACCGCCGCGACCTGCCGGTCGTGGTCGGGCAGGGCCGGCTGCGAGGTGGCGTCCACCCGCATCGCGCGGACCCGGCCCGCGGCCTCCGCGAGCCGGGGCGCGGGGAGCCGTCCGTCCGCGACGGCCGCCACCACCGCGTCACGGACCTCGTGGACCAGCGACGCGGGCTTGTCGGGCCCGATGCAGAGGAGGTCACACCCCGCGACCAGCGCCAGCACGGCGGCCTCGGGGATGCCGTGCTCGGCGGACGCCCCGGCCATGTCGAGCGCGTCGCTCACGACGACGCCGTCGAACTCCAGCACGTCGCGCAGCATCGCGAGCACGACCGGGCTGAGGGTGGCGGGGCGGTGCGGGTCGAGGGCCGGCACGACGATGTGGGAGGTCATCACCGCGGCGGTGCCGGCCTCGACGGAGGCGTCGAACGGCACCAGCTCGCGCGCGGCGAGGGTGTCGGCGTCGACGTCGACGCGGGGCAGGTCGAGGTGGCTGTCGACGGCGGTGTCGCCGTGGCCCGGGAAGTGCTTGGCACAGGCGGCCACGCCGGCCGACTGCACGCCACGGGTCCAGGCGGCGACGTGCTCGGCGACCCGGTGCGGCTCGGTGCCGAAGCTGCGGGTGCCGATGACCGGGTTGAGCGGGTCGCTGTTGACGTCGGCGTCGGGCGCGAGGTCGAGGGTGATCCCGAGCGCCGCGAGCTCGTGGCCCACCCAGCGGCCGACCGCCTCGGTCAGGTCGAGGTCGCCAGCGCCGCCGAGCGCGGCCGCGCCGAGCACCGGGCTCGGCTCGCGGGTGTGCAGCCGGCTGACGTCGCCACCCTCCTCGTCGACCGCGACCACGGCGAGCGGGTTGGCAGCGCGTACGGCCGCGGTGAGCGCCGCGGTCGCGGCGTGGCCGCCGGCGGTGTTGCTGCCGAAGAGGCACACCCCGCCGAGGCCCTGCTCCAGCAGGTCGCGGTAGTCGTCGGGCAGCGTGGTGCCCTCGAAGCCCGGCAGCAGCACCTGCAGCGCCAGCGTGCGTACGTCCACGGTGCTCACCCCTTCACCGCGCCGGACGTGAGGCCGCTGGCCATCCGGCCCTGGACGAGCAGGAAGAACACGATCACCGGCACCGCGATGAGCGTGGAGCCGGCCATGATGCCGCCCCAGTCGGTGCCGCGGTTGACGTCGGTGAAGGTCGACAGCCACAAGGGCAGCGTGCGGTGGTCCTCCCGGGTCATCACGACCAGCGCGAGCGTGAACTCGTTCCAGGCCTGGATGAAGCCGAAGACACCGGTGGCGACGAGGCCGGGGGCGAGCAGCGGGAAGGTGACCCGGAAGAACGCCTGGGTGCGGGTGCAGCCGTCCATCATCGCCGCCTCCTCGAGCTCGTAGGGCACGCCCTCGACGAAGCCGCGCAGGGTCCAGATGGTGAAGGGCAGCACGCCCGCGACGTAGACCAGGGTGAGGCCCACGACGGTGTTGAGCAGGTCCGCCGCCTCCAGCATCTTGTACTGGGAGATGAACAGGCCCTCGGCCGGGATCATCTGGATGACCAGCAGCGTCACGATGAACGGGACTCGGCCGCGGAAGCGGAAGCGCGACACCGCGACGGCGGCGACGAAGGCGAACGTCAGCGCCACCACCAGCGTCAGGCCGGTGACGACCAGGCTGGTCCGCATCGCGCTGAGGAACTGGTCGGTCTCGAAGACGGTGCGGAAGTTGTCGAGGTCGCCACCGAAGGGCACCCACGTCGGGACGGGGTTGCGGATCTGGTTGCGGTCGAGGAAGGAGCTGTTGACCATCCAGTAGACCGGGAAGGCGGCGAGCACGAAGGCCACGACGCCGACGGCGTTGGCCGACCAGCGGACCGGACGGGACGGGGTACGTGGCATGTCAGGCCTGCCTCTCCTGGCGCAGCATCGCGCGGACGTAGGGCGCCGTGAGCACCACCGTCAGGGCGAGCATGAAGACCGCGACGGCGGCCGAGGTGCCGAAGTCACCGCCGCCGATGCCGAGGCGGTAGATGTAGGTGCCGAGGAGGTTGGTGTCGCGGGCCGAGCCGCCGGCCTCCTGGAGGATGTAGATCTGGGTGAAGACCCGCAGGTCCCAGATGACCTGGAGCAGCGCGACGACCAGCAGCACCGGCCGGATGGTCGGCAGGATGATCGAGGTCAGCCGCTGCCAGGCGGTGGCGCCGTCGATCTCGGCCGCCTCCTCGAGCTCCTCGGGCAGCTGGGTGAGCGCGGCGTAGACGGTGAAGGCGACGAACGGGACGCTCATCCAGACCACGACGACGGTGGCGACGAAGAAGAACGAGAGCGGCCGCAGCAGCCAGCCGTGCCCCTCGTAGTCGGCGCCGAGCTGGGTGAGCAGGTAGTTGACCACGCCGTACTGGGTGTCGAAGAGCCACTGCCAGACCGTCAGCGACGCGACCACCGGCATCGCCCAGGCGAGCAGCAGCCCGGTCTGGGCGAGCAGCCGCACCCCGCGCGACATCGACCGCATCACCAGCGCGAGCCCGACGCCGAGGAGCATCGTGAGCGCGGCGTTGACCAGGCAGAACACGATGGTGCGGGCGGTCACCCGCCACAGGTACGCGTCGGTGAGCAGCGCGCGGTAGTTGTCCATCCCCACCCACTCCGGCGGCCGACCGAACTGCTGGGCGAGCCCGAACTCCTGGAACGACAGCACCAGCTGGCGCACCAGCGGGTAGCCCAGCGCGAGGGCCAGGGCGAGGACGGCCGGGACGAGGAGCGCGTACGGCAGCGGGTCGCGGCGACGCGGGGCGGGGGGCTGGCTCACCGGTGCCTCCTCCTCCGGTCGCTGCGGCCGGTGGACGTCGGGTCGGCCCGTGGTCTGGGTGCTCATCCGGTCCTCATCATGGCGTGGGCAGGCCTCGGCGGGGGCAGCGGACGCGCCGCCCCCGCCGGGGCCGATCGGTGGGTCAGCCGTTGAGCTGGCCGCTCATCTGCTCGTCGGCCTTGGTCGCGAGCTCGGTCACGTCACCGCCCTGGGCGATGGCGCTGAACAGGTCCTCCAGGACCCGCGAGCCCTCGACGTTGGCCCAGCCGGGCGCGGCCGGCGTGAGCTTGGCGTTGGACGCGGCCTCGATGGTCGCGGCGGCGTACTCGTCGTCGCCGAGGAGCGAGGCGAGCGACTCCTTGGCCGGCGTGAGGCCGGCCTCGGCCATGATCGTCTGGTAGTCGTCGCTGAGCATCAGCGCGACCGCGTCCTGCGCGAGGTCCTGGTTGGGGGACTTCGCGGCGATCGCGATGTCCGAGCCGCCGAGCAGCACCGGGGCCGGGGAGCCGTCGGCGCCGGGCAGCGCGAAGACGCCCATCTGCTTGGCGAAGGTGTCCGGGCAGCCGGTGTCCTCGGCCTCGATCAGGCCCTTGACCCAGCCGGGCGTCGACATCATGCCGACCTCGCCGGCGCAGAACGGGGTCCACGGGTCGGCCTCGTTGCCGTCCTTGGGCGCGCCCGACGCCTGCTCGAAGAGCTCCTGGGCCATCTCGAGGCCCGCGACCGACTCGGGCGAGCTGAGTGCGGGGCTCCACTCGCCGCCGTCCTCGGTCGCCAGGTCGCCGCCGGCGGCCCAGACGAACGCGGCGCCGTTGCGCCAGTCCTGGCCGGGGAACCAGAAGCCGGAGAAGTTCGCCGGCTTGGGGTTGGCCTTCTTCAGCGCGACGGCCGTCTGGACGAACTCGTCGAGCGTGGTCGGGACCTCGAGGCCCGCGTCCTTCAGCAGGTCCTTGCGGTAGAAGATGTACTTCGAGCCCGCGTAGTAGGGCACCGCGTAGGTCTCTCCGTCGACGGTCGCGCCGTCGACGAAGCCCGGCAGCAGGTCGTCGCCGCCGAGGTAGCCGAGCGCGTCGGTCATGTCGGCGAACGCGCCGGCCGAGGTGAAGGTCGGCGCCTGGGTGTTGCCGATCTCGACGACGTCGGGGGTCTCGGACTCGCTGGACAGCGAGGTGGTCAGCTTCTCCACCAGCCCGTCCCACTCCTGCTGCTCGATCGTCAGCGTCGAGCCGGGGTGGTCCTCCTCGAACGTCTTCTTCAGCCAGTCACGGGCCTCCTGCGGGGTGTCCGTGCCGTTGAGCCAGACCCGGATGTCGGCCGACTCCGGCCCGCCGTCGTTGTTGCCCGACGAGTCGTCGTCGCTGCCGCACGCGGCGAGCGAGGTGACGGCCAGCGCAGTGACCGCCAGTCCGGTCAGCGTCTTCTTGATGCGCACCACGGGTGTCCTCTCGGTGGGTGGGGTGGTGGGGCGGGCGTTCACGAGACGCCCAGCTCGCCGGCCAGGACCAGGACCGCCGCACCGACGACGACGACGTCCTCGCCCAGCTTGGAGGTGCGGACGGTCAGGCCGGCCGAGCTGATCGGCATGGTCCGTTCGCGGATGGTCCGGTCCGCTGCGTCGAGCAGCGGTCCGTCGAGCAGCTCGGTGGGGCCGGACAGCACGACCTCGTGGAGGTTGAGCGCGGCCACGATGGGGGCGACGACCTCGCCCAGGCGGGTGCCGACCTCGGCCAGCACGGCAGCGCCGTCGGCGCCCGGCACGGAGGTGCGCCGGCGCAGCCGCGGGGCGGAGAGAACTGTCTCCAGGCAGCCGGTGCGTGAGCAGGCGCAGGCCTCGCCGTCGGGGTCGACGACGACGTGGCCGATCTCGCCGGCGGCGCCGAGGTGGCCGTGGAGCAGCGACCCGCCGACCACCAGGCCGGCGCCGACACCGGTGCCGACCCTGATGACCATCAGCCCGCCGTCGCCGGAGTCGCCGAAGGTGTGCTCGCCGAGGACGGCGGTGTTGGCGTCGTTGGCGACGAAGACCGGCAGGTCGAACTCGTCGTCGAGGCGGGCCGCCAGCGGCAGGTCGGTCCACGCGAGGTTGGGCGCGTCGACGACCGTGCCGGCGCTGTCGACGATGCCGGGGCTGCCGACGCCGATGCCCAGCACCGGGCGGTCGGTCATGGCCCGCAGCGTGGTGACCAGCTCGACCACGAGGCGTACGGCCTGCTCCCCCACCGCGCCGTCGACGTGGACGGTGTGGTGGGAGAGGACGGTGCCGGCGAGGTTGACCACGGCGCCGGTCATCCGGTCGGTCTCGGAGAGGTCGAGCGCGATGACGTGGTGGGAGTCCGCCGCCAGGCCGACGAGCGTGGGGGGCTTGCCGACCCGGCTCTCGGCGGGGGCTCCGAGCTCGGTGACCAGCCCGTCGGCGAGCATCTCGCCGACGAGGTCCGAGACCGTTACGCGGGTCAGGCCGCTCGCCCGGGCGAGGTCGGCACGGCTGGCCGGGCCCTCCCGGAAGAGCTGCTGGAGCAGCAGCGAGCGGTGGTGGCGGCGCGCGTCCTCCTGGAGGAGCTTGCCCTGGGGCCGCAGCGGGCGGCCGACCGGTGTGTGCGGGGTCACATTAGTTAGTTCACCGCACTTACTTATGCCGCGTCAAGGGGTGGCGGTGGTCGTCCGGACCGGTCCAGACCACACGGCCTTCCCCGTGGGGGGCGGGCGGTGAGCCACCCACATTCCAGCGGTCGCGAATGTGGCTGACGCACCGCCGACCGGCGCGCCCGCGTACGACACGCCCGGGGGCGGTGCCACACCCACCTTCCGACGGCTACGAATGTGGGTGGCACACCGCTCGGACAGTCACCGAGGGTGGAACGTCAGCCGAGCACGGCGACGGTGTTGTCCCAGCAGACCGCGCGCAGCCAGTCCTCCCCCAGGTCGAGCCGCGCGAGGGCGTCGAGCTGGACGGCGTAGGGGTAGGGGATGTTCGGGAAGTCGCTGCCGAGGTGGACCCGGCCGGCCAGCCCGAGGTCGCGCAGCCGCGGCAGCAGGTCGGGCGGGTACGCCCCGCCCATCTCCTCGAAGAACGGCGTGAACGCCATCGTCGTGTCGAGCGCGACCCGCTCGTGGCCCTCGGCGAGCGCGAGGAACTCCGCGTACTCCGGCGCGCCGGCGTGGGCGACGACCAGCCGCAGCCGGGGGTGGCGGCGCAGCAGGTCGGCGACGGGTCCGGGGCCGGTGTGCTCGGTGGGCACGGGTCCGCTGCCCGCGTGCAGCACGACCGGGGCACCGGTCTCGGCGAGGATCCCCCACGCCCCGTCGAGCAGCGGGTCGGTGACGGTGAACGCCCCGACCTGCACGTGGACCTTCCAGACCTCGACGGTCGCGCTGCGCTCCGCGACGTACGCCGCCACTCCCGGCTCGGGGAAGAACGTGCCGCACACCGCGGCCTCGGGGACTCGCTCGGCGAAGCCGGCGGCCCAGTCGTTGAGGAACTCGGCCATGTCGGGCTTGTGGGCGTAGGGCAGCGCGGTGAAGCGGCGCACCCCGTACGAGCGCAGCACCTCGACCAGCGCGTCGTCCTCGTCGCGGTAGTGCAGCGGCCAGGGCCGGCCGATCAGCGGGCCCGCGGAGTCGAACTGGGCGCGCACCTTGGCCATCACCCGCGGCGGCAGGAAGTGGGTGTGCAGGTCATGCAGGCCGGGGATCCCGAGGTCCTCGGCGAACGCGCGCGGGTCGGTCACGCGGTCAGTCCCGGTGCCCCTTGAGCCGGCGCTGGACCGCCTCGACCTTCTCCCGGTTGGCCTGGCGCTCGGCCAGGGTGTGCCGCTTGTCGTAGGCCTTCTTGCCCTTGGCCAGGGCGATCTCGACCTTGGCCCGGCCGTCCTTGAAGTAGAGCGACAGCGGGACGATCGTGTAGCCCTTGTCGGTGATCTTGCGCTCGATCTTGTCGATCTCGGAGCGGTTGAGCAGCAGCTTGCGGCGCCGCCGGGCGGCGTGGTTGGTCCACGTGCCCTGGCTGTACTCGGGGATGTGGACCCCGAGCAGCCACGCCTCGCCGTTGTCGATCTCGGCGAACCCGTCGACCAGCGAGGCACGGCCCTGGCGCAGCGACTTGACCTCGGTCCCCATCAGGACGAGCCCGGCCTCCCAGGTGTCCTCGATGTGGTAGTCGTGGCGCGCCTTCTTGTTCTGCGCGACCAGCTTCTGGCCCTGCTCCTTCGCCATGGCCCCAGTGTCCCAGAGCGTTCCAGTCAGGTGCACGGCGGTTTCGAGGCTCGCTGCGCTCGCACCTCAACCACCGAGGTCGTCAGAACCAGGGCATCGGGTCGACGGCCTTGCCGTTGGCCATCACCGTGAAGTGCAGGTGGCAGCCGGTCGACCAGCCGGTGCTGCCCTCGTAGCCGATGACCTGGCCCTCCTGGACCTGGTCGCCGACGCCGACGTTGTAGCTGCTGGCGTGGTTGTAGATCGTGGCGACGCCGACGCCCGCCATCGCGCCGTTGTCGATGATCAGCCGGTGGCCGTAGACGTCGCTCCAGTACGACGACACGACCCGCCCGGGCGCGGCGGCTCGCAGCGGGGTGCCGCAGCCGCCGCCGAAGTCGACGCCGTCGTGCAGACCCCAGTAGTGGTAGATCGGGTGCTCGCGGTAGCCGAACGGCGAGGTGACGTAGCCGTCGACGGGCTTGAGCAGCAGGCCGGTCGACGAGCCGCTGGACTGCGAGCGGGCGTGGGCGCGCTGGCGGGCCAGCGCGCGGGCGGCGCGCCGCTTGAGCATCTCCTCGATCTTCTTCTGCTCCGCGAGGTGCTGGCGCAGCTTGGCCGCGTCGCGGGCGCGGGCCTTGCGGGCGCCCTCCTGGGCGTCGCGGCGCTCGATGACCAGCGAGACGACGGAGTCCTTGGCGGCCTGCTCCTCCGCCTCGAGGGTCTGCATCAGCGTGAGGTGGTCGGCGGCGGCCTGCCGCTTGGCGGCCACGTCGTCGCGGGCGTCGGAGACCTGCTGCTCCTGGACCTGCAGCAGCACCTCGGCCGCCTTGAGCTCGTCGTACGCGCGCGCCTCCTGGCCGACGATCACGTCGCGCACGCCGTCGCGGCGGGTGAGCTCCTCGGTCGACTCCGCCTCGATCAGCGAGGAGAACGCGATCAGCTCCGGGTCGCCCTCGGAGTACATGTCAGCGACGGTCGTGGCGACCTTCTCGCGCTGGGCCTCGGCGTCCGCCTGGCCCTGGGTGAGCGCGGCCTCGGCCTCGACCAGCGCGGCCTCGGCCGCGGCGAGCTCGGCCTGCATCTCGGCGTCCCGCTCCTGCGCCACCGCGACCTTGCCGCGCGCGGTGGCGAGCTGGGTCTTGGCGGTGACCAGCTGACCCTTGGCCGCGTCGAGCCGGGCCGTGGCGGCCTGCAGGTCGGCGCTGGACTCGTCGAGGTCGCGCTGGGCGCCCTTGACCTCCCGCTCGACCTGCTTCTGCTTGTCCTTGAGGTCGTCGGCGGCCTGCGCGACCGCGAAGGAGGACACGCCCAGCGCCATCGCGAGCGCCATCGAGGTGGCCAGACGACGGTGGGCGGTACGGGGCAGCGTCAAACGGGGAAGGGGACGCACCGGGGGGAGCCTTTGCGTTGGGGAAGCGGGGAAGGGTGGCCTCCCCCACCGTCCGGCGCGGGAGGTCGAGGAGACGCTAACCCGCGCCGATCAGACTTTGAGGTATTTGCGCGTCAGCACGAGTGTCGGGAGCAGCGTGAGCAGCGGACCGAGCACCGCGACCGACCCCATCGCCAGCAGCGTCTCGTTCCAGCCGATCCACGGCACGAACTTCAGCCGGTTCTGCGACAGGTCGTCGATGCCGAACTGCATGAACGCCGCGAGCGCGCCAGCAGCCAGCGCGACGCCGATCAGCGCGGTCACCAGCGCCTCGAGCAGGAAGGGCAGCGCGATGTAGAGCGTCGAGGCGCCCACCAGGCGCATGATCCCGATCTCCTTGCGCCGCGCGAACGCCGCCAGCCGGATGGTGTTGGCCACCAGCAGCAAGGCCGCGAACACCAGGAAGGCGGCGGTGCCGAGGGCGACCCACTGGAGCATGTTGATCGAGTCGAGGATCGGGGCGACCTGCTCGCGCATGTCGCGCACCTTCGACACCCCGTCGAGGCCCTGGACGGCGCTGGTGATGCCCTCGTACTGCTCGGGGTCGTCGAGCGTGATCCACACGGTCTGCGGCATGTCGTCGGCGGTGATCGCCGGGTTGTCGCCGGAGAACAGCTCGTCGCCGTAGAGCTCGCGCGCCTTGTCGAGCGCCTGCTCGCTGGACTCGAAGTGGTAGTCGGCGACCTCCGGGTTGTCGTCGACGACCGCAGCGATCGCGGACTTCTGCTCGTCGGTGACCGCGTTGGGGCACACCGCGCTGCTGTCGTTGACCCGGCAGAGGTAGACCGTGATCTGCAGCTGGTTGCCCCACTGCTCGGCGGCCTTGGCGGCCTGCTGGTTGAACATCACGCCGAGCCCGACGAGGGTCAGCGACACGAAGAGGGTGAGCACCACCGCGAGGTGCATCGACAGGTTGCGGCGCAGGCCCTGGCCGAGCTCGGAGTAGACGTAGCGAAGCTGCATGGAGGGGAGGCTCTCGATCTGCTGTCTGCTGTGGCTGGTGGGGAGGTCAGTTCTGGTGGCCGTAGACGCCCTGCGCCTGGTCGCGCACGACGTGGCCGTTCTCGAGCTCGATGACGCGCTTGCGCATCTGGTCGACGATGCCGGCGTCGTGGGTGGCCATCACCACCGTGGTGCCCGTCCGGTTGATCCGGTCGAGCAGCTTCATGATCCCGACCGACGTGGTCGGGTCGAGGTTTCCGGTGGGCTCGTCGGCGATGAGGATCATCGGCCGGTTGACGAACGCGCGCGCCACCGCGACGCGCTGCTGCTCGCCGCCGGAGAGCTCGTCGGGCATCCGGTCGCCCTTGCCGCCGAGGCCCACCAGCTCGAGGGTCTCGGGGACGACGTCCTTGATCTCCTTGCGCGACTTGCCGATCACCTGCAGCGCGAAGGCGACGTTCTCGCTGACCGTCTTGTTGGGCAGCAGGCGGAAGTCCTGGAAGACGGTGCCGATGTCGCGACGCAGCCGCGGGACCTTCCAGCTCGCCAGCCGGTTGATCTCCTTGCCGGCGACGTAGACGCGCCCGGTGGTCGGGCGGTACTCACGCAGGACCAGCCGCAGGAAGGTCGACTTGCCGGATCCCGAGGAGCCCACGAGGAAGACGAACTCCCCCTTCTCGACGTCGACGGAGATGTTGTCGAGCGCCGGGTGGGGGTGGCCGGGATAGGTCTTGGTGACCTTCTCGAAGCGAATCACGGCGTCGAGGCTACGTCAGGGGTGGAGGCGATCCGCGAATTCCGGCCGCGCTGCAACCCGTGAGGCTGGTGACGCGTGTTGGCTGGGTGACGGCACCCGCTCGGGGTGCCCGGACGGGGGGAACCGGATGCACGACGGCGCCGAGGGCGACTTCGCGGAGTTCTACTCGGCGACGTGGCCGCGCACGCTCGCCGTGACCTACGCGCTCACCGGGGACCGCTCCGCGGCCGAGGAGCTCGCCCAGGAGGCCTACGTCAAGGCGTGGACCCACTGGCGCAGGGTCTCGGCCTACGACCAGCCGGCCGCGTGGGTGCGCCAGGTGGCGACCCGGCTGTCCGTGAGCCGCTGGCGACGCAGCCGCGTCGCCGCCGGCTGGCTGGCCCGCTCCCGGCCCGGCGACCCCGCGCCGCCCCCGGACGAGACCTCGACGGCGCTGGTGCAGGCGCTGCTCCGCATCCCGGAGGCCCAGCGCCGCGCCGTCGTCCTGCACCACCTCGCCGACCTCCCGGTCGACGAGGTCGCCCGCATCGAGCACTCCCCCGTCGGCACCATCAAGGCCCGGCTCTCCCGCGGACGCACCGCCCTCGCCCAGCTGCTGGCCGACGAGCCGAACGGAGCCCACACCCATGTCTGACCACGAGCACCTCGACCCCCGCCTCGACGCCCGCCTCGACGACGCCTTCGCGTCGTTCACCCGCGACCTGGCCCACGCCCCGTCCCCCGGCGCCGCCGCCGCGATCTCCACCGCCCGCCGCCACCGGCGTACGCGGGTCGGCGGGGTCGCCCTCGCCGCCCTGCTGGCCGTCGGCGGCGGGCTCGCGGTCCCCGGCCTGGTCGGGGCGGGCGACGGCGTCGCCGCCGGCGGCGGGTCGGCCCGCTTCGACCGGGACGCACTGGCCGCCGCCACGGACGGCTGGATCGGTGAGTGGGAGGACTGGGAGCGGTACTCGCCGTGGGGCGGCGGCAGCTTCGGCGCGGAGTCCTGCGCGACACCCGCGAGCGCGACGTCCGCGCCCGAGCCGACCAGCACCGGCGTGTCCCGGTTCGTGAGCCACTCGGGGTCCTCGGCCGTCGTGGTCGTCGAGGGGTTCGCCGACGCGACCACGGCCGACGAGGCGCAGGACCGTGCACTGCCGGCCCCCGACACCTGCGGCACGACGACGACGTACGACGTCGACGGGGTGGAGGTCCGCCACGACTCCATGCCGTCCGACGGCGACGCGGCCGACGACATGTGGCTCGGCGACGTCTGGTCGGCCCGGATCGGCGACGCCCGGGCCGAGCTCCAGGTCGTCAACGACACCGGGGTGGCGGACGACGCGACCGCCGAGCGGGTGGCCGAGGCGCTGGTGGCGGGTCTGCGCGACGGCTGGACCCAGGAGTCGGACGACGTCGTGCCTCAGCCCGAGGGGAAGGGCGACCTGCCTGCCTGGCCGGGCGCCGACGTCGAGCGCGCGCTGGCCGGCTGGCACGCCGCGGCACGGATGACCGCCACCGGCACGCCCCACACCCCGTGCCTGGGCGAGAGCCTGCAGTCCGGCGCGGTGTCCACCGAGGCGGGCGGCACCCCGCAGGGCGTCACCCACCGGTTCGCGGGCTACGCGGACGACACGAGCGGCCCGGAGAAGGTCGAGACGATGCTCGCCGAGCTCCGAGCGTGCCGCGATGCGCAGATGCGCGTCGAGACGCTGCCCAACGGCGTGCACGTGGCGACGTACGACACCGGTGGCGCGGCGGGCAGGGCTGCCCTGTGGTTCGCCGCCGAGGGCGACCGCGCCGCCCTCGTCGCCGTCGAGGGCGCCGACCGCCCGATGCCGCCCGGGGTGGAGCAGGACGTCGCCGACGAGCTGCGCGCAGCCCTCGGACTGCCCTGGGAGTGAGGTTCCGCCGGCCTCAGCCGGGCATCGCCTCGACGGCGTCCTTGGCTTGCTTCAGCCCGACACCGGTGTGCTCGCGGTAGACCTTGATCGCGTGGATGGTCTTGCCCGCGCGGCGCAGCTCCTGCACCTCGGCGAGCCACGGCTCGACCGCGACCGGCGCGTCCGCTGCGGGCGCGCCGGACGGCGTACCGGCCGCGAGCAGGCCGGCGAGCTGGGCCTCGAGCGCCGCGACCCGGCGCTCGAGCGCGTCGACCCGGGCGCGGTCGGCGTCACCGACCTGCAGTCCGACGACCTCGGGCTTGCTGAAGAGTCCCATGGCCGGAGCCTACGGCCGGCGCGTCAGGCGTCGACCTTCTCCGCCCCGCGGCGCCAGCGGATGCCGGCCTCCATGAAGTCGTCGAGGTCGCCGTCGAAGACCGCGCTCGGGTTGCCGGACTCGAAGCCGGTGCGCAGGTCCTTGACGATCTGGTAGGGGTTGAGCACGTAGTTGCGCATCTGGTCGCCCCAGCTGGCGGCGACGTCGCCCTTGAGCTCCTTCTTGAGCGCCGCCTCCTCGGCCTTCTGCTTGGCGAGCAGCTTGGCCTTGAGGACGACCATCGCGGACGCCTTGTTCTGCAGCTGCGACTTCTCGTTCTGGCAGGACACGACGATGCCGGTGGGGATGTGGGTGAGGCGCACGGCGGAGTCGGTGGTGTTGACCGACTGGCCGCCCGGGCCGCCGGAGCGGAAGACGTCGACGCGCAGGTCGTTCTCGTCGACCTCGACCTCGTCGGTCTGCTCGAGCACCGGCACGACCTCGACGGCGGCGAACGAGGTCTGCCGGCGGCCCTGGTTGTCGAACGGGCTGATCCGCACGAGGCGGTGGGTGCCGGCCTCGACCGACAGGGTGCCGTAGGCGTAGGGGGCGTGGATGGCGAACTCGGCGGACTTGATGCCCGCCTCCTCGGCGTAGGACACGTCGTAGACCTCGACGCCGTACTTGTGCTGCTCGGCCCAGCGCGTGTACATCCGCATCAGCATCTCGGCGAAGTCGGCGGCGTCGACGCCACCGGCGCCGGAGCGGATCGTCACGATCGCCTCGCGCTCGTCGTACTCACCGGACAGGAGCGTGCGGATCTCGAGGGACTCCACCGACTTCTTGATCCGCGCGAGCTCGGCCTCGGAGTCGGCGAGCGTGTCGGCGTCGCCCTCCTCCTGGGCCATCTCGACCATCAGCCCGAGGTCCTCGATGCGGGCCTCGAGCCCGGTGTAGCGGTCCATCTCGCCCTGGAGGGCGGAGAGGCGCCCGGTGATCCGGGTGGCGCTCTCGACGTCGTCCCAGAGGTCGGGGGCGGCGACCTGCTCGCCGAGGTCGGCGATCTCGCCGCGCATCTTGTCCAGGTCGAGGACCTGACCGATGGTCTTCATGGTCGCCTGGAGCTGCTTGATCTCTTGGTCGAAGTCGATGCCTGCCACGAGAGCAAACACTACGGCCACCACCCCCGAGGCGCCCGATCACCGTCGCTGCGGGGATCACATCAGCACGCCCGAGCCACGGAAGTAGGCAGTTCGATGGCGAGCGACCGCGACCACGCGTGGGCCTGCGGTGCCCGAGCCCGAACTGCCTGCTGTGGTCGTCCGCCCCCGGGACGAGCAACGGCGGGCACCGACCGGGCCTGTGATTCCCGGTGGTGCCCGCCGTTGCGGACCGTGCGGTCGTGCCGCGATCAGGAGGTGATCAGCGGGTGCAGAGGACCTCGGGGGTGGCGACCGCGGCGGTGGCGGCCGTCGGGGCCGTGGCGGGAGCCGTGGCCACGGCGTCGATCTTCAGGCGGAACGCGTCGGAGATGTCGACGGTCTCGTCGGCGAAGATGGTGCCGACCGCGAGGTCGTGGGCGACGACGACGGTGCCGTCGGCGCTCACGGTGACCGCACCGGTCGCGCCGGTGGCGGACTCGTCGCTGAGGGCGTAGCTCGCGCGCAGCTGGGTGCACTTGCGGCCCAGCGTGTACTCGATGGTCGACGCGGTGTTCGCGGCCGAGGTGAACAGGCTGGCGCCGTAGAACTGCGCGCCGATGTTCACGCCGCCTGCGGCGATGTTCGTGCTCGGGCCGGCGGTGCGGTAGGCGAGGTTCTCCCAGCGGTAGACCTGGACCTCGACCGGCTTGCTGAAGCCCTTCTTGATGCCGTTCGACCCGGGCTTGAGGACGCGGTACTCGCGCGACCCGGGGGTGGACGGCTTGTCGGTCAGCTTGTAGGTGCCGTTCTTCTTGATCTTCGCGGAGCCGGTGACGGTCCACTTCTTCTTGTTGCCGACGCGCTGCTGGAGGATGACCTTCTGGCCCTTGGCCTTGGGCGACACGCGGCCCTTGACCTTGACCGTGTCCTCCTTGGCGATCGCGACGTCCTTGTTGACCTTCGCGGTCACCGAGTAGGACTTGCCCGCCTTCGCGTGCACGGCGGGCGCCGCGGTGCTCGACGCCGCGAGGGCGAGGGGGCTGAGGGCGAGGGCCGCGGTCGCGGCCCAGGTGATGGTGCGGTTCATGGGAGTCCCCGTCGTCGTGTTCGTTCGGCCTCGTCGAGGCCCGTACGGACAGGGAGACTATGCAGAAGGGTAAAAAGTTGCGGAACCGCCCCGCCTATCGCAGGAGTGTGCCTCCGTGCGCCGGGACGACGAGGGTCCCGGCGTCCAGCTCGACCCCGGACGGCGTCGCGAAGAGCACCTCGGACGCGTCGACGTCGAGGCTGACCTCGGTCTCCCCCGCGTTGACCACGACCAGCAGGTCGCCGCGGCGCATCGTGAACAACCGGCCCTGCACCTCGCAGGCGACCGCGCCGAAGGACGGGTCCGTGAGCTGCGGGAGCTCGCGGCGCAGCCGGGCGAGCCGGCGGTAGCAGTCGAGGACGACGGCGTGCCGGCCCGTGGAGAGCTCGTCCCAGTCGAGCCGCGAGCGTCGGAACGTCTCGGGGTCCTGCGGGTCGAGCACGTCGTCGGGGTCCCAGCCCATCTGCTCGAACTCCGCGACCCGGCCCTCGGCGGTGGCCTTCCCGAGCTCCGGCTCGGGGTGGGAGGTGAAGAAGGCGAACGGCGTGGAGGCGGCCCACTCCTCCCCCATGAACAGCATCGGGGTGAACGGTCCGGCGAGGGTGAGCAGGGCGGCGCAGGCGAGCTGGTCGTCGTCGAGGTGCTCGGCGAGCCGGTCGCCGCGGGCGCGGTTGCCGACCTGGTCGTGGTTCTGGTTGGCCACGACCAGCCGCCACGTCGGCATGTGGTCGGTGTCGACGGGCCGACCGTGGTCGCGACCGCGGAAGGAGGAGAACGTCCCGTCGTGGAAGAACCCGCGCTCGCACACCTTCGCCAGCGCCTCGAGCGGCTCGAAGTCGGCGTAGTAGCCCGTGGTCTCGCCGCTCAGCGCGACGTGGACCGCGTGGTGGAAGTCGTCGCTCCACTGCGCGTCGAGCCCGCGGCCCCCACCCTCGCGGGGCGTGACCATCCGCGCGTCGTTGAGGTCGGACTCGGCGATCAGCGTGAGCGGGCGGCGCAGGTGGGCCGAGAGGGCGGCGGTCTCGATCGCCATCTCCTCCAGCAGGTGGACCTCGGAGGTGTCGCTCAGCGCGTGCACGGCGTCGAGCCGCAGCGCGTCGACGTGGTAGTCCTCGAACCACATCCGCACGTTGTCGAGGATGTAGCGGCGCACCTCGGCGGACCCCTCGCCGTCGAGGTTGACCAGGTCGCCCCAGGTGTTGCGCCCCTCCTTGAGGTACGGCCCGAACAGCGGCAGGTAGTTGCCGGACGGGCCGAGGTGGTTGTGCACCACGTCCTGCACCACGCCGAGCCCGCGTGCGTGGCAGGCGTCGACGAAGCGGCGATAGGCGTCGGGACCGCCGTAGGGCTCGGCGACCGCGAACCACGCGACGCCGTCGTAGCCCCAGTTGTGCGTGCCGTTGAAGGCGTTGACCGGCATCACCTCGACCAGGTCGACGCCGAGGTCGACGAGGTGGTCGAGTCGCTCGATCGCGTGGTCGAGGGTGCCGCCCGGGGTGAAGGTCCCGACGTGCAGCTCGTAGATGACCGACCCGGCGAGCTGGCGGCCGGTCCACCCGGAGTCCTGCCACTCGTACGTCGTCACGTCCCGTCGCGACAGCTCGTGCACTCCGCCGGGCTGGCGTCGCGAGCGCGGGTCGGGCCGCGGGTCGGGGTCGTCGTCGAGGAGGTAGCCGTAGTCGGCCTCGCCGTCCGGCACCGGCTCGACCGGGGTCCACCAGTCGTCGGCGCCGCGGCTCATCTCGAGGGTCTCCGCACCGATCCGCAGCCGCACCCGCTGCGGGCGCGGCGCCCAGACGTCGTACGGTCCCCGCATCACGAGTCCTTCCTCACCAGCAGGGCGACCGGGTGGACCGCCAGCAGGTCGGCCAGGCGGCCGTCGGTGTCGAGGCCGGTGAGCACGTCGTGCCACCGCCCTTCGGGGAGGCCGAGGGTGGTCTCGCCCCAGCCGCCGGCGGCGGCGAGGCCGACCGGGAGCCGGGTGGCGACGGTGATCGCGCCGCCGCGGTCGAAGGCGACGACGTGCCCGGCCCGCTCGCCGGTGGCAGCGACGGGGGCGTATCCGGTGAACAGCCCCGGCCGCTCGCGGCGCAGCGTCAGCGCGGTGCAGGTGACGTGGAGCTTGGTGGCCGCGTCGTCCTCGGCGGTCCCGGCCAGCACGGCGGCGCGGTGGTCGAAGTCGACCGGGCGCCGGTTGTCGGGGTCGACGAGCGAGGTCTCCCACAGCTCGCTGCCCTGGTAGACGTCCGGGACGCCGGGCATCGTGATCGCCAGCAGCTTGGCGGCGAGGGAGTTGGCCTGTGCGGGCGCGTCGATCCGGGCGGCGAGGTCGGCCAGCACGGCGCGGACCTCGTCGGAGTCGAAGACGGCGTCGACCGCGGCGTGCACGGCCGCCTCGTACGCCTCGTCGGGCTCGGTCCAGGTGGTGCGGTCACCGGCCTCCCGCATCGCCTTCTCGGCATAGCCGTGCAGCCGCTCGCGCAGGTCGGGCAGGTGGTCGGGCGTCCACGCGCTGAGGACGGCCTGCCACAGGAGGGACCCGAAGCCCGGGTCGGGCACCGGCGCGAGGCGCAGCAGCTCGTCGAGCGCGCGCTCCCAGTGGCCGGGCTCCTCGGCGAGGACGGTGATCCGGGCGCGGACGTCCTCGCCGCGCTTGGTGTCGTGGGTGGACAGCGTGACCATCGCGTCGGGCCAGTCACGCTGCCGGTCTGCCATCGCGCCGTGGAAGTCGTCGACGGAGACCGCGAAGACGGACGGGTCGGCGCCGACCTCGTTGAGCGAGGTCAGGCGGGACCAGCGGTAGAACGAGCAGTCCTCCACGCCCTTGGCCATCACCATGCCGGAGGTCTGCTGGAAGCGCCGTGCGGGCTGGCCCCACTCGTCGTGCAGCACCGGCTCGAGGACGTCGAACGTCTCCGCGAGGTCGGGGCGCTCCTCGCGGGCGCGGGCGAAGGCGGCGTCGAGGTGGTCGCGGCCCTCGGGGAGGTACGACCGGTAGACCGGGAAGCAGGCCAGCAGCTCGCCGACCGCGTCGGCGACGGCGTCCTCGTCGACGTCGTCCACCACCCGGGCGACCTCGCGGGTGATCCGCAGGACCTCGGAGTGCAGGATGCCGTCGGCGACCGCGCGCTTCATGTCGTGGACCATCCGCTCCCAGTCGACCGGCGCGCCGCGGAGCCGGTCCTCGAGCGCGGTGAGCGGAGCCTCCCCAGCGGGGTCGGTGAGCACCCGGTCGACGAGCGCGAGCGCGTCGTAGCCGGTGGTCCCGGCGGTGGCCCAGTCGGCGGGCAGCTCCTCCCCCGGCTCGAGGATCTTCTCGACCAGGACGTACGCCCCGCCGGTGAGCGCGGCGAGGTCGTCGAGGTAGCGCTTGGGGTCGCGCAGGCCGTCGGGGTGGTCGACCCGCAGGCCGTCGACGAGCCCCTCGTCGAACCAGCGCTTGACCTCGACGTGGGTCTGCGCGAAGACCTCGGGGTCCTCGACCCGGACCGCGGCCAGGGTGTTGACCGCGAAGAACCGGCGGTAGTTGAGGTCCTCGTCGGCGGCGCGCCAGCTGACCAGCTCGTAGTGCTGCTCCTCCAGCGTGCTCGTGCCGGGCGCGAGCGGGAAGCGCTGGTCGTGGTAGCGCACCTCGGTCCTCGTCACCCGGATCGCGCCCTCGTCGTCGTCACCGACGACCGGGATCAGGATCCGGCCGTCGCCGGCCGCCCAGTCGACGTCGAAGGCGTTGGCGTGCTCCGAGGCGCGGCCGAGCTTGAGCACGTCCCACCACCACGGGTCCTCCTCCGGCGTGGCGACGCCGACGTGGTTGGGGACGATGTCGACCAGCACGCCCATCCCGAGCCGTCGCGCCTCGGCGGACAGGGCGGCGAGGCCCTCCTCTCCCCCACGCTCGGGGTCGACGTGGTCGAAGGCGACGACGTCGTAGCCGTGGGTGCTGCCCGGCTCGGAGGCCAGCAGCGGCGAGAGGTAGACCCAGTCGACGCCGAGGTCGTGGAGGTAGGGCAGGACCCGCGTCGCGTCGTGCAGCGTGAAGTCGGGGCTGACCTGGAGGCGGTAGGTGCTGTGCGGCGTACGACGCTCGGGTGCGGTCACGGCGCCTCGGTTCCCGCCGGGGCGCTCAACGATGCGGACACCGACTTGTCGGTCTCCTCGACCACCGGCTCGACGTGCTCGCGCAGCACGAGGGTGGACCGCTCGCCGAGCGGCAGCGTGGATCCGGCCGGGCAGGTGCCGCGCTCGTCGGCCACGCCGCCGGTGTCGATGAGGACGTCCCACGCCTCGGCGTACTCGGCCGGCGGGAGGGTCACCTCGCGCTCGCCGTCGGCGTTGAAGAAGAGGAGGAAGTGGTCGTCGGTGATCGCCTTGCCGCGGGAGTCGCGGGTGTTGATCGCGTCGCCGTTGAGGTACATCCCGAGCGACTTCTGGCCGCTGTCCCAGTCGCCCTCCTCCATCGGCCGGCCGTCGGGGTGCAGCCAGACGATGTCGTCGAGCCCGTTCTCGTCGGCCTGCCCGGTGAAGAACTGGCGGCGGCGGAACGTGCGGTGCTCGCGACGCAGACGGGAGACGGCGGCGGTGAACTCGATGAGGCCGTGGTCGGCCTGGTCCCAGTGCACCCAGGTCAGCTCGTTGTCCTGGGCGTAGCCGTTGTTGTTGCCGTCCTGCGTGCGGCCGAGCTCGTCGCCGTGCAGCAGCATCGGGACGCCCTGGCTGAGCAGCAGCGTGGTGATGAAGTTGCGCTGCTCGCGCGAGCGCAGGGCGTTGACGTGCGCGTCGTCGGTCGGACCCTCGACGCCGTGGTTCCACGAGCGGTTGTGGCTCTCGCCGTCGTTGTTGTCCTCGCCGTTGGCCTCGTTGTGCTTCTCGTCGTAGGACACGAGGTCGCGCAGCGTGAAGCCGTCGTGGGCGGTGACGAAGTTGATGCTGGCGAAGGGGCGGCGACCGGAGTTCTCGTAGAGGTCGGAGGAGCCGGCGACGCGGGAGGCGAACTCGCCGAGCGCGGGCTCGCCGCGCCAGAAGTCGCGCACGGTGTCGCGGTAGGCGCCGTTCCACTCGGTCCACTGGGGCGGGAAGCCGCCGACCTGGTAGCCGCCGGGGCCGATGTCCCAGGGCTCGGCGATCAGCTTGACCTGGCTGACCACCGGGTCCTGCTGCACGAGCTCGAAGAAGGTGGACAGCTTGTCGACGTCGTAGAACTCGCGGGCCAGCGTCGCGGCGAGGTCGAAGCGGAAGCCGTCGACGTGCATCTCGGTCACCCAGTAGCGCAGCGAGTCCATGATCAGCTGGAGCGAGTGCGGGTGACGGACGTTGAGCGAGTTCCCGGTGCCCGTGTAGTCCATGTAGTACTGCAGGTCGTCCTCGACGAGGCGGTAGTAGGCCGCGTTGTCGATGCCCTTCATGGACAGCGTCGGCCCGAGGTGGTTGCCCTCGGCGGTGTGGTTGTAGACCACGTCGAGGATGACCTCGATGCCGGCGGCGTGGAGCGCCTTGACCATCGCCTTGAACTCCTGGACCTGCTGGCCGAGGCCGGTCGTGGCGGCGTAGGACTCCTGCGGGGCGAAGAAACCGATCGTGTTGTAGCCCCAGTAGTTGCGCAGCCCCTTCTGGACCAGCGCGTCGTCCTGGACGAACTGGTGGACCGGCATCAGCTCGATCGCGGTGACGCCGAGCCGGGTGAGGTGCTCGACGACGGCCGGGTGGGCGATGCCGGCGTAGGTGCCGCGGAGGTTCTCCGGGACGTCGGGGTGGAGCTGGGTGAGGCCCTTGACGTGCGCCTCGTAAACCAGCGTCTCGTGGTAGGGCGTGCGCGGGCGGGCCTCGCCCTCCCAGTCGAAGAACGGGTTGATGACGACGCCGAGCATCACGTGCTGGAGCGAGTCGTCGTCGTTGGTCGTCTCGGGGTCGTCGAAGTCGTAGGAGAAGACCGAGCGGTCCCACTCGTACTCCCCGACCGTCGCCTTGGCGTAGGGGTCGAGCAGCAGCTTGTTGGGGTTGCAGCGCAGGCCCTGGTCGGGGTCCCACGGGCCGTGCACGCGGAAGCCGTAGCGCTGGCCGGGCTGCACGCCCGGGAGGTAGGCGTGCCACACGAACGCGTCGACCTCGGTGAGCTCGACGCGGGTCTCGGTGCGGGTGCCGTCGGTGTCCTCGTCGACGAGGCACAGCTCGACGCGCTCGGCGACCTCGCTGAAGAGGGCGAAGTTGGTGCCGCTGCCGTCGTACGTGGCGCCGAGGGGGTAGGCCGAACCCGGCCAGGTCTCCGTCATGGCAACGACGCTACTGGCATTTCCGGCCCTCCGGCTGGGCCGACCATCCACCGGGGTGGGGGCCCGGTGACGACCGTCACCAGCGCTCGGTCGCTCCTTCGGAAGGCAGTTCGCCGGCTGAGCTCCGTCCCTGAGCGTGCGCGGCGCCCAGCCGGTGACGAACTGCCTGTTTTAGTGCTGGCGATCAGGGCTGCACGGTGACCGCGGCCGTGCTGCTCGCCCCGACCGTGGGGCGGCTCGGCGAGCCCGGGATGGTGAGCGGCAGGTCGAGCGGCGCGACCAGGCGCACGGTGACCGACCGCGAGGTGCGGTCGACGCTGACCGCGACGTCGATGCCGGGGAACTTCTCGCCCGCGCCGGCGCGAGCCAGGTAGTCGCGCACGGCGGCGTCGACCGCGGCCTCCTGCTGGAGCAGCCGCTCGGCGTCGAGGCCCTGCTCGTAGATCCCGGTCGACCCGAGGTCGGCGCCGTGCAGCGCGGCGCCGTCGGCGAGGGTGTCGAGGCCCTGGCGCTGGAGGTAGGCCGACGAGGCGTCGATGACCGCGACGATCGCCATCAGCACGATGCTCGCGAAGCCGATGATCAGCAGGGTCGCCTGACCGGCCTCGTCCCGTGACCGTGTCACCGCCCCGGCTCCTCGTCGTCGCCCGCGTCGGAGCTCTCGACGTACTGCCCGATCGGCACCGTGTGGCTGGCGTCGAGGGCGAAGGTCGCGGCCTGGCGGCCGAGGATCTCCGGGGAGAACGGGAGGTCGACCCGGGAGTCGACGCGGACGGTGATGACCGACGTCCCGACGTGGCAGTTGTCGCCCGGCGCCCGGCAGGAGAACTCCACGTCGGCCGTCTGGCCCTCCACGCCCTGGTCGGCCAGCACCTGGGCGACAGCCGCCCGGGCCCGGGCCTCGCCGGTCGCGTCGTCCGGCGCCAGTGCGTACGCCCGTCCGGCCGCACGCGCCGCGGCGCTGGTGGCGAAGGCGCCACGCTGGACCTCGAACACCGACATGACGATCCAGATCAGCGGGACGAGGAGGATGATCGACAGCCAGGTCAGCTCGACCAGGGCCGATCCGCGGTCGTCGCGCCGCAGCGGGCGCCTCACCGCGCGACCGCCTGCTCGGCGACGGCGTGGCCGACGACCCGTACGTGGATGCTGGCGCCGCCGATCCCGAGGAGCGACACGTCGGCCTCGACGACCGCCTCGTAGCCGGGCGCGCCGCCGACGCGGGCCGGGCGGACCACGACCTCGCTGACGAACTCCTCCGAGAGCGCGCCGTCGACGAGCTCTTCCACCTTGGCGCGCCCGGCGTCGGCCGAGCTGCCGACCACGGCCGCGTGGCGCGCACCCTCCCCCGCGGCCGCCGCCAGGGTGTTGCGGACGTGGAGCACGAGGGCGAGCTGGAGGATGCCGATCACGAGGGGCAGCAGGACCAGCACGACCCAGACGAAGTCGACGACGGCCGCCCCGCGCTCCCGGTCGGCGCCGGAGCGGGACATCGCCTAGCCGCGGACCATCGAGAAGGCGTTGTCGAGCAGGGAGAGCAGCTGGTCCCTGACGACGGGCGTGAGCGCCGCGACGACGATCGCCGTCATCAGCGTCACCATCACCCAGCCGGGCACGTCCCCGCGCTCGTCGCGCCGGCGTGCGGTCCTGGTCGTCCTGAGGTGCATCGGGAGTCCTTTCGTGGCGGTGGTTCGGAGGTCGGTCAGGGCGTGGTGAGCTGGAGGCCCAGCACGCCGGGGTAGAAGGCGAAGAGGATCGTCACCGGCAGCACGAAGAACACGACGGGCGCCATCATCGCGATCTCCTTGCGCGCGGCGGTCTCGATGAGGAGGCGGCGGCCGGCCTCACGGACGTCGGCGGCCTGGGCGTGCAGCACGTCCGACAGCGGGGTGCCGCGCTCCATGGCGACCGTGATGCCGGTGGCGAACCGGGCGACGATGGGCAGGCCGGTGGTGCGGGCGAGCGACTCGAAGGCGACGCCGACGCTCTCGCCGGTGCGGATGCGACCCAGCACGGCCGCGAGGTCATGCGAGAGCGCCCCGCTGCTGCGGCGCACCACGCGGTCCAGCGCGGCGACCGGGCTCTCGCCCGCGGCGACCGACAGGGCGAGCAGCTCGGCGATCGTCGGGAACTCGGTGAGGACCTGGCGCTCGCGCTCCTTGACCTGCGTGCTGAGCCGGTTGTCGCGCATGAAGACACCCATCGCGAAGCCGAGGACGCAGAGCACCAGCGCGGACCCCGGGCTGCCGATGCCGCCGAGCGCGCGCACCAGGACCAGGGCAGCAGCGGCGCCGAAGCCGACCAGTCCCCACACGACCTGCTCGATGCGGAACTCGTGGACGGTGCGGTCGAGACCGGCGCGCTCGAGCCGGCGCCGCACCGAGGCCGTCCCGCCGAGCACTCGCTCGACGACGTCGGCCGCCGAGCGCAGCAGCGGACCGAAGATGCCGGCCGCGGCGGAGGTCGGCGACCCCGCGGCGACGCGTACGAGCGGGGGCTGGTCGCGCTGGGGGAGGTCGCGGAGGTAGGGCAGGACGCGCTGCGAGAGCTGGGGCCGGCGCAGCACGGCGACCCGCGCCACGACCAGCGCCAGCCCGAGCCCGGCGCACGCGCCGAGCAGGGCACCCCACACCGCGGTGCTCACGACAGGATCCGCTTCTCGACCGGCAGCCGCCCGATGCGCATCATCGCCCAGTAGGCCAGGACGCAGACCGCGAAGCCGACGCCGAGGACCAGGACGCCGCCGGGCGACGCGTACTGCTGGATGGCGGTGGTCTGGAACGACATCATCAGCAGCACGATCCACGGCGCGGACACCGCGAGGCGCGCACCGTTGACGGTCCACGCCTGCCGTGACTCGAGCTCCGAGCGCGTACGGGCGTCGTCGCGCAGGAAGCCGGAGAGGTTGCGCAGCAGCCGGCCGAGGTCGCCGCCACCCACCTCGCGCGCCAGCCGCAGGCCCTCGACGACCCGGTCGCCGACGGGGTCGGCGAGTCGGTCCTTGAGCCGGTCGAGGCACTCCCCGAAGCGTCCGGTCACCTGGTAGTCGAGGGCGAACTGGGCGAAGTCGGCGCGCAGCGGCTCCGGTCCGTTGGTGGCGAGCGCCGAGACCGCGTCGGGCAGCGACAGTCCGGCCCGGACCGCGCTGGCGAGGTTGTCGACCGCCTCGGGCCAGACCTCGGCGAAGTCGCGCAGCCGGCGGGACGCGCGCTGGCGCAGCACCGCGATCGGCGCGTAGGCCGCCATCGCGCCGAACACCAGCGCGACCGTCGGCGTGCGGGAGACCGCCTGGACGAGTGCGAAGGCGACGCCGCCGAGCACCAGGCACAGCGCCACGACGCTGGTGGGCGTGACGTCCGAGAGGCCGGCCCGCCCGAGCAGCCGGCCGAGGCGCGTGGACCCCGGCGCCGTCACCCGCGGCTGGCGCGGGAGCGCGAACGAGGCCCACACCAGCAGCAGGCCGACGCCGACGCCGAGCCCGACGAGCGCGCCCATCAGCCCGCCCCCTCCGCGGCAAGCACCTCGTGGACGTCGATGCCGACCCGCTCGTAGCGCTCGGTCCGCGCCGGCACCCCGCCGGTGCGGCGCAGCTCGCCGCCGGAGCGGACGAAGATCGGCTCGACCTCGATCACGTCGGCCTCCACCCGGCCGGGCACGGACACGATCTCGTTGACCCGCCGCACGCCGTCGGCGCCGAGGCCGAGGTGGACCACGAGGTCGACCGACGCCGCCACCGTCGGCACCACGAACCGCGCCGAGATGTTGTCGCCCGCCAATACGCCATAAGGGATGTGCATACCCGACAAGGTCCTCGGCGTGCGCGAGGAGTGCTGACAGCTACGGAACCTACTGAGGGCACGCGTGATCTAGCTCAAGCATCCGCACATGTCGAGATGCGGTGCAGAGGATGCGGCCCGCCTGGTCGTTAACTGTTGGAAACAGCGATCAGCATCGCCGTCGGGCGATGAAAATTCGACTGCCGAGGACGGCCCACGCGCAGGCCGCCCTGCGCGACCGATCGCGGTCCGGCGACCCGGACGCTCGCCTGGTATCCGTGTCGGCGCACCGACAACAAGGCGTAACGGCCCTGTCAGGTGCCCTGTCAGAAGCCTCTTCTGGAGCCGCGGCAGGAGCCCCTTCTGGTCGCCGCCGTTGCTCTGCCTGAGCACGTAGTTCGCGACGGCGCGTCGGGCTTGCCGCCGGCTCCACGAGCACCGGTCGGGCACCGGTCGGGCACCGGTCGTACGAGTGCTTGGCCGCGTGCAGGGGTTCCTCAACATCAAGTGCAGTTCGCGATGCCCGTTGTCGCTGGCTGCCACTAGGGTGCTGGAACCACGTGGGGTGGGCCGGCCGTGAGCACGGCGGTATGAGGGACGGTGGGGACAGGGATGATCGACAACTCGTCGTTGGAGCGCTTTGCTGAGCGCGCTACCGAGCTGCTCGTGCGTCTGGGTCAGGAACCGGACCCCGCCTTGGCCAGGGCGTACGACGAGCTGCTCTTCAAGGATCTCTACGACGTCATCCGCAGGCGTGGCGTCTCGTTGGCCATGCGAGCATCCGAATCGACGGTGGGTGGTGTTTGGCTGCCTCGGGTCCAGCCTGGCGACCTGGACGCCGTGGCCCTCGACGCGACCGTCGGTGCGCTCGAGCGGGCCCGCCGGACTGCGGACCGGTTCGACCCCTCGCGAGGAGACGGCGCCAGCTGGGCCCTCGGCGCGGCCGGCTTCGCCTACATCGACGCCGTGCGGGACTTCTATCTCACCCGTCGCAAGGGCGAGGCGGTGACGACCGAGCCGGCCGAGCTCGGCGAGATCGCGGACGCGGCTGTCTCGACAGCCTCTCCCGAGCGGATCGCGGAAACGCGCGCTGCTCTGGTGGATGCGCTCGGGCGACTCACCAGCGACGAGCGCTACGTCATCTTGGCGCAAGCGCAGTACGGCATGTCCTACTCAGAGATCGCGACCTACCGCTTCGGAAGCCCTCTGGAAACGAAGAAGGTCGACCGCCTCCTGCAGAGTGCGAGGCGCAAGCTCGCCGATGCCGAGCGTGCGTGGAACGCCGAGCCATGAGTCCTGCCGCATCGTCGGCGGATTCCACACCTAGGTGGTCCACCCGCGAAGAGCTCGAGGATGCCGTCGTCGCCTACCAGCCACACTGGTGGCGCACCGACGTCGACGCCCTCGCGGTAATCAACGACCGGGTACGACATCCGGGCCTGCGCGATCGGGTAGTGGCGACGTCGGACTTGGGCCAGATCGTCACCACCGCGGCGGTGTACCGGCCCGCCTCTCCCGGCGCCCCGGCGGATCGACCGTTCCTCGACGAGCGACTCGCTGTGCATGAGCAGATCATCGACGACTGCGTCCCCACCTTCCCATCGACCCCGGCATCGGCGCCGGCTCGGACGCCTGCCGCCTACTTCACGATCGGATGTCCCGGGTCGGGCAAGACTTCAGTGCTGCGTCGCATCGTCGACCTGCACCGCTTCCAGGAAGCCCAGAAGGCTCCGGAGACTCAGGAGGCCGCATCGGTTGGGCCGACGCAACCTGCCCCGTGCTCGATCATCGACGCAGACCGGGTGCGGCAGAAGCTGCCGGAGTACGCCGACGGACTCGGCGCCTTCGTGGTTGAGGAGGAGTGCTTCGCACTGACCTACGGGCCGGTGTTCGAGGCCGCCCTCGCCCGGCGCGCAGACGTCATCTACGACACCATCGGTCGCCTCGCCTCGATCCGAGACAACATCGAGCTGCTCCATGCGGACGGATTCGAGATCCACGTCCTCCAGGCACGAGCCGGCCTCGATGACTGCCGCGACCGTACGGAACGACGTGCACTCGAAGTCGACGGCAGACTCGTGCCGCCCGCGATGCTCGAACGTGCCGCGAACGATGCAGCTGAAGCACTCGCGGCGCTCCGTCGCGAAGGATTCCCTCTCGCTAGCTGGGCCATCGTCGACACCTCCGACATGACCTCGCCAGCCCTCATCGAAGGAACCGAACCATGGTCGATGGTCCTGTGATGCCACTGTCCGCTGGAGCCAGCTGGGCGGGTCGACTTGCGCGCCGATGCAGCCAAGACGAGTCCCACCGCGGAGCCGTGCGCCTGGCCGTCCGTCTTGTTGTCGGCAAGCTGGTTTTCGTCGTTCTATTCACGGGAACGGTCTAGGCGTGCCAGCATTGTGCCTTCGCTCACATGGTGTAACACCATTGCTTGACGCATACTCGAAGACATGGGAGAGCGCGTGAACAGCAAGAAGCGGCCCCAAACCGTAGGTGCGGTCGAGGCTCAGCCCGCCCTGCGCGACGCTGTCGCGAACGCCTCCTACGACTACAACGACGCGCTGATGGCGTATGAGGACGCACTCGCCAGCCGCGATACAGCGAAGCGCTCCCATGCCGAGACCGCGCTTCACGAGGCTGCCCGCCGGCTATCGTCGGCGCAGAGCGCTCTAGTTGCTGCGCGCAACATCCCGCCAGTGGCAGTGAGCTTCGCGGACCTTCTTAGCGACCCCACCCAGCAGCTGGATGCGACCGGCGATGTGATGCGCAGCGTCCTCGCCTACCGCACCGCCGCTCCGGCGACCGCGTCGGCCAGCCCCACCTGGATGGACCACGCGCCGCACGAGACCCGCGCAGCGACCTACGTGCACGAGCGGATCACAGCTTCAACGATCGTTGCCACGGCTTCCTGACGAAGCGCGGCACAGAAGGACGCCCGTACCTGCGGGTACTGAACGTCCTCGGCCACGCGCCCCCGCGTGCCAGTGGTCGCTGGTCGGCTTCTGAGGTGCCCCTCGGCTCTCCGCGCGGTTTCTGGAAACTTTTCCTGCCCAGCACGGGAGATTCCCGCATCGGGTGCCTACATGAGGTGAAGGCACTCGAGCGAAGGAGACCGTCATGGCGAAGCCTGACAACCACGTGGACCTGGTGATCGTTGTCTCGGGCGCCCCCGAGGCTGTGCGAATCAACCGGCACCAGACCCTCGAGCACGCAGTGCGGGAAGCTCTGCGCGAGTCCGGCAACAAAGGCCAGCGCCCCGAAGACTGGGAGCTGCGCAACGAAGCCGGGCAGCTCCTTGGCCTCGGCATGCGCCCGGACGAGGCCGGTCTGTTCGATGGACACACGCTGTTCCTGAGCCCCAAGGCGGGCGCTGGTGGCTGACGCACTCACAGCGGATCCGCAGGCGGGGACCGCGCCACAAAACCGTGGTCCCCGCCTGGTCCCCACCGCGGTCAACCGGGCGAAGTTCGACGAGCAGATCGCTCGGTGGAGGGCCAACGCCGACGTGTACGCCCGTCGTGGGTGGCTGCTGCTCTCGGTGGGCGACCTCTGCGTCGAGGTTGGCTTCCTTCGAGACGTTGCCATGGGTCCACGCACGATTCCGGTCATGACGGCATGCGTACGCATCGACTACTGGAACTTCGACCTGTGGGCCCCGTCCCTCACGTTCATCGACCCCATCACCCGGGAGCCCCTCGGCGGTCCACCGCCCGTGCGAGCTCCGAACCGGATGGACTCCGGCGAGGTCCGCGACGCTCTCATCGACCAGCACCCCGAGACGCTGCGGCCCTTCTTGTGCCTGCCCGGCATCCGCGAGTACCACAGCCACCCTCAGCACAGCGGCGACGACTGGCTGCTGCACCGGCACCTGGACGCCGGAGACCTCGTCGTCATCTGTGAGCGCATCTGGCAGCGCATGTCGCGCAACGTCCTCGGCATGTCGGTAGCCATCCAGTCCCTCGCCCCGGGCAGCAGCGCGGGCATCGCCAACCAGCTCGACATGAACCTCCTGCAGGGCGATGCCGACTTGGCGCAGCGACAGCTGGCGGCCCAAGAGGCGCAGGAGGCCGCCGTCGCAGCTGCCATGGCCGCCGGCGCTGCAAGCGCGGAGGCGCAGGGACCGGACGCAGACCACGACCGACCCGCTCCCTCCGCGCAGGTCGGAGAAGTTCTCAGCAGCGCAGACGTCATCGACGAACCCGTCGAACCCGTGATCCAGCCCGTGATGGAACAGGAGGCAGGGGTCCAGGGCAGTCCGCCTGACGTCGCCCGCGACGGCGCGGAACCTTCCTTGGTACCCGCGGCACGAAGGAAGAGCAACGGTGGACCTGACCTCCCAACGTGAGCTCGTGGTCCCCGACTCGGTCCTCGCTCCCACCCTCGAGTTCCTTCAGGAACGCGGCCAGTTGGGGCACGAGGGCTTCGTCGTGTGGGGCGGCAAGGTGGTTGACGAGGACACGCTTCACTTCACCAGCTGCTACGTCCCTCAACAGACCGCCCACAAGACCGCGGATGGGCTGCTGGTCGTCGTCGACGGCGTGGCACTGTTCCGGATGAACCGTGCATTCTACGAACGCGGAGAAATCGCTGCCGGCCAGGTGCACACCCACCCGACCGACGCCTACCACTCAAGCACTGATGACCACTTTCCCTTGGTGACGCTGTGTGGCGCATTGAGCCTCGTCGTCCCGGACTTCGCCCGGCACGGACGCGCCAGCATGGATCGGTGGGCGTGGTACCGGTTGCGTGAGCATGGTACGTGGGACCTGGCGGCAGATACCGGGTCCCGGATCCACGTCGAACCAGAAGGAAGCTGATCGTGGCGCTACCCGCGTTCTTCTCCAGAGTCGCCGACTCTCTACGCCCAGTCGCCGACGTCGACCCCGACACGCTTGCAGACAAGCTCCGCGACGTCCGACTTCACCTTGACGTCGTCTCGCAGGACGACGCCGCGAAAGGTGCGTTCCTCCTGGCATGCAACCTTGCCGCGCGGCTGTATCCGGTCATCGACCTGCGCCCTGCCCACGGGTCGTCGAGGGACGAGACCCTCACGCACCAGGCACGCGACCTGATCCGCGCCATCAACCCGGACGCAGACATCCTGCTGGATACCCGCAACGGGTCCGCTTCACTCGTAGAGGCTGAAGACGAACCCGGGCACTGGCACGGGCACGAACACGGACCGGACGGCAGTGACGACACCGGTCTGGCGGTGAGGCTGCGCCTCGGCGCCTCGTTCTCGAGCAAAGCCGGTCACTCTGACACCACTCAGCCGTCGGCGCAGGACCGACTGGTCGAGGTCAGCGCACGAGGCTGGACGGTCGCGATCGATCCGGCCGAGGGATGGGACCGGCTCGACGACGGCACCAGCTCGGAGCCCGGACATCCGCTCGCCTGGCTCGCAGCGGCCGCCTTCGGCATGTCTGAGGTGTTCCGCACCGTATTCGCCGCCGAGCTCGGGTACCGAGGGCGAACAGGCCGACAAGCCGGGGGCATCGACCTGCTGACAGCGGCACCGGTCGACCTTGACGCCCCCGCATCCAGTCCTTCCGACACCCCAGCCGACACCACAGCCGTCGCGACATCCGAGGCCACTAGTTCCGCCGATGAGGGTTCAGTTCCGATCGCTGAGGCCGAACCGGTCGACCTCGGCGAGTTCTTCCTCGTCGGCGGCGGTGCGATCGGTCAAGCTGCTGCGTTGGCGTTGAGCGAGGTCGACGCTGTGGGCGTGATGCACGTGGTGGACCCCGAGACGGTCACGTTGTCGAATCTACAGCGCTACGTTCTGACCCGCGCCGAGGACGTCGGGGCGGTCAAGGTCGATCTGATGCAGGAGGCCGTCAGGAACAACGCGTTCGGTCTGGCGGGAGCAGCCTCGGGACTCGAGGTCAAGCCTTTCCGAGGCAAGTGGGGGACTCCGAGGAGCACCTCGATGCCCATCAGGTCCTCGTCGCCCTCGACACTGCGCGCGACCGGATCACCGTGGCGGCCACGGCCCCGCGCCACGCGTACAACGCGTGGACCCAAGTAGCTGACCTGGGCTGGTCTCGTCACGAGGAGTTCAGTGTGAAGCCCTGTCTGGCATGCCTGTATTACCCCTCGCGTCCACGCTCGCACGATCACGAGCTGATCGCCGAGGCCGTGAGACAGACACCACTGCGCGTGCTTGCCTACCTGACCTACAACCTGCCCATTGGGTACCCGTTGCCGAGCGTTCCGGCGATCGCCGAGCTACCTGCCCCTCCGGACGCCGTTCGTTGGACACAGGTCGCGCTGATCGAGGACCTGCTCGACGACGGTGTGGTCGAACAGACGCAGCGCAACGAGTGGGCGGACAAGACGGTTGGCCTGTTGTATCGCGATGGCATCTGCGCGGGCGGGCTGCTCCCGGTCGGTGACCTGCCTGGAGAGGCACTCGTGCCGCTTGCCCACCAGTCCGCGCTGGCCGGCATCCTGCTGGCTGCCGAGCTCTACTGGTCTCGGTCGCCGTCACTCACCGCTCGACGCGACAGCCACATCGAGCATCGTTACGACGTCCTGCGGGGCTTCCCCCAGGTATTCGGTCGTCCCCGGGAACGCACACCGCACTGTCTGTGCGAGGACACGTTCTTTGCCGCGCATGCGGGCGCTGTCGCGGCAGAGCACCCCTGAGTCAGCGCGCATACGGGTCGGCTGCACCGTCCTGACATCCTGACGCTGGCCAGGTGCTGGCGGTCAACCACGTCGCCCGCCGATGCCAATATCGGAAGGGTGCACTTCCCCGCTCAAAGCGCCCCCACAGTGGTCGCCCGCCAACATGTAATAGGGAGCGTGCAGTGCAACTCGCGCACGCGACGCCCATCGGCGCGGTCAGCCGCCCAAGGCAGCCTGTCACCGGATCGTTGCAGCAGACCCGCTCGACCCGCGCGGGGCAGCCGCCAGGGCTTGGCCATCCAACGGCGTGGTGTCGCCGCTCTAGGGCCGCCAGTGCCACTCAGATGCGGCGAGTAGACAGTGAATCGCCCCGGGTTTCGTGGAGGCTCGATTACTTGGAACCTGCCCCGGCCAGGACGGGTGTCTCAGGGTAGTTCTGGGTGGTGATGCTGGCCCGCTGGTGAGCCCAGTGGTTGGCCTCGAACTCGGCCGGTGGGACGAGCCCGATCTCGCCATGAAGGCGCCTGTGGTTGAACCAGTCGACGTACTCGGCGACGGCAATCTCGACGTCGGTGACGCTCTTCCAGCCGCCCTTGGGTCGCATGACCGGGTTGCGAATGCACTCGGCCTTGAACAGCGAGTTGAGCGCCTCGGCCATGGCGTTGTCGTACGAATCGCCTCGCGATCCGACGGACGCGACGGCCTCGGCCTCGGCTAGCCGCTCGGTGTAGCGAATCGCTCGATACTGAACTCCACGGTCCGAGTGGTGGACCAGGCCGGTGACGTCTTGGCCGGCACGCTGACGCGTCCATAGGCCCATGTCGAGGGCGTCGAGCGCCAGATCGGTGCGCAGGCTGGTCGAGACCTGCCAGCCGACGATCATCCGGCTGAAGACGTCAAGGACGAACGCGACGTAGGTCCACCCGGCATGTGTGCGGACGTAGGTCAGATCGGCCACCCACAGCTGGTTCGGGCCGGTGGCGACGAACTTCCGCTTCACGAGGTCCTCGGGCCGCTCGGTCTCAGCACCGTCACCGACCGTGGTCTTGCGGGTCTTCTCCCGCGGGATCCCACGTAGCCCCTCGGCTCGCATCAGCCGCTCCACGGTGCACCGGGCGACCGGCACCCCTTCGCGGTTCAGCTCGGCATGGATCTTCCTCGCGCCGTAGACCCCCAGGTTCGCCCGGTGGGCGACCTTGATGTCCTCGACCAGCTCAGCATCACGCACTGCGCGTGCCGAGGGCGGCCGATTCTTGGCCGCGTAGTAGCCACTCGGGGCGATCTGCACGCCGGCGCTCTTCAGCACCGCGCAGATCGGCTCGACCCCGACCTCACGACCATCCACCACGTCACCGCGGTGGGCGTCGATGTAGGCCACTACCTGCTGGTGGGGCGGTCGAGCTCCGCCGCGAAGAAAGCCGCCGAGGTCTTCAAGATGTGGTTGGCCCGCCGCAGCTCGCGGACCTCCTGCTCGAGCTTCGCGATCCGCTCAGCCTCCGCCGTCGTGGTACCCGGCCGGACACCGCCGTCGATCTCAGCCTGACGAACCCAGTTGCGCAGGGTCTCGGGATGCATGCCGAGCTGCTCGGCCACTCGCTGGATCGCGCCGTTCTTCGTCGCCGGATTCTGCCGGAGCTCAACCGCCATCCGAGTGGCCCGCTCACGCAGCTCGTCGGGGTACTTCCTGGGTGCCGCCATGACTCTCATCCTCCATCGGTTGAGAGCCTCCACCAGACCCAGGGCGATTCACAGGTCCTGCACGACGGCATCGACAATGGCACGGATCTCATGCAGGTCGTCGGCAATCTTTCGTCGCCTCGCGAGATCTTCAGCCTCCAGAGCAGCGCTCTGGAGCAGGCTGAGAAGCGCGGCAAGACGGTCCTCAACTGGTTCCGACGGAACTGCGGCTTGAACCATCAACTCCATCCGCTTACGGCTCAGCCTGCCTGTTCGGACACCTTCGAAATCAATCGGCGGTAGTAGTTCGCCCTCAACATGGAAGACGACATTGAGCGACAGCGGGCTTCGAACGCCTTCTCGTCGGACCATCACCGCGTTCATGACCCGCTGCACGGCCGGCTTCCAGGCGTCGTCGACTACACTGGTGCCCCCGTAGACCGCCCCAATAGAAAGCGCCGTGACATCTTCTTCGTGCGCGATCACCAACTACCTCCTGCCCATGACTCCCGGTTGAGCGGGCCCCGGTGATGCTCGACCATCCAGCGTTCGATCCGGATCATCTGGCTTCGCGGACCGACTGTTATCGGCGTGAACTGCTTGTCGCGAAGGAACGTCTCAGTGTAACGGCGGCGGGCATTGGGTCGGCTGGTGACACCCCACTTGAGGAGGTTGCCGTTGGCATCGTCCAAACGGTACAGCGTGGTGGGTTTGGGGCTGTTCAACGAGTTCCCGTGGATGGAGCACGTGTTGTGCACAAGGATCTCGGCGTCGCCGACGTGATAGGTGTGGATGCCCTCGATGCTGAGGTTGTAGGCCAGCCCCTCTCGGGATGTCTCCAGTTCGAGGCCGGACACAGGAAGCACGCGGCCGTCGGCCCCAAGAACCTGCTCATCGGCCGCGAGCTCGTCGGCCCGCTCGAAGCGCTGGTCGGTGACTGACCAGAACGGATGGTCCTCGGTGGTCGTGATGACCTCGCCATCGACGACGAGGTCCATGACCATGTCGTCGTGAACCCAGGTGTGGGTCACCGCCTTCGCGGACTGCTCGCCGGTCTCGGGGTCGGTCGCGATTACGCGGTCACCGACCTTGATGTCCTCAATCGGCTTCTTCGTGCCGTCTGCCATCAGCACGACAGTCGCTCCGGTGAAGGAGCATGACCTCGCGGCGGTGCGGGCAGCAAGGCTGCTCCGGATGGCTGTCCTCCCCAGACCACCAGTCGCCATTCCAACGGCGCCGAGTGCGATCTCGCCGGCGCAGGAGCCCTTCTCGTTGCCGCCGCAGACCTGGTAGGCGTTGTAAGCGGAGTCGATGGCGGTGATGGCGCCGGCGGCGATGGCGACGCCGCCCACGATGGGGGCCAGTGGTCCGCTGAAGGGCGCGGCCATGCCGGCGATCGGTGCGACGACTGCGGCGCCCGTGGTGACCACGTTCCAGACGTCGCCGGGGCTGGGCCACAGGCCGGTGGGGTCGGCGAACGCGAGCGGATTGCCGGCGGCGTAGGTGCCGGTGGCCGAGTACGGCATGGCGGCGGCCTGGTCGGGCGCGGTGAACCGACCCAACGCAGGGTCGTACTGCCGGGCGCGAAGGTGGACCGAGCCGGTGGGGTCGGCGTACTGCCCGGTCCAGCCGATCGGATTGACAGCGGCGTTGGGGTCGACCTTCGTGCTGGTGCGTGGCAGTCCGTAGGGCTCCCACTCGCTGGTCCACTGCGATGCTGCTGTCGAATTGGTGACGGCGCGGACCGAACCCATCCGGTCGAGGTGGTAGAAGGGGTCTGCTGCACGAATAGGTGACATCTGATCTGCGTCGATGTGTGTCGGCGCTGGAAGGATGTGCACCGTGCCCAAGCCGTTCCCCAAGGAGTTCCGCGAGGACGTGATCCGGGTCTACCACGACTCCGATGCCTCGATGGCCCAGGTCGCGAAGGACTTCGGAATCTCGGCGTCGTGCTTGAAGCGATGGCTCACGATCGATGACCGGAAGTCGACCTCGTCGCCAGCAGCTGGCCAGGCCGCCAACGAGTCCGACGCGCTGCGCGAGGCCAACAAGCGGATCAAGCTGCTCGAACAGGAGAACGAGGTACTGCGGCGGGCTGCGGCCTACCTGTCGCAGGCGCACCTGCCGGGAAAATGATGTACCCGCTCGTCCGCGAGCTGGCCGCCGACGGGATTCCCGTCGCGGTGACGTGCCGGGTGCTGAGGATCGCTCGCCAGCCCTACTATCGATGGCTTGCTCAGCCGGTGACCGATGCCGAGCTCACGGCCGCCTACCGCGCGAATGCTCTGTTCGATGCCCACCGCGACGACCCGGAGTTCGGCTACCGGTTCCTCCTCGATGAAGCCCGCGACGCCGGCCAGCCAATGGCCGAGCGGACCGCCTGGAAGATCTGCTCGCAACTGGGCTGGTGGTCGGCGTTCGGGAAGAAACGCGGCCGCAACGGCAAGAAGCCAGGTCCGCCGGTCCATGACGACCTGGTGATGCGGGACTTCACCGCCGACGCGCCGAATGAGCTCTGGCTGGCCGACATCACCGAGCACTGGACCCGGGAAGGCAAGCTCTACCTCTGTGCGGTCAAGGACGTCTACTCCAACCGGATCGTCGGCTACTCCATCGACTCACGGATGAAGTCCCGGATCGCGGTCGCCGCGCTCGACAACGCCGTCGCCCGCCGCCGGGCAGAAGGTGCCGTCCTGGCCGGCTGCGTGCTGCATACCGACCGCGGGTCCCAGTTCAGGTCCAGAAAACTCGTCCACCAGCTCAACCGCCACCAGATCGTCGGCTCTATGGGACGCGTCGGCGCGGCCGGCGACAACGCCGCCATGGAGTCCTTCTTCAGCCTGCTGCAGAAGAACGTTCTCAACCGCCGAACCTGGAACACCCGCGAGGAGCTACGAATCGCGATCGTCACCTGGATCGAACGGACCTACCACCGCCGACGTCGACAGGCCGCTCTCGGCCGATTGACCCCGGTCGAATACGAGTTGATCATGACGACAACCGCCACCCGGGCGGCCTAACCCCGACTGTCACCCGTTCGTGCAGCAGACCCAGGGTGGTAATCGCGGTCATTGGGAGTCGAGGGACTCTGCCTAAAGCGACCCTGGCCAGGACCTACATCGCATCCCGCTGCAGGGTCCCGGCATTGCTGTGCACGACCGGGACCACCTTGATCTTCTCGGCTGAAGGACTAGACGCCACCGTTTCCGTCAGCTCTGTGACGCGCGCCGGGCTAGGAGCCGTTGTCGGTGACCGCCTCTACCGTGCAACTGTGGACACTCTCACGAGCAAGCAGCCGCCCATGCAGCACATCGATGGCTTTGTGTCCCTGGGCGAGATCCTTGCCGACGGCTTCACCCGCACCGATCAGCGACATCCAGTTGTGCGGACCGGTGAGCGAAACCCAATCCCGCGGCATGTACGTCTGGCGATCTGGTACCGCGATCACGGACGCTGCGCGATGTGCCCGAACCGCGACCACCACAGCGAGGAGGACGTGCACCTCGACCATGTGACACCGTGGTCCGCCGGCGGTCGTGACACCAGCGACAACCTGCGCCTGCTATGCGCGCCACACAACGAGGACCGCAGCAACTTCATCGACCACGCCGGCCCGCAGAGAGTGGTCACTTGGTGGTGTCACCGGTGCTACTCCCAGGACGGCCCGCTCTGGGAGTACTACACGTCAGGACTCGTGATCTGCCCCAAACACAAGGGCCGGCGTGGAGCAGGCGGCGAGCCTCAATGCCGGGTCGAGAAAGCGTACTGGCGCATGCGCAGCGAAGAACAAGAAGTCGATCGGTGGCACATGCGCGAACCGATGGTCCTGCTCAACAAGGACGCCTTCTGCGTGCACTGCAACCTGCCCGGCCTTACGAGCACCGTCCTGTGAGCAACGAACGAGCCCCGCGCAAGGCCCGGAAGCCTCGACGCCGGACCACCGGTAAAACCACTTCTGGGCGATCAAAGCGACTACGGATGCCGCCGGCGGAGCGCAACGCGATCGCTGCGCTTGGACCGTTGCTCGAGGTCGAGCCCGCTGGACGCGACGTCGACGGCAAGCCCCTCCTCGGTCGAGACCAGGTGTATGCGTTCGTGTCGGGCACCGTGTTCCACACCGACATTCTGTGCACCACAGTCGCGGTGCGCTGGGACGAGGACCCCGCGAGCGTCAAGGTGATTGACGAGGCCACCGTGGGACGTCGACGGCAATGCAAGGATTGTGCTGACAACGGGGTCTGACCCAGCGCCTCACGGCGAATGCGGGGGCGAGGTCCACCGGTGTAAGCAACGGTCATGCTGCTGCCGGGTTGGTCAGCAGCGCAGCCAGCCGGTCGGCTGGGGTCTGCAGGTCAAGGGTAGGGCGGGGCCTGCGGTTGAGGCTGTCGGCGATCCGGCGGAGGTCGTCGGCGGTGTGGCTCCTGAGGTCGCTGCCCTTCTCGAACCAGTGCCGCAGCAGCCGGTTGGTGTTCTCGTTGGTGCCGCGCTGCCACGGCGAGCGGGGGTCGCAGAAGTAGAGCGTGGTGTTGAGCTCGAGCTGGATCCGTTCCCACTCGGCGAGCTCGGTGCCGCGGTCCCAGGTGATCGAGCGGCGCAGGTGTTCGGGCAGTTGGCTCATCTCGCGGATCATCGCCTCGGCGACGCTGGCGGCGTCGTGACGTCCGGGTAGGTGCAGCAGGATCGTGAACCGGGTCGATCGCTCCACCAGTGTCCCGATCGCGGACTTGCTGGCCGGTCCGACGATCAGGTCGCCCTCCCAGTGACCGGGCACCGCCCGGTCGGCGGCTTCGGCGGGGCGGTCGCTGATCTTGAACGCCTCGACGTACGGCGACGTGGCCCGCGTGGTGTGCCCGCGGGGCTTGCGCTGCTGGCGTTTCAGGCTCAGCTGGCGGTACAGGTCCTTGCGCAGCTCGCCACGGCCCTGCACGTACAGCGTCTGGTAGATCGTCTCGTGGCCCACCCGCCTCATGCTCTCGTGCGGATGGTCGCGGCGCAGCACCTGCCCGATCAGCCTGGGCGACCAGCCCTGATCCATCTGGTCCTCGATCCACCGGCACAGCCCCGGGTTGCGGGCGAGCTTGCGCCGCTTGGGGCGCCGGCGGCGCTCGTGCGCCGCGCGGTGCGCGACCGGCCCCCAGTACGAGCCGTCCGGTCCACGGTTGCGGTTGACCTCCCGCCAGATGACCGACTTGTCCCGCCCGATCAGATCGCCGACCTGCTGGTAGGTGCAGCCGCACCGCAACGCGACCGCGATCGCCGACCTGTCCTCACTGGTCAACGCCCGCCGCTGCCGCGGCCGTCCGTCGCGACGTGGCTCGTCCGGCACCCTCGCCGGCGCACTTCCGGGCAGGCCGCCATCGCGGCCGAGCTGGATCACAGGGCTCATGAGCCCCGATCGTCGCCACCAGCCCGACCCGGCCTTGACCGACACGCCTGAGCCCGTCGCCGCACGCTGCAGCGACAGCCCCGAGCACACCAGACCGAAGAACTCCTCCTGCTCCTCATACGAGATCGCCCTCTTCGCCATCCACAACACCACCTGACACTCGGCGTTGCTACGACCGCTGGACTCCGCCGGGGAACGGCACTCCTGCATAGCGCTCTATCACTGCATTGCGACACACAGCGCCTGCCGCTTAGGCGAGCGTGGCTCCAGCGACCCCCAGCCGCGACGACGCCAGGGGTCTCAACATCATCCGCCAAGGGCAGGTGCGGTAATGCGGTAGTCAGTGGTGTAAGCGAAGGAACCGAGGTGCTCTCCCCCGGGTCGCTGGGCAACAGCTGGGTCGTCCGCTGCTGCGAGATTCAGCGCGAGGATTTGCGCGAGGAGGTCGTCGTCGCGGTTGAACCCATACGCCGCGATCACTGCAGCGTCGAGGTCAGCGTGGGCGTCGCGTAATGGCGACCTTCCTTCATCGCGGAGGGCGTCGTACATCGCTCCGAGGGTGATCCCTACCTCTAGATAGGAGCTCCGCAGATCGAGGATCACCTTGGAAGCAGCAGCGACCTTGCGAACCGCCTCCACCGACGGGTTCAGGGGCCAAGGGAAGGTGTCCCAGACGGTCGTCGAGGTGTATCGGAGCCGCGTCTCGAGCTTGGAGCAGCGCTCCAGGAGCCAGAGCCGGTGAAGCTCGGAGGCGACGATGCCGAATGAGTAGTCGTCGTCGAGCGCAAGCACGCTCATGGAGTCATCCGGAAGGACCGAAGTGTCGATGAACGCGTAGACCGAGAGACGCCGTTCCGAGGCGACGCGGGAGACTCCGATGTAGCGGCCGAGCTTGAGCCCGCTGAACGCGGTGAGCATGTCCTCGCGCCGGTAGGCGTGACGCCACCAGCCGTCGAGGAACCGCTCGTGGTGCGAGTTGACCTTCGCCGAGGGGTCACGTTTGAGGATCTCCGATGCTGCCGCGCCCTTCGCCTCGGCCTTCGCCTGCCTATCGGGCAGAACCGTTGAGCGGAGGCGGGCGACGGCTCCCGGCGCCTCGCGGTTGACCTTTACCGCATCGGTGTGCGGCAGGTCGATGACGCGGGCGCCCAGAACGGGCTGCCGGAGGAGAAGCTCACCGCCGATAAAGGCGTGCACGTACGGTGCAGAGCCGGGGTCGGCCTTGACGAGCTCGCGAGCGTCGTCGAACGACAGGCGAAAACCCGTGACATGGCCCGTGGTCTGGCCCTGGAAGCAAACCTTGGGTTTCTTGTTGGTGGGCAGCGCCCGAGCCTTGGTCACATCGGTGACTGGACGCAGCGTCGTCGGGATGCGATCCACGGGCAGACGGAGCTCACCCTCGTCCAGCCAGAGCACGCGTTCGGCCGGTGCGTGCGCTGAACCCTTGATCCAGTTGACGATAGACACTGTGACGGCTGCATCGCCGGACCAGGACTGAGCAGAGACGGCGTCGAAGATGACTCCGTCGTGGTCGTCCAGGTACTCCAGTGACTTCCGGCGGGAGTCGCCGTCGCGGATGGCCTGGGTCGCTACGAAGCCAGCGCGTCCGCCCTCAGAGAGTGCGTCATGTGCGAGCGGGAACCAGTAGGTCACGAAGTCAGAGACACCGGGGCTCGGATAACGTCGGTTGAGGGTCGCGACGTAGCCATCGCCGAGTTCATCGGCCATCTTGCGGCGGCCGAGGTAGGGCGGATTGCCGACGATTACGTCGGCTTTCGGCCAGGGGTTGAGGAGCGCGTCGCCGTAGCGGATGGTGTCGTCGAGGTTGTCCAGCGGGAGTACGTCTTCTTGGCCGCCGTCAAGTTCGTCTGCGGCGAGCTTCTTCGCCATCATCAGTGTCACCTTGGCGACCTCGACGGCGTACGGGTTGTTGTCCAGACCGAGGAAGTGGTCGGTGGTGACGTAGGACAACGCGCCTTGGTCCGCGAGGCCACCCTTACGGCGTTCCTCGATGCGGCGCTTCACCTCCGCCTCGAGTCGGCGCATCTCGCGGTAGGCGACGTACAGGAAGTTGCCGGAGCCGCAGGCCGGGTCAAGGACTCGGTAGTTGGCCAGGTCGAGCAGGATCAGTTCGAGGTCGTTGATCTTTTTGGCAGCGTCGATGCGATGCATCCAGGGCCGGACGATGCAGGGGCTGATGACCTTCATGATGTCGGCTTGGCTGGTGAAGTGGGCGCCGTAGGCGTGGCGCTCGTCCTTGTCCATCGAGGTCTCGAAGAGCGTTCCGAAGATCTCCGGCCGGACCGCGGACCAGTCGGTCTTGCACGCCTCCCGCATGGCCTGCAGCTCTTCGTCGATCATCTCGATGGGCTGGATGGTCGAGAACAGCCCACCGTTGAAGTACGGGGTGCCCTCGAACCGGCCACCGTCCGTCCGGCCGTTGGCGTTCATCTCCCGGAAGAGGGAGCCGAGCAGGTCGTAAGCCTCGCGGCCGTTCTTGGCGTCGGCGGTCACGGTGCGGGTGAAGAAGTGCGACGGCAGGAGGCCGATGTCCTCGGAGAACATGGCGACGACGCATTGCAGGACGAACGCTTGGGCCTGTCGGCGGTCGATGCCGCGCTGGACCATGGAGCGGAACACGCCGGAGACGTTGGCTGCCGCCTCGCGGGTGACCTCGACCAGGTCGTTCTCAAAGATCGGCGGCGGGTTGTCGGGCAGCAGAAACGCGAGGGCCTCGTATCTCTGCGGGAGGTCCCCGATTTTCACGATGTCCATGGGGGCGTCGAGCTGTTGGTCGAAGTCGTAGACCCAAAACTCGTCGAAGTTGCACAGCACGACGTAGCGCGGCCGATCTGGCACGGCCATCTGCCAGTACTCAAAGGCCTGCCGGAAATGGCGGCTGAGGTCCGCACCGGCCTTCTTCATCTCGACGAGGACGCGGGGTTTCCACATCAGGTCCGCATAGCCGACACCGAGGTAGTCGATGGTGCGCTTGACGCGGTCCTCGTACACCGCGCCCGCTTCGATGGCGCCGTCGTGTCCGAACGCTTTGAAGAGGCGGTCGAGGAAGGTCTGTGCCTCGCCTTTCTCGTCACCGCGGAGATGTTGCTGTCGCCATGCGACGAAGGCAGACAGGTTCGGGCGCAACTCCTCCGGTTCCACGAGACCCAAGGCAACCAGATGATTGGTCAGGTGTCTTGGGAGTTCTGGCAACTAGTGGGACTACGCGAGTCTTAAGGGACCTCAGTACCAAGGCCGCGAGACCCTCAAATGCCCTGACATCCAACACAGGGACTGTGCAGCTTCGCGCTCAAACCTCATGCCCTTAGAACGTCGCCCCCGCCGGAGCCGGCGTATGCGACGTGAACCAACTGATGCAACGCCCGAGCGACGCGCAGCACATCCGCACATGCCGCGAGGAGCTCGCGGATCCGCCGATGCGCGGTCGGCTCTTTGCGAAGATGGCGCATGGATGAAGGTGGTGTATCTCTACGTCGCGGTCATCTTTGGCGGTGCGTTCATCGCGATGGTCTACTTCCGCGCTCAGGACCGAAGCTGGCCCAGCACCATCGTGTTCTTCGGCGTCCTCACTGTGGTCTCGGTCGTTTCGGTCTATCGCGCTCAGAAGAAGAAAGGCGCGGAAGGCCGACGAGGCTTCGGAGAGCGGTCGCGGCGCATAACGGCGTACGGCGCTGCCGCGTGAGGGCGGCTACGCTCGCCCGGATCTGCCGCGACCAGCACCAATTCTGTCGAGCTGCGTGGCAAGTTCGACGGTCGGGATTTCGATAGCGTGCCCGCATGTCAGGCGTGTCCGAGTGGATCACCAGCCGTGAGGCAGCAGAGATCCTGGGCGTCCAGTCGTCGTCGATCCCCAAGATGCGAAGACGGGGAGACCTGACCCCTCGACCGGGTGGCCGTCGTCCAGCCTGGTCACGTCAGCAGGTACTCGAGCTCGCTGCGGCCCGTCGCGACACTGTGGAGGAGCTCGAGCGTCGGCGTAGCCGCGGACCCTGGGGCGGAGTCCAGCGGTCGTAGCAACGCCGAGTGTCAGGTGGTGTTGTGGATGGCGAAGAGGGCGATCTCGTATGAGGAGCAGGAGGAGTTCTTCGGTCTGGTGTGCTCGGGGCTGTCGCTGCAGCGTGCGGCGACGGGCTCAGGCGTGTCGGTCAAGGCCGGGTCGGGCTGGTGGCGACGATCGGGGCTCATGAGCCCTGTGATCCAGCTCGGCCGCGATGGCGGCCTGCCCGGAAGTGCGCCGGCGAGGGTGCCGGACGAGCCACGTCGCGACGGACGGCCGCGGCAGCGGCGGGCGTTGACCAGTGAGGACAGGTCGGCGATCGCGGTCGCGTTGCGGTGCGGCTGCACCTACCAGCAGGTCGGCGATCTGATCGGGCGGGACAAGTCGGTCATCTGGCGGGAGGTCAACCGCAACCGTGGACCGGACGGCTCGTACTGGGGGCCGGTCGCGCACCGCGCGGCGCACGAGCGCCGCCGGCGCCCCAAGCGGCGCAAGCTCGCCCGCAACCCGGGGCTGTGCCGGTGGATCGAGGACCAGATGGATCAGGGCTGGTCGCCCAGGCTGATCGGGCAGGTGCTGCGCCGCGACCATCCGCACGAGAGCATGAGGCGGGTGGGCCACGAGACGATCTACCAGACGCTGTACGTGCAGGGCCGTGGCGAGCTGCGCAAGGACCTGTACCGCCAGCTGAGCCTGAAACGCCAGCAGCGCAAGCCCCGCGGGCACACCACGCGGGCCACGTCGCCGTACGTCGAGGCGTTCAAGATCAGCGACCGCCCCGCCGAAGCCGCCGACCGGGCGGTGCCCGGTCACTGGGAGGGCGACCTGATCGTCGGACCGGCCAGCAAGTCCGCGATCGGGACACTGGTGGAGCGATCGACCCGGTTCACGATCCTGCTGCACCTACCCGGACGTCACGACGCCGCCAGCGTCGCCGAGGCGATGATCCGCGAGATGAGCCAACTGCCCGAACACCTGCGCCGCTCGATCACCTGGGACCGCGGCACCGAGCTCGCCGAGTGGGAACGGATCCAGCTCGAGCTCAACACCACGCTCTACTTCTGCGACCCCCGCTCGCCGTGGCAGCGCGGCACCAACGAGAACACCAACCGGCTGCTGCGGCACTGGTTCGAGAAGGGCAGCGACCTCAGCAGCCACACCGCCGACGACCTCCGCCGGATCGCCGACAGCCTCAACCGCAGGCCCCGCCCTACCCTTGACCTGCAGACCCCAGCCGACCGGCTGGCTGCGCTGCTGACCAACCCGGCAGCAGCATGACCGTTGCTTACACCGGTGGACCTCGCCCTGGGAACCCACGCCACCTGACCACGAGCACGAGTGGCTTCTGATCAGGCCGGCAGCGGTTGTACTGGGCATCGGAGCGAACACGCTCAGCAACCGGGTCAGCGCTGGCCTGGTCCCGTGCACTACCAACGACAACCGTCGCTGGTTCCGGCTCGATCATCTCGAAGGGAGAGTGCGGTCTCGCGTGGCTGAGGAGCGACGCCGCGCCTGAGCTCCTTACGTGTCCTCGGCGCGCCCTACCGGGGCCACCGGAGCCATCCGCATGTCATCGTTGGTTCCTGGCCGCCAAACCCAGTCGGCGGGAAACCACCCGTCGCACTCAACCCCGTCGAACTCGTAGCTGACCTGATAGACGATCCTGTCCCGATCAATCGCCGTCGCCACAAGGTCACCGTGGTAGAAGCCACGCTTGGCGAACTCCAGCGGGAGATGGAGCACGACGGGAGGACGACGCTCGGGCGGGAACTGCTCAAGGATGCGGCGCACAGGTCCACCGTCGATCATGGCCCTCGACCCGCGCAACTACACCAAGAACACTTGTGGATATGGACCTCGGGTTGAACCGCCCCGGCAAGTCCGGAGACTCCATTCCTTGGGAAGGTTGGAGTCATGTCAGGGAGCAAGTCAACGAGGTACCCGGCCGAGCTGCGTGAGCGCGCGGTCCGGATGGTCGCCGAGATCAGGGCCGTCCACGAGTCGGAGTGGGCGGCGATGAGCAAGGTCGCCGAGCTGCTCGGTGTCGGAACGCCAGAGACCGTCCGGAAGTGGTGCCGCCAGGCTGAGGTCGATGCCGGCCGGCGGCCGGGGATGACGACAGAGGAATCGGCGGAGCTGAAGCGGTTGAAGCGGGAGAATGCCGAGCTCAAGCGAGCCAACGCCATCCTCAAGTCCGCTTCGGTTTTCTTCGCGGCCGAACTCGACCGGCCACAGCGCTGATCGTGCGCTACGTCGACGAGCACGTCGGTGTGCGCGACGGCGATGGTCTGCGCTGGGGTGTCGAGTCGATCTGCGACCAGCTCACCCAGCTGGGCGCCAAGATCGCCCCCGCGACCTACTACGAGCACCGTGTCCGCAAGCCCACCGTCCGCGAGCAGCGCGACGAGGAGCTGAAGCCCAGGATCGCCGCGGTCCACGCGTCGAACTACGGCGTCTACGGCGCACGGAAGGTGTGGCTCACCCTGAACCGCGAACGGCCCGAAGACGAGCTGCCGATCGCGCGCTGCACCGTGGAACGGTTGATGGGCGACCTCGGCCTGGCCGGTGCCGTGCGCGGGAAGGTCAAGCGGACCACGATCAGCGACCCGAAGGGCGCGAAGCCACTGGACCTGGTCGACCGGAACTTCGCGCCGCTGGCACCCGACCGGCTCTGGGTTGCCGACTTCACCTATGTCTCAACGTGGTCGGGCTGGTGCTACACGGCGTTCGTCATCGACGCCTACGCCCGGCGGATCCTGGGCTGGTCGGTGGCCACGACGATGACCAGCCAGCTCGTCGTCGACGCGGTCGAGCAGGCGATCTGGACCCGCAGCCGCGAGGGCAAGGACCTGACCGGTCTGATCGCGCACCACGACCACGGAGTCCAGTACATGTCCGTGGCCTACTCCGAGCGGCTCGACACCGCCGGGATCAAGCCCTCGACCGGGGCAGTGGGCTCGTCCTACGACAACGCCCTGGCCGAGTCCGTGATCGGGCTCTACAAGACCGAACTGGTCAAACCGCGACGGCCGTGGAAGGGACTCGATGACCTCGAGATCGCCACCGCCGAATGGGCCGACTGGTTCAACCACCGTCGACCGTTCGAGTACTGCGACGACCTCACGCCGGTCGAGGCCGAGCAGGCTCACTACGCTCACCACCAGACCCCAGCAACAGCTGGAGTCTCAAACTAGAAAGTCTCCGGACTTGCCGGGGCGGTTCAGGTCTGATGCCGGATAGGGATAGGTCACCTTGGGTGCGACCGTCGACCAACTCACCCCAGACGCCAACATCGGGAGGGTGCACTCCCCCGCTCGAAGCGCCCCTGTCGAGGTCGCCCGAGAACAGCCTCAGCCGTGCACGAGGTGCAGTTGCGGCCGTTGGGGCTGCTCGGCGACCGTCTGCAAGCGCTGCATTCGCTCGATCGTCATGGGGTGTCTGTAGCGCCGTAGCAGACCCGCCAGCACGGGGCCGAGGTCGATCGAGAGCACGAACTGGTCGGCCTCGGCTTCCGTGTGAAGCTCGATCCGCCGGGCGGCCGCCGGCACCAGGTAGGTAAGCGCGATCACCGCGCCCCCGAGGAGACCGGCCCAGGCCCGGTCCTCAGCGACCGACTGCACCACGCAAATCACCCCCACGACGCAGCGCAGCGTCCAGGCAAGCCGCATGAACGGAAGCCAGGCGAAGGCACGGCCGACGCCGCGGAACGTCGCCACCATCAGCCGCCACGGCGTCGTCGCCGCGAGCACGGCTAGCTCCAGCCGCGGCCGGATCGCCTGGCGCCGGCCGACCGCATGCGCCAGCACGGCGGCCACCTCCGCGCGCGTCACACCGCCGCGGTACGTCGCCTCGACCAGCCCAGGGCTGACCACCACGGTGCGCCGGCCGATCGCCACCGCCACTGGGGTGCTCGGCCGCTGGATCCGGCCCACGAGCAGCGCGCCGACGTCGACGCCGCGGCCGCCAAGCTCGGCCAGCACCGGCGCCATTACGCGGAACTCGGCCTCCGTCGCCGGCCGCGACCGGGTCAACGCCGCGACCGCAGGCTCCTTCAGCTGTCCCAGCGCCAGCGCCACCAGCACGCCGCCCGCAGCCATGAACGCCACCAGTCCCAGCGCCGGCGGGAGCAGGGCGCACACCACCACGGTGAGGACGAAGCTCACCAGCAGTGCCGGCGCCAACGTCACGGCTCTCAGCACGGTCATTGGGAACCTCATCTCGCCCCTCCTCCATCTTCCAGCACTAGTGCGGTTCTCTTGACTGTGCTCGCGGTGATCGTCCGACAACCACCGAACGACATAGGCGAACAAGACCAGTTTGTGCCCAGGTGCCCACAGCACCCCGAGTTATCCACAGCCCGCCGCTCGGCGCAGCAGGCCGCGGCCGGGACGTGGGTTCATGGGCCAGAGCGACCCCGACTAAAAGGAACACCCCGTGGACACCCTCAACGCCGACGCCACCTGTGACCGCCTCGGCTCGATCGCCCAGCTGCTGCACCAGACCGCTGCCCAGGTGTGGAGCGACGCCGACGAGGCCGCCCCCGACTCCCCGCTCCACGACCTCGGGCTGGGTGTCTACCTCGCCCACTCCCAGGCCAGCGCCCTGCTGCCCGACGACTACGAGCTACCCGACGTCGACCCACTCCCCGACCTCGAGGACCGAACGCCCCTGCAGTTGCTCACCCAGGCCGAGGAGCTGACCCGCCCGCTACCGCTGCACCAGCCGGACCTGGTCCACGGCTCGCAGCTGGTCGTCGACCTGTGCGATCTCATCCGGGAAGCCCGCGACCTTGGCTACTGACCCGCGTCCGGCATACGCCGACATCGAAGAGGAGCTCTTCGACATCAACCACATCCCGGCGACCACGCGCGACGTACGCAGCGTCGGCGAGATGCTCTTCGACGTCGACTACCAGGCCCGTCAGCTGCTCATGGACGTCGACGGCGACGACGCCGGCCCGCTCCTACGGAGCTGGCCGACGATGGTCGCGGCCGCGGAGAACCTCTGGGCCTCGCTACCGAGTCGCCGGCCTGGCGTCGACGATCGCGATCGGCCCATCACCAGCCTGTCGGCGCAAGCGTCGACCATTCAGTCCAGCTTGACCGGCCGAAGGGCCTGGCCAGGCCAGGGACCGACCAACCCCCGCATCGACCAGATGACCCAGACCCTGCTCAGCGCCGCGGCTCTCGTGCGCCGCTACGGCGCCGAGGTCCCCCACGAGCAGACCGAGGCCCACCGCGACCTCGAGGCAGCCCGGACCAGGATCATGCACGGTCTCTACCTGACCGCCCACGCCGTCAACGTCGCCCTGCACGACAACGGACGCGACCGCGTCACCGACGCCCGCGACTCGGGCCGCCGGGTCCAACTGGCCCAGCACCACTCCCCCTACGCGATCGCACCCGCCGGGGTCTGGGTCGATCGGATGTCTGCGTGCGAGAACACCGCACGCAGCTACCTGACCGACGGGTTCGCCCAAGCCCTCGCCGGCGAGGCGATGAGGCCGGTCGACGCCCCAGTCCGCCTTGCGCAGGCCCTGGCCAGCTGGGACATCCAGTCGCATCGAGCGCTGGCCCGCGATCTCGAACCGTCCAACATCGTGCTCATCACCCGCACCCAAGGACTCATCGCCGGCGCCAGCATGGTGCTCGTCGAGGCTGCCGCGACCGCCGGCATCCTTGAGCCGTCAGACCGTCTGGTCCCCGCGATCGCCGAGGCGGGCCGTTCCTGGAACAACTTGGCCAGCCGCTGGGGCGACCTCGCTCCCCCCGGCGCCCGCCTCGAGGACCCACTGGCCCGCGCGGCGGCGGAGGTTCGCGCCGCGTACCGACAAATTACCCACGCCACCACCACCCTGGCGTCACCGCAGGTGATCGCAACCCGGCCAGGACTTCCCCAGGCCACCATGGCCACGCTACGCGCGATCGAGGCTGGCTCCGAGATCGCGCACGTCGTCGTCGAGAAGGCAGACGTCCCCAACCTTGTCGGTCCCGCCCGCGCCCTCTCGCGCCGAGCGCACAACGACGTCGAGGCCGGGCTGGTCACCACACCGGCCATGGGTGACGTCGTCTGGGTCCCCCCAGCCCACATTCTCGCGAAACGCCTCGTCCCGCTGCCCCCACCCGTTACCGAGGCGCTGCGCTCCGCGGGCGACGCCACGACCGAGGCCTCCAGCACGGCATCCGCCATCGCAACGATCCACTCGCCCGGGGGAGGGGCCGTCGGTGGCGAGGCAGTATCCGGATCCGCAGGATGGCCGGCGAAAGGGAAGGCGATCGTTCAGGCTCGGTCCCACGCGAAGGACCCCGGGCCCGCGACGAGCAGCGCTCCGTCGCGGCGGCGCGCACGCTGATCGGGCCCTACCTCGACAATCCATTGCCGCAGGTTTGGCGGTCTTTTGCGGCCTATAGCTTTCGCCCCCTCAGCGGCCCATGCCGAGCGGCGGTTTTGCCGCCGGCGAACGGCGACCGTGTCAAGAGGCGGCGACGCGCAGCGTCGTCGGGGCTCTCGACCGGCGGCCCGAGCTCGTCGACGTCGAAGCTCGCGGGCGGCGCCGGCTGGGCCTTCTGGCTGAGGGATTCCGCCAGGTCCTCGATGCCGGCTTCCAGCACCTGTTCGAGGAGGTTGGCGATGCCCGTGGGGGAGCCGTCGCATTCGGCCACCAGTGTGTCGGCCAGCTGATCGAGGGCGGCGTTGCCACGGGCGGTGAAGGTTACGACTCCGGGAACCGAGTTCTCGGCGGGGGAAGGACTCATTTTCCCACCTCGCTTTCTTGGTCACCTAGGTGCGCAGGCGGCCCCTCAGCGATCAACCCGTGGCGAATGATTCCGCTCAACGCGCAGCGCGATGATCCGCCACCCCTCAGGCACGCGACGCCGCGCGGCCGCGAACGCCTGGTCGTAGTTGAGGTCCTCGACGGCCAAGTCGTTTCGGCCGAGGCTCTTAGCTTAGGTGCACTGGAGGTGTACGCAGCCTCGGAAGGACTCCAACTCGACGATCAGCCGCGCTGACTACTCCTTGCCGTCCGAGAGGGCCCGCGGAGGCCTCAGAAGCACGACCGCTGCGGCGTCGCAGCAGGTCGAGTAGCGCAGCACCTGGCCGACACCTTGCTACCAATCGCCGACCTTCGCCCGGAGGCGCGCACGCCCGACATCCGCTCAAGCCCCGCACGCGCCTGTATCCCGAGCCCATCGGCTCGACGGACCCGGCGGCCGCGAGAGGCCGGAGACTCCGCACGACCTGCTCGTCGCTACATCCCGAGCCGCTCGCCAGTGCTCGTGACGACCGCGTCTGGTTGGGGAGAGGGCCGCGACCAACGACGTCCGGCTTCATTGGCCGAAATCACGAATGCACGCCGTCGCATGATCACGCGGCGCTGGTGGAGACTGGCGGAAGCCAATTCCCACCGAGTTCGGACTGACATAGTCTATGTTATCGGCGGTGTGATTTAGCCTGTGATTTCGCCCGCGATTCACTATTGGATTGCGCTGCAGACGGTGGCACACTGCAGGTATGAGCACTCAGTCGACCATCGCCCGCGGCGACCTTCGCGCCTACGAGGAGTCGGTGCGGCTGCCCACGCCGGAGCTCGTCGAGCGGCTGCGCGACCTGCTCGGAGCCAAGCTCGTGGCCTACTTGGGCTCGGTCCAGGAGACCCGCGCCGTGCGCCAGTGGGCCGACTCGGCCGACGCACGGACCCCGTCGACGGAGGTGGTCAACCGGCTGCGGATGGCGTACCGGATCGCGGCTCTGCTGCGCGAGAAGGACTCGGCCGCGGTCGTCCAGGCGTGGTTCCAGGGCATGAACCCGCGCCTCGACGACGTCGCGCCGGCCCGGCTGCTGCGTGAGGGTGACCTGGAGCAGGTCGGCCCCGAGGTCCTGGCGGCCGCGCGCGCGTTCGCTGCGGCCGGGTGACTCGCTGGTGACCGAGGCACCTCAGCTGGTCGTCGACGCGGCCGAGCAGGTCTGGCGCGTCGGCTTCAAGCCGGAGCCCTGGGCTTGGTCGGGATGGGAGTGGGCCGGCGCCGATGGCAGGTTCCACGGGCGCTGGGATGACCGGCAGGGCAACTTCCGCACCATCTACGCCGGATCCACCCTCCTTGCCTGCCTGCTCGAGGTCCTCGCCGGCTTCCGGCCCGACCCGACCCTCGTGCTCGAGCTCGACGACATCGAGGAGGACGACGAGGACGCCGCGATGCATCCGACCGCGACGGCGGGCGAGATCTCCTACTCGTGGCTCGAGCCGCGGTCGGCAGCGAGCGCGACGCTGTCGGGTCGGTTCTGCGCGGTGACCGCCGCGGAGTCCATTGCGGCCTTGCGGCCGCAGTTCGTTGCCCTCGCGCACCTGCTGAACCTGCACGACTTCGACGCGGCGGCGCTCAAGGACGGGCGCCCGCGAGCGCTTACTCAGTCGGTGGCGACCTATCTGCATGCGACCACCGAGCTCGACGGCGTCACGTTCGCCTCCCGGCACGGCGACGACCTCACGCTGTGGGCGGTGTTCGAGCGAGCCGAGGATCCCTCGATCAGCCGGACCCTCGACTCGATCGAGCACCACGCCCTCTCCCCCGAGCACCCTGACCTCCAGGAGGCCTTCCGGATCCTCGGCCTCAGCTGGGATGCGGCCTGATGGTGCGGCCGGACCTGTGGGTGACACGAGGTCGCCTTGCTGCTGCACGACTTCAAGCGAGGTCCGGGCTGCACGTGCTGCTTCCTCTCGACGTCGCCGAAGTCACCCGCCACCGCGAGCCGGTGGTGCGCGCGACCGAAGACTTCGCGGCCGCGTGGCAGGCAGCGATCCTCGACCGACTGCCGCCTGGACATGCACATCGCGTACTGCTCAACCAACTGATCTCGGAGGCGTCCGCAACGTATCGGGCCCCAGGTATGCGCGAGCCGTTGCAGGCCATGTGGGGAGCAACCCCGATACCAACAGCGGAAGACTGCTGGGCTGCGTACGCCGGCGGGTTCGAGGTGACTTGGTACAACGACCCGGAGCATCCCGTCGTCTCATTTCTCACGCTGACTTCGACCGCCGCCGCCTAGGCCTTCTGCCCAGGGCAGCCTCACCCCACGGGAGCGCTCGAACACTTGTTCTATCCTTGGAGCCATGGCGGGCGGGTACGGGCGCGGGGCAGGCATCCCGTTGAAGGACCGCGTCCGCGTCGACCAGGCGCCGCAGGAGCACTCGACGAGCGGCCCGGAGCATCCGGGCCGGCACTGCTGGGTGAGCCTTCCCGTCGACGCCTCGCAGCCGCGGCCGGGCCTGCTGTTGGAGTGGCGCCGAGCTGGCCGCCTGTGGGAGGGCAGGGTCGTGTACGTCGCACAGCTGCGCCCGGGGCGGTGGGCGACCGTCGAGGAGTGGATCCCGGCCGAGCTCCTCACTACCGAGTGAGCGCCGACGTGTCTGCCAACCCGCCGAAGAACGACGCGTGGCGGCCATACGGCGACGTCCGGTTCGTACTGATCCGCAACACCGGCCGACTCAAGCCGTCCCGCGGTCTCATCCTCGACTGGAAGCGCGAAGGCCGGCGTTGGGAGGCCCTCGTGGTCTGGCACGACGACGCCGCGCTCAAGCCGGTCGTGAAGATGGACTGGCTTCCGGTCGAGGACCTGATCCCGGTCCCGGTCGACCCGAACTGGACCGGCCAGGTCGGCTAGGGCCGCTGAGCCAGGCCGAGCTCGACCGGTTCGCCGGCGAGCGTGGCTGCCAGGGAGTCGGCGACCTGGGCGAGCCGGACGTAGTCGAGGGTTTCTGGGGTGTCGGAGTCGCGGTGGTAGTACGGGCTGCGGAGAGTCGCGGTGCCGGTGAGCAGGACGGCGGGGATGCTGCGGCGCCAGAAGGGCTCGTGGTCGGACCGGTCGAGAACCATCAGGAGTGGGTTGACCCAGTGCGTGATCCGCGGGCCACGGCCGTTCCAGCGCGGGTCGCGCAGCTGGGCGGCCGGCAGGCCGGCTGCCTCGGCCGCGCGCCTCCAGGAGGTCACGAAGGCCGCCGAGGATCCGCGGTGGACGGCCAACAGGAAGTTGCCGCGGCGTTTGCTCATGCGCAGCTGGCGGGCCAGTGCCGGGAACCTCAGGCCGAGGCCGGCGGGGAGGCGCTGGGTCCGCGGACGTTCGTCGAAGAAGCCGACGGCGTCGAGGCAGACCACCAGGCCCGGGCGCGGGAGCGTGCGGGCGAGCTCACGGGCGCCCAGGTGCCACAGTTCCTCGATGTCGACGATCGCGATCGCCACGCGGTGGTCGCGCGACCGCAGCTGGCGGGCCACCTCGCGAGGACCACGGCGACCCCGGATGCGTTGTCGTCCGCACCCGCACTGCAGCGCACGGTGTCCAGGTGCGCGACGAGCAGGATGTCGCCGGCCTGGTGGCCTGCATGACCCGCTGGCGTCGCGAGCAGGTTGACGCCCTCGAGGTCGGACATCCAGCGCATCGCCAGGGGCGAGACGGGGTGACCCGCGTCCGAGAGCCGTAGCGCCGGGCGTGGCCGGAAGGTCCGCTCCTCGACGGTCCAGCCGGCCTCCTCGAGCTGGGCGCGGCAGTGCGCCCGGGCGGCCGCGAGGCTGCCGGGGACATCGCGGTGCCGCGGTGTCAGGCAGAGCGCGTCGACGTCGCGGCGGAGCCGTAGTTCGCTGGTCACGGGAGCAGCTGGTCAGTTCGCCCAGCTGAGCAGGTCCGGCGGGCCCTCCAGGACCCGCTCGACGCTCAGGGCCCAGATCCAGTCGACGTGGACGGCCCGGCCGCGGTGCTCAAGGGGCGGCGCATCCTCGTGCGGGATCTTCTGCGGCGGGTTGCTCATAGGTCTCCTCCTTCCCGAGCTCGGCCCGGTCGACGTCGTCGAGCGGACCTAGGAACTCTGAGCAGCGTAGGTGGGCGTACCGACTCAAGTCCGGTTATCCACAGGGGCCTCCGGTGGGCCATCAGCGCCGAGGGGCGGCGGCCGGGGCCGGCGGACCCGGGACGTGACTCTGCGCGGAGCGCACCGGCCCCGGGATGAAGGACTCGTCGAGCTGTGCGGCCGCGGCCGTCGCCGAGTAGGCGTGGGTGGTGAGGTCGGTGATGACCTCTTGAACGTTGGTGACCATGCTCGCCTGGCCGAGCCGGATCAGCTGGTTCACGCCGGCGGAGGCGGCACTGGTGACGGGACCCGGGACGCCCATGACGGGGCGGTGCAGGGCGTCGGTCCACTGCGCGGTGGTGAGGGCGCCGCTGCGGAAGGCTCCCTCGACGACCACCGCGCCTTCGGACAGGCCGGCGACGATCCGGTTCCTCGCGAGGAACCGGGCGCGGGTGGGCGCGGTGCCGGGTGGCGCTTCGGCGACGACGAGGCCGCGATCGGCGATCGCCTCGAGCAGCTGGGCGTGCGCGGCAGGGTAGGGCCGGTCGGCCCCGCACGGCATCACGGCGATGGTCGGGCCGCCGGCGAGGAGGGCTCCTCGGTGGGCGGCCTGGTCGACGCCGTAGGCGAGTCCGCTGACGACGGTGTGGCCCATGGCCGCGAGGTCCCGGCTCAGCTCGGTGGCCTGATGCGTTCCGTAGTCCGTCGCGGCGCGCGAGCCCACTACGGCCACGGCGTTGGCTGCGAGCTGGTTGAGGTCAGCCGCTCCCCTGACCCACAGTCCGACGGGTTCGCCGCCGCGGTCGTGCAGTGCGCCGGCGCCGCGCAGGCCCGCGAGCTGGTCGGGCCACTCGGTATCGCCGGGGATGACGAACCGGATGCCGCGGCCGGCGGCCTGCTCGAGGACCTTGCCGGGATCGACGTGGGCGAGGTCGTGGCCGATGGTGAAGCCCCAGTGGTTCTCCACCTCGCCGGCGGCCTCGAGGTAGTCGAGGACCTTGCCGGCACCGAGCTCGCTGACCAGGCCGGTGACGCGCAGGTCGCCGGGCTCGATGACGCTGCTCAGCTTGACGCGGGCCAGCCGGTCGTCGGCGTGCGGGGTGCTCATTCCGGGCCTCCCCACAGCAGGTCGAGGTCGGGTTCGTGGATGACGTCGAGGCGCTTGTCGGCCGCGTAGGCCGCGGGCTCAGGTACGACCAGGCGCCGCAGCTGACGCTCGGTGGTGCTGTGCTGCACCGTGGTGTCGTCGTCGTGGTTCATCGCGGTGGTCCTCCTCAGCGGCCCGGGGCCGGACGGTCGGTGATGGGCTGCGCGCCCGGGATGTCGCGCTGCTGGCCGGGTGGCTTGGGGACGAAGGACTCGTCCAGCTCGGCGGCGAGGCCACGCATCTGGGTCTGGTACCGCTCCCACTCGCGGGGGTGGATGCCGTTCTGCAGCGCCGAGGCGACGATGGCGGCCATGGAGTAGGGCCGGTCGGCGGGCACCTGGTCGAGGGCGCACCAGGCCTTGGCGCCGTCACCGTGCAGCCAGCTGGCGAAGCCGAGCATGGAGGCCGGCGCTGCGCGGACCTCGTCAGGAGCGCGGCGGGTGAGGTCGTTCCACAGGGCCATGTGGGAGGTGCGGTTCTCGCGGCTCATGTCCTCCCAGAGCGCGTCGCGAGTGCTGATCGTCTCCAGGGCCACCAGCATCCGTGCGCCGTCGACGTCGGAGAGCCGGTTGCCGTCGGCGTGGAACTGCTCGAGCCGGTCCAGTGCCCAGTCCCGCTCGAGGGCGGGAGTGCTGTCCGCGGCCGCGGCCCGGGCCGCGGGGAGCAGCTGGGCGATCGGCTCCCGGTCACCGACCATGGAAGCGGCCAGCGAGGCTCGGCTGGCCGCCGGTTGGGCGGCGCCGGTCAGGACGGTGGCGGCCGCGATCCGCTCGGCGGTCGCCTGGGTCTGCAGCCCGGTCTGGCCGGTGTTGAACTCACGCCACCGCTCGCCGTCGGCCCACAGCCGGATGTGGGTGGTGATGCCCACGGTCTCGAGGCGGTTGGACAGATGCTGGCTGGCCAGCTCGGCGCTGCGCCGGTCCTCGGTGAAGCAGAGGATCGCCAGGCGGGCTCCGGGGCGGGCGTGGCGGCCGTACGGGCCGCTGAGGGCGTCCCACACTTCCTCACGGTCTGCGGCCGTCTTCGGCAGGTCGACGCGAGTGATGGGCAGCCCGGGCCGGAAGGGCACGAGCACGATCGACTCCTCCGGCTTGAAGCCGAGGACGTGCGGCACCGCGGCCAGCAGCTCGTCCGGGGACTGTACGACGAGATCCATTGGAGTGAACCTCCTCAGCTGGCCTGGGCCGTGCGGGGGGCGCGCTCGATGCGCGCGGAGACGTACTTGAGCGACAGGCCGACCTCGCCGAAGCGGTTGTCGACGACCACGACGTCCTTGGTGCGCTTCTCGCCGGTCTCCTTGTCAGCCCAGGCCTCGGTGCGCTCGAGGCCGTGGACGAAGATCGGGTCGCCGGATCCGCAGCTGTCGTGCACGTGGGTGGCGGCCGAGCCGAAGATCTTGACGTTGTGGGCGGTGGGCTCGTCGTTGACCCACTCCCCCTGGTCGTTCTGGGTCCGGCGGTTGACCAGGACACGGCAGCTGACGAACGGCTTGTTCTCGCGGGTGTAGAGCAGCTCTGGCGCCTCGGCCAGGTTGCCGGCGAAAGTGACGGTGGTCGACATGACTTCCTCCTAGGTGACGGCGAGGACGTTGAGTCCCGCAGTCACCTAGGTCCCGTCGGGGTCCGGCAGCGATCACATCTGCCGAACTAGTTGCTCGAGCTCGCGTGCAGCCGGTCATCCCCACAGCGCACAGAAGCGCCCCGACCGGCTCTCGGGTACCGGGTCGGGGCGCTGGGAAGGACGCTAGACGCAGCCACCGACACAACACGGTGCCGGCGGGCCCAGCTGGCCTACCGTGCCGTGCGGCGCCGCGGCGGGCGGTTGCTGAGCTTCTGCGGTGGCGGGGGCAGGTCTCGGCCCAGCCGCCGGCGGGCCTCCTCGGCCGCGGCGATGACTGCCTCCTGGGCGAACGCAGAGCGGGCGAGCATCCGGCCGAGCTCCTGGCGGTCGGCCACGAGTGCGTCTTCGACCGCCTCGATGGTCGAGGCCGGCAGGTCGTGCTTCTTGTTGAAGCTCTTGCGGGTCACGCTGACCAGGGCGGGATGGTTCTCGCCGGCGGCCGCGAGCTCGGCCCGCTTCTGCGGTGAGCGCTTGGCGTGCACCTCGAGCGCCTGGGCGAGCCATCCGACGAACGAGCCGGGTGAGTCGGCGTCGGTGTCCAGGTCGGCGATGTATGCCGATCGGGCGAGGTCCCACACGCCGGGCTTCCAGTAGATCCCGACCGGGATCGTGGTCTGGCTCGTCACCGGATCACTCCCCTGGCCTCGGCCGCCGGCGCCGCACTGCAGCGGCTAACACCAACGCCGCTGCATTCCCGGTCGGGGCCCTGCGCAGCCGTTCCCACCCTCGCTCGATTCCTTCCGTTCCAGCCAGCTACGAGGTGCAGCTGCGCCGCGCCGCCGCAGCGGAGTCCGCGCCCGGAGAGGCCGGGATTATCCCCACCCTCACCGGGTGCCCACCTTTCCACAGGTGCGCCCTGTGGCCCGGTAGGCGTCGGTCCCCGTTGGGAGACTTGGTCCTGTCAGTTCTTTCTATTCTACTCATGGAGGACAGCAGCATGACCGACACCATCCAGACCCCCGCCGACACCGCCGCCGACGCGGCCACCGAGGTCGTCCAGGCCGAGGAGTTCCTGTACCTCGACCCCGCCGACATCATCATCGGCACCAACGTCCGGACCGACCTGCGCGCCGACCACAAGGAGTTCCGCAAGTCGATCAAGGAGCGCGGCGTGCTGGAGGCCGTCACGGTCTACCGCAACGAGGACGGCCAGTACGTCCTGCTGCGCGGCCAGCGCCGCACCGTGACCGCCGCCGAGGTCGGCACCCCCACCGGCCTGATCCCGGCCCGCGTCGTCCCCCAGCCCGCCGACGCCGACCGGATCGGTGACCAGATGGTCGAGAACATCCACCGCGCCGGGATGCGCGAGGCCGAGATCGTCGCAGGCGTGGAGCAGCTGGCCCTGCTCGGCGTGAGCGCCGCGCAGATCGCCAAGCGCACCAGCATCGACCGCCCGACCGTGAACGCCGCCCTGGCGGTCACCAAGGCCGACCAGAGCCGCAACCGGCTCGACTCCGGCGACCTGACCTTGGAGGAGGCCGCGATCTTCGCCGAGTTCGAGCACGACCCCGAGGCCGTCGAGCGCCTGGAGAACGCCAAGCGGTGGCGGCGCTCGCTCGCCCACGAGGCCCAGCGGCTGCGCGACGAGGCCGCAGAGCGCGAGGCCGACGCCGCCGAGGTCGAGCGGCTGCGCGCCGAGGGCCTGCCGGTGCTGAGCGCCGAGGAGGTCCAGGAGGCCGACGAGGTGCTGCGCATCGAGCGGCTGGTCACCGAGGACGGCGAGCCGCTGCCCGAGGAGGAGTGGCCCAACGTCCCCGGCGCTCGCGTCCACGTCGTCAAGGAGTGGGTCTACCCCGAGGACGAGTACGACGAGGAGAGCGAGGACGGCGACGAGTCGGAGGACGAGGACTACGAGCCCGCCGAGCCCTACCAGCAGTACGTGCCGGTGTGGGTCGTGACCGACCTCGCCGCCTCCGGTCTGCGCCGTCGCGGCGTTTCCGGCAGCACCAGCGCCGACAGCAGCGACGAGGGCGAGAGCGAGGAGCAGGCCGAGGCCCGCCGCGAGGAGCGCCGCCGCGTGATCGCCAACAACAAGGCCTGGGCGAGCGCGGAGACGGTGCGCCGCGAGTGGCTGGCCACGTTCGTCGCCCGCAAGACCGCCCCGAAGGGTGCCGAGGCCCTGATCTGCGAGGCCGTCGTCACCGGACACCACTCGCTGAGCAAGGCCATGGACCACCGGCACCCGATGCTGTTCACGCTGCTGGGCGTCGACCGTCCGACCGGCTACTACGGCGCGGGGCACGACGAGTGCCACAAGATCGCCACCAAGGCGAGCACGCCGAAGGCCGCGACCATGACCACGCTCGCCGCCGTCATCGCCGCATGGGAGGCCACGACCGGCAAGCACTCGTGGCGCAACCCGACCGCGTGGGATGCCCGCGTGCTCGGCGCGCTCGTGGAGTGGGGCTACCAGACCAGCGCGGTCGAGCGGATCCTGCTCGGCGAGGAGCCGCAGACGAGCACCGGCGGCGACGAGCCGGAGGACGAGGCCAGCGGCACCGAGGCCAGCGACAGCGCCGCCTGACCGGGCTCCCCACTCCCCCACCTGAGGGCGGTTCGTCCTGTGGAGAACCGCCCTCAGTGGAATAGAAACCATAGAATGAACTCAGTTCGTTTGATCCGCTACCGGGAGGACCCCGACATGTCACACGAGATCGAGACCCACGGCTCGCAGGCCGCAGCCGTCTTCGCCCGCAAGGACGCCTGGCACCGCCTGGGCACCACCGTCCGCGACCGCGCGTTCACCGCCGAGGAGGCCATGAGGCTCGGCCACCTGGGCGGCTGGGACGTCCGGAAGTTGCCGCTCACCACCGCCGAGGTCAGCGAGGGCGGCGTCACCGCGATCGAGGTCCCCGGCTTCGCCACGGTGCGCACCAACCCGTTCACCGGCGAGCCCGAGGCGCTCGGCGTCGTCGGCGGCGGCTACACCCCGCTGCAGAACGAGGACCACGCCGAGTTCCTGAACCTGCTGGCCGACGAGTCCGGCGCGATCTTCGACACCGCCGGGTCGCTGCGCGGCGGTCGGCAGGTGTTCATCACGATGCAGCTGCCGGACTCGCTCACCGTCGGCGGCACCGACCGCGTCGACCTGAACATCGCCGCGCTCAACAGCCACGACGGGTCCAGCGCGTTCCGCATCCTCGTGACCCCGGTCCGCGTCGTGTGCGCGAACACCCAGAGCGCGGCCCTGCGCAACCACGAGTCGTCGTTCTCGATCCGGCACACCCGCAACGCCAAGGCCGCCGTTCAGGCCGCCCGCGACGCGCTCGGGCTGACGTTCACCTACGTCGACGCGTTCCAGGTCGAGGCCGAGCGGCTGATCCAGCAGACCATGACCGACGCCGCGTTCGACGCCCTGATCGACGCCACGTTCGGCAAGGCCGAGGCCAACGCCACCAAGCGAGTCCGCGAGACCGAGCGCCGTCGCCGCTCCCGGCTGCACTGGCTCTTCGCCGACGCCGAGACGCAGGCCGGCATCCGCGACACCGCGTGGGCCGGCTACCAGGCCGTGGCCGAGTACGTCGACCACTACGCCCCGGTCCGCACCAAGGGCGACGAGCAGACCGCCCGGGCCGCGCGGGTGCTCACCAGCGACGACCCAAACCGGATCAAGCGCCGCGCCTGGACCGCGCTCGCCCCGGCCTGACCGTCACGCCCGTTCCTCCGGTGGCGGGCTGAGACCCCGAGTCCGGCCCGCCACCGGCCCAACCGAAGGAGGAGCCATGACCGACACCACCACCACCGACGACACCACGGCGCAGGCCAAGCCCGTCGAGTGGCACGCCGTGGACGCCGACGACCGCTGGCCGGGTCGCTGGACCGCGCACACCGCCAGCGTCCACGCACACGGGCGGACGTACCTGATCCGAATCACCCCGGGCGACCACGCGACCTACCTCGACCCGGGCTTCTACGCCGACATCGACGGCGGCTACGGGCAGCGCTGGGGCATGCGCACCGCCACGCTCGACGAGGCCAAGCGCCGCGCGGTCGAGGACGTCCTGCGATGAGCCAGCCGACCGCCACCCCCGCCGACGTCGCGGCCCGTGCCGCCAAGGACCGGCACACCCTCAGCGAGACGGCCTGCGACCTGATCGTCATCGAGCACCGGCTGCGCGACGTGCGCCGCTGGACCCCCGAGACCGCCCGCGCCCACCTGGACGCGGCCCTGTCCAGCGTCGCCACGGCGCTGGACGCCCTGCACGCCGAGTACGCCACCCGCACCACCGAACAGGAGGAATGATGACCGAGCAGACCCAGCCGGACCCGACCGGCACCGTGATCAGCGAGCGCGACCAGCGCCGCATCCTCGCCGCCATGATGAAGATGCCGTACGCCGCCAGCAGCCGCGTCCCGAAGCCGTGGACCGCGATGGGCGAGACGGTCACCGCCGAGGCCGTCGTGGCGTTCCTCCACGGCCTCGCCGAAGTCCTGACCGATGTCTCGGCCGAGAACGACCAGCACCGCCGCCGCCTGTTCTCCCTCGAGGCCGACGTGCAGGCGTTCCGCCGCCTCATCGGCACCGCACCCGCCGAGGTGACCCCGTGAGCGCGCACATCGAGTGGCTGGCCGCCCGCGAGACCAGCCTCCAGGTCTTCACTCCCGGCGAGGACTGGGTGGGAGCCGGTGAGCACCGCCAACCGGTCCTGACCCTCGCCGGTGACGACGTGGTGGCGATCCAGGGCACGCCTGCCGAGTTGCGAGCGCTGGCCGCCCGCATCAGCGTCGTCGTCGCGGCCGCGTCCACAAGGCTCGACCGCGCCGCCGCGACCGACCGAGAGGACCAGCCAGCATGAGCGACGACGCCACGCTCCGCGCCCTTGAGGCCCGCGCCACCCCAGGCCCGTGGACTCCGCACGGCGACAAGATCCGCGCCACCGCCGCCGACGCCCTGATCCCGGACAACATCCTCGTCGCCTACGCCGGTGCTCACTGGCAGCGGCTCGGGATCAAGAAGTACCCGCGCGGGGGCGACGTTCCCGAGCACGCGCCCGACGTGGAGTTCATAGCCGCTGCCCGCACCGCGCTGCCCGACCGCCTCGACCGACTCGACCGCATCCGCGACCTGCACGCCAAGTGGGGCGACCAGGCACCCGAGGACGCGGACGGCTACCTCGACCTGTGGGAGACGCTCGGCCGACTCCTCGACGGCGAGCCAGCCTGACCAACAACCGCAAGGCCGCCCGCACCATCGACGGTGCGGGCGGCCTTCTGCGTCCGGCTGATCACCACAGGGTCAGTTGCTCCCCCAGCAGCTCCTGGAGCCGCGCGAGGTCGTCGGCTACGAGCTGCGGGTCCTCACGCGCCAGGTCGCGCAGTTCCCGCGCCCGCCGACGCGGCCCGCGCGGGTCCGCCAACGGGCTGTAGGGCAGCCGCCGCTGCACCGACCACTCACGCCGGTTCTGCGCCGCGCTCGACACCACGACGTGATCGGGTGCGATCCGCTGGCACAGCGGGTTGTGACAGCGATGCCCGAGCAGCCGCGCCTCCGCGAGCGCGTCAACGCCGTACATGACCGCGTACGCGAACCGGTGCGCGATGATCACCCGCCCCGGCGCGTACCAGAACCGGCCATGACCGCCGCCGTCCGTGCGCTCCCGCTCGGACCGACCGGCCACCGCGCCGGTCCACCACAGGCACTCACTGCCCGGCACCGTGGCGACCTTCGCCCGGTACCGCGTGAGCACCGCCGGATCGGCGATCGCTGCCGCGACCGCCGCGAGGCCGGCGTCATCCAGCCGCCGAACCGGCACCCGCTCCCCCACTCCCCGCAGCCGCCAGCGCGGCCGCGCCGTCGCCGCCCTGCTCGCCGCCGCCGTCCTTGGCCTGGGGCTCACTGGCCAGCCGCCGCAGCCGCGTGGCCTCCCGGACACTCACGGTCTCGCCGCACCACTCGACGGCCTCACTCAGAGACAGGCCCTCGCGCTCCGTCAACTCCCGCAGCGCCTCACCCGCGCGCTTCTCGGTCTCAGCCACCGCAGCGTCACGCTCACCGATTGCGACCATGACCCGCTCGGCCAGGTCGATCACCCGGCGCTCCCGCTCCTCGCGCTCGCGCCGCCGCTTCTCGGCCATCTCCCGCGCCGTACGCCGCGCCTGCTGCTTGATCGTCTGCTGACTCATCCGGTCCTCACTCGTGTCGACATGGACTCTGACAGTCACCTACGACATTTCGCCGTCCCCGAGCGATCACCGAACCCCAGAAACCTTCAAACCCGCTCCCCTCGCCCCATCCAGCCAGCCCGATCCGAACCCGACGCCCCAGCCGTCACCCACGCCCCTCAGCGTCCCCCCAGATTTCCGCGACCGACCAAGTGCCACACACCTCTTGCATTCTCGGTCTGCCGAATAGAAGGAACACATCAGAAATCCGGCCGAAAGTGATCGCACCGCGCGCCCGCGCGCACGTAGGGGACCGTGACGATGAGCCTCCACAAGCTGACGGCGGGGTCGGGGTACGACTACCTGACCCGCCAGGTCGCAGCTCTGGATGCCACCGACAAGGGCCACACCGGGTTGGCGAGCTACTACACCGAGAAGGGCGAGACCCCCGGCGTGTGGGTCGGCTCCGGCATGGAGGGCCTGGAGGGCCTCGACGCTGGCGACATCGTCACCGCCGACCACATGCAGAGCCTGTTTGGCTCCGGTCACCACCCGCTGGCCACCCAGCGGACCAAGGATCTGGACCTGCGCATCGGCCGCCCCATCGAAGGTGGCGGCGTCGCCCGGCCGACCGAGGCGGACTACAAGACGGCCCGGCAGCTCGGCACGCCGTACAAGGTCTACGAGAACGACATCAGCCCGTTCCGGATCGAGGTCGCCAAGCGCATCGCGGCCCTCAACGAGGCCGCCGGCCTGCCGGGTGACTGGCCGGTCCCCGCGGCCGATCGGGCCAAGGTTCGCACCGAGGTCGGGACCGAGTTCTTCCGTGCCGAGCACGGCCGCGAGCCCGCCGACGCCCGCGAGCTTGCCGCCGCGATCGCCAAGCACTCCCGCCCCAAGACCAACGCGGTGGCCGGCTACGACCTGACCTTCTCGCCGGTCAAGAGCGTCTCGGTGCTGTGGGCGATCGCCGACCCGAAGACCGCCGCGGTGATCGAGCGGGCTCACCAGGCGGCGATCAAGGACGCGCTGGACTTCATCGAGTCCAAGGCGCTGTTCACCCGCCGCGGCACCAACGGCGTCCGCCAGGTCGACGTCCGCGGCCTGGTCGCCACCGCGTTCACCCACCGCGACTCCCGCGCCGGCGACCCTGACCTGCATACGCACGTCGCGGTGGCGAATAAGGTCCAGACCCTCGACGGCAAGTGGCTGGCCATTGACGGCCGGCCGCTGCACAAGGCGGTCGTCTCGGCCTCGGAGACCTACAACACCGCGCTCGAGCGGCACCTGGTCGACGCCCTCGGCGTGCGTTTCGAGGAGCGCCCGAACGAGGACGCCCGCAAGCGGCCGGTTCGCGAGATCGTCGGCGTCGACCCCGACCTGAACCGCCGGTTCTCCAAGCGCCGTGCCAACCTGGAGGACCGCCGCAAGGTCCTCGCGGCCGCGTTCCAGGCCACCCACGGGCGGCCGCCGACGCCGGTGGAGACCATCCAGCTGTCCCAGCAGGCGACGCTGGAGACCCGCGAGGCCAAGCACGAGCCGCGCTCGCTGGCCGAGCAGCGCGAGACCTGGAACCGCGAGGCCGTCGAGGTGCTGGGCACGCCGCAGCGGGTCAAGCAGATGGTCCACGGCGCGCTGAACCCGAAGGGCGCAGCGCGGTCGCTGGCCGACTCGGCCTGGTTCGCCAAGACCACCGACCGGATCGTGTCGACGATGGAAGGAGCCCGGAGCACCTGGCAGTTCTGGCACGTCTACGCCGAGGCACAGCGGCAGGTCAGGGGCGCCAACGTGCCCACCAACCAGGTCTCCCAGGTGGTCGACCTGCTGGTCAGTGAGGTCCTCGACGGACGCTCGGTGAGCATGGCCCGCCCCTGGGACACCATCAGCGAACCGGCGGAGCTGCGCCGCGCGGACGGGGCCTCGGTCTACACCCAGAGCGGCGCCGAGCTGTTCACCTCGGGCAAAGTGCTGGGCGCCGAGGAGCGCCTGGTCGCGGCCGCCGGCCGCCACGACGGGTACGCCGTCTCGACCGACTCGGTCGACCTGGCGCTGCTCGAGTCGACCGCCAACGGCATCACCCTCAACGCCGGTCAGGCCACGCTGGTGCGAGAGATGGCCACCTCCGGGGCACGGCTGCAGCTGGCGATCGCGCCCGCCGGATCGGGCAAGACCACCGCGATGCGGGCGCTGGCCAGCGCGTGGGCTGACGGCGGCGGCACGATCATCGGGCTGGCGCCCTCGGCGGCGGCCGCGGATGCCCTGCGCTCGCAGATCGACACCCAGACCGACACCCTGGCCAAGCTGACCCACTCGCTGCAGGCGGCCCGCGAGTCCGGCGCCGCGATGCCGGCCTGGGTTGCCGGCATCGACTCCTCCACGCTGGTGGTCATCGACGAGGCTGGGATGGCCGACACCCTCTCCTTGGACGCGGCGGTCTCCTACATCCTCGAGCGTGGCGGCAGCGTCCGCCTGATCGGCGACGACCAGCAGCTCTCCGCGATCGGCGCCGGCGGCGTGCTGCGCGACATCCGCGCCACCCACGGGGCGCTGCAGCTGACCGAGCTCGTCCGGTTCAAGGACCCCGCCGAGGGTGCCGCCTCGCTCGCGCTGCGTGAGGGCAAGGCCGAGGCTCTCGGCTTCTACCTCGACCGCGACCGGGTCCACGTCGGCGACCTGGCGTCGATGACCGAGGAGGTCTTCGCCGCTTGGCAGGCCGACCGCGCGACCGGGCTTGACTCGATCATGCTCGGTCCGACTCGCGACCTGGTCAGCGAGCTGAACCAGCAGGCACGCGCCCACCGGCTCGAGGGAATCGACCCGGCCGACGTCGCTGCGAGCGGCCCGGTCCGCCGGCTCGCCGACGGGAACGAGGCCTCGATCGGCGAGCTGATCATCACCCGCGAGAACGACCGTCGCCTGCGTACTTCGGCCACAGACTGGGTGAAGAACGGCGACCGCTGGCACGTGCTGGAGATCCACGAGGGTGGCGACCTGACCGTCCAGCACACCCAGCACGGCCGCACCGTGCGGCTGCCCGCCGACTACGTCGCACGGTCCACCGAGCTCGGCTACGCGTGCACCGTTCACACCGCTCAGGGCGTCACCGCCGACACGATGCACGGCCTGGCCACCGGCAGCGAGTCGCGTCAGCAGCTCTACACGATGATGACTCGCGGCGCGCACGCGAACCACGTCTACCTCGAGGTCGTCGGGGACGGCGACCCGCACTCGGTGATCCACCCGACGCTGGTGCGGCCGCTCACGCCGACCGACATCGTCGAGTCGATGCTGGCCCGCGACGACGCCCAGCGGTCCGCGACCAGCCTGATCCGCGAGCAGGCCGACCCGGCCACTCGGCTCGGCGAGGCCTCGCAGCGCTACATCGACAGCCTCTACGTCGCCGCCGAGGACCTGCTGCGCCACGACACGATCGCCGGCGCCGACGGCACCCCGGTCAGCGTGGTCGACGCCCTGGACAACGCGGTCGAGACGCTCGTCCCGGGGCTCTCGGAGGAGGCGGCGTGGCCGACCCTGCGCGCCCACCTGCTGCTGCTCGGTGCCGCCGGGGAGAACCCGGTCGACGCGCTCCGGGCCGCGGCCGGCGACCGGGAGCTGGAGAGCGCGCACGACCGCGCCGCGGTCCTGGACTGGCGTCTGGACGCCTCGGGCCTGCGCAACGCCGGCGCCGGCCCGCTGCCCTGGATGCCCGCGGTCCCGGCCCGCCTGGCCGAGGACCCGCACTGGGGTGCCTACCTCACGCAGCGTGCTCACCTGGTCACCCAGCTCGCCGAGCAGGTCCACACCCGTGCCGCCGAGCAGTCCTCGCTGCCGGAGTGGGCGCAGAACGGTCTGCGGCCCGAGGCCGCCACGGTGGCCGACGTCGAGGTCTGGCGGGCCGCGATGCAGGTCCCGGTCGACGACCGGCGACCGACCGGGGCGCCGCAGCTGCAGAAGGCCTCCGCGACCTGGCAGCGACGACTCAACCGTGCCGTCACCGGAGACCACACGCCGGCGCTCAAGGAATGGCGCCAGCTGCTCTACTCGCTGGCCCCGCAGGTCCGAGACGACGCGTTCACCCCGCTGCTGGCCGAGCGCCTGGCCGCGATGTCTCGCGCCGGCGTTACCGCGCACGAGCTGCTGCGCACCGCCACTGCCCCCGACCACCCGGCCGGTCCGCTGCCCGATGAGCACGCCGCGGCGGCCGTGTGGTGGCGCATGGCCCGTCAGCTGACCCCGGCCGTTGCCGCTCAGATCGGCGACGGTTCCCACGGCGAGAGCGTCACCACCGAGTGGACTCCCCGACTGGTGGAGCTGTTCGGTCCCGAGCGGGCCGCGAGCATCCAGGCCAGCACCTGGTGGCCCGCGCTCGTCTCGAACGTCGACCACGGCGTTCAGCGCGGCTGGCAGGTCGACGCGCTGCTGGGTGCCGGGCGGGCGATGCCGAGCGACGGCTGGGACGGCGTCGACGAGTGCCAGGCGCTGGTCTGGCGGACCTCGATCGCGCTGGAGACCGCTCCCGACGAGCACGGGCACGAGGTCCCCTTCGACGAGCCGCCGGCCGACCTGTGGGAGGGAGTGGAGCCGGATCCGGCCACGGTCGTCGACCACGCGACCGATCACGACTGGGCCGACTGGCCGCTCGCCGAGGAGCCCGGCCCGTACAACGAGCACCTGGTCGACGAGGCCGACGAGCACCTGGTCGACGTCGTCGCCGGCGGCCCGGTCGACGCGAGCGATCCGGTCGATGAGGACCAGTACGTCGAGCCCGACCTCACCCTGTCGGCCTACCTCCGCGACCTGGGCGGCACCCGGCTGGAGCCCATCGACGCCGACCTCCGGCTGATGTACCAGCGGGCCGAGGAGTGGAACTCCTCCCCCGTCTCGCGTGAGCGCATGGTCGAGATCAACGACATGGCACAGGCGTTCTTCGAGACCCGTTTCGTCGACTCGTGGGGTCGCGACTACCTCACCGGCCGGTTCGGTGTCGACCTCGCCGGCGACGAGCGGTTCCGGCCCGGGCAGGCGCCGGCGGGGTGGACCAACCTGGTCGACCACCTGCGCGGCCGCGGTGTCAGCGACACCGAGATGGTGGCCACCGGGGTGGCGACCGAGGCCAGCACCGGCCGCCTCATCGACCGGTTCCGCGACCGGGTGATGTTCCCTGTGATCCACCAGGGCGAGGTGCTGGGCTTCGTCGGCCGCCGGCGCCCCGACCTCACCGATGCTGACAAGGACGGGCCGAAGTACCTCAACACCGCCGACACCCCGCTGTTCCACAAGGGCGCTCAGCTGTTCGGCGTCGTCGACGAGCTGCTCGCCGAGGGCGCCGTCCCGGTGATCGTCGAGGGGCCGATGGACGCCGTCGCCGTCACCATCGCCAGTGCCGGTCTCTACGTCGGCGTGGCGCCGCTGGGCACGTCGTTGACCGACGAGCAGGCCGCCCAGCTGGCTGCGGTCGGGCGCGACCCGATCGTGGCCACCGATGCCGATCTCGCTGGCCAGGTCGCGGCCGAGCGGGACTTCTGGATGCTCACCCCGCATGGCCTCGACCCCGGTTTCGCCCGGTTCCCTGACGGCCTCGACCCGGCCGACCTGCTCGCCCAGCGCGGCCCTGCCGCGCTCACCGCCGCGGTGGCCAGCGGTCAGCCGGCCTTCCGGTCGCTGGGTGACCAGCTGCTCACCGAGCGGCTCGACAACCTCGCCCCCGAACAGGCGCGGGTGGCGGCCATGAGGATCCTGTCGGCGCGTCCCAGCCGTGCCTGGGAGCCGGGCGTGAACCAGGTGCGGGCTCGGCTGCGGCTCTCCCAGATGCAGGCCCGCCAGGACCTGCGCGACGCGGTCAAGAGCTGGGATGCCGACCCGCGGAAGGCGGCGCTGACCGAGCTGCACAAGAGCAGCGAGGTCCGCGCTCGGCTTGCGGCCGCGGCCGAGCAGACCCCGGCCGAGCGCTGGGCGCCGCTGGCTCGCGAGCTCGACCCGCGCCTGCTCGAGCAGGGCGACTGGGCCGCCACCGCGGCGATGCTGGAGCAGGCCCACGAGCAGGGTCACGACGTCGGCGCCGCCACGCGCGGCCTGGTCGCCGAGAAGCCGCTGGGCGACAGCCCCGCCCGTGACCTGCGCTACCGGGTCATGTCCCGTCTCGAGCTCCCGATCGCCGACACCGGCGCCGGCAGCCCGGCGTCGACCACGTCGCAGGGTGCGGCCCGAGACCGGCAGGACGTCAACCGTCCGCGGCCGCCGCGCCCGGGCGCTCCGCGCCGCTGACCACCGACCTGCTCCGGGCCGGACGCGCGAGGCTGGTGCAGAGCGGACCGGCCAGCGACCATGGTCACCATGGACCCAACGACCGCACGCGCGCTCGACAACCGAGCGCAGCTGATCGGCGATCGACTGGGCTTGCGACTGCGGTTCCGGGTCGCTCCAGACGGCCTCACGGCCGGTAGGAGCTCGAGATCGGCAGAGCGCCGGTAGCCAACTTCGTCGGCTTCGGGCCCGCGGCAGCGCACGCAGCCCACTGGTTCTCGATCGCCTCGAGAACGGAGGTACATCATCCACGAGGCTCCCGCCGGCGCCGTTCTGGTCCGCTTCCTCTCCGCCGCCGAGTTGATCGCCAAGGCCGAGGGCCGCGGGCCGCGTTGAGGACTCCTGGGGGCGCTTCATGCCCCACCGGTGTGCGGGGGTGCCCGGCCACGCTCCGGGTGCCTCCGACAACATTTCAACCTTTTTCGTCGTTCCGCTGCGTCGCTGCAAAGCAGCCGATCAAGTAGATGTTCCCGCCTCTGCTGGCCCCCATTAAGGCTAGGTGGAGGCGGGACCCGGCCCTCAGCTCTGCGCGTCCATGCGCTCGACGATGGCGTCGTTGACGGTCTGGAGGTCGGCGAGCTCCCAGTCCACCGTGCGGGTGCCGTCGCCGTCGCGCCTGGTGACGTCGAGGTAGCGCGACCACCGGATCGTGAACATCTCGTCGGGGTCGGTGACCCGGTCCCCGCCGGTGTAGTGGGCCACGAGCCGGTCGCGGGAGTCGGCGTCCATCAGCCTCGGCGACGGCTGGTCCCGGTGTCCGCTCGTCTTGTACTTGTTCATAACGACGACGACCTGTGTGACGTTCTCGCGCAGCATCCGGGCGACATCGTCTGCCGAGGCGCCCTTCTTCCCCATCTCGGAGACGATGACGGCGATGGTGGAGGCGGGGACGACGTGTTCGAGGGTGAGGCGTCCGCTCCAGTGCTTGTCATCGCGCCGCGCACCGTCCGCGTCGAGGAGCCTGTTGAGCGCGTCCGGCGACCAGGCGGCACCGTACCCGTACTTGCCGGCGAGCAGCGGTCCGCCCTTGGTGCGGAAGCGGCGCTTCTCCCAGACCCGGCCGACGAGCTCGCGGGCGGCACGGTCCACGACCTGTCGGACTTGACGGACGACGACGTCCTTGGCGGTCTTGCCCTCGCTGAGCGCCGTGGCGAGCACCGTCTCGTAGGAGGTCATCAGGTGCGGCATGGCGAGTAGGAGGGTGCCGGCGTCCTCGGTGTCGCGCTTGCGGTCCCAGTTGTCCTTGGCGTGTGCACCGAAGAGGGTGGCTGTCCTCGACAGCCGTTCCTTCGTCCCGGCGTCGACGGGGAGGTAGCTCGTCGCTGGCGTCGGTGCGGGCGCTGTGGCCTGCAGCGGGAGGTCGATGTCAGGGACCTCGGCGCGAGGCTGGGTGCCGAACTGGCCGTCGTCGTGGCGGGCGCTCTTGCAGGCGTCGGAGGTGCTCATGGTCGGTCCTGTCCGTGTTCGGGGCTGTGACTCAGGTGCAGCGCATCTTCGCAGTCGTGTTGACTGCCGGTGGGCGGCAGGGGCGGCGCGGTCGAGGGTTCGAGTGAGGTCTCTCAGGATCACGCGCGTGCACACCCCTCGGCACCCCTCGGCACCACAGATCAGATGTCACCTACTCGTGCATCAGCCCCTGGTGCCGAGCCGATGCAGGTCGTTGCAGTACGCCTCACAGCGGAGGAGCTCGCTGCGGTCGACGCGATCGCCGAGCGAGAGCACATCTCGAGATCCGAAGCAATCCGCAGGGCGCTGGCCAGCTCTGCGGCGTGAAGGTCCACGACAGCGCGCTCAGACACGGGGTGCTCCCAGAGGACGCAGTTCAGGCAGCCGACTGGCCGCTCTGGCTCGAGCCGATTGATGATGAGGACTGGCCGCACCGCGAACTACGGCTCGGCTTCGACACCCAGGCCCGCCTACTCGAGACCGTCGTCCTGATCTTTGAGAGCGGCGACGAGATGGTCATCCACGCCATGCCGGACCGTAAGCAGTACTGGGATCTCCTCCCCTGAACTGGGCGGCTCACGACCCGGTGCGGGATGGGCTCGCGGAGCGACCCGGTGCGGGATGGGCTCGCGGAGCGACCCGGTGCGGGATCGGCTTCCGGGATGCCCAACGCGTGAGTGTTTGGCCGTGAGCGGGGCCGTTGGAGTGCCTGGGCAACCTTCAGCCAGCTCCGGGCTCCGGGAGCGTGTCTGCCGCGCCTGGCTCCTCGTCACCGTCCTCGTCCAGCGACATCAGCGTCTTGGACGACGGTCCCTGGTGTTGGCCGAACGCTGTCTGCACACCTGTCCCCCGACGACCACTGTCAGGAGGATCGGGGATGCGTGCACAGGCCCGGGACCTCGCGGCTCGCGAGGCTGGGCATCAGCCAGTACCGCCTCGCCCAGGCCACCGGTCTCCCCCCAGACCCGAATCAGCCAGATCGTGCACGGCAAGCGCGCCATCACCACCGACACCGCCCTGCGCCTGTCCAAGGCCCTCGGCGTCGACGACCGCTTCTGGATCAACATCCAGACCGACTACGACCTCGAGGTCGAGCGCGACCTGCACGCCGACGACCTGGCCAAGGTCACCGCCCTGGTCCCGAGCTGAACTCGGAACGTGCGGCCTCACGGACGCCCCAACGCCAGCCGAACTCGCGTTTGAGCAGTTCAGCATGGGTGCGTCGATCACCACTACGACCTGTAGTCACTTGTGCACGTAGAACTCGAGCTCAACAGATTCGAGTACGAGGGCTTCGGCGTCGCCGGAGCCCTCGTCGCATCCCGGGCACGGCGAGAGGTACAGGCGCCGGCACTCCCCGCGGCCGCTTCCCTTGTGCACGCTCATGCCGATGAGCGGGCGGGGTGTGCACTGGGTGAACAGGGAAGGTCTTGTTGATCCATACCTCAACCTACGCTTGCCCTTGCCAGTCGGCTGCCGCGCACAGAAGGACCCGTGGATGCTACGTCGAATGGATCGGGAGCCTATTGCTGTGGCTCACCCAGGCGCGCCCCCTGCTCGAGCTCGGCGGCGAGACCTTCACCTGTCGCGGCTCGGGCGAGAGCGCGACCCAGCGCAGGTGCCTGCTTGAACAGATTGTGACCGGCCACGAACAGGACAGAGCCTGCCTCCCACACGGCCACGCCGTCCTCGCTCCATGGGAGGTCGGTCACCCAGCAATGAAGGAAGTCGCGCGGCTCTGGGTGGAGACCGGGCAGCGCCCGTGTCACGTATTCGCGCGCGCGTTCGTCCAGCGATCGAATCGCCGCCGGGTCGATGAACGTTCCGTCGTCGCGGACGCCGACGGTCTCGCTGAGTCCGACCGAGTAACTGCTGTTGCCCGGTAGCGGCGTCGCGTACACGCCGAATTCGCCGAAGACGCCGCTGCTGTCCTGTAGGCACGCGACTCGTGCCGGGGCGGCGGCTTTCACGTCGAAGGTCAGCCGGACGTGTGCGGCAAGGCGAACCGGCAGCGACAGGCCGACGCTGCGGGCCAGGCGGGCGGTTTCGCGGCCGGCGCACACGACCACTTTGGAGTAGACAGCCCGGTCGGTGACGCTGCGCACCTCGACCGTCCCATCGGCGCGGGGATCGATGGAGATGACCTCTGCGGTGGTGACGGCATCTGCGAGGGCACCCGCGAGTGCCGTGATCGCGGTGCGGGTGCGGATCGCGCCGCCCGACTCGTCGAGCACCGCTGGCCCCGAGTACCCAGCGAGCAGCGGAATCCGCTGGGCGAGCTCGGCTGCATCGATCTCGTACGCTTTCACGCCGCCGACCTGGTCGAGCACCCGCAGCCGCGCCAGGGCGCTGTCTCCGATCGCCACGACACCGTCTGATGAGACCAGCTCGACGTCGAAGTGTTCGGCCCACTCATCCCATACGCCGCGGCTTTCGCGCGCGAAAGCGACGAGTCGCGGGTCGTCGTGGGCATGCCGGAAGATCCGCGACTCGCCTGCGGACTGACCCGCTCCGGGCAGACCGGCCTCGTACAAGCGCACCGGCACGCCCTGCTCCCGCAGCGCGTACGCTGTCGACAGACCGACGATCCCGCCCCCGATCACTGCTACCTCGGGTGAACGCGTCGTGGCAACGCCGTCGTCAGTTCCTGTCATCGCGGTTCCTCGATCTGTTGGTGATGTGCGGTAGGCCGCAAGAGAAGGGGCCGCTGCCACGACGTCAGCGGGCTGTGTCAGCCCGAAGTCACCGCGTGCAGCGACCCCTCCTGTCTGGGCCAGTACTCCCGGTCTGTGGTGTCAGGCGGGGAGTTTGGAGCCCAACACGTCGAGCTTCTCGATCGTCGGTTCGGAGAACAACGTGCCGGTCTGCTCGCCGAGAGCTACCGCAACAGGGCCGGACAGGTGGGCGTCACGTCCGGCGTCATCGGGGAACACGTCGAAGATCCCGAACGAGGTCGGCCCGAGGCGGATCGCGAACCACGCGGTGGTCGCCTGCTCGTCCTCGACAAGCGCACGGCCGCTGTCAAGGAACTCCTTCACGTCGTCCTCCTTGCCGGGCAACGCGTCAAACCTGACCAGCAATCCCTTGGTCACACTCATGACTTCTCCTCTTCCTTTGTCGTGGTGCCCGCGAGTTGGGACACGATCGCCTCGGAGAACGCCGGCAGGTCCTCCGGCGAGCGGCTGGTGATGAGATTCGTGTCGACCACGACCTCCTGGTCGACGACGTTCGCGCCGGCATTGCGCAGATCCGTGCGGATGCTCGGGAAGGACGTCAGGGTGCGACCGGTGGCCACGCCGGCCTCGATCAACGTCCACGGCCCGTGACAGATCGCAGCCACTGGCTTGCCGCTCTCGACGAAGTCGCGGACGAAGGAAACGGCGCCCTCGTCGACCCGGAGCTGGTCGGGGTTCACCGTGCCGCCGGGAAGCAGCAGGGCGTCGTAGTCACCCACCGAGGCGTCGGCGACCAGCCCGTCGACGGTGAACGTGCCCGCTTCATCCAGGTCGTTCTTACGGGCCTTGATCTCGCCGTCGTGGATCGAGAGGACCTCGGTCTGAGCGCCCGCGCGGTCCAGTACTTCGCGGGGTTGCTCGAGCTCAACGCGTTCGACGCCGTCGGCGGCGAGGATCGCGACCCTCTTGCCCTGAAGATCTGCTGCCATATCAGTTTGCCTTCGTTCCGTTTGACATGCCGGGCTTGATGACGACCTTGGTCCAGCCCTCGGACCTGGAGTCGAAGTTCCTGTAGGCGTCGGCGGCCTGGTCCAGCGAGATCTCGTGGGAGACGATCCAGGACGGCTTCGCCTTGTCAGCCGCGATGAGGTCTCGCAGCCGGCGGTTGTACTTCTTGACCGGGCACTGACCGTTGCCCATGGTCTGTCCCTTGAACCAGTGGGTGCCGAAGTCGATGGCCGCCTTGCCCTGCTTGGCCAATTCGCCCTTGGCCCCCGGGTCCTCGGGGACGAACACGCCGACGGTGCCGATCCCGCCGGTGAAACGCACCGAGTTGATGAGCATGTTCAAGGTGGCAGCCGGGTCTTCGTTGCCCTGCGGGTCGTGGGCCTGGTAGCCCACGCACTCGCAGCCACGGTCGGCTCCGAGCCCCATGGTCTCGTCCAGCACAGCCTGCACGGGGTCGACCTTGGAGTCGTCGATGGCGATCGCTCCGATCTGCTCGGCCAGCGCGAGCCGGTCGGGGTGGCGATCGACCACCATGACCTTCGCGGCGCCCTTGATCGTCGCGGACAACGCAGCCATCAGACCCACCGGACCGGCTCCAGCGATCACGACGCTGTCGCCCGGGATCACGCCGGCCATCTCAGTGGCGTGGTAACCGGTGGGGAAGATGTCGGAGAGCATGACGTAGTCGTTCTCCTTGTCCTGCGCGTCTTCACCCAGGCGCAGCGCGTTGTGGTCGCCGAAGGGCACCCGGAGCAGTTCTGCCTGCCCGCCGCCGTACGGGCCCATTTCGGCGAAGCCGTAGGCCGCACCGGCGGCCGATGGGTCAGGTTGCGTCGTGAGGCAGTAGTTCGTGAGCCCGCGCTCGCAGTTTGAACCGCCCCGGCAAGTCCGGAGACTCCATTCCTTGGGAAGGTTGGAGTCATGTCAGGGAGCAAGTCAACGAGGTACCCGGCCGAGCTGCGTGAGCGCGCGGTCCGGATGGTCGCCGAGATCAGGGCCGTCCACGAGTCGGAGTGGGCGGCGATGAGCAAGGTCGCCGAGCTGCTCGGTGTCGGAACGCCAGAGACCGTCCGGAAGTGGTGCCGCCAGGCTGAGGTCGATGCCGGCCGGCGGCCGGGGATGACGACAGAGGAATCGGCGGAGCTGAAGCGGTTGAAGCGGGAGAATGCCGAGCTCAAGCGAGCCAACGCCATCCTCAAGTCCGCTTCGGTTTTCTTCGCGGCCGAACTCGACCGGCCACAGCGCTGATCGTGCGCTACGTCGACGAGCACGTCGGTGTGCGCGACGGCGATGGTCTGCGCTGGGGTGTCGAGTTGATCTGCGACCAGCTCACCCAGCTGGGCGCCAAGATCGCCCCCGCGACCTACTACGAGCACCGTGTCCGCAAGCCCACCGTCCGCGAGCAGCGCGACGAGGAGCTGAAGCCCAGGATCGCCGCGGTCCACGCGTCGAACTACGGCGTCTACGGCGCACGGAAGGTGTGGCTCACCCTGAACCGCGAACGGCCCGAAGACGAGCTGCCGATCGCGCGCTGCACCGTGGAACGGTTGATGGGCGACCTCGGCCTGGCCGGTGCCGTGCGCGGGAAGGTCAAGCGGACCACGATCAGCGACCCGAAGGGCGCGAAGCCACTGGACCTGGTCGACCGGAACTTCGCGCCGCTGGCACCCGACCGGCTCTGGGTTGCCGACTTCACCTATGTCTCAACGTGGTCGGGCTGGTGCTACACGGCGTTCGTCATCGACGCCTACGCCCGGCGGATCCTGGGCTGGTCGGTGGCCACGACGATGACCAGCCAGCTCGTCGTCGACGCGGTCGAGCAGGCGATCTGGACCCGCAGCCGCGAGGGCAAGGACCTGACCGGTCTGATCGCGCACCACGACCACGGAGTCCAGTACATGTCCGTGGCCTACTCCGAGCGGCTCGACACCGCCGGGATCAAGCCCTCGACCGGGGCAGTGGGCTCGTCCTACGACAACGCCCTGGCCGAGTCCGTGATCGGGCTCTACAAGACCGAACTGGTCAAACCGCGACGGCCGTGGAAGGGACTCGATGACCTCGAGATCGCCACCGCCGAATGGGCCGACTGGTTCAACCACCGTCGACCGTTCGAGTACTGCGACGACCTCACGCCGGTCGAGGCCGAGCAGGCTCACTACGCTCACCACCAGACCCCAGCAACAGCTGGAGTCTCAAACTAGAAAGTCTCCGGACTTGCCGGGGCGGTTCACCTAGATTCCGCCGCATGACTGTGTATCTCGCTTGGACCTCGGAGGACCTGCCTGACCTGGAGGGGCCGTGGCACGAGGCTCGGCTTGTGGCGCCCGGGCTGGTCGCCGTGGACAGCACCGAATCGCTGTCAGCGGTCTATCACGCCATCAAGTGGTCCCTGGAGGGTGAGGCTTCGCTGATCGTGGTCCCCGTGCACCAGACGCCCAAGTCGCGGGGCATGGCTGCTGGCACCACTAGGTGGTTGCGTGAGCGGACTGCAAGGCAACCGCCCGGTGCGAACATCCGGGGCCTCACGTCATCCGATTGAGCTGTCCGGGCTCCCAGACCACGAGGGCTGCCAGGTTGGTTCTCCCACCTCAGGGAACGAGGATTCACGTAGGTGGGTGATGGACACGGGAAGATTGAGACCGGGGAGCGGCGCCCGCAACCGGGAAGGCCCCGCGCGGACTCCCCTGCCCCGGGGACGCCGCCCGATCAGCGAACCGCTTACGGAAATGGCGTGATGCGTGACCGGCTCCGCCCAGTTCGGATCGTCGGCGTCCCGCGAGGGAGTCAGTTGCGGGACGCCGGCGAGTGGCAATTAGCGTCGTGAGGAGGCGTCAGCCAGTTCTGCCTTCGCAGCGGTGCGTTGACGCTCAATGGCGCGGCAGACGGTGGAGCGTCCGACGCCGAACAGTTCGGCTACCTCCAGGGTGCTGTACTCGCCGCTGTGCACCAGCGACACAAGGTGTGCCTCCTGCTTGCGGCTCAGCTTGGGTTGCTTGCCCTTGAGTCGACCCTTGGCCTTGGCGACCTTCATGCCCTCGACCGTGCGTAGTCGGATCAGGTCGGACTCGAACTCGGCGACCATGGCCAGGACGTTGAACAGCAGCCGCCCGACTGCGTCGGTCGGATCGTAGACCGACCCGCCAAGCGAGAGGCTGATCTGCCGGGTGGTGAGCTCGTCGGCGAGCGCGAGCGTCGGGCAGGGACCGGGCCAGGCGGTCGAGCTTGGTGACAACCAAGGTGTCTCCCGCGCGGCAGGCGGCCAGTGCCTCGCGGAGTCCGGGGCGTTCGCGGTTGGTGCCGGTCAGGCCATGGTCGACATAGATCCGCTCGGCCTCGACACCGAGGCCGAGCAGGCCGTCTCGTTGCGCGGTCAGGTCTTGTTGATCGGTGGAGCATCGGGCGTACCCGACAAGTAGGGCGCTCATGGCGCACCTCCCAAAGGGGTTGGCCCGGCCACGCCACGGGATGTGGTCGGCTCGGGCGTCGGGCCGAACCCGACACCCCCAGGGACTTCCCTTCTTCCCCGGCCCGCAAGTACCGTCACTCCGCTCCTTCCCTCGACTCGCTTTTCGTAATACGATTTTGGCCATGGTCAGCGAAGAGCAGATCCAGCAATGGGCGGACGAAGCCGAAGCTGGCTACGACGTCGAGGAGATGAAGCGCCGCGGACGCGGCCGGCCCGGACGTGGTGCCGAGCCGATGCAGGTCGTTGCAGTACGCCTCACAGCGGAGGAGCTCGCTGCGGTCGACGCGATCGCCGAGCGAGAGCACATCTCGAGATCCGAAGCAATCCGCAGGGCGCTGGCCAGCTCTGCGGCGTGAAGGTCCACGACAGCGCGCTCAGACACGGGGTGCTCCCAGAGGACGCAGTTCAGGCAGCCGACTGGCCGCTCTGGCTCGAGCCGATTGATGATGAGGACTGGCCGCACCGCGAACTACGGCTCGGCTTCGACACCCAGGCCCGCCTACTCGAGACCGTCGTCCTGATCTTTGAGAGCGGCGACGAGATGGTCATCCACGCCATGCCGGCCCGTAAGCAGTACTGGGATCTCCTCCCCTGAACTGGGCGGCTCACGACCCGGTGCGGGATCCCCTTTCGGTGCCCGTTCAGGCGAGGCCACGGGCCAATCAGCCAGTGGCGGCACCAGCGGTACCAACTCTCAGGCGGTTGCCGTAGGGGTCGGCAACCTCGAAGTCACGACCCCAGGGCATGTCATCGATCTCGGTGACACCAAGCGCGTCGGCTACAGCATCGAGGTCTTCGATGTAGAGGTAGACGAGCGTGCCCGGGTGCGCGTCGCCGGCGTGCTCCGAGAGATGCATCTTCAGATCACCTCGTGCGATGCCGACGTATAGCGGAAGCCCAGGTTCGAATCGATGCTCCCACTCCTTCACAAAGCCGAGCTGCTGGTACCACGCGACGGCGGCACTGGCATCGGTCACGCTCAAGATCGGGGCTAGAGACTCGGTCACGATTGGAGTCTCCCGTACAAGTGAGTCGTTGGGCAGCCCCTGATATTGAGGCTCGTAGTCCGATCGTCGCGCGGGACGCGCGCACAGAGGGATGGGTTTGCGGAGCGTGACCGAAGCCGGACCGTCACACGACGGCCGTCTTAACGCCGCGACCTCCAAGCTGCATCACGGTGGGACGGAACGATGAGGTCGGCAGTGGCTCGGCGGCGGCTGGGTGGCGGAGACTGGGCTGGGTGCCCGAGTCGGTAGATCAGCTGCGGGGTGTGGTCGGTCCCCAAGACGGCGGCGAGCTCGCCACGCAACTCCGCCCGCATCTGGCACGGCTGGTTCATGAATCCTGCCGCCAGGCCCTCATGCGCGGCGAGCAGCAGGGAGCGCTGGAGGGCCTGGCCTGCGCGCAGCCAGTTGACGACGTCGTCCTCGACAGTGCCAATCGCCAGCAGGGCCGGTGCAGCTCTCACCAAGTTGGCGTCCTGCTTTCCGATGCGCGGACCGAGGTCGAACCTGCGCACGACCCAGCGGGTGATGTGCCCGGTCACGCGTGCAACCGGCAGTCCGTCCTCGTGGCTGGGCCCCCGCATCCAGGTGGCGAGCTCGTGTCGCCAGGCTGCGTCAGCGAATTGGGCGCGGTCTGCCTCGTCGACCAGCTCGGCAACCTCGTCTTTGGCATCTCCGGTGACGACGTGCAGCACGGCGCCCTCGGCAGCTATGGCGGCGCGCATCTGCGCAAGCACGTCTGCACTCACCTCGCCGCCAGAGAACCTCCCGCGGCACGTACGTCGGGAGCCGATGGCTTCTCGCAACGCCGCGAGGTCCTCATCGGCTGCTAAGTCGGGGCTGAGCGCCAGGGTTGCCAGCCAGTCCGGGTCCGCGGCTTCAGGCAATAGGAGCGAGCGGGCGCCGCGTCCTTGGCGTGCGGTCTCGACCCGTGCGTTGAGCAGGGCGGCACCGCAGCTGATCGTTAGTTCACGGTCGTGCGGATCGTTCACCGGGAGCCGGCGCTCGCGATCGGCAAACACGTCGATCTCGCCCGGTCTTACCGCGAACCGCCACGGTTGGGTGTTGTGCGAGGACGGCGCTCGCGCGGCGCCTTCGACGATCTCCATCAACGAAAAGCCAGGTGTGGGCATGAAGTGCTCCTTGAGGGGCTGCATCCACGCTCGCCGGACAGCAGCCAGGCGCGAAAGGGTCAAAAGTCCTGAGCGGTGTGCACCTCGGCAAGGTCCGCGAGACCCAGGCAGGCTGGTTGAGCATCAAGGACCAGCAGCCACGCTTCGGCCGCACGATCGCACGATCGCAACTATTCGTGAGCGTCTCGCTGAGGGATCGGCCAGCGGGACTTTGTCACCGTCTGTCGAGTCGGGGCCATTGCCCTCAAGAGGTCAAGGGGGCGGTGAACCACTCGGACGCAACGAAGAGCCCGGCCGATTTGAGCAGGTCTCTCTTCGGCTGGTCGTGGGGACCGCTGACCACGACGACTTGGACGGCACCTCGCTGGTGTGCCCAGTTTGTAGCGATGTCGAGAAGCGCCGCTCCCGAGGTCTTCCAACGCTCGGGGGAACTCACCGTGAAGTCGTCGATGAGCGAGGACAAGCCCCCGGGGTCATAGACCGGGGGCGCCGGGACCGGCGTAATGATGATGAATCCGTCGACTGAGTCATCCTCCGCTTCGTGCACGAAGGTTCCGACCTCCTCGTCTTCAACGAGTTGTACGAGCCAGGCTCGATGGACTTCGGCGGCGTCGTTCGCTGGACGCTGGAACACCGGTGCGTGGGGCTCGTACTCGCGACGCTTCATCTCAGCCAGCTCCACCATTCGGTCCACGTCGAGGACGGTCGCTTGTCTAGCAGCCATGCCGTGGGACGGTAGCAACGCCAAGCGGTCGTCAACGCCCGCAAGCCGTTGGTCATGTGGTGCACCGCGATCACCGAGCCCACGGCTCCATCCGTGCGCTGGAACAACCCCCAAGCTGCATACCGATCCCACAACCTGTCGCCGTCCCCAACGACGACCTGGTCGTCGTCAACGATCTTCACGCGGCCACCGTCGAGCAGAGTCCAGGTGTCGGTGCGCCACATGATCGCGTTGTTCATCGACTGCTCACGGCCTCCTGGGGTGTCATCGACGGCCTCCTCGCGGTAGGCGTCATAACCCGGCGCGGCCGAGCGCATCTGGCTCGGCGGCACGTCGCGGACCTCGTTGAGGGTGATGAAGTCCGGCGACGGCGCAGCGAGAGCGCGGACACCCGGGTCGAAGCCGCCGCGGGTCTTGATGTTCGCGTTCGCGACCAGCACCTCACCGGCCACCGGGCCACCGGGTGACGCCTCGACGGCAGGCATCACACCTAGACCAGCGCCGTCCTGCGTCCCGCTGGTCGCGGGACCGGTCAGCTGCGCGGTGGTGTGGACGAACGGATGGTCGGTGTAGCTGTGCGCTCCGTCGTTGGTGCTCCGGTCGACGACGGTCCCAGAGAAGGCGACGGCGGGGCTACCCATGATCCAGTCGATCTGCTCGTCGTTGGGATTCGCGGTCGACCAGCCACCGGCTAAGGAGAGGAAGAGTTGCCTGAACCGAGCCCTGTCGTTCATGTCGCCGGTCAGCAGGAGGGGCGTGTTTGGCTCGCTCTCGTGCAACTGCGCAAGGGCCTGCGATTCGGTTCGAACGGCGGCGTCTCTCATCGCATCGGTTCCTCCGACAGCGTCGGCCGGATGGTGGGTGTTCAGCACCCAGACGGACCCCAAGTCCCCCCTTGAGGTGAACCGGACCAACGGGACCTGAATGACCGGACTGCCGTACCTGATTGACACGTAGCGAACCTCATCGACCGTCCACGCTCCGGTCTGATACGCGATGGCGTCAGCCGTTGATGGCCTCCCGCGGCGTTTGCCGGCAACGATGTCCCAAGCCCCGCCGGTGGCATTGAGGAACGCCTGGGCCTGCGGCGACTCGAACTCCTGAAACCCAACGATCGATACAGCTGAGGCGCCGATCTTTGTGACCATGTTCGGGACCCGCTCGGCGTACGGCCGCTCGCTGGGATGCGGGTTGGTCCTGTAGTGCGAGGCGCCCCGCCAGTTGAGGGTGCCGATGCCGAACGACCCGCCCATGGTCGAGTTGACTGTGGGGGCGCAGGCGGCGCGGACGGCCTCGATGTTGGCGTTGCCCATGCCGAGCATGAGCAACAGCAGCGGACAGATCAGCACCAGCGGCAGGCTGAGCAGGATGGCCTTCTTCACGACTGCGCCCCCCTCGGGAGCCAATCTCTAGGAACTACGACCTCTTCGGACTCAGCGTCGAAGGCGCCACCCGCTACATGAAGACCGTCGAGCCCCCCGACCTGAGGAACGAAGACCAACCTGGCGCCCGGCCATGACCGTGTCTGTACGTACCGCGCGGCGCGGGTCGAGAGCTGTCGCAACGTCCTCACACCACGGATAAGCAACCGCGGCGCGCGCGAATCGGACACCCTGGCGCTGCGGACTTTGGTCACGAGCCGCAGCGTGGCTCCTCAGCGTCCCCGCATCCGTCCCCTGAACCGTCGAATGGCGGGGGGACGCGGCGCCCCACCCTGGGTTTATGCGGCCCTTCCCAGATGAGCGTGGTTGAGGTGTTGGGAACGGTCGGCGTGTCGGGGGGCTGAGAAGACGTCAGGGCCTTCACGATCGGCGGCGACCAAGCTGCTGAACGAAAGACCCTGACGTTGACGCACTCTACGTGCGCCTGCGCGCCCTCGCCGTCTCCTCGGTGGTGTGCGCGGGCTGATGAACTCTTCGGTGTCGAGGGCGTCCATGTCCTCGCCGTCCTCGCCGTCCTCGCCCGCGTCGACGGCACGCTGGTGCTCGATGTCGAGTCCGACGCCGACCTGACCGGATGCCCGGACTGCGGGGTGGTCGCGATCGGTCACGGCCGTCGCGTCCAGGTCCTCCATGACGCGCCGTGCTTCGGGCGGCCGGTGCGGGTGCGGTGGCGCAAGCGGATCTGGCGCTGCCCCGAGCCGTCGTGCCCGCGCTCGACGTGGACCGAGGATCATCCCTACGCACCGGCTCGGGCCAAACTCACGACCAGGGCCACGGCCTGGGCGGTCGATGCGTTGCGCCATGACGACACCACGGTGTCCGCGATCGCTCGCCATCTCGGGGTCGCGTGGGACACCTGCTGGTCGGCGATCAAGACCGCGGCATCGCAGCGGATCGCTGACCCGGCCCGACTGGGGAACGTCAAGACCATCGGCGTGGACGAGCACATCTGGCGTCCCTCCAAGATCGCGAGCCTCGACAAGGCGGTCACGGTGATGGTCGACCTGACCCGCGACCCGGACGGCTGCCTGCGTGCCCGGCTCCTCGACGCCGTCCAGGGCCGCTCCGGGAAGGTCTACGCCGACTGGCTCACCGATCAGGGCGTGGAGGGAGTCGACGTCAAGGTCACCATCGAACACGCTGCTCTGGACCCGTTCCGTGGCTACGCCAACGCGATTCGCGACGAGCTCCCCGACGCGGTCGCGGTCCTCGATGCGTTCCACGTCGTGAAGCTGGCCGGCAATGCCCTCGACGACGTCCGACGCAGGGTCCAGCAGGCGACCCTGCGTCGACGAGGTCACAAGGACGACCCGCTCTACAAGATCCGCCGGACCCTTCTCACCGGCGAGGAACACCTCACCGACCGGCAACGCCAGCGGCTCGAGACGTACCTACCTGTCGGCGACCCCGACTACGAGGTCGAAGTGGCCTGGCGGTGCTACCAGCTGGTCCGCTCGATCTACCACGCCGAGACCCCGCAGCGAGGTCGAGAGGTCGCGGAGAAGGTCCTCGACACCCTGCACACCTGCCCGATCCCCGAGGTCAAGCGGCTCGGCAAGACCCTGCGTCGCTGGCGCGAGGAGATCCTCGCCTACTTCACCACCGGTGGCGTCAGCAACGGCGGAACGGAGGCGATCAACGGTGTCATCGAGAAGACCCGCCGACTTGCCCACGGCTTCCGCAACTTCACCAACTACCGCATCCGGATCCTGCTCGCCGCCGACGGCTCACGCCCCTACCGACGCAGGCCAGCGATCAGACCCGAACCATGCTGAACTGGGAAGGGCCGTTTATGCAGGTGAGGCAGCGTCCCCCCGAAACATCCAGGAGATTCCGGAGCCGGTGGCTCGAGTTGTAGAGGAGGAGTTCCCGCAAGCGGATCGATTTGCGGGACGGACCCTCGTCGCCCGCAAAGGTTGCGCCAGGGTTACTCGGTCGGCGGCCAAAGGTCGCGAGGTGGTCGATCTCGTTCTGGTTGATCGCGACAGTCTTGCGTAGCAGGTCGACGTCGGTGCATAGCTCCTCGAGCCGTTCCTACTCGCGGGGTGTCCGCAATCAGGAGTCGCCACTGGTCGGTGGTGTCGCGCTTCTGACGAGTAGCCCGTGCCCTCGGGCCGGTCGATCTACTAGCGCAACCCGCGCGCCGTTGCCCGTGCCCGATGCCCGGCAGGGCCGGTCAGCTGTCCCTGACCGAGGTGCTGAGATCAGAGCTGGCGGCCGATTCGCCGGCTCTCGGTGGTGAGGAGTTGGGCGAGCCGCGGGATGTCGGCGCGGATCTGTTCGGTGGGTCCCATCATCGAGATGGCGGCGACGGCGAGGCCGGCGACGTTGCGGATTGGTACTGCGACGGTGGAGACGTCGTTGATGGACTCCGACTCCGAGGTGGCGAAGCCGTGGCGGCGGGCCATCGTCAGCTCGCTCTCCCAGTGGGCGACCGACCGGACGGTTCGGCTGACGCGTGGCGGGAAGCCGGCCTCGCGCCGGGCGCGATCGACCGCGGGGTTGAAGGCCGCGATCACCTTGCCCGAGCTGGTGACGTGGGCGGGGAGGCGACGGCCGATGCGGTCGAGCTCTTCCTCGAGGCCGGGCTTCTCGATGCGTTCGACGAAGACGACGTCGGGTCCGTCGGGGACGGACAGGTTGACCGTCAGCCCGGTGGTCTCGGCGAGGTAGCGCATCACCGGCAGAGCGACGTGGCGCAGGCTGCTGCGTGCCTGGGCGAGTTGGCCGAGCTCGTAGACGTGGATACCCAGACGGTAGCGGCCCGTAGCAGGCACCTGCTCGACGTAGCCGCGGTTCCCCAGCACCGACAGCATGCGGTGGGCCGTGGACTTGGCGATCCCGAGTCGCCGCGCGATGTCGGTGACCCCGAGCTCGTTGTCGGTGGCGAAGCATTCGAGGACGTCGAGGGCGATGTTGACCGACCGCAGCGCCTCGCCGCGGCCCTGGCCGGCGCGGCGAGGCGTGCTCCTGACGAGCAGGTGGTCCGGGTCCGCTGCCATCTGACGAGGCTAGCCCGTGCCGGCGGTGTCAGCCCTGACCATCGAGGAACCGGACAAGAAGCGTGTTGAACTCGTCGGTACGCTCGATCTGGGTCCAGTGCCCGGTCTGACCGAAGACGTGCAGGTCGGCCCGCGGGATCAGCTCGAGCAGCCGCTGGGAGGTGGCCACGGGGATGACCCGGTCGTCCCGGCCGTGGACCAGCAGCGTCGGTGCGGAGATGCCGCGCACCTCGTCCTCGTGGCTTGCCATGGCGTCGACCCAGCGCTGGCGCGGTGCCGGGAACATCGCGGCGAACCGCTGGTCCGCGCCCTCGGCGATGGAGGACTCGTAGCGCAGTTGCGCGAGGTCATCGGTGATGCCGGCACCGTCGTAGGTGAACGTGTCGAGTACCTCCCGCATCCCCTCGACGCTGGCGCGGTAGCCCCACACCGTCTGGAGTCCGGGCGTGATCTCGAACGGGACGCCGACCGAGCCCATTAGCACGAGCCGCCGCACCCGCTCGGGGTGCTCGATCGCGAGCCGCAGGGCGAGGGCGCCTCCGAAGGAGTTGCCGACCAGGTCGGTCGTGTCGAGGTCGAGCACATCCATGAGAGCGACGACGTGTTCGACCCAACTCTCCATCGTGTAGCGGTGGTCGGTCGGTGGCACCGTCTGGCCGAAGCCGATCAGGTCGGGTGCGATGGTACGACGTCCCGCCGCGACCAGTGCCGGCAACGTCAGGCGCCAGTTGGCCAGCGCGCTGACGCCTGGGCCGGAGCCGTGGAGCAGGAGGACCGGCGCGCCGGCGCCCTCGTCCACCACGTGGGTGTCGAGGGCGCCGACGCGAACCATGGACCCGACGGTCATCGCGGGTCAGTGGCTCTCGTAGACAGCGTCGCGGATCTCCCCGACGGTGCCGCCGCTGACGTTGTCCGTCAGGTCGAGGTCGGCGGGAACGGTGTCGGACGAGGCCAGGATCTCTACGACGGTCTCCCAGACCTCGGGAGTCGTGTCACCGGGGCGGTTGCCCTCGTCGGGAGCCATCACGGCGAGCGCCTCTTCGAACAGGGCGCGCGAGGCGTCCTCGTTCTCGCAGGCGGATGGGACGGCGCCGCAGACGATGTCGTAGGACTCGTCTTGGTTCTCCAGTGTGTAGTACTCGGCGTCGATCCAGCTCTGGGTGACCGCCTGGGCCTCCTTCTTACCGGCGTCGGTGTCGAGGAACTCCTGCGTGGTGGCCATACAGGTTCCAGGGACCGAGGAGTACTTCTCCGGGGTCACGTCGACGAACTCGACGCCCTCCGAACCGAGCGAGACGAAGTCGGGGTAGGAGGAGCTGTAGCCGTCGACCTTGCCGCCCTTGATCGCGGCGAGCGACTGCGGCCCGGCGCCACCGATCGGCAGCGTGGTGACGTCCTCCGTCAGCCCAGCGTCGGCGAGCGCGGCCTTGACCAGCGCGTTCTCGCCGCCGCCCGGCTCGGTGATCCCGAGCGTCTTGCCGCTGAACCCCTCGAGGTCGGTGACACCGCTCTCGGCCAGCGCGGCGATCCGGTAGACGTTGTGCGCCTGGTGGCAGAACAGCACGCGGACGTCGTCGCGCTTGGAGGCGGCCACGGCGATGTCAGCGGAGCCGATGAGCGCGAAGTTGACGTTGCCGGCCACGAGTTGCTGGGAGACGTAGCCGGAGCCGTCGGCGACCGAGATCTTGACGTCGTCGAGGCCGTTCTCGGCGAAGATCCCGCGCTCCTTGGCGACCGTCACGGGGGCCATGGGCAGTCCTTCGGGGAAGGGCAGCAGGATCTCGGTTTGGCCGGATGACTTCGCGTCACCCTCGGCTCCGCCACCGCAGGCGGCCAGCGTGAAGGCCAGCACGGTGGCCGCTGCCAGGCTCATCTTCTTGTTCTTCATGGGGGTCATCCTTTGGTGTGGTGGGCAGGCCGGCAGGGGCCGGCCTGGCCCTGGTGGGTTCCGAGAGCGGGCTGACGCAGGCGCGTCAGTGCTTCCAGGTGATGAGGCGGCGTTCGAGGAGCTCGATCAGGGCGTAGAGGACGAGGCCGATGATGGCTAGGAAGACCACGACCGCGAATCCCTTCGCGACGTCGAGCTGGAAGTTGAACTCCTTGACCAGGACGCCGAGGCCCTCGGAGGCGCCGACGAACTCGCCGACGATCGCGCCGAGGAGAGCCAACGTGAGTGCTGTCTTGATGCCCGCGAAGGTGATCGGGGCTGCGGTTGGGAGCGTGAGCCGGAAGAAGGTCTGCTGGGTGGTGGCGCCGTAGGTCCGGAACAGGGTGCGCGCGTTGTCGTCGACCGAGGCGATGCCCGCCACGGTGTTGATCACAACCGGGAAGAAGCAGATCACAGCCGCCATCACGACCTTCGACGTCATGCCGAACCCGAACCAGGTCAGGAAGACGGGGGCGAGCGCGACGCGCGGGGTGTTCTGGAAGGCGACGACGAAGGGCCATAACGCCGTGCGGAAGAGCTTGAACGTCCCAGTCAGCGCTCCGATCAGCAGGCCGGCGGTGCCGCCGATGAGAAAGCCGTAGATGGTCTCCTGCAAGGTGAGCCAGGTCGACTCCCAGAAGTAGCGAGTCTGGCTGATTTCGATGAGGGCGGCGAAGGTGTCGGAGGCGGCCGGGACGGTGATCGGGTTGACGAGCCCGGTCTGGACCGAGACCTCCCAGCCGAGGATCGCGGCAGCGAGCACGACGAAGGGCAGGCCGAAGCGTGCCGCTGCGGTGTCGAGCCAGGGGCGGGTCTTGTTCGCACGTCGATCCGGGGAGGCCGGTGGCGCCTCCGGCAGCGTGGCTCTGGTCGTGATGGTCATGCGATGGTCCCGTCCTCTCCGACGAGTGCCTCACGAACCTCGAGGCTGATCTCCAGGAATCTGGTGGAGCCGATCATGGCCGCGGACCGCGGGCGCGGCAGGTCGACCTTGACGTCGGCGGCGATGCGGCCGGGGTTGGCGTCAAGGCAGATGATCCGGTCGGCCATCAGGACGGCCTCCGGGATGGAGTGGGTCACCAGGAGTGTCGTGCGCCCCAGCTCCTCGTGCATGCGGGTGAACTCCAGGCCGAGGTGCTCACGCTTGAACTCGTCGAGCGCGGAGAACGGCTCGTCCAGGAGCATCACACCGGGGTCGAGAGACAGTGCCCGGGCCAGGGAGACCCGCTGCTGCATCCCGCCGGAGAGCTCCCACGGGTTGCTGTCGACCGCGTGTGAAAGGCCTACGAGTTCGATGAGCTCGCTGACTCGGGCGGTGACGTCGGGACCCTTCCTACCGGCGAGATCGAAGGGCAGCCGAACGTTCCCAGCGACCGAGCGCCACGGCATGAGCACGGCCTGCTGGAGCATGAAGCCGACGTCGCGGCGCCCTTCACGCGGTTCCTGACCGCCGACCTCGACCGAGCCGTCGTCGAAGGGGATGAGGCCGGCAAGGATCTTCAAGATGGTGGACTTGCCGCAGCCGGACGGGCCGACGAGGGCGATCAGCTCACCCGGCTCGATTGTGAGGTCGATGCCGCCGAGCACCGGCGTACGGCCGGTGGCGGTGACGTAGGTCTTGCTCAACCCACGGATGACGATGGACTCGCCGGCGACGGATGGCGCCTCGGCAGTGATGGTCATGGAGGACTCCAGAGAGAGGGATCGCTGAGCTGTTGCCACGACGGTAGGTTGTGATGGACATCACCCCGTTGCGTGTTCCTCACAGGCGAACAAGTCCTTCAAGGGTTCGCCAACGGAGAACGCGAGACTCTGGGACCCGAGGAAGACGCCTACCTTCGAGTCCATGACCACCTGGACCGAAGACTCCGTCGCCACCGAGCTGCTCGCGTGTGAGGCGGAGCGACGTGACCGCACCAAGTTCACCGACGAGTGGCCCGAGCTCGACGTGGCCGCCGGCTACCGCATCCAGTCCGAGACGCTGCGGCGCCGACTCGACCGCGGTGAGAAGATCACCGGCGTCAAGCTCGGTCTGACCAGCGTGGCCAAGCAGCAGCGCATGGGCGTGGACACCCCCCTCGTGGCCTGGTTGACCGACGCGATGGCGCTCGAGACGGGTCAGCCCGTCCCGCAGCATGCCCTGATCCACCCCCGGGTCGAGCCGGAGATCGTCTTCGTCATGCGGGACCGCCTCGTCGCCCCCGGCGTCACCGCCGAGCAAGCCCTGGCCGCGGTCGGCACCGTCCGCGCCGGCGCCGAGGTGATCGACAGCCGCTACCGCGACTTCAAGTTCACCGCCGCCGACGTGGTCGCAGACAACGCCTCCTCGGGCGCCTACGTCCTGGGTGGGGTCGAGCGCGAGCCCGGCATGGATCTGGTGGGTGAGAGCGTCGAGGTGCTCGTGGACGGCGAGGTGGTGCACAAGGCAACCGGCGCCGACGTCCTCGGCAACCCGGCGGAGGCTCTCGCCCTCGCGGTGAACGACCTGGCGACGCGCGGCCTGGCGATCGAGCCCGGCTGGGTGGTCCTCACCGGCGGTATGTCCGACGCGGTCTACGCGACCCCCGGCTCCACGGTGGTGTGCCGCTTCTCGACGCTCGGCGAGGTCGCTCTCGACTGCGGAAGCCCCGAGTGATGCCACTCGTCGAGGTGACCCTCGTGGAGGGCCGCAGCCCCGAGCAGATCCGTGCCCTAATCTCCGGCCTCACCCAGGCGGTTGTGGCCGCAGTGGACGCCCCGCAAGAGAACGTGCGAGTGGTCGTTCGCGAAGTACCTCCCACTCACTGGGCCGCCGGCGACGTCACGATCGCCGAGCGCACGGCCACCCCCCGAAAGGACAACCCATGAGCACCTACTTCGCCCACGTCATCGGCGGCAAGGAGGTCGACTCCCTCGACGGTGCCAGGTTCGACACGGTCAACCCGTGGACCCGTGAAGCGTGGGCGGAGGTCGCCCTCGGCGACAGGGCCGACGCCGAAGCCGCGGTGACGGCCGCTCGCACCGCCTTCGACGACGGCCCCTGGCCGCGACTGGGGTACGGCGAACGCCAGCGGCTGCTCCACCGGCTGGCCGACCTGATGGAGGCCAACGCCGACGAGCTGGCGGCCGCGGACTCCCACGACATGGGCAAGCCACTCGCGCAGTGCCACCACGACGTGGCCCGTGCCGCACTGAACTTCCGCTTCTTCGCCGACCACGCCAAGATGGCGACGGCCGAGGTGTTGCCCATGGACTCGGGCCACCACGCCTACACACGGTTCGACCCCGCAGGCGTCGTCGTCGCGATCGCGCCGTGGAACTTCCCGCTGATGCTCGAGACATGGAAGGTCGCCCCGGCCCTGGCGTGGGGCAACACCGTCGTACTCAAGCCGGCCGAGGACACCCCCACCAGTGCGACCATCCTTGCGCGGCTTGCGACCGAGGCCGGGCTCCCCGACGGCGTCTTCAACGTCGTCCACGGCTACGGTCATTCCGTCGGCGCGGCGCTGACCGGCGACCCACGCGTGGACCGCATCACGTTCACCGGTGAGACCGGCACGGGCAAGACGATCAGCGCGGCCGCTGCGCAGAACCTCACCCCCGTCTCACTCGAACTCGGGGGCAAGAACTGCAACATCGTCTTCGCCGACGCCGAGCTCGACAACGCCGTGCACTGGTCGATCCAGTCGATCTTCCGCAACGCCGGCCAGATCTGCCTCTCCGGCAGTCGGTTGTTCGTGCAGCGGCCGATCCTGGACGAGTTCGTGAAGCGCTTCGTCGCGGCCGCGGAGGCGATGACGTTCGGCGACCCCTTGGACCCGGCGACGGAGTTCGGCCCGCTGGCCTCCGAGCAGCACTTCGAGAAGGTCAAGGGCTACGTCGAATCGGTCGAGCAGTACGGCGGCCGGATGCTGACCGGTGGCCTGGGGGACGGCTGGTTCGTCAAGCCCACCGTGCTCGTCGACATGCCGCTGGACAGCCCCCACGTCCAGGAGGAGATCTTCGGCCCAGTCGTGGTGATCCACCCCTTTGACAGCGAGGACGAGGTCGTCGATCTGGCGAACGAGAGCGTCTACGGCCTCGACGCCCAAGTCTTCACCGAGGACCTCCACACCGCCCACCGGGTGTCCGCCCGTCTCGAGGTCGGCACAGTCTGGGTCAACTGCTTCTTCATCCGCGACCTGCGTGCCCCCTTCGGCGGCGTGGGGGCCTCAGGCGTCGGCCGCGAGGGCGGCAACTTCTCCCGCGAGTTCTTCACTGAGCCCAAGGCCGTGATCATGCAGATCACGGGGAAGCCCTCCTGAACCGGCGCGACGTCCTGCTGGCTGCCCTGATGGGCAGCTTGTGGGGGATCAACTTCCTGGTCATCGACTGGGGGATGGAAGGAACGCCACCACTGCTCTTCGCCGCGCTTCGGTTCGCATTGGTCTTCTTCCCCGCGGTTCTGTTCGTCGCCAGACCCCGGGTGACCTGGCGGGTGCTGGCAGCGGTGGGCGGGCTTGTCTCGCTGGGCCAGTTCGGCTTCCTGTACGTCGCCATGGCAGCGGGGATGCCGCCCGGGCTCGCCGCTCTGGTGCTTCAGGGTCAGGTCGTGTTCACGCTGGTGATCGCAGCGGTCGCCCTGCGCGAGCTCCCCACGCGGCTCCAGCTGGTCGGAGCGCTGTTCGGGAGCACCGGGCTGGCCGTGGTGGCTGTCGGGCGGGACGGCTCGTGGCCCTCCGTCGCCCTGGCGCTGTGCCTGTTGGCTGCACTCTCCTGGGCCGCCGGTAACGTGGTGACCCGAGCCGCGGCCGTGCCGTCGGGCCTAGGCCTGACGATCTGGTCCGCCTCGGTGGTCCCACTGCCGCTGCTCGCCCCTCTCGTTCCTGGTCGACGGCCCGGCCGAGGTCTCTGCTGCCGTGGCGGCACTGTCCTGGCGTCCTCTTGCGGCCACGGCGTACACCGTGGTGCTCGCCTCCCTGGTCGGCTACGGGATCTTCAACACCCTGCTCTCTCGCAATCCGTCCTCGGCCGTGGTGCCGTGGGCGCTGCTGGCGCCGGTGGTCGCGATGGTCGGTGCATGGGCAGTTCACGGAGATGCCCCCAACCTCGCTGAGAGCACCGGTGGAGCCATGCTGCTCGCCGGGGTGCTGGTCGCGACCCGTCCGTCCAAACGCATGAGGAAGGGGCTGGGCCTCCCATCGTGAAGCCCAGCCCCTTCGTCGTAGCCACCCTCAGGCGGAGACTGCCTCCCGCTCGCGCAGCAAGTCCAGGGCGATGTCGATGATCATGTCCTCCTGGCCACCGACCAGGCGGCGCTTGCCGACCTCGAGGAGCAGGTCGCGGGTGTCGACGCCGTACTCGCGCGAGGCGTTCTCGGCGTGCCGCAGGAACGAGGAGTAGACCCCTGCGTAGCCCAGGGTCAGCGTCTCGCGGTCGACGCGTACCGGGCGGTCCTGGAGTGGCCGGACGATGTCGTCGGCAGCGTCTTGGAGTTTGAAGACGTCGCAGCCGTGCGTCCAGCCCTGCAGGTCGGCGACGGCGATGAACGGTTCGATGGGGCAGTTGCCCGCGCCCGCGCCTTGACCGGCGAGCGAGGCGTCGACGCGGCGGACGCCCTCCTCTACGGCCACGACGGAGTTGGCGACCGAGAGCGAGAGGTTCTCGTGGGCATGGATGCCGATCTCGGTCTCCGGGGAGAGGACGTCGCGGTAGGCGCGGATCCGTTCGCGCACGCCGTCCATCGTGAGGCGGCCGCCGGAGTCGGTGACGTAGACGCAGTGCACGCCGTAGGACTCCATCAGCTTCGCCTGCTGGGCGAGCTCGTCCGGGGGTGCCATGTGCGACATCATCAGGAACCCCGAGACGTCCATCCCGATCTCGCGGGCGGTCTCGATGTGCTGCTTGGCGACGTCGGCCTCGGTGCAGTGGGTCGCGACGCGCACCGACCGCACCCCGAGGGAGTAGGCCTCCTTGAGGTGCTCCACGGTGCCGATGCCGGGGACCAGGAGCGAGGTGAGCCTGGCGTTGTTGATGACCGCGGCGGCCGCCTCGATCCAGGCCCAGTCGGTGTGGGAGCCGGGCCCGTAGTTGATCGAGCCACCTCCGAGGCCGTCGCCGTGGGTGACCTCGATCGCGTCGACACCGGCGTCATCGAGGGCGGTGACGATGCGGGCGACGTCGGCAGGGTCGATACGATGGCGGATGGCGTGCATCCCGTCTCGCAGGGTGACGTCTTGGATGTAGAGCGCGGTCATGCGGGGGCACCTTCCGTGAGCACGCCGGCGGAGAGCTCCGTGGCGATCCGCTCGGCGGTCTGCATGGCCGCCGAAGTCATGATGTCGAGATTTCCGGCGTAGGCCGGGAGGTAGTGGGCCGCACCCTCTACTTCGAGGAACACCGCGACCTTATGGGAGACGGCCACCTCTCCGACGCCCTTGCCGAGCATCGTGTGGACAGGCTCGTCGGCCGGGACGCGAGTGAACTGGACGGCCTGCTTGAGGCGGTAGCCGGGCACGTACGCGGCGACGGCGGCCACCATCTCCTCGATCGACTTCCTGATCGCGTCCTGCTTGACCTCGTCGGGGTCGTTGATCAGGCAGAAGACGGTGTCGCGCATGATGAGCGGCGGCTCGGCGGGGTTGAGGATGATGATCGCCTTGCCCGTCCAGGCGCGGCCCACCGCCTCGATTGCGTGCGAGGTGGTCTCGGTGAACTCGTCGATGTTCGCACGGGTCCCGGGACCGGCCGACTTCGACGCGATCGAGGCGACGATCTCGGCGTACGGCACGTCCGTGACGCGCGAGACGGCGGCGACGATCGGGATCGTGGCCTGGCCGCCGCAGGTGACCATGTTGAGGTTGTCGAGCCCGATGTGCTCGTCGAGGTTGACCGCGGGCACCACGAACGGTCCGATGGCCGCCGGGGTCAAATCGACCAGCTTCTTGCCGTACGGCGCCAGCTTGGCCGCGTTGGCCTTGTGGGCGCCGGCGCTGGTGGCGTCGAAGACGATGTCGATGTCGTCGAATCCCTCCATCGCGATCAGGCCGTCGACCCCTTCTGCGGTGGTGGCCACGCCGAAGCGTCCCGCCCGCGCAAGGCCGTCGGACTCGGGGTCGATGCCGACCATCGCCCCCATCTCGAGGGTCTTACTGACCCGGAGCACCTTGATCATCAGATCGGTCCCAATGTTGCCGGAGCCGATGATGGCCACCTTCGTCTTTGGCTGGGTCTTGGTCATGCGTCCTCCCTTTCGGAGAAGGTTGCGCTCACCGAGCCGAGCCCAGTGATGGTGGCTGTGAAGGAGTCGCCGGGCATGACCGCGACCATGGGACCGAGCGCGCCCGAGAGGATGACCTGGCCTGCACGCAGGGGGTCCCCGAACTCGAGCGCCGTGCGGGCCAGCCACGACATCGCGTTCAGGGGATCGTCCAAGCAGGCGGCGCCGTTGCCCTCGGAGACCTGCTCGCCGTCGCGGGTCATCACCATCTCCACCAGGGCCGGCTCGACCTCCTCGAGGGTTCGTCGCTTCTCTCCCAGTATGTAGAGCGCGCTGGAGCCGTTGTCGGCGACGGTGTCAGCGAAGGTGATGTCCCAGTCGGCGATGCGGCTGTCGACGATCTCGATCGCGGCGCACACGTAGTCGACCGCACCCCGGATCCGGGCCAGGTTAAGGTCGCCCTCGGCGAGGTCCTTTTTGAGCACGAAGGCGATCTCCGCCTCGGCCTTGGGCTGGATCAGCCTGCTCATCGGGATCACGTCGTCACTGGTGTAGCCCATGTCGTCGAAGAGGTAGCCCAGGTCAGGTTGGTCGACGCCGATCTGCGCCTGGACGGCCTTGGAGGTGAGCCCGATCTTGCGGCCCACGATGGTCGCCCCGGTGGCGAGCCTGGCAGCGGTGCCGCGCGCTTGCACGGCGTATGCGGTGGCGATGTCGGTGGACCCGATCAGGTCGCGCACCGGTGCGCAGGGCACGCCGTCGGCTGCCGCGGTGAGCAGGCGCTCGGAGGCGGCGACGATCTCGGGGGTCTGGGTGGTCATGGCGCCATCGTGGGTGGGCGCGACCGGGAAACCTAGAACGGAGTTCGTGTGAGTGGAACACTGGTCTCATGTCCTTGGACCCCGCGAGCGTTCTCGGCAAGGCGATGATCGTGCTGCATGCCTTCGAGGCCGACGACCACGGCCTCAGCTTCGCCGCCCTGCAGCGTCGCACCGGGCTGCCCAAAGCGACCCTGCACCGACTGTCGGGACAACTCGTTGAAGCAGGCCTGCTCGACCGGGCCGACGGCGACTTTCACCTTGGCTCGCACCTCTTCGAGCTCGGCATGCGCGCCTCGGTCGAACGTACGATGCTCGAGGTGGCCACCCCATTCCTCGAGGACCTCTACGAGCGCACACACGAAGTCGTCCACCTCGCACTGCGAGAAGGCGCCGAAGTTGTCTACGTCGCCAAGGTGAGCGGCCACCGCGCGCCTCGTTCGCCCTCACGGGTGGGTGGTCGCATGCCAGTCCACGCGACCGCACTGGGCAAGGCGCTGCTCGCCTTCGCCGGCGAGGATGAGCGGATCGAGGTACTGCGTGGCCCGCTCGAGCGTCGTACCGCCCGCACCATCACCGCCCCCGGGCGCCTGCGTCAACAGCTCGATAGCGTCGTTTCGTCGGGGGTCGCGTTCGAGTACGAGGAGGGCGCGTTGGGCCTGGTGTGCGTAGCCGCGCCCGTGCTCGACGCCGATGACCGACCCCTGGCCGCCATCAGCATCTCCGGCGACGCCACCCGCTTCCACCCCGCCGACCACGCCGCCTCCGTCCGGGCCGCGGCCGCCGGCATCGCCGCCACCCTCGCTCGACGCCACGCGCTGGCGCGCAGACACTGACGCCCGGATGCGGGAGGGCGTCCAGTGATGGCGCGGCGCGACTCGGGGACGTTGGCTCTCCGCAAGAGGATCCCGTTCTGGTCACGCTCGGCGTGACACTCCCGTTCTGGTCACGCTCGTGTCGACACCGCGGCCAGCGGGACCGCTGCTCAGCGTCGCGACCTCGCTGTCGCTGCGTGTCTGATGGTGGGCGCGTTCGGCCGCGCCTGACCTGGCCGCGCAGGTCGCCGAGCGACGGTCGGTCACGGCTCGGGGCTCGACTGGCCACGCTGGCGTAAGACACCGCTGGCTGACCATCGTTAGCGCCAGCTCGCTCTTGCCGCACCTGTCGTCACGCTGACTACAGGCCCGCCGAAGGTCGGCGGGCTCACGACCGGTGCCCCGCCTCACACGCCGTGACCGCCGCGATCGACGACGGCGCATCGGCTGGGGCGCTGCGACCGGTGGAACCGATGCTCGCGGCCGAAGCCAGCGGCAAACGCCGCGACCGCAATGGGAGAGCTCGACGGCTGCACTGCGGTCGCCCAGCGGCGGCGACGGAACGAAACGTCGAGGTGACGCGCTGCTGGCTAGCTCGGCGAGGACTCGTCGACCGCCAGTTCGCCTAGTTGGGCCCACTCGAGCCCTGGCACTTGTGTATTGACGATCCGCGGGGTCTCGGCGAGGTATCCCGGGAGCTCACGCGTCGCGGCTTGAAAGTGCTCGGATTGGACATGGGACGCGCCCGCGTCTTCGTCGCGGAATGCTTCGAGGAGCACGTATTCGTTTGGGTCGTCCAGGCTGCGCGACCAGTCGAACCACAAGCACCCCTCCTCGCTGCGGGTCGACTCGGTGAACGAGCGCGAGACTTCCGGCCAATTGTCGGCATGCTCGGATTGCACTAGAAAGCGTGCGGCGATGAAGATCATGGGTACCTCTCGTCGGATTGAAGTTGTTCGGAAAGTTGAAGGTGACGCGACGCGACCGTTGCCGCTGCCGCTGGCAAATGGTCGTCCCGTGGGAAAAGGCCGTCGGTGACAATCCAACGTCGAGCAGCGGGCCTTCTCAGACGGCCCGGTCGCCAAGCGCCGTCGGTTTGTCGAAGGACCAGGCCGGTCTCATGGCCGGGCTGCCGCACGCGGGGACGTGTCCTCGAAACTCTTGCGTTCATGCTCAGCAGACGCAAAGCCGACGTGATTAGGTCGTCGGTTCGGTTCCGACAGGCGGCTCCGGCGAACAGCCCCTGACCTGCGCAAACGCAGGGCAGGGGCGGTTCGGTTCTGGTGGTCGCGCGATGCGCTGGCCTCACGGCTTTGCCCGATACCGACGTCGCTCTCCTCTGCGACGGACCCCTCGCCGGCTGAGCGCTCGCGGCCGGCATCCTGTCCGTGTGCCGATAGGCCTCGCACCGCTCGGCAACGCAGCGTGGGCGTTGCGTCGCGACCTGGCGACGGCTCGGCGGGGCGCGATCGTCTCGTGCGTTGGCGGACTACGGGAGCTTGGACGCGAGGACGTCGGCCGCCAGGATCTCGGGTGCTGCGCCGAGGAGGTGCTGGTTGGCCATCAGGGCTGCGACGATGGCGCCGTTGGCGTGGGCTTCGCGAGCGGCCTCGTCGGGGAATGCATCGAAGATCCAGAAGGTGTCGGCGTGGGTCCTGACCGCGAACCAGACAATCGTTCCTACTTCTTCGTTGGCGAGCGCGACAGCGCCGGCGAGCAGATCGGCGAGCGCGTCGTGCTGTCCATCGGCCGCGACGATCTTGGCGACGAAGGCATACGGAAGTGATGCGGGTGTGGACATGAGGGGTTCTCCTAGGTGTCGAGGTTTCTTGGTGGAACGAGTTGAGCGTATGACGAGCAAGGGCATGTGAGAAGTGGCGTATACGGCAGTATTGCTATTGTTCGCGCCATGCGTATCGGACTGATCGCGATCGACGGCTGCTTCGGTTCGGCTGTCGCGTCGGTCATCGACATCGTGCGGGTGGCCGACGGAGTCCGCGGCGATGTCGACCCGCGGATCGACCCGATCGAACTCGCCATCCTCGGACCGAAACGGAGAGTGACCACGACGGCATCGATGACCCTGTCGGTGGACCACCCGCTGTCGGAGTCCGCAGAGTTCGACGTGGTCGTCGTCCCTGCGCTTGGAACCCTCACGGCCGCCGCGACCGACGACGCCCTCCGGAGCCGGGACGTTCGTTCGGTCATCGCCTCGCTCGGGCGCCTCGACGACGCGACCACCCGGATCGCCGCGGCGTGCACCGGCGTGTTCGCTGTCGCCGAGACCGGACGGATGCATCATCGGCGGGCGACGACCAGCTGGTTCCTGGGGCCGGAGTTCCTGAAGCGCTATCCGACCGTCGCCCTCGATCTCGACACCATGGTCGTGGTCGACGGGAACCTCGTCACCGCCGGCGCCGCGTTCGCCCACATCGACCTCGCGCTCTCACTCGTGCGATCGATCAGCCCCGACCTGGCCCAACATGTCGCCAAGCTCCTCATCATCGACGAGCGTCCGTCGCAGGCGGCCTTCGTCGCTTACGAACATCTCCGGCACGAGGACCCGATCGTCGTCGAGTTCGAACGCTTCGTGCGCGCCCGCCTGGACGAACCGTTCGACGTCGCGTCGGTGGCGCAGTCGCTCGGGACCAGTCGGCGCACCCTCGAGCGACGAGTCCGTGCGGCGCTCAACCTCACTCCGCTCGGCTTCGTCCAACGGCTTCGCATCGAACGAGCGCGGCACCTCTCGGCGACCACGGACCTCACCTCCGCGGAGATCGCGCTTCGTGTCGGCTACGCGAACGCCGAGACTCTGCGCTCCCTCCTGCGTAGGGAGCGACGCCGTTCCTGACCTATCGCCATGCCTGTAGCCGGTGTCCTAGTGCTCGACTGGAACCACCTCTCAGCACGTCGCGTCGACGCTCCTGCGTCGCCCCTGGACGACCCACTCGACACGCCCGCAGCACAGGCCATGTGACGTGTCCCGGCTTCCCGGACGGTCGGGGTTGGGTGGCTGTGATGTCGCTGCGTTCTCGTCGAGGGGGTCAGCAGACTCGATCAGGGTCGATTGGGATGAGACGCGAAGGCGGTCAGGTCAGGGCGGCCGAAGCCGGCCGGCGGGGTAGCGTCGGTCACGTCGAGGTCTTTCGGATGGATGGCGTAGGAACCTCCGTCGTCGGGGAGACCTCGACGTCTATCTGCGGACCGACGCGCCCGGCCGACCTACACCCTCATCTGGGAAGAGCCGCTTTCTACGACTGATGATGGGCCATCCGGGTCGCGAGCCTTACTGACCGCACACAATGGGGTTCGGCACGCGACATGCCCTACACCGGTGACCCATTCCGCGATTGACGCGTAGCCCGAGCCGTCCCACACGGGGATGGTCGAGCGGAGCTCGCAAGCGGATGGGCTCGCGGAGCGACCCGGTACGGGATGGGCTCGCGGAGCGACCCGGTACGGGATCCGCTTACGCGACTACGGATTTCGCGTGGCCTCGCCAGTCGTTCGCCGCTGGAAACGGTTTGGCATTCGGGGCGAAGAGCCTTCGATCCCGGGTGTAACCTGCGGTCGGGTCTTGGTGTGACCCGCCTCCCGCACCGAGAGATCGGTTGGTGAACACATCGACTGTTCTGCATCGCCAGACCCGTTCTTCTAGGCGTCCTGGCCGGCAACGCGGGGACCGGCTCGCGCGGACGCCGAAGGGACGGACATGGATATCTCGACCGATGACGCGAAGTCCGCAGCGAAGTCGCTGCGCTCCAGGCTTGCTGCGGAGGGTGTGCACATCTCTCACTCGCTGGCGCTCGAGGCGACTGCGGCGCAACTCGGACTGCGCGACTGGAACACGGCAAGTGCGGTGTTGGACGGGCCGAGACTCGGGCCAGCTGTACCTGTATTGCGCATCCAGGACGACCAGCTAGCCCGTGACTTCTACGTGCGGTGGCTGGGGTTCGAGGTCGAATGGGAGCACCGCTTCGATCCTGGACTGCCGCTCTACTGTCGTGTGCGCCGTGATGCCGCAGTGCTTGATCTCTCCGAGCACTACGGAGACGGAACACCGGGCGGCGTCCTCTGGATCCCCGTCAAGGATGTCTACGCACTGCGTGACGAGCTGCGCAAGCGCGGTCACCCAGGAGCACGCCCGGGCGTCGAGCGCTCAGCGCCTGGCGGGCCTACGATGACCATCACCGACCCTTGCGGCAACGTGCTGCGCTTCTGCCAGCGCACGGACTGACTGATCCCCACGATCGTGTCCGCGTGCCGATGGGCTCGCGGAGCGACCCGGTACGGGATGGGCTCGCGGAGCGACCCGGTACGGGATCCGCTTACGCGACTACGGATTTCGCGTGGCCTCGCCAGTCGTTCGCCGCTGGAAACGGTTTGGCATTCGGGGCGAAGAGCCTTCGATCCCGGGTGTAACCTGCGGTCGGGTCTTGGTGTGACCCGCCTCCCGCACCGAGAGATCGGTTGGTGAACACATCGACTGTTCTGCATCGCCAGACCCGTTCTTCTAGGCGTCCTGGCCGGCAACGCGGGGACCGGCTCGCGCGGACGCCGAAGGGACGGACATGGATATCTCGACCGATGACGCGAAGTCCGCAGCGAAGTCGCTGCGCTCCAGGCTTGCTGCGGAGGGTGTGCACATCTCTCACTCGCTGGCGCTCGAGGCGACTGCGGCGCAACTCGGACTGCGCGACTGGAACACGGCAAGTGCGGTGTTGGACGGGCCGAGACTCGGGCCAGCTGTACCTGTATTGCGCATCCAGGACGACCAGCTAGCCCGTGACTTCTACGTGCGGTGGCTGGGGTTCGAGGTCGAATGGGAGCACCGCTTCGATCCTGGACTGCCGCTCTACTGTCGTGTGCGCCGTGATGCCGCAGTGCTTGATCTCTCCGAGCACTACGGAGACGGAACACCGGGCGGCGTCCTCTGGATCCCCGTCAAGGATGTCTACGCACTGCGTGACGAGCTGCGCAAGCGCGGTCACCCAGGAGCACGCCCGGGCGTCGAGCGCTCAGCGCCTGGCGGGCCTACGATGACCATCACCGACCCTTGCGGCAACGTGCTGCGCTTCTGCCAGCGCACGGACTGACTGATCCCCACGATCGTGTCCGCGTGCCGATCGTCACGCGGAGCGTGACCACAGCGGGATCGCGCATTGCCACGCTCCCGCGTGCTGATGGGGACAATCAGGCTGCTCGACGCCAGGTTGGCGCGACGAGACAAACAGAGACACTGAGGTTGACGGGCTCTAGGACGCACTGACGCCGGGCTGACGACGGCGAACGTCGCGGAGGAGCGTCCGGCGCCGGCATATTCGACCACCAGCGTGGTCGGCCATGGCGTCGGGTCAGTGGCTCGCGCCGAGCTCGACCAGCAGGACCCCGCTGATGATGAGTGCGATGCCCCCCATCATCAGTGGTGTGAGCGGCTCCTTGAACAGCGCCTTAGACGCGATTGCGGTCAGCGCGACACCGGAGGCTGCCCAGATGCCGTAGGCCACGCCGAGCCCCATCCCCTCGTTCAGGGCGAGGGTGAGGAAGGAGAAGGCGATGAGGTAGCCGAGTGCGGTGACCGCGTAGAACGCCGAGCGTCCCTTTGCGGCAACTCGCAGCGACAAAGTGGCGATGACTTCGAAGGCGATCGCGGCGATCAGGAAGAGCCACTGCATCACACGACTCCCGTCTCGGTGTTGTTGCTGCCCGGGATAACACCGGTGTTGCCGACTTCGGTGGCGTGCGCCTTTTGGGAGCCAAGTTCCACGGTCAGGACGCCGGCGATGATGAGAGCGATGCCCACGCCCATAAGCGCGGTCAGTGACTCGTCGAAGATCAACGAGGACAGCACGGCTGTCGCTGCCACGCCCATCGCGCCCCAGATGCCGTAGGCGACCCCGAGCGCCATGCCCTGCTTCAGGACGAGGGCGATCAGCACGAAGGACGCGATGTAGCCCACGCCGACGAGCCCGAAGAAGGCTGGCCGGTCTAAGGCTGCCTTGAGTGACAGCGACGCGGTCACCTCGCAGGCGATCGCTGCCACTAGTAGGTACCACTTGGTCATTGACTCTCCTCGATGAGGCTGTGGGCGAAGGCTTGCACGTCGTTGTGTCGGTCCCGGTCGTTCGCGGACAGCTGCTGGGTGGTGACGGTCTCGAACCAGATGCCGTCGGCGATGAGCCGCGCCGCCGTCAGCCGCGTACGTTTCGGAACAGGAGTGTCGTCGGGTATCGCGACCCACGGCTCCATCCGTTCGCACCAGCGGGTCGTGAGTGGCTCATGGAGGCGGGGGTCGGTCAGCATCACGAGGTCCCCGGCGGAGAAGTCGCCGTCGCAGGCCCAGTTCACGTACGCGTGGATGCGCGACTCGACGCTCTCGCGGGCCGGATCTGCTCCTGGGATGCGCGCTTTCAAGTCGCATTCGTATCCGTCGATGACGAAGTCGACCATCGCCATCATGAGGTCCTGCTTGGTGGAGAAGTGGTACATCAGACCCGGCTTGGTCACGCCCGCGGCCCGCGCGGCCGAGTCAAGCGACACGACCCTCCCGTCGCGGGCGAGATCCACTGCCGAAGCGACGATGTCGTTGCGCTGCGATGCTCGACCTCCCACACTCGAACTTTACCAACCGGTTGGCTAAGTTTGCAAGCAAACGCACAGCGAAGCTCGCGTCCGTGCGCCTGGCCTCCCAACTCGATAGTGAGCTGACCTGGCGTCCATGTCGCTCCAGTTGACGAACCCCACTGGGCAAACCGCTGTGGTCGAGACCGGCTCCGATCAGTTCCGCTCATCGGCGTCCCGCCGAGGTGTCGGTTGCGGGACGCCAACGAGGTGACGATCAGCGTCGTGTGGAGGCGTCAGCAAGATCGGCCTTGGCCGCGATTCGTTGGCGCTCGATGGCGCGATAGACCGTCGAGCGGCCGATCCCGAACAGCTCAGCTACCTCGAGGGTGCTGTACTCGCCGCTGTGCACTAGCGAGACGAGGTGCGCTTCCTGCTTGCGGCTTAGCTTGGGCTGCTTGCCCTTCAGCCGGCCCTTGGCCCTGGCGACCTTCATGCCCTCGACTGTGCGAAGCCTGATGAGGTCGGACTCGAACTCAGCGACCATCGCGAGGACGTTGAACAGCAGCTTCCCGACAGCATCGGTGGGGTCGTAGACGGACCCGCCGAGGCTGAGGCTGATCTGGCGGGTGGTGAGCTCGTCGGCGATCGCCCGGGCATCAGGCAGGGACCGGGCCAGCCGGTCGAGCTTGGTCACGACCAACGTGTCCCCGGCACGACAGGCGGCCAGCGCCTCGCGCAAGCCGGGGCGCTCGCGGTTGGTGCCGGTCAGGCCGTGATCGACGTAGATCCGCTCGGCCTCGACACCGAGTCCGAGCAGCCCGTCACGCTGCGCGGTGAGGTCTTGTTGATCGGTGGAGCATCGGGCGTACCCGACAAGCAGTGCGTTCATGGCGCACCTCCAATGGGGTTGGTCCGGCCGATCCAGGGCTGTGGGTCGGCTCGGGCATCGAGCAGGGCTCGACCTCACCAGGAACTCGCTGCGGGCCGTCTTCGACAAGCCCCCTCTGCCACCTCGGCGGCGAGCTGCCAGTCTTGTGTTCAGCGGGGGCGCTGAACGAGGACCCGGGTGACTCGACTGGTCGCGCTCAGGTGCCGGCCGAGGTCGGGATCGAGTAGGCCGGCGACGGTCGCGATGTCGGTGACGCGTCCCGCGATGTCGTACCTGAGGAGTGGCTCGTGGTGGGCCACTCGGTTGCGCAGACCGTGCAGACGTCCGATGGGGCGGTCGACGTCGCGCCGGTCAGTGCCCGGTGCGAACGCCTGGTGGAGGGATGGCACCCACAGCGACTTCTCATGGGCGGAGGAGCTGAGGAACCGCCAGAAGCCGAACATCAACTCAGCAATGACCTTGCCGGGTGGAGCGGCGGGGCCGCCGGCGGAGTCCACGGCACGGTGGAGTGACTCACGTGTCCGCAGGTTGACGTCGACTCGTCGACCACGACGGGTGCGCCACAACGGCGCGAAGGCCGGGATGTTGGCCGTGGTCCAGTGCGGGGGTCCGGGCCACCGCGCGCTGAGCGCGCGGTCGTAGGCGTTGCGTAGCCCGACTTCCAGGTGGGCGAGATCTCGCAGCAGGGCGGCGCTGATCTCGGCGTTCCACTCGTACAGGTCCAGAGCCAACTGCGGGTCGCCTTGGCTGGCGGCCAGGTAGACACCGTGTCGGGGCTGGCTCAGCCAGCGCTCTACCCATGGCCCAGGCGCGGGTGGCCCAGGACTCGGCGGAGGCGGTGGCGACGTTGTCATCGCCCCCATTCTCACGTATCGTTCCTCTTGAAAGCCCCGGTGGACCGCTGGCCTTGGCCATGTCGCCGGGGCTAAGTCATGCCCTCTCAAGTCTTCGCTCATGGCCGCAGACTCGACGACACCACCGGCTAGTGTCGCGGGCTACCTCTTGCGGCGGGTGCCGGTCCCGATCACCGATGGGCTCGCGGAGCGACCCGGTGCCGGATGGGCTCGCGGAGCGACCCGGTGCCGGATGGGCTCGCGGAGCGACCCGGTGCCGGATGGGCTCGCGGAGCGACCCGGTGCCCTTGGGGTTGCGGCTACGCCAGAAGCGAACGCTCTTGCTGATCTCTCGACCGATGAGTGGACTGAGGCGTATGGAGTTGTTGATCTTGGGCGGGACGGCGTTGCTGGGGCGGGCTGTCGCGGACGCCGCGCTGGAGCGTGAACACGCTGTGACTTGCTTGGCGCGTGGCAGTTCGTCGGTTCCCGAGGGAGCGGCCTTCATCGCTGCTGACCGCGATGACGACGACGGCCTGGCGTCGGTCTCGTCGCGATCGTGGGCGGCAGTGGTCGACGTGTCGCGCCAGCCTGGGCAGGTTCGCCGTGCCGTGCGTGATCTGAGGACCCGGCACTGGGTGTTCATCTCCTCCAGCAACGTCTACGCCGACTTCTCCTCCATCGAGCAGGACGAGAATGCACCGCTTCTCCCTCCCCTCCAGGGTGAGGTGATGGAAGACATGTCGACCTACGGCGAGGCGAAGGTCGCCTGCGAGGGCTTCGTCCGCGCTGGCGACTCCTCGGCTACCATCGTGCGCTCGGGCCTGATCGGGGGGCCGGGTGATTGGTCGGGCCGAACGGGGTACTGGCCATGGCGATTCGCTCATCCCACTGGGGATGACGTAATCGTGCCTGACGACCCCGACTTCCCGTGCGCGATCATCGATGTACGCGATCTAGCTTCTTGGGTCGTCACCGCAGCCGAGCAGCAGCTCGACGCAACGTTCAACGCCACGGGCCCGACCATCCCCTTCCACCGGGTCATCGCAGCTGCCGCGCAGATCGCCAACAGCGCCGCGCAGCCGCGCGCCGTTCCGGCCGTGACGTTGGCCGAGCTCGAGATCGGTGCCTGGATGGGCCCGGCCTCACTTCCGCTCTGGATCGATGACCCAGCCTGGCGTGGCTTCGCCACCATGAACACCGACCGGGCACGTGCCGCCGGTCTCGTCACGCGATCACTGGAGGACACCCTGCGAGACACGCTTGCCTATGAGAACCAGCGCACCGAGCCCAGGCAAGCTGGCCTCAGCGACGATGAGGAACAGCGAGTCCGGGCCGCCCTCGATCGAAACCGCACATGACCGCGCGTTGCCACTGACAACAGTCGCGGGCAATCGGTGATCGCAACGGGGTCGTCACGCGGAGCGTGACCAGAACGGGATCCCGTACCGGCACGCTCCGCGAGCCCATCCCGTACCGGGTCGCAGACACCCACGACGAGGTGCTTCGGGGGAGGTTCTGGCGACACATTCCATGAACGCCGAAGCCGATTGGGTGACTTCCCTGATGCGCCCACTGGCCGGCGGGTGGCACCGTGAGCGCATGCTCTTGAACTTGGAGAAGGGTGTATGGCGGGACCTGACGCGCCGACGCGGGGTCAGCTTTGTGGACCCTCGTCTGGCTCAGCCGGCAAGGGCAGCGCTGGTACTCCAAGCGGCTCACACGCTGCTGCCCGAAGCGGGCGTGACGGCGCTGCCTTCAATTGCCCGTGACGAACTTCAGGAGGGGCTGAGTGGCCCGCTGCGCACAGCTATCGCTGACTCCGACCCGTCCTCGGAGGGAACCGTTGAGGGTTTGCGCGATCAGCTGGTGGGGACACTCGTGGCAACGCCGGGTCGAGTCGGCGCACTCATGCTGGCCGACCGCGTGCACCTGAGCCGGCTCGTCCGCGACGAGATCCCGCCCATCATCGCGTCGGCGTGCGTTTGTTGGTATGGCGCCTACCGCCTTCCTGACGACCCCTATGGTCACCAGATCACCACACTGCGAGGCCTGTACCACTCTTGGCTCACAGTTCCAACGGAGCGACCTCGAATCGAGAAACAGATGCGCGGAGCCGCCGTACAGGTCGTCGGTGGACACCCCGACAGTCTGATTGCGCGACGAGTGTGACTCGGCGTCGACTGGCACGAGCCGATCCTGCACTGGCGCGCTCCACGAGCCGGTCCGCTGCATACGCTGAGGCTGTGACCCAAACCTGGTGCCCGACCACTCCAGGCGTGCTTCGTCTGCCGTCCGGTCGAACGGTCCGGGGCCGTGGCCTGCGGCAGCCGGTGCCGGGTGGTGTGTCTCCGGACTTTGGGCTCTACTTTTTGAGCAGGCCCCCGGCGCCGCCCATGGACTGGGAAGAGCGTTGGGTTCGTTGGCCGGACTTGCGGTTGCCTGTCGACAAGGCTGACGCGTGGGACGCATTGTGTGAAGCGTGGCGTCGAGCTGGGCGCGAGCGAGTCGAGGTCGCTTGCAGCGGAGGGCGCGGCAGGACAGGCACTGCGCTCGCCTGTCTTGCGGTGCTGGATGGCGTACCGGCCGATCATGCCGTCGCCTTCGTACGCGAGCGCTACGACCGCCGGGCGGTCGAGACGCCCTGGCAGAGGCGCTACGTCGTGCGATTCGGCACCGTGTAGCTGCAGCCGCTGCGGGATCCCGAACTGGTCCCGGCGTTTAGGTGGAGAGGCTTGGGCCAGATCTCACCGAAGGTTCCCGCCGGGCCTTCGGGCGCTCACTAGCTCCTGGTTACGACGGCAAGCGCTAGCGGTCCTCGGCGATATTTCTGTCGAGATGCCGGGAAGACTGACGAGCGTGTGGGGGATCCCACGGCCCCACCCTGCAGCCGCTACGCCCGCTCGACAGGTTGTCGCAAGATCGTGCGCAGCCTCGACGGCTCGACCCGCCGCGCATCGCTGAGGTAGATCTCGTGGTGCTTCCCGGTCATCCGCAGACCTGCACCGGGAACGAACTGCCCGTGCATCTCAGCCAGGACGTCGACCTCATCGTCGTAGGACCCGACGTGCAACGTTTGCACGCAGAGACCCTCCTCGAGACTCTCCAGCCGTACGTCTTCAAGCCTCACCCCGCGCTGCTTCGCGGCCGCCGCGCTCACAGCGTCAGCGAACATCTGCTCCGTGAGCCAGTCAGGCGTCATGATCATCGCGGTCCAGCACCACTGGGACTTATCGCGCGCGGACGTGAAGGAGGTCATGTCTGCGGCCCACCACAGCGCCTCTAGAGGAGGGACGACATAGTCGCGATCGAGTTCCCGCCTGCTGGTGAACTTCAATCCGTAGGCCACCGGGTATAGGGATGCGAGGGCGTCGGCGTACTTCTGGGACGTGTTGGGGTCGCCCCGACCGTCGATCATCAGGTGCCTCATCCTGGGCACCTCAACGACCCTGAACTCGCCGGCACGCGCGCGGTACGCGTCGTGCGACTTCTTGAAGTCGACCTTCACCGGTCGAGTATCTCGCGCCGGGTCGCTCCGCAAGCCCATCGGCTCGTGGAGCGTGCCAGTACGGGATCGGCTCGACCAGGTGGCGGTCACCGTCGACGTTGACGAGGACTGACGGCATCGCGCTCGTCGACAACCTTCACTTAAAGGTAGCGGGCTGGCCCGTCGGCCTCGCCGCGGCCTGACGTCAGCCAGCATTTCACCGCGTCAGGGCGGCGTCTCTCGAGCTCATCCAGTACGGCCTGGCGTAGGTCGACGATGGCCACCGTTCGCGCCGGCGAGCGCACGTCTCGCACCATCCAGAACGTGACGCGCCACAGTCGGCACAACTCGGACGTGTTCAGATCGAGGACCCGGACGTCGTGGCACCCCGATGTATCAGGCGCCTCCCTTCCCACGGTTGTCTGCGCATCAGTCGCTCTCCGATCCCCTAGCATTGGCCCGCCAGGCCCGCCGGACGCCGCGAGACGATGTGGGGCGCCGGTGAGTCCCACGAAGTGGAGTGACATCCGCAGCACCGGCGGCGTGGTGGCCACGAGCACGCCAAGCCACACCAGCACCCAACTCGGCGAGACGAGCGATACTACTGCTGCGCACAGCACTACCGACGCGCACGCGGCGGCGATCAGACACCACCACGCACCCTGATGAAAGTCGTAGGCGCTTCCTCCGTCCGCGGTGGGTTCGGGGTGGGTGCGAGCGTCGGTCAACGCTGACACGGTGCCCGTCATCGCTACTGCCAGCAGCAGCGGAGCGACCATCGCGATCACTCGTATCATTCCCCACGTAGGGATCGAGATGAACAGCGCACCCACGCCGCACCACGCGACCCCGCGCAGCCATCTCGACCAGCTCATCGGTGCGCCAGTCTCCTTGGTCATCGTCAGTGCCAGGTGCGGGAGCGTGCCACGCTGCGTACCGCCTTAGCCGTGATCGCAACACCGAGTACGCATGCGCCCGCAGCGAGCAGCACCGCCCACCCTTCGCCGGCCTGGCGCCAGGTGATGTGGCGGTGGGTGAGCAGTACCCAGGTGCTGCGCGCCGCGGTCGGCGGAGCAGGTGCACTAGTTGTCACGGCAGGCCGTCCTTGGGAGAGAACTTACGTTGTAAACCATCGCGCGTCCACGCGACTGACGCAAGGGGCGTTCGTGCAATTGTCTGGTGGCGCGAAGGACACCCCGGTGGGTAGTGGAGCCCGGTCGAGCCCACTACGCGCCCACACCCGCGACTCGCAACCGAGACCCGCAACCGAGACCCGCAACCGTTGGGGGGACCTGGGGCCTCGCCCGCCCTTTCACGCCCGCTGGCTCACGAGGGTTCACCTCGCCACCTTGTGATGGCGCTCGTACCTAGGCTTGCCGAGACGATTGGTTTCTTCTCGACCGGGTGTCCTTCCATACCCTCGACATCTGCTTGAGCAGCGCAACAGCGGCGATGCCTGCCACGATGCTGCTGAGGACCGCGCCGGGGCGGGAGTGGCTCGGTTTGCGGCTCCGTTCGCGGCTCCGTTCGTGCGGGGATGGGCGCATGTGCTGGGTCGGGGGCACGTCAGTCGTCCTCCTCGGGATCGTCGTGCTCGCCCCGGCTTCGGCGCAGGGCGCGGCCACGCTCGATGTCTTGGCGTTCCTTCTGCCGGGCTTTCTCGGTTTGTCTGGTGTCGCGTGGCGGTAGTTGGACCGTCCGTTCCGCAGCGATACCGGCTTGAAGTTCCCGGCCTCGTTCGAGTTCGGAGTCCAGCTCTGCGCCGAAGAGCAGGGCGAGGTTGGTGAGCCACAGCCAGAGCAGGAACACGATCACCCCGGCCAGGGAGCCGTAGGTTTTGTTGTAGTTGGAGAACGTGGAGATGTAGAAGCCGAACGCCACGGACGCAATGATCCATGCCACGATCGCGACCAGCGCTCCGACGCTGATCCAGCGGAATTTGGGCTGCTGGATGTTCGGGGTGGCGTAGTAGAGCAATGCCACGATAAGGACCACGACCGCCAAGATTGCGGGCCATTTGGCGATGTTCCACGCCAGCACCGCGGCGGAACCGAGCCCGATCGCATCCCCGACTGCTTGGGCAAGCGGGCCGCTGACGACCAGCGCCAGTGCGACCAGCGCGACCAGCACCACCGTGATCAGCGTGACGAGCAGCAGCAATGGCCGGAGCTTCCAGATCGGGCGGCCCTCACCGATCTCGTACATCCGGTTCATGGCACGCCCGAACGCTCCGACGTACCCTGAGGCTGACCACAACGCGGAGGCCAGCCCGAGGACCAGTGCCATGCCGGCCCGGGGGGCCTGACTGACCGATGACAGCGGGCCGCTGAGAGTGTCGGCGATCGACGCGCCCCCTACTTGGCTCACGATGTCGAGCAGGGTCTGGACAGTCTTGGGGCCGTCGCCGACCAGGCCGACGATCGAGACCAGCGCGATCACGGCCGGGAACAGCGCCAGCACGGAGTAGTAGGTCAGCGCCGCGGCGATGTCGGTGCACTGGTCCTTGGAGAACTCGCGGATCGTCTTGCGCAGGATATAGCCCCAGGACGCCTTCTTGACGTCGGTGATCGAGTCCGGTTTCACCTCGGCGTCAGGATCTGGCGCGGACGCACGCGCAACGGTCGTCTCGCTCATCGACGCCCGCCCCGCCCCACCTGCAGCCCGAGGACGCACACGAACCCCACTGGTAGCACCGCTGCTCCCACGATCGGCGATGCGCGCAGGTTGCCGTGACCGTCGCTCACGGTGTTGTGGGGACGCTGCTCTCGTCGGCCTGCGCGCCGAGCCGAGGCTTCACGTCGGCCTTCGCGGCCAGACCCCTGACGGTCTCGCCGGTGTGGCCGGTGTGGCCGGTGTGGCCGGTGTGGCCGATGTGGCCGATGTGGCCGATAGCCTGGCGGGGCGTCTCGGTCTCGGCCTGCAGTTCGTAGCGGACGAACGACGCGGACTGCTCCGAGCGCTTGCTGATCAGATCCCCCGGTCGAGTACTCGCTGGTTGGGCGGGTCGTGATGCCGTCGGGTTCAATCATCGAGCTCATCCTCCGCGCTGCTCGGCGGAGAAGGGCGTTGGTCAACTTCGCCAAGTCTCGTCTGCACATCGGGGTGCTGCCACAGGCGCTCGGCCTGGTGTTTGACCTGCTCGTAGCGTCGGCGGCCGTCACGGGTGCCCAGCACGTATCCGATGGCTCCACCGATCAGCAGAACGAGTTTGAATTTCACGCGCATCTCCTCGAACGGGCGGGCGATCGACCCCAGTGGTACGGCGAATGCACCGCGGGGGCCCGCCAAGTTTACGTAGTAAGCATGCAGGTTGTGTCGAGACAGCACAAGACAATCACCTCGCCCCCCTCGCGGGCGTGGGTGTCGGTTAGGACCAACCGGCACCTGGGGCCCCTGCTGGATGGGCTAGTTCCCGCCGCGTAGCAAAGCCATACGCTCGAGGAGGTTCTCCAGCGCTTCCTCGAACTCCACAGCCGCGTGGTCCTCCGACAGCGCCGCGCGTAGGCGTTTCACGGTGGGAGCTTCGCTGAGATCCGCGTAGTTGGGTGAGCCATCGTCGATGACGTCAAGCGGCCCGACGTCGGCGCCGTGGCTGGCGACCTCGAGGAGCAGATGTCCTAGCAGGAAGCTGGAGAAGGCCCGATAGCCGGCGACGGCCGCGTCGTCGCTGAAGCCCTCCGAGATCAGCCCGTCAAGGAACAGCTCCACCCAGTCGATGCTGCGCAACGGCGGGCGCAGCCACGGGGCTTCGGGCGGCCTGGACGCGATCAGCGGAAACACCTTCGGATGCTGCAACGCGACACGGCGTACCCCGTGGGCCAGACGCTGGAGGAAGTCCTGCCACCCGCCCGAGGGTTCAGAGAGGACGTCCTCATCATCAGCCATGGACATCACCAGTGACTCCACGACCGCGTCGAGCAGGTCCTCCTTGCCCGGCACGTAGCGATACAGCGCCATGGCCTCCACCCCCAGCCGCTCACCGAGGCGGCGCATCGTGAGGTTCGGCAACCCATTAGCGTCGATGAAGTCGATGGCCGCGGCGACGATGCGATCACGGTCCAACCGCACCCGCGCCGACGGCGGCGCCTCACCGTCGACAAGCGCAGCGTCCGCATCCGGAACCTGGTCAGTCGGTGGCATTGGGTGTCCTCTCGTCGCAGGGAGATTATCGTCCGCTGACCACCGGCGCCCAGCCATCAATCCGAGGGCAGAAAAGACCCGAACCCACGCACGTCGAGCCCGCACACCCCCTACCCGCATTCACAGTGCCCGACCGCAGTGCCCCGACCGCAGTGCCCGCTGTGGTGCGCGGTCACCGTGCACGTGGGGGCGCGGCGGGCAGGCATGGGCACCTACCCGCCGCTGTCCACTGGCCCGCAGTTCGGATGCGGGCCCACCGCCGTCGCGAGCGCCGAGCAGGGAGACACGGTTTGGGTGGGAACCGGTGCCCAATCCCGCAGGACCCAAGCTGGGGCCGGGTGCCGCATCCGGGGCGGCCGGAGCGACATGCCGCGTAAGGATTCCGCCGCCCGCCCCCATCCGCTCCTCGGATACGGATGTCGGGTGCAGCTCAGCCCCGCGACTCGTGGGCGTCCTGGTCGTCGTGGTCGTCGATGTCGTCGCGGGCGTCGAGGTCCGTCGAGGAGTCCTCGTCGAGCTCGATCTGCTCCTTGCGGACCTCCTCGCTGACCTGCTCTTGCTCGGTGACGGTCTGCTTGTCGACGCGGACGCGCTCCACGGGCACGGTCTCCTTGGACACCACTACCCGCTCCTCAGTGAGCACCACGTCATGGTCCTCGGACGACAGCTCTCCGTCGGTGACGGCGTCGCCTGCTTCGGCGTCGGTGATCGGCTCACGCTCGAGGCGGACCTCTTCGTGACTGACCGGGACGGTCGTGGTGACGTTCTCGGTCACGATGAACTTCCGCAGTCGGGCGCGGCCAGTCTGGTGGGTCTCGGTGGATACGTTGAGCTGCTCCTCCGAGCGCGTCATCTCCGCCTCAGCCTCCGTCTCCGCCGAAGTCGGCCGGTCCCGATCATCGTCGCCTGAGTCGCCTGCGATGCGTGCGTCGACGTCGCTAAACGACTGGTAGGAGTCGGAGTCCCCGAGGCCGTAGTAGGTGTACAGCTCGTCCTCTTCCTCCTCGCTGAGGTGGGAGTCGGCTCCCTCGATGCGAGGGGCGTCCTTGACCTTGTCCTTGTCGTACGGCACCTCGATATCGTCCCCGACCACCTCGGCACCGCGCAGCGGCACGAACGACTCGCCACCACCGAACATGCCGGTCTTGGTCGTGACCCACTCGGGCTGACCGCTCTGATCGTCGAGGAAGATCTGGTCGATCGATCCGATCTTCTTGCCGTCAGAATCCAACACGTTGCCGCCGTTGCTGAGCAGCTGCTGGGCTTGGTCCGTGGTGAGCATGAGCTTTCTCCTTCACGAGAACTGACTGAAATGATGTGGGCAGCGGTACCGGATGGTGTCGCCGGAAGCGGTTCGAGTCGCGGCGAACGCCGGACGACTGGTTATAGAACTGTCGGGGGTTCGAGCCCGGGCCGCGCCGTTCGCCGTATATGGCGGGCCCGGACTCGAACCAGTCCGGTTCAGTACTGCGAGGTGCCCCGGGGGTTCGGGTCGCTGTACTGGGTGTCGTAGCTGGTGGCACCGGTCGTCGAGCCGGTGGAGTCGGTGGACTGCAGCTTCTGCTGCGCCTGGTCCTTGGCCTGTCGGGCCTGGTCCCTGACGCTCGGAGCGTTGGCTGCCTCCTGCTTGATCCGCGGTGCCTCCTCCTCGGCCTTGGTCAGGTAGCCCTCCCAGCGCTGCTGCATGGGCTTGATGAGTCCCCCGCCGACACCAACGACGATCACGCCGACGACGGCGGCCAGGATGGCGATCAGGACCGGGAGCGTGACGGTGGTGGCCACGCCGATCTGGTTCAGGGCCGCGACGACACCGAGGAACAGGATGAAGATCGAGGCGATGTTGGCCAAGACCGTGCCGTACGACAGGCCTCCCAGGGTGCCTTCGATGAGTACCTTGACCGCGGCGGCGATCGCGGAGGCGACCACGATGATGATGATGGCCACGATCAAACTCGGCAGGAACGTGATGACCTGCGTGATCAAGTCGCTGATCGGGTTGGGCCCGAAGACACCGAACGCGAGCTGCAGCACGAACAGCATCAGCGTGTAGTAGATGAGCTTGGCGACGACGTCGCTGGCATCCATCTTGGAGTTCGCCAGCGCCTTCTTCACACCACCGCGCTCCACAGCCTTGTCGAAGCCCACCTTCTCCAGCAGCGCGCTGAGCGCCTTGGCGATGCTCTTGGCGATGATGATCCCGACAATCAGAATGATCAGGAACAACAACAGCTTCGGCAAGAACTCCGTGATCGTGCTCAGGCCGTCTTTCAGGCCGTCCTTCAGTGTCTCTCCCATGAGTTTTCCCTTCCAGAAGTGCACGAACCGACCAGCGGTCGCGACCGGTTCGGGTAAGACCACACCCGTGGCTTACGTCGTAAACAAACCACGGCCGGTGGACGTGTGGCTACACCCCTTTAGGTCGAGCATCGACAACATGTTGTCGATGCCCGAATCCTTGACCTGCCGATCGACGAGTTCATGGACGTGCTGAGCACGACGACTGCATCGCGTTTGAATCCGGTCCGTTGACTGAGCCCAAGCCTTTCGCCACGCAGCCAGCGCCCCTCCATGGCGCCTGAGGCGTGCGTCGGAAGGGGAAACCGTCACCGGGCACCGGTCAAGAGAGTGGACCATCCCGGCTTGACTACCTTCCCTTTCACCGGGTGGGGATGGGCTATCGGTGAGCGCGTCCCGTTTCCCAGACCCCAGCGAAACCGGGTACGTGCTGCGCCCTCATGGCACTGACCGCGTCCGCACTCGGTTCGGATACCGGCACATGCGCGCTGCGTCGCCATCAATAGTGTGGTAGTCGTGAGCGGTTGGAGCGCATCCGACCTTGGGGTCGTAGTCCTACCATCAGGTCGGCTCGTCCGTGGCCGCGCCCTACGTCATCCGATGCCCGACGGCTTCAGTCCAAGCTTCGGGGTCTACCTTCTCGACGAGCAGCGCGCGGCGCTAGCCGGTCTACCACTGACAGCCAGGCGGGGTCGTTTCGCAGGACAAGCACCGCCGGCGTCCCTCCGCGTCAACCGCACGCTGGTGCACATCCGCAACCCAGATTATTCTCGGCACTTGAGGGTGAAGTCGCGCGAGCGAACGTTGTCTAACGTCAGGGCAACCTTGGATTGACTCAGTAGGAAGGTCGGCGTGGAGCCCATTAGCGACGGACGCGAGGAGCGTGCGCGGATGGCTAAATCGCTTGCTGATGCGGAGCAAGAGATCAAGCAGTTGCACGATGCGGTGGAGAGCCGCACCATCATCGGCCAGGCCGAGGGCATCCTGATGGAGCGCCTCGGGATCGACGCCTGTCAGGCGCTGGGATACCTGAAGCGCGTGTCGTCACACACGAACCGCAAGGTCATCGACATTGCGACCGAGATCGCCGAGACGCGGAATCTTCCGCAGTCCTGAGCAGAACATGGTGCGGCCCGGCCGCCTTTTCTCGACGGACCGGGCCTCGCCACCCGAGCACTCGCGAATCCACTGGTGGCGTTCCGCGACGTACCCCAGCCCGGGCGGTCCCATCCTCAATGTGACCAGATCGTCACCGCTGCTGGAGAGCACTGATCGGCACGGGAGGCCATTGCTTGACCAACCCGGGCCTAAGCCAACCAGGCGTTCATGACCGCTTGATGAGACTTCGGGCAAGGTACCCGTCCACACTGAACCCCACCGCCATGTTTAGCCCGGCTTGAAAGAGACCGCTCGAAGTGTCGGGTCTGTCGACCCGATCACGCCGTGGGATGACACGTAGCGGTCAGTCTCGTGCGTTCTCATCAAACGTCCGGATCTGCCGCCTGATAGTGCGCTCCGACGCCGGCGACACATCGAGTCCCGCTCGGGGATCGGCTTCCGGGATGCCCAACGCGTGAGTGTTTGGCCGTGAGCGGGGCCGTTGGAGTGCCTGGGCGACCTTCAGCCAGCTCCGGGCTCCGGGAGCGTGTCTGCCGCGCCTGGCTCCTCGTCACCGTCCTCGTCCAGCGACATCAGCGTCTTGGACGACGGTCCCTGGTGTTGGCCGAACGCTGTCTGCACACCTGTCCCCCGACGACCACTGTCAGGAGGATCGGGGATGCGTGCACAGGCCCGGGACCTCGCGGCTCGCGAGGCTGGGCATCAGCCAGTACCGCCTCGCCCAGGCCACCGGTCTCCCCCAGACCCGAATCAGCCAGATCGTGCACGGCAAGCGCGCCATCACCACCGACACCGCCCTGCGCCTGTCCAAGGCCCTCGGCGTCGACGACCGCTTCTGGATCAACATCCAGACCGACTACGACCTCGAGGTCGAGCGCGACCTGCACGCCGACGACCTGGCCAAGGTCACCGCCCTGGTCCCGAGCTGAACTCGGAACGTGCGGCCTCACGGACGCCCCAACGCCAGCCGAACTCGCGTTTGAGCAGTTCAGCATGGGTGCGTCGATCACCACTACGACCTGTAGTCACTTGTGCACGTAGAGCTCGAGCTCAACAGATTCGAGTACGAGGGCTTCGGCGTCGCCGGAGCCCTCGTCGCATCCCGGGCACGACGAGAGGTACAGGCGCCGGCACTCCCCCGCGGCCGCTTCCCTTGTGCACGCTCATGCCGATGAGCGGGCGGGGTGTGCACTGGGTGAACAGGGAAGGTCTTGTTGATCCATACCTCAACCTACGCTTGCCCTTGCCAGTCGGCTGCCGCGCACAGAAGGACCCGTGGATGCTACGTCGAATGGATCGGGAGCCTATTGCTGTGGCTCACCCAGGCGCGCCCCCTGCTCGAGCTCGGCGGCGAGACCTTCACCTGTCGCGGCTCGGGCGAGAGCGCGACCCAGCGCAGGTGCCTGCTTGAACAGATTGTGACCGGCCACAAAAATGACAGAGCCTGCCTCCCACACGGCCACGCCGTCCTCGCTCCATGGGAGCTCGGTCACCCAGCAGTGAAGAAAGTCGCGGGGCTCTGGGTGGAGACCGGGCAGCGCCCGTGTCACGTATTCGCGCGCGCGTTCGTCCAGCGATCGAATCGCCGCAGGGTCGATGAACGTCCCGTCGTCGCGGACGCCGACGGTCTCGCTGAGTCCGACCGAATAACTGCTGTTGCCCGGTAGCGGCGTCGCGTAGACGCCGACTTCGCCGAAGACGCCGCTGCTGTCCTGCAGGCACGCGACTCGTGCCGGGGCGGCGGCTTTCACGTCGAAGGTCAGCCGGACGTGCGCGGCAAGGCGAACCGGCAGCGACAGGCCGACGCTGCGGGCCAGGCGGGCGGTTTCGCGGCCGGCGCACACGACCACATTGGAGTAGACAGCCCGGTCGGTGACGCTGCGCACCTCGACCGTCCCATCGGCGCGGGGATCGATGGAGATGACCTCTGCGGTGGTGACGGCATCGGCGAGGGCTCCCGCGAGTGCCGTGATCGCGGTGCGGGTGCGGATCGCGCCGCCCGACTCGTCGAGCACCGCTGGCCCCGAGTACCCAGCGAGCAGCGGCATCCGCTGGGCGAGCTCGGCTGCATCGATCTCGTACGCTTTCACGCCGCCGACCTGGTCGAGCACCCGCAGCCGCGCCAGGGCGCTGTCGCCGATCGCCACGACACCGTCTGATGAGACCAGCTCGACGTCGAAGTGTTCGGCCCACTCATCCCATACGCCGCGGCTTTCGCGCGCGAAAGCGACGAGTCGCGGGTCGTCGTGGGCATGCCGGAAGATCCGCGACTCGCCTGCGGACTGACCAGTTCCGGGCAGACCGGCCTCGTACAAGCGCACCGGCACGCCCTGCTCCCGCAGCGCGTACGCCGTCGACAGACCGACGATCCCGCCCCCGATCACTGCTACCTCGGGTGAACGCGTCCTGGCAACGCCGTCGTCAGGTCCTGTCATCGCGGTTCCTCGATCTGCTGGTGATGTGCGATAGGCCGCAAGAGAAGGGGCCGCTGCCACGACGTCAGCGGGCTGTGTCAGCCCGAAGTCACCGCGTGCAGCGACCCCTCATGTCGGGGCAAGTACTCCCGGTCTGTGGTGTCAGGCGGGGAGTTTGGAGCCCAACACGTCGAGCTTCTCGATCGTCGGTTCGGAGAACAACGTGCCGGTCTGCTCGCCGAGAGCTACCGCAACAGGGCCGGACAGGTGGGCGTCACGTCCGGCGTCATCGGGGAACACGTCGAAGATCCCGAACGAGGTCGGCCCGAGGCGGATCGCGAACCACGCGGTGGTCGCCTGCTCGTCCTCGACAAGCGCACGGCCGCTGTCGAGGAACTCCTTCACGTCGTCCTCCTTGCCGGGCAACGCGTCAAACCTGACCAGCAATCCCTTGGTCACACTCATGACTTCTCCTCTTCCTTTGTCGTGGTGCCCGCGAGTTGGGACACGATCGCCTCGGAGAACGCCGGCAGGTCCTCCGGCGAGCGGCTGGTGATGAGATTCGTGTCGACCACGACCTCCTGGTCGACGACGTTCGCGCCGGCATTGCGCAGATCCGTGCGGATGCTCGGGAAGGACGTCAGGGTGCGACCGGTGGCCACGCCGGCCTCGATCAACGTCCACGGCCCGTGACAGATCGCCGCCACTGGCTTGCCGCTCTCGACGAAGTCGCGGACGAAGGAAACGGCGCCCTCGTCGACCCGGAGCTGGTCGGGGTTCACCGTGCCGCCGGGAAGCAGCAGGGCGTCGTAGTCACCTACCGAGGCGTCGGCGACCAGCCCGTCGACGGTGAACGTGCCAGCTTCATCCAGGTCGTTCTTACGGGCCTCGATCTCGCCGTCGTGGATCGAGAGGACCTCGGTCTGAGCGCCCGCGCGGTCCAGTACTTCGCGGGGTTGCTCGAGCTCAACGCGCTCGACCCCGTCCGCGGCGAGGATCGCGACCCTCTTGCCCTGAAGATCTGCTGCCATATCAGTTTGCCTTCTTTCCGTCGGACATACCCGGCTTGATGACGACCTTGGTCCAGCCCTCGGCCCTGGAGTCGAAGTTCCTGTAGGCGTCGGCGGCCTGGTCCAGCGAGATCTCGTGGGAGACGATCCAGGACGGCTTCGCCTTGTCAGCCGCGATGAGGTCTCGCAGCCGGCGGTTGTACGTCTTGACCGGGCACTGACCGTTGCCCATGGTCTGTCCCTTGAACCAGTGGGTGCCGAAGTCGATGGCCGCCTTGCCCTGCTTGGCCAATTCGCCCTTGGCCCCCGGGTCCTCGGGGACGAACACGCCGACGGTGCCGATCCCGCCGGTGAAACGCACCGAGTTGATGAGCATGTTCAAGGTGGCAGCCGGGTCTTCGTTCCCCTGCGGGTCGTGGGCCTGGTAGCCCACGCACTCGCAGCCACGGTCGGCTCCGAGCCCCATGGTCTCGTCCAGCACAGCCTGCACGGGGTCGACCTTGGAGTCGTCGATGGCGATCGCTCCGATCTGCTCGGCCAGCGCGAGCCGGTCGGGGTGGCGATCGACCACCATGACCTTCGCGGCGCCCTTGATCGTCGCGGACAGCGCAGCCATCAGTCCCACGGGGCCGGCCCCGGCGATCACGACGCTGTCGCCCGGGATCACGCCGGCCATCTCGGTGGCGTGGTAGCCGGTGGGGAAGATGTCGGAGAGCATGACGTAGTCGTTCTCCTTGTCCTGCGCGTCTTCACCCAGGCGCAGCGCGTTGTGGTCGCCGAAGGGCACCCGGAGCAGTTCTGCCTGCCCGCCGCCGTACGGGCCCATTTCGGCGAAGCCGTAGGCCGCACCGGCGGCCGAAGGGTCAGGTTGCGTCGTCAGGCAGTAGTTCGTGAGCCCGCGCTCGCAGTTCTTGCAGAACCCGCACGAGATGTTGAAGGGCAGCACGACCCGGTCGCCCACCTTGATCTTCTCTACTCCCTTGCCGATCTCCACCACCTCTCCCATGTTTTCGTGACCGAACGTCCGGCCCTTCTCGAAGGAGGTCCGCCCCTCGTACATGTGCAGGTCCGAGCCGCAGATGTTGGTCGTTGTGATCTTGACCAGCACATCGGTGGGCCGTTCGATCTCGGCGTCCGGAACGTCCGTGACCGCGACATCCTTGGGTCCCTGATAGACGACAGCCTTCATGGCGAATCTCCAATCGTTGTGTCGGTGCCTCCGAGCAGTCCACGCTCGTCGCCGACCACCAAGAAGTCATGGGCGCACCAGGCCAAAGTCCCGGGGCATGATTTGGTTCGAGTGCACAACTCCCCGCGGGTGGGTGCGCTGGGCAAGGGGTACGGTGAGCGCGACGCTGCCCCCGAGAGTTGATGAGGACCGATGAGCTCTCACGGACTCGGACTGGATCCCGGGATACATCCGTGCTGCATGTACCGAGGCGTCGCCGCTCAGCGCGACGACCTGTGGGGTCCCTACGGCACAGGGGCATCCCGGGCGGGCCGGCCAGGGATCAAGAGATGACCGTCTGCGAGCCCGCCACAACCGGAACCGTGGTGCCAACCGGCGAGCTGGATCTGCGGCGTGCCGTCACCGGCCTCGATGGGCTGCTGGTGATGTCCATGGCGATGATGCAACGTCACGACGTGGACGAGGTCATCAACGTCCTGAAGCGTGAGGTCGAGTCGGTGACCGGCTGCCAGTTGGTTCACGTCACCTTCCAGCGGGACCGGGAGTGGATCACCCTGCCCCCCGGGGAGCCAACGAAGCCGGCGGAACCGAGCCCCTCAACCGGTGAACGGGTATTCGTGCAGGACAACGGCGACTCCTGGACGTCGACGACGGCTGTGGCGGTCTCGAACGGCGCCCCGGGCCGACTGGTCCTTCGCAGCTTCGCCCGGCCCGACCCCGAACAACTGTTCGTCATCGAACGGTTGGGCGATCTCCTCGGGACGGCGCTCGCGGACGCGCAGGTGCGCGAGCGCCACCGCCGACGCGCCCACGAACTCGATGCAGCCAATAACGAGATGGCGCGCACCGTCGCGGCCCTGCAGCACCGTGAGGGGGTGCTTGAGGAGTTCGCCCGACTGTCCACGACCGGGACTGAGCTCGACGTGGCCACCTCACTCAGCCGGCTCACTGGCTCCGCTGTCGTGCTGCGGGACAGATTCGGGCACGAGACGACCCGGATCACGGTTGCCGGCCGGTACCAACCGGTCCTCGAGCGAACCTCGCTCGAGGAGGTCATCGGCGGACGCCCCGAACTCGGCACGATCGAACTGGAGGTGCCACCGGACAAAGACCGAGACGACGCATCATTCGCTCTGCGGTACGCGGGCGTCGCACTGGGGCTGCTGAGGGCCAAGGCCGTAGCGATGAATGAACTGGAGAACCGACTGAGTCGAGACCTCCTCGACGACCTTCTTGAAGGGCTCCCGGCCGACGTAGCCGTGGACCGGGCATCCGCTCAGGGCCACGACCTTGGCGTTCCGCACGACCTGATCGTGTGCGCATGGTCCTCCGAGCGGGGTCACCGCGGGCACGACCGCGACGTCGATCACCTCCGGATGGCCATGGCTCGTCAGCGACTGGCCTGCTTGGTCGTCCGGAACCGGGGACTGGTCGTCGCCCTCGCCCATCGAGGTGTCGACATGGGCCGCTTGTTCAACGACTTGTCGCGCGCCTACGGCGACACCAACGGTGTGATCGCCAAGGGGGAGCCGGCCAACTCGCCGGAACAGATCCCACGTGCGTATGAGCAAGCCCGACGAGCACTCAGGGCTCGTCAGCAGTCCCACGATCCGTATGGCTTCATCGCCTACGCCGACTTGGGAGTAGACCGGCTGCTCGCCCTCGACGGCAACGCTGAGGAGGTCGAGCGCCTCATCAGGGACTGGCTCGGCGACCTATTGAGCTACGACCGTCGCCACGGCACCGAGCTCGTCCCCACGCTAGCGGCCTACCTTGACCACGGGGGCAAGTACGCCGACACGTCAACGACGCTCACCATCCACCGCAACACACTGCGCTACCGAATCAGCCGCATCACCGAGATCTCGGGCCACGACCTCAACGACGTCGAGGCACAGCTCAACCTCCACCTGGCGACACGCGCGTGGCGACTGCGCCGTGCCTCCGTCGGCGAGCCCCTGCGAAACGCCGTCCGGTGAGGTAGTCCCAAGCCGTAGTTGCGAGAGTCTGCGCGGCGATGGCACTGGACGATCAGGAGTCGTCGACCGGGCCGATCGCCGGGTGGTGCCAGAGTTCCCAGCTGGTGTGCAGCACGCAGACGAGGATTAGCCCGGCGAGCGCCGCCAAAGCAGGCGCCACCACCGCGACCGGGATCAGCGAAGCAGCCCCCACTGCGGCCACCAGGCGACCGGTGGCGAGCTGGTGGTGGTCGCGCCATCGGTGGGCGACGTCGCCGACGTAGAACATCGCAACGCCACCGGCCAGGGCGACGGCCGGCAACAAGGGGAGTGGTTCCCCCGGTGCCGCGACTGCTTCGTGCACCCCGAGAGCGAAGAACACCACCCCGGCCACGAGCGGCAGATGCAGGTAGCTGTAGGAGTCGCGCGCGAGCCTTGACCGTTCCCGATCAGTGGTGCCGCGCAGCCGTCGTTCGCCACCGCCGCGCAGATAGCCGAAGTAGGACCACCACAGACCGGCCGCGATCAGCACGGCGAGGAGGACGGCCGTCACAACACTCGGGCGCGGAAGAGCGGCTTCGGCGCCAGCGCCTACCCCAACGATCGCCTCACCCAGCGCGATGATGATGATCAGCCCGTGCCGCTCCACGAAGTAGGCAGGTGTCACGCTCCAACCGGTGGTCCCGACCAGGACCGGCCCCGACAGATCCATCACCGCGGCCACGATCCACAGCAACTCTCGTTCTGGCGTGTCGAAGAACGCCGCGGCCACCAGCACTGCCGGGCCGGCGAGCAGGGTGGGGACTAGTCGCAGCGCGGCCGAACCCACGTCCGCCTCGCCCCGCACGTCAAGAGCCAGCAGCACGACGTGGATCAGTCGGACCGCCAGGAATGCAAGCGCAAAGACCAGCGCCCGCGCGGCGAACGCCTGCGGCAGCGCGACCGCGGCCATCAGCATGGCCGCCATCGCGAGAAAGAGCAGCAGGCGAGGCCCGGGTCCGTCGTGGTCGGAGGTGTTCGTCAGCCAGGCGTAGCAGGCCCACGCCCATCACACAGCAGCGAGCGCCAGATTCCCGCGGCAGAACCCCGCCCAGGAGATGTCCGCGAGCATCAGTTCAGTGACCTGCGACATCGCGTAGACGAAGACCAGGTCGAAGAACAACTCCAGCGTTCCGACCGACCGATCTGCTGTGTCTTCGGCTGCTTGCTCATCCGCATTGCCGAGATCATCGTCACGCATACGGTGCTCCTCACCCACTCGCCGACCTTGATGCTTGCGTACACCAACTCACAGTGGGCTTCGGAGGGCGGGCCCGTTTCGCCGTGGGAGTCTCAAGCACTCTTCGGGGAACGCGATACTTCGTTGTGGAGCAAACCGAGAGCGACCGACAGGGGCAGCACGTGACCACCGATGCGACCGATGGCTTTGTGCGTGTCCGCGGTGCCAATGAGAACAACCTGCGCAACATTGACGTGGACATTCCTCGCAACGTGATGGTGGCGTTCACCGGGATCTCTGGGTCGGGGAAGTCGTCGCTGGCCTTCGGAACGCTGTACGCCGAGGCGCAGCGCCGCTACTTCGAGTCGGTCGCGCCCTACGCGCGCCGGCTGCTGCAGCAGGTCGGTGCCCCGCACGTCCAGGAGATCACCGGCCTGCCGCCTGCGGTCGCGCTTCAGCAGCGCCGGGGCGCGGCCACCTCACGCTCGTCGGTCGGCACCATCACCACGCTGTCCAACCTGCTGCGGATCCTCTACTCGCGGGCCGGCGATTACCCGGCTGGTGCCGATCACCTCGCGGCCGAGGCGTTCTCGCCCAACACCAGCGCGGGCGCGTGCCCGCGCTGCCACGGCCTGGGCGTCGTCCACGACGTCACCGAGGAGCTGCTTGTCCCGGACCCGTCACTGAGCATCCGTGAAGGGGCGATCGCCGCCTGGCCGGGCGCGTGGCAGGGCGCCAACCTGCGCAGCATCGTGATGGGGCTCGGCATCGACGTCGACAAGCCGTGGCACAGTCTCAGGAAGCGGGTCCGCGACTGGCTGCTGTTCACCGACGAGCAGCCCTCGGTGCTCATCGAGCCGGAACCAGGTCGCGTCGACCACGGCTACTACGGGAAGTTCTGGAGCGCGCGCAGCCACGTCATGCACGTGCTGGCCGACTCCACGAGCGAGCGGATGCGCGAGCGGGCCATGCGGTTCGTGGAGGAAGCGCCCTGCCCGGATTGCCAGGGCAGTGGACTACGGCCCGAGGCCCTCGCGGTGACCTTTCTCGGGCGTTCGATCGCCGAGGTCAACGACCTGCCCTTCACAGCGCTGGTGGCTCTGCTGCGTCCGGTCGCTGAGCGGCCCGCGGGTGCCGACGAGGTCGCGGCGCGGATCTGCACTGACCTGGTCGCGCGCGTCGAGGTGCTCCTCGATCTGGGCCTGGGTTATCTCAGCCTGGGACGGAGCTCGACGACGCTGTCGCCCGGAGAGGCGCAGCGCCTGCGGATCGCCACCCAGCTGCGTTCGGGTCTGTTCGGAGTCGTCTACGTCCTGGACGAGCCCTTCGCCGGCCTGCACCCGGCCGACGCGGAGCCGCTGCTGGATGTCCTGGACCGCCTCAAGGCGTCCGGGAACACACTGTTCGTCGTGGAGCACGACCTCGACGTCGTACGACGAGCAGATTGGGTCGTCGATATCGGCCCGGGTGCGGGCGAGGCCGGAGGTCGAGTGCTTCACAGCGGCCCTGTCGCGGGCCTGGAGGACGTGACTGAGTCGGTCACCAGCGCCTACCTGTTCGGTCGCGCTGAGCGGCTCGTGCACGATGCGCGGGCCCCGCAGGGCTGGCTGCGACTGACCGGCGTACATCGCCACAACCTGCGCGACCTGTCTGTCGATATCCCGCTGTGCGTGCTGACCGCCGTCACCGGGGTGTCCGGGTCCGGCAAGTCGACCCTGGTCACCCAGGTCCTGGCCGAGGACCCGACTGCTCGTGAGTCGTTCGACCGACTGGTATTGGTCGATCAGCGCCCGATCGGCCGGACGCCGCGGTCCAACCTCGCGACGTACACGGGGATGTTCGATGCCGTGCGGAAGTTGTACGCCGCCACGGACGCGGCGCGGGCCCGCGGCTACGGCGCCGGCCGCTTCTCCTTCAACGTCGCCGGGGGCCGCTGCGAGACCTGTCAGGGCGAGGGATTCGTCTCCGTCGAGCTACTGTTTCTGCCTGGCACCTACGCTCCCTGCCCGACGTGCCACGGCGATCGCTACAGCCCCGAGACGCTCCAGATCACCTACCGCGGCAAGAGCATCGCGGAGGTTCTCGACCTGTCCGTCGACGACGCCGCCACGTTCCTGGCCGACGTACCGGCCGCCGCACGCAGCCTCCAGACGCTTCGCGAGGTGGGTCTGGGCTACCTGCGACTTGGACAGCCGGCGACCGAGCTCAGCGGCGGGGAGGCACAGCGCATCAAGCTCGCCACCGAGCTCCAGCGCGCTCACCGCGGCCATGCCCTCTACCTGCTCGACGAGCCGACCTCCGGACTCCACCCCGCAGACATCGCTCTGCTGCTGCGCCAGCTGCACCGGCTCGTCGACGCCGGCAACACGGTGGTCCTCGTCGAGCACGACCTCGACGCGATCGCCACCGCGGACTGGGTCATCGATCTCGGTCCAGGCGGAGGAGATGCCGGCGGTCGGGTTGTCGCGACCGGCACGCTGGCCGACATCGCGAGGGCCGAGGGCAGCGCGACCGCGCCCTACCTCTCGCGGCGGCTTGAGCGGACATGAGCTGGGTGCGGGCGGCCGGTGTGCCGTCAGGCTGCCGCGCGGGCTCGGAGGCATCACGCCAAGAAGAATCCGTACATGTCATGAAAGATGAAGGCATGACTGTGTATCTCGCTTGGACCTCGGAGGACCTGCCTGACCTGGAGGGGCCGTGGCACGAGGCTCGGCTTGTGGCGCCCGGGCTGGTCGCCGTGGACAGCACCGAATCGCTGTCAGCGGTCTATCACGCCATCAAGTGGTCCCTGGAGGGTGAGGCTTCGCTGATCGTGGTCCCCGTGCACCAGACGCCCAAGTCGCGGGGCATGGCTGCTGGCACCACCAGGTGGTTGCGTGAGCGTACTGCAAGGCAACCGCCCGGTGCGAACATCCGGGGCCTCACGTCATCCGATTGAGCTGTCCGGGCTCCCAGACCACGAGGGCTGCCAGGTTGGTTCTCCCACCTCAGGGAACGAGGATTCACGTAGGTGGGTGATGGACACGGGAAGATTGAGACCGGGGAGCGGGGCCCGCAACCGGGAAGGCCCCGCGCGGACTCCCCTGCCCCGGGGACGCCGCCCGATCAGCGAACCACTGTTGGGACGCCGCGCTCACTGCGTGGCTTCGAGAAGGGATCGCTCGTCGGCGTCCCGCGCGGGTGTCGGTTGCGGGACGCCGACGTCAGATGAGGTCAGCGACGTGCCGATTGGTCTGCGACTCCTGCCTTCGCTTCCAGCCGCTGGCGCTGGATCGCTCGGTAGACGGTGGAGCGGCCGACGCCGAACAGCTCGGCGACCTCGAGGGTGCTGTACTCGCCGCTGTGCACCAGCGAGACCAGGTGGGCTTCCTGCTTGCGGCTGAGTTTGGGCTGCTTGCCCTTCAGCCGCCCCCTTGGCCTTGGCGACCTTCATGCCCTCGACTTTGCGCAGCCGAATCAGGTCGGACTCGAACTCGGCCACCATCGCGAGGACGTTGAACAACAGCTTGCCCACGGCATCGGTCGGGTCGTAGATCGACCCTCCCAGGCTGAGGCTGATCTCCCGCGCAGTAAGCTCGTCGGCGATAGCTCGGGCGTCGGGCAGGGACCTGGCCAAGCGGTCGAGCTTGGTCACTACCAAGGTGTCCCCGGACCGGCAGGCCGCCAGCGCCTCGCGGAGTCCGGGGCGTTCGCGGTTGGTGCCCGTCAGGCCGTGGTCGACATAGATACGGTCGGCCTCGACACCGAGACCGCGCAGCCCGTCGCGCTGAGCAGTGGGGTCTTGCTGATCGGTGGAGCATCGGGCGTACCCGACGAGTAGTGCGTTCATGGCGCCTCCCAGAAGTGGGCCCTGCCGGCCGCGGCCGCGACTGGCTCCGGCATCGAGCGCGGGCTCGACTTGATCAGTCAGCGCCTCCTCCCTCTCGTTTCGCCAGCCGGCCGGATCACTTCGCTGCTCGAGCTGCTTACGCTTCTTTACGGAACGGCCGTTTCGTAACAAGTCGTAAAGCGTCAGGCTTACCGACTCGGCTGGGTGCTGCTGAGGCGAGACCATGCGTGGCGTACTCCTCGCGTAGCGACCCGGTGGCCGGACGGGCTTGCCGAGCACAGCAGTTGCGCTAGAATTTTGTACATGACGACTCTGTCCCTGGCTGACGCGCGAGCGAACCTTTCCAAGCTCGTGGAGTCCGCGGTGGCCACTCACGAGCGGTTCGAAGTCACCCGCAACGGTGACCGGGCCGTCGTGCTTCTCAGCGCTGAGGACTACGACGCCCTGCTGGAGACCGTCGACGTCCTCAGTCGCGCCGAGGAGGTGCAGGCCCTTAAGGAAGGGCTTGACGACCTCGACGCCGGGCTGACCTCATCATTGGATGAGGTCCGCTCAGCGATGCTGCGGCGCGGACGCCTCCAATCTTGAGTAAGGACCTAGGCGAGGAAGGCGGGTACGACGTCGTCCTGACCCGAAGCGCAAGACGAGCCCTCGAGGAGTTGTTGCCCGAAGCGGTCGCTGCGGCCGCCTTCGAGTTCATCGCTGGCCCGCTGCGCACCGATCCCCACCGCGTCGGTAAGCCCCTGCGTGAGCCGTTGGCGCCGCTGTGGTCAGCACGGCGAGGCGAGTACCGCGTCCTCTACCGGATCCTTGAACACCGCCTCGTCATCGAGGTCGTCTCTGTGGTTCACCGTCGCGACGCCTATCGCCAATGATCGATCCCGATGTGGTCACGCTCCGCGTGACGATCCCGATGTGGTCACGCTCCGCGTGACGATCCCGATGTGGTCACGCTCCGCGTGACGATCCCGATGTGGTCACGCTCCGCGTGACGATCCCGATGTGGTCACGCTCCGCGTGACGATCCCGATGTGGTCACGCTCCGCGTGACGATCCCGATGTGGTCACGCTCCGCGTGACGATCCCGATGTGGTCACGCTCCGCGTGACGATCCCGATGTGGTCACGCTCCGCGTGACGATCCCGATGTGGTCACGCTCCGCGTGACGATCCCGATGTGGTCACGCTCCGCGTGACGATGGGCTCGCGGAGCGACCCGGTGCGGGATGGGCTCGCGGAGCGACCCGGTGCGGGATGGGCTCGCGGAGCGACCCGGTGCGGGATGGGCTCGCGGAGCGACCCGGTGCGGGATGGGCTCGCGGAGCGACCCGGTGCGGGATGGGCTCGCGGAGCGACCCGGTGCGGGATGGGCTCGCGGAGCGACCCGGTGCGGGATCGGTGACCGGCCACCGGAGTGCGTGCCCGAGACCCTGACGGTCGGCAGGTGGCGCATCGCAGAAGCGGCTCAGGACGGCTGGGTCGTATTGACGTCGAGGCGGCGCAATTGCAGTGCACGAGCCGGGAGGTCGCGCCCTTGCCCTCGCTGTTGTAGTCGGGCTGCCACGGCGAGTCGATGCTCGGCGGGTTTGTGGTCGTCGACCTTGAACTTGGCCTTCACGTTCACGATGTCCAGGGCTAGAGCGCGGATCCCGGACAGCATCCGGGAGTAGGGCCCGTCCACTACATCGACCTGCGCGTAGTCGCCTGCGGGTTGCAGAGCGGCGAGCTGCCGGCGCAGCACGTCGGCCTTCTCGGCGGGGTCGTCGATGATGGTCGCGGCGCAGTGCAGTTGCACGGCGCCGTAGTAGCTGGTCGGCACTCCCTGCTCAGGGGGAGTGTCCGCGGGAGCTCGCCACGTGGTGGGAATGTAGGCGTAGTCGTCGATGATGGAGAGCACCGCCCGCGGGTCGGCTTCGAGCGCCTTCCAGACCGGGTTGGGTCGGGCTAGGTGCAGCACAACCCGCTGGCCCTCAAGGAGGAAGTGGGTGGGCACCACCACCGGCCATTCCTCCATCCCTCGCGCGATCAGCTGGCCGAACTCCCGGCCGTCGGCGAGCCAAGACCGCCACTCATCATCATTCACGGTGGCGTCCCACGGGTGTATCAGCATGGTTGAAGCGTAGACATTCGCAGAGGTGCAGCATCCTCCAGTGCCTGTCGGATGCTGCGCAGGGCCGGTTACCCACCACCGCTGCTCGCACGGTGGAATGCGCCGTCTTGATGGAGGAACCCTCCACGGTGAAGACGCAGGCCAGCACACACGCCGCGACTCATGCGTCCCGGATGCCCCGCCCGGCGAGGTTCTCGGTGACGGCTGCCCTTTCGGGACGCGCGACACGCTTCCCAACGCAGTCTTCGAACCTGAGTGCTCTCCTTGGGACGAGGCCCTTGCGTATGCTCAGGTTCGTCGCAGAACCGTCAAATTTCGCGCGAACTTCTAAAGGGCGGCCTCGATGGCCTCGTTGGTGTAGTAGAGCTTCTTCTCCAGCGGGTGGAGCACGGTCTGGACCTTGTAGGTGGCGTCGCCGATGCACCACAGCGCTCGGCCCTTGTCCTGCATCGCCCACCCGGAGACGAGGTCCTGGGCGATCGGCCCGAGGCCGAGCATCGAGTCGAGCTCGCGGGCGACGCGAGGCTTCTGGCCGCCGAGGATCTTGATGTCAGCGAGCTCGAGGAGGTCCTTGGCGATCATCGCGGCCTGGGAGTCGGCGTCGCCGACCGAGAGCAGGTCGGAGGGCTTGTGCAGGTTGGCGAACTGGATGTCGCCGCCCTTGCCGGCCATGCCGCGCGAGAGCCGCAGGTCCGCGTCGAAGCTCATCACCGCAGAGACGCCGAGGCGCATCTGCTTCCAGACCTCGTCGCGCACGACGATGCGCAGGTCGCCGGGCTCGGCGATCTCGCGCAGCCCGCGGCCCCAGGAGTTCATGCACAGCAGCGCGATGCCCACCGCCTCGTCGCCGAGTCCATCGAGTCGGGAGAGGCTGAACGACTGGATCGGAGCGCGCCAGTCGACCTCGATGTTGGTGAAGTCGTCGAAGAGGCCGGCCAGGGTGCCGGTGACCAGCTCGCCGAGCGCGTTGCGCAGCAGCCGGGTCTGGTCGAGGAACTGGCGGGTGTTCCCGTACTCGCATGCCCGGACGAGCTCCTCGGTGGGGTTGCGCAGCAGGTCCCACAGACGCGGGATGGTGGTCTCCTTGAGGACGGTGTTGCCGGCGGCGTAGCCGGTGAGGATCTGCAGTGCGTTGCGGACGACGTCGCTCTCGTCGGGCCCGAACGGCACTCGGCGCTGGTCGTCGAGCTTCATGCTGCCGACGAGGCCGCGGATCAGGACCAGCCAGCGCTTGAAGATGATCGTCGTGCGCCGTTGGGCTTCCTCGGCCGAGAGCTTCTCCCAGTCGTGGCCGAGCGGGCCCATGGCCAGCGGGTTGATTCGTGCCCAGAAGCCGGGGGCGATGACGAACGGCTCGACGCCGAGCGCGCGGCACAGTGACTCGTACTCGTCCTTGGGGTCACCCAGGACCAGGGTGCGGTAGCCGAAGGGCATCATCCGCGTGCAGAACGCCTTGGTGGTGCCGGACTTGCCGGTGCCCGGCTTGGCGAACTGGAAGATGTTCGGGTTGGTCGCCGACACGTCGTCGCGCAGCACCCAGCCGAAGGGGTCGCAGTAGAACGAGCCGCCGGAGAGCTGGTCGACGCCCATCTGCGCCCCGGTCGGCGGCAGGGCCGGAGCCGACACGAACGGCCAGAACACCGGTGCTTGGTCACTCGTCATCCGCCAGGCCTGCGCCGGGGCGGTGGCGGGCGCCCAGCCGCGGCCGCGGCGGGCTGCACCGCGGCGCGGGGCGTACTTGAAGATCCGGGGCTCCTTGGCCTCCGGGGCGAGCGGGGGAATCGTGGGCAGGTCGTGGCCGAAGTCGGAGAGCAGGGCGGCCATGTCCCTGCCTCGATCGCCGCCGCCGCGGTTCCGGCGGGTGGTGGTGGGCATCAGGCGTCTCCGCTCCGGGTCAGGCTCATCCCGACGGGGATGGTCGAGGCGGCGAAACCGACGTCCTGGGCCAGGTCGAGCCGCAGGGGCGCGAACCCGGCGCGTCGGATCGAGGCGTCCAGGCGACGGCCGAACTCGGTGATCCGCAGCGTCTTGGGAACCGTGACCGTGCAGACCGCGTAAGGCCGGACCAGCGCGTTGCCGTGGGCCAGCTTGGCGTCCAGGCCGCGGGCCTTGTGGGCCTCGTCGCGCTGCTTGGCGCGGGTCTTGCGGCCGAGCTTCTCGTTCATTCCCTCGGCCAGGTCTGCGGCCCACTCGGCGTTGCCGGACTGCCGGTCGGCCTTGGACTGGGACACGATCGGGAAGGCGACGAGGAACGAGCGCCGCTCACCGGACTCGCTGGGGGTGAGGATCGGCGCGAGTGCGCCCATCGCGACGCCGCGGGTCGGGAGCTTGATGGTGGCGCTGATCGAGTTCCACGCGTCGTGGCTGTAGTGCCGCACCGTCGCGTCGGCGCCCGAGGGGCCAGCCAGCGCCCACGGGACGTCGGCGTTCACGTTCGGGTCCTTCTCCCGCATGGCGAGGGCCTCGACGATGCTGGCGCGGTCGCCGGGGGCGAAGCCGGTCCGGGACGCCAGGGCGAGCTCCGGTGAGGTGAGCCAGCGGACCGACGTCATGCCCATCGGGCCGCGCAGCTGGGCCTCGATCTCGGCCATGAGCAGGTAGAGCTCGCGGCAGCGGCCCTCGAACCCGCCACCGGACTCCTTGGCCGATCGGGCGATCCGGGTCTCCGGGACGACGATCGTGACGAACTGCTCGGTGCGCACCGAAGCCTGGGTGAGGCCAACCGCGAGGTCGCTGTTGACGACCTCGGACAGCTCAGGGGCGTTGCCGCGGCGATGCTTGTTGACCCACAGCTCGCGCTCGGCACCGTCCTCGGGGACGGTGCGGATCATGAACAGGATCTCGTCGATCTTCTCGGTGCGGGCGGCGACGTCGAGCAGCCCGGCCAGCGCCTCGCCGTAGCGGCTGCGCTCCTCGGTGTCCTTCATGCCGATGCCAGGGTGGACGACCGCGGCGGTGACTGCCCAGGTCTTCGTGGCGTCGTCGTGGATCACTCCCACGCGCTGCAGCTGCGAGCCATGCGGCGGGCCGTCGTGGAACTTGATGCCCTGCAGCACCCCGGGCAGATCGGGGGTGTCGAGGTCCTCAGCTCGGCCCTGGGCCGCCTTGGCGCGGAAGGAGGTCCAGCCGAGCAGCCCGCCGACGGCGTACATGCTCGAGGCGAACACCCAGCCGGTGGCCGAGCGGCCCCGGACCGGGATGACGGTTATGCCCAGCAGGAACAGCCAGACCAGCGCGAACAGGAACGCGGAGAACCACGCCCCGCTGCTGATCGCCCAGAACGCCGGCAGGCTGGCCAGCGCCAGGAACATCAGCTGGCCTCCGGAGAGGCCGAAGAACCAGCCGATGCGGTCGCGCTGGTAGTCGGCGTAGATGGTCATCGTCGCCTTCCTTCCGGGTCAGTAGAGGTCGATCGGGGCTGCGGGCAGGTCGCGGGGCACATCGGCTACACCGCCACCGGGGGGATCCCGCCGGCGGCCGCACCAGCCCCGCCGGCACCGCCGGCCGCTCCCCCGCCGCCACCTGCGGCCGGGGTCTTGGGCGCTGCTCCGGCACCACCGCCGCCCTGTCCGCCAGAGCCGCCACCCGAGCCCCCGCCGGGCCCGCCGCCGGTGGGCAGCGTCGGCGGGGTCGGCGGGGCAGGCGGGGCAGGCGGGGCAGGCGGGGTCGGCAACGGCGAGTCGTCGTCCCCGCCGTTCTGCGAGCCGGGGTGCGTGCCGCCGCTCTGGTCACCGGGCTGGCCCCCGGACTGGCCGGACTGGCGGCCACCCATGCCGCTGAAATCGGGGCCGTAGGTGCTCTGCCCGACGCCGGCCTGGTTGGTCTCGTCCGACATCAGGGACGTGGCCTTCGCTCCGGCGCTGCTGACCATCCCGAGCCCGGCAGCGAACGCCTGTCCGACCGGACCGAAACTGCCGAGGACGCCCTGGGTGGACTTGCTGAACCGATCGCCGGTCGAGGCCTCGGCGCTCTGCTCACCCGACGAGCGACCGTTGCCGTCGGTGGTCGACGCGGCCGACGAACCGCCACCGGCACCACCGCCGCCGCTCAGCAGCCCCTGGAGGCCGCCCTGGATGGCCATGCCCTGCCGGAACGACGCTCCGCTGGGAGTGCCGGGGTCGACGAAGGCCAGAAGCTTGAACAGCGCCAGCGGCGCGACGACGCTAATCAGGATCGTCATGACCGCCGGCAGGGCCGTGCCGAACGCCTTGGCGGTGCCGTCTGCGAGGTGGGCCGCGACGCCGTTGGCGAACTGCACGCCGATGCCCAGCACCATCACCATCAGCACCGGGGTGAACGCCGCGGCGTGGAACCACCGCAGCGACTTCCAGAACCAGGAGCGGGTGAAGTCGGAGACCAGCCCGGCCGCCGAGAGCGGGCCGGTGGCGATCAGGACCAGCAGCGACGCCGCGCGGGCCAGGTAGACCAGGACGTGCCCGATCGCGGCCAGCCACAAGAAGATGCCGAGGAAGGCCAGTGCGGTGGCCACACCGGCCTCGGTGATGTCGTCGACGCCGAGGCCGCCCAGGGGATCCCAGTCGGGCCAGGTCTGCACCTTGAGCAGCGACTTCATCAGCGCCTTGGTGATGGCGCCGCAGGCCGCGACGATCATCACGCAGTAGCCGAACCAGCAGGCGCAGACCAACACGAACTGGCCGGCGCCGATGAACGCCCTCGCGAGGCCCTTGCCCTCCCGTTTGAAGGCCGCGGCACCGAGCTGGATCATCGCCAAGATGACCACCAGGGCGAGCGCGAGCCAGAGGGTGAAGGCGTAGACGTCCTTGCCCGGTCCGTCGGCGCTCAGGTCGGGGGTCAAGAACAGCTCGCTGAACGTGAGCACGATGCGCAGCACGAACAGGCCGGAGCTCCAGACCGCGAGCATGGCCGCCGTCCAGGCATCGGCCGCCGCCTTGGCGATGACGTCGCCGATGTTCTCGAACGGGTTGGGGATGTCACCGAGGCCGGGGATGCCGGCGCCGAAGAGGTCCCCCACGTTCGGGAGTCCGGGGATGCCGGGCACCCCCGGGACGCCTGGGAGTCCGATCCGCGGGAGCCCGGCGTCGCAGATCGCGTCGAGCAGCCCACACCCGCCGACTCCCGGCACCACTCCCCCGACTCCCTTGGCGCAGTCGGTGAGGCTGGGGTTGTCGAGGCACTCCTGGACGCCCTCGACCTGGTCCTCGATCTCGTCCTTGACGCCACCGGCCGCGTCTTTGCCGCAGTCGACCGGGTCCTCCGCGCACTCGAGGGCTTCGCCGCCGAGGTCACACAGTTCGTCGGGACCAAGGCAGCCCATCTTGAGGGTGCGGGCCGGCAGCTGGCTGGTGGTCTCGACCGTGGCGCCCTGCGCTGTGCTGGCTGCCGTGCTGGTCGCCGGCTCGGCCGCGGCCGCGGTTGGCGGCTGGATGGTCGTGGCGGCTCCGAGAAGCGTGGTGAGGACCAGGACCGCCAGGGCGCCGATGTCCAGCCGGGTCACCCGGTGGAAGAGGTCGGCGGTGCTCACTGGGGTGCTCCGTTGATCGGGATCCAGCCGGCCTGCTTGTACTCCGGTGTGCCCGGCGCGACCGCCTTGGGCTGTCCGGTGGAGACCAGGTGCTCGATGTCTGCGGTGCTGCCCTGGACCAGGCGCCAGTCGCCCACGCCGTCGACCTCGAGCCACCGCATGAGCTGGGTGCCGGCGTAGAGGCCGTCGCTGACCTTGCCGTTGGCGGTGGTGAGGGTGACGTAGCTGAGCAGGTTCACCGCGTAGTAGCCGGTGCCGAGCTCCTCGAGGGTGTAGGCGATCGGCGTCACGGCGTACGACGCGGGCGGGGGGACGTCCCCCTCCTTCGGGACGCCGGCCTGCTGGCGGCGCAGCGCGACAGCGTCGCGGGCGCGCTGCTCGAAGACGGCCTTGTCCTCGGGGTGGGCGTACAGGCCGGCGACGGCGGCGGCCTGGTCGTAGTCGAACCCGACCTGCGCCTTGGCGACCTCGACTTGCAGCGCGACCGCGCCCAGGTCGGTCTGGGGGAACCGGGTCGGGTAGCCGTCGACCTGGTCGGCGCCGGTCGGGACCACGACGCCGTCGGCGGGTGCGCTCTCCGGGGCGACCTGGTCGACCGAGACGTTCTGCCCCTGCTGCCCGGTCTGGCTCGAGGAGTCCCCGGATGTCTTGTCGGTTCGGCTGTTGTCATCGGTCCGGCCGCGCGCTCCGAGCCAGACGGCGGTCGCCACGAGGACGGCGATCGCCACCAGGACCCCCACGCGCAGCGGGGTCGTGCGGGACTCCCCCATCGAGTCGTTGATCCGGTTGCTCATCTCAGTGCTCCCCTTCGTGGTGTCCGTGGTCGCCGTGGTCGCCGGGGTTGGTGGATTCGGTGTGGTCGGTGGACCAGGCGCGCCAGCCGGCCTCGTGTGCCAGCTGGGTGCCGGGCCAGGTCGCGGGCGCGGGTGCCGGCGGGGCGCCGGGCGCGACCATCCAGCGACCGCCGACCCACTGCATGCGCTCGCAGTGCGCGAAGGCGATCTGGCCTTCGGACTTGTAGGTGGCGCTGACCTTCATCAGCACGCAGACCGTCGCCCAGTCGGGGCCGTCGGTGCCCTTGACGAGCGCGGCGGCCGGCTCCAGGGTCACCGAGGCGCTGGGGTCCTTGACTTCGCCCATCCCGGTGCTGGAGAGGAACGCGCGGACGCTGGCGGTGATCCACCAGTCCTCGGCGCGGACCCCGCCGGGCAGCGCCCAGGCGTTGTAGACCTCCTCGGCGGTGCTCAGGCTCATCGACTGGAGCACCGCGAGGTCGATCTGGGCGAGCTGGCCGATCGCACCCTCCGGGGTCTGCGGGAATCCGGTCATCACGAAAGCGGGTCCGTTGACTCCGGTCCCGGTCGGGATCTTGATCTCCGGCGCCTTGGCGCTGGTGGTCTCGGCCGGGAAGGCCGCGCTCTCGGGCACGGTCAGCATCGGCTCGGCCGCGATGTCGTCGCGATGCGCGGCACCGCGGGCCACCGTCGAGCGCTCGGTCTCGCCGGTGGCCACGCCGGTGTTCGCGCTGGCCTCGTCACCGATGCCGTCGACCGCCAGGTAGACCGCGTACGCGAGGCCGCCGAGCAGGAGCGCAGCCACGGCGACGGCGGCGGCCAGGATGCCGAGCAGCCGGCGCCGGCTCCACTCGCTGGTGCCTTCTGCCTTCTTCGTGGCTGCGCGCCGCATCAGATGCAGCCCTTGCCGAGGATGCCGTTGAGCATGCCGGGCAGCACCAGGTAGGCGATCGCGCAGGCGAACACGACCACCACCGAGATCACGCCGACCTTGGAGGCGTGCGGCAGGGAGAACACTCGGCCGGCGATGATCGCGCCGATGGCGATGATGATGCCGAGACCGAACAGGACGATGACGCCCCACAGCACGTAGCTGGTGATCTCGTTGGTGGGGCCCACGGCACCCGGGGGCGCCTTCGGGCAGACAGCCATCACGGTGGTTGCGGTTGCGGTCATGACTTCCATGGGTGGACTTCCTTTCTGGGTTGCTGACCCCGGGCGGGTCAGGCGCTTTCGCTGGTGTCAGTGGGCAGATGTGCGGGCTCGAGCAGCTGACGTGCTGCCGAGATCAAGGGGGCCGGGACGGGCCGGGAGTCCAGGCCGTTGACCGCGAACTCGCGGTCCTCGGGGATCTCCACGCACCGGTCTGCGACCAGGGCGCGCCGTACGGCGGGGCCGCCGGCGTGCTCGAGGCCGCGGGGCCACTTCTTGCGGCGCGGGCCGCGGACGGCGAGGACGATCTGCTCGGGCTGCCAGTAACCGGCCAGCAGGTCCATCACGACACCGGCGCGGCGCATCCCGGGGACGGTGGCGGTGGTGACCAGGACGACCTGGTCGGCGGCGCGGACGGCCTCGGCGAGCCAGCAGTCGGTGGCCAGGAGCTGGCCGGCCTCCCAGCCGATGTCGAGGATGGTCAGCTGGGTCTCGTGCTCGGCCTCGGTGGGCAGCGGGACCTCGTCGACGCCGGCGAGGACTTCGCTGGCCCGCTCGAGCAGGACGTGGTCGCGCTTGCCCTGGCGCCAGTCGGTCGGATGCAGGCCGAGCTCGGCGGTGCTCGCCGCGGCGAGACCGGATGCGGTGACCGAGCAGCACTCGATGACCCGGACCGGGCTGGCGGCGGCCAGGCCGGCGGCCAGGGCGACGGTGCTGGCCCCGACCGAACCGGCGCAGCCGATCACGGCGATGGTGTGCTCCCCCGCCTGCGGGGTCCAGTTGTCCGCGGCGGCGGTGCAGCGGCCGCGGGGTCCCTTGCCGGCGCCGGGGCCGGTCCGGAACTCGCCGGCGCTCACCGCGTTCCAGGCCCGCTTGAGCTCGTCGACGCCGACCGGGCGGCTCGAGGTCTGGGTGCTCACTGGGCCTCCCCGATGCCGCCGCGGCGGAACTCGAGCGCGGCGCGGACCTCGGACGGGGTCAGGCTGGCCAGCTGGGCCTTGGCGGCCTGCACCTCGTGCAGCTGGGCGACGCAGCCGGTCAGCTGCTCGATCGCCTCGGTCTCGCGGCCGGCGATCGCGAACAGCTCCGCGATCTGCTCCGGCGTCCGGCTCTCGCCGGCGTCCTGGGTGTTTGTCATGGGCTTCACCACCTCCAGTCGCCTATGTGTCGCGGGACGGTGGGAGCGATCACGGTTGCGCTCATTCGTCATGGCCGAACTTCCTCGGGGCGGCCGCGGCGAGGGCGCGCACGGTGCGCGAGCCGTGGCGGCGGACGGTCGCCTCAGACACCCCGATGCGGGGCGCGACGCGGCTGGACACCTCGTTGCTGAGCAGGCCGCCGTAGCCGCGGGTCAGGTTGCGGGTCTCGATCCGGTCGGCCTCGTCGACCAGGCACAGCAGCAGGTACCGGTCGGCCGCGCTGATCACCTGGTTCTCACACGCCCACGCCAGCAGCTCCAGCAGTTCCTCGGTGGCCGACGGCTCCTCATGCTCGGGGCCGGCGTCGGCGAGGATCTCGGGCCGGTGGCCCAGGGCACCGGCGACCGGCTCGGTCGGCAGCTCGCCCTTGCTCCACGCTGCCCCGTCGGAGGCGTCCAAGTCGCCGGTCGAGAACGACTCGACGAGGGTGGTGTTCGCCCAGGTGCGGTCGACCCGGGAGACGTGGAAGGAGTCGCCGACCTCGCGGAGCACACCGACCCGGGTGTTGATCAGGATGTTCGCGGCGACCTTCCGCAGTCGGCGCCACTTGAAGGTCCGCACCTCGATCCACAGCTGGGAGGCCACGAGCTCGTCGATCCGCTCGACGGCTGACCAGGAGCCGGCGGCGACGGGCTGGCTGTCCCGGAAGACCTCGCGGGGCGGCAGGGTGCTCAGCCAGCCGGCGAGCCGGCACGCACCGGGCAGCAGGCACTTGGCGAGCGCGGCCGCCGCGGCGATATCGTCACCGCCGTCGGGGGCCGCGAGCATGGCCAGCGCCAGGAGGACCTCGTCAGAGGCTGAGCTGTCCACCGAGGGCAGCCAGGCCCGCAGGTCGTCGAACCTCTCGACGACACCGAGCCGGGGATCCGCTGCCACCCAGACCGGCCACTTCTGGCGGGCCTGGTCGAGCAGTTCGCTGTTGTCGTCGAGGCCAAGCTGGTCGCCCACACTCATCGCACTCGCTCCTTTCGTCCGTGACTGAGCACGGCAGAAAGGTCGCGAGCGGGCGTCCCCGCATCCGTCCCCCCAAGGCCCTGATTTGGAGGGGGGACGCTGAGGGGGGACGTACGTTTCCGCAGGTCAGAGGGCGTCCCCCCGAAAGTTCAAGAAGTTCGGCCGACCCCCTTGCGGGCCCCGATTTTTGTCGAGATGCAGCGAACCTTGACAACTCGCTGTCAAGGTCAAGATCTAGTGACGGAGTCGACTATCCGCTCGGGTGACGACGACGAGGTCCACTCCGCCACCCGGGCTTCCGGCCACAGGATGTCGGCGACCTCCGGGGTGGGCGCGCCGGACGCGCGGAAGCGCTCAGCGGACGAGCAGGTGCTACCTGTAGGCGCCCTGTTCGTCGACCTTGAACCAGCGGCGCGCCCGGGCGACCTCGATAAGCGGGTCGTATGTTCGCGCTGGGGCTCGCGTGTAGGTGCTCGGCATGGCGTCCTTCGGGACCGGTGTCGGGTTCCGGAAACTCAGAAGAGCGCTGATGGCGGGTTCATCCGAAGCGAGGTCCTTCGGGAGCTTCGAGAGCCAGCCTCCTGTGCTGCACCGGAGGGCGCAGTCGATCACTGGGCGCCGCCGCGGCTCCGGCAACGCGGCCAGCACGGCGGTCCATTCATCGAAGATCTCCACGGCGACCTTGGGGTCGGCGACGCACCACAAGGCCAGGCACCACTCCGCATGAGCGCGGTCCAGCTCACCGCCGGACAGTTCGGTGTCGGTGTCTATCCGGGTGCGCTCGGCGCGCCACCACGCAGTGTCGCCGGCGTTCCTGCGGGTCTGCTCGAGTAGGGCGGCAGGGTGACTGTCACGGCCGAACGCGAGCTTGTCGGGTTGGCGGAGTAGACCCTCCCGCATTGGCGACGCTGCACCCATGATCGCAATCTGGGAGGCGATCCAGCAGGGTCCGACCTCGTCGAACAACGCGGCCGCCGTGTTCGCCCAGGGAAACGTGCTGCCCTTCTCGCCGGGTCCGAACTTCCGCCGGGCTGCCGCCGCGGCGAGGGCCGGTCGCTCCCTGCGCAGGTGCTTGAGCGCTTCCTGCCGACGACGCCGCTGCTCGTCGCTGGTCTCAGGGAAACCGGTCTCGGACTTCGTCAGGTGGTCCTCGGGCGCGAACGCAACGGCGATCTGCGCCGGGATCGACCTCACCGACGACACGTTCGGGCAGAGGCCGTCCAGGACGCTGGCCAGCAGCGCCTTGTCGAACTCACCACCGGCCGGCGGCACAAGCCCGGTGTCGAGGATCCGCTGTGCGACCAGTGGCCGGGTGAGGTCCACGCCGGTCAGGTCGACGGTCCGGCCGGCAGCGCCCTCGCAGACTGCCGCTATCTCAAGCCATGCGTCGAGCTTCGCGGGATCGTCGATGCTGCCGACGACATGACCGACCCACCATGACGCGAAGCGGCTCTTCTGGTTCAACAGTTCCCGCAGCACCCGGACCTGGAGCCGCGCGAACGGCTGCCCTGGGTCTTCGGCGATCCGCTGGGTCAGCCGCTCCCAGGTCGGGTCGGGTCCGCCGCCACTGGGCTCGGGGAGTGCCGGGAGCGGACTGATCTCCCGCCGGGTCAGCGCGTTGACTAGGACGTGCATGTGTTCGTCGGCGCACAGCGCTGCGAGCACGTCGCGAGCAAGACGAGGACGATTCGCGAAGACGCCGTCGGTCAGCGACGTCCAGCCCGCGATGACCGCGTGCGGAGGCGGGTCGTCCTCGAGCTCTTCGATGATGCCGTAGGCGAGCACTGCGATGTCGCTGCCTTCAGCGTTGCCAGCGTAAAACCGTGCCGTGTTCATCCAGTACGGGCGCCTCAGGAGCTCCCGGAGCACTTCGACACGGTCGAACTTCTTGGTCTCCTCGCCAGCGAACCGGTACAGGAAGTTCGCCGCGAAGTACTCCCGCAGTGAGAGGACCTCGAATTCGTAGGTGCCCTCGACCTTGCTGGTCAGGGCCCAGAGCCGGTCGCTGGCAGCCTCGAACAGCTCGTCCACGACGCTCTCGGGGTTGCCGTAGGTTCTCTGGTAGTGGCGGATGCTGGCTTTTAGGTCAGCGATCGTCATCCGCGCGTTCAGCCGGTCCGTCTCGCTATGCGCGTGCAGATGCCACCCCAGAAACGGGATGATGGAGCGCAGCTCGGTCTGGTGTCGCCGGACGGAGGCCGGATGCTTGTTGGCCTCGCGGGCGAGGAGCAGGTCGACGTAGGAGTCGTAGAGTGTCGTCCGCTGGTCTGGGGTTGCCTCGCCGTGCTTGTGGAGCAGGTCGAGCAGGATGGTCAGCTGCATCGGGTTTCCGGCGAGCTCGTCGAGGTAGGGCTCCGCGATCTTCGCGCGGAACGCAGTCCGGAGGTTGCGCCCAGCCGTACCGGTTATGGTGCGCACCGCGCTCCATCGGCGCAGGTACTCTTTGCGCTGCGGTGGCGTCAGAGGGCTGAGCACCACGATGTCGAAGTGGTCGGATGAAGGCTCGGGAAGCTCGTTGGTACTAGGTCGCGTGGTGACCACGATGCGCGGGGGGATGTTGTAGCTGCGCCCGCGGCGCGCAAGGTTGTCGATCTCCTTCACCACGGTGGTTCGGACCGAGGGACGCCCGACCTCGTCGAGCCCGTCCAGGACGATCAGGCTGGGTACCAGCTCAAACAGTTCTTGGACCCCCGCAGGTGCGACGGGAACGCCAGCGGCGTGCGACATGACGTCGGCGAGGAAGTGTTCGAGCCCACACGAGGCGGCGGGCCGCTTCTTGGTCTTCTTCGTGGAGTCCGACTCGGTATCGAAGATGTCGACGCCGCTCATCCAGCGGGCGTAGTCGCTGAGGTCGACCCGCACCGGGAAGAGCGGCCTGTCCACCGTCGGGAGGTTGGCCGGGCGAAGCGCCGCGGGGACGAACGCGCTGCGGTGAACCTGCGAGACGTACTGCGACAGCGTGGACTTGCCCTGTCCGGGTGCTCCGCGGACCACCGTGTTCCAGCGATGGGCCTGCAGCGGGTCGAGCTTGAGCAGGTAGCTGGCAGCGCCGCCGACCGGTTCACGGACGAGCAGGTCGGGGTCTCGGCGGTCCCGAACGACCAGCTTGTCGGCGTTCACGTCGATGAACAAGTCGGCGACCTTCTCGCGGTCGATGTCGACCTGACTGAACTTGACCCGTTCGTCCTCGTCCCACTGCACTGAGGCGACCTTGCGGATGATCCTGCGGAGGCCGACGTCGTGCTGGCCTGCGCGGTCCTCGGCGATCAGGTAGCGCACGAGCTCCCAGCCGGCGAGCATGTCGGCGTACTTCCAGAGCAGCGCATCGTCGGAGTTGTCGACCATCCCGTCGATTGCCTCACGCCAAAGGCAGGTCATTTGCTCGAGCCCGTAGTCCTCGGCGTGCTGGTCAAGCAGCGTGTTCAGCTTGTCGAAGGCTCCGGTGTCTGCTTTCCCGGTGCTGGGGACGTTGGTGACCAGGACGTAGCGGCGTGCTCCGTCCTTGACGAGGCGCTTGATGTTGTCGGCCTCTCCGGTAACGGCCTTGTCGAGCCAGGCGACCGGGTCCTTCTCCATGCCCTTGACCGACCACTTCACCTGATAGATCAGCGACCGATCCGATCCGCGAGTGGCGCCGTCCCGGCCGCCGTCGGCCTGGCGCAGGGGGAGGGGAACGAAGTCGGTGAACCGGGCCGTCAGCAGCGCGTTCGCGAGCAACTGGAAGTTGTGGTCTCCGAGCCGTTCGTATAGATACTTGTATCTGCTTTCAGGCACGCCTCGGACGCTACCTGTCAGGAGTCGACTGGGTGTGCTTTCTCGCCCCGCCCCGCGCTCATAGACGTACGAGTCGAAACTGGTCGGGCATCCAAGGCCCGCATCATTTCGGGCGCAAGACAGCCAGTTCCGGACCCTGACGATCTCCATAGGGCTGTCTGGCTTCGTCAACGTTCGCCGCGCGAGGTTCGTCAATCCTGCCTGCATCTCGACATTTGTCGAGATGCAGCGAACTCTTCCAAGCGCGCCACATCAGCCTTCAGCACTGGGTTGCTAGAGATTCCCCGCTCGCGCGCGGATGCCCCGCGGGGCGGACCGAGAGACACCCGGGCGGTGGGGCGGCAGCCGCATGTAGAAAGAGCGGCGCACGGACGGGGGAAACGAGTGGCGCCGCGGCTTCCGACCAGCCAGCATCGACCAGGTGCCGGCACTCCATGACGACGAACTCGCCGTCGATGTTCAGCTGGTCCGCCGGCTGGTCGAGCAGTCGCTGCCCCAGTACGCCGACCTGAGGATCCAGTCACTGGCGTCCTCGGGCTCCTCGAACGCACTGTTCCGTCTGGGGAACGCGCTGCTCGTGAGGATGCCGCGCCAGCCCGGTGGTTCGATCACTATCGAGAAGGAAGCTCGCTGGCTGCCGGTGATCGCTCAGGGACTGACCACGGCAGTCCCAGAGATCGTTGCGGTCGGCGAGCCCGGGTTCGGCTACCCAGAGAAGTGGGCCGTGACCACATGGCTGGACGGACAGGTTCCGGAGGTGCCTTGGGGTGTCGATAGCGGCAGTTCGCACCGCGTCGCCCACGGCCTGGCGCAGTTGGTGGCCGAGCTCCGGCAGGTGGAGGTCCCGCCTTCGGCGAACGACGACCCCGCGCTGTCCTGGTACCGCGGCGGCCGCTTGGCGGACATGGACCACGAGTTCCGCCAGTCGCTCGATGAGTGCCGGCCGATCGCCGATCTCGGTCTCGACCTCGACCGCGCACTCAGCGTCTGGGACGACGCCTTGGCTGCCGAGCAAGCCACCGCTCCGCTCAGGAGCTGGTACCACGGGGACCTGCTCGCGGAGAACCTGCTGATTCGCAACGGCGAGCTTGCCGCCGTGCTCGACTTCGGCGGGCTCGCGGTAGGTGATCCCTCGGTGGACCTCATCGTCGCCTGGGAGGTGCTCGACCCACAGGGGCGGCAGACCTTCAAAGGTGCGATCAGCGTCGACGACGCCGCATGGGCGAAGGGGATGGGCTGGGCGCTGCTCATCGCGATGATCACCTTCCCCTACTACTGGCACACGATGCCGGCACGCTGCGCCGCCCGGCAATCGATGGCTGCCGCAGTGCTCGCCGAGGTCTGAGGTCCGGAATCCGGCTCTCGCTGCCCACGTCGAACGCGCCAGCCGAGCGCCGGTCCAGGCCTGGCCGCGACCACCCGTACTTTTCACGGGGGTCCGCAACCCACCGATCTGTTCACGGTTCCCCGTGGGCGGGCGCGCAAAGTTCAGTGCATCTCGACACGACTTCTCGGGCCGTGATCGCCCCTGCGCGGGAGGCTGGCGCGGCCTCGACGTCAACCTCGAACGATGCCCGCTGCGGGGCCCGCGTCACGCGATGAGTTTGGAGTCAGCGGCCGCGGTCGCGGCCCGGGCCCGGCGTCTGCCGTGGGGGGACGCGCTTCTCGTTCTCGATGCTGCGACGGAGCCGCTCGGCTCCCGCATCCTCGGTTGGCGGCGCAGGGTTGAGGCCGGCGAGGAGCCCGGCCGCCCGCTGGCGCGCGACAGGGTGTAGGTCCGTGTGCTCTAGGCGCTGGAGAGCGACGTCGGGGTCGACCAGACCTGCGCGGGCGAGGGCCGTGACGAAGCGGACGTCCTTCTCTCGGAAGGCAGCGAGCTTGGCTACGACGAGGTCGTGTGGCTCGAGGAAGGAAGCGACAGCGCCCGGTCCGTTCGCGCCGGCCGGCACCGTCCAGCTGATGAGGCGCTCTCGCCACCCGTGGGGCAGTGTCGCTGTCTCCACGTGGATGCCCTCGGCGTAGTAGCCGCGCAGTTGGTGGAAGTTCGATTCCTCCCCGATCGCTCCGGTGACCAGGTCGGCCTTCATCCGGTCGGGGTCGTCGAGGAAGGCGACGTCGGCCTCCATCGACACGGTCGCGGCTGGCGGCAGGACATCCTCGTCGTAGGTGCCCAAGATCGCCTGGGAGCCCATCACGACCGGTCGATCGTCAACGAGCTGGCTGGCCGCTCGGAGGACCTCGGCCAACTCGTCCCGGTTCACAGGCCCAGCCCCACGACGTGGCCGGCGGAGGCGGTGCGCTGGTGGTCGTGGTGGCGGGCCCATTCCGTGCGGAACGAGCCGAGCGCCTGGTCGCGCTGCTCCTGGGTGAGTACGCCGGCGAAGGGAGTGTTTTGGCGCAGGTCCTCCGCCGCCTCGCCCGGGCCGGTCAGTACGGCCACGATCGCCTCAACCCCGGCCCCGATGATCTCCTCCCACTGATCCAGTGCAGCCAAGATCCCGGGGCGATGCGCGTGCACGCCACGCCAGCGAGCGATGTTGTCTCGGGCGATCGCCATCACGCGGTCGGGGTCACGGGTGAGCTCTCCGACGACCGCTCGGTTCAGCCAGAGCGACCGCTGCTTCTCGCGCCGGCCCTCCGGCGCCTCAGCGGGCGGTCGCGCTTCCAGGTGGAGGTCGGCGCCCAGGCCCCTCAGCACGCGCTGCAGAGTCTCGATGCTCGGCTGCGTCTCACCGCTCTCGATCCGAGACAGCATCGACTGCGGGATGCCACACGAGCGCGCGGCCGCACGCTGGCTCAGGCCGAGGCGCTCCCGCCGCGCCCGCACCACCTCACCCGCCGTGCTTCGCGATCCACGCATAGTCCCTATGATACCTGATTAGGCATCACGTACTGGTGGTGACGACCAAGGCAGTTCCGCCGTTCTCCGGCGGCCGGAGAGCCGGTCATGCTCTACTTGGCCGCAGAAGCCCCAGGTGACCCGAGACGCCTGGGGTTCTTTCACGTCCAGCGGTAGCCGCACTGCGTCCACCCGTCGGGGACGCAGGCGATTCGCCCATGCTGAAGCCACTCCTGTCGCACCTTGCCGTGAAGCGCCTCGGGCCCGGTCGACCGCGCACCCGTCCGGACGCGGTGCTCGGCGACAAGGCCTATTCCTCCCGCGCGATCCGCACCGACCCGCACCGACCTGCGCTCACGAGGGGTCCGAGCAGTCATCCCGCAACCCTCAGACCAGATCGCGCACCGCAAGCGCCGCGGATCGGCGGGCGGCCGCCCGCCCGCATTCGACGCCACGACCTACAAGGGGCGCAACGTCATCGAGCGATCCTTCAACGATCACAAGCAGTGGCGCGGCCTGGCCACCCGCTACGACAAGCTCGCCGCTGTCTACAGGGGAGGCGTCGTTCTACGCGCCATCACCATCTGGCTCAGGGTGGTTGCGCACGCTGTACGTCGTGATGACCGGTGAGAACGTCAGCCAGCGCCGCCGCAGCGACCCCAAGCCCGCCTCCTGGAACGGTCCCCGTAGAGCCTCGCGGACGACCCGCCTGTTCGACACACGCCGACCCGCCATCGCCAGCGCGCCCATCACTGGGTGAGCACCTGAGCCTCGCCGATGCGGATCGGCAGCGGGTCGGTGGTCAGGTCGAACTCGATGGTTCCGGACTGGCCGCCGCCGGTCCACTCGACAACCCAGTGGCTGGTCGCGGTGACCTGGTAGGCACCGTCGGGCTGGTCCGACGACATCTTCGCGTAGCGGTGGCCGCAGGTCGGGGATGGCTGCTTCCCGTAGTGATCTGCGTACGGCGTGCCCTTGCCCGTGCAGCTCACCTTGGTGCCGTCGCCCATGTTCCACACGATGCTCAAGACGCTAGCGGTCGCGCTGACCGACACCGACCCCTCGCTCGCGGACTCGGTGATCGGTCCGAACGTGTCGTCGGTCGGGTTGTCGACCCACATCCACACCGGCAAGCCAACCAGGCCCGCGCGATCTGCACCTGACTCCGGCACGATGCCGATGCTGATCGGGTCCAGGTCCATCGACGCGATCGCGCGCTGCGCGAGGACCACCGGATCGATGAACGTCGTTCCGTCCACCACCCACGCCGTTCCCGCATAGGTGCCGCCGCCACTTGGATAGATGCAGTAGTACCACGCCCCGTCATCCTCGGACTGACCTGGAGGTGGCGGCGGTTGAACCTCCAATTGTGTCGGCGTCACGTAGCACTCGCCGTTCCACGTGCCGACGCCGGGAAGTTGGCACGGGATCGTCTCGCCGTTGTGAGTGCAAGTCGACGAGCCGCCGCCGTCACCCGGCTCCTCACCGCCACCACCGTCATCACCGGGGCAAGTCAACTGCACAGAGCAGTTCCCCTGTGCGTCGCACTGCTCAACGGGTACGGGGTCAGACCCGTCCGGGCAGGAACCCGCGATCGCCGGAGACTGGACTGCCACGGCGAGCGTGAAGCCCAACAGGGCCAAAGCGATGGATCGACGAAGAAGAATCAGCATGGCTGCACCTGGCCGTTCTCGTCGAGCACGTAGGTGGACGCGGTCACGAGCCATCGGCCTTTCGTGAGAGTCAGCGTGTACTTGACGGACCTAGCGGCCGGGATCGGCACACCACCGAGACTCCGCTTCACAGGCTTCCCCGTGGCGGTAAGGAATTCGACACCGGTCTCGTCCTCGCAGTCCTCGACCAGCATCGTGACGTCGCTGCGTTGCCGTGGCTCTCCCAGGTTGTGCACGTAGGCGCCGCTGAGAGTGAACTTGTTGGATGAGTACTCAATGATCCGCTGCTGGAGCGTCAGATATTCCTGTCCAGCAGCCACCTTGTCGAGACGCTTGCCGTTGACCTTCATTGCCCTCAACGCGTCGTCGCGGACATCGAGGTAGGCGGTCAGCTGGGCCGCGGCCTTCTCCTCGGGGGTCTTCGGGGTCGGCGTGCTGGTAGGCGTCTGCGAGGGAGTCTCGGTGGGCGTCTCCTGGACCTTAGGGTCGGGGTCGTCGCCGCCGCAGCCTGTAAGGGTGAGGGCAAGGGCGAGGGCCACTCCCCCGAGTGCGGAGTGGTGCTTCCTCATGCGGTGTCTCCTCCTGTGTTGGGCAGCGCCATCACTGATCGGTGGCTGATGTCGTTCGCGATGTGCTCGAGGTGTTCTTCGGCGGCGTCGACGAGCTCGGCGAGCGAGCCGTTGTCGGCCGGGTCGGTGCCGAACTTCTTGTCGGCGTTGTAGAGGGTGCGGATGGTGTCTCGCACGAACACGGCCCGGGCGATACGTCGGGCGTCCGGGTCGGGACGGTCTCCGCCGGCCGCGACGTAGCGGCCGGTGAGCTCCTGGTCGAACGTTGTCATGTGCTGGGGCTCCCTTCCCGAGTCAGCTCGCGAGCCAGCCGTGCGTACGAATGATGGTCCTGGTTCGCTCCGACAGTTCCATGGGGGCGTCGCCGTCGTCGGACCGGTTGCAGATCTCCTCGCGCAGGATCCGGTCGGCCTCGAGCTGGTCTCCCTCGGCCTTCATGACGTGCGCCAGGCACAGACGGGTGCTCTCGCCGTCGGGGTCGGCCCGGTTGGCCACGTAGGCCGCGGAGCGGGCCTTGACCAGGTCGCCGGCCGCGAGTGCCTCGGTGACGACGATGAGCGCGACGTCGGCGATCCAGCCGGCGGCCATGAGGTCGACGCGGTCGGGCTCGTTGGCCAGCCAGGACCATCCTTCCTCGCGCAGCTGGCTGAATGGCTGGGCCTCCCCGACCAGCTCGAGCGCGGTGCACAGGTCCGCGACGCCTTCGGCGCCCCCTCGGGCCTGGCCGCGCTTGCGGAGCCGGAGGAACAGGTCCACGTCGACGAGCAGGCCGTCGTCGACCTGGTAGACGTTGACGCCGGTGACCTTTGCGGCCGGTGCCTTGTCGGCGTAGGGAAGGTGGTCCTCGCCGGTGCGGGGGTTGGTGCCGAGCCAGTCGCGGACGATGTTGGTGTAGTCGCGCACCTTGCCGTCGGAGATCGAGAACGCCTCGCGGATCTGCTCGCGGGTAGCGCCGTGCTTGCGGTGCAGCGCGAGGAACGCCAGCAGCTCGGTGAAGTACGGCTTGCGCTTGGCCAGCGCCTTGCCGTGGGCTCGGGCTGCGACCGGACCGAGCAGGGTGAGCCGGGGCCGGTTACAGGTGGGTGAGAACCAGTCGACGATGTCCTGGTCCAGGTCGGGGTCCTTCTCCTCGACCTCGGCGCGGACGTGGGCGGGCACCTTCGGCGCCAGGGCCTCGAGGTCCTCCTGCACGATCGCGCTCTCGCGGATGTACTCCTCGTCCTGGCCCTCGAGCAGGGAGGACAGGGGCTCGTCGACGGCTCCCTCGGGGGTGTTGCGGGGCAGGGTGTACTCACGACGCAGAGCTCCGGAGGAGTCGGTGTAGGACTCCCAGCCGTCGGTGGCGGTCTCGTCCACGGGCGTGTCGACGTATTCCGGGGTCTCGCTCTGGGCGTAGACCAGAGCGCAGCCGCGGGCCTCGTCGCTGGTGAGGCCGACTGCGATGAGGTTGAGGCCGACGTGCTCGAGGACGACGCGACCGGTGTTGGTCATGTGCAGCACCGCGCCGGGCGTCTGCGGGCGTTCGCCGGCAACGACGATGGAGGTCGCGGACTGTCCGACGTGATCGTTGACCAGCTGCAGCAGCTGGTCGAGGTCGTCGGGGTCTCCGGCTGCGGCGTCGAGGAGCAGCATCCTGGCGGGCCAGGTGTCGTCGTCGACGCTGCCGGTGCGGGCCGTGGACACATCGGTGTCGTGTCGCTTCGCTCGGTCGACGGTGGTCACCGCGGCGGCGAGGAGCTCCGAGGTCGCGGGCGTCCCGGCCGCACCGGTCGGGTAGTAGGTGATCCGCTCGTCCATGGCGACGGTCTCCTCGGCCACGCCGATGCAGTCGACCTGGACGCGGCGCGACCACGGGTTGACGGCCAGCTGAGCCGCGAGGTGGCGGGCGAAATCGCGGCCGTAGGTGGGGTCGCCGCTGATGGTCAGCGTGGAGAGCTTCTCGCAGTTCAGCAGCCAGGTCTCGCCGGTGTCGCTCATGCCGATGGTGGCCAGCAGCGGGTAGGGCGGCTCGACGTTGTCGGTGTCGGGGCCGAGGTCCTCCACCGCGGTGTCCGTGCTGACGTGCCAGTGGGTCTGGTCGGGGCTGCCCACCCAGGGAGCTGGGACGGCGGCCGGGGCGCTCAGGTGCAGCGTCAGCTTGCCCTTCGCGAGCTCGACGGCCGCCAGCGGCAGCATCGTGGTGCCCTGGGCTCCGACCGCGGCCGCGAGGCGCCGCAGGGCCTCGTCGGCGAACTCCACGGTGGCGGCCGCGGCGGCACCGGTCGCGTTCAGCGTCATCTCCACCGGCGCCAGCTCGGGCGGCGGGGCGGCGATCGCTCGACCCGGCGGCCGGTTCCGGTAGGCGGAGCGCCGACGGGAGCGCAGCGCCATCAGCAGGGCCCCGGACAGCAGCACGCCCCCGCCGGTGAGACCGGCGAGGACCCAGGGCGCCTCGAGGATCGAGTCGTCGGCTTCGTCGACCTGGTCGACGTCGGCGGCCGGCGCCGTCGGCTCCTCGGCCTGCGGGACCTCGGGCGCGGCGGTCTCCGGGGCCTCGGTCTCGGGGACCGGCGGAGTCTCCTCGGCCGGCGGGTCGATCGGCTGCTGCTCGGTCTTGGGTTCGGCGAGGGTCTCGGGCTTGTCCTCGCGAGGCTGCGGCTGCTGCTGCCGGTCGTCGTGACCGGCAGGTGTCTGGGCTTCGGGGATGTTGAGCTTCCAGCCGACGTCGATCACGTCGGGGTCGGCGAGGTGGGCGCCGCCGGGCTGGGTGATGCCGGTGGAGGCCTGGTAGATCTCCGGCCACCGGTCGGCGTCGCCGAGCTCGTCGTGGGCGATGTCGCTGAGTGTGTCGTTGGGTTGCACGGTGTAGGAGTGCGCCGGCGCTCCGCTGTTCGGGGCGGGCAGCTTGAGCACCCAGCCGGGCTCGAGGAAGCTGGGCCGGGAGCCGAGGAGGTCGCGGTTGAGCTCGGCGATCTCCTTGTAGCGCGCGCCGTCACCGAAGTGGTCCTCAGCGATCGACCACAGGCTCTCCCCCGGCTTGACCGAGTGATCGACCGTCGCGCGCTCCTGCTTCGCCTCGACCTTCACGCCGTGCTGGGCGGGCGTCTGGTCGACGGTCCCGGCCTGGACATGGCCCACCGCCGCCGGCGCGGATGCGGCGGCGGGGCCGGCGTTGGCGGCCTGTGCGGCGATCGGCGCTGCGATGAACAGCAGGGCAGCGAGTCCGATCAGTCCGTGGGCCACGGCCTGCGGGCGACCCAGTCCCGGCAGCTTGGGCGCCTCGACCCTGCGGAGCCGGGCGACGGTCTCCACCACCAGGCTGAGGGTCATGAAGGCCCACGCGGCCCAGCCGATCACCTTGAACAGGCCCAGGATCAGGGTGCCGTCGTCGGGTGCGAGGAGTGCGTCCTTGACGCTCTCCCAGCTCGACGCCTGGTCGGGGATCGGGTTGGCTCCGATCGCGAGGAAGAGGGCCGGCAGGCCGATGATGATGCCGAGGACGGCGACCGTGGCGAGGAGCCCGGTCAGCCGCTGGCGCAGGGTGGGCGTAGTCATCGTTCGATGCCTCCTTGGGCGCGGATGAGCCGTGCAGACGCCTCCCCGGTGACCCTCATCGAGTCCAGCCCGATGATCCCGAGGAACTTGCTGTCGTAGGTGTCGGTGGTGCGCACAATCAGGGTGTCGCCGTTGACGACGGTGACGCTGCCCTCCACGCCGGCGGCGTTGAGGTAGCCCTGTGCGGCGGACTTGGCGGCGTTGATGTCGACGCGGAGCTCCTCGCCGCGGATGGCGGTCGAGCCCTGGACCTCCTGGGCGCCGGTGCGGGCGGCCTGGGCGGCAGCACTGCGGGCCTGCTGCTGGGCGTGCACCTTGCCGCCGACGTCGACGGTCATCCCGACCAGGATGATCATCACCAGTGACGCGGTGGCGAACCAGACGCTGATGGCGCCGCGCTCGTCGCGCTGTCGTCGGACCGGGTGCCTCATCATCGGCGCTCCCGGTAGGCGTCGACGGGGCTGCTCGCGGTTGCGGTGATCGTGCGGGTGCCGGGTACGCCGGGGATGCTCAGGTCCGACAGGTTGACCGTGCAGGTCACCGTGACGTTCACCTGGGCGGTGTTGCCGATCGGTGCGTTGAACGCCGCCGCGTTGACCGTGATGTTCGTGCTGGTGCAGTTCACGTCCTGGTCGTGCAGGCTGCTTGCGGCCGAGGACCTGCCTGCGGCGATCGCCTCGCTCTGGGTTCGCTCGATCGAGGCTGCCCGGGCTGCCTCGTACGCGGCTGCTTCCACGGACTGCTTGGCGATCTCGACGCGGCCGCCGAGGATTATCATCGCCACGAACAGCCCGAAGGCCGGGACGCCGATCGCGGCCTCGATGGCCACCGATCCGCGCTCGTCCCGGCTGCGGTTGGAGGCGCGTTCCCAGATGATCTGCCCCATCATTCGGTGAGCCTCTCGACCGGGACGCTGGCGCTCTGGCGGACGGTCACGTGCCAGCCGGGGATCACGCTCATGGACTTGCCGGTGACGGTGATCGTGGCCGTTGTCGTGGTCCGTGCCCCGGAGACGCTGGTCGACGTCATCACGTCGGATCCGCCGGCGTCCCGGAGGAAGCCGTTCGCGGCCGCCACTCCGGACTCACGGCTGCCGTTCTCGCTGCCCGCCTCGCGTGCGCCCTCCTGCGCGGCCGCGAGCGCGACTTCGCGGGCGTGGTAGTACAGCGCTCCCTGGACACCGAGGAACATCACCGCGAAGAGCGCGGGCATCAGGAAGACCATCTGGATGGCCACTGAGCCGCGCTCGTCCCGGCGTCGGCGGCGAGAGCTGGAGAACATGGACGGACCTACTTGATCTTTCCGGCCTCGCTGGTCACGAACGCCCTGATCGCGGCGACGACGATGCCGACGATGAGGATGACCGCGCCGGCCCAGATGACCTGCTCGATCGTGACCGAGCCGCGCTCGTCGCGTCGGTGCTTGACGATGCGGTCCTCCATGCTGGCGATCACGGCGAGGGCCGTCACCTGGAGGGTGATGAAGAGCTTCAACATCGGGTTGTTCCTTTCTGGGTGTGGAGTTCGGGGTGTCCCGGGATTGACGTCGGTGTTAGGTCGCGAATCGGAGCATCGACGGGGTGACGAGGATCGCCATGAAGACGATGCCGAGCAGGCTGGCGGGGATGTACATGCGCTCGGAGACGGCGTTGGCCTTCCCGAGTTCGGCGCTGAGCATCGCCGAGCGAAGGGCGGCGGCGCGGGCGCGGAGGTTGTTGTAGATCTGGGCGCCGTCCTGGCCGGACTGCTGCATGATGTCGGCAAGGTCGTCGAGCTCGGGGACGCCGAGGTCATCGGCGAGCCCGTGCAGGAAGTCCCAGGGGGCGCGGGTCATGTAGCGGGCGCGGCGCAGCTCGCTCTCGATCCGCTTGAACACCCAGGTGTCGCCGACCTCGGCCGCGGAGCGCAGCGCCTGCTGACCGCTGGAGCCGTCGCGGACTCCGGTGGCGACCATGTCGATGTAGGCGCCCAGTGCCCGGCTGAACTCGATGCGGGCCTTCTTGGCGTCGTCAGTGGCGTTGTAGTTGGGCATGAACCAGAACAGTGCGGCGAGCCCGAGCGACCCGAAGGTGGGGATCACGAACGGGAGCGGGAGCCCGATCAGCGCGAAGAACGCCGCGAACAGCGGCGGCATGGCCAGGCCGAGCAGCGCCCAAACGACCTTCTCGCCGTAGAACCTGGTCTCGCTGATCTGGAGGATGGCCAGGTCCTTGCGGGGCGTGTGTGCCCACGCTCCCCCGGGCATGTTCTTGATCGCCCACACGCCGATCCGGTCGACGAACGATCCGGATTCGGTGCTCTCCTCGACGTCGAGCGGGCCGGCGCTGCGTCGGGGTACGACGTGGCCGGGCGAGAGCCGGTCCAGGGCGTCGGCGAGGTCGGGGTCGGACGGGGCCAGGCGCCACACGAGCAGGGCAACGGCGAGCCCGAGGAGGGTGCCGCTGGCGAGCGCGAGCTGGAGGCCCGTCATACGAGTGCTCCTTCCTTCTCCCCGCGCCCCGCTCCGTGCGCCGCTCGGTGCGCGTTGCGGGCCTGGAGGTCGAGGAAGCGCGGGAGCGGCTTGGCTACCGCCATCCGGCGCATCCACAGCAGCGTGGCCACGTAGGCGGTCAGCAGGACGGCGAGGATGACCTGGCCGAGCGGGCTGCCGTACGGCTCGATGTAGTCGCCGGTGAGGGCGAGCATGCCCAGGACGCCGAGGGTGATCACGGTGACCGTGCGGGCGGTGGTCCGCGGCTTGGCCTGGTCGGCGGCGATCTGGCGGCGGGCGCGCACGTCGGCCGCGACGGTCTCGGCGAGGGCGTCCAGCGCCTTGGCCAGGCCGGCCTGCCCGCGACCGCTGGCGGCGAGGATCAGCTGGCCGGCCACCACGTCTCCGGTGGAGTCGTTGAGGTCCTCAGCGAAGGCGCGCAGCACGTCCTCGGTGGTGGCGGTGTTGTTCCAGAGCCGAGAGACCGTCAGGCCGACCTCGCGCTCGATGGGCGCCGGCACCGACTCCAGCGACTTGATGAGCGCCGAGCGCAGCGACTGTCCGGCCGTCAGCTTGCCGGACAGTGACCGGGTCCACTCCTCGAGCGCCTCGAGCTTCTCGACGCTCGCGGCCGCCGGCGGGGGCGTGAGCAGCAGCGGGATGCCGACGATCGCGGCCGGGACGAGCACGATCGCGATCACCCAGCCGGTCAGCAGCGCGACCAGGAGGCCGGCGACAGCGCCGCCGATGACCAGCATCCGGGTGCGCGAATTGAGCCGGGTGAACCAGCCACCCGCCCGACCGAACGGGGTGACGGTCCGGGCGGGCCGCGGCGGCTTCGGAGGTGCGGGGATCAGCGCGTAGACCATGCCGATCAGGCCGATGACGATGAGCGCCCCGAAGACGGCGGGCAGGAAGGCGGTCATGAGATCGCCACCCCCGGGTTTGCCTGGGACTCGGCCTTGTACGCCTCGAGGTCGAACCCGTGGCGGGCGAGCTCCTGGGCGAGGAAGTTGTCGAGCTTCCCGGTGGCGACGGCCTGGCCGAGCTGGTTCGGGGCGAAGATCGGGGTGGTCGCATACCCGCGGGCCGCGTCGATGCTCGGTTGGACGACCAGGACCTCCTCGACCCAGCGCTGCTTGCGGAACGTGCCGTCGCCGTTGGGGACGACCTCGGATCGCAGGTACATCACGATGTCGATGGCGGCGGCGAGCTTGCTGATCGCGAGCTCGCGGGTGACCTGCGGGCCCTTCTCCATGGCGCAGGAGACGAGCTTCTCAATGGTGTGCTCGGCGCTGCGGGCGTGAGTGGTGCTGATCGAGCCCGGGCCGGACTCCATGGCCTTGAGCATGTTCCAGACCTCCGGGCCGCGGACCTCGCCGACGATCTGGCGGGCGAGGTTGAACCGGAAGGAGTGGTGGATGGCCTCCTCGAGGCTGAACTCACCGGCCTGGCGGCCGTCGATGCCGACCTCGCCGGATCCGGGCCGGTGCTCCCAGGCGTGGACGATCTTGTGCCGGTCGACCAGCTCGTGCAGGTGCAGCTCGAACTCGGTCTCGAAGGTGCCGATCATTTCCCAGGGCGGGATGCACGAGCACAGGGCGCGGACCCAGGTGGTCTTGCCCGAGGCCTGGACGCCAGAGACGACGATGCTCTTGCCGGCGCGGACGCAGGCGGCGAGGAAGTCGGCCAAGACCGCGCCGCACGCCTTGCGGTCGTAGACCATCTCGTCCATCGACACCTCGCGCATCCCGTGCCGGCGGATCACCACCGAGGTGTAGGCCATCACCCAGGAGCCGGCCGCGAGCCGGGCGCCGCCGGGCAGGCGCAGATCCAGGTGCGGACGCGCTTCGGTGAAGGGCCGGTTCTGCCGGGAGCCGAGGTCGGCGAGGAACTCGCGCAGCTCGTCCTCGGAGTCGGCGATCGGGGCGGCCTCGACCAGTGTGCCGTCGACGAGCTCCAGCCACACGGCGCACTCCGGGCCGCGGGCGATGACGATGATGTTCTCGACGTCCTCGCGCTCGACCAGCGGCTGCAGCCGGCCGAGACCGAACAGCGCGGCCTTGAGCGCGGCCTTGAGGGCGGCCTCCTGCTGGCGGCTCCACGGCGGACGGCCGGTCGAGACGAGGGTCTCGGCCTCGGACTTGATGAACTCCTCGATGACGTCGAGGCCCATCTGCTCGCGGTCCTCGTCGGTGACCCGGCCGCCTTCCTTGTCCAGCCGGGCGGTCAGCCGGGAGGAGATCTCGGCCCGGTACTGGGCGATGAGCTCCCAGTCCAGCTCGACCTCCCCCACGTCGACGCCGTCGTAGTAGTCGGTGGCGGCGAACGCGTGCGGCTGGTCGTTGGGGCTGGCGACGAGCGGGCGGAGGGTGAAGTCCGAGCGGGTGCGCCCCGGCAGCTGATCCTCGCCGGTCCAGGCGCCCGCGAAGATCGGCAGCGACATCGGGTCGTGGTCCTCGCTGGTCGGTGCCGGCGGCGGCGGGGGCTGCGTGGCCGGCTGGCTGCCGTCGGTGCCGCGGCCGCGGGCAAACGGGGAGCGCGGGCTGCGGTCTACGTGTCGCGCCGCGAGCCATTCGTCGGCACGGAGCGGCTCGCAGTCCTGGGCTCCGGGCTGGTGTCCGTTGGTGCTCATGCGCGGCCTCCGATCGGGTGGGCGAGGGCGGCCTGGTTGGAGGTGAGGACGGAGTGGATCAAGGACGCTCCGGTGCGATAGCTGCGCACCAGGTCGGAGGACTCGAACTTGCGCGGCTTGCGGGCCCCGTGGGAGTAGACCTCCGCGGCCTCGGGATCCCAGCCCACGGATGCTGCGACGGAGATCTGGAGTGCCTTGGCGATGTGGCGCGGCGTGTAGGGACGCACCCGCGGGACGCCCGTGGGCATCGCCGACCACCGGCGGTCCTCGTCGACGAGGAGGAGGCCGAGTCGCGAGAGGCCACCGACGGCGGCGAACTGGTCGCTCAGCATCTTGGCCCACGAGCGTGCACCGGCCAGCGCGGGCAGCGAGCTGCGCGTGACCAGCAGGGTCAGGTCGGAGGCAGCGACGAGCGGCTGCGGCCAACCAGCCAGACCGAGCCGGCCGGCGTCGACGATGACGTCTTGGCCGTTGCGGTCCAGCGCACGCAGCTGCTCGGCAAGCGGCTCCCACAGCGGCAGCAGGCTCGGGGCCTGCTCGTGGGCGCGAATGCCAGGCAGGAACCAAGGCGCGCGCTCGGCCGGGGCCTCGGGGTCCAGCAACAGCGTCTCGCGAGGAAGTGCGGCAGCCAGCGTCCCCTCGCGCAGCGCGAGGGCAAGGTTGATCAGCCCGCCGGTGGGTTCCTGAGTGCCGTGGAAGTAGCCGGCGAGGACCGCGGAGGACCCGGTCGGGTCGGCGTCGACCAGGAGCACGGGACGGTGCCAGTTAAGGGTGAGTCCCAGCGCCGTGGTGGAGACCCCGGGCGAACCGCTGGCCGAGGCGAGGACGATCAGCGCCATCGCTCAGCGCTCCCGCGTGTCCAAGACCAGTGCGACCCGGCCCGTCGCGGCGCGGGCTGCCAGGTCGGCGGCGTCGCCTTCGGGCACAGAGACGTCGACCACGGTCTCGCCGGTCTCCTCGACCCGGCTAACACCAACGACGACTGCCTCCACCGTGACCGGGTCCTTGTCGGTGACCTCGCCCTGATCACCGGGAGTGGTGACGATCCGGACGGCGTCGCCGCTGTAGAGTGGCTCGGACGGCATCTGTGCAGGAGTGAGGCTGATGCCCACCAGGGACTCCCCCTCCCCCGGAACCAGGCTGTCGGTGACGGCCTCCTCGGTGAGCAGCGTGCCGGCCCACAGGTCGACCGCGGCGCGGCTGCCCTCGAGCTCGCCCCTCTGACTCCCGGCGACCGGGGTCAGCGCTGGGTCGACGCTCACCCGCACCACCGAGAGGTCACCGGCATCGATGGTCTCGCCGCGCTTGATGTCACGGCTGACGACCAGGACCTCTTGGGTGTCGCTGACCGAGCTGAACGCGAACGCGGTTCCCAGCGCACCTGCGGCGACAAGGGCTGCACAAAGTGCGAACACCCACGGCCTGCGGCGCCGCTTGAGCCGTGGACTGTTGTTGAGATTGTGCGCAGGTCGGCTGCTGGGGGGCGCGTCGCCCGCGACCCCTTGAGCGGTGTTCAGCGACATGGATCCCGAGTCCTTTCGTGTCTCAGTCACCTACGTATCGAGACGGGCCCGCAGCGATCAGCAGGAGCCCAATTCGATACTGACACGCTAGTGCCTTTCTATCGAGCGACGCGTTGTCCACAGGTGACCGATTCCGAGATGTCATCGCCCGAGTCCTGACCGCAAGAGGTCGCGCGGCCCAATCCCCCGATGGGACTGAACATCAACGCTTCCGAACAATCGGAGTCCATGGGACCACAAATCGCTCGGTTCGTCCGGAAGGAATTTTGCCCTGTGGATTGCGAGTCAAACCCACGTACGGGGCACTCACATCTCAGCCGAGGCGGCTGATGTCTCCACGCCCGCGGCGCTGCCGCTGAGCCTCCTTAAACGCAGCGGCGACCACGTCGAAGGACTCCCCGAATGCCCGGCCGAGCGCTTCGAGCGTCTTGGATGCTGGGAGCCTGGTCCAGCGGCCCTGCTCCCATGCGTAATACGTCGGCACAGCCACGTTCACGGCATCAGCCAGATCGGGCACGGTGAGCCCTGCCTGCAGACGCAGCGCCTTGAGATCCGGAAGCTCGCCGTCGAGGCGAACGAGCCGCAGCGTGGGGATGTCGAGTGCTCGCGCGAGCTTGACCAGGAAATCTGGCCGGGGAACTGACGTGCCGAGCTCCCAACGCGATATGCGCTCTCCGCCGGCCGCACCGACGAGGCGCGCGAGCTCGTGCTGTGTCAGTCCCGCCTTCTCGCGGGCAGCACGCAATTCTGAAGGATCGATGCCGGAAACCATCAGTGGCGAACCTACCGGCAGACGTTCTCGGTACGTGCGAGGCGGACAAGGATCCACGCCCAGGAGCGACCACGCGGTCGAGGCAATCAAGGCGCCGGCGTCGGCTTCTTGGAGAGATCCACCCACCTCAAAACCTCTAGTCGCCTTGGCCCGATGTCGGCTGCCATCCGCTCGAAATTGGCTGCCGCTGGTGATCGCCCACAGTCACCTCGCGCACTTAGGAGACCAGACGACGGGCGTCGCCAGAGGGGCAGCGAGGAGGCAATCATGAGTGACAAGGCGAGTGCCAGCGCGCGCGAGATCGCCCAGCGATTCCCGGTGCCACCAGCGCGTGTCGCCGATCGACTGCTCGAACTACTACTTCCGTCCGAATTTGATCATCGTAGAGACCTGGTCGCCAACTCGCGTGGAACTGTGCCAGGGCTCGCGGACCGTCAGACCGCAGCGACACCGCCCGAAACCAAGGCTTCCTGAGTGATCAGCTCACTCGGTTCGATATCGACCCGCCCCGGGTCAAACCTGCGCCCGCGAACAATGGCCCGTTTGATCGTCACGCGGAGTAGGAGGCGAACAACCTCCCGTCGGTCAGAGAGGCTCGCACTTCGCCAGCCATCTTGAAGGGTGGAGGCGCTCAGCAATCGCCGCAAAGCTGGCGAAGAGACGGCGGCGACCTGCTGTCCCCGCAGCTGATCGATCGCGTTCTCTATCCGCTTCGTCTCTGCCGCATACGCGCGGAGCGTCAGATCTCCCGAAGCGCGCAAGTCCTCGACCTCTTCAAGCTCCAATTCTCGTTCGGCAATCAGCGAAGAGATATCGGGGCGTTTTGCCATCGAGGTCTCGCGTCGCCGGTGTGCCTCCGCAAGTGCCTGTTGGAAGTCAGGACGATCGAAAAGCGCTAGGAGAACCTCCTCTATGCGCTCGTCTACACGGTCTGCAGTCACAGTCACCTTCATGCAGCCCTCGTTCCGGCATACATACGCGCGCGGCAATCGGGACAGATTTGTGGCTGCCTTCATTCGGGCTCCGCACTCACCACAGCAAGCAATCCCGGACAGCAGGTGTCTCGGAGCAGGCCCTCGCGGGACCTTGACGCTGAGGCGCGCGGGGTCACTCAGAAGAGCATGGAGTCTTAGCCAGGTTCCGTAATCGAGGATCGGCTCCCAGTCGGCGGGGCCGATGTCTTCTCCTCGATGCACTCGACGACCCGCGATGGTCGGATTGCGCAGGAGCTGCCGCAAGGTCGCAGGCTCCCAACGGGTCACGACACCGTCTGGATTGTCATGCAACGTGTGCCGTCGAGGCTTGCGAGGCGTCGGGACACCCCGAGTGTTCAGCTCTCGGCATATGCCGCGCAGGGTGGCACCCTGCAGTAGCGCATGGGCTGCCTCCGCCAGCACCGTAGCCTCAGGCAGCAGTTGTGTGGGGTCGCTCGCTGAGTACGGAGTCTGACGTATCAGCGCGCCCGTGGTCGGGTCATACTCGCGACGAAATCCGTACGGCAAACGTCCGTGCGGGCGCCCCCGGTTTGCGTTCGCGGAGACGGTGCGCAGGTTGCGATCGCGGATGTCGTTCGATTCACGCTCAGCCAGTAGGGCGTCCAGCCCGGTCGACAATCGGTCGTCCGCACGACTCAGGTCGAATCGCCGCCCCTTGTAGACCAAATGAACCCCTGCTTCGTGACACGCGGATCGGAGCCGAACGTAATCGTCGAGGTCGCGCGACGCCCGGCTCATCTCCCACACGAGAACAAGATCGACGACCCGCGTTCGAATCAGACTGAGCGCTTCCTCGAAGCCTTCACGTTCTCGTTTGCGGTAGGCGCTCGCAGAGCGATCGTCGTCGCGGATGGTGTGGGTGATCGCAACTCCGTGGGCTATCGCCCACTGCTCGTTCTCCCGAAGCTGAGTGTCGACACTCGCGCCGCGCCGCTTGGGATCGCGGCTGGCGCGGCCATACGACAGGGCGGTCTCAACTGCCACGCACCCATCGTAGGTTACACATCCCCATTTGTCTGTTGTCCCCCGCCAGCAGCGGCAGGGTGCACATCTTGACCAGCGCCTCGCGGGCGCTGTTGGCGTGGAGGGTGCACATCCCCGGCAACCCTGAGTTGAGGGCCAGCAGCAGGTCGAGGCACTCGGCGGCGCGCACCTCACCGACGAGGATCCGGCTGGGCCGCATCCGCAGCGCCTCCTTGACCAGGTCGCGCAGGACGATCTCGCCGGTCTGCTCGAGCCCGGCCTGCCGGGTCTGCATGGCCACCCAGTCGGGGTGGCTGAAGCGCAGCTCGAACACCTCCTCCGCGCTGACCACCCGCTCCCCGCCGGGGACGGCGGCGGCGAGGCAGTTGAGCATCGTGGTCTTGCCGGCCTGGGTGCCGCCGGCGACCAGGATGTTCATCCCGGCGCGGACCGACGCCTCGAGGAACCGCGCGGCCTGCGGGGTCAGGCTGCCGAGGGCGACGAGGTCGCCGAGCCGGTGGGCGCGCAGCAGGAACTTGCGGATGTTGACCGCGGTGAAGCCGCGGCTGATGCCCTCGAGCACGACGTGGAGCCGGTGCCCCTCGGGCAGCATCGCGTCGACGAAGGGCGTGCTGATGTCGATGCGGCGGCCGCTCGACTTGAGCATCCGCTCGACGAGCTCGGAGACCTGGTCGGCGTCGAGGCGCAGGTTGGTCAGCTCGTGGCGCCCGCGGCGCGCGATGAAGACCCGCTCCGGGGAGTTGATCCAGACCTCCTCGACCTCGGGGTCGTCGAGGAACGGCTGGAGCGGGCCGAAGCCGGCCACCCGGGCCAGCAAGTCGGTCACGACCGCGTCGGCATCGGCGACCGGGGCGACCGCACCCGTCAGGCTGAGCTGGTCGTGGTCGCGGACGACGTCCTCGGCGATGCGACGTACGGCGTCGGCCTCGCGCTGCGGGTCGACGCCCTCGCGCCGCACCCGCTCGCGGACCTGGTCGTCGAGGCGCCGGACGAGCGCGTCGTGGCTCGACCGGTCCGCGATCGGACGGTCGACGGTGGCGCGGTCGACGGCCATGAGCCCCCCAGGTTCCCGAGAACGTGCTCTCGGAAGTTACCCGCGTCGGCAGCGGGCAAACCAGACCCACGGCAGAGCCTGTGGAGAACTCCCGGAGGTCGGTCGGGGCCCGCCGGCCGGGGTAGTCCAGTGGCCAGACGCTGTCCCGGGCGCCGTCGCACGACGTCTCGCCACTGGACTACCCCGGGGCGAGGGCGACCCGGGGTGAGGCTGGCGCGCGGGCAGGACCGCGGTCAGGCCAGGGTCAGGAGCCGGTCTCCAGGCGGAAGCCGACGCCGCGGATCGCGACGACCTTCTCCCCGGCGTCGGCGGCCTCGAGCTTGGAGCGCAGCCGGCCGATGGTGACGTCGAGCGTCTTCGTCGAGCCGTACCAGTTCTGGTCCCACACCTGGTTCATCAGCGTCTCGCGCGGCACCACCTTGTCGTGGTGGGAGGCCAGCACCGCGAGGACGTCGAACTCCTTCGCGGTGAGCGCGATCTCCTTGTCGTTGAGGTGCACCCGGCGCGACGCGGCGTCGATCTTGAGGCCCGACGAGGTGACGACGGTGGTGGTGTCCTCGGTGGCCGCGGACGAGCGGCGCAGCAGCGCACGCACGCGGGCGAGCAGCTCGGCGAGGCCGAACGGCTTGGCGAGGTAGTCGTCGGCGCCGACGTCGAGTCCGACCACGCGGTCGAGCTCGCCGGCACGGGCGGTGACCATGATGATGCCGCCGCCATAACCACCGGCGCGCATCTGGCGGCACACGTCGAGACCGTCCATGTCGGGCAGTCCCAGGTCGAGGATCACCACGGCCGGGGCGTCGTCGACGACACGGCCCACCGCCTCCGCTCCACCCGAGACGCGGGTCACTTCGTAACCCTCACGTTCCAGGGTGCGCATCAGGGGGACGGCGATGTCCTCTTCGTCCTCAACGACCAGCACGTCGTGCACCATGACCGCGAGCATATAGAGAGACCTAGCGGCCGGTGGACTGAATCCCCGTGTCGGCGGTCTGGAAGACCCCGGTGGGAGCGGGCTCTGCGGGTGCGCTCTCCCCGGGTCCGGCCACGACCGCGCCGGCAGCCAGCAGGGCTGCGACGGGGATCAGTGCGATGCGGGACATGGGTCAAGTCTCTGGTCACGAGTTCCACGCGGGCCCCTCGCGGTGGTCACACGGGGTAACAGTTCTCGGGACCTTCGTCACCCGCGGATCCCGTGGGCGAAGGGCTGATCAGGCGTCGAACACGTCGCCAAGGTCGCCCACCCGCTCGAGCACCTGCTGGAGCGAGAGCTGCTCGAGGGCCAGCTCGTCGTCGGCCCCCTCCTCGACCTCGTCCCAGGTCAGCGGCGCGGCGACGGTGGGCCGCTCGCGCCCGCGCAGGGAGTACGGCGAGACGGTGGTCTTCGAGCCGCTGTTCTGCGACCAGTCGAGGAACACCTTGCCGGGCCGCTTGGCCTTGGTCATCACGCTCGTGACCAGCTCGGGGTGCTCCTTCTGCAGCTCCTCGGCCACCTCCTTGGCGAGCGCGGTCGTGCCGTCGCTGTCGAGCGTGCCGTCCATCCGCGCGTAGAGGTGCAGACCCTTGCTGCCGCTCGTCACGGGCGTGCAGGTGAGGTCGCGCGCGCCCAGCGCGTCGCGGACCATCAGCGCCACCTGCGCACACTCGTGCAGCCCGGCCGGCTCGCCGGGGTCGAGGTCGATGACCAACCGGTCGGGGTGGCGGGGGGTGCCGTCCTCCTCGACCGTCCACTGGTGCACGTGCAGCTCCAGCGCGGCGAGGTTGGCCAGCCAGGTGAGGGTGGCGAGGTCGTCGCAGATCGGGAAGCGGAGCGTGCCGTCGCCCGCGCCAGTGCGCGACCCGGTGGTCGGCACGTCGACCGTGCGGACCCACGACGGGGTGCCGGCGGGCGCGTTCTTCTCGAAGAAGCTCGAGCGCTCCACGCCGTGCGGCCAGCGGATCCGGGTCACCGCCCGGTCGCGCAGGTGCGGCAGCAGGACGGGGGCGACGGCGGCGTAGTAGTGCAGCACCTCGCCCTTGGTCGTACCGGTGCGCGGGTAGAGCACCTTGTCGAGGTTGCTGATCGTGAGGGTCCGGCCCTCGACGTCGACGTGGACCTCACTCATCCGAGGTCCTCCGGGGTCAGGTCGTCGCGCACACCCTGGAAGGACGGCTGCCGGAGCCGGTCGTAGCCCAGGCCGTGGGTGTCGACGTCCACCACGACGCGCGGCTCGACCCAGAAGGTGCCGCGGGCGTCCTCCTTCGGGACCTCGTCGACGAACGGCGAGGCGCTCGCGGCGTACGGCTCCAGCAGCCGGGCGAGCCGGGCGCTCGTCGCTCCGGCGATGCCGCTGCCGACCCGGCCGCGGTAGGCCAGGCCATCCTCGGTGACCTCGCCGACGAGCAGCGCGGCGAGCCGGTTCTCCGTCCCGACCTGCGGCCGCCAGCCGCCGACCACGAACGAGCCGCGGTGGCGGTGGGCGAGCTTGCGCCAGTCGTCGCTGCGCGCGTCGAAGCGGTAGCGCGACCCGCGGCGCTTGCTGACCACCCCCTCGAGGCCCTGCTGCAGGGTGGCGGTGAAGAGCATGTCGCCGTCGTCGTACGCCGCCGGGACCTGCCAGCGCGACTCGGCCAGAGGCAGCTCCTCGAGGAGCGCCCGCCGCTCCTCCAGCGGTCGCGCGGTGAGGTCCTCGCCGTCGAGGCGCAGCAGGTCGAAGACCATCAGCGTTGCGGGGACCTTCGTGACCAGCCGGGCGACCTCCTGCCGGTTGCGCACGTGCATCCGGTGCTGGAGGACCCGGAAGTCCGGCACGCCGCGGTCGTTGAGGGCGATCACCTCGCCGTCGACCAGCAGGTCGCGCGTCCCCAGCGGCGGGGCGCTCAGGTCGGGCCATGCGGGGGTGACGTCGTTGTCGTTGCGGCTGGTCATCCGCACCACCCCGTCGTGGGCGTCGACGAGCACCCGTACGCCGTCCCACTTGACCTCGTGGAGCCACTCCGCGCCCGTGGGCACGCGGTCGGCCTTGGACGCGAGCATCGGACGCACCGCGCCAGTCTGCACCCTCGGGCGTGACGCGCGACACGCTCACCCTGATACTGGTGTGACCCACTGTGACGAGAGGTCTTCCCCATGCGAGCGATCTGGAAGGGCGCGGTGTCCTTCGGGCTGGTCAGCGTGCCGGTCAAGCTGTACGCCGCCACCGAGAGCCACGACGTGTCGTTCCGCCAGGTGCACGCCAAGGACGGCGGGCGGATCAAGTACCAGCGGGTGTGCTCGCTCGACGGCGAGGAGGTGGCCTACGCCGACATCGCCAAGGGCTACGAGACCGAGGACGGCGAGATGGTCATCCTCACCGACGACGACATGGCCGAGCTGCCGTCGACGTCGTCGCGCGAGATCGCGGTCGAGAAGTTCGTGCCGCGCGAGCAGATCGACCCGCTGCTGTTCGAGAAGTCCTACTACCTCGAGCCCGAGGGCCAGGGCGCGAAGCCGTACGCCCTGCTCCGCCAGGCGCTCAAGGACGCCGACCGGATGGCGGTCGTCACCGTCGCGCTGCGCCAGCGCACCACGATCGCGGTGCTGCGGGTGCGTGAGACCGAGGCGGGCGAGGTGATCGTGCTCCAGACGATGATGTGGCCCGACGAGGTGCGGGTGCCGGACTTCAAGGTCGAGGTCGACGACGCGAAGCCGCAGGAGGTCAAGATGGCGCAGATGCTCGTCGAGACCCTCGCCGGCGACTTCGACGCCACCGAGTTCGAGGACGACTACGCCGGCGCCGTCGAGGCGCTCGTGCGGTCGAAGATCGAGGGCGGCGAGATCAAGCGCACCGAGACCTCCACCAAGACCTCCGGCGAGGTGGTCGACCTGCTCGCCGCGCTGCAGAAGTCGGTCGCCGCGGCGAAGTCCGCCCGGGGTGAGGCCGACGCCGACTCCGACTCCGACTCCGACGACGCGAAGCCCGCGAAGAAGTCTGCGGGCAAGAAGGCGTCCGGGAAGAAGGCGCCGGCCAAGAAGGCCGCTGCCAAGAAGACCGCGGCCAAGAAGTCGGCCGCCAAGAAGACCACCACGAAGAAGACGGCAGCGAAGAAGGCCAGCTGAGCCTCGCGTACGAGCGGTGGCCCACCCACATTCCACTCGCGCCGAATGTGGGTGGCACACCGCTCACCGGCGCGGCGCCGTACGACGCGCTCTCCCGCGGTGGCCCACCCACGTTCCACTCGCTCCGAATGTGGGTGGCACACCGCTCGGGAGGGCAGGCAGTCAGAGGCCGGCGAGGTCCTTGAGGTCGGCGAGGATCTCGTCGATGCGCGCGACGAGGGACACGTGGCCCTCATCGGCGAAGAGGTGGGCGCGGGCGCCGGGGATCGCGGCGGCCAGCCACTGGCCGTGGGCGTAGAGCACCATCCGGTCGTGCTCGCCCTGCCAGACCGACACCGGTACGCGGAGGTCGCCGACGTCGAAGCCCCAGGGCGCGACGATCTGGAGGTTGTCCTCGACCATGCCGACCGGCCCCTGCTCCATCGCGCGGCGGAACGACGCCGCGACGACCTCGGCGAAGTCGCCGGTCAGCGCGGCGGCATCGACCTCGTCGACCAGGTCGCCGAACGCGGCGACGATGTCGTCGGCGGTGACGGCGCCGAGCTCGGCCGCCTGCTGCTCGGCGATCGGGCGGTAGACCTCGCGCCCGGCGGCGACGGCCTCGAAGTCGCGGACGTTCTCCTCGCCCATCCCGGCCAGCCAGTCGAGGCCGTCGACGCCGTGGGGCGCGACGCCCGCGAGCAGCGCTGCCGCGCGGCACCGTGCGGGCATCGCGGCGGCGCAGGCCAGCGCTCGCGGCCCGCCGCCCGACCAGCCCAGCGTCACGAAGTCGCCGATGCCGAGGTGGTCGAGCAGCGCCGCGGTGTCGTCGGCGTCCGCGAGGATCGGCGCGACGAGGTGGTCCGGGCCGCCGCGCGGGGTGGACTGGCCGTAGCCGGGCCGCGAGCACGTCACCAGGCGCAGGCCGGCGGACGCCGCGGCGGCGAAGAGGTGGGGGTCCTCGACGACCGCGCTCGGCGTGCCGGAGTGGTAGACGAGCGGGAAGCCGTCGGGGTCGCCACCCTCGAGGTGCTCCAGCGTCCGGCCGTCGTCGAGCGTGAGGTAGTCGACCATGCCGCGATCATGGCACGGTGCCCGCGAGCGGCCGGGCGGAGCGCTCAGCAGGCCTGCGCCACCGCCGCGCCGGTGAGCTCGCGCAGCCGCGTCCCGACCTCGGCCGCCACCGCGGCCGCCAGCGCCGCCGGCTCCTCGCCGTCGACCTCGGGCACGATGTGGTGCACGATCCCGTCGGCGAGCAGGTCGACGGCGCGTACGCGCTGCTGCGTGGCCATCTCGGCGGCGTGCGAGACGTCGCCGTGCACGATGACGCTGGCACCCTCGGGCGGCAACGGGGAGAGCCATGCATGCTCGGTCGCGACGACCATCCGCGCCGGCAGCAGCGCGAGCGCTCCCCCGCCACAGCCCTGGCCGAGCACGACCGAGAGCGTCGGCACCCGCATCGTGGTGAGGGTCGCGATGCACCGGGCGATCTCGCCCGCGATCGCCCGTTCCTCGGCCTCGGGCGACAGCTCGGCCCCGGGGGTGTCGATCACGGTGACCAGCGGCAGCCCGAGCTCCTCGGCGAGCCGCATGCCCCGGCGGGCCTCGCGCAGCGCGCCCGGACCCATCAGGTGGCCCGGGGTCTGGCGGGAGCGGTCCTGGCCGACGACGACGCACGGCTGGTCGTCGATCCGGGTGAGGGCGACGGTCACGGTCGAGTCGCGCTCGCCCTCGTCGGTGCCGCGCAGCCGCACGGTGCCGGTGGCACCGTGGGCGAGCAGGTCGCGCAGCCCGAGCCGGCCGGTGGCCCGGGTCCGCTCGATGCTGTCCCACGCCGGGTGGTCGCCGAGCAGCCGCTTGGGCCGCTGCGGCAGCGAGCCGGCGCCCGGCGGGTCGACGAGCACGCCGAGCGCGAGGTCGACCAGCGCCGGGAGGTCCTCGGCGGCGGCCACGCCGTCGATGACGCCCTGCGCCGCGAGGTGCTCGGCGACCTGGACGCCGGGACGGAACGGTCGGCCGTTGAGCGCCTCGAACACCTTCGGGCCGAGGAAACCGACCAGCGCGCCGGGCTCCGCGACGGTCACGTGGCCGAGCGAGCCCCACGAGGCGTAGACCCCGCCGGTCGTGGGGTGGCGCAGGTGCACGAGGTAGGGCAGGCCCGCCGCGCGGTGGTCCATCAGCGCCCGGGAGATCTCCGCCATCCGCACGAAGGCCGGCGTGCCCTCCTGCATGCGGGTGCCGCCGGAGGCAGTGCTGGCCAGCAGCGGCAGGCCCTCGGCGGTCGCACGACGGACCGCCGCGATGATCCGGTCGGCCGCGACGCGCCCGATCGAGCCGGCGAGGAACGCGAACTCGTTGACCACGACCGCGACCGGGCGCCCGCGCACCTCGCCGCGTCCGGTCAGCACCGACTCGTCGGTGCCGGCCTTCGCGGCGGCCGCCTCGAGGACGGCGCGGTAGCCCGGCTCGACCCCGGAGAGGTCGATCGGCTGGTCCCAGGAGGCGTACGTCCCCGCGTCGAGGACGAGGTCGAGCAGCTCGTGGGCGGTCCAGCGGCGGGTCACGCCCCGCCCACCCAGGCACGGATCTCGTCGGCGTGCTGGTCGAGCAGCGGCGGCGCGACGTGGTCACGGCGGGTGACCTCGGCGCCCACGGCGTCGAAGAACCGCAGCGGCGGGCCGGGGAGGGTGAGGTGGCCGAGGCTGGCGTGCTCGACGTCGAGCAGCAGTCCCTGGCTGGCCACCTGGTCCCACTCGTAGACCTCGTCGAGGGTGCGGACCTTGCCGGCCGGGACGCCGACCTCGGCCAGCCGGGCCAGCAGCGGCTCGGAGTCCCAGTCGGCGAAGGCGGCCTCGACGACCTCGATCACGCGGTCGCGGTGCGCGACGCGCTCGCCGTTGCTGGCGAGCCCCTCGGCCTCGGGGTCGAGCCCGAAGCCCTCGCAGAACCGCTTCCACAGGCCCTCGCTGCCGAGCGCGATCTGCACGGCGCCGTCGCGGCAGTGGAACAGTCCGTAGGGCGCGATGGAGGGGTGGTGGTTGCCCTGCGCGCGGCCGACCTCGCCGGCGACCGTCCACCGCGTGCCCTGGAAGGCGTGCACGCCGACGACCGAGGCGAGCAGCGACGTCCGCACGACCTGGCCCTTGCCCGTGCGCTCGCGCTCGTGGAGCGCGGCGAGGATGCCGTAGGCGCCGTACATGCCCGACAGCAGGTCGGCGATCGGGACGCCGACGCGCTGCGGGTCGTCGGGCCCCGAGCCGGTGAGCGACATCAGGCCGGCCTCGCCCTGCGCGATCTGGTCGTAGCCGGCGCGGCCGCCCTCGGGACCGTCGTGGCCGAAGCCGGTGATGGACAGGACGACCAGTCGCGGGTTGCGCCGCATCAGCTCCTCGATGCCGAGGCCGAGCCGCTCGAGCACGCCGGTGCGGAAGTTCTCCACCAGCACGTCGGCCCGCTCGACCAGGCCGAGCAGGACGTCCTTGTCGGTCGCGTCCTTGAGGTCGAGGGCGATCGACTCCTTGTTGCGGTTGGTGCACAGGAAGTACGTCGACTGGCGGGCGTCGGGCTCGCCGACGAACGGCGGGCCCCAGCCGCGGGTGTCGTCGCCGCTGCCGGGTGCCTCGACCTTCACCACGCGGGCACCGAGGTCGCCCAGCATCTGGGTGCAGTGCGGACCGGCGAGGGCACGGGTGAGGTCGACGACGAGGAGGTCGGAGAGTGGTCCGGTCATTGTTCTGTTCACCATCCGGGGAGGACGAGGGCTGCCCAGACGAGCAGCGGGCCGACGAGGGTCACGATCACGGCATAGCCGAGGATCTGCTTGTAGTAGGTGGTCTCCTCGATGCTGTCGGGCCGGTTGGCCAGCATGAGGGCGCCGTTGGTGGAGAACGGGCTGACGTCGACGATCGTGGAGCTGACCGCGAGCGCGGCGACGAACAGGCCCGCGGAGATGCCGCCCCCGGCGACCAGCGGGATCGCGATCGGGATGATCACCGGCAGCAGCGCGGTGGAGGAGGCGAACGCCGACACGATGCCGCCGACGTAGCAGAGGATCAGTGCGCCGATCGCGGCGGCGCCCAGCCCGGCGGCCCACTTCCCGACGAACTCCGGGGAGCCGGCGGTCGTGAGGATCGTGGCGTACGTGCTGACGCCGGCGACCAGCAGGACGGTGGGCCAGGCGATCTGCTTGACGGTGTCCTTGTAGGCCTTGGGCGTGAGGATCGACAGCACCACGGCTGCCGTGATCGCAGCGAAGCCGATGTTCTTGTCGAAGACCAGCGCGACGACCGCGACCGCGAGGAACGCGAGCAGGGTCAGGGCGTGCTCGAGGGTGGTGCCGGCGTCGTCGGCGTTCGGGGTGCCGGTGGTGGGCGTCGCACCGGTGGCCGAGCGGGCGTCGGAGCGGTCGGGGCGCGAGGAGCCGCCCGCGACGGCAGCGGTGCCGCCGCCGACCTGGACCAGTTCGCCCTCGGCGTCCATCCGCAGCGACATCAGCTTGCGGCCGCCGAGGACGACGAAGAGGATCGCGGCCATCACGGTGTTGACCACGAGGCTGGAGAAGAAGATCGTCAGGTGCGAGGCGCCGAGACCGGCGTCCTCCATCACCGAGTTGGTGATCGTGCCGTAGATCGAGATCGGCGAGAACCCGCCGGCCTGCGCGCCGTGCACGACGAACATGCCCATCATCAGCGGGCTGATGCCGTAGCGGCCGGCGAAGCCCAGCGCGATCGGACCGATGATGGCGCACGCGGCCGGGCTGGCCGCGCCGATCGCAGTGATGACCGCGGTGACCGCGAACATCACCCACGGGATCAGCGCCACCCGGCCGCCGACCGACGACACCGCCGTGCGGACGATGAGGTCGACGGTGCCGTTCTGCCGGGCGATGGCGAAGAGGTACGTCACCCCGATCAGGGTGAGGACGAGGTCGGCGCTGATGCCGGCGAGGATCTCCTTCTCGTCCAGGCCGAGGGAGTACATGCCGACCAGCCACGCGGCGACGTAGGCCAGCGCTCCCATGTTGATCGGCAGCAGCGTGCCGACCACGAACAAGGCGACCAGGGCGATGATCGCGATCCATTCCGGACCCATGACGAGACCTCCGAGCTTCTTCGGGTCGAGTGCCAGCACGCGGGGCGGGGGTGGCCCTCGTCACATGCTGGATCAGTGGCCTAGCCAATAGCACTCTGGGCCAATCGTCAATAGGGTAGGTCCATGGCCGACTCCTTCCCGCCCCGGCTCCTGCGCACCCGGCTCTACGAGCAGGTGGCCGGGCAGATCTCGGCGTGGATCAGCGACAACGGCCTCGCCGCCGGGGACAAGCTGCCGCCCGAGCGCGAGCTCGCGCAGCGCCTCGGTGTCAGCCGCGCCACCCTCAGCCAGGCGCTGGTCGCGCTCGAGGTGGTCGGCGTGGTCGAGGTGCGCCACGGCGACGGGACCGTGGTGACCGAGCGCCAGGAGAAGGCCAGCCGGATCGTCGAGGCGATCCGCAGCCACGCCGACCGGCTGCCCGAGGTGATCGAGACGCGCGACGCGCTGGAGACCAAGATCGCCTCGCTCGCGGCCCTGCGCCGCACCGACGAGGACCTGGCCCGCATCGACGACGCCCTCGCCGCCATGGAGGCCGACATCGCCGCCGGCGGGCGGGGCGTGGAGGGCGACGAGCGGTTCCACGGCGCCGTGACGGCGGCGTCCCACTCGCTGCTGCTGGCCCGGCTGATGGGCGAGATCGGCGACCTGATCAAGGAGACCCGCATCGAGTCGCTCGGCCAGCCCGGCCGGCCGCAGGACTCGCTCGCCGGGCACCGGGCCATCGCCGAGGCGATCCGCGCCGGCGACCCCGTCGCGGCATCACAGGCGATGCACGCCCACGTCGCGATGGTGAGCGACGTCGCCCTGCTCCGCGAGCAGCCGTGACGGTGCTCGACGCGCTCCTGGTGGTCGTCACCGGCTTCGGCGCCGGCGTGCTGTCCTCCACCGTCGGAGTCGCGTCACTGCTGAGCTTCCCGGTGCTGGTCGGCCTGGGCCTGCCGCCGGTCGCGGCCAACGTGTCCAACACCCTCGGCCTCATCCCGGGCGGCCTCGGTGGGGTGGTGGGCTACCGCCGGGAGGTCCGCGAGGCCGGCCCGGTCGCCCGGATGATCGTCCTGGTCTGCGCGGTCGGCGCGGTCGCGGGCGCGGCCCTGCTCCTCGGGCTGCCGCCCGGCGTGTTCGAGGCGGTCGTGCCCTACCTCATCCTCTTCACCTGCGCCCTCGTCGGCATCCAGCCGCGGGTGGCCGCATGGCTCCGGGCCCGGCACGAGCGACGCCACGGCGAGCAGCTCGCCGAGCGCCGGCACATGTCACCGGCGACCACCGCGTTCGCGACCCTCACCGGCGTCTACGGCGGCTACTTCGGGGCCGGCGCCGGCGTGATGATGGTCGCCGTCCTCGGCATCGGCACCGACCTCGAGCTGCGCGTGGTCAACGGGCTCAAGACGCTGTCGCTGATGGTCGGCAACATCGTCGCCGGCCTCATCTTCGTCGTCGTCGCCGACCCGCGCTGGGACGTGGCGGTGCTGCTCGCCGTCGGCTCCCTCGTCGGTGGCTACGTCGGCGCGCGCATCGGTCGCGTGCTCCCCGACGCGGTGTTCCGCTGGGCCGTCGTGGCGGCCGGGGTCGTCGCCGCGCTCCTGCTGTTCTGACTCCCGACCGGCGCCCGCCCCCTGCCGGGGTATCTGGGGACGAAATGGTGGGCAAGTTGGCCTCTTCACCCACCATTTCGTCCCCAGATACCCACGTCGGGGTCTGAGGGGGACGGACGAAAGAGGTCAGGACAGCAGGCCGCGCACCACCCTGAGGCCCACCGAGAGGCGGGCCAGCTCGGCGGTCTCCTCGCGGCAGATCTCGGTCAGCGTCTTCGCCGCACGCGCGACCAGCTCCTCCTCGGAGTTCTCCCACTCCGCCACGCGCGCGGGGGCGCTGTCGTCGGAGCTGGTGGACCCGAGGACCTGGGCGGTGAGCTGCTGGTGCACGCCGTAAAGGTCGTCGCGCACCGCGGCGCGCGCCATCGTCTGCCAGCGGTCGTCGCGCGGCAGCGCGAAGATCCGCTCGACGAGGGCCGGCAGGCCGAGCCGCTCGCCCAGCGCGAAGTGGACCCGCGCGACCTCGACCGGGTCGAGGCCGAGCCGGTCGGCGGTCTCGACGATCCCGAGCGTGGCGTAGGCAGCGGCCAGCACCGCGACGCGGGACGCGAGGTCCTCGGGGACGCCCTGCTGGGTCAGCCGCTCGGCACGCGCGAGGTAGTCGTCGCTCTCCCGGCCGCTCATGATGCTGGGCAGCTCGGCCATGACGGCCTGCACGCGGCCACGGAAGAACTCCACGGTCTCGCTGGAGTCGAGGCCGGAGCGCCGGTTGGTCACCAGCCAGCGCGAGGCGCGCTCGACGAGCGTACGCATCTCGATCCGCATCCGGGTCTGCCGCTCGGCCGGGACCAGGTTGTCCAGGGCCGCGATCTCCTCGCGCAGCGCGAGCGACCCGAAGATCTCCCGGGCGACGAAGTTGGCGCGGGTGAGGTCCGCCGCGCTCGCGCCCGTCTCCCCTGCGAGCCGCGGCCAGAACGTCATGCCCGCGCCGTTGACCAGGTCATTGACGACCTGCGTCACGATGATCTCGCGGCGCAGCGGGTGCTCCTCGATCGCCTGCTCGAGCGCGGGCACCATCTGCTTCGGGAAGTAGGCGAGCAGGTCCTCGCGGAGGTAGGGGTCGTCCGGCAGGTCCGACTCGATGAGCTCGTCGGCGAGCACGATCTTGGTCCACGCCAGCAGCACCGAGAGCTCGGGCGCGGACAGCGCCTGCTTGCGGTCGAGGCGGCGACGCACCTGGCGGGTGGTGGGCAGGCCCTCGAGGTCGCGGTTGAGCACCCCACGACGCTCGAGCTCGCGCATCCAGTCCTCGTGGACGTGCAGCAGCGAGGGGGCGTGCGCCTCGGCGTTGGCGAGGGCGAGGTTCTGCTCGTAGTTGTCGCGCAGCACCAGCGCGCCGACCTCGTCGGTCATCTCCGCGAGCAGCGTGTTGCGGGCGGCCTCGTCCATGCCGCCGGCCCGCACGACCTTGTCGAGCAGGATCTTGATGTTGACCTCGTGGTCGGAGGTGTCCACGCCGGCGGAGTTGTCGATGAAGTCGGTGTTCATCCGGCCGCCGTCACCGCGGGCGCCGAGCCGGGCGTACTCCACGCGGCCGAGCTGGGTGAAGCCGAGGTTGCCGCCCTCGCCGATGCACCGGGCGCGGAGGTCCTCGCCGTTGACCCGGATCGCGTCGTTGGCCTTGTCGCCGGCGTCGGCGTTGGTCTCCTCCGACGACTTGACGTAGGTGCCGATGCCGCCGTTCCAGAGCAGGTCGACGGGGGCGAGGAGGATCGCCTTCATCAGCTCCGCCGGGGTGAGGGCGGTGACGTCGGCGCCCAGCCCGAGCGCCTCGCGGGCCTGCTTCGACACCGGGATCGACTTCGCCGAGCGGGGCCACACGCCGCCGCCCTCGGAGATGAGGGAGGTGTCGTAGTCCTTCCAGCTCGAGCGCGGCAGGTCGAAGAGCCGCCGCCGCTCGGCGAAGGACGACGCCGCGTCGGGCTGCGGGTCGATGAAGATGTCGCGGTGGTCGAAGGCCGCCACCAGGCGGGTGTGCTCCGAGCACAGCATGCCGTTGCCGAAGACGTCGCCGGACATGTCGCCGATGCCGACCGCGGTGAAGTCCTCGGCCTGGCAGTCCACGCCCATCTCGCGGAAGTGGCGCTGCACCGAGACCCACGCGCCCCTGGCGGTGATGCCCATCGCCTTGTGGTCGTAGCCGACCGATCCGCCGGAGGCGAACGCGTCGCCCAGCCAGAAGCCGTAGTCCTTCGCGACGCCGTTGGCGATGTCGGAGAAGGTCGCGGTGCCCTTGTCTGCCGCGACCACGAGGTAGGAGTCGTCGCCGTCGTGGCGCACCACGTCGCGCGCCGGCACCGTCTCGCCGTCGACGAGGTTGTCGGTGATGTCGAGCAGGCCCGAGATGAACGTCTTGTAGCAGGCGATCCCCTCGGCCAGCCACGCGTCACGGTCGGACGGGTCGGGCAGCTGCTTGCAGAAGAACGCGCCCTTCGCGCCGACCGGCACGATCACGGTGTTCTTCACCATCTGCGCCTTGACCAGGCCGAGCACCTCGGTCCGGAAGTCGTCGCGTCGGTCCGACCAGCGCAGGCCGCCGCGCGCGACGGCGCCGAAACGCAGGTGCGAGCCCTCGACGCGAGGGCTGTAGACGAAGATCTCGTAGCGCGGGCGCGGCTCGGGAAGGTCGGGGATCGCCGACGGCTCGAGCTTGAACGAGATGTACGGGTGGAGCTCACCCTCGGCGGTGCGCTGGAAGAAGTTGGTGCGCAGCGTCGCCCGGACCAGCGTGCGGTAGGAGCGCAGGATGCGGTCGTGGTCGAGGCTGACCACGTCGTCGAGCGCCTTGGCCAGCTTCTCCTCGATCGCCTCGACCTTCGCGGTGCGGGCCTCGGCGTCGGCGGCCAGGACCCGGTCGCCGCGGCCCGGGTCGAAGCGGGACTCGAAGAGCTCGACGAGCAGGCGGGTGATGTCGACGTTGCTGCGCAGCGCCTCCTCGATGTAGTCGAGCGCGAACGGCGACCCGCCCTGGCGGGCGTACTTGGCGTAGGCGCGGAGGACGGTCGCCTGGCGCCAGGTCAGGCCGGCGGCGAGGACCAGGTTGTTGAAGCCGTCGATCTCGTTGAAGCCGTCCCACACCGCGCGGAGCGCCTCGGCGAACAGCGTCCGCTCGTGCGGGGGCAGGACGCGGCCGTGGCGGATGCCGAACTCGTAGATGAACGACGGGCGCGACAGCCCCTCGAGGTGGTAGGGCCGCTCGTCGACGACCTCGACGCCCATCGAGGTCAGCATCGGCAGCACGGTGCTCAGCGACAGCGGCTCACCGACGCGGAAGACCTTGAGCCGGGACTCGCCGCGCCGGAAGGCACCGCCGCGCTCGTCCTGCTCGAACAGCGCGAGGTCGATGCCCTGGTCCCCCTCGATGGCCTCGATCCGGCCGAGGTCGGCGGAGCCGCGCTGCGGGCTGTAGTCCTCCTTGTAGGCCTCCGGGAAGGCGTCGGACCAGGCACGGGCGAGCTGCGAGCCGCGCTCCTCGCCGTAGTCGTTGACCACCGCGGCGACGAAGTCGTCGCGCCACGACCGCGAGGCCTCGGTCAGCCGGCGCTCGAGCTCGGCGACGTCGACGTCGGGGATGTGGCTGCCCTTGGGCGGGTGGACGACGAAGTGCACGCGCGCGGTCGTCGACTCGTTGACGCGGGCGGTGAACTCCACGTGGTCGCCGCCGAGGTCGGCGCGCAGGATGTCGGCGAACCTCTCGCGGACCGCCGTGCTGTAGCGGTCGCGCGGGAGGTAGACCAGCACCGAGACGTAGCGTCCGTAGGTGTCGCGGCGCACGAACGCCCGCAGCTGGCGGCGCTCGCGGGCGAACATGACGTCCTGCGCGACCGGCGCGAGCTCGGCGGGCGAGGTGTGGAACAGCTCGTCGCGCGGGTAGTTCTCGAGGGTGTCCATCAGGGCCTTGCCGGCGTGGCTGCGGGCGTCGAAGCCGGCCCTCCGCATCACCTCGGCGGCCTTCTCGCGCAGCACCGGGATGCGGGTGACCGACTCGGTGTAGGCGGCGCTGGAGAACAGGCCGAGGAAGCGGCGCTCGCCCACCACCTCGCCGTCGGGCCCGAAGGTCTTCACGCCGACGTAGTCGAGGTAGGCCGGGCGGTGGACGGTGGCGCGGCTGTTGGCCTTGGCGAGCACCAGCAGGGTCTTCTCGCGGGCCTTGGCCTTCACCAGCGGCGGCAGCTTGGCGAACGCGCTCGACAGGTCCTGGTCGCTGCGCAGGATGCCCAGGCCGGAGCCGGGGACCGCGCGCAGGCCGCACTCGTCGGGGGCGTCCTCCTCCGCCTCGAGGACGTACTCGCGGTAGCCGAGGAAGGTGAAGTGGTCGTCGGCCAGCCAGGTGAGGAAGTCGCGGCCCTGGCGCAGCTCCTCGGCCGGCAGCGGCGGCGGGTCGGCGGCGAGCTCGTCGACCACGGCCAGCGCCTGGGCGTGCATCTTCGCCCAGTCCTCGACCGACTCGCGCACGTCGCGCAGCACCCGCTGCACGCCCTCGGTCACCTCGGCCGCCTCGGCGTCGTCGGTGCGGTCGATCTCGACGTGCATCCAGGACTCGGCGCCGGACTCGGCCGCCTCCCCCGCCTCGGCGCGGGGCTGGTCGGCCTGCGCCGCGACGTGCCGGAGCTCGCCGGTGATGTCGCGCTCGGCGCGGAGCTGGGGGTGGATGACGGTGTGGACCGTGTGGCCGAGTCGGGTGAGCTCCATGGTCACCGAGTCGACGAGGAACGGCATGTCGTCGGTGACCACCTCGACCACCGAGCGCCCCGCCGCCGACCAGCCGGACTCGGCGCTCGTGGGGGTGACCACCCGCACCGCGGCAGTGCCCTGCGGCCGCGACTGCGCGAGCTCGTGGTGGGAGACCAGCGCACCGAGCAGGTCCTCCGGTGACCGCTCGGCCACCTCCTCCGGAGCCACGTGCCGGTAGTAGGCCCGGAGCAGGTCTCCCCACTCGGGCCGGAGCCCCGTCGCTGCGTCGAGCTGGTGGTCCTTGGTCTCCTCGGGCGTCGCCACGCTCCGACCCTAGGACCCGCGCTGTGACCGTCACAACACGGGCCCCTACCGGCGCGTCACCTGCGACTCTCGGCCATGATGGGCCCGCACGCACACGGCAGGACCGGGCCTGGTCGGCAGGGCCGGACGACGACGCGGGACGAGGGTGGACACGTGAGCACCAGGCTCTCCAAGAAGCTGACGTACGACGCCTCGGCCGAGGCGGTCGCGGCCATGCTGGACGACCCGGCGTTCCGCGAGGCGGTGCTCGAGCGCCAGAAGGTGGTGCGGGGATCGGTCTCGATCGACGGCGACCTGGTGCGGATCGAGCAGGTCCGCTCGGCCTCCGACATCCCGTCGTTCGCACGCTCGTTCGTCGGCGAGGAGATCGTCATCGTCCAGACCGAGACGTGGACGTCGCCGACGTCGGCCGACGTCGGGCTCGCCATCCCCGGCAAGCCGGGCGAGGCCACGGGCGGCCTGGTGCTGGTCGAGTCCGGCGGCCGGACGACGGAGTCGATCGACCTCGACCTGAGCGTGCGGATCCCGCTGGTCGGCGGGAAGATCGAGAAGCTGGTCGCGGGGCTGTTCTCCGACGCCCTCGACGTCGAGCACCGCGTCGGCGTGGAGTGGCTCGCGCGCTGACCCTCCGAGGTGCCGCTCAGGTGGTGGCGTTCTCGTCGACCGGGCGCTGCACGGCCTCCGCGGCCTCCTCGGCCTCCTCGGCCGCCAGCTCCTTGCTGCGCCGGCGGAGCACCACGCCGAGGAGCACGAAGGGCCCGAAGGCGAGCAGCAGGGTGAGCGCCTGCTCGTAGGGGTGCAGGGCGCCCATGTGCAGCGGGAGGACGGCCGCGGTCATGCGGCCATCCTCCCACCGAGGTCGGTCCGGTGTCAGCCCTGGTGGGGGTACCGGTGGTCCTTCGGAGGCACGAAGGTCTCCTTGATCGAGCGCGGCGACGTCCAGCGCAGCAGGTTGACCGCGGCGCCGGCCTTGTCGTTGGTGCCGGAGGCGCGGCCGCCGCCGAAGGGCTGCTGGCCCACCACGGCGCCGGTCGGCTTGTCGTTGATGTAGAAGTTGCCGGCCGCGAAGCGCAGCGTCTTGCGCGCCCACGCGATCGCCGCGCGGTCCTGCGCGATGATCGCGCCGGTCAGGGCGTAGGGGGCAAAGGACTCCATCTGCGCCACGACCTGCTCGAACCGGTCGTCCTCGTAGACGTGGACGGCCAGGATCGGCCCGAAGTACTCCTCGGAGAACATCTGGTCGGTCGGGTCGGTCGACTCGATGATCGTGGGCCGCACGAAGTAGCCCACCGAGTCGTCGGTCTGGCCGCCGGCCAGCAGGGTCAGGTGCTTGTTGGCCCGCACCCGCGCGATCGCCTTCTTGTGCTTGGCGAACGCCCGGTCGTCGATGACCGCGCCCATGAAGTGGGAGAGGTCGGTGACGTCACCCATCGACAGGGCCTCGGTGTCGGCGATCAGCTGGTCCTTGATCTTGTCCCAGACCGAGCGCGCGACGTAGGCCCGCGAGGCCGCCGAGCACTTCTGGCCCTGGAACTCGAACGCGCCGCGGATCATCGCGACCCGCAGCACGTCGGGGTCGGCCGACGGGTGCGCAACGATGAAGTCCTTGCCGCCGGTCTCGCCCACGATGCGCGGGTAGGAGCGGTAGGACGCGATGTTCTGACCCACCGTCGCCCACAGGTGCTGGAACGTCGGCGTGGAGCCGGTGAAGTGGATGCCGGCGAGGTCGCGGTGGGCGAGCGCCACCTTGGACACGTCGAGGCCGTCGCCGGGGAGCATGTTGATGACGCCGGGCGGCATGCCGGCCTCCTCCAGCAGCTCCATGGTCAGCGACGCGGCCAGCTGCTGGGTCGGCGACGGCTTCCAGATCACGGTGTTGCCCATCAGCGCCGGGGCGGTGGGCAGGTTGCCGGCGATCGCGGTGAAGTTGAACGGCGTGATCGCGTAGACGAAGCCCTCGAGCGGGCGGTGGTCGGTGCGGTTCCAGATGCCGGGGCTGTTGGCGATCGGCTGGTCGGTGAGGATCTGCTTGGCGTAGTGGACGTTGAAGCGCCAGAAGTCGATCAGCTCGCACGCCGCGTCGATCTCGGCCTGGAACGCCGTCTTCGACTGGCCCAGCATGGTCGCCGCGTTGAGCCGCTGGCGCCACGGGCCGGCCAGCAGGTCGGCCGCCTTGAGGATGATCGCGCACTTCTCGTCGAACGGCAGCGCGCGCCAGTCGGGCGCCGCGGCTGCCGCCGCCTTGATCGCGGCCTCGGCGTCCTTGGTCGTCGAGTTCTTCAGCGTGCCGAGCACGTGCTGGTGGTCGTGCGGCTGGACGACCTTCGTCTCCGCACCCCCACCGTTGCGCCGCTTGCCGCCGATCACGGCGCGGAACGTGTGCTGCTTCTTCTCCAGCGCCGCCAGCTCGGCGACGAGGGTCTCCCGCTCCGGGCTGCCGGGGGCGTACGTCAGGTTGGGCTCGTTGGTGGGAGCCGGAGGAAAGGTGATGGCGTCCATGCGGCTGATCGTGTCAGAGACGGACGCGGGCCTCCAAGCGGGCCGTCAGGACAGCTCCAGGACCACGTCGGTCTCGGTCACGGCGAACCACGCGAGCTCGTGGTCGAGGCACGCCTCGACCGCCCGCTCGACGAGCGCGGCCTCCTCGGCGGACTCCGAGCCGTGGAGGGGCAGCCTGCCCGCGACCCGCGCGACCGACTCGCGAGCCGACTCGGTGTCGACGAGCCACGCCGCGACGTCGTGGGGCACCGCCAGCTCGGCCCGCACCTCGCAGACCGCGTCCGGGACGGCCTCGACGTCCTCCACGTCGACCGCCAGCACGAGGCGACGCATCGGCTCCCCCTCGTCGTGGAAGTTCTCCAGCGACGCCTGGGCCGCCTCGGTCATCGCGTAGTGCTCGAGCGACTCCTCGTCCAGGTCCGGGAGCGCAGCGCGCAGCTCCGCGGTGACCGCGTAGCCACGCCGGGTGCCGAGATTCCACCGGGGCTCGAGCGCGTGGCCCGCCTGCCGCACAGTGGCCAGGGTCTCCTTGACGTCGTTCCAGTCCCCGGGGACGTAGACGCGGGTCATCAGCTCTTGCTCTCCTTCGGGTTCCGGCGCCGGCCGCGCGGCGCGCGGGGCGTGGAGTCGGTGGCGGCGTCGCGCAGCTCCTCGAGCGACTCCCGCACGCACTGGCCGAGGGTGTCCGCGTCGGGCACGGCGTCGCGGTCGGCGGTGATGCCGTAGAACACGCCCCCGTCGTAGGACGTCACACCGATCGCCAGCGGGTGGTCGGGCAGCAGCGGGTGCACCGGGTAGGACTCCAGCATCCGGGCGCCGTCGGCGTAGAGCGGGAACTGCGGGCCGGGCACGTTGGTGATCGAGACCTGGAAGCCCCGGCGCAGCTCGGCCGCGGCGAGGCGGGAACCGAGGGCGTGGAACGTCGTGGGCGCGAAGCCGGCGATCCCGGAGAGCCGGCGCGCCGAGACGGCCCGGCCGTTGTCGCCGTGGGCCTTGAGGTCGTAGCTCACCTGGTGCAGGCGCATCAGCGGGCTCGGCTCGCTGATCGGGAGGTGCACGAGGTGGCCGGTGATCTGGCTGCCGAGCGAGGTGGCCTCGAGCTCGTCGTCGATGACCGACATCGGGACGATCGCCTTGACCGTGCGCAGCCCGGACAGGGACTCCGCCCGGGCCATCAGCCAGCCGCGCAGGCCACCGGCCAGCACGGCGAGGATCACGTCGTTGACGGTGCCGCCGCGTGCCTCGCGGATCGCCCGGTGGTCGGCGAGCTCGGTGCGCACGGTGACGAAGCGGCGCTGCTGCGACAGCCGGCGGTGCACCGGGGTGGAGTGCACCGGGCCGCGACCCGCCAGCGCGCTCGCGACCTCCGCGACCCGCGCGCCGGTCGCGGACGCGCGTCGGCCGACGGACTCGGCGTTGGCCACGGTCGTCTGCCACACCGTCGAGGGGCTCTCCAGGCTGTCGGTGACCGCGCCGAGGGCCAGCGCGACCGGTCCGCGTGGGCGACGGGGGCGCCACTCGTCGTCGTGGCCGAGGGTCGACCGGTCCGGGGAGGTGTCGAGCAGCACCTGGCCGATGTCGACGGTCTCGCGGCCGTCGACGAGGATCTGGTGGCTCTTGGTCAGCAGCGCGACGCGCCCGTGCTCGAGACCCTCGACGAAGTAGCACTCCCACAGCGGGCGGGTCCGGTCGAGGGGGCGCGAGGCGATCCGCGCGACCAGCTCGCGCAGCTGGTCCATGCTCCCGGGCCGCGGGAGCGCCGAGCGGCGCACGTGGAAGCCGAGGTCGAACGCGTCGTCGTCGACCCACGCGGGGTTGGCCAGCCGTCCCGGCACCACCTGCAGGCGCTGGCGGTAGCGCGGCACGAACGCGATCCGGTCGGCGATGAGCTGGCGCAGCCGGTCGTGGTCGAAGCCGGAGTCGCCCGGGTCGAAGATCTCCACCGTCGCGTTGTGCATGGGCGTGGTGGGTGACTCGGCGGCCAGGATCGCCAGGTCCCGCGGCCGAAGCCTGTCGCTCACGCACGTACTCGCTTCGCTCCGTGCGCGCGTGAGGCACGACCCGCACTGTTCCGGACGATTCGCTCGCTGCGCTCGCTCATGCATCCCCTCTCGTCGACGCCTCTTGCTGCTCGTGGGATTCTGGCAGAGCCGGTGGACGAGGTGTGTCATGCCCACCGGGTCCCACGAATGCCCAGAAGGAGCCCCAGCATGCCCCGTCACGGCCTGTCCCGCCTCGCACCCCTCGCCCTCGTGCTCGCCCTCGGCCTCAGCGCCTGCGGCGGCAGCGACGACGAGGCCGACACCGCCACGCCGTCGGGCTCCTCCTCCAGCTCCGACTCGGGGAGCGACTCCGGCTCCAGCACCGACGCCGGCAGCGAGGCCGTGGAGATCACCGTCACCCGCGAGGGCGACACGTTCACGCCCAACGGCGAGCGGGTCGAGCTGGCCATCGGGCAGACCCTCGACCTCACCATCACCTCCGACGTGGCCGGCGAGTTCCACGTCCACAGCACGCCGGAGCAGGAGATCGCCTACGAGGAGGGCACCTCCACGCACGAGATCACCATCGACCGACCGGGCGTCGTCGAGGTCGAGAGCCACGAGCCGCCCCAGGTCGTCCTCCAGCTCGAGGTCCGCTGAGCGTGCCGGGCACGATCCAGGCCCACGGTCTCGGAGGCGCCAAGGACCTCCCGATCCCGTCGGAGCTGGCGATCGCGGGCGCCGTCGCGGCGCTGGTGGTGTCCTTCACGGTCCTCGCCGTCGCGTGGCGCGAGCCGCGCTACGACGGCAGGACCACGGGACGTACGGCGCCCGCGTGGCTCGACCGGCTCGTGTCGTCGCGCGCCCTCGCCGTCGCCGCCCGGGTCGCGGGCATGGTGTTCTTCCTCTACGTCGGCGCGGCGGCGGTCTTCGGCAAGGACAGCCTGACCAATCCCTTCCTCGGGACCTTCTACACGCTGCTCTGGGTCGGGGTCGTGCCGGCGTCCCTCCTGCTCGGCCCGTTCTTCCGCGCCATCAGCCCCGCACGGACCATCGCGATGGCCTTCGCCAGGATCTCCGGCGTCCCCGAGGGCCAGGGCATGTACGCCTACCCCGCGCGCCTGGGCTACTGGCCGGCCGCTGCCGGGCTGTTCGCCTTCGTGTGGCTCGAGCTGGTCTACCCCCACTCCACCGACGTCGGGCCGGTGCGCCTGTGGTGCGCGCTCTACCTCGGCATCATGCTGGTCGGCTCGGCCCTGTTCGGCACCACGTTCCTCGCCCGCGCCGACCCGTTCGAGGTCTACTCCTCACTGGTCGCGAAGCTGTCGATCTGGGGCCGGCGCGAGGACGGGACGCTCGTCCTGCGCAGTCCGCTGGCCAACCTCGCGACCCTCGAGGCCCGACCGGGCCTGGTCGGCGTCGTGGGCGTGCTGTTCGGCAGCACCGCGTTCGACTCCTTCCGTGAGTCGACGCCGTGGCTCAAGGCCGTGCAGTCGATGTCGGTGACGCGCGTCCTGCCGGACACGCTGGGGCTCATCGTGTTCTCCGGGGGCGTGATCGCGATCCTGACCGTCGCGACGATGGCGACCGGGGTCACCAGCTCGACGCCGCGACGCGCCCTGCCGGACCTCTTCGCCCACTCGGTCGTGCCGATCATCGTGGGCTACATCGCGGCGCACTACCTGACGTTCCTCGTCGAGTACGGCCAGCTGACGCTGATCCAGCTCAGCGACCCGTTCAGCCGCGGCGACGACTACCTCGGGACCGCCGACCTCCAGGTCAGCTACTGGTTGTCCGGGCACCCGACCTTCCTGGCGGTCACCAAGGTGCTCGCGGTCGTGCTCGGTCACGTCGTGGGCGTCGTGGCCGCCCACGACCGGGCGCTCGCGCTCCTGCCGAGGCGGCACCACCTGACGGGTCAGCTGCCGCTGCTCGTCGCGATGGTGAGCTTCACCGTGGGAGGTCTGTACCTGCTGTTCGCGGCGTGACGCCCCGGGCAGAGACCGGGCCGTACGGCCAGCCGGCGGGCGCCTCGGCGACCACCGAGACGCTCTCGCAGGTGCCGAACGGGTCGACGACGTCCAGCGGGTCGCGGGAGCCGACGAAGATCACCCGGTCCGCGTTCCCCTGGGCCTGGCCGCCGTCGTCGCAGCGGATCTTGTCGGCCTGGCCGTCGTTGAGGACGTAGATCGTGTCGTTGCCCTGCTCGGCGAAGACCTTGTCGACGCCCGGGCCGAGGAAGATCACGTCGTCGCCCTCGTCACCCTTGATCAGCCAGTCGTTGCCCTCGCCGTCGATGAGCACGTCGTTGCCGGGACCGCCCTGGATCGCGCCGTCGTCGCCCGGACCGCCGTCGATGTAGTCGTCGCCGGGCCCACCGATGTGCTTGTCGCTGCCCTCGCCGCCGATCAGCCGGTCGGTGCCGGGTCCGCCGCCGAGGGTGTCGTTGCCGTTCTCGCCGTAGACGGTGTCGTCGCCGGAGTTGCCGGTGATGACGTCGTCACCCTCACCGCCGTAGAGGGAGTCGTTGCCCTGGCCGCCGTCGACCCGGTCGTTGCCGAGGCCGCCGTTGACCCAGTCGCGGCCGGGCTGGGCGGTGATCCAGTCGTTGCCGTCCCCGCCGTCGATGTGATCGTTGCCCGTGCCTCCGAAGACGGTGTCGTCCGACCCGTTGCCCTGGACGTCGTCACGACCGCCGAGGGCCATGATGTGGTTCGGCCGGGCGTTGCCGACGATCACGTCGTTGCCGGTCGTGCCCGACGGGACGCGCCGGGCGTCGAGGGTGGAGGCATAGGCGGGTGCCGAAGCGAGGGACAGGGTCAGGAGCGCGTAGGCGCACGCGCGAGCGGGTGTGCTCACCGGATTCTCCTTCGTGCGGATCATCCAGTTTAAGCCGATTCTTGACCCAACGTAAAAGAACCGTCCATGAGACCTAGAGGTTTAGACCAGTCACCGGCGCCCTCCGCGCAGGCTGCGTCGAACGGTGGGGCGGGCGTGCGCGCGGCCGTGCGACGCCTCGGCACTGGCCGGGAAGACCGCGTCCGCGAGCGCGGCGAGGCTGCGCGCGAGGGAGGACTCCCCGAGGTCGACCACCGGGCGGCCCGCCACCAGTGACCGGTCGACCAGGGCCGGGTCGTCAGGCAGGAAGTGCAGCCCGGCGACCCGGCTGAACCCCTCGACCATGCCGGCGATGTCCTTCTCCGACCAGCCGATCGAGGACCGCATCCGGTTGACCACGACGCGGACCGGCGTGCCGTCGACCCGGTCGCGGAGGTCGACCAGCCCCCGGGCGAGACGCGTCAGCCCGACCGGGGCCGCGCCGCCGACCACGACGACCTCGTCGGCCTGCTCCAGCGCGCCCAGGGTGAGGGAGTTGCGCGCCGGGCGCCCGCCGAGGTCGGCCGCGTCCTCCTCGAGGGAGAAGCCGGTGTCGAGGACCACCTCGCCCAGGCCGCGAGCGGCCTCGAGGAGCTGCTCGACGTGGGCGGGGCGCACCTCGCGCCACCGGTCGGCACGGGGCAGCCCGGTCACCACGGCGAGGTGCTCCCCCACGCCGCGGCACGTCGAGGGGAACCGGTCGGCGAGGTGCCCCGCGCCGGCCAGCCGGGCCGCCGACAGCAGGCCGGACACCTCGTCGAGGATCCCGAGCTGCTGGGCCACGGCGCCGCCGTAGGGGTCGAGGTCGGCCAGCACCACCGGGACCCGGCGCCGGGCGAGCTCGCCCGCCAGGTTGGTCGCGACCGTCGTACGCCCCGGCGCGCCTGCCGGCCCCCAGACCGCCACGACCCTCCCTCCGGGTCCGGCCTGCCTCCCTCCGGGTCCGGCCGGCGCGGCCGGCAGAGGCTCGAGGTCGGGCTGTCGCGGGCGGGTGTCGAGGACCTCCTCGACGCTCGCCACGACCTCCGGCAGGCTGGCCAGCTCACCGCCACCGACGACCGCCGCGACACCGAGCCGGTGCGCGTGCTCGCGGACGTCGAGGTCGTCGGAGCGGGCGCCGGTCACCGCGACGGGACGCACCGCGTGGCGCCGCAGGTGGGAGACCGCCGACGGGTCGAGGCCGGGAGCGTCGAGCGCGACGACGGCGACGTCGGCCTGACCGCTGGTGACCGAGGCGACCAGGTCGTCGACGTCGACACAGCGCTTGAGCACCACGAGGCCGGGGTGGGCCTCGAGGTCCGCGAGGGCGGGCGCCTCCCACGGCTCGCCGGCGGCGAGCACGAGCACGCAGAGCACGGCTCAGCCCCTGCCGACCACGCGGACGCGGTCGTCGCCGCTGGCCGCCAGCACCTGCGCGAGCGGCTCCTCCTCCGCGGCGGGCAGGGCGAGCACCAGCTGGCGCGAGGTCGCGGCCGCGAACGCGTCGGTCACCACGGGGGCGTCGAGCACCAGCACGTCGGAGAGCACCAGCTCCGCCGAGGCGCGGGCGCGGCGGTCCTCCCCGATGACCCAGACGTCGACCCGCGAGCCGCGCGCCAGCCCGGTCGGGACGTGCTCGGCCGGCACGGCGATGGAGACCTCGACGCGTCCGTCGTCCTGCGCCGCGCCGAGCGCGGCGGCCGGCACCAGCTCCCCCTGCGCGAGCGGCCGGGTGAGCGTGAGGCCCTCGGGGAGCGCGGCGTCGACCGGGAGGTAGCGCTCGCGGTCCTCGGCGTCGTCGAAGCGCACCCGCGCGGCCACCAGGTCGTCGGCGCCGATCGTGTCGCCCGCGACCAGGTCGCCCGATGCGGACCAGACCGGGGTGAGGTCGTCGGCGGCGGCCATGATGCGCGCTCCGGCGACGACAGATCCGGTCACCAGCGCCACGCCGACCCACAGTCGCGGGTCCCGCCACCCGGGCGGACGGCTGCGGGTGGCCGGCGGCACGTCGACCTGGCGGGTAGCCTGCTGCGGTTTCCGGGACACGCCTGCATCATTGCCCGCCGCGCGCCGGTTCACACCTCGCTCTCCACAGGCACCGGACGGCCGTGCGCCGGACGCTCGCCCCGGGTGGCACGATGACCCCATGCCCGAGGACCCCCGCTTCCTGACGCTGGCCGACGTCGCCGAGGTGCTCAACACCTCGAGCGCCCAGGTCTACGCCCTCGTCCGGCGCGGCGACCTCCCCGCCATCAAGATCGGCGGACGCGGCCAGTGGCGCGTCGAGCGGGTCCAGCTCGAGGAGTTCATCCAGCGGATGTATGCCGAGACCCGGCAGTTCGTCGACCAGCACCCGTTCGTCGAGAGCGAGACGGGCGCCGACCGGCCGGAGTAGGGATCACCCCACCTTGCCGTCGAGCTCGACCTCGACGACCTGCTCCTCGCCGCCGCGCAGCACCGCCATCTCGACGGTCTCACCGGGCAGGTGGGTGCGGATCGCCACGATGAGCGCGATGCCGTCCCCGACCGGCTGGTCGTCGACGCGGGTGATGACGTCGTCCTGCTCCAGCCCGGCGCGCTCGGCCGGGGTCCCCGGCATCACCTCGGTGATCGTGGCGCCCTGCGCGTCGGGCTCCCCGCCGGTGCGGACCTGGGCACCGATGACGGGGTACTCCGCCTTCCCGGTGCGCAGGATCTGGTCGACGGTCGTGCGGACCTGCTCGATCGGGATCGCGAAGCCGACGCCGATGTTGCCGGCCTCGGTCGACGCACCCCCCGTGGTGGCGATCGCGGAGTTCACGCCGACGACCTCACCGGCGAGGTTGACCAGCGGGCCACCGGAGTTGCCCGGGTTGATCGCGGCGTCGGTCTGCACGGCGTTGATGTAGGAGGACTCGTCGTTCGACTCCCCCGAGGTCGTGACCGGGCGGTTGAGCGCGCTCACGATGCCGGACGTGACGGTCTGGCTGAGGCCGAGCGGGGCGCCGAAGGCGACCACGGGGTCACCGACGTGGAGGACCTGGGAGGCGCCGAGCGCAGCGGGCTCGAGGCCGTCGGCCTCGGTGACCTTGAGCACGGCGAGGTCGTAGACCGAGCTGCGCCCGACGACCGTCGCCTCGTGCCGGTCGCCGGCGTGGTCGATCACCACGATCGGCCCGTCGTCGGAGGCGGCCGAGGCGACGACGTGGTTGTTGGTCACCACGTGGCCCTCGCGGTCGAGGACGAAGCCGGAGCCGGTGGCGCCGGCGGCCTGGCCGTCGAACTCGGCCACGATCTGGACGGTGCTCGGCAGCAGCGCCTGGGCGACGGCGGGCACCGAGCCGTTGTCGGCGTCGAGCGGCGAGGCGGCCCGGGTGCGGACGCCGTCGAGGCCGTTGTCGACGGTGCCGCGGTCCGAGGCGAGCTCGTCCTGGAGCGCCCCGCCGGCGAACCCGCCGAGGATGCCCACCACGAGCGCGACGGCGGCGACGGCGGGCCAGATCCACAGCGGCGTACGACGCGAGGCAGGACGGGCGACGTGGGCGCCGTAGGGGTGACCGGGGTAGCCCGGCCCGGGGTAGGGGCCGACCGGACCGCCGGGACCGCCGGGGTAGGGCCCGGGCGCGGCGTAGGGACCGGGCCCGGCGTAGGGCGGCGGACCCAGGGGCACGGTCGGGGCCGCCGGCTGCGGCTCGGGGACGTCGGGGGCGCCGGGGGCGCCGGTCACGGGCGCCTCGCCGTACGGCCTGCCCTCGGGCTGCGCGGACCGCGCGGGGTCGGGCGGCACGTCGGAGGACTCGTCGGAGGATTCGTCGGAGGACTCCGCGGTGGACTGCGGAGCGTCGGGGGCCGCCGGCTCCGGCTCCGGGGTGGACGGACGCCAGCCCGCGAGGGGCTGGGTGGGCTCGTCGGGAGCGTGCTCGGGTGCCTGCTCGTCGGAGGGGTGCTCGTCGGTCACGGGGCAATCTTCTCCCGGATCGCCACCAAGCGCTCGGCCAGGGGCGTCCGGGAGGGTGAGGCCGGGGTGCGCACACCACGGTCATCGGTCGTCGTGACCGGCGTGGCCGTGCCGGTCGGACGGCTCAGGTCGGTGACCGGCGGTCGCGGCTCGACGCGCGGGCCACCGGCGACGCCCAGGGCCAGCACGCCGACCACGCAGGCGCTGGCGGCGCCTCCGCCGATGGCGACCAGGCCGCGACGGCTGCGCGAGGAGGAGGTCGGGAACGGCGCCGGGGTAAGGCTCGAGCAGCCGCCCAGCAGCGACGACTTCAGGTCGCGGGAGCACGACGACGACCCCCACGAGAGCTGGGCGAGCTGGGTCTTGACCCGGCCCTCCTGCTCGACGAGGTCACGGCAGGCGTGGCAGGAGTGGACGTGGTCCCAGCAGCGCTCCTCCTCCTCGGGCGCGAGGCGGCCGTCGAGCAGGGCGCTGACCCGGGGTCCGAGGTGCGTCACCACGACCCCACCTCCCGCGGCTGGGCGGCGACCGGGCCGGAGTAGCGCTGACGGCCGGCGGCGGGCTCGCGGTGGGCGAGCGCCTTGCGCAGCATGGTGCGACCCCGGTGGATCCGCGAGCGCACGGTGCCGAGCTTGGCGCCCATGATCTCCGCGATCTCCTCGTAGGTGAGGCCCTCGACGTCGCACAGCACGACCGCTGCGCGGAAGTCGGGCGGGAGCGTGGCGAGCGCGATCTCGATGTCGTCGTCGAAGGTCTGGTCGGCCAGCGCGAGCTCGGGGCCGGCGCTGGTGCTGGTCAGCCGGGCGGCGCGCTCGTCGGACAGGGCGTCGAACCGGATCCGCTGCTTGCGGCGGGCGCCGTCGAGGAAGAGGTTGGTGGTGATCCGGTGGAGCCAGCCCTCGAAGGTGCCGGGCGTGTAGGTGTCGAGCGAGCGGAAGACCCGGACGAAGACCTCCTGGGTCAGGTCCTCGGCGTCGGGACGGTTGCCGGTGAGCCGGTAGGCGAGGCGGAAGACGCGGTCGGAGTGCTGCTCGACGATCTCGTCCCACGACGGGATCCCCGCCGCTCCGGGAGTCGTCTCGCCCTGCTTGCCCACGGGAGCCCCCTGGCTCGTCGCCCTCTTCGACCGTAGCTGCACCGGTTCGCTGTCCTTCCTGACGCTAGGGAGTCCGCCTGAGAGTTCGCTGTGAACTCGGTGCGCTCCGACCAAGAACTTCTCCCGCCCCAACGACCGGGATCCCCGCTGTGTTCCCGGACACGTTCCCCGGCACGTACCGGGACCGCAGCGCGATAGCATCGACCCGCCCGAGCGGGGTGCTCCACGCGCACCGCCGGCGTCGACCCAGGAGGCCCGTCATCACCACGCCGATCAAGCCCGCGAGCTGGTCCTACGCCGAGTCGTTCGTGGCCGAGGACGAGATCCTGTCCGCCGCCCGCAGCCGCGCCGAGGAGGTCGGCGTGACGCCGGTCGGTCCCGGCGCCGGCGCGGCCCTGCGCTTCCTCGCCTCCGTGCTCGACGCCCGCGCGGTCGTGGAGATCGGCACCGGCACCGGCGTCTCCGGCCTCTGGATGCTGCGCGGCATGCGCTCGGACGGCGTGCTCACCACCGTCGACATCGAGGCCGAGCACCAGCGCCTCGCCAAGGAGACCTTCACCGAGGCCGGCATCCCGGGCAACCGCGCCCGCACCATCGCCGGCGCCGGGCTGGACGTGCTCCCCCGCCTCACCGACGGCCACTACGACCTGGTGTTCTGCGACGGTGACAAGCGCGAGTACGCGGCGTACCTCAAGGAGGCGCTGCGCCTGCTGCGTCCCGGCGGCGTGGTGGCCTTCGACAACGCCCTGTGGCACGACCGGGTCGCCGACCCCGCCCAGCGCGACGAGGAGACCGTCACCATCCGCGACCTCGGTCGCACCATCCTCGAGCACGACGCGCTGGTCCCGGTGCTGCTGCCGGTCGGCGACGGCCTGCTGGCCGCCAAGAAGGAGTGGGCGCCCGAGGAGGGCTGAGGCCTCTTTCAGCGATCCCCGGTCAGCCGGGGATCGCTGCACTTGTCAGGCCGTGCACGCCCTGACAAGTTCAGCGAGAGCCTGACCACCCGGCCGCCACGGGTGTACTCGAGCGCACCAGTGTCCGCTCGACGCCCGCCGCAGCCGGGCAGGTCAGAGGCGGGGTGCGGCGAGGAAGCCGTCCCAGCCCTCCGCGACGGCGACGACGTCGCACGCCTCGACGAGGACCGGCGGCGAGCCGATGATCTGCGTGCCGGGCGCGGAGTCGGCGGTCGCGGTGAAGGTCCGCTGGAACTCGGCGCGCGCCTCGTCGGTGGCGAAGACGTAGCAGCCCTCGAACCACTCCCCCGGCACCGACCGCCAGGTCTTGAAGCGGAGGCCGGCCATGCCGGTGAAGCGGGCGTGCGAGGTCTCGGCGACGTACGACGCGAGCTGCTCCTCGACCCCGTCCGCGGCCCCGACCAGGGACCAGCGGACGGTGAGGCCGAGCATCAGGCGATCCCGGCCAGCGGGTCGTCGGAGCCGAGCCAGGTCAGCAGCAGGCGCGGACCCCAGCCGCTGGGGCCGGCGGTCCACTCGTGCCGGTCGGCGGGCGCCTCGGCGGCCGACGCGAAGTCGACGTGGGCCCACGGGACGTCGCCGGCGAAGTGCTGCAGGAAGAGCGCGGCGGTGATCGCGCCGGCACCACCGGCGGCGTTGTCGCCGTCGGCGATCCGGGAGGACACCTTCTCCTCGTAGTCGGCGACCAGCGGCATCCGCCACACGGACTCGCCGGACGTCGCGGCGGCCGCCTCGACGTGCTCGGCGAGGGCCTCGTGGTTGGCGAAGTAGCCGCCGGTCCACTGCCCGAGCGCGACCTTCATGGCGCCGGTCAGGGTGGCGACGTCGACGATCGCGGCCGGCTTCACCTCGGCGACGGCGTAGGCCATCGCGTCGGCGAGGACGAGGCGTCCCTCGGCGTCGGTGTTGTTGACCTCGGAGGTGCGGCCACCGACGTGGGTGATGACGTCGCCGGGGCGCATCGAGGATCCGCTCACGGAGTTCTCGGCCGCGGGGACCAGGCCGACGACCCGCACGGGGCAGTCGACGTCGCGCAGCGCGGCCATCGTCGCGATCACCGCGGCGCCGCCGCTCATGTCGCGCTTCATGGTCAGCATCGACTCGGCCGGCTTGATGTCGAGGCCGCCGCTGTCGAAGGTGATGCCCTTGCCGACGAGGACGACGGTGGGGATCTTCTTGCCCGCGCCGCGCGGGGTGTAGTCCATGCGGATCAGGCGCGGCGGGCTGACCGAGCCGCCGCCGACGGCGAGGATGCCGCCGAAGCCCTCGGCGGCCAGCCGCTCCTCGTCCCAGACCGTGACCTCGAGACCGGCCAGCTCGCCGACCTCGACCGCCTGCTCGGCGAGCCACGCGGGGTTCTTCAGGTTGGACGGGACGGTCGCGAGGGTCCGCGAGCGCCAGCCCGCGCCGCCCAGGGCGATCGCACGGGCCAGCTCGTCGTCGGCGCCGTCGTCGCTCACGCCGGCGAGCACGATCCGGGCGACCGGCTGCTCCTTCGGGCCCTCGGAGCGCCAGTGGAAGCCGAAGGAGGCGAGCATCGCCCCCACCACGACGGCTCCGAGGCCGTCGTCGGGCGCGATCGCAGCGAGGCTCGTCACGACGCTCGCGCGGTCCTTGGTGGCGCGGGCGAGCGCCGCGCCGGCGCGCCGGAAGTCGGTGACCGACCCCTCGCCGACGCCGACGAGCAGCACCAGGCCGACCCCGTCGTCGGGGAGTGCCGCCACCGGGACGGTCGTGACCTCGCCGGCGCGACCCGTGGCGCGCGACGCCTCGAGCGCGGCGAGGAGGTCGAGCCCGAGGGCCTCGGACGCCTCCTCGGCGCCGGGGCCGAGCAGCGGGCCCGCCTCGTCGGCGACGACCGGGAAGGCCCAGACCTCCGCGCCGCCGATCTGGTGCGGGAGCGCGGGGCTGAGGGCGAACTCAGGTGGTGAGACCTGCGTGGGCAGCTGGGCGGAGGTGGCCACGATCAGCCGACGACGTCCTTGAGGGCGTCACCCAGGGCTGCCGCCTCGTCGGCGTTGAGCTCGACGACCAGCCGTCCACCGCCCTCGAGCGGGACGCGCATGACGATGCCGCGGCCCTCCTTGGTCACCTCGAGCGGTCCGTCGCCCGTGCGGGGCTTCATGGCGGCCATCGGCGCACCTCTTCCTGTTCTGCCATCTAGCGGCGATGGAGGACTCTTCACATGCGAATCGAGGCGGCGTGGTCGCTACCGGCCGCCTCGATCGGCGTCGTACGGGGTCCAGTATCCCCCATGTCGTGCGTGATCGGCACCACAGGGCGCCGAAAGGGGTGGACGACGGTCCGGCAGACTGCCCCCATGACGACCTCCACCCCGTCCCCCGCCGACTCCTCCGCGCAGCCCTCCACCCAGTCGTCCGACGCGCCCGTCCTGCTGCAGGTCGTCGACGCCGTGGCCACCATCACCCTCAACCGGCCCGACGCCATGAACGGCCTCGACGTCGCGACCAAGGACCTGCTGCTCGAGACCGTGCGCCGGGTGGCCGACGACCCGGAGGTCCGCTGCGTGGTGCTCACCGGCAGCGGCCGCGCGTTCTGCGTCGGCCAGGACCTCAAGGAGCACCTCGCCGGGCTGAAGGGCGACGCGGACGTCCCGCTGTCGGAGACCGTCGAGCGCCACTACAACCCGATCGTGCACACCCTCGCCACCATGGCGAAGCCGGTGGTGGCCGCGGTCAACGGTGTCGCGGCGGGCGCCGGCGCCAGCCTCGCGTTCGCGGCCGACTTCCGGGTCCTGGTGGACAGCGCCGGCTTCAACACCTCGTTCGCCGGCGTGGCGCTGTCGTGCGACACCGGCTCGAGCTGGACGCTGCCGCGCCTGGTCGGTCAGGCGAAGGCGATGGAGCTGCTCTACTTCCCCCGCACCGTCTCTGCCCGGGAGGCCCTCGAGCTCGGGCTCGCCACGCAGGTCGTCCCCGAGGACGGCTTCGCGGACGCGGTGGGGACGCTGGCCGCCCGCCTCGCTGCCGGTCCGACCGTGGCGTTCGGGTCGATCCGCCAGGCGGTGGCCCACTCGGCGTCGCACCCGCTCGACGCCTCGCTGGCCTTCGAGGCCGAGAAGATGGCGCTCACCGGCGGCACCGAGGACCACCTCGCCGCCGTCGACGCGTTCGTGGCCAAGCAGAAGCCGGAGTTCCACGGCCGCTGAGCGGGTGTGCGCCGTACGCCGCCGGGCTCAGCCCTGCGACGTGCGGTGGGCGTGGAGCAGGCCGAGCAGCTGGCGGGGCGCCTCGACGACCATCCGGTGCCGCAACGGGTGCGCGCCGTACTCGACGGTGAGGGCGCTGCCGCGGAAGTGGTGGTTGAACCACATGGTCATCGTGCCGTGGCACAGCCCGCCGCAGTCGAGGGACGTGCGCGGCAGCCGCAGCGCCCGGGCCAGCCGCCGGGCGAACCGCGGGTCCTTGGTGTCGGTGTCGACGCCGTTGAGCGGCTGGTGGAAGCTGATCACCCGCAGCGGGTCGACGTCGCGCAGGAACCGCATCATCGCGCGGGTCTCGGGCTCGCTCGCCGCGCGCGGACCGGACTCGTGGCTGCCGTCGAGGTCGGCCCACGCGTAGGGGAAGTTGCGGTTGAGGTCGACTCCGCGGGCGTTGCGTCGGGTGCCCCGGGCGAGTCCGTCGGGGTTGTAGGTCGGCACCACCCACAGGTCGACGCCGCGGATCGCGCGGCCGTCGCGCAGGCTCTCGAGGATCGCCCGGGTGTGCGGCTCGTTGCCGTGCATCGTCGACACCAGCACGATCCGCCGGCGGCCGGGCTCGCCCAGGCGGAAGGCGCGGATCGGGCGGCCGCGGACGGAGTGGCCGATGGTGCGGGTCTCGACCACCGCGGGACGCTCTGCCTCGGCGCGCACGGCGTGCGCGGGTCCGGTGGCGGCCACGACGGTGAGGGCCGGCAGGCCGGTCAGGGCCAGGCACGCGACGGCGAGCGCGCGGCGAGCGGCCCTCACACCGCCGCCGTGAGGTAGGCGTAGGTGAACACCAGCACGCCGACGACCATCCCGAGGTGGGCGAGGAGCGAGAGGCCGGGACCGTCGCTCCAGCCGTCGCCGGACGCGGCCGGGGCGTGCCGGCCCTTCGTGGGCAGCCAGCGCGCGAGGATCAGCACGCCGCAGAGCGCGGTCACCCACCACCCTGCGACGGCGATGATGCCGACGAGCGGACCCCCGACCAGCGAGTCCTCCGGCGCGACGAGGACCCCGAGCCACAGCACCAGGGCGAGCGTGCCCGCGACGAAGTGCACCGCGGGGAGCCTCGGGTTGATGGACAGGCGTCCGGCCGCGTCCTCGCCGCGCAGGCGCATCCGGGTCAGCACGACCACCACGGCGGCCAGCGCCGTGAGGATCCACACCACGATCGGGAACGACATGCCGCCGGAGTCTGCCCTAGGGCCGGTCGACGTCGCCAGACGAGGTCCCCCGACCGTCCTCGAGCTCGGTGGCCAGGCGCGCGAGCAGCGCGTCGACGTCGGACATCCGGTAGCCGCGCACGGCCAGCGGGAACCGTACGCCCCGCAGGTCGGCCGCGCCGATCGGCCGGTCGGTCGGCAGGACCAGGTCGGGGCGGTCGTCGTGGGCCGGTGGCATCGACCCGCCGCGGCCGGCCGCGAGGAGGGCGACGCCCGCCATCGCGAGGACCACGAGGATCGCGAACAGCCACATCATGTCCGGGCCTCCCGCGCCTGCACCATCAGCGAGACCGCCTCGTCGACGTCGTCGGTCACGACCATCATGTCGAGGTCGGCCGGGTTGATCTTGCCCTCGGCGAGCACGGTGTCGCGCAGCCAGCCGATCATGCCGCTCCAGTAGGCGGTGCCGATCAGCACGATCGGGAACGACGTGACCTTGCCGGTCTGCACGAGCGTCAGTGCCTCGAACAGCTCGTCGAGGGTGCCGAGCCCGCCGGGCAGCACCACGAAGCCCTGGGAGTACTTGACGAACATCGTCTTGCGGGCGAAGAAGTAGCGGAAGTTGATGCCCTTGTCGACCCACTGGTTGAGACCCGACTCGAAGGGCAGCTCGATCCCGAGGCCGAGGCTGGCGCCGCCGGCCTCGCAGGCGCCCTTGTTGGCGGCCTCCATCGCGCCGGGCCCGCCGCCGGTGATCACCGCGAAGCCGGCCTCGACGAGCTTGCGGCCGACCTCCTCGCCGATGGCGTAGTGGGGGTGGTCGGCCGGGGTCCGCGCGGAGCCGAAGACCGCGATGGCGGGGCCGGTCTCGGCGAGCGCCCCGAACCCCTCGACGAACTCGGCCTGGATCCGGAGCACCCGCCACGGGTCGGTGTGCACCCAGTCGGTCGGGCCGCGGGAGTCGAGGAGGCGCTGGTCGGTGGTGCTGCCGTCGTGGACCTGGCCGCGCCGCTCGACGACCGGGCCGCGCATCCGGTCGTGCGGGAGCTCCTGCTGGTCGCTCACGACAGCCACTCCTTCAAGACCCGCTCGCAGCGCTCGACGTGCTCGACCGGCACGTGCTCGTCCTGCTTGTGGGCGAACATCGGGTCGCCGGGACCGAAGTTGACCGCCGGCACGCCCAGCTTGGTGAACTGGGCGACGTCGGTCCAGCCGAACTTCGGGGCCGGCTCGCCGCCGACCGCGTCGACGAACGCCTTCGCGGCCGGGCGGTCGAGGCCCGGGAGGGCGCCGGCGGCCATGTCGGTGACCGTCACCTCGAAGCCGTCGAAGAAGTCGCGCACGAACGCCTCGGCGTCAGCCTCGCTGCGGTCGGGGGCGAAGCGGAAGTTGACCTCCACCACGCACTCGTCGGGGATCACGTTGCCGGCGACGCCGCCGCGGATCCCGGTAGCGTTGAGGCCCTCGTGGTAGGTCAGCCCGTCGATCTCCGGCTCGCGGGCGACGTAGTCGTTGAGCCGCGCGAGGATCGGGGCCGCCCGGTGGATCGCGTTGACGCCCTTCCAGCTGCGTGCGCTGTGCGAGCGCTCCCCCGTCGTGCGGACGTCGACGCGCATCGTGCCCTGGCAGCCCGCCTCGATCGCCGCGTTGCTGGGCTCCATGAGGATCGCGAAGTCGGCCTCGAGCAGGTCGGGGTCGCTCTCGGTGAGCTTGCGCAGCCCGTTGTGGACCGAGTCGACCTCCTCGGCCTCGTAGAAGATGAAGGTGAGGTCGCGGTTGGGCTCGGTGAGGTCGGCGGCGAGCTTGAGCATCACCGCGTCGCCGCCCTTCATGTCGCAGGTGCCGAGGCCGTGCAGGACGCCGTCCTCGAGCCGCGAGGGGAGGTTGTCGTTGAGCGGCACCGTGTCGAGGTGACCGGCCACGACGACCCGCTCGCCGCGGCCGAGGTCGGTGCGCGCGACGAGCGTGTGCCCGCGCCGGGTCACGGTGAGGTGCGGCAGCGTGCGCAGCGCCGCCTCGACGGCGTCGGCGATCTCCTGCTCGTGGTGGCTGACCGAGAAGGTGTCGACGAGCTGCTGGGTGAGGGTGACGACGTCGGCGGACAGGTCGAGGTGGGCCATGCCCACGATTCAACCAGCCCGCCGACGCGTCGCGGACGCTCAGGCCTTCGCGACCTCGACCGAGACCTCGTCGGCCTCGGCGTAGGCCACGCTCGTGGCCAGCGTCTCGTCGGCGATCAGGCCCTCGTGGGTGCGCGCCGCGTCGAGGGTCGCGGCCGGCGCGGAGACCGTGAGCGCGATCCGGTCGCTGACCTGGAGGCCGGCGTCCTTGCGTGCCTGCTGCACCGCGCGCACCAGGTCGCGGGCGGCGCCCTCGGCCTCGAGCTCGGGCGTCACCGCCGTGTCGAGCACGACGAAGCCGCCGCGCGGCAGCACGCCGATCGCGGTGTCGTCGTCGGCGGACCCCGCGACGGTCTCGAGGGCGTACTCCCCCTCGACCAGCGCCAGGCCGCCGGCGGTGACGGTGCCGTCCTCGGCCACCGACCAGTCGCCCGACTTCGAGCCCTTGATCGCGAGCTGGACGTCCTTGCCCAGGCGCGGCCCGGCGGCGCGCGCGTTGACGGTCAGCCGCTGGGAGACGCCGTACGCCTCCGCCTCGGGCGCCTCCGCGGCGAGCAGGTCGACGGCCTTGAGGTTGAGCTCGTCGGCGACCAGCTGCTCGAAGCCGGTGAGGTCGGCGTCGCTGACCACCGTCAGGCGCGAGAGCGGCAGCCGGTTGCGCAGGTTGGCCGCCTTGCGCAGCGCGGAGCCGGCCGAGCAGACGTCGCGGACGGTGTCCATCGACGCCACCAGCGCCTCGTCGGCGGGCAGGTCGTCGACCGACGGCCAGTCGGTCAGGTGGACCGACCGCTCGCCCGTCAGGCCGCGCCACACCTCCTCCGTGGTCAGCGGCAGCAGCGGCGCCGTCACGCGGCACACGACCTCGAGCACCGTGTAGAGGGTGTCGAAGGCGTCGCCGTCCTCGTCCCAGAACCGCTCGCGCGAGCGCCGGATGTACCAGTTGGTCAGCACGTCGAGGAAGGTGCGCGTGGAGTCGCACGCGGCCGCCACCTCGTAGTTGTCGAGCTGGTCGGTCATCACCGCCACGTGGTCGCGCAGCTTGGCCAGGATGTAGCGGTCCATCGGGTGCGCGCTGTCGGTGCGCCACGTCGCCTCGCGCCCGGCGCCGCCGCCCGCGGCGTTGGCGTAGAGGCTGAAGAACGACCAGCTGTTCCACAGCGGGATCAGCACCTGGCGCACCGAGTCGCGGATGCCCTGCTCGGTGACGATCAGGTTGCCGCCGCGCAGGATCGGGCTCGACATCAGGAACCAGCGCATCGCGTCGGCGCCGTCGCGGTCGAAGACCTCGCGGACGTCGGGGTAGTTGCGCAGGCTCTTCGACATCTTCTGGCCGTCGTTGCCGAGCACGATGCCGTGGCTCAGGCACGTCGAGAACGCCGGGCGGTCGAAGATCGCGCCGGCCAGGACGTGCATCGTGTAGAACCAGCCGCGGGTCTGGCCGATGTACTCGACGATGAAGTCGCCCGGGAAGTGGTCGTCGAACCAGTCCTTGTTCTCGAACGGGTAGTGCACCTGGGCGAACGACATCGAGCCCGAGTCGAACCAGACGTCGAGGACGTCGGTGACGCGGCGCATGGTCGACTTCCCGGTCGGGTCGTCGGGGTTGGGCCGGGTGAGCTCGTCGACGAACGGGCGGTGCAGGTCGGGGTTGCCGTCCTTGTCGCGCGGCAGCGTGCCGAAGTCGCGCTCGATCTCCTCGAACGAGCCGTAGACGTCGAGGCGCGGGTAGTGCTCGTCGTCGGACTTCCACACCGGCACCGGGCTGCCCCAGAAGCGGTTGCGGGTGATCGACCAGTCGCGGGCGTTCTCCAGCCACTTGCCGAACTGGCCGTCCTTGATGTGGTCGGGGACCCAGCGGATCTCCTGGTTGAGCGCCATCAGGCGCTCCTTGACCTTGGTCACCTCGACGAACCACGACGAGACGCCCTTGTAGATCAGCGGCTGCCGGCAGCGCCAGCAGTGCGGGTAGGAGTGGTCGTAGGTCTCGCGGCGCACCAGGACGGTGCCGGGCGTGACCGAGCCGTGGTCTCGAGACGGGCGCTGCGCGCCGTCCTCGACCGGCGAGAGATTGGCCGTCGCGGCCTTGAGGTGGTCGATGACGTGCAGGTTTGCGTCGAAGACCTGCATGCCCTCGTAGTCGGTGACCGGGAAGGTGAACCGCCCGTCCTTGCCGACCGGCATGACGGCCTCGATGCCCTCGCGGTCGGTGACCACCTTGTCGTCCTCACCGAACGCGCCGGCGGTGTGGACGAGCCCCGTGCCGTCCGTGGTCGTCACGAACTCGGCGGGCACCAGGCGGAACGCCCGCGCGTGGCCGGCGTAGTAGGAGAACGGCGGGGCGTACTCCAGGCCGACGAGGTCGGCGCCCGTGCCGCGCCAGGTGACCTCGGGGGACTCCCCGAGCTCGCGGGCGTACGACGCGAGGCGGGCCTCGGCGATGAGGTAGCGCTCGGTCGAGCCGGTGGGCCCGTCGGAGGTGACCACGACGTAGTCGATGTCCTCGCCGACCATCACCGCGAGGTTGGAGGGCAGCGTCCACGGCGTCGTCGTCCAGACGAGGACCTTGACGCCCTTGAAGTCCCCCTCGGTCGTGACGTCGTAGCCGACGGTGACCGCCGGGTCCTGGCGCATCTGGTAGACGTCGTCGTCCATGCGCAGCTCGTGGTTGGAGAGCGGGGTCTCGTCCTGCCAGCAGTAGGGCAGGACGCGGAAGCCCTCGTAGACCAGACCCTTGTCGTGCAGCTGCTTGAAGGCCCAGATGACCGACTCCATGAACTCGGGGTTCATGGTGCGGTAGTCGTTGTCGAAGTCGACCCAGCGCGCCTGGCGGGTGACGTAGTCGCGCCACTCCCCCGTGTACTTCAGGACGCTCTGGCGGCAGGCCTCGTTGAACTTCTCGATGCCCAGCTCGACGATCTCGTCGGTGGTCTTGATGCCGTTGAGGCGCATCGCCTCGAGCTCGGCGGGCAGGCCGTGGGTGTCCCAGCCGAAGCGGCGCTCGACGCGCTTGCCGCGCATCGTCTGGTAGCGCGGGACGAGGTCCTTGACGTAGCCGGTGAGCAGGTGGCCGTAGTGCGGCAGGCCGTTGGCGAAGGGCGGGCCGTCGTAGAAGACGAACTCGTTGTCGCCGTCGGTGCCGGCCTCGCGCTGCTCGACGCTCGCGCGGAAGGTGTCGTCGGCCTCCCAGTAGGCGAGCACCGCCTCCTCGATCTCCGGGAAGCGCGGGCTGCTGGCGACGGCAGTGGCGTCGGTGTGGCTCACCTTGGGGTACGTCATCGGCTCTCTCTCGCTGGTTGAGGAAGGACGAAGTCCTGTCTCGAAACCCGCGAGGACGACCACCTCCGACGGAGGGTGCCGCGGTACCACCTCGCTTGCTCCTCGCGGAGCCACTCCATTCGGCTGTGTCGGGCCGTACCCGTCGGGGTCTAGTGAGGTGGCGGCCGGATCGCCGTACCCGTTCTTCCCGAGGCTCGCCGCTGATGACGGCTCAGACGCCTGCGGCGATCGTACGGCGCGGGGGTGCGCGGCTGCCAATCGATTCGGGGTGTCGTCCACGGCGCGGCGCAACAAATTCGGCGTACGGTGCGTCCCACGCTCACCGGTGCTCGCCGGTGCCGTCTGACCCGGGGGAACCGCCATGCCACACGTCCTGCGCACAGCAACACCCGTCACCGTCACCCTGGCCGTCGCCGGAGGCCTGCTGTCCGCGGTCCCGGCCGTGGCCGCACCGGTCGTCGAGCCGCCGGGGTGGACGCCGACCACCACGCTGTCCGCCACCACCGACGTCGCGCGGGGCGCCGGCGTGGCCGCCGACGCGTCAGGCGCGACGACCGCGGTGTGGGTCGCACGCGACGCGACGTCCGGCAGCATCTTCGCCAACCGGGTCGTGACGAGGACCCACGATGCCAGCGGCTGGTCCACCCCGGTCGACCTCGCGGCCGGCCTCGCGGACGTGTCACGGCCGGTGGTCGTGGCCGGCCCCGGAGGCCGGGCCACCGCCGTCTGGGCGTTGGGCTACAAGACCAACAGCCTCGTCGTGGCCTCCTCCCGGTCCGCCGCGGGGACGTGGTCGGCTCCCGTGGCCCTGAGCCAGAACCTCACGGCGTCCGCCACCGCGATCGACGTGGACCTCGACGCGTCCGCCGACGGCACGGTGACCGCGGCATGGGTCGAGGACGGCGTGGTGGTGACGTCCACCCGGCCGGTCGACGGGACCTGGTCGGCGACGGTGGCCGTGTCGCCGGCCGACCAGTACGCCTACCGCACCGACCTCGACGTCACCGCCGACGGCTCGGCCGCGGTCACCTGGCGCAGCAACGACCGCGGTGCCCCGCCGATGCCCGCGCCGGAGGACCACGTGGGCGCCGCGACGCGGGTCCCGGGCAGCGCGTGGGCCGAGCCCGTCGAGGTCGCCGCCACCGACGACGTCGGGGACCCGGTCGTCGCTGTGGCACCGGACGGCACCACCACCCTCGCCTGGCCCGACACGACCGTCGAGGGCGGGAGCCTGGTCAGCGCCCGTCGCCCCGTGGGCGGCAGCTGGTCGGCGCCGGAGACGGTCGCGACCGGTGCGGTCGGGCAGGCCGCACTCGTCGCGCTCCCCGACGGCCGGGTGACCGCCGCCTGGACCCAGGACGTCGCAGCCGGCTCGTACGTCGCGTACGCCGACCGCGCGGGCTCCACCTGGAGCAGCGCGACCTCCTTCTACCCCGTCTCCGGTGCCGCCTCGGACGTGTCGCTGGTCGTCGACGCGAGCGGCAGCACCGCCGCGACGTGGGTCAACCGGGACCCGGCCGGGCGGCCGTTCGTCCAGGTGGCCCGCCGACCCGCGGGCCAGGGCTGGGTCGCCGTCGACGACCTGACGGGGCCCATCACCGACCGCCAGCTCCCCTCCCCCGAGCCGCAGGTGGCGTGGGACGGCGACGGCAACCTCACCTCGGTGTGGAGCCGGATCAACGGCGTGGACAACGTGGTCCAGACCCGCACCTTCGATGCGGTGGCACCCACCATCGTGTCGGTCGACGCACCGGCCAGGGCGAGGACCAAGGACCGGGTGACGTACTCGGTGACGGCCTCCGACGCGTGGGGACCCGTCTCGGCCACCTGGCGTTTCAGCGAGCTGAGCCCCGACGCCGGCACGAGCGTCCATCACACCTACACGCGGCCGGGCACGTACAACGTCAGGCTCGTGGTCACCGACGCCGCCGGCAACGAGACCGTCCGCTTCGTCACCACCAAGGTGTCGTGGGCCCGCCCGGGCCTGAAGGTGCGCACCAACCGTCGCGCCATCCACCGGGCCGGCTCGTCCCGCTCCCCGCGAAAGGTCCGTGCGCGCATCGCGCTCACCCAGGGGGCGAAGGTGACCGTCGAGGTCAAGCGGGCGGGGCGGTCGCGGACCGTGGCCCGGGTGACCAAGCGCCTCGCGGCCGGCCACCGCACGCTCCGTCTCTCGAGCCGGATCGGCGGACGCAACCTGGCCGTCGGTCGCTACACCCTGGTCGTGCGGGCGAAGAACGGCCACGGTGCCAGCCGCACGGTGAAGGTGCCGCTGCGCGTCAAGCGCTGACGCGGGGCCTCGGCGCGCGGGGTAGTCCAGTGGCGAGACGTCGCCTGCGTGGCGTAGTCCAGTGGCCAGATGTCGTCCGGAGACCCTTCGCACAGCGTCTGGCCACTGGACTACCCCGACGTGCGCGTGGACCCCGTCACGGCTGCGCTCAGGCGGCGCGGCGGTAGCGGAGGTACTTCCGCCGCTGCCGGTCGGTGAGCGCACGTCGCTTCTCGACGGTGTCCGTGGTGGTCCACCACTCGGGCGGGGAGAGCGTCCAGCCGCGCGGCCCGCGGCGCGCGGCCCGCCGTGCGGCGGCGTGGAGCCGCGCGGTGAACGCGTCGAGGTCGCCCCAGTCGGGCGCGAGCATGGCGACCGGCTCGAGGCCGAGGTCGCGGTAGGCGTCCTCCTTCACGGCGTCGCCCGACGCGCCCACGAGGGTGAGGTGGCTGTCGCCGTGGTAGAGGCCGACCACGCCCGTGACGGGGTCGACCATGTCCGGGGTCCCGACGTGCCTGCCGTCCAGGTCGAACACCGGGACGTTGCACCGCGGCCGCGGGAGCCCGGCGCGTCGCGTCCACACGCCGCGCATCCGGGTCTCCCGCGGCGACCACGAGTTCTCGTCGGCCTCGACGAGTGCGTCGCGCGCCCGCTGGATGCCGGTGACCGGCCCGAGCTGCGCGACGTACGCCGTGACCTCGGCGATCGACACGAGGTCGGCGTAGCACGCCATGTCGATGGCCTCCACCGCGGCGCCGAGGTCGGCGGCGTACCGCATCTCGAAGGTCACCGACCTCACCGCCCGGGTCAGGGGCAGTCCGTCCACGACCTCGATCTCGTCCGGGTGCAGGAACTCCTGGCTCACCGAGAACCCCGGCTGCGCCACCAGGTGGCGCCGCGCCACGAGCACCACGTCGCGCCGCCCGACCCCGCCGACCGTCCCGTCGAACCACGCCGCGCGTGACCAGTGCAGGGCGGCCCACCCCGTGACCGCCTCGTCGTCGTGCAGCACCGCGGCGGCCTCTGCGATGCGCTGGTCGGCGCTCACCGTCACCGCTGACGGCACGTAGAGCCCGCGGCTGGTCGTGCGCCAGCGTGGGCCACGCGCCTGCCCCGGCGTCGGGCCGCTGAGTCCCGTGGCGTCGATCGGCACGGGCACGACGACGCCCGCGCGGGTCGCGGGCCACCGGAGGCTGGTCATGGTGCGAGCGTTCCCCGCCGGCAGCGGGCGTACCGGTCCTCCACAGGCCGTTTCCAGCCGCCGGGCCGGGGTAGTCCAGTGGCGAGACGTCGCCAGTACGGGAGTCCTGCAGCGGCTGGCCACTGGACTACCCGTCGGCGACAGCAGCTCGCCACTGGACTACACCCGGCCGGCCCGCACGGGACCCCCGATGTCAAAGAAACTTGACATCGAGCCGCCATCAGGCCCACGATGATGTCAAAGAACTTTGACACACGAGAGGACGCCATGACCACCACCCGGACACGCTGGACCATCGCCGCCGCGGCCGGCACGGCCGTCGCCGCCGTCGTGGGGTTCGTCGCCGCCACGACGCGGGACGACGCCCCCGACACCGTCACCTTCGCGGTCTTCGCAGCGATGACGCTGCCGTTCGCCGTCGCGCTCGTGGCGATCGGGCTCGACCGCACGGAGCACCCCGAGCAGGCCGAGGAGTCCATCGAGTCCCAGTGGACGACCCGCGCCAGCAGCGGCGCCTTCTACGACACCATCGTCGCGATGGGCGTGACCGTGTTCGTCGCGTCCGTGCTGGACTGGAACGCGCTGCCGCTGTGGATCTTCGTCCTGCTCGGCCTGGCCGACATGTCGGCGCGCCTGGTGATCCTCCAACGCCGGGAGGGCTGATGCACAACCGGCTCCGCGTCCTCCGGGAGGAGGCCGGGCTGTCCCAGTCGGAGTGCGCGGACGCGCTCGGGGTCTCGCGCCAGACGGTCATCTCGATCGAGAAGGGGCACTTCGACCCCCGCCTCTCGCTGGCCTTCCGGATCGGACGGCTCTTCGACGTCGCCGTGGACGAGGTGTTCACGCCCGAGGACTGAATCCATTTGCCGCCCCCGCCCGCGGACCGGTTGGGTTGCCCCCATGAGCTTCGACGGCATGTGGCTGCCCACCGACCAGGACCCGCGGATGCAGGACCTCCAGCCCACCCGCGGTGAGAAGGAGTGCCTCGTGGGCTACCTCGAGCACTACCGCCAGACGCTCGCGCTCAAGTGCAACGGGCTCGACGCGCAGCAGCTGGCGACGAAGGCGGTGCCGCCGTCGAACATCTCCCTGCTGGGCCTGGTGCGCCACATGGCGCGGGTGGAGCAGAGCTGGTTCCGCCGGGTGATCGAGGAGCGGATGGACCTCCCGCGGCTGTTCCAGGAGGAGGGCGGCGACACCGGGTTCACCTTCCCCGAGGCCGACGACGACCTCGTCCGCGAGGCGCACGCGCTGTGGCAGGGCGAGATCGCCTACGCCCGCGAGGTGCTCGACCGCACCGACCTCGACACCGTCGTCGACGTCCACGGCGAGCCGACCGAGGTGCGCGACATCATCGTGCACATGATCGAGGAGTACGCGCGCCACTGCGGGCACGCCGACCTCGTCCGCGAGCGCGTGGACGGACGCACCGGGCAGTAGCCCGCGATGCCCACCCCCTCGGGTGGCTTCCGTACCCTTGGCGCGTGACTGCTGCCTCCGGCTACGGCCTGCTGACCCTCCACACCGGCGCGTCGGGCGACTCCGTCCTCGACGCCTGGTTCCCCTCCCCCGTGCTCGGCGCGACCGAGGGCGACGCGCCTGCGGAGCTGACCGCGCTGGAGGGCGAGGACGAGGCACGCGGCGTACGCCGCGAGGTGCGGCTCGTGGAGGTGGCCGACCTCGCGGACGCGCCCGCGAGCACCGAGGACGTCTGGCTGCGGCTGCACCTGCTGTCCCACCGGCTGGTGCGCCCGCACGGGCAGTCCCTCGAGGGGATCTTCGGCCTGCTGGCCAACGTCGTGTGGACCTCCGCCGGTCCGTGCGCGGTCGAGGGCTTCGAGGCGACCCGCGCCCGCCTGCGCGCGGCCGGCCACCACGTCACCGTCCTCGGGGTCGACAAGTTCCCCCGCATGACCGACTACGTCCTGCCCACGGGCGTCCGCATCGCCGACGCCGACCGCGTCCGCCTCGGCGCCCACCTGGCCGAGGGCACGACGGTCATGCACGAGGGCTTCGTCAACTTCAACGCCGGCACCCTCGGCACCTCGATGGTCGAGGGCCGCATCTCGGCCGGCGTGGTCGTCGGCGACGGCTCCGACGTCGGCGGCGGCTCGTCGATCATGGGCACCCTCTCGGGCGGCGGCAAGGAGACGATCTCGGTCGGCGAGCGCTGCCTGCTCGGCGCCAACGCCGGCATCGGCATCTCGCTCGGCGACGACTGCGTCGTCGAGGCGGGCTGCTACGTCACCGCCGGCACGAAGGTCACCGTCACGGACCTCGACGGCAAGCCGCAGGTCGTGAAGGCGGCCACGCTCTCGGGCGCCGACAACGTGCTGTTCCGCCGCAACTCGGTGTCCGGTGCCATCGAGGCCGTGCCGTGGAAGGGCGACGGCATCGCCCTCAACGCGGCGCTGCACGCCAACTAGCACCCCGGGACGCACGCCCATGCCCTCCCTGCGCACCGTCGCCGTCGGCGCGGTCGCCGCGCTGGGCGCCGCCGTGACCGTCGTGGTGCTCGTCGACCGCGACGGGGTCGACCTGCTGTCGACCACCGGCTGCACGGTCGAGGTCGGTGGCCACACCGTCGAGGTCGACCTCGAGCAGGCCCAGAACGCCGCCCTCATCACCGCGATCTCGGTCGAGCGGGGCATGCCCGCGCGGGCCGCGAGCATCGCGCTCGCCACCGCGTTCCAGGAGTCGAAGCTCTACAACATCGACTACGGCGACCGCGACTCCGTCGGGCTGTTCCAGCAGCGCCCGTCGCAGGGCTGGGGCACGGTCGACCAGCTGACCGACCCGGTCTTCGCGACCAACGCGTTCTACGACGCCCTCGCGAAGGTCGACGGCTACGAGACGATGGAGATCACCGTCGCGGCGCAGGAGGTGCAGCGCTCGGCCTACCCGGACGCGTACGCCGACCACGAGGAGGACGGCCGGGCCCTCGCCTCCGCGCTGACCGGCAACTCCCCCCGCGCGATGTGGTGCGAGGTGCCCGGCGACCGCGAGGAGGCCGGCGACGTGCTCGACGAGAGCGGCCTGGTCGAGCGGGCCGCGGCCGTGCGCAGCGACCTCGAGGAGCGGTTCGGCACGCTGTCGCTCGGCGGGTTCGAGCCCGGCGGCGTCTCGACCGGGCACATGGAGGGGTCGGCGCACTACGAGGGCCGCGCGATCGACATCTTCTACCGTCCGATCGACGCGGAGAACCGCAAGCGCGGATGGGCGATGGCGAGCTACCTCGTGGCCAACGCCGACCGGCTCGCGATCCGGACGCTCATCTTCGACGGGCGGATCTGGCAGGCCGGCTCCGACGACGGCTGGCGGCGCTATCGCGTGCCGTCGTCCTCACGCGGCGACCGGGCGATCCTCGAGCACCGCGACCACGTCCACGTCGACGTCTTCGACTGACGGCCCCCCGAACCGGACCGAACCAGACCGGACCAACCCGGACCGGACGCACTCAGGGGCGCTGCTGCCAGTCCGGCTGCGCCCCGACGGCCAGCACGGTGCGGCCGAAGCCGTCGGCCCGCGCCCGCACCACGACCGACTGGCCGTCACGGGTCGTCGACAGCGCCAGGAAATGCCCGGACGGTGACGGGGCGCCGCCGGTGTCACCGTCGAGGGAGCGGAAGCCGGGGTAGACGATGCGGGTCGGCTGCGGCTCGTCGCCGTAGGGTCCGAAGTCCTCGAGCGTGTAGCCGAACTCGCTGCCCGGCCCCCAGAACAGGTCGCTCCACAGGTGGTAGCCGCAGCAGTCCGCGCCGGAGGCGTCGTACTGCCGCAGCTCCTGGGTGTCGACGACGTAGTGGTCGAGCCGGTCGTCGAAGTAGCAGTCGCCGTGGTTGACCACGGCGATCCGGCCGTCGGGCGACCAGGAGAGGTAGCGGTCGACCGGGACCGGTCCGCGGACCCCGGTGTCTCCCACGTCGCAGAAGCCGCCGGTCGGGTAGCCGAGGGCCTGCTGCACGCCGAACGGCGGCTGGGAGGCGACCGTCATCAGCTGACCCTGGCCGTCGGCGAAGGCGAGGCGCTTGCCGCCGGGTGCCCACGACGCGCCCTCGCTGCTCACGTCGCCGGTGGTGGTGACCGCGCGCTGGCGCCCGCCGCCGGACGACATCACCCAGATGTCGCGGCGACCGCCGGCCTCGTGCAGGTAGGCGATCCGCTGGCCGTCGGGCGACCACTGCGGGTGGGTGTTGGTGCCGCTCGTGGTCAGCTGTCGCACGTCGCCGCCCCAGCGGTCCATCGAGAAGACCTGTCCGCCGCGGACGAAGGCGATGCGGCCGTCGAGGCCCGCGCGACGCGCGTGGGCGGTGGCCGGGCGGGCGTCCGCCGACGCGGCGGTGGGCGCCGAGGCCCCGGCCGCACCGGCGCCGGTGCCGACGCCGGCGAGGAGTGCGGCGAGCCCGGTGGTGAGCGCGACGAGCGCGGTCGTGAGCGTGCGGCGTGGCGTGCGGTGCGGCATGTGGACTCCTGTCCCGAGCACGTGGCTGGTCCCTGCCACGCTAGGAACGGGACGGCCCCGGTGTCATCACCCGGAGTGGGTAACAGGAGCAGCCGTCGGCTCAGAAGGCGGTGCGGACCGCCGCCATGTCGTCGGCGCCGTGGCCGGACGCGCTGGCCTGCTCGAACAGGTCGAGCACCGCGGTCAGCAGCCGGTCGTCGGTCGAGCTGGCCCGCGCGGCGTCGCGGATCAGGCCGAGGTCCTTGCGGACCCCGTCGACGGCGAAGGACGGCGGGTAGTCCCCCGCGAGCATCGCCGCGCCCTTGACGTGGGCGTACGGCGTGTCGACCGCGCCGCCCTCGAGCGCGGCGAGGAACAGCTGCGGGTCCAGGCCCAGCGCCTCGGCGAGCGCGACGGACTGCCCGACCGCGGCCGTCAGCGTCGCGACCCACGCGTTGCAGACGAGCTTGAGCCGCGCGGCCTCGCCCGGACGGGTCCCGGCGCGGACCACGCGCGACCCGATCGCGTCGGTCACCGGGCGTGCCGCCTCGAGCGCGGCGTCCTCCCCCGCGGCGAGCACGACCAGCGCGCCCTGCTCGGCCGGCGCCTTGGTGCCGAGGACCGGGGCGTCGACCAGCAGCCAGCCACGCTCGCCGGCGAGGGCAGCGACGCGCTCGGTGCCGTCGACGCCGATCGTGGCCGCCTGCACCCACACGCATCCCGCAGGGAGGGAGACCTCGGTCATCACCTCCAGCACGGACACCGTGTCGAAGAGGATCGTCACCACGGCCTCCGCCCCGGCGACGGCGTCGGACGCGCTGGCCGCGACCCGGGCGCCGTCGGCAGCCAGCGGCTCGGCGCGCGCGGCCGTCCGGTTCCAGACGGTGACGTCGTGTCCCTCGCGCAGCAGCGAGCGGGCCATGCCCGCGCCCATCGTCCCCGTGCCCAGCACCGTCACCCGCATGTCAGCCTCCGGCTCGCGCCTCCCGGGTGCCGGACCCGCCGTCCGGCACCAGACGGTCCAGCCTGCCGCACACCCGCGGGCGGCAGGTCACCCGGCGAGGCGGGAGACCGCGGCGGCGACGCGCTCGTCGGTGGCGGTGAAGGCGACCCGGACGTGGTGCCGCCCGGCGGTGCCGTAGAAGTCGCCCGGCGCGACGAGGATCCCGCGGTCGGCGAGCCAGGCCACGGTCGACCAGCAGTCCTGCGGGCCCGCCTCGGTCCGGCGCTGCGCCCAGAGGTAGAGCGAGGCCTCGGAGTGGTCGATGGTGAAGCCGGCGCCCTCGAGCGCGCCCTTCAGGGCCGCGCGGCGCGCGGCGTAACGGGCATGCTGCTCCTCGACGTGGGCGTCGTCGGCCAGGGCCTCGATCATCGCGCGCTGCTGCGGTCCGGGCATCTGCAGGCCGAGGTTCTTGCGGATCGCGAGCAGCTCGCCGACCAGCGCCGGGTCGCCGGCGAGGAAGGCGCAGCGGTAGCCCGCGAGGTTGGAGCGCTTGGACAGCGAGTGGACCGCGAGCAGGCCGTCGAGCGAACCCCCGTTGACCTGCGGGTCGAGGATCGAGAGCGGACGCTCGCCCTCCCACGCACACTCGATGTAGCACTCGTCCGAGACCAGCACCGTGCCGCGCTCGCGGCACCAGTCCACGACCTTGCGCAGGTGGTCGAGCGGCAGGACGCGGCCGCTCGGGTTGGCCGGGCTGTTGAGCCACAGCAGCCGCGGGGTGCGGGGGCCGAACGCGGTGAGCGAGTCGGTGGCGAGGCTGTCGGCGCCGGCGAGCGCGGCCCCCACCTCGTAGGTCGGGTAGGCCAGGGCGGGGTAGCCGACCAGGTCACCCGGGCCGATGCCGAGGTGCAGCGCCATCGAGGCGATCAGCTCCTTGGAGCCGGTCACCGGCAGCACGCCGTCGAGCCCGAGACCGGTCACGCCGTGACGACGCGCCAGCCAGTCGATCGCCGCCTGCCGGGTGGCCTCGAGGCCGATGGTCGTCGGGTAGCCGGGCGAGTCCGCCGCGGCCCGCAGCGCCTCCTGCACGACCTCGGGGGTCGGGTCGACGGGGGTGCCGACCGAGAGGTCGACGATCCCGTCGGGGTGCGCGCGGGCCGTGGCGGCGTGGGCCGTGAGCTTGTCCCAGGGGAAGTCAGGGAGACGCTGCGAGACCTTCCGGTGGTCTCGTGACGGTCGCTGCGCGACCTCCTCGACCATCGGAAGGTCGGTCACTCGTCGTGCTCCTGCGGGGGCAGCGCGGCGACGAGCGCGTGGTCGGCGTCGATGACGCCCATCTTCGCGGCACCGCCGGGCGAGCCGAGGTCGTCGAAGAAGTGGACGTTGGCGTCGTAGAAGCCCTTCCACTCCTCCGGGGTGTCGTCCTCGTAGAAGATCGCCTCGACCGGGCACACCGGCTCGCAGGCACCGCAGTCGACGCACTCGTCGGGGTGGATGTAGAGCATCCGCTTGCCCTCGTAGATGCAGTCGACGGGGCACTCGTCGACGCACGCGCGGTCCTTGAGGTCGACGCACGGCTGGGCGATGACGTAGGTCACCAGGTCCTCCTGAAGACGGCTGAGCACGGACGGGATCGTCAGCGCGCCCACTCTAGTATCCGTGCCGTGGACGACACGCCGGAACCCCAGCCCGTGGGCAGGCACTCCCTCGGACCGCACGTGGTCGGCCGGCGCGTGGTGGTCCGGCACCTGCTGCCCGACGGTCGCGCGAGCGACGTGCTCGGGACCTGCACGGCGTGGGACTGGGAGACCCTGACCGTCGACCGCGACGGCCACGGCCCGGTCGCGATCCCGCTCGCCGACGTCGTGACCGGCAAGCCCGTGCCCCCGCGCGCGTCGGTCCGCTCCCGGGTGCCGGCCTCCGAGGTCGAGCGGCACGTCGAGGCGCTGTGGGCCGAGGTCACCACGGAGCCGCTGGGCGCGTGGACGCTGCGCGCCTCGCCCCCGCACGGCGGCCGGCTGCGTCGCCGCGGCAACTCGGTGCTCGCGATGGAGGACCCGGGCATCGGCTGGGCCGACGCCGTCTGGCGGGTCCGCGAGTTCTACGCCGCTCGCGACCAGGCCCCGCTCGCGCAGGTGCGCCTCGGGAGCGACGAGGAGGAACGGCTGGCCACGCTGGGCTTCGCGCCGACGGGCTCCGGCGACGCCCACGCCCAGCTGGCGCCGGTCGCGCAGCTCGCCCGGGCCACCCGCGGCGTCACCACGGACCTCCCGTCGCGCACCGACGAGTCACCGGCCGAGGCCACGGTCGTGCTGGCCGACGGCGTCGCACGCGGCCGCGGGGTGCTGTCCGGCGACTGGCTGCTCGTCGAGGGGCTGGAGGTCGACCCGGACCACCAGCGGCGCGGCCTGGCGACGTACGTCCTCGGCGAGCTCGTCGACTGGGGCGCCTCCCGCGGGGCGCGCACCGCGATGCTGCACGTCGAGGTGGCCAACGACGGCGCGCTCGCGCTCTACGACCGGCTCGGGTTCCGCACCCACCACACCAACCGCTACCTCGTCCTCACGAGCGGCTGAAGAGGCGCTGCGACGCACGCAGCACGCGCGCCCACAGCAGCCGCTGGAGCACCAGCACGACGACGCCGGCGATCACCATCCCGGCGAGGTTGACCCCGAGCTGGGCGACCGAGCCGCGCATCTCCGAGGGCGCCCACGTGCCGAGCGCGAGCGCGAGGTTGCCGGCAGCGGGGACGGTCGTGACGGAGATGAACACGCCGACCATCGCGTTGGCCCGGGCGGTGGTCATCGCCAGCACGCCCGCCGCGCCCGCGATCAGCGCCACGATGAATGACCACCGGTCGGGGTGCCAGATGAAGCCGGTCTGCGGCCGCGGCCGGGTGACCATGTCGGCCGTGACCAGGCCCGTCAGCGAGGCCACGAGGGCGAGCACGGTGACCACCGCGATCGCGATCACGAAGCTCAGCACCAGCAGCCGCAGCGCCCGCCACGTCAGCCCGAGCCGGCCGAAGACCAGGCCCGTGGCGATCGCCGCCACGGTGCCGAACTCGGGCCCGACCACCATGGCGCCGATCACCAGCACCGAGGAGTCGGTGATCACGGCGATCGCGGCGAGCAGGGTGGCCAGCGTGAGGAAGACGTGGAACGACACCGTCGGCCGGCTCGCGGAGTAGCACTCGTCGATCACCGACTCCCAGATCACCGCGTCCTCCGGGTCGCCGGGGGCGGTGCGCTCGAGGTGGCGGGCCGCGGCGAAGGGCGTCGCGGTCGGGGTGGTGACGACGATGCCGCCGCTCTCGTGCAGGCCGAGCGTCTTGAGCCGGTCGATGAGCTCTCCGACCAGCTCGCGCGCGACGTCGCACTCGACGAGGTCGCCCACGGGCGAGCGGGACGCACCGACGAGGACGGTGAGGTTCGCTGAGCGGTGCTGGTCCTCGAGCAGCGCGACGACGTCGTCGGTGAGCGCGGTCGGGACGGTCAGCCGCAGGTGCACGAGCATGCGCCGGAGCCTAGACGCCGCAAACGAGTTGCCCGCGGACCTCCTCGTCGCCCACGATGGCGTCGACGAGTGCGGGGCCTGACGAACCCCCGACGTCCCGGGCAGCCGGGCGCCGAGCAGCACTCGTCCGTGCGTACGACGTCACCGACGAGAGGCCGGCAGCTGTCGGCGAAGGTGTGGTGGCACCGCGATCTGGCCCCCGCCCACACCTCCAGGGCTCCACACACCTGGAGGAAAAGATGAGAACGCTCTGCCACGACCTGACCGCCGCGACGCCCGGGACGGAGGTCGTCCTCGAGGGCTGGGTGCACCGCCGCCGCGAGCTGGCGCGGGTCACCTTCCTCGTGCTGCGCGACCGCAGCGGCCTGGCCCAGGTGGTGCTGCCGGCCGGCGACGCCGTGCCGCCCGAGGAGACGACGGTCCGGGTCACCGGCACCGCGACCGCCAACGAGCAGGCGCCCGGCGGCGTCGAGGTCACCTCGGCGGTGGTCGAGGCGCTGACCGACGACGCGCTCACCCCGCCGGCCGAGCTGTGGCGTCCGGCTCTCGACGTCTCGCTGCCGACCCTGCTCGACCACGCGCCGGTGCTGTGGCGCCACCCCGCCCAGCGCGCCCGCTGGGAGCTCGCCGCCGCGTCCCTGCAGGGCTTCCGCAGCACCCTCGACGGGCTCGGCTTCACCGAGATCGCCACGCCCAAGCTGGTCGGGACCGCGACGGAGTCGGGGTCGTCGGTCTTCGAGGTCGACTACTTCGGCCGCCCGGCCTACCTCGCGCAGAGCCCCCAGTTCTACAAGCAGCAGATGGTCGGCGTCTTCGAGCGCGTCTACGAGGTCGGGCCGGTCTTCCGCGCCGAGCCGCACGACACGGTGCGCCACCTCGCGGAGTACCGCTCGCTCGACGTCGAGCTCGGCTTCGTGCGCGACCACCGCGACGTGCTGGCGGTGCTGCGCGAGGTGCTCGCCGGCATGGTGGCGGCCGTCTCCGGCCGGGACGACGCCGTCGCCCGCACCGGCGCGCGGGTGCCGGTCGTGCCGGCGGAGATCCCGGTGATCCACTTCGCCGACGCCCTCGCGCTGGTCGGTGCACCGGCCGACGAGCCCGACCTGGCACCCGAGCACGAGCGCGCCCTCGGCGCCTGGGCGCTGGCCGAGCACGGCAGCGACTTCGTCGCGGTCGAGGGCTACCCGATGGCGAAGCGGCCGTTCTACACGCATCCGTGGACGGGCAGTGGTTTCGAGGCTCGCTCCGCTCGCACCTCGACCACCGAGCACAGCAACAGCTTCGACCTGCTCTTCCGCGGCCTCGAGCTGGTCACCGGCGGGCAGCGGCTGCACCGCGCGGGCGACTACGAGGCGGCGCTGCTCGCGCGCGGCGAGGACCCGGAGACGCAGGCGGCGTACCTCCAGGCGTTCCGGCACGGGATGCCGCCGCACGGTGGCTTCGCGATCGGCCTCGAGCGCTGGGTCGGCCGGCTCGTGGAGGCCGCGAACGTCCGCGAGGTGACGCCGTTCCCGCGCGACCTGCACCGGCTGGCGCCGTAGGTCTCGTGACGGGGAGGTCGCCGGCGGCTCAGCCGTCGGTGGCGTCGGGGTTGGTGCAGATGACGGTGTCGCTGGGGATGTAGGTCGTGCTGAACGTCTCGGGGTCACGCTGCTCGGTGTTGGCGCCGACCGGCCGGAAGTAGCGGACCACGTCGATGTCGAAGCCGCCGAAGCCGGTGTTGGGGTGACACTTCAGCGTGTCGATGCGCCGCGTCTTCGGCTGGGTCGGGTTGTGCCGCTCGCCGGTCGTGGTCGTGACGTCCCACCACTTGGTGGACCACATGCTCACCGTCGCCACGCCCGACGACGACGGGGTCGACGGCGTCACGTCGGCCTGGATCAGCACGCCGTAGGGGGTGTCGTTGGTGAAGCGCAGGTCGACCGCGCCCCACGCCACGGTCGCCTCGCGACCGACCGGGTAGCGGTCGATGTAGAACGAGTGCGGCTTGTGCTCGACGTCCTCGAGCCCGGCGAAGAACATCGCGTTGAACGTCGTGGTCGCCATCTGCGAGACGCCGCCGCCGAGGTCCTGGACGAGGATGCCGTCGTTGATGATGTAGCCCTCGGTGAAGCCGTTGGCCTCGGTGCGCTCGCCCACGGTGTCGTTGAGCGAGAAGGTCTCCCCCGGCTCGAGCAGCGTCCCGTTGATGAGCTCGGCCGCGCGACCGATGTTGACGTTGCGGTACTCCGCGTAGGGGAAGTAGGTCGTGAAGCTGGAGACCTTCTCCTTCACCTTCAGCGCCCGGGCCTGCTTGGTCGTGAACTCCGGCTGCGCGACCTGGGCGTCGAGCGCGAGCGTGCGCTGGCCCTGGGGCTGGGCCACGACGTCGAGGAAGCCGGCCTCGAGCTGTGCCTGGTCGAAGGTGACGCCGGGCTTGGCCGGCACCACCTGCGGGCGACCGTCGACGAGCTGGACGCTCGCGTCGACCGGGGCGCCGGTGGTGACCTTCGCGCCGACCACCTCGGCGAGCTTCGCCGGGTCGAGGGTCGGCACCAGCGTGCCGTCGGTGGGCACCAGGCTGAGCGCGGCGGCGTAGTCCTTCGGGAAGACCTTGACCGACGAGCCCTGGAAGTCGATGGTGACCGGCGCCGCGACGGCGGGTGAGGCGAACGAGTCGAGCGCCGCCTGGACGTCCGTGTCGTCGATCGCCGGGACCACGTCGGTCGTCTCGAGCTCGACCGTGCCCGGCTCGTCGGCGAGGTACGCCGCGCGCAGGGCGGCCAGCGTGTCGGCCGGGTCGAGCGCACGACCGGTCACCGCGGGGGTCCGGGTGATCTCACCGCCCTCGAAGGCGACTGCGCCGTCGACCGCCGCCTCGCCGTGCTGGTCGTCGAGCGTCGTGAGGTAGGCGTTGTAGGCCGTGTCGTCGACGACCACCTCGGCCTCGGTGGCGTCTCCACCGGTGAAGTAGTTCCAGAGCCGGACCGGGTCCCAGGTGCTCTCGCCGCCGGCCTCCGCGACCGACGCGTCGTAGTCGACGTCGAGGCCGGCGGCCGCCGGGTCGATCGACACCGGCTGGCCGTCGACCGTGGTGGTGATGTCGCGGGCGACCTTGTCGGCCAGGCCGGCCTGGAGGCGCTCGGCGGCCTCGCCCTGCGGGTGCCCGCCGATGTCCACGCCGGAGACCGTGGTGCCGCGCGGCACGCGGTCGCCGGCGACGTAGTGGGCGGCCGCGTAGGACCCGCCGAAGAGCACGACCAGCCCGACCAGGAGCCATCCGACGACGGACGCGCCCGCCCGGTCACGGGGCTCTGCGGACTTGCTGGGGTTCTTCGGCACGCGGCGATTCTAGGAGGCGGGACCGAGCGATCCGGGATCCGCGGCGCCGCCGGCCGGTCCCTCGTGGGGCCGTCCCGGGCCCGACGCGACGGTCAGCACCGCCGTCACGAGCAGCACGCCCGACCCGGCCAGGAACGACCACCCGGGAGCGTTCGCGGCCACGAGGAAGCCGCCGGACGGCAGGGCGAGCGCACCTCGCACGACCGGCACGCACCAGCCGATCGCGAAGCCGAGGCGTACGGTCCCGGCGGGCAGCCAGGCCGTGACGACCACGCCGGTGACGAGGGCCAGCGCGAGCCCCCACCACTGCTGGTGCAGGAGCGTGCCGGCCGCGCCGGACACCGCTCCCACGACGAGGGCGCCGAGCGTCCCCACCAGCCTCCTCACGGGCCGGGTCACAGGCCGGCGAAGAGGTCCTCCTCGAACCCGTCGGCGCCGAGCGGGCCGGGCGTGCCCTTGACGAGGCGGTAGTACTCGTCGGACCACCACGAGTGGCCGCTCTCGGCGCCCGAGAAGAAGTGGCCGTCCTGCTCCACCTGCGTGGCGTGCTTGCGCAGCGCGTCCATCTTGCGCTGGACCGTGGCGCTGCCGTCGACGCGCGCGCTGATCAGCTCGTCGGGGGTCACGAAGGGCGGCAGCTTGCCGTCGGGCTCCATGCCCTTGAAGGTCTCGGTGTCGCCCGACTCGCGCAGCTGGCGCAGGCTCTCGCGCATCCGCGACTCGCTCATCGCGGTCCAGTAGATCTTGGCGACGTCGTGGGGCTCGCCCAGGTCGAGCCGGTACGACGGCGCGGCGGCGAGCTGGGAGGCGTACATCGCGACGCGGTGGGCCTGGATGTGGTCGGGGTGGCCGTAGCCGCCGAACTGGTCGTAGGTCACCAGCACCTGCGGGCGGACCTCGCGGATCACCTTCACCAGCTCGTCGGCGGCCTCGGTGAGGTCGGCGGTCCAGAAGGCGTTGTCGGGGATCTCCTCCGCCGCGATGGCGTGGCCGTCCTCGTGCCAGGCCATCCCGGAGTCGTGGAAGCGGCCGTAGCCGCCGAGGAAGCGGTGGTCGGTCACCCCGAGGACGGCCATCGCCTCGTCGAGCTCGCCGCGGCGGTGCTCGCCGAGCCCGCCGTCGTTCTCGTACGCGAGGTGGGACAGCGCGGGCACAAGCACCTCGCCCATCTCGCCTGCCGTGCAGGTGACCAGCGTGACGCCGACCCCCGCGTCGACGTAGCGCGCCATCGTGGCGCCGTTGTTGATGCACTCGTCGTCGGGGTGGGCGTGGACGAGCAGGATCCTGCGGTCGTTCTGCGACATGTACCTCAGCCTAGGTCGGGGCGCTTGACGGTCCTCGGTGCCGTCGGGAGGTCCAACGGCGCGAGCGGGGTCGGGTGTTCCCCCGCCTGCTCGTCGCCCTCGTCGAGCCAGCCGTCGTGGGTGTCGACGAGCACCTCGAGCATGAACGCCGGGGCGTCGCTGACCACCGCCCACGGGTGGTCCTCGTCGTCGTCCTCCCCCGCCAGCCGCTCGCGCTCGACGCGCGCCTCGAAGCCGTCCGCCACCAGCCGCGCGACCACCGCCCGCGCGTCGGCCTCGTCGAAGAAGATCGCCCTCACGCCGGCCATTCTCCCCTGCGCCCTCCGGTCCTGGCACGACCCGGCCCACATGCTCGGGCCCGTCCGTCTCCGTTGCGGCACGGGGTGTGTCAGATCGCATGGGCGATGGCGCCGGGACCCGGCACAGGGCGTGTCACCACCCGGCACCCACGCGGGCCTGTCCCGTCGGGTGGGGCAGCGGGAAAGGGCGCGTCGCTAGGGTCGGCTCCATGGAGCCATCAGGCGGGTGGACCGGGCCGACCGCGGGCGAGCCGGCGTACGTCGAGGGGCTGCACCTCGAGCGCACCGACGAGGACGTGCGCGAGATCGCGGCCCTCGCGGACCTGCTCGGCGAGCCGACGGGCCTCGGCGGCCTGCTCGACGACCTGCGCTGGCCGCTGCGCCGGGCGCGGGTGGTGCCGCGGCTGCTCGGGCGGGCGGTGCGCGAGGCGTACCGCTGGGACCGCTACGACGAGCGCGACGAGGCGTGGTACCCGCAGGGCATCTCGACCAGCGCCGACGCCTCCGACACCGAGGACGTCGACGGGCGGCGGGTGCTCGTCACCACGTGGTACTCGACCGGGAAGGACGGGGTGAAGCGCGGCTCGCGGGTCACCTTCGTCGACCTCGACTCGCGGCGCTACCGCCACGTGCTGCTCGTCCAGGCGGCGTTCGACGAGGACGGCTCGCTGACGCTCGAGCCGATGAACATCCACGCCGGCGGCATCGTGTGGGCCGGGCCCTACCTCCACGTCGCGGCCACCAGCCGCGGCTTCGTGACCGCCCGCGTCGACGACATCATGCGGGTGCCGGGCGACGACGACCACCCCGACCGCTTCGGCATCGAGGGGCGCACGCTCCACTCCTACGGCCACCGCTACGTCCTGCCGGTGCGCTTCACCTACCGCGCCCACACCGACGAGGGGCAGGAGCGGCTGCGCTACTCGTTCCTGTCGCTCGACCGGCGCTCGACGCCGCCGGCGCTCGTGGCCGGCGAGTACGCCCTCAAGGCCGGCGCCACGACCCGGCTCGCCCGCTTCCCGCTCGACCCCGCGACCGGGCAGCTGGCCACCGGCGACGACGGGTTCTCCCGGCCGCTGGCGATCGACGACGGTGGCGTGCGGCAGATGCAGGGCGCCGTCCTCGCCGAGGGTCGCTACCACGTGACCGTGTCGCGCGGGCCGTGGATGCCCGGCTCGGTCTGTGCGGGCGAGCCCGGCTCGATGCGCGTGCACCGGTGGGCGCTGCCGATGGGTCCGGAGGACCTGAGCTGGTGGCCGTCGACCGACCGGCTCTGGTCGGTCACCGAGCACCCGCGGCGGCGCTGGATCGTCTCGATGGACCGCCGCCGCTTCGACTGACGCGTCCGTGACGTCTCAGGGCCGCAGGGTCGCCGGCAGCCGCTCGAAGCCGCGCAGGATGCGGGTCTCGCGCCGCCGCGCGCCCGGCTCGAGGCGCAGGTCGGGGTAGCGCTCCCAGATCGTGCGCAGCCCCACGTCGCCCTCCATCCGGGCGAGCTGGGCGCCGAGGCAGTGGTGCCGCCCGGAGGAGAACGCGATGTGGTCGCGGGCGTTCGCGCGGGCGACGTCGAAGCGCAGCGGGTCGGGAAACACCTCCGGGTCCCGGTTGGCCCCGCCGAGCACCGCGGTCACCATCGAGCCCGCGCGCACGGTCGTCCCGGCCAGCTCGGTGTCGCGCTGGGCCATCCGGGCGGTCAGCAGCACCGGCGGGTCGAGCCGCAGCGCCTCCTCGACGACGTTGGGCCACAGCGACGGATCGGCGCCGACGCGGGCGCGCTCCCCGGGGTGGTCGTGCAGCAGGGCGATGCCGTTGCCGAGCAGGTTGACGGTCGTCTCGAAGCCGGCCGCGAGCACCAGGCCCGCGGTCGCCTTGAGCTCGGTCTCGTCGAGGCCGCGCCCCTCGTCGCGGACGGCCACCAGCTCGCTGAGCAGGTCGTCGCCCGGCGAGCGGTGCAGCTGCTCGAGGTGCTGCCCGAGCCACGTGTCGAACTGCGCGAGCGCCCGCGAGACCGAGCGGTAGCGGCGCAGGCCGAGCCCGAAGTCGAGGCTGGGAGCAGCGGCGGAGCCGAAGTCGAGCACCCGGGCGCGCTCGGCCTCGGGCACGCCGAGGATCTCCGCGATGACCGTGACGGGCAGCAGGGAGCAGTAGGACTCGACGAGGTCCACCTCGTCGTGAGCGCGCGGCTCGAGGTCGTCGAGCAGTCCGGCCGCGATCTCCTCGGTGCGCTCGCGCAGCCGGTCGACCGCCCGCATCGTGAACACCCGCGTGACCAACCGGCGGTAGCGGGTGTGGTCGGGCGGCTCCGTGACCAGCAGCGACGGCGGCTCGACCGGGTGGAGGGTGCGCGGCGCCGCCCAGCGGGCGACCCGGCCGATCGGGCCCTGGTCGGTCGGGAAGCCGGTCCGGAAGTCGTCGCTGGTCAGCACCTCGCGCACCGTCGCGTGGCTGGTGGCGACGTAGCCGAGCTGCGAGCGGTAGAGCGGCCCGCGCGCGCGGATCTCCTCGACGAGGTCGAACGCCTCGCTGCCCCTGCCCCCGGTCCGCACCAGTCGGGCGTGCAGGTCGCCCCGGTCGGCGGCCCGGCGCAGGATCAGCGTGGGCAGGCCGTGGGCCACCCCCCAGTGGACCGTGGACCTCATGGCCCGACCCTAGCCCCGGGGTGCCTAGGCTCGATGCCATGTGGCTGCTGATCGACCTCCTCCTGGTGGGCCTGTTCGCGGTCGTCGGCCGGCTGAGCCACTACGGCTCGCTGACCCTCGGCGGCTGGTGGACCACGGCGTGGCCCTTCCTCACCGGCGCCCTGCTCGCGTGGGCCGTGCTGGCACTGACCCGCCGCCCGCCGGCGGCACTCCTGTCGGGGGTCGTGGTCTGGCTGGGCGCGCTCGTCGGCGGCATGCTGCTGCGCCGCGCGAGCGACCAGGGCACCGCGACGTCGTTCGTCGTCGTCGCGACCCTCGTCCTCGGCGTGCTGCTCCTCGCGCCTAGGCTCGGTGCACGTGCCCGACGCTGACCCCCGCACCACCTCCCCCCGCACCGTCTCGAAGGCCGTCCCGTACGCCGTCCTGGTCGCCGCCGTCGTCCTGGTCTCGGTCAACCTCCGCCCCGGCGCGTCGTCTCCGGGACCGGTGCTGGAGGAGGTGCGCGACGGCCTCGGCATGAGCGCCGGGGTCGCCGGCGCGATGACCGGCCTGCCCGGCCTCTGCTTCGGCGTGGTCGGCGCCCTGGCCGTCGCGTTCGCCCGCCGCGTCGGCATGACCGTCGGCATCGCGCTCGGCCTCGCCGCCGCGACGACCGGCCTGCTGCTGCGGGTCACCACCGACAGCGTCCCGGTCTTCCTCCTCTTCACCGTGCTCGCCCTCGCCGGCATGGCGGTCGGCAACGTCCTCGTCCCGGCGTGGATCAAGGCGCACGGACACGCCGTGGTGCTGATGACCGTCTACGGCACCGGGCTCGTCGTGGGCGGCACCATCGGGTCGCTGGCCACCGCGCCGGTCACCGAGGCGACCGGGTCGTGGCAGACCGGGCTGGGCATGTGGGGGCTGCTGCTCGCCGTGTCCCTGCCGCTGTGGGCCTGGCTCGCGCTGCGCGAGCGCCGGTCCCCGGCCGAGCACCAGGTCAGCGACGAGGCGCCGTCCGGCCGGGTGGTCCACTCGCCCACGGCGGTCGCGCTCACCGTCCTGTTCGGCGTGCAGTCGATGCACGCGTACGTCCAGTTCGGCTGGCTCCCGCAGATCTACCGCGACGCCGGGCTGTCCGCGTCGCACGCCGGAGCCCTGCAGGCGCTGCTCTCGAGCGTCGGCATCCTCGGCGCGCTCGCGATGCCGACGGTGATCGCCCGGGGGCGCGGCCTGCGCCCGCTGACGGTGTCGTTCGGGGTGCTGCTCGCCCTCGGGTACGCCGGCCTGCTGGTCGCCCCGGCGACCGTCCCGTGGCTCTGGGCGCTCCTGCTCGGCCTGTCCGGCCTGGCCTTCCCCACGGCGATCGCGCTGATCACCGCGCGCACACGTCACCCCTCGGTGACCGCCCAGCTCTCCGGCTTCGTGCAGCCGGTCGGCTACGCGCTCGCCGCGATCGGGCCCTTCGCCGTCGGGCTGCTGCACGACGCGACCGGCGGCTGGTCGCTGGTGCTGGTGCTGCTCGCGCTGACCTCGGTGCCGCTCGCGCTCGCCGGCTGGCGGGTGGCCGCGCCGACGTACGTCGACGACGAGATCTGACCCGCTCAGCCCCGCCCGCGCCCGCCGAGGCGGTGGTGGACGGCGACCGGTGCCTCGCCGAGGTGCCCGACACCGCTCCGCGGCTGCAGGTGGCGCATCGGCACGCCGGAACGGGCCCGGTCCTCGGCGTCGCGGCGGCGCTGCCGGCGGTCCAGCCAGGCCACGACGGCCGCCAGCGCGAGTCCCCCCGTGATCCAGATCACCCCTCGACGGTAGACCCGTCGGCCTGCTCTGTCAGGATCTGCGCGTGAGCCAGTGGGTGGTGGTCGTCGGCGGGACCAACATGGACGTCGTCGCCCGCACGTCCGGCCCGCTCGTCGCCGCGACCAGCAACCCCGGCCACACCCGGATCTCCCCCGGCGGGGTCGGCCGCAACGTCGCCGCGTGCCTCGGCCTGCTCGGCACGCCGGTGCGGCTGGTGTCCGCCGTCGGCCAGGACGCGTTCGGCGACGAGGCGCTCCGCGTCACCGCGGCCTGCGGCGTCGACGTGTCGGCAGTACGCCGCGTGCCGGGCGCCGCGACCGGGACCTACACCGCCGTCCTCGACCACCACGGCGAGCTCGTCTCGGCCGTCTCGGACATGGCGGTCGTCGACGCCCTCGAGCTCGACACCCTCCACCTCGGCGATGCCGCCCTCGTCGTCGTCGACGGCAACCTCGCGCCCGCGCAGGTGGCGAAGGTCCGCGCCGCCGCGTCCGCCGCCGGTGTGCCCGTCGCGCTCGAGCCGGTCTCCGTCGCCAAGGCGGCGCGGCTGGCCTCCGAGGTGCAGGAGCTGTTCCTCGTCACCCCCAACTCCGACGAGGTCGGCGCCCTCGTCGGCCGCCCGCACGACCCGTGGAGCGCGGTCGACGACCTCTGGGACCGCGGCGTCGGGCTCGTGTGGCTGCGCGAGGGCGCCCGCGGCTCGTACGTCTGCCGCGAGGGCGTCCGTCCGGTCCACCTGCCCGCGATCCCGGTCGAGGTCGTCGACGTCACCGGCGCGGGCGACGCCATGCTCGCCGGCTGGATCGCGGCCTCGCTGCGCGGTGCCGACCCGGTGGAGGCCGCCCGCGAGGGCCACCGCGCCGCAGCCGCGACGATCACCAGCCCGCACACCGTCCGACCCGACCTGCCCGAGGCGATGAGCGCCCTCGAGCCCCCGACTCCGAGAGAGGTCACCGATGTTGACGATCACTTCCGAGGTGCGTGACGCGCTCGACTCCGGGCAGCCCGTCGTCGCGCTGGAGAGCACGATCATCAGCCACGGCATGCCCTACCCGCAGAACGTCGAGATGGCCCGCACGGTCGAGGGCATCGTCCGCGACGGCGGCGCCGTCCCGGCCACCATCGCCGTGCTGCACGGCCGGCCGACGATCGGCCTGTCCGCCGACGACCTCGAGCTGCTCGCCTCGGACGAGTCGGTCATGAAGGTCTCCCTCCGCGACCTGCCCTACGTCGTCTCGCGCGGGCTGCACGGCGCCACGACCGTCGCGTCGACGATGCGCCTCGCGGCACTCGCCGGCATCGACGTCTTCGTCACCGGCGGGCTCGGCGGCGTGCACCGCGGCGCGGAGACGTCGTACGACGTGTCGGCCGACCTCACCGAGCTCGCCACCACCTCGGTCGCCGTCGTCTGCGCCGGCGTGAAGAGCATCCTCGACATCGGCCTGACCCTGGAGAAGCTCGAGACCCTCGGCGTCCCGGTCCTCGGCTACGGCACCGACGAGTTCCCGTCGTTCTACTCCCGCTCGTCCGGCTTCGCCGCGCCGATGCGGGTCGACTCCGCCGCCGAGGTCGCGGCGCTGATGCAGGCCAAGTGGGACATGGGCCTCGCCGGCGGTGTCGTCGTCGCCAACCCGGTCCCGGCCGAGAGCGAGATCCCGGCCGGGGAGATCGGCACGATCATCGACCGGGCGCTGGCCGACATGGACGCGCTCGGCATCACCGGCAAGGACACCACGCCCTACCTCCTCGGCCGGATCGTCGAGCTCACCGACGGCTCCTCGCTGCGCACCAACATCGCGCTCGTCGAGCACAACGCCCGCCTCGGCGCCGCGATCGCGCGGGCCCGCGCGGCGCGCTGAGGCGGGTCAGCGCAACGACACGCCGACACAAGATGTGGTCCCACACATCTCGCGCAGACCTACATATGGTGGTGCACGCGGCTGGTTCGCCGCGCCAAGCCGGGCGCGTCGAGGCAAGAGGGAACCCGGTGTGAGTCCGGGACTGCCCCGCAGCGGTGAGTGGGAACGACAGCCGTCACGAAGCACTGGGCCGGGAGGCCTGGGAAGCGACGGCCAGTAGGGGTCGACCGGAGGGATCCGGCAGGCGCGCCCGCGAGTCCGAAGACCTGCCAGCGCACCGCACCCGACCGGGTGCGGTGGTCCGAGGCCTCGTGGGAAGGCCGGTGGGCTCCGCACGACGCTGCGCCGCGACAGCCACGCACGCCTCGTACGCCCTCCCCTCCCCGCGTCGCCACGGACCCCGTGACGTCTCGCGAGGAGAGAGAAGTGACCATCACCGAGTCACCGGGCCGCACCGCCATGCAGGTCCGCAAGAGGAACGGCGACGGCGAGCCCGTCGACGTCAACAAGATCGTCCGAGCCGTCGACCGGGTGAGCGCCGACCTGGCGCACGTCGACCCGATGCGGGTCGCGACCCGCACCATCAGCGGGCTCTACGACGGCGCCACCACCGCCGAGCTCGACCGGCTGTCCATCCAGACCGCCGCGGAGATGATCGGCGAGGAGCCGCAGTACTCCCGGCTCGCCGGCCGGCTGCTCGCCGGCTACGTCGACAAGGAGGTCCGCAACCAGGGCGTCGCGTCGTTCAGCCAGTCGGTCGCGCTCGGTCACGCCGAGGGGCTGATCGGCGACGAGACGGCAGCGTTCGTCAAGGACAACGCCCGCAAGCTCGACTTCGCCGTCGACCACGACGCCGACCGGCGCTTCGAGTACTTCGGGCTGCGCACCGTCTACGACCGCTACCTGCTGCGCCACCCCTCGACCCGCCTGGTCATCGAGACCCCGCAGTACTTCCTGCTGCGGGTCGCGTGCGGCCTCGCGCAGAGCACCGGGGAGGCCATCGAGTTCTACCGGCTGATGTCCCGCCTGGCCTACCTCCCGTCGTCGCCGACGCTCTTCAACTCCGGCACCCGCCACACCCAGATGTCGTCGTGCTACCTGATCGACAGCCCGCGTGACGACCTCGACTCGATCTACTCGCGCTACGCGCAGGTCGCGAAGCTGTCGAAGTTCGCCGGCGGGATCGGCATCGGGTTCTCCCGCGTCCGCAGCCGCGGCGCGCTGATCCGCGGCACCAACGGCCAGTCCAACGGCATCGTGCCGTTCCTGCGCACCCTCGACTCGTCGGTGGCGGCGGTCAACCAGGGCGGGCGCCGCAAGGGCGCGGCGTGCGTCTACCTCGAGCCGTGGCACCCCGACGTCGAGGAGTTCCTCGAGCTGCGCGACAACACCGGTGAGGACGCCCGGCGCACCCACAACCTCAACCTCGCGCACTGGGTGCCCGACGAGTTCATGCGCCGCGTCGAGGCCGACGGGCAGTGGTCGCTGATCGACCCCGACCAGGCGCCCGAGCTGCCCGACCTCTGGGGTGCGGCCTTCGACGAGGCCTACCGCCGTGCCGAGGAGGAGGGACGCGTGGTGCGCACGGTCAGCGCCCGCGAGCTCTACGGCCGGATGATGCGCACGCTCGCCCAGACCGGCAACGGCTGGATGACGTTCAAGGACGCCAGCAACCGGACCTGCAACCAGACCCGGGACACCCCCGGCGGGCCCGTGGTGCACCTGTCGAACCTCTGCACCGAGATCATCGAGGTCTCCTCCGACGACGAGACAGCGGTGTGCAACCTCGGCTCGGTCAACCTCGCCCAGCACCTGCTCACCCCGGTGATCGAGGACGGCGCCCCGGCGGCTGTCACGAGACCCGGCCTCGACTGGGACGCGCTGCGCGCCACGGTCCGCACGGCGGTGCCGCTGCTCGACCGGGTGATCGACGTCAACTACTACCCCAGCGACGAGGCGGCCGCCTCCAACCCGCGCTGGCGACCGGTCGGGCTCGGGCTGATGGGCCTGCAGGACGTGTTCTTCGCGCTCGGGCTGCCCTTCGACTCCCCCGAGGCCCTCGAGCTCTCGACCCGGGTCTCGGAGGAGATCTACCTGACCGCCCTCGAGGTCAGCTGCGAGCTCGCCGAGCGGCACGGCCCGCACCCGGCGTACGCCGAGACCCGCGCCGCCGGCGGCGTCCTGCAGCCCGACCTGTGGGACGTCACCGGCACCCAGACCGAGCGCTGGGCCGCGCTGCGCGGGCGGATCGCGGAGCACGGGCTGCGCAACGCGCTGCTCGTCGCGATCGCGCCGACGGCGACGATCGCCTCGATCGCCGGCTGCTACGAGTGCATCGAGCCGCAGGTGTCCAACCTGTTCAAGCGCGAGACCCTGTCGGGCGAGTTCCTCCAGGTCAACACCGCCCTCGTGCGCGAGCTCAAGGCGCGCGGGTTGTGGACCCCCGAGGTGCGCGAGGAGATCAAGCGCGCCGAGGGCTCGGTGCAGGGGATCGCCGCGATCCCCGAGGACGTACGCCACCTCTTCCGCACCGCGTGGGAGCTCCCGCAGCGGGCGCTGATCGACATGGCCGCCGCCCGGCAGCCGTTCATCGACCAGAGCCAGTCGCTCAACCTCTTCATCGCCGGACCGTCGATCGGGAAGCTCTCGTCGATGTACCTCCACGCCTGGAAGTCCGGACTGAAGACGACCTACTACCTCCGCTCGCGTCCCGCGACGCGGATCCAGCAGACGACGACGTCGGTGAGCGCGCCGGCGCCCTCCCCCGTCGTCGAGACCACCCCGACCGTCCCCACCACCTTCTCCGACGACGAGGCGCTCGCCTGCTCGCTGGAGAACCCCGAGAGCTGCGAGGCCTGCCAGTGACCACCACGACCGACACCCCCGCCACCGACCACTCCGCGACGCGGATGCTGCTCGACCCGGGGATGAACCTCACCCTGCGGCCGATGCGCTACCCGCACTTCTACGACCGCTACCGCGACGCCATCAAGAACACCTGGACGGTCGAGGAGGTCGACCTGCACTCCGACCTCAAGGACCTCGCCCGGCTGAGCGACGCCGAGCGGCACCTGGTGTCACGGCTGGTGGCGTTCTTCGCCACCGGCGACACGATCGTGGCCAACAACCTGGTGCTCAACCTCTACCAGCACATCAACTCCCCCGAGGGCCGGCTCTACCTCTCGCGCCAGCTGTTCGAGGAGGCGGTGCACGTGCAGTTCTACCTGACGCTGCTCGACACCTACGTCCCCGACGAGACCGAGCGCCACGAGGCGTTCGCGGCGGTCGACAACATCGCCTCGATCAAGGCCAAGGCCGACTTCTGCTTCCGCTGGATCGACTCGGTCTTCGACCTCGACGCGCTCGAGACGCAGGAGCACCGGCGGAAGTTCCTGCTCAACCTGATCTGCTTCGCCGCGGTCATCGAGGGGCTGTTCTTCTACGGCGCGTTCGCCTATGTCTACTTCCTGCGCTCGCGCGGCTTCCTCAACGGCCTGGCGTCCGGCACCAACTGGGTCTTCCGCGACGAGTCGATGCACATGGCGTTCGCCTTCGACGTGGTCGACACGGTGCGCGAGGAGGAGCCCGAGCTCTTCGACGAGCAGATGGCGGCCGACGTGCGGCAGATGCTGGTCGACGGCGTCGACGCCGAGGCGCAGTTCGCCGAGGACCTGCTCGGCGGCGGTGTCGCCGGGCTGTCGACCGCCGACATGCGCAGCTACCTCGAGTACGTCGCCGACCGCCGCATGGAGCGCCTCGGGCTGCCGGTGATCTACGGCTCGAAGAACCCGCTGGCGTTCATGGAGCTGCAGGACGTGCAGGAGCTGTCGAACTTCTTCGAGCGCAAGGTCTCGGCCTACCAGGTCGGCGTCACCGGTGCGGTCGGGTTCGACGAGGACTTCTGAGCCGTCCGGTCCTTCTCGCCGGGAAGTCCCCGGATATCCGGGGACTTCCGTGGTTCGCACCCGAGATCTCGGGTGCGAACCACGAGGTCCGGGTGCGAAGGACGGGTACGCCGCCCGTCAGCGGAGGTCGAAGTCGCCGCGGCGGGTCGGCACGATGTCCTTGCCGAGCGGCGTGAGCGAGACCGGGATGAGCTTGAGGTTGGCGATCGCGAGCGGGATGCCGATGATCGTGATCGCCATGGCGATCGCGGTCAGCACGTGGCCGATCGCCAGCCACCAGCCGGCGAGCACGAACCAGATCACGTTGCCCAGGAACGACCCCGCGCCGGCCGACGGCTTCGGCACGACGGTGCGTCCGAACGGCCACAGCGCGTAGGTCGCGATCCGGAAGGAGGCGATCGCCCAGGGGATCGTGATGATCGGGATGCACAGCAGCACCCCGGCGAACAGGTAGCCGAGGAACAGCCAGAAGCCGCCGAAGACGAGCCAGATGACGTTCAGCAGGGTGCGCACGGTCCCGATCGTGCCAGAGGACCGGGCGCTCAGCCGCCGAGCGCGGCCGCGACGACGCGCGGCGAGGGATTGGTGTACGGCACCCCGTCGATCACGACGGTCGGCACCACCTCGTCGCCGTCGTTGACGGACCGGACGTACGCCGAGGCGTCGGGGTCCGCCCAGACGTCCACCCACACCGCGTCGCGCACCCGGCGACCGAGCATCAGGTGCAGCCGCTGGCAGAAGGTGCAGCCGCGCCGCCAGTAGACGACCACGCGACCGTCCGCCGCGGCTCGGGCGCCCTCGGCCGCCGACACGGACGGCGGTTTCCGGTTGAACACCCCTCCATCCTGCGGGTTGGATCAAGCCATGGCGTCCCGACTGACCGAGATCTCCCTCGACTGCCACGACCCCGACCGGCTCGCCGTGTTCTGGTGCGGCGTCCTGGACTGGGTGGTGCTCCACCGCGAGCCCGGGCTGGTGGAGATCGGGCCACCCGGGCGCGACGACCGCGAGCTGCTCGACGCCGTACGCACCGGGCCCGTGGCGCCGACGATCTTCCTGGCGCAGGTCCCGGAGGACAAGGTCGCCAAGAACCGGGTCCACTTCGACGTCTCGCCCGTCGAGGGGTCGCAGGAGGACGAGGTCGAGCGGATCCTCGCCCTCGGCGCGACGCGCGCCGACATCGGCCAGTCGGGCGAGGAGTCCTGGACCGTCCTGGCCGACCCGGAGGGCAACGAGTTCTGCGTGCTGCGCAGCCTGGCGCCGGGTCACTTCTCGCTGTGACCGGCCTCCCGGTCGTCCTGCCGATCACCACCGAGCGCCTCGTCCTGCGCGCGCACCGGACCGACGACCTCGACGACCTCACCCGCTTCCACGGCGACCCCGAGGTCGTGCGGTTCGTCCCGTGGCCGGTGCGTGATCGTGCGGCCACCGAGGAGACGCTGCGGGTCAAGCTCACCCAGACCGAGCTGCTCGCGCACGGCCAGTGGCTGGTGCTGGCCGTCGAGGTGCGCGACACCGGCCGGGTGATCGGCGAGGTGCTGCTCAAGTGGGCCTCGGAGGGCCAGGGCGAGATCGGCTTCGCGTTCGCCCGCGACGCCCAGGGGCAGGGGTACGCCGCCGAGGCCGCGCGAGCGATCGTCCGGCTGGCCTTCGACGACCTCGGCCTCCGCCGGCTGACCGCGGTCGTGGTCGAGGGCAACGACGCCTCCGCCCGGCTGCTCGGGCGGCTCGGGTTCCGGCAGGAGGCGCGCCACGTCGAGGCGGTCCACTTCAAGGGCGCGTGGACGACCCAGCTCGTGTTCGCCCAGCTCTCCGACGAGTGGCGCACCGGCCCGAGCCGGCGCGCTCAGTCGAGCGAGCCGCCCAGGGACCGGTAGGGCTCGAGCCGCTCGCCCTCGGCGGCGACGTCGCCCGGCACCTGCGGCCCCCACCGCTGGTCGGTGACCACCGCGGCCAGCTGCTCCACCGACAGCACGGCCGTCGGCCGCGAGACGTCCCACCGGCCGGCGCCGAGGTCACGGCCGTTGGTCGCAGCGACCACGAACCGTGTCGAGCCGTCCGCCCGCCAGACCTCCGCCACGAGGCGGACGTCGCCGTCTCCGTCGGGCGTGTTCCGGTAGGTCACGACGGTGTCACCGCCCGGCAGGTCGCCCACCTCGCAGTCGAGCACCCCCGACGGGCAGGTGGGTCCGCCGAGCAGCTCGACCAGGCGACGACCCTGGACGTTGACGGAGACCGTGCCGAAGCCGCCGCCGGCGGTGGGCCGCAGCAGCAGCTCGGCGTAGACGTCGCCGTGGCCCCGGGTCACGTCGCCCTCGCCGGCGTAGTCCGTCGTGGTGCCGGGCGCCACCTCCCCCACCACCTCGCGCAGCAGCGCCGCCGCGCTGCGCCCGGTGAGCGGAGCCGGTCGCGATGGGGCGGCCGAGGTCGGTGCCGGTGTCGGGCTCGCCGAGGACGTCGAGCTGTCGGCGTACGGCGCGTCCGCGGACCCGCCGCCCAGCAGCGAGACGCCGAGCACGACGCTCGCCGCTACCGCCGTCGATCCGAGCACGGCGGCCGTGCGGCGCCGTCGGGTCTCCCGGGCGGCGCGCTCCCGGGCCTGCTGCTCGAGGCGGGCGAGGTCGGTGTCGAGGTCACGGCTGACGTGGTCGAAGAGGTCGTGGAGCGTGGTCATGACAGGTCCTCCAGGTCGGGCATCTCGGCGCGCAGACGCGCAAGGGCTCGGGTGGTGCGGGTGCGGCAGGCGACCTCCGAGATCCCGAGCAGCGCGGCGGTCTCGGCCACGCTGCGGTCCTCCCAGTGCCGCAGGACCAGCACTGCGCGGTCGCGCGGCGCGAGCCGCGCGAGGGCGTCGAGGAGGAGCAGCCGGTCCGTCGGCTCGCCGGCGGAGTCCTCGACCTCGGCCACGCGGTCGGTCACCACCTCGGTCGAGCGGCGCAGGCGGCGTTCGGAGAGGAACTGCCGGGTGAGGATGCGCAGCGTGTAGGCGGCCGGGTCGTCGGCACGGCTCACCAGCCGCCACTTGCGGAAGGCCGTCGCGTAGGCCGCCTGGACGAGGTCCTCGGCGGCGTGCGGGTCGCCGGTGAGCAGGTATGCCGTGCGGTGCATGCGGCGGCCCGTGAGGTGCACGAGCTCGGTGAAGTCCACCGCGTCGTCGCCGCTCATCGCCCGTGCCCCCGCCTCGGTCAAGATGGTCATACCCTCACAGACGCCGTGGACCGCCCGGGACGTGACAGCCCCGGAGCAACGGGTCCGCGACCACCGTTGACCCGGACATGACCACACTGGGAATCGTCGGAGCAGGACATATCGGCAGCACCGTCGCCCGCCTCGCGGTGGACGCCGGCATCGACGTGGTGATCGCCAACAGCCGCGGACCGGAGACCCTGGCCGACGTCGTTGCCGACCTCGGCCCCCACGCCCGTGCGGCGACCGCGGAGGAGGCGGCCACCGAGGGCGACCTCGTCGTCCTCACCGTCCCGCTCAAGGCGCTGCGCGACCTGCCGGTCGAGGCGTTCGACGGCCAGGTCGTGCTCGACACGGGCAACTACTACCCGCAGCGCGACGGCCGGATCGACGCGCTCGACGACGGCTCGACCACCGCCAGCGAGCTCACCGCCCACACCCTCCCGGGCGCGCGCGTGGTCAAGGTCTTCAACAACATCTTCTTCGAGCACCTCGCGGCGCTGGCGCGCCCGCAGGCGCCGGCCGGGAGCGAGGAGCGCAGCGTGCTGGCGATCGCCGGGGACGACGAGGCCGCCAAGGACGCCGCCACCGCGCTGCTCGACCGGATCGGCTACGACGCCCTCGACGCCGGCCCGCTGGCCGAGGGCTGGCGCTTCCAGCCCGACACCCCGGCCTACGGCCTGCCCTACGACGGCAGCCCGGACGGGCAGTGGTCCGGCGCCACCGCGAAGCGGGTCGGCGCGGACGAGCTGCGGGCCGCCCTGGCGGCCGCGACCCGCGACTGAACCGCGCGACTCGTCAGGACGGACCGCGCCGGGCCGTGCGGCTCCAGCCGCGCCCCGACGGGCGCACCCAGGGCGGCGGGCCGAGCGACCGGCCGAGCGCGGGTGTGGCCAGGGCGACGGCCGCGACCGCGCCGCGCGCGTCCTCGAAGAGGTCGATCGTCAGCCCGCACCCGGCGCCCGGTGCGTCCCCGCCTGCTGTCAGCACCAGCCGGGTGACCGCGGCGGTGACCCCCGACGGCCTCGCGCTCGGACGACCGCAGGTGGTCCGGTCACCCGCGGCGCGGGTCACCGCGACGATCGGCTGGCCGAGGTCGTTCGGCGCCGGCCGCGCGACGTACTGGACGACCGGGTCGCGCACCGCTGACCGCCACTGCGGCAGCGCTCCCGGCTCCGTGCCGTCCACGACGCCGACCCGCTCGCCGTCGACGAACAGCCGCACGCCCGCGGCGAAGTCGGGCCGGGCCGAGCCCGTGACGACGTAGCGGAGGAAGGCCCACGCGGTGTCGCGCGTGCCCGCGTCGTCGGGGCAGGTCCACGTCGGCGACGACGTCGCGATCACCGTCACCACGTCGTCGCCGGTGAGGGCGGTCCCCATCGGCGGCACGGACCCGAGGACCTGCTCGGCCGGGTTGCACTGCGGGACGGACACCACCCGCAGCGCGATGTGCGCGCTCCCGAGGGCCGCCGCCGCCTCGTCGGCGGTCAGCCCGAGCAGGGAGGGCACCGTGGGCGTGCGACCGTCGGTCCCGTCGTCCCGGTCGACCTGCGGCCGCTCGACCTGCGGGCGCTCGTCCCCGGTGGTGACGACGCCGACGGCGAATGCGGCGAGCACCACCGCGGCGAACCCGACGATCACCGCCGACGTGCGCCGCGGACGGCCGCCGAGCACCTCCTCGCGCAGGGCGGGGACGACGACGTCGTCGGGGTCGTCCGCCCTGGCGATCCGGCGGCGCTGCGCCTCGATCACCCGGTCGACCACCTGCTCGGCCTCGCTGGCCGGCACCCCCAGGCTGCGCGCCAGCTCGGCGAGGCGCGTACGCCGCGCCGCGCGGTAGTCCTCGACGTCCATGGGTGCTCCCGGGGGATCACCGGAGTGTCACCCCGGCCGCCCCCGGACCGCAAGCGTCATTCCGCCCACCTGACGCACGGGTCGCGGATACCGTGGGTAGGGGTGCGCCCGGCGTCGGTCGCCGGGTTCGGGCTCGGAGGTCAACCAGATGCTGACGGTGGTGGTCACAGGGACGGCAGTGGCGGGACTGGTCCTCGCCGCGCTCGCCGCCCAGGTCGCCCTGCGCCGGGGCACCTCGATGGGCTGGAGCCTCGCCGTGATGCTCGTGGCCGTGGCCTGGTGGGGGGTGGCCTACGCGGTCGAGCTCTCCCTCGGCGACGTCGGCCTCCGCAGCCGCTGGGGCGACGCCAAGTACGCCGGCGTCGTCACCCTCGCGCCCGCGTGGCTGGTCTTCGTGCTCCAGTACACCGGCGGCCCGGTCCGCGTCACCCGCCGGCTGGTGGCGCTGCTCGCGGTGGCACCCGTCGCGACCATGCTCGTCCTCGTGCTGCCGGCGACGCACGACCTGGTCCGGTTCTACCCCGACGACGTACGCCCCGGAGAGCTGCCGGTGGTGGGCACCGGTCCGCTGTTCTGGGTCGTCCTGGGCTACAACAACCTGCTGATCCTCCTCGCGAGCGGGCTCTTCATCGCCCGCCTGGCTCGTCTGGCGCGCACCTACCGCCGGATGGCGCTGATCCTGCTGCTGGTGGCCCTGCTCCCGTGGGGCGCGAACCTGCTGCACAACTTCGAGGTCGGCTGGTTCGCCCGGATCGACCTGACGCCCTTCGCGTTCATCCTCACCGGCGGTGTCCTGGTCTGGGGACTCATCGGCAACCGCCTCCTCGACCTGTCCCCCGTCGGGCGCAGCGCGGTGGTGGAGTCGATGGTGGACGCCGTCTTCGTGCTGGACCCCTTCGGCAGGATCGCGGACGTCAACCCGGCGGGCGTCCTGCTCGCTGGTGCGTCGGGGCGCCTGGTGGGACGTACGCTGCCCGAGGCGCTCGGCACGGACGACGACCTCGAGGACGGCCGGGCGGTGACCCTCGCGAGCGGGTCCGCCACCGCAGGCCCGCGGAGCTTCGACGTGGCCCGCCAGCACCTGGTGGACGACCGCGGACGGAGCGTGGGCGAGCTCGTCGTGCTGCGCGACATCAGCGAGCGGATCCGCGCGGAGGGCCGCCTGCGCGACGTGCTGGAGGACCGGTCCCGTGTGGCGGCGGCCCTCCAGGCGAGCATGGTCCCGCCTGCGCTGCCGCAGGTCCCGGGCCACGAGCTGGCCATGCGCTACCACCCGGCCGGCGACGGCGGCGAGATCGGCGGCGACTTCCTCGACGTCTTCCGGCTCGGCGAGTCGGCGTGGGGCTTCGTGCTCGGCGACGTCAGCGGCAAGGGTGCCGAGGCGGCCGCGGTCAGCGCGGCGGCGCGCTACACGCTCCGGGCACTGGCCGCGGCGGACGTGGCTCCGTCCGAGACGCTCCGCGAGGTCAACCGGCACCTCGTCGCCCAGACGGAGGTCGAGCGGCACTGCACCCTGGTCTACGGACAGCTCCGCCCGGACCCGCTCGCGTGCGGCAGCACGACCCTCACGCTGAGCCTGGCCGGCCACCCGGCGCCCCTGCTGGTCCGGGCGGACGGTTCGGTCGAGGAGGTCGGCACCGGCGGGACGATCCTCGGCCTCTTCGACGACGTCGAGGTCCACGACACCGAGGTCCGGCTCGCGCCCGGCGAGACGCTCGTCCTGTTCACCGACGGGGTGGTGGAGGCGCGGCGCGGGAGCGAGCTCTTCGGGGTCGAGGGGCTGGCCGCGGGGCTGCGCGGCCCGGGCAGCATCGACGTCGAGGCCCTCGCTGAGGCTGCGCTCCGCGCGGTCCACGACTTCCACGGCCTGCACCTGGCCGACGACCTGGCGATGCTGCTGCTGCGCAACAGCGGCGTCACGTGCTGAAGCGGAACGACCAGGCGGAGCCCAGCCCCGAGGTGGGGTCAGCCCGCCGGTGACCGGGTCGCCCCTTCGGGGGTGCGAGGCGTTCCGGGGGCCGGGCTATACAGGGAGGACGGGGCCGGACGGCGCCGCTTCCACCGGTCCGCAACGGGCCCCAGCTGAAGGAGATCTCCATGAGCGAGTCCGAGACCGAGGGCCCCGCCGACGGCGGTGCCGAGGGCACTCCGGGCGTGCAGGACGGCGGCGCCGACGGCGGCGCTGAAGGGCCCGCCGACGGCGGTGCCGAGGGCACTCCAGGCGTGCAGGACGGCGGCGCCGACAGCGGCGCTGAAGGGCCCGCCGACGGCGGTGCCGACGGCACCCCCGGCGTCCAGGACGGCGGCGCCGACGGAGGCGCCGACAGCGAGGCCTGATGTCCCACGCGCCTGACGACAGCGGGTCCGGGTCCTCCGGGCCTGCTGTCGGCGCACCGGCCGACCGCCCGGCGCTGGCGCGGGTGGTCGGCGACGTCGAGGCCTTCGCCCGTACGACGTGGGGCCGGGAGCCGCTCCTGCGGACGGGCGCCGACGGGTCCGCCTTCGCAGACCTCCTCTCCGAGGCCTCGGTCGACGAGCTCCTCTCCGAGCGCGGTCTGCGCACGCCGTTCCTCCGGGTCGCCAAGGCCGGGAGCACCCTCCCCAACGCCGCCTTCACCGCGCCCGGCGGCACGGGCGCCGGCATCGCCGACCAGGTCAGCGACACCAAGCTGACGGCGCTCTTCGCGGGCGGGTCCACGATCGTCCTGCAGGCCCTCCACCGGGTCTGGCCGCCGGTCATCGACTTCTGCCAGCAGCTCGCCGCCGACCTCGGACACCCCGTGCAGGCCAACGCCTACGTCACGCCCCCGCAGAACCAGGGCTTCGACGACCACTACGACGTGCACGACGTCTTCGTCCTCCAGGTCGCCGGCCGCAAGCGGTGGTCCATCCACGCTCCGGTGCACCCCTCGCCGCTGCGCGACCAGCCCTGGACCGACCGCCGCGACGCCGTCCGCGAGGCGGCGCTTCAGGATCCGGTCATCGACGCGGTCCTCGAGCCGGGCGACGTCCTCTACCTCCCGCGCGGCTACCTCCACTCCGCGACCGCACTCGGTGGGCTCACCATCCACCTGACCCTCGGCCTCCACAGCTGGACCCGGTACGCCGTCGCCGAGGAGATCGTCGCCCTCGCCCTGGCCGGGCTCGCCGACGACGAGGAGGCGCGCGGGTCGCTGCCCCTCGGCACCGACCTGGCGCCCGGTGACCTCGACGCCGACCTCCTCACCGCCAAGCTCCGCGACGCCCTCGACGGGCTCGACGCGGCTGTCCTCGCCGAGCGGATGCGCACCCGTCGCCTGGGCACCCAGCGACCGGCGCCGGTGGGACCGCTCGCGCAGCACGCCCTCAGCGCGTCGCTGGACGCGTCGACCTCCCTCCGGCTGCGCGGTCACCTCGACGCCCGCATCGACGGGACGACGCTCACCTCGCGCGCCGAGTCGGTGCCGGTCGCGGACCTCGACGTCGACGTGGCGAAGCGCCTCCTCGCCGGCGAGACCGTGCTCGCCGGCGAGCTCGGGCTGCACCACGCCCGCACGCTGGTCGAGGCGGGGCTGGTCGTCGCGGGATGACCTTCCGCTGCTCGGACGAGGCCGCCGACCGCGGGGACCCGATGCTCGGCACCGCTCCCCCGCAGCGCGACTGGCTCCTCGTCGAGCACCCCGCGCCGTGGCCGGTGAGCGCGCCCTTCGGCGCCGACCTCCCCGACGCCCTGCTGCGGCGGCTGGGTCACCCGGAACTGCGCACCGTGTTCGTGCGCCGCCACGGCCGGGCAGGCGCGCACGAAAGGCTCGACGGCCCGCGACGGTGGTTCTGCCTCCGTGACGGACACCTGCGGGCGGGCCGCTGGACCGAGCCCGACGACCTGCTGGTGAGCCTCGACCCAGCCGGCGGGACGGCGTACGAAGGCCCGCTCGCGCTCGTCTGCACGCACGGCGTCCACGACGTGTGCTGCGCGGTCAAGGGGCGCCCGGTCGCGGAGGCGCTGTCCGCGCGGTGGCCGGAGGCGACGTGGGAGTGCAGCCACCTCGGCGGCGACCGGTTCGCCCCCAACGTCCTGCTGCTCCCCGACCTCGCCTGCTACGCCGGGATGCCGTCCGACGAGGCGGTCCGCGTGGTCGAGACCCACCTGGCCGGCACGCCGGACACGACCTGGCTGCGCGGCGTGGCCGGGAAGCACCCGGCCGAGCAGGTCGCGATCGCGACCGCCCTGGACCGGCTCGGGTCCGTCGACGTGGCGCAGCTGGTGGCCCGCGTGGTCGAGCAGGGCGGGGACCTCGACGCGGGGACGTGGACGGTCGACGTGGCCGGCCGCGCCCGGGTCGTCGTCCGGAGCAGCCGTCGACCCGAGGCGGCACGTCTCACCTGCCGCGCCACCCGCGAGACCCGCGCCCTCCAGTGGGACGTCGTCTCGGTCGAGCCGCTCGGCTGACCCGCGCCGCCGTCAGACGTTGAAGCGGAACTCCACCACGTCGCCGTCGGCCATCACGTAGTCCTTGCCCTCCATGCGCACCTTGCCGGCCTCGCGGGCCTTGAGCATGGTGCCGGCGGACATCAGGTCGTCGAAGGAGACGACCTCGGCCTTGATGAAGCCCTTCTGGAAGTCGGTGTGGATGACACCGGCGGCCTCGGGAGCGGTCGCGCCCTTCTTGATCGTCCAGGCCCGCGTCTCCTTGGGGCCGGCGGTCAGGTAGGTCTGCAGTCCGAGGGTGTCGAAGCCGACGCGCGCGAGCTGGTCGAGGCCGGACTCGGTGACGCCCATCTCGGCGAGCATCTCGTGGGCCAGGGCGTCGTCGTCCATCTCGGCGAGGTCGGCCTCGAACTTGGCGTCGAGGAAGATCGCCTCGGCGGGCGCGACGATCTCGCGCATCTTCTGCTTGAGGTCCTCGTCGGCGAGCTCGTCGGCGTCGCAGTTGAAGACGTAGATGAACGGCTTCGCGGTCAGCAGCGACAGCTCGCGCAGCAGGCCGCGGTCGATGGACGTCGCGATGATCGGCGTGCCCGACTCGAGCGCGTCCTTCGCCTCCTTGGCGGCCTCGAGGTTCGCGACGAGGTCCTTGACCTTGCGCGACTCCTTCTCCAGCCGGGCGATCGCCTTCTCGACCGTCTCGAGGTCGGCGAGGATCAGCTCGGTCTGGATCGTCGAGATGTCGTTGGCGGGGTTGACCTCGCCGTCGACGTGGGTGACGTCCTCGTCGCGGAACACACGGGTGACCTGGCAGATCGCGGCCGACTCGCGGATGTGGGCGAGGAACTTGTTGCCCAGGCCCTCGCCCTGCGAGGCGCCGCGCACGATGCCGGCGATGTCGACGAACTCGACGGTGGCGGGCAGCAGCTTGGCCGACTCGAACACCTCGGCCAGCCGGGCGAGGCGCTCGTCCGGCACCCCGACGACGCCCACGTTGGGCTCGATCGTGGCGAACGGGTAGTTCGCCGCGAGGACGTCGTTCTTGGTCAGTGCGTTGAAGAGCGTCGACTTGCCCGCGTTGGGGAGTCCGACGATGCCGATGGTGAGAGCCACGGGCGGGGAGTCTACGGCGGCGCGCACCCGCCCGGCGAAACGCGAGGAGGGCCCGGCCGCAGCGGCCGGGCCCTCGTCATGCGTGGTGCGTCAGGAACCGTAGAGCGACGCCACGCCCGCCCGGTCGGTGGCGGTCATCGAGAGGTCGCTCGACGAGCCGTTGCACTGCGGGTAGTGCATGATCGAGGAGGAGTCGTAGGGCGTCAGCGGACGCCAGTTGTTGTCCTCGAAGCAGGTGCCGGCCTCGGGCCGGGTGTGCTCGTGGCGGAAGCCCAGCGTGTGGCCGAGCTCGTGGGCCAGGATGTTCGAGGGCGTCCAGGAGCCCGAGTTCTGCAGCGAGTACGCGTTGACCAGCACGTTGCGCTGGCTGTCGGGGCTGCTCGGGAAGAAGGCGCGCGCGATGTAGGACGTCGTGCTCGTCGGCTCGACCGAGAACACCACCGAGCTGTTGGACACCGTGCAGCTGGAGTCGGCGCTGCTCACGTAGATGAAGTTCACCCCGCTCGAGGCGGCCTCCCACTGTGCGGCACCGGACTGCATCGCCGACACCACGGCGGCCTTGTCGGCGCCGAAGTTGTTGCTCACGCAGTACGTGAGGTTGCGGGCCGCGGTGGCCGACCACTTGTCGTCGGCACCGCCGACGGTGTTGACGACGAGCGAGGTGTTGCCGCTGTTGGAGTCGCTGGAGCCGACCATCGTGTCGTAGTAGGCGCGCAGGGCCTTCATGGTCGGGATGGTCTCGTCACCGTTCACGACGTACTGGCCGCCCACGTCACGCAGGGTGGAAGCCCGGAACTCCTCGAAGCTCGGCACGTTGTCCTGCGCGGTGGCAGCGGTGGCGGCCGGGGCCATCGAGGCGGCGAGGGCGGCCGACGCCAGGGCCGCCGTGGTGATCCGACTGATCCTGCTCTTCAGCATGGTTTCTCTTCTTCCGGTTGGGTACGGATTGCTCCTTGCCCCTCCACCAAACCGGTCTAGACCGCGCAGTGGAAGGCTCGCGCCGGGTCAGGAGTGTGCACTGCACGAACCTGCAGGGTCATGCCGAAAACGGTAGTCGCCCGGTTCCGGTACGAAATGGTTTCGGTTGAGAGTTTCGGTTGGTGTCGTTCCGCGTGTCGCGGCGTCCTCGTCGGACGCGGATGCCGGCCAACCGAAAACGACCGAATGTGGCGAGATGTAGGAAGTCCACCATTAACCTCATCGAGTCCATCCTCCTGCGCCACCAAACCCGCCGGCTCGCACACACCAGCTGATCGCTACTCGGCGCGGAAGGCCGCTCGCAGGACGTCGTTGATCCGATCGCGCAGCGCCCTGGCCTCATCAGGCATGACGCCCAGCCTGGTGTCGAACTCCCACTCCTCCACGCCTTCACCACCTCCGGCGCCAGCCGCAGCTCACCCGCCGCGCGGCCACGACGAACGCCGCGCGTGCCCTGGCCGAATACAAGTCCAGGGTGTCGACGTGGAACCCCGACCCCGACGATGGGGACGGCCCGTCGGCCTGTCCGCTCACGGTGACCAGGAGGTTGACCCGCAGCACGTCGAAGCTGGTGACCTTGTCCAGGCCGCGCACCCGCCACCTGCGTTCGGCGAACTCCACCAACAGCTCACGACCCACCACCTGCGACGGATCAACCGAGCCCTCGGACTCATCAGGCTCATCCGGTGCGACGACCGGCGCCGGTTCGACCGGCTCGACGGTATGGGCGGGCGAGTCCAACCCCGGCGGCACCACCCGAACCGACTCAACCTCGACCCGGGGCGACGACGGCCGACCATTCTGGGCGCCGCCCATCCACGCGGCCTTGCGCAGGTAGCGGCCGAGCGCCTCCTGAGCGTTCTTCGCCTCGACCGCGACGTCGTTCACGTCGCTGCCCCTGGGGAGCTCGACCCGGAACACCTCGACACCCGCGTCCGTCAGTTCAGCCGCAAGAGCTTTGGCGCCGCGGTCGCCGGCGTCGTCACCGTCGAACGCGATGAGAGTTCGCTTGATGCCGTGCTCGACCAGCGCTTGTTGGTGGTCGGGGGTCCAGCCGTAGACCCCATAGGCAGCGGTGACGTGACGGAACCCCGCGCACCAGAGCGTGAGCGCGTCGATGATCGACTCACAGATGATCAGCTCCTCGGCCTCAAACCCGGCCGGGTTCCAGACCCCGCGGTGCGGGCCGGGCAGGTAGAGGTGCTGCGGGGTGGCGTGCGGGTCCAGTCGGCGGCCATAGACCTCGCCGACCTGGCCAGCGGCGTCGAGGATCGGGAAGGTTAGGCAGCCTCGGAAGTGCTCGTGCCCGCTGGTCTTGATCACGCCCAGGTCCCGCAGCCTGCCACGGACTCGCGCCCCATCGGCGGTGCGGGAGTGCGGGATCCGGTAGCCAAGCGTCCGATCACCGAACCCGATCCGGAACGCCTCGATCGCCTCGGGGTCATCGATCCGCCGCCGGGCCAGGAACGCCAGGGCGTCGCTGTGCCCGGCCAACGCCTCCGCGTAGTGCCCAACCACCATCCCCAGCAGCTCGGCGTCGCCAGCATCAGGCTCAACCAGCGACGGCAGCTTCGCCGACTTCGACCGCGACACCGGTCCCAGCGCTGCGGACCGTGGCCCAGGTTGCGCCAACGACGCCAGCGCCGGGGACGACTCCCGCAGCAGCTCCACCGCATGCCGGAACGAGACCCCTTGAGCGGGTCATCACCCAGTCGATCGGCCCACCCCCGCGGCCGCACGCCCCCAGGCAGTGCCACAGGTTCTTGCCCGGGGTCACCACCAGGCTCGGGGAGTCGTCGTCGTGGAACGGGCAACAGCCGACCAGGTCCTTGCCCTGCGCCCGGAGCTCGACGCCGCAGCCCCCTCCACCAGTCGCTGCACGCTCACCTCGGCCCCGTGACCGACACCAACTTCGCCGCCCGCCTCGCCGCCGCGCGCAAGGCCGGGTCGCTCACCCAGCAGCAGCTCGCCGACCGATCCGGCGCCCACGTCACCCAGATCCGCCGATACGAGGCCGGCACCAGCCAACCCACCCTCGACGTCCTCCGCGCCCTCGCGCTCGCCCTCAACGTCAGCGCGGACTCGCTCCTCTTCGACGACGACGAACGCGGCCCCCAAAGCCAGTCACTGCGGCTCAAGCTCGAAGCCGTCGACCAGTTCACCCCCGACGAACAAGAACACGTCGCCGCCTTCATCGAAGGCGCACTTCTCCGCCACCACGCCCGCCAAGCCTTCAGCGGCCAAGCCAGCTGATTCAGGTCTTGGGCTGCTCCAGCCAAGCTCGGCAGTCCTCAAGCATGCTCATTGCGCCCGCGCGATCCAAGTGCGACAGATCCAACGTGGCAAGGCCGGCTTCAAGGCACTTCGCCATCAACTCGACAGTGGGACGATCAAACCCCCGCACCATCACCCGGGCTGGATCGAGCAGCAAGACGCCAAGCGGCGAATCCGGAAGCATGGCCTCCTGGAAGCGCATCGCCTGCTCACGGGTGAGGCCCGGAACGTCCAGCGACCAATACTCGTCGGTCATTTCGCAAACCGCTGCAGCAAGAAGTCGTAGGTTCCGAGACGCTCACTCGGACCGAAGCCATCCAAAGTTCGTGCCATCTTCCACACGCCTTGCGAGTGCCCATCGACATCAGGACTGATGAAGTTCTTGCCGTTGGTGTAGATCGCTTGGCCATGGCTCGACTCACCCTTGACTCGGGTATACCCCAGCCACTTGGCCAACTCCGTCGCCTGCGGCGTCGTCATCCGAGCACCCTGGGTCTTAGACAGCAGCAAGCCACAGTCGTTGTGCACCAAGACCGCATCAGCGCCGACGTGGTAGGTGTGGATGCCCTCGACCGAAAGATTGAACGCGAGGCCGTCTCGGGTAGTTGCAAGCCGGAGCCCGGAGACCTTCACAGTCCGTCCATCCGCACCCAGAACTCGCTCGCCGGGGGCGAGCTGGTCGGCCCTTTCGAACCTCTGGTCGTCGACCGACCAGTAGGGATGGTCCTCGGTGGTCGTCAGGACGGTGCCGTCGGCCAGCTGAAGATCGGTCAGCGCGTCGTCGTGAACAAAGACGCGCTCGACCCGCTTCGCGGCCTGCTCACCAGTCTCAGGGTCGGTCGCGAGCACCTCGTCGCCGACCTCGACGTCTTCGATCGGCTTCTTGGTCCCGTCAGCCATGAGCACGAGCGTTGCTCCGGAGAAAGAACACGCCTTGGCTGCGGTCTCGGCGAGGTCGTCTCCGTACTTTGCGGCTGCGCTCGTTCCTTCCGGAGCTCGGAGGCGTCCCGCCCTGAGTGCGCCGCCGCCTCCGGCGAGGGAGGAGAGGACTCCGAAGGTTGCGGATCCGGCGCATCTCATGCGGGCAGATGAGCAGTTGACGGCGATTGCCTTGGCGGTGGCCCAGGGGTGGCGTGCTGCGTAGAGCATGCCTTCGGCGCCTTCGCGCAGGCTCTGGCGGGATTGGGCGAGGAATGCGGCTGTCGCGACGTCCCATGCGGAGTCGGCGACGCCTTGGGCCGATAGTCCGAAGCCGAGGGAGAACTCGGTAGCGCCGACTACGAGTCGGTCGACGGCGTCCTTGTCGCGCGCGAGCTCGTCTGGGATGTCTGCCTCGGGGCAGCTCGTCAGGCAGTGGACCGGCGTGTTGGCGGACCTCCCGGGTCCTGCGCCGGCCCCTCCTCCTGCGGCGATCTCGCCGCCTGCTGCTGCCAGGCCCGACCTGTCGGTGAGGGTGATGGGGTTGTGGTGTGCGTAGGCGTAGGGGTTGAGCGTGATGGGCGTGAAGGGTTTCAGGAGGGGGTCGGGGTTGAGGAAGGTGCGGTGTTGGGCTGGGTATTTGCGGTGTCCGAGCTGGATCTGTCCTGGCTTGTCGTGCTGCATGCCGAGGTAGCCGAGTGACCAGAGGCCGACGGTGCTGTCGGTGAGGCCGCCGTGGGGGTAGTAGTCGCGTTTGGTGGTTCCTTGGTCGGTGAGGAACCTGATGCTGCCTTGGAGGTCGGTCCAGGCGGAGGTCCAGCCGTAGGTGTGGCGGTAGCCGAGGAGTTCACCGTCGGGTGTGGTGACTGCGAGAAGGCTGGTCTGGCTGGTCTTGTACTGGGCGTTGTTGATGTCGAGGGTGGCATTGGTGGTTGCGTTCGAGCCGGTGCCGGTGGTGGCGAGCAGGCCGATGCGGCTGCCGTCGGGGCCGTACACGTATTCTTCGACGCTGCCGTCGGCCTTGGTGACCTTTGCGTACTTCCCGAACGGGTCGTAGCTGTAGGTGTCCTTGGCGCCGGTGCTGGGTCCTGCGCTGGTGACGTTGCCGGCGTTGTCGTAGGTGGCGACATGCTGGGCGGTGCCGAACACATCGGCCGGGTACGCGGAAGGCGCGTGTGCGGGATCGGCAGCCGAGCTGCTGTACGAGTACGTCTGGGTGGCTGAGGTCTGGGTGGGCGAGCTGGCGGTGGCACTGACGAGGCGGTTGTAGGAAGTGCCGTACGAGTAGTCCATGCGGTACTGCTGGCCCACGATCGACGCATCACCCCACCCGCTCGAGGCGCAGTTCGTCGCTGCGTCGGTGGGCGCGGTGCGGGACTGGGTGAGTCGGTTGAGGTCGTCGTAGGCGTAGCACCATGCCGCTGTTGCCACCGGCCCAGACGGGGTGTTGTGCACGCCTAGGATCTGGGTGATGTTGCCGACGGTGTCTCGGGTGTAGCGCATGTCTCTGGTGGCGTTCTTGGTGCCGTCGGAGTGCATGCCGAAGAACGCGATGGCGTCGGTGCGTGCAGTGTTGGGTGAGGGCGCGTAGTAGCGGTCCATGCCCTGTAGCGAGGGTGCGGCTGCTGAGGATCGTGCGAAGTGTCGCCGGTTGTCGGCCGTGTAGTAGACCTTTTCCAGCGGCCGCATTCCGCCTTGGGTGGCGGGGATGGTGATGGTGTCGATCGTGCCGGCGGGCGTGTAGCCGTAGTTCAGGGTGGTCGTGGGGAGCCCGGTGGCGAAGGTGCGCGTGACGGCGGTGGGCCAGCCCTGCTGGTTGTAGCTGGTGGTCAGCACCGACGACTCATTGATCGTGGGGCTGCTCGAGGGCACTCGCAGCTTTTCGGGGTAGGTGAAGGTGGTCGAGGTGGGACGACCCATCGGGTCGTAGGACCCGACGGCTTGTGATACCTGGAGGTTCTGCCCTGCGGTGAGGTGGTTGTGGCGTGTGGATGTCTGTGAGAGACCGATGCCGTTGGTGGCGCTGTCGTAGGTGTGGGTGAGGAGTGTGCGGTTCGCTCCGTTGGTCGTGTCGCGTACGAGCGTGGGACGCCCGAGCGTGTCGTAGGTGGTCGCGGTGGAACGCCCCTCGGCGTCGATGGCCGAGACCGGCTGGTCGTTCCGGTCGTACGTGGTGAGCGTGGTGCCGGTGTCGGGGTCCTCGGACTTGGTACGTCGTCCGGCGAGGTCGTAGGTATAGGTCCATTGCTCGGCGAGCCGGTTGGCGGCGACGTCCGAGGTGATGGTCGCCAGGTCGCCGGCGGCGGTGTAGGTGTAGTCGGCGGTGAGGACCACGGCACGCGACGATCCGGCGCCCTTGTAGTCGCGGGTGGTGACGGTTTGGTCGCGGGTGTTGCGCAGTTCTTCCTGGTCCCCTCCGCGGTCGGGGTGCATAGTGACCAGGACACCGCGCCCGGACGGCTGGCTACTCCATCGCGGTGCGTAGTCCCACGTGGTGATGGAGTTGCGCAGCGGGGTGCCTTGGGTGGCGTTGTCGCTGACGATGGTCTTGCGGATACGTGAGGCGGCGTCGTAGAGCGTCTTGGTGTAGTTGACGGTCGACGGGCTGCTGGCAAGGTTCGTGGTGCCGCGGGGGTTCACGAGCTCCGCGGCGGTGGCGGTCAGCACGGTCGGGTTGGGGACGGCCGGCATGGACCAGGCGGCGCGTCCCAGCGAGTCGTATCCCGTGACAGTCGAGACACGACCGTTCTGGGGTTGCGGCTGGTTGGGGTCGTGCCAGTACGACGGCACCTGGGTCTCGATCGGTCGGCCCCAACCGTCGGAGTAGTCCACGACGCGGTCGAAGGTGCTGGCGTTGCGCCATGTCGTGGTGGTGACGCGTTGCGCCTTGGAGGTGCCGCCGCTCCCGCGTGGGAACTGGGCGAACCGGTAGGTGAACTCGGTCGATGGTGGGTCGGTCGAGGCGACGTTGCCGGGCAGTCGGACTGTTGCGAGGCGGCCGAGCCCGTCGTAGGTGAGACGTGTGTCGTTCACGGACGTGGTCGAGTTCAGTCCGCGTTCTTGCACGGGAAGTCCGCGGCGAGGCGAGTAGGTCGTGCTGGTCTCGAATGTGCGGGAGTTGATCTTCAGCCCGGTCCAGGACGCGGACTCGGTGCCCTGTTGGGTGGTGATCTTCTCGACCGGCGCCGATCCGTTGGCACCACTGTTGTTCCCGGTCGAGGTGATGACCGTGCGGGTGATGAGTCCTTCGGGTGCGATGTGCTCGACGAGTCTCCCGTATGCGTCGTAGCTGTACGTGTTGTCGGCAACGTCATTGGCTGTGGGAGTGAGCTGGGTGCGTTCGAGGGTCAGGTTGCCCGTGGAGAGGGGGTTGGTTGTGGTGTCGGTGGAGCCGTCGTAGTAGGCGCGTGACTCGGACCGAACGGTGCCGGTGCCGCAGTCACTGCCGCCGGCATTCGTGGTGGGGCCTTCGATGGTCCGAGTGAGTGTCGGGACGCGCAGGAACGGGTCGGCGGAGCCACGCCAGTTGCTGTCGACGCAGATGTCGACGGAACCATCGACCGTGGTGTCGACGACCTTCTCAACCGCTCCCAGGAGCGAGGAGACACCCTGGCCGTCGTTGACGGACGTGACGACTTCTCTAACGGGGTCTTCGACCTGAGCCGACGGGGTGATGTTGTAGGTGCGCGCGACGCGTGGATAGACGAATCGTGTCTCGCGGCTGTCGATGTCGGTGCCTGCGCCTGTGGTGATGGTGTCGTAGCGGGTGTAGGTGCGAGTGAGCGGCTGATCGCTCGTGGCGCCACCGGCGGCGTTCTTGGGGGACGTGCCGGGCTCGATGGTGGTGGTCTCGGCGACACGGCCCACCAGCCAGCGGGAGTCACGCAGCGCGCCGGCGGTGGCGGCTGGCTCCGTGACGTCGATGGCTCGGTCACCCCACCGCTCGCCCTGGTCGTTCTTCAACGAGTTCGCCATACCGCGGAACCGAGTGATCTTCGTGGTCGCGAGTGCCGCACCCGTGAGTGTGCGCTGCCGGGACTCCAGCTGGGTGATCCTGGTGGTCTCGTAGCCGCGCCAGTCGTCCCACGACTCGTGCTCACCCACGGAGACGACGCCTTCGTCCTGGTTGCGGTTGACTCGGTTGCGATCGTCGGTGAACCGCCAGGCAGGTTCGCCTTGGTAGTCGTAGTCGGTGACCTGCCATTCTCCCAAGATGCTGCACCCCTGCGACGACGGGCACGCATCGTTGTCGGTCGTCGGCGTTGCCGGGCCGCTCTCGTTTACTCCACGATCTGGTGACCGCACGTACCCCAACGACGCGTCCGAGGTACCGACGCGTCGAACGAGGTACTTGTGGAACCAGTAGAACTCGCCGTTGTCGACCCCGTTGTCGGGCGTCGGGTCGAACCACTGCGCGAAACAGTCCTTCGTGGCCTCGTGGCGGTCCTTGTCCTGGGTCCACGCTGGGGTGCAAGGGTTCTGCTGGCCGTAGGTGACGTCGAGTCGGCCGCCCGACTCGTTGAAGATCGTGCTCACCCGGGGCTTGAACAGCGGCCGGGGCGCGCCGGGCGGAGCAACGCGGTTGGGCAGCAGCTCGTGGTCCCAGTTGAAGCTCAACTCGGGGACGCTGACCGCGTCGCCGCCGTCACCCATGCCGATGCGCTGGACGGAGGTCAAGAACAGGTGCGGGTCGGCAACGCCCGTGCCGCCGGTGCCCGCAGCCGGGAAGGTGTGATCGAAGCGCCACCGGTCGACCGTGTTGCCCGACGACCACGTCGACGCGGTGTTGCTGCGCACTTGAGTGCTCAGGCTCACGTACTTCAGCGTGGAGAAGAAGGTTGGGCCCCGATGGCTACACGGATCTCCCTCGTCACACAGAAGGTTGACCGGGGTGTCGACAAACCGGTTCGGGTTGTCGGCAACCGTGCACTCGCCAGCGTCGGGTGCGCACCTCGGCGCGGTGTCGACGACCACCCGCGCGGCGGGCTGGTCATGGTGCTGGCCCGCAGCGCCCTGCACCTGGACGTCGCGGTACCCATACTCGATGGTTTCGAGATGCCCTGCAGCGTCATAGCTCACGTTGGCGTTCGCGCCCGTGCCGCGCGTATAGGCGTTGGCCTGGGTGCGGTAGTTGTACGTCACCAAGTTCTTGTGGGCGTCGACCACAGTGTCAAGATTCCAGCGCCAGCCCTGGAGCGGGGCCTCATCGTTTTCGCCGTGCGCCGGCTCATCCGGATCGTTGCCCCGTACGGGCACCCGCCACACCGACGCCGTGGGGTCAAGCGCGACTGAAACGGAGGCACCGTCCCTGCCAGGATCGCGGTGACCGAAGAAGTAGGTCGAACCGTCGGGCGTTTCTACCGTGAAGCGCTCATTGGCTCCTCCCCGGCCGCCTTGGCGCTCGATACGCCAACCCGGGTCGCTCTCGAGCCGGAAGCGATTGGGGGTCCCCTCGAGTGCGATCATGGGCGAGGACACGCCGTTCATGGTGAGGCGAAGCTGGTCGACGACCTGAGACCGCTCGACTTGTTCGCCGCCCTCGTCGACGGTCTTCACTCGCGTGCGCCAGCACAGTTCCCCAGATGCCGGCATGCCGTCCTCGACGCAGGCTGCATAGGAACGTGAGATGAAGGGGATGTTGAAGTCCCACCCGAGACCTGCTGCCGAACCCTGGCCGTTCGCGTTGTAGGTCATCGCATCGATCGAGCCGGAGGAGTAGCCCAGACTGATTGCGGGCACAGCCGCGGTCTTCAGCGGGTCGGGCATCTCAAACGGCACCGAGTAGGAGAACTCCCCAGTCCCCGCCCCCACCTGCCACGAAGACGACAGAGAGGTTGGTGTCGCCCTGTAGTCCGCGGTGTCACCGGTCGCCAACAAAGTCACCCCGCCAGCCACACCGGCGTCCACCCCGGACTCCTGCTGCGCCTGGGGCTCGGGCTCAACTTCCGGAGCCCCCCTGGGCGCGGCCGCGCCAGCGCCGTCCGCATCCTCCTGGCTTTCCAAAACGGCAGCTGCGGTCTGCGCCGAGGCGGGGTCGAGCGGGCTGAAGACCGGGACCTTGGCCTGCTCGTGGTCCGAGGCCACCGGCACCCACTGGACGCAGCCCCGGGTCAAATCCGCGCTCATGTCCCCGCACCCGTCGAGGGCCGCCTGCTGAAGCGTCAACGCCCCGACGCCAGCCTCGACAGCTGCTTGCACCGCGCCCCGCGCGAACCGCACCTCAAGCGGCGGGAGCGCCAACCGTGCCGACTCCGCTGAATCCTGCGGCTGGTCAGCCGCCGGATCCACCGCAACGGCTTCGGCGCCACTCTCCTCCGCCTCGCCCTCCGCCTCGCCCTCCGCCTCGCCCTCCGCCTCGCCCTCCGCCTCGCCCTCCGCCTCGCCCTCCGCCTCGCCCTCCGCCTCGCCCTCCGCCTCGCCCGTCGTGGACGGGGCTACGCCTGGCCCTTGGTCGTGGTCCGCTGACGAATCTTCCGCACCATCGGCGGGGCCGACCGGCTCGATGTCGATACGCAACGTCCCCGCCCCGAAACCGGAGTCCTGTACGGAGGTGACTTCGACCGCGCCAGCCACTGACACCCCAGGCACAGACGTGGTGTCAACGGCCGACTCCCCCGTCACCACATCAACCGCGGGCGCCTCGGCAAGACGAACCTCGATCGGAACCCCGCCTACCGGCATCCACTCATGGGACAAGACAGCAGTGCCTGTCCCAGACAGATCGAGTTCGTCCCACGACTCAGTTCGCGCATCAAGGACAGGACCTCGCTCGAGCGGCTCCACCGTCTCCAGCGGGACGGCCTCGACCATGTCGAGTAGGTCACCGTATCCAGGCCGCGGCTCATACACCCAAGCGTCGTCGCCCGCACCGGGCACGGAAGAGTTTGGCGCAGCACCCGCCCGGGCCGAATCCCCAAAGACAGCAGTCATCAGGATCAACAAAGTGAACACGCCCACTACGCGCGGCGGCACCAACATCCATTCTCCCTACCCCACGGCCTCCTTCATCCGGAGCGCCCGCGAGGACGCTAGTGGGAATTCGGGCGCCACGCCATGATCATTGTGGTGTTCGGCCCAGTCGGGATGTCGGTGATCAGCTGCCGAAGGTCTGGCGCAGGGTGGCGGCTCGGGCCCGCCACGTTGCGGCCTCGGCGTGGTTGCCGAGGAGCTCGGAGGTGTGTGCGAGCCGCTCGAGGTGGGCCGCGGCAAGTTCGGCGTGCGCCCAGTGCGCGAGGTCGCGCAGCCCGAGCTTGTCGCACTGTTCGGCGAGCAGGGTCAGGTTGACCAGGTCGTCGCTCGACAGTGTCGTGGAGTGGGCGAGCTGGTTGCGCAGCGCGGTGAGCTGGCGGGTGAGTTCGGAGAGCTCGGGCGCGGTGCGGTTGCGTAGCGCGACTGCGCCGGCGGTCCCGAGAGACGAGCGGGCGATCAGGTCCCGGATCTTGTCCAGCCCAGGATCGTCGTCGGTGGGATCAGCGGTCGGGCCGTGGGTGTGCTGGTTCATCGGTTACCCCTTCCCGGCCGGGTGTGGCGCGGGCCGTTGTCGATGGCGTCGGTGGGGTCGTGGTGGAGGGTGCGCTGCTCGCGGGTGCGCCACCGGTACAGGACGCCCTCGATTGCGCGGACTGATTCCTCGCCGAACATCTCGATCATCTCTTCCTGGCTGTAGCCGTCGAGGGTGGCGGCCACGATGTTCCGCTCTCTGGGCTTGAGGCTGTTCAGGTGGTCGATCACGCGGGCGTTGCCGACGGCGAGGTCTGCGGTGTCGGTGATCGCGCCTCGGTCGAGGTTGACCAGTTCGCCGGTGTGCTGACGGTCCTGTCGCTGCCAGCGGTTGGTGAGTCGCCTGCGGTCGCGCAGCTGGTTGGGGAACGCGAAAACGACGGCTCCCATGAAGTAGGTGGTCAGGCTGGCGCCCTTCTCGGGATCCCATCCGCTGTCGACGAGCGCGCGCTCACGGAAGGCCGGCATCGCGGTCGCGATCGTCATCACGGCCAGCTCGGTGCGGGCGTCCTTGCTGTCGGCGAACTCGAAGAGCTCCTCCTCGTAGGGGTCCGCGCGGCGAGCCAGCGTGAAGATGTGGCCGGTGCGCAGCCACCCACCGAGCACCGAGAGGGCGTAGCGGGCCAGGTCGTCGGCGAACACCTCGTACTTACGGCCCTCGAAGCCGTTGCTGCGCAGCTCGGCGATCAGCTCCTTGTCGGATGCCTGCCGGGCGATCCGCTCCGCGAGGGCGTCGAGCTCGTCGCGCTCGGCCTTTGTGAGTCCGGAGTACACGGCTTCGCGTCCGGCCTCGGCGTCCGCGTCGACGTCGCCAGCCAGCTCGGCCAGCTCGGCGGCATCGAGTTCAGCCTCTTCGTCCTCCTCGTCCCCGTCATCCGGGTCGTCCTGGTCGTCTCCGGTTTCGAGTCCGCCCTCGGGGTAGAGGTCCTCGAGTGAGAGCTCGTCGGCGTGCGAGGCGGTGGCGTCCGAGGTTGTAAGGGCGGCACCGTCCGCGTGCTGCTCGTCGTCTGCGCTGCTGATGCTGCCGGGGGTGCCGGTGGGGGTGGGGGTGGCGCTGGAGTGTCGTGCCATCGCGGCGGTGCCTCCTCTCATGTCTCGTCTCGGTGTCTCGTCGTTGCTGGATGTGCGTGTGTGCTGATCGTGGGGTGTTGGTGATCGGCCAGGTGAAGCAGAAGGCCGATTGTCATTCGTTGTCTGCCCAACCTCCGCAGGCTCCGGCTGAACAAACAAGAAACACAGTCGCCCTTTTATATGTCCGCGACCTCGACGCACCCCACGCTCTGATCTGAACTTTTTTCCGGCGGGTTCCCATCCCGCCTCGGCAGCGACATTTCTGCAGGTCACGCGTGGGGTGATGGCGTCTGGTGGACCTATAAGTCCGTGAGACGAAACAACACCAAACACGCTGATCCGGCCTACGTCAGGCGGGTCGAGGCCACCCGCCCCCGGCGGCGAGCGAAGGAGACCACGATGTCACCCACCACCACCACCGATCCGCTGTTGTCGACCCGCGCCACCCTCGTGCTGCTGCTGGCCACCCTCGTAGGGATCGGTGCAGGAGTGCTGAGGTTCCTCGGCGGTCAGTCCTGGCCCACGGCAGTCCTGACCGGGGTCGGTGCAGCTGGCGGGGCCCTGCTGCTGTTCCACGCGATCGTCGGCGACACCAGGACCTGAGCCAGGACCTGAACCCACCCGACCGTGGCCGGGCGCGGGTGTGGATCGAAGGCCTGGAGTGGGTGCGGTGTGTGGGAATGGGTGGCAGGTCAGTCGACGAGCTCGAGGCGTGGCTTGTCGTCAGGCATACCGAGGAGCTCGCGTACGCGCTTGGGTCGCACGCACAGCGCGTCTGCGAGCCCGGTGATGTCCAGGACACCTGCTTGCTCTCCCAGCTCGTAGGCCCCGATCAGCAGCTTCGGCACCTCGCCGGGGTAGTCCCGCACCGGGTGGGGCTGGAAGAGGCCCATGTTGGTGAGCTGGTTCAGCCGCTGGAATGCGCGGCGGTAGGTGGGCTCGGAGATGGTGCCGACTTCGCGGCAGCGGTAGATGAGCGAGCTGACGCTGACCCCCCACTCCGCGCTGAGCTTCGTCAGTGCGTTCATGTCCATCCGCTTCGGGAGGAGCGGCACGATCTCGGCGCGCGGGGTGAGGAACTCGGCGGCGAACTGGTCGGCCTCGCGCTCTTGTTGGCGATCGCCCGGTTCGACGTCGCCGTGCAGGATCAGGTGCCCGAGCTCGTGGCATGCGCTGAAGCGGTGACGGTAGACGTCGTCGGCCCTATCTGGTGTGAGCACCACCAGCGGGCGGGGTAGCCGGGAGGTGGAGAACGCATCGACCTTGCCGGTCTGGTCGCCGGCGAACCGGTTGAGGGCGACGACGATGCCGCGACGCTCGAGGAGGCGGACGACTCGCGGGATGCGCCCGGCTGGCACGCCCCAACGGCGCCGCAGCTCGCGTGCTGCCTCGACGGGGTCCTTCGGCATGTCGCCTGCGGTGAGCTCGCCGGCGCTGAAGCCGGGCAGGTCGACCGGAGGCAGTACGACGTGGGTTTCGATCGCGTGGGTGAGTTCCCACAGCTGCTCGGTGAACGCGGTGGCGCGTTCACGATCCCGCCCGGGCGCGCTTCGCAGGCTGCGGAAGTGTGCCCCCGACACCTCCAGGCGGGCGTGGGGGCGTCCGGCGAGCATGAACGACAGCGGCAGGTCGAGTTCCTCGCACACCGCCAGCAGGTGCTGTGGGCGCGGCGGGCTTGCGCCGGCCTCCCACTGGCCGACGGCGACGGGAGTCACGCCCACCGCTTCTGCGAGGGCCTTCTTGGTGAGGCCACTCAGGCGGCGCGCCTGGGTCAGTCGCGCCGGGTCGAACGACCCAGCACCCAGACCTGTGCCCGTCGCATGGCCGGCAGCGTGGCCGGCAGCGTGGCCGGCAGCGTGGCCGGCAGCGTGGCCGGCAGCGTGGCCGGCAGCGTGGCCGGCAGCGTGGCCGGCAGAGGGGCCGGCAGAGGGGGTGGGAGGCGTCACGGCGTCGGGCCTTCGCCCGCGGCGCCGGGCTGGCGAGTCTCACGCAGCCGGTACCCGAGCTCGTCGTCCGCGTGGTCGTCGGCGGCGTCGAACCGCTCGTCGGCCGCCGGCGGCTCGACGACTCGCAGCTGCGGCGGGACCGGGATCGACTCGACGTCGGCGTACACCGGCAGCTTGTGCCACCGCCGCCAGCTGATCTCGCCCTTGTCGCGATCGTCGACGACGACCTCGGCCAACCCGAGCTCGAAGATGCCCGTAGGGGTTCTTCCAAACGCCACCACCAGCGTGCGGCCTGCGCTCTCCAGCTGCTCGTGAGCGTGAACCGCCTCGAGGTAGCTGGCCTCGTAGTCCTCGTCAGAGATGGCGTCGAACAGGTCCGGCTGCGCCGGAGGAGCGAAGCCGTCGAGCAACGCAAGACGCAGGCGCGACGGCTTGATCCGGTGGACGTCGTCGTGCCGGAAACGCTGGTCAGAGGAGAACATGAGCGGGACGATCACCGTGTTGGTGGACTCGACGATCGGATACTCGTACCGACTGTGCTCCCCCGCCGGCTTGCGGAACACGATCCCCGGCACGGCCCGCAGCCGCTCGTTGAGGATCTCGTGCTGCCGTACCCACATGGTCGTGCCGAAGGTGTCACGCGCCTGGGACCCCTGACTGTCGTGCGCCCCGACCGCGTCGGCATGCGCCTCGCACAGCGCTGCGACGATCTCGTGCTCGATCCGCGCCCGCTGCTCACCCAGCGAGGCATCCACCCAATCACTCTTCGGTCCCTCGGTCACGCCGCTCTCACTTCACATTTAGTCGAGTAATGCACGCTTCAAGTTTAGAGAACACCAACATGAGGCCTATTGCAAGGACGTTGTGCCAGTTTCGCGCTGACGTGCCTGATGGCCGTGGCCGTCACGCTTCGGGGAGCATCGGTAGAGTGGGGATCACGCGGGATTAAGAGGGTGTTTTTGGGGGTTTTCCGGGGTATGCTGATGGAAGCCGATGCCCAAGGAGGCAGCAGCAATGAGCATCATCACCGGTATCGAGACCCACCAAGCTACGACGCGGATGGACTTCCCGCAGATCGTCGCGCACCTCAACACCCACCTCGGCCCCTCGCTGGTCGCACTGCTTGCAGGGGTCAAGGACCGCAAGATGCCAGCGAAGTGGGCGAGCGGTGACGTGACGCCACGCGTGACGGCCGAGCAGAGAGTGCGCAACGCCCACCGCGCCTGGATGATCGTGGCGACCGCTGAGACCGACCACATCGCTCGAGCGTGGTTCATCGGCACGAACCCGTACCTCGGAGAGCGCTCCCCGGTGGAAGTCCTCAGGGACGCGGACGGGACCGACATCGCCCGAGTCCTGGTAGCTGCTGAGAACTTCGTCGAGAACCAGTAACAGGGGCTGCACACACGCGCACGCCTGGGTGTGCTTAGGGTGCGGGCATGGCAGCAACGGGGACCAGCACGGACGCGACCACCGACCCTGAGGTTCGGGTGTGCCAGTCGACCGGGCTGGTCCTCGTCCCGTTCCCGACCCGCGGCACCTGGCGGGTCTTCAAGAACAACCGGCCGGCCGTCAGCGGCCGCCCCCGAGAAGGGCAGCCACCCAAGAAGTGGAACCGCTTCGATCTACCCGGCGAACACGGCACGGTGTACAGCGCCACCACCCGACGGGGAGCCCTGGCTGAGGTCCTCGCCTCGTTCAAGCCACGAACAAGCCAGATCCTTGAGCTGATGCGAGAGGCGTTCAACGACGTCGACGAGGGCGACGACCCCATCACCCGCGAGTGGGACGAGCTCGGTCACATGCGGCCCGGCCACATCGCGCAGGTCTGGCGCGCCGAGCGGCGCCTCATCCAGCTCCACCACCGCACGCCACCAGAGGTCGGCCCGTACGTCCACATCGAACACCACGAGTCGATCGCAGCGATCAGCGAGTCCTGCGCGGACCTCCTGACGGATCTGGGCGTCGAGGAGCTGGACGTCAGCGAGCTCCGCAGCAACGACCGAGAACTGACGTGCTCCCTCGCAGAGTGGATCTCAGCGCAGTACCTCGACGACGGTGCTGTGCCCGTAGGCATCCGCTACGCCTCGAGGCACAGCACGGAGTGGGAGTGCTGGGCCACGATCCCTCCCCCGCCGTACGGCAACCTGGCACCCGCAGGGGCGGAACGCGATCTGTCGAACCGTGACCCCGACCTCGAGTACGTCGCCAAGCTCTTCGGCCTCACCTTCCACTGAGACCAAGCGCGCACCAAAGTTCGCGATCACCCAACCGAGCCCCCTTGAGCGGGACGCGGGACTTCAGCCCCAGATCGATCAGCTCTTCGGCTCCTGGTGGGAGCTGGCGCCGCTCCCGGCGGGAGGCTTCGGCGGGTGAGTCGCGGTTGCTGTGACGGGCTTCGGCTTGTACCCCTCCTCGACCTTCGGGGTGTAGCCGTGCTGAAGTTCGCCTTCCGGCGCCTTGTCGGTGTTGTCCACGTCGGACCTCAGTCCTTCTTCGGAGACCCGGCCCCGCCGCCCGTGGGGGGCTTGGGCGGGGTCGTGGGTGCGGGAGCACTGGTGGGCTTGTAGCCGGTGTTGGGCTTGAAGCCCTTCTCCTCAGTCGCGGAGAAGACCTGATGGCTCGGGCGCTGGCTGTCGCTCATCGGGCGTCACCCTTCGTCGAGGAGGAACTGGCACCTTGGCCCGCCGGCGGCCGCGGCGGTGGGGGCGCCACCCGCCGGGGGTCGGTCAGCGAGTCCGGCCTCGGCTTGTAGCCGCCGTGACGGGGCGGGAGCGTCTTGTCCGCCATCTGTGCCTCCTGGGTCGTGACTTTCATTGTGCCCCAAGACTGGGTGTCTGTGGCGGGGGTCCGATGGGGTCGGGTTCTGCCTGTTCGGGTTCGATCTTGAGCAGCTCAACGACCAGGGCATTCCTGCAATCAATCACAACGCCGGCCGACCCAACGATCGGCTCTCCAATCTTGCCGGTCGAGTCGACAGCGAACGCCAGCTCGAGGAACAAGTTTTGAGGGTCCGGATGGGAAGAGGCGTAGGAATTGGGCCCGTAGTAGCCCGCAACCCAGGTGCCGTCGGCCATCCGCGCTCGTACGAAACCCACGCGCGCGCCCTGGAACGCCACGTCCCACGCAGACGGACGCAGGTCGTAGCGGGTCCATTCCTCGGACCGAATCGTCTTGATCGGGTGCAGGATCAACTTCCGGTTGACCTTCAGGTCGATCTCGCCGCGGTTAAACGCGATGGCACTGATGGTGGGGACGACGAATGCGGCCACGAAGCTCATCAGGGCGAAGCGGCGCGGGTGGCCGGCCAGCTGTGCCTGATCCTGCGCCGCGGTGGTGATCTCCGGGCCGAGGACGGCGAGATAGATCAGCGCGAACATAGTGCTGATCACGATCGCTCGAAGGATGCGGGTGGGTAGGTCGGTGTCCCCAGGCTTGCGCCCAACGATGCGGATACGCACGGCCTGGTAGACGAAACCTGGGATCACCAGGACGAGCATGACCAGCAACTGCGTCACGGAAGAGGGAATGGTCATCGACTCGGCCTCCCTGCGGTGGTCGGTTCAGTGCGCACGGCGGCGGCCAGGTGGGGGCTTCCTAGGCTCACAGTGACGCTCATGCCTCCCCCTTGCGTGGTAAGTGCGCTCCCTGTCGGAGGCGGGCCCCTAGAGTGGAGGCCGCCACTCCGGGCGCGCAAGAGAGCTTGAGCTTCCCGTGCACGAACGCGAGCTGACGAGCCCGAGTGCCGTCGCCCGGCAGTCTCCTAGGGAGCAGGTCGTCGCATAGCGGATGTCTGAAGCGGAAGACTGCGACCATGACCGAAGCGGCCGGCCTGCTCAGCCTCCTGTGCGAGATGCTCCGTCACACTCGCATTGGTGCCGGCGTGACCCTGCCCGCGATGGCCGAACATCTCAGCGTGTCCAAGGGCTTCCTGTCCGAGGTGGAGAGAGGTTTGAAGCCCCCATCGGCTCGAGTGGTGCAGCGCTATGACGAGATCCTCGGCGGTGAGGGCGTTCTGATCGGCCTGCTGGAAGATCTCCGCGTGAGCTCGGCTCGCGCCGCCGCTTCGTCGGCGCCCCGGCCCGAAGGCGCGGCGGAGGGGGTCCCGGGAGACGAGGTGACGTTCCTCGACGAGAGCCCCGACGACGTGGAGCTCATGGCCGGCGAGACTCACGAGAAGTGGTGGCGGATCTCGAACTCCGGGTCCGTGCCGTGGGTTGACCGGCACCTACGTAGGACCGGCCGGCGCAGCGGCCCCGAGGTGCCTGGTGCCGCAGCATCGATCGTCATCCCGACCGTTCTCCCTGGCGAGGAGGTGACCCTGCGAACCACGCTGATCGGTGCATTCGTCCCAGGGACGCGGATCATCCGCTACAAGATGGTCGACAGCACCGGCCAGGAGCTCTTCCCATCGCTCCCCTACGGCCTCACGGCGCAGGTGACGTCCCTCCAAAGCTAGGTTCTCTGCTGGCAGAACCACGTCGGTCCCCTGGACCCTGAGGGCACGACTCCGGCCGACAACGCGGCCTCGAACCCGAGGAGCACCCATGCGTCGCATCCTGTCCCTTGCACCCGTGCTCGCCGTCCTCACCCTCGCCGCGCTTCTGGGCCTGACGGTCCCACCGGCGAACGCCGCTGTGTCCTGCTACGGGGACTACTGCAGCGGCAAGAACCCGTACACGACGATCGGCCCCGGCGGTCGACTGTGCTCGAGCGGGGCCTACTCGGTCGCGTTCAAGAACGCCCCCTACGACCCGAACCTCCGCGTCGACGTGATGTGGTCGCCCCACTGCCAGACCAACTGGGCCCAAGTGCGGTGGCAGCCGACCAACCTCCAGATCAAGCAGGACACCGGCTACAACCCCGGCGGCTACTACTACCAGGGCGGCATCTGGAACACGGCGATGGTCTACTCGCCGGTGCGGAGGGTCAGCGCGACGGCATGTCACGCCTACGCAGGGTGCATGAGCACGGCCTGGGTTTGACCTCGACCTGGCATCGTCCTTCCCCCCGGAGCAACCGGGGGGAAGGACGATGTCGTCGGTGAGCCCAGCTCGCCTGGCGAAGCCCCCGCAAGAACGTGCCACGCGGGAGCAGGCAAAGGCTCTACGGTCTGCCCATGAAGACCCTCGGCCCCACCCTCGCCGCGGCGCTGCTCGCCGGCACCGTCCTGACCTCCGCCCCGGCCCAGGCAGCGGCCCCCAAGTTCCGCTCGTGCGACGCACTGACGCGCGTGTGGCCCAACGGGGTCGCGAAGAGCTCAGCTGCTGCGTCGCGCGCGGTGCGCGACGGCTACTCGCGCCCGGCCTCGTCGCCCCGAGCGCGTGCGGTGTACTGGGAGAACCACCGCAACCTTGACCGCGACGACGACGCACTGCCTGCGAGAACTAACGCCACGCGTCCTCCGGGAAGGCGCTGGCGGACGCGGTGCGTCTGGGCGCCGATCCCCCGCGTCATGCGTTCAGACGGGATCCGTTGTGATGGTCGGATCGATTGCGAACTGCCCCAGCGCTGCGTAGAGCTCGCGAAGGCGCGGCTCATTGATGACGTACACCCGAGTGCGTCGATCCTGGCCCGGCGACTCGACGAGCGCCCCGGTGGCCACAAGCGCTCGGATGTTGCTGGTCAGCGACGGCTGGCTGACCTGCAGACAATCGACCGATAATCGGACATGCCTCATTTTGCACAACTTCCCCGTGCGTCTCTGCGTCGGCACGACCTGCAAGACTCGGACCATGCACACCATGGGGGCAACGCCCGTCCTGCGCGCGCCCGCACACCAGGTCTCGCCGCGCGCCGTCGCCTACTGGCGGGTCTCGGCCCTGCTCGGCGACGTCGTGCTGGTGGCCGCGGCGACCGCCGCCTGGCTGCTGGTGCCCCGCGTCCCGGGCTGGGTCGGGCTGCTGGTCGCGCTGCTCGCCGTGGGGTCGGTCGTGCACGTGGTGGCGATGCCGCGGATCCGCTTCCGGGTCCACCGCTGGGAGGTCAACGACCTCGCGGTCCACACCCGCGAGGGCTGGGTCGGACGTACCAGCCGGATCGCGCCGATCAGCCGCGTCCAGACCGTCGACTCGCGCCAGGGCGCCCTGATGCGGCTCTTCGGGCTTGCCTCGATCACCGTCACGACCGCGTCGGCGTCCGGCCCGATCACCGTCGACTGCCTCGACGCCGAGGTCGCGCGCGACGTGGTCGGCCGGCTGACCGCGATCACGGCCACCACCGAGGGCGACGCGACGTGATCCCCGTCCCCGGCGACGGCTGGGTCAGGCTCAGCCCGCGCAAGCTCCTGCTCGACCCCGTCAAGGCAGTGCGCCAGGCCATCGTCCCCGTGGTCATCGCGCTCGTCGGCGTCAGCCGCAGCGACCCGGCGTACTGGCCGATCATCTTCCCGCTCGCCGTGCTCGGCCCCGTCGTGCTCGGCGCGCTGCCGTGGCTGACCACCCACTACCGCCTGACCGACGCCCAGATCCAGGTCCGCAGCGGGGTGCTCAACAAGAAGACCTCGACCGCTCCCCTCGACCGGGTCCGCAGCGTCGACCTCGAGGCCTCGCTCCTGCACCGCCTGCTCGGCCTGCAGAAGGTCGAGGTCGGGACCGGGGTCGACGACGACAGGATCACCCTCGACGCCCTGGCCGCCGCAGACGCCCAGGCCCTGCGCACGACGCTGCTGCGCCGCCGCGAGGTCCCGCCGGCGCCGGTCACGACCTCCGACGACGCCGAGGGTGTCGACGCCGGTGCCCCGGACGACGCGGCGCCCGTGCACGTGCCGGTGCCGGCACCCGTGCGCCTGGCCGGCATCGACTGGTCGTGGCTGCGCTTCGCCCCCTTCAGCCTGAGCCGGCTGGTGATCGTCGCCGGCGCGCTCGGCGCGTTCTCCCAGTTCGCCGACGACCTGCCGATCTGGAACGAGGACACGGCGACGTCGGCCTGGGAGTGGGTCACCCAGTACGCCGTCGCGGCCGTCGCGGCGGTGCTCGCCGTCCTCGCGCTCGCCGCCTGGGTGGTCATCTCGACCGCCGGCTACGTCGTCCAGTGGTGGCGCTTCCTGCTGGTGCGCGAGCACGGCTCGCTGCACCTCACGTCCGGGCTCTTCACCACCCGGTCGATCACGGTCGAGGAGGCCAAGGTCCGCGGCGTCGAGCTCGTCGAGCCGGGCCTGCTGCGCCTCGTCGGCGGGGCGGAGCTCTCCACCCTGGCCACCGGCGTGGAGGACGGCGTCACGCAGGTGCTGCCGCCGTGCCCGCGCGACGTCGCCACCGGCGTCGGTGGCGCCGTGCTGAACAGCCCGGCTCCCCTCACCGCCCCGCTGGTCGCGCACGGTCCGCGCGCCCGCCGCCGCGCGTGGTTCCGCAAGGTCCGGGGAGCCCTCGTCCTCACCGTGGCGGCCGGTGTCGGCGCGTACTTCCTCGACGTCGGCTGGGGGTGGGTGGCTGCCCTCGGGGTCGTCGCGGTCGCCCTGTCCCTGCTGGTCGGCGAGGCGTCCTATCGCCACCTCGGGCACGCCCTCGGCGAGCGCCACCTCGTCGCCGGGCGGGGCGACCTGGCCCGGATCCGCACGGTGCTGGAGACCGACGGGATCATCGGCTGGGTCGTCGCCCAGTCGTGGTGGCAGCGCCGGATCGGCCTGGCCGACGTCACCGCGACCACGGCGGCCGGCCGCGAGCACGTCCTGGTCCGCGACGTCGGGCTGGAGGTGGCCGTCGCGCTCGCCGACCGCGCCACCCCCGGCCTGCTGAGCGAGTTCCTCGAACCGGTCCGGGAGCCCGAGCCGACTGCCGGCTAGAACCAGTCGGCGCGCATCTCGAGCGTCGTGGTGTCGCCCGAGGCGAGCAGGTCGAGCATCGGGCCCACCTTGGGCAGCTCCCAGCGGAAGAAGTAGCGCGCGGCAGCCCGCTTGCCGTCGTAGAAGTCGCCCTGCTGCTCCCCCACCGCGACGAGCTGCTCGAGCCACATCCACGCCACGACGACGTGCCCGGCGGCCTCGAGGTAGACCGTCGCGTTGGCCATCGTGCGGTCGGGGTCGCCGAGACCGGCGAGCATCATCGTGACCTCCCCGAGCCGGTCGACCGACGCCTGCAGCGCGGCGGCGTGCTCGGCGGGCTCGCCCCCGAGAGCCGTGGCGCGCCGCACCGTCTCGCCGATCCGGCCGGCGAGCGCCATCAGCGCGGCGCCGCCTCCGCCGAGAACCTTGCGGCCGAGCAGGTCGAGCGCCTGGATGCCGTGCGTGCCCTCGTGGATCGGGTTGAGCCGTTGGTCGCGCCAGTGCGCCTCGAGGTCGTGGTCGCGGGTGTAGCCGGCGCCGCCGAGCACCTGGATGGCCAGGCTGTTGGACTCCTGGCCCCACTGCGAGGGCCACGACTTCGCGATCGGCGTCAGCACGTCGAGCAGGCGGCTCGCCTCGACCCGCTCGTCGTCGTCGACGGCGCTGACCTGCAGGTCGAGCAGCCGCGAGCAGTAAAGGTTGAGCGCGAGCGCGCCCTCGACGTACGACTTCTGCGCGAGCAGCATCCGGCGCACGTCGGCGTGCTCGATGATCGGCACCTGCGGACCGGCGGGGTCGCCGCCGGCGAGGTGGCGGCCCTGCGGGCGCTCCCGCGCGTACTCCAGCGACTTCAGGTAGGCCGTGTAGGCGGTGGTGGTCGCCGACATCCCGACGCCGAGGCGCGCCGCGTTCATCATGTGGAACATGTAGGACAGGCCCTTGTTCGGCTCGCCGACGAGGTAGCCGACGGCACCCGCGGCGCCGCCCGGCGTGTAGGCCCCGCTGCCGAAGACCGGAGCGGTGTTGACCGTGCCGCGCGAGCCGAGCTTGTGGTTGATGCCGGCGAGCGTCACGTCGTTGCGCTCGCCGATCGAGCCGTCCTCACCGACGAGGTGCTTGGGCACGATGAACAGCGAGATGCCGCGGGTGCCGGCGGGCGCGTCGGGGAGCTTGGCCAGCACGAGGTGGACGATGTTCTCGCCCATCTCGTGGTCGCCGCCGGAGATCCACATCTTGTTGCCGAAGATGCGATAGCTGCCGTCGTCGGCCGGCACGGCCTTCGTAACGACGTCACCCAGGCTCGACCCGGCGTGCGGCTCGGAGAGCGTCATCGTCCCGAAGAAGCGGCCCTCGAGCATCGGCGCGGCGTAGCGCTCGACCTGCTCGGGGGTGCCGTGGGCGAGCAGCAGCCCGGCGTTGGCCACGGTGAGGAACGAGTACGCCGCGGTGCCGATGTTGGCGGCGGTGAACCACGCCATGCAGGCGGCGGCCACCGTCTGCGGCACCTGGTGACCGCCGGTCTCGGCGTCCAGGGTCAGGCCGAGCAGGTCGGCCTTGGCGAACTGGCTGAGCGCGGCGCCGATCTCGGGGATCAGCGTCACCTTCTCGCCGTCGAAGCTCGGCTCCTCGGTGTCGCTCTTGCGGTAGTGCGGCGCGAAGTGCTCGGTCGCGAGCTGCTCGCAGAGCTCGAGGAGGGCGTCGTAGGACTCGCGGTCGTGCTCGGCGAAGCGCGGGCGCTCGCCCAGCGCCTCGACGTCGAGCCACTCGAACAGCAGGAACTGCAGGTCGCGCGCGGAGAGGATGGTGGAGGGCTGGGAGGGCACGACCCGACGTTACCCCTCGGTAGGGCCGCCCGCAGGAGGGGCACACGGCACGAGCGCCCACTCCGCTCGGGACAGAGGGGGCGCTCGCACTTCCCTCGACGCTACCGGGTCCAGGCCGCGAAGTCAGTCCCTTCGGCCGAACGTCTGTGGACACTGCCTAGGGTGTCCCGGTGCGCATCGCCACCTGGAACGTCAACTCCCTCCGCTCCCGCATCGACCGCGTCGAGGCGTTCCTCGCCCGCCACGAGGTCGACGTCCTGGCCCTGCAGGAGACGAAGGCCCGCGAGGACCAGCTGCCGCTGATGGGCCTGCAGGCGATGGGCTACGACGTCGCGGTCGCCGGCGTCAACCAGTGGAACGGCGTCGCGATCCTCTCCCGGGTCGGGCTCGAGGACGTCGAGGTCGGCTTCGAGGGCATGCCGCCCTACGGCGACCCGGCGGCGGCCGAGGCACGCGCGATCGGCGCGACCTGCGGCGGGGTCCGGATCTGGTCGCTCTACGTCCCCAACGGCCGCAAGCCCGACGACCCGCACTACGTCTACAAGCTCGACTGGCTGGCCCGGCTGCGGGAGACGGCGGGCGGCTGGCTCGACACCCCGACCGCGATGGTCGGCGACTGGAACATCTGCCCCACCGACGACGACGTCTTCGACGTCACGCAGTTCGCGAAGTCGACCCACGTGACGCCGCCCGAGCGCGCCGCCTTCCAGGCCTTCCTCGACGACGGCTGGGTCGAGACCACCCGCGCCCACGCCCCCGGCTACACCTACTGGGACTACTACCGCCAGCGCTTCGAGCGCGACCGGGGCCTCAAGATCGACTTCGTCCTCGGCTCCCCCGACCTCGCCTCCCGGGTCACAGGCGCCTTCATCGACCGTGACGAGCGCGACCCTGCGCAGGGCACCGGCTCGCCGTCGGACCACGCCCCGGTGGTCGTCGACCTCAGCTGACGGGCACCGCCGGCCGTCGCCGGATGGCGTACGACATCACCGCGGCCACCACGCACAGCCCGGCCGCGGCGTAGAACGCCGGGTCGTAGCCGCCGGTGACGTCCCGGACGATGCCCGCCCCGGTCGCGGCGAGCGCGGCGCCGACCTGGTGGCTGGCGAAGACCCAGCCGAAGACGATCGGCCCGGTCGCCGCCCCGAACCACTCCCGGCAGATCGCCACCGTCGGCGGCACCGTCGCGACCCAGTCGAGGCCGTAGACGATGATGAAGACCCACATGCTCGGCTCGACGTGCGGGGACATGAGCGCCGGGAGCGTCATCAGCCCGACGCCGCGCAGCGCGTAGTAGCCGACCAGCAGGAGCCGCGGGTCGACCTTGTCGGTGAGCCAGCCGGAGGCGATCGTGCCGACGACGTCGAAGACCCCGACGACGGCCAGCAGCGACGCGGCCGTCGTGGCCGGCATGCCGTGGTCGTGGGCGGCCGGGACGAAGTGGGTGGCGATCAGCCCGTTGGTGGTCATCCCGCAGATCGCGAAGCCCCCGGCGAGGAGCCAGAACGTACGGCTCCGCGCGGCGTCGAGCAGCACCGACACGGCCCGCCCCGCGCTCGACCCGACCTGCTGGTGGGGCGGCGGGCCGGGGTCGGCCTCGGTCGCGCCGTACGCCGTGAGGCCGAGGTCGACCGGGTGGTTGCGCAGCAGGAGCAGGACCAGCGGTACGACGGCGAGCGCCGCGGCCGACGCGACGAGCGCCGCCGTGCGCCACCCGTGGTGGGTGGCCAGCCACGCCACGACCGGGAGGAAGACCAGCTGTCCGGTCGCGTTGCCGGCGGTGAGGATGCCGCTCACGAGACCTCTGCGCGCGACGAACCAGCGGCTGGTGATCGTCGCGACGAAGGCCATCGACATCGACCCCGTACCGATCCCGACCAGCAGGCCCCAGCACACCACCAGCTGCCACGCCTGGGTCATGAACACGGTGAGACCGCTGCCGACCGCGACCATCAGCAGCGCGAAGGTCACGACCGGGCGGACCCCGAACCGGTCCATCAGCGCGGCCGCGAACGGCGAGATCAGCCCGAAGAGCATCAGGTTGACCGACACCGCCGAGCCGATCAGCCCGTGGGACCAGCCGAACTCGTCGTGCAGCGGCTCGACGAGGACGCCCGGGACGGAGCGGAAGGCGGCGGCGCCGACGAGCGTCACGAACGCCGTCGCCGCCACCACCCACGCCCAGTGCAGGCGCGGGCCCCGGGCGAGGTCGGGGCCGCTGCCGGACGGCGTCGTGGTGGTCACCGGACGATGGTGCACCGAGTGGGCGCTGCCGGCGAGTGGCAGGAGCGCCACCGGACGACGAGATCCGGCCACGCGGCTGTCGGTGGCGCGGTCCATGCTGGGGACATGGACACCTTCCCCCTGCTCCTCACCCTGGCGCTGGTCCTCGCCGTCGGCCTGGCGCTCGGCGCCCTGATCGGCGTGCTGTGGTCGCGCAGCCGCCCCGCGGACGACCCCGCGGTGGCCGCGCTCCAGCAGCGCGCGGCCGACCACGCGGTGGTGCGCGACGGCCTCGACCGCCTCCAGGACCAGCTCAGCGACCTGGCCCACGACCGGGTCGCCTGGCAGTCCCAGCTCAACCAGCAGGTGGCCGACATGCGCCACTCCACCGACACCCTGCGCCGGGAGACGGCCACGCTCGCCACGGCCCTGCGCAAGCCGCAGGTGCGCGGGCAGTGGGGCGAGCTCCACCTGCGCCGCACCGTCGAGCTCGCCGGGCTCGTCGACCACTGCGACTTCGCCGAGCAGGTCCGCGTCGACGACGGCCGGCTGCGCCCCGACCTCGTGGTCTCGCTCGCCGGCGGGCGGACCATCGCCGTCGACGCCAAGGCCCCGTTGGCGGCGTTCCTCGACCTGACCTCCGCCGACGACCCCGACGAGCACGACCGCGCGCTGCGCCGCCTCGGCGAGCACGTCCGCACGCACGTCGCCGACCTCGGGTCCCGGCGCTACTGGGAAGCGCTGACCAGCACGCCTGAGTTCGTCGTGCTGTTCCTTCCGGGCGAGGCGATCCTGCAGGCCGCGCTCCAGGCAGTCCCCGACCTCGTCGAGCAGGCGACGGCGCGCAACGTCGTGCTGGCCACGCCCTCGACCCTGATCGCGCTGCTGCGCACCGTCGCCCAGGGCTGGCAGCACGAGGTGCTCAACGCCCAGGCCGAGCAGGTGCAGCGCCTCGGCCAGGAGCTCCACTCCCGCCTCGGCTCGATGGCCGGCCACCTCGACCGCGTCGGGCGCTCGCTCAACGCCAGCGTCGTGGCCTACAACCAGGCGATGGGCTCCCTCGAGGGCCGCGTCCTGGTCTCGGCGCGCCGCTTCTCCGAGCTCGGCGTCACCTCCGAGGGCCTCGACGCGCCCCGCCAGGTCGAGACCGTCCCCCGCTCGCTCGCCGCGCCGGAGCTCTCGTCGGCCGACGTCTCGACCGTGCTGGACGCGGGCCGTGGCGACCCGACCATCGACGACCTCATCGACGACCAGCCGGCCGCACCCCCGGCGCGCCGCGCCGAGGGCGCCTGACGACGGACCTAGGTTGAGGCACGTGACGCACGCCGAGCCGTACTGGCAGGCCGGGCAGGAGCCCGGCCGTCAGGTCGTCGCCCTGGGCGTCGCGGTGATCCTCACGGCCGTCGCCGTCGACGTGCTGCTCGTCGGCCGGCTGACGATCTTCTTCGACCTCTGCTTCACCGCGGCGTGCCTGCTGCTCGCGACCCTCGTCCGACGGCGCGACTTCCTCCTCGTCGCGTTCCTCCCGCCGCTGCTGATGACGGTCGTCGTCGCGTTCCTCGCCCTGGTCGCCCGCGACGTCGTCGCCGACCCCGCCGACAGCCTGCTGCAGGCGGTCGTGTCCGGCGTCGCCACCCACGGCGTCGCCCTCGGTGCCGGCTACGCGTTGTGCCTGGCCTGGCTGGGCTGGCGGCTGCACCGCGGCGGCAACCTCGTCGCCGAGCTCAGCCGCGAGCTCACCTGACGCCGACCGGCCCGACATGCCGGGGCAGCGGTGACCCACCCACATTCCGCCGCAAGCAAAGGTGGCTCAGCCACCGCTCACCCGCACGCCGCAGCCCGACATGCCGGGTAGCGGTGCCCCACCCACGTTCCGCCGCGGGGAAAGGTGGCTCAGCCACCGCCAGCCAGCGCGAGGAACGGGGGAGGTCAGTCCTCGAAGCGGGAGACGTCGCCGGCGCCGTGGCGCACGACGACCGGCTCGGCCTCCGACCAGTCGATCACCGAGGTCGGCTCGGCGGTGACCTCGCCCGACTCGATCACGATGTCGACCACGTGGTCGAGATCCTCCTTGATCTCCCAGCCCATGGTCCGCGCCTCGGTCTCGCCGGGCAGGATCAGGGTGCTGGTGAGCATCGGCTCCCCGAGCTCCTCGAGCAGCGCGCACACCAGCACGTGGTCGGGGATCCGGACGCCGACCGTGCGCTTCTTGGGGTGCATGAGCCGCTTCGGGACCTCGCCGGTCGCGGGGAGGATGAAGGTGTACGGCCCCGGGGTCGTGGCCTTGATCGCCCGGAACGCGTTGTTGTCGACGTGGACGAAGTGGCCGAGCTGGGAGAAGTCCTTGCACATCAGCGTGAAGTGGTGCCGCTCGTCGAGCTCACGGATGCGCAGGATCCGGTCGCGGCCCTCGCGGTTGCCGAGCTGGGCGCCGAGCGCGTAGCCGGAGTCGGTGGGGTAGGCGATCAGCGCATCGTCGCGCAGCGCCTCCACCACCTGGGTGACCAGGCGGCCCTGCGGGTTGTCCGGGTGGATGTCGAGGAAGCGGGCCATCGGCGTCTCAGGCCTTCTGGGCGGCGCGCAGGTCGCGGCGCAGCTCGGGCGGCAGCGCGAAGATGAGCGACTCCTCGGCCGAGTGCACGGCTCGCGCGTCGGGGTAGCCCCGCTCGGACAGGAACGCGAGGACGCCCTCGACCAGGTCCTCCGGGACCGACGCCCCCGAGGTGACCGACACCGTCTCGACGCCCTCGAGCCAGGCCTCGTCGATCTCGGTGTGGTCGTCGACGAGGTACGACGCCTTCGCGCCGGCCTCGAGCGCGACCTCGACCAGGCGCACCGAGTTCGACGAGTTGCGCGAGCCGACCACGATCACCAGGTCGGCCTCGGCCGAGATCTCCTTGATCGCGAGCTGGCGGTTCTGCGTGGCGTAGCAGATGTCGTCGCTCGGCGGGTCGAGCAGCAGCGGGAACTTCTCACGGATCGCGGCCACGGTCTCGAGCGTCTCGTCGACGCTGAGGGTGGTCTGCGACAGCCAGGCGACCCGCGCCGGGTCGCGCACCTCGATGCGGGCGACGTCGGCCGGGCTCTCCACCAGCTGGATGTGGTCGGGCGCCTCGCCGGCAGTGCCCTCGACTTCCTCGTGGCCCGCGTGGCCGATGAGCAGGATGTCGTAGTCGTCCGCCGCGAACCGCTTGGCCTCGTGGTGCACCTTCGTCACCAGCGGACAGGTCGCGTCGATGGTCTTCAGGCCGCGCTCGGACGCCTGGGCGTGCACGGCGGGCGAGACACCGTGGGCGGAGAACACCACCGTCTGGCCCTCGGGCACCTCGTCGAGCTCCTCGACGAAGATCGCGCCCCGCGACTCGAGGTTGGCGACGACGTGCTTGTTGTGCACGATCTGCTTGCGGACGTAGACCGGCGCGCCGTAGAGGTCGAGCGCCTTCTCGACCGTGATCACGGCCCGGTCGACGCCCGCGCAGTAGCCGCGGGGAGCCGCCAGCAGGACGTTGCGGGCGGTCTCGGGGTCGAGGACCGGGGGCAGGCCGAGGTCGGTGCTCATGGGGTCGAGTCTACGGGCGTGTCCGTCCCCTCCCCTATCCTCGCCGCGTGCCCACCCTCCGCGACGCCACGGCCGAGTCCCCGGCTCCGGTGCGGGCCGTCGCCAACGCCGTCGCGCAGTGGATCGACCGGCTCGGCGGCGTCTGGGTCGAGGGCCAGGTCGCCCAGGTCACACGGCGCCCGGGCATGCAGACCGTCTTCATGACCCTGCGCGACACGGTGGCCGACATCTCGGTCACGCTCACCTGCTCGCGCACCCTCTTCGACTCGATGAACCCGCCGCTGGTCGAGGGCGCGAGCGTCGTGGTCCACGCGCGCCCGAGCTTCTACGCCAACCGCGGCTCGTTCTCCCTCGCCGCCCGCGAGATCCGCATGGTCGGACTCGGCGAGCTGCTCGCGCGGCTCGAGCGCCGCCGCCAGCTGCTCGCCGCCGAGGGCCTGTTCGCCCCCGAGCTCAAGCGCGACCTGCCCTTCCTGCCCACCCGCGTCGGCCTCGTCACCGCACCCAACAGCGCCGCCGAGCGCGACGTCCTGGAGAACGCGCGCCGGCGCTGGCCGGCGGTGCAGTTCGAGGTCGCCTACGCCGCGATGCAGGGCCAGCGCTCGGTGACCGAGGTCATCGAGGCGCTCGAGCGGCTCGAGCGCCACCCCGACGTCGACGTCATCGTCGTGGCCCGCGGGGGCGGGTCCATCGAGGACCTGCTGCCGTTCTCCGACGAGGCGCTGGTCCGCGTCGTCCACGGCCTGCGCACGCCCGTGGTGTCGGCGATCGGCCACGAGCCCGACCAGCCGCTGCTCGACCTCGTCGCCGACGTCCGCGCCTCGACGCCCACCGACGCCGCCAAGCTCGTCGTCCCCGACATGGCCGAGGAGGCGCACGGGGTCGCCTGGGCGCGCGACCGGCTGCGCCAGGTGATCACCCAGCGGATCGCCCGCGAGCAGGACTGGCTGCTGCAGCTGCGCTCGCGCCCGGCGATGGCCGATCCGAGGAACCTGCTCGACGCCCGCACCGACGAGCTCGACGCCCTCCTCGCCCGCGCCCGCCGCACCCTCTCGCACCGCCTCGACCGGGCCGCCGACGACATCGGCCACCAGCGCGCCCGCGCCCAGGCCCTCTCTCCCCTGGCGACCCTGCAGCGCGGCTACGCGGTGCTCCAGGACGCCGACGGACACGTCGTGACGTCGGTCGCCCAGGCCGCCGTCGGCTCCGCCGTGTCGGTCCGGGTCGCGGACGGCCGCATCCACGCCACCACCAGCGGCATCGAGCCGCACGACGTCGAGGAGGACGCCGATGAGTGACGCCCCCGCCCAGCAGCCGAGCTACGAGGAGGCGCGCGAGGAGCTCGTCGAGGTGGTCCGCACCCTCGAGGCCGGCGGCACCACCCTCGAGGAGTCGCTCGCCCTGTGGGAGCGCGGCGAGGCGCTCGCCAAGGTCTGCCAGGAGTGGCTCGACGGCGCGCGGCGCCGGCTCGACGAGGCGATCGGCCCCGACGCCGAGGACTGAGCCCCCGCTCCGCCGGTCGAGGAGGGACGAAGTCCCGTCACGAGACCCCTCAGCGGGTCAGCAGCCCCACGTAGGCCTCGACGTCGGCGACCGGCGCCGACCCGTAGACCAGCAGCGCCTCACCGTCGAGGTCGGCGGAGAAGCCGTGGTCGCCCCCGTCGTCCGACCACGTCTGCCAGGTGTCGGTGACCCCGGACGGCACGTCCGCGTCGTCGCCCTGCTCGGCCTTCTCGTCGACGTAGAGCTCGACGAGGTCGTCGACCGAGGAGGTCTCCTCCTGGCGGATGCCGATGAACTTCCCGTCGTCGGTGAGCACGCCGAGCCCCCAGCGGGGGTCGTCGCCGGCGGCCAGGTCGACGCTCGTCGCCGTCCAGCCGGCCGGGAGCTCGCGCGGGTGCACCACCGCGAAGCCGGCCTGCTCGGCGAGGCCGACGCTGGCCTGCCAGTCGACCGGCTCCGGAGTCGTCTCCTCGGCCTCGCCGCGGAACAGCCCGCGCCAGGTCACGAACGCGACGACGACGGCCACCGTGACGATCAGCGCCCCCGCCATGCCGCTGAACGACCGGGTGTACCGACTGGGCTGCTCACTCACGCCCCTCATTCTCCCCACCGCCCGGTAGCCCGTGTCACTCGGCACCGTCCGGGGACGCCGAGTGGCGCCGTCCGACACGGACGGCCGGCAGGAGACACGAGGGGCACCGACCTGCACGTGCGGACGAGCTGCGCACCAAACAACCGCACGTGCGGCATACTCCTCCCGTGATCACCTACCGAATCGCGGAGGCGGCCGAGATCCTGGCCGTGAGCGACGACACCGTACGCCGCTGGGTCGACGCCGGGCGGATCCCCTCGCAGCGCACCGAGGGCCGCACGACGGTCGCGGGCACCGACCTGGCCGAGCTCGCCGAGCAGCTCGTCACCTCCGGAGAGGTCGCCGAGCGCGACCGCACCCACGCCAGCGCCGTCAGCGCCCGCAACCGGATGAGCGGCATCGTCACCCGGGTCAAGCGCGACCAGGTGATGGCGCAGGTGGAGATGATCTGCGGCCCCTACCGGGTCGTGTCCCTCATGAGCAGCGACGCCTCGGACGAGCTCGGCCTCGAGCCGGGCGTGCGCGCGATCGCCAGCGTCAAGTCCACCAACGTCGTCGTGGAGGTCCCCCGATGAAGCGCACCCTGACCGCCCTCTCCCTCGCCCTGCTGCTCCCGCTCGCGGCGTGCGGCAACGACGACACGACCGAGGGCGCCGACGGTGGGTCGGACAGCGGCGGCGAGCTCACGGTGCTCGCCGCAGCGTCGCTCACCGACGTCTTCGACCAGCTCGCCGGACCCTTCGAGGAGGAGCACGACGCGACCGTCACCTTCTCCTTCGGCTCGAGCACCGACCTCGCCGAGCAGGTGGCCGACGGCGCGCCCGGCGACGTGCTCGCCACCGCCGACGAGACCTCGATGGGCATCGCGGAGGACGCCGGGGTGACCGGCGACGTGCAGACCTTCGCCACCAACGTGCTGACGATCGTCGTGCCGAAGGGCAACCCGGCCGGCATCGAGTCGCTCGACGACCTCGACGGCGCCACCTGGGTCCGCTGTGCCGACGAGGTGCCGTGCGGCAAGGTCGCCCTCGCCGTGCTCGACGACAACGGCATCACCGCCGAGCCCGCCAGCCTCGAGGAGGACGTGCGCGCGACCCTCGACAAGGTGATCTCGGGCGAGGCCGACGCCGGTCTCGTCTACGCCACCGACGCGGTCGCCGCGTCCGACGACGTCGACGCGATCGAGATCCCCGGCGCCGACGCGGAGCTGACGTCCTACTACGCCGCGACCCTCGACCAGGCCGGTGACTCCGGCCTCGCGGCAGACTGGGTCACGTGGATCACGTCGGAGGAGGGCCAGTCGATCCTGGGCGACGCCGGCTTCGGCAGCCCGTGAGGGACCGCCTCGGGAGGCCGCCGGCGCTCCTCGTCGCACCGGCGGCCCTGGCCACGCTGCTCCTGCTCGTCCCCCTCGTCGCGATGGTCGCCGCCACCAGCTGGCGCGACCTCCCGCGCCACCTGACGTCGACGGCCGCCCTCGATGCCCTGCGCCTGTCGCTGGTCACCTCGACCGCGGCGATCGCGGTCTGCCTGCTGCTCGGGCTGCCGCTCGCGTGGCTGCTCGCGCGGGTCGACTTCCGCGGACGCGGAGCGCTGCGGGCGCTGGTCACCGTGCCGCTGGTGCTGCCGCCGGTCGTCGCGGGCGTGGCGCTGCGCGCGGCCTTCGGACGTACGGGCGTGGTGGGCGCGCCGCTGCTGGAGTGGACCGGGTTCGCCTTCCCGTTCACCACGTGGGGCGTGGTGCTCGCCCACGTGTTCGTCTCGATGCCCTTCGTCGTGATCGCGATCGAGGGCGCGCTGCGCTCGGCCGACCCGCGCTTCGACGCCGCAGCAGCGACGCTCGGCGCGACGCGCTGGACGACCTTCCGCCGGGTGACCGTGCCGCTCGCCCTGCCCGGCGTCGTCGCCGGCACCGTGCTCGGCTGGGCGCGCTCGCTGGGCGAGTTCGGCGCGACGATCACCTTCAACGGCAACTACCCCGGCACCACCCAGACGATGCCGACGCTGATCTACGTCACCCGCCAGGCCGACCAAGACGCCGCGCTGTCGCTCAGCCTGGTGATGCTCGTGGTGTCGATCGGCGTCCTGGTGGCCCTGCGCGACCACTGGCTGGGCACGCCGTGAGCGCCTCGCTGCACGCCGACCTGCGGGTGGCGGACCGCGTCGCCGCCGCGTTCACCGTCGAGCCCGGCGAGGTGCTGGCCGTCATCGGCCCCAACGGCGCCGGCAAGAGCAGCCTGCTGCACGCTCTGGCCGGGCTGGTCGAGGTCGAGGGGTACGCGCTGCTGGGTGACGACGACCTGCTCGCGCTCCCGGTGCGCGAGCGCGGCGTCGGCCTGGTCTTCCAGGGCCAGCTCCTCTTCCCGCACCTCAGCGCGCTCGACAACGTCGCGTTCGGCCGCCGCTCCCGCGGCGAGCCGCGCGCCGCTGCCGAGGCGGTCGCCCGCGGCTGGCTCGAGCGCTTCGGCATCGCCGACCTCGCCGGCCGCCGCCCGCGCGAGCTGTCCGGCGGCCAGGCCCAGCGCGTCGCGATCGCCCGCGCGCTCGCCACCGACCCCGCCCTGCTCCTGCTCGACGAGCCCTTCACCGGCCTCGACGTGTCGGTGCAGATGGCGCTGCGGATCGAGCTCGGACGGCACCTGCGCGACTTCCCCGGGATCGCGCTGCTGGTCACCCACGACGCCATCGACGCCCTCACCCTGGCCGACCGGGTGCTGGTCCTCGACGGCGGCCGGGTCGCGCAGGCCGGCCGGCCGGCGGAGGTGGCTGCCGAGCCGCGCACCTCGCACGTCGCCCGGCTGGTCGGGCTCAACCTCGTCGACGACGGCGAGGAGCTGATGGCCTTCCCGCCCGACTCGGTGGTCGTCTCGCTCGACGAGCCCGTGGGCTCCTCGCGCCTGCGCTGGCGCGGGCAGGTGGCGACGGTCGCGCCGCACGGCGACTCCGTACGCCTGCTCGTGCACGCCTCCCCCGACCTGCTCGCCGACGTGACCCCGGCCGCCGCGACCGAGCTCGGGCTGGCGCCGGGCCGCGAGGTCTGGCTCTCCGCGAAGGCGACGGCCGTCAGCCGGTACGCCGCCCGCTAGCATGCGCGACATGAGCGCCACCTCCTCCCAGCTCGCCCCGAAGCCCGACCGCAACCTCGCCCTCGAGCTGGTGCGGGTCACCGAGGCGGCCGCCATGGCCGCCGGCCGCTGGGTCGGTCGCGGCGACAAGAACGACGCCGACGGGGTCGCCGTCGAGGCGATGCGCGAGATGATCTCGACGATCGGGATGCGCGGCGTCGTCGTGATCGGCGAGGGCGAGAAGGACAACGCCCCGATGCTCTTCAACGGCGAGGAGGTCGGCGACGGCACCGGCCCCGAGTGCGACGTCGCGGTCGACCCGATCGACGGGACCACGCTGACCGCCAAGGGCATGAACAACGCCATCGCCGTGCTCGCGGTGTCGCCGCGCGGCACGATGTACGACCCCAGCGCGGTGTTCTACATGGACAAGCTGGTCACCGGACCCGAGGCGGCCGACCGCGTCGACATCCGCCTGCCGGTCAAGGAGAACATCTCCCGCGTCGCGAAGGCCAAGGGCATCTCGGTGCACGACGTCACCGTGGTGCTGCTCGACCGACCGCGCCACGCCCGGCTCGTCGAGGACATCCGCGAGACCGGCGCCCGCATCAAGTACATCACCGACGGCGACGTCGCCGGCGCGATCATGGCGGCCCGCCCCGACACGGGCATCGACCTGATGCTGGGCGTCGGCGGCACGCCCGAGGGGATCATCGCCGCCTGCGCGATGAAGTGTCTCGGCGGCAAGATCCAGGGCAGGCTCTGGCCGCAGGACGACGACGAGCGCCAGCGCGCGCTCGATGCCGGGCACGACCTCAGCGCCGACTTCGTGCTGGAGACCGACGACCTCGTCACCGGCGACGACGCGTTCTTCGTGGCCACCGGCATCACCGACGGCGAGCTGATGCGCGGCGTGCGCTACCGCGGCGAGGGCGTGACCACCCACTCGCTGGTGATGCGCTCGCGCAGCGGCACGGTCCGCTCGATCACCGCCGAGCACCGGCTCTCCAAGCTACGCGATCTCTCCGCGATCGACTTCGACAGCTGAGCCCCCACCGGGCCGCAGCGCAGAGGCCACGAGGGTGATCACGGCGGGGTCGAACGCCATCCCGACGTGCGACGAACGCACCTCGACGGTCTGCGCGGCCGGGTCGAGGCAGGCGCGCCAGTCGACGATGCCGTCGCGGCGCGAGTAGATCGCGGTGAAGTCGACGCCGTCGGGGAGCGGGCTGCGGGTCTGGTCGAAGCTCTCCTCCGCACAGCGCCCCGCCACGCAGTCGGCGGCCATCAGGTTGCGCATCCCGGCCCGGTTGAGCCGCACCAGCAGGTCGACGCTGCGCGCGAGCGAGGCGTGGTGGGCGCCCGGCGCCAGCACCGGGCTTCCCATCGTGACGATCCCGGCCACCAGGTCGGGCCGGCGCGCGGCCACGCCGCGGGCGAGCATCCCACCGAGGCTGTGGCCCACGACGCGGGCGCGCGTGCCGCGCCGCTGGACGAGCTCCTCGAGCCGCTCCTCGAGCTGGGCCGCGGCGGCGAGCGTGCAGCCGACGTTGGCGCGGACGTCGGCGCGGTAGGTGCGGAAGCCGAGGTGGCGCAGGGTGCGGCTCATCGGCGCGAGCGAGGAGTCGCCGGCGAGGAACCCCGGCACCAGCAGCACCGGCTCGCCCACCCGTACGGGTGCGGAGCCGAGGGGCGTACGCCGTCGCGACCCGCGCGACGACCACGCGTGGACGGCGTACCGGCCGCCCTCCAGCAGCGCCGATCCCTCGCGCAGCACGGCCCCCACCGCCGGCTGGGCGAAGCCCTCCGGGGTGAGGAACGGCGCGACTGTGCGCTGGGTCACAGTCGTCGAACGTAGCGGAGAACCCCCTGCGAATGGGGGATGTGGGTCACCTTGCGCTGTTTTGGGGACGCCGGTCGTGTTCACTGGAGGGCATGTCCCCCGCACGTCGCACCTCCTCCGAGGCCCCCGTCGTCTCCGACGAGCTGCTCGCTCCGGTCGGCAACGACGTCGAGCTCTGCTACCAGACCTTCGGCGACCCCGATGCCGAGCCGCTGCTCCTGGTGATGGGGCTCAGCGGCCCGATGACGTGGTGGGACCGGACGTTCTGCGAGCAGCTCGCGGACGCCGGCTTCCACGTCGTGCGCTACGACAACCGCGACACCGGGCGCTCCTCGCGGATCCGTGCCCGGGTGAAGCGGGGCCACCTCGTGCGGGCGTTCGCCGGCCGCCGGGTGCGCCCGCCCTACACGATGGGCGACCTCGCCGGTGACGCCGTCGCCCTGCTCGACCACCTCGGCCTCGACTCCGCCCACGTCGTCGGCGTGTCGATGGGCGGGATGATCGCCCAGACCGTCGCCGTCGAGCACCCCACGCGGGTGCGGTCGCTGACCAGCATCAGCTCGACCACCGGACGGCGCAGCGTCGGCTGGCAGCACCCCGCCCTCCTCCCCCGGCTGATCGCGCCGCGCAGGGCCGGGCGCGAGGCCTACGTCGAGAGCAGCGTCGCGATGTGGTCGCTCATCGGCTCGGCCGGCTACCCCAACGACCCCGAGGCGCTGCGCACCCGGGCGGGCGACACCTTCGACCGCGGCGTGAGCGCCAGCGGCGCCGTGCGCCAGATGCTGGCGATCCTGACCCAGCCCGACCGCACCCCGCGCCTGCGCAGCCTGCGGGTGCCGGCGCTCGTCATCCACGGCACCGCCGACAAGATGGTCCACGTCAGCGGCGGTCGCTCCACCGCTGCTGCGATCCCGGACGCCGAGCTGCTGCTCGTCGAGGACATGGGCCACGACCTGCCGGCCGAGCTGTTCGCGACCTTCGTCGAGGCGATCTCGCGCACGGCCGACCGCGCCGCCGGCTGACCGGAGTCAGTCGAGCCGGCGGGCGCCCGCCTCGGCGGTGGCGGTGAAGAGCACCGGGGCCGCGAAGCCGGCGTCGGCGAACGCGCGGCGCACGGCGCCCCCGGCCGCGTCGACGTCGTCCTCCGGCACGAGGCCGATGACGCAGCCGCCGAAGCCGCCGCCGGTCATCCGGGCGCCGATCGCGCCCGCCTCGTGCAGCGCGTCGACCGCGAGGTCGACCTCGGGCACGGTGATCCGGAAGTCGTCGCGCATCGAGGCGTGCGACGCGGTCAGCAGCGGGCCCACCTCGTCGAGGCGACCGGCGCCGAGCAGGTCGACCACGGCCAGCACGCGGGCGTCCTCGGTGACGACGTGGCGGGTGTAGCGGCGCAGCTCGTCGTCGTGGAGCTCGGCGAGCGCGTCGCCGAGCCCGTCCTCGGTGACGTCGCGCAGCGCCGGTACGCCGAGTCGGCGCGCCGCCTCCTCGCACCCGCTGCGCCGCGCGGCGTACTCGCCGTCGACGAGCCGGTGCGGCGCCTTCGTGTCGACGACCAGCAGCGCGAGCCCGGAGGCCAAGGGGTCGAACGGGACGGCCTGCGAGGTGAGGTCGCGCATGTCGCAGAACAGCGCGTGGCCGGCCTCGCCGCGGAGGCTGACCAGCTGGTCCATCCCGCCGGTCGGTGCACCGACCGCGTCGTTCTCCACCCGGCGGCTCAGCGACAGCAGCCCGGCCGGGTCGAGCCCGAGCCCGAGGTGGGCGTCGAGGGCGGAGACGACCGAGCAGACCAGCGCGGCCGACGACGACAGGCCCGCGCCGGTGGGCACGTCGGAGTCCACGGCGATCCGCAGCGGCGGGACCTCCACGCCGTCGTCGTGGAGCAGCCACAGGGCGCCCAGGACGTAGGTCGCCCACTCGGCGACGTCGTCGCGACCGGTCAGCCCACCCGGCTCGACGACCACCTCGTCGTCGGTCTGGGCGGAGGTCACGGTCCACCCCGACGCGGCGTCCTCGACGGTCGCGGTACAGCCCTGCGCGAGCGCGACGGGGAGCACGAAACCGTCGTTGTAGTCGGTGTGCTCACCGATCAGGTTGATGCGTCCGGGCGCGAAGAAACGCGTCACGACAGGCCTCGCAGTCACACGTAGGGGCGGTTGCCAAACCCTATCGGGTGCAGATAGACCAGTGGTCCGGTCATCGACAGCGGGGAGGGCGCATGCGAGCACGACCAACGACCCGAGGAGACCGGACGGGAGGTCGACCACCAACGCGGCGGGTCGTGGCGTCGCTGGCGACCGCGGCCCTCGCGAGCAGCCTGCTCGCTGCCTGCGGCGGCGGGGACGGCACGCCCCAGCTCAACTGGTACGTCAACCCGGACGGCGTGGACACCTTCCGGACGTACGCCGACGAGTGCAGCACCGACGACTACGACATCGCCGTGCAGCAGCTGCCCGCCAGCGCCACCGACCAGCGCACCCAGCTCGCGCGGCGCCTGGCGGCGAAGGACTCCTCGACCGACATCATGAACCTCGACCCGGTGTTCGTGGCGGAGTTCGCCAACGCCGGCTGGCTGCAGGAGGTCCCCGAGGAGGTCGCCTCGAAGATCACCGACGGCGGTGACTACCTCGAGGGCGCCGCCGACACCGTCACGTGGGACGACACGGTCTTCGCGATCCCGCTCTGGGCCAACACCCAGGTCCTCTGGTACCGCAAGTCCCTCGCCGACGCGGCCGGGCTCGACATGAGCCAGCCGGTGACCTGGGACCAGGTCATCGACGCGGCCGCGCAGGAGGGCGGCACCGTCGGGGTCCAGGCCAACCGCTACGAGGCCTACGTGGTGTGGATCAACGCGCTGGTCCAGGGCGCCGGCGGCGACATCGTCTCCGACACCGAGGCCGGACGCGACGCGAAGGTCGACCTCGACTCCGAGGCCGGCCGCGACGCGGCGGCGGTGATCAAGAAGCTCGCCGACAGCGACGCCCGGCAGGCCGACTTCACCGTGTCCAACGAGGGCACCAGCCTGGGGCAGATGTTCCCGGCCGACGGGCCAGGCGAGTTCATGACGAACTGGACCTTCGTCTACGCCAACTACAAGGGCCTGGTCGGCAAGCCCGGCGGACCGGCGGACGAGCAGGAGTTCGAGGACCTCGGCTGGGCGCGCTACCCCCAGACCGTGCAGGGCGAGACCTCCAAGCCGCCGATCGGCGGCATCGACATCGGGGTCGGCGCCTACTCCGAGCACCCGGACTGGGCGATGGAGGCGGCGCAGTGCATCACCTCCACGAAGGCGCAGGTCGACCTCGCCATCAACGACGGGTTGATGCCCTCGACGAATTCCGCCTACGACGAGGTCGCCTCCAGCGGTGAGTTCCCCGAGGACCTGCTCGAGCTCTACCGCACCAGCGTCGACGAGGGCGGTCCGCGGCCGAAGAGCCCGTTCTACAGCCAGATCTCCAGCGCCGTGCAGTCGGTCTGGCACTCCCCCACGTCGGTCGACCCCGACTCGACGCCGAAGGAGTCGGCGCGGTTCCTCGCTGACGTCCTGGCCGGAAAGAGGCTGCTGTGACGAGCACGACCGTGGCACCCGACACCGACCGGAAGACCCGGCGCACGGACAAGCCCGAGGCGAGCGACCGCGCCCGGGCCGAGAACAGCCTGGGCATGAAGCTCGTGGCCCCGGCGATCTTCCTGATGCTGCTCGTGACCGCGTTCCCGATGCTGCGGGCGCTCTACCTCAGCCTCTACAACTACAGCCTGACCGCGCCCGAGGAGCGCGACTTCGTCGGGATCGACAACTACGTCACAGCGCTGACCGACAGCCTGTTCTGGCGCGACACCCTCAACACCGTGCTGATCATGGTGGTGACCGTGGCCGTCGAGCTCGTCATCGGCTTCGTCTTCGCGATGGTCATGCACCGCGTGATCTTCGCCCGCGGCGTCATCCGGACCTCGATCCTGATCCCCTACGGCATCATCACCGTGGTCTCGGGCTTCGCCTGGCAGTTCGCGTTCAGCAACAACAACGGCTTCGTGAACGGCTGGCTGCCGCTGATCGGCGACGACTTCAACTGGTTCGGCCAGTACGGCAGCAGCATCGTGGCGATCATGGTCTCCGAGATCTGGAAGACCACGCCCTTCATGTCGCTGCTGCTGCTGGCGGGGCTGGCACAGGTCTCCGAGGACATGCTCGAGGCGGCGAAGGTCGACGGCGCCACGTGGTGGCAGCGGCTGTGGAAGGTGATCCTGCCCAACATGCGCTCGGCGATCATGGTCGCGGTGCTGTTCCGGGCCCTCGACGCCTACCGCATCTTCGACAACATCTTCGTGATGACGGCAGGCGCCAACGGCACGGAGTCCGTGTCGTTCCTGACCTACCGCCAGGTGATCGAGCAGTTCCAGCTCGGCATCGGGTCCGCGCTGTCGGTCCTGCTGTTCCTGTCGGTCCTGCTGATCGCGTTCCTCATCGTGAAGATCTTCCGCGTCGACCTGGCCGCGGCGCGGCAGGAGGGCTGACATGAGCACCAAGAACAAGATCGGCGTCGTGGTCGGCGCAGTCCTCATCCTGGTGTGGTGCCTGCTCCCGGTGGCGTGGATCATCTCGCTGTCGTTCAAGAGCCAGGACGCCATCACCAACGGCAGCCCGGGCTTCCTGCCCTCCGAGGGAGGCGGGGCGGGCTGGCAGAACTACTCCGACGTGCTCGCCGACGAGCAGTTCCGCCGGGCGATCTTCAACTCGATCGGCATCTCGCTCATCGCGACGGCGCTGTCGGTCATCATCGCCACCCTCGCGGCCTACGCGATCGCCCGCCTCGAGTTCACCGGCAAGCGGTTCGTGCTCACCCTGGCCCTCGTGATCGCCATGTTCCCGGTGGTCTCGCTCGTCGGCCCGCTGTTCGACATGTGGCGGACCCTCGGGATCTACGACACGTGGCCGGGACTGATCATCCCCTACATGTCGTTCACGCTGCCGCTGGCGATCTGGACCCTGTCTGCCTTCTTCCGCGAGATCCCGTGGGAGATGGAGCAGGCCGCCCAGGTCGACGGCGCGACGTCGTGGCAGGCGTTCCGCAAGGTCATCGTCCCGCTCGCCGCACCCGGCGTCTTCACCGCGGCGATCCTGACGTTCTTCTTCGCCTGGAACGACTTCGTCTTCGGCATCTCGCTGACCTCGACGGAGAACGCCCGACCGATCCCGGCCGCGCTGTCGTTCTTCGTCGGCGCCGACCCGTTCAACCGGCCGGCGTCACTGCTGGCCGCCGGAGCCGTCGTCTCGACGATTCCGATCATCGTCATCGTCCTGCTGTTCCAGCGCAAGATCGTCGCCGGCCTCACCTCCGGCGCAGTGAAGGGGTGATCAGCTCATGGCTGGCATCGAGATGAAGAACATCGTCAAGCAGTACGGCGACGGCTTCCCGGCCGTCAACGACGTGAGCATCGACGTGGAGGACGGGGAGTTCCTCATCCTCGTCGGCCCCTCGGGCTGCGGGAAGTCCACGCTCCTGCGGATGATCGTGGGCCTCGAGGACATCACCGGCGGCGACATGGTGATCGGCGGCCGCAAGGTCAACGACCTCGCTCCCCGCGAGCGCAACCTGTCGATGGTCTTCCAGAACTACGCGCTCTACCCCCACCTCACCGTCTACGAGAACATCGCGTTCCCGCTGCGGCTGGCCGGCAAGCCGGACTCCGAGGTCGACGAGAAGGTGCGCGAGGCGTCGAAGACCCTCGAGCTCGACGAGCACCTCGAGCGCAAGCCCGGCAACCTGTCGGGCGGCCAGCGCCAGCGCGTGGCGATGGGGCGCGCGATCGTGCGCGACGCCGAGGCGTTCCTCTTCGACGAGCCGCTGTCGAACCTCGACGCCAAGCTGCGCGGGCAGATGCGCACCGAGATCTCCCGGCTGCAGAAGCGCCTGGGCATCACCACGGTCTACGTCACGCACGACCAGACCGAGGCGATGACGCTGGGCGACCGGGTGGCGGTGCTCAAGCGCGGCGTGCTCCAGCAGCACGCGACGCCGCGCGAGCTCTACGAGAACCCCGCCAACCTGTTCGTCGCCGGCTTCATCGGCTCCCCGCCGATGAACTTCCTGCCGGCGAAGGTCGACGGCAACCGGGTCGAGCTCCCCTTCGGGACGGTCACCATCCCGGAGGACAAGGCCGCCAGGGCGCGCGGCAAGGACCTGCTGATCGCCGGCATCCGACCCGAGCACTTCGAGGACGCCAGCGTCGTCGACTCCGACAAGGTCACCGAGGAGGCGACCTTCACCGCCACCGTCGACGTGGTGGAGTGGCTCGGCAACGAGGCCTACGCCTACATCCCCTTCGAGGCGCCGCCGGAGGTGGAGAAGCAGCTGCAGGAGCTCGAGCGCGACCTCGACGGTGAGTCGCTGCGCACCCAGATGGTGATCTCGCTCGACGGCGCCAGCCGCATCAGCGAGGGCGACGAGGCGAAGATCTGGGTCGACGCCCGCAAGATCCACCTCTTCGACCCCTCGACCGGCGAGAACCTCACGATGGACGCCGACCGCGCCGGGATCGTGCCGGGCGGCAACGCGATGGCGAAGGCCGAGGAGGTCGGCGAGGAGCAGGACGACGTGGCGCAGGCGGAGAAGACCACCTGACCGAGCGTCCACCCAGGTGTCCGGCCCCGCAGGTCGGCGCGTGACGAGGCCCCGGGAGCACCGCTCCCGGGGCCTCTGCCGTCTCACGAGCCTCGAAATCTGCGACCACCCCACCCCTCGCTGGTTGAGGTGCGAGGAGCGCCAGCGACGAGCCTCGAAACCCGCGAGCACCCCACCCCTCGCTGGTTGAGGTGCGAGGAGCGCCAGCGACGAGCCTCGAAACCCGCGAGCACCCCTCCCCTCGCTGGTTGAGGTGCGAGGAGCGCCAGCGACGAGCCTCGAAACCCGCGAGCCCGGCGCAGTGGTTTCGAGGCTCGCTGCGCTCGCACCTCAACCACCGAGACTGCGCGCCGACCTCCGAGAACCCTCGCCGGTTGAGGTGCGAGGAGCGCCAGCGACGAGCCTCGAAACCCGCGACCACCCCTCCCCTCGCTGGTTGAGGTGCGAGGAGCGCCAGCGACGAGCCTCGAAACCCGCGAGCACCCCTCCCCTCGCTGGTTGAGGTGCGAGGAGCGCCAGCGACGAGCCTCGAAACCCGCGAGCCCGGCGCAGTGGTTTCGAGGCTCGCTGCGCTCGCACCTCAACCACCGAGGGGCTGCGCTCGCACCTCAACCACCGAGGGATCGCGCTCGCACCTCAACCACCGAGACCGTCGTGAAGCCACGCCGAGGCGTACGGCCCCAGGCGCACCGCCCCGTCCTGGAGGTCGGGCGCCGTCCCGGTGAGCGCGTCGCGCAGGCCGGGCACGTGCAGTCCCAGCCAGTGCAGCACGTCGGCGGCGACCCAGGCCTCCTCGTCCGACACGTTGTGCGCCGCCAGCAGCGGTCCCTCCGGGTGCCGGCGCACCACCAGCAGGACCCGCGGGTCGCGCGGGTCCCACACCTCGGTGGGCACCGCGGCGTGCAGGTGCGGGAGCGTCCGGCGCACCTCGACGAGGTGCCGCAGGCCGGCGGTGATGCCGTGCGGGTCGGTGCCCCGCTCGACGACGTCCCACGGCATCGGCGGGCGGTGCACCCACCGGTTGTCGGCGGCGTGGTCGGGGTCGTCGGCCCACCCCTGGTCGTTGAGCAGGCCGAGCTCGTCGCCCATCCAGATCACCGGCAGCCCGCCGTAGGACAGCACGATCGCGTGCGCGAGCAGGATCCGCGCGGCCGCACCGGGGTCGCCGGCCTCGAGCCCGGCGAGCGAGGCCAGGGAGCCGGAGATGCGGCGGTCGCCGGTGACCTCGTTCTGCTGGAACACCAGACCCCGCGCCCAGGACCCCGGGAACATGCCGGCGTACCAGTCCGACAGGAACCGGCGGTGCAGGTGGGGGTCGAGCCCGACCGCGCGCGCGTCCTCGTCCGCGATCGCCCAGCCGATGTCGTCGTGGCAGCGGACGTAGGTGATCCAGGCGGTGGTGGACGGCGGCTGCGGGAGCTGCTGGAGCGCGCGGGTGGCGAGCCGGGTCTCGCGGGAGGCCAGCATCGACCAGACCTGCACCATCAGCGAGTTGTGGTAGGCTAGGTCGCTGACCCGTCCGGCGTGCTCGCCCACGCCGAGGTAGGCCGGCAGGTCGGCCGGACCGACGATCGCCTCGGCCTTGAAGGCCACCGCGGGCGCCGCGATCCGGGCGACCGTGCGGAGCGCCCGGGTGAGCTCGTGGACCTCGGGCTGGTTCTGGCAGTCGGTGCCGAGCCGCTTCCAGATGAAGGCGATGGCGTCGAGCCGGAAGACCTCGACGCCGAGGTTGGCAAGCGCGAGGATGATGTCGGCGAACTCGCAGAGCACCTCGGGGTTCGACCAGTCGAGATCCCACTGGTAGTGGTTGAACGTCGTCCAGACCCAGCCGTCGAGCTCGTCGTCCCACGTGAAGCTGCCGGGCGCGAAGTCGGGGAACACCTCGGGCAGCGTCGCCTCGTAGGCGTCGGGCACCTCGCGGTCGGGGTGGACGTGGAACCACGCGCGCTTCTCCGCGTCCCCGGCGCGGGCGGCGCGCGCCCACGCGTGCTCACGGGCGACGTGGTTGAGGACCAGGTCGAGGCACAGGCTGATCCCCTGCTCGCGCAGGGTGGTCGCGAGGTGGCGCAGGTCGTCGACGTCACCGAGGTCCGGGCGCACCGAGCGGTAGTCCATCACGGCGTAGCCGCCGTCGTTGGGCTCCGGACGCGGTGTCAGCAGCGGCATCAGGTGGAGGTAGCCGACGCCGAGGTCGCGCAGGTACGCCGCTCGCTCGGCGACCCCGCGCAGGGTCGCGCCGAAGCGGTCGGCGTACGCGGCGTAGCCCAGCATCGTCGGGCGCTGGAACCAGTCGGGCTCCGCCAGCCGCCGCTCGTCGAGGCGCCGCAGCTCCTCGGGCCGCGCGTCGTGGGCGGCGCGGGCGATCTCGACCAGGCGGGCGCTCACGCCCGGCACGACCTCGGGCGCGTAGACGCGCGCGAGCGTGCGGGCGAGGTCGGGCTGCAGGGCGGCGAGCCGGCCCTCGAAGGCCGTCTCGTACGGGTCGGTGGGCACGTCTGTCATCGCGGTGTGGTGGCGCGGCGGACGGCGCGTGGCCCCCGGGGCCGTCCCCGGAGGCCACGCGACGACGACGCGTCAGTCGGACAGGCGCTCGCCGGTCTCGGTGTCGAAGACGTGCACGTCGTGCGGGTCGGTCGTGACGAAGAGGGTCTCGCCCTTCTGCGGGTGCTGGCGACCCCCCACGCGCACGATGACGTTGGAGGGCGTGCCCTCGACGTCGCAGGTGCCGTAGACGAAGCTGTCCGCGCCGAGCTCCTCGACGACCGTGACCGTGACCGGCAGGCCGCCGTCCTCCGACGACACGATGCGCCAGTTCTCCGGTCGCACGCCGACGGTGACCTTGCCGGACATCTTGCGCTCGGCGGCGGGGTCGACGGGGACCTTGTAGCCACCGACCTTGACCGTGCCGTCCTCCGCGGCGACGCCCTCGAGGAGGTTCATCTGCGGGGAGCCGATGAACCCGGCGACGAAGAGGTTGGCGGGCTTGTCGTAGAGCTTGAGCGGGGTGTCGACCTGCTGCAGGACACCGAGCTTCATGACGGCGACCCGGTCGCCCATCGTCATCGCCTCGACCTGGTCGTGGGTGACGTAGACGGTCGTGACGCCGAGGTCCTGCTGGAGCCGGGCGATGTCGGTGCGGGTCGCGACACGCATCTTGGCGTCGAGGTTGGACAGCGGCTCGTCCATGCAGAACACCTGCGGCGCGCGGACGATGGCGCGACCCATGGCGACGCGCTGGCGCTGGCCGCCCGACAGGGCCTTCGGCTTGCGCTGGAGGTACTCGGTGAGCTGGAGGATCTCGGCGGCCTTGGCCACGCGCTCCTTGCGCTCACCCGCCGGCACCTTGGCCATCTTGAGCGAGAACGCCATGTTCTCCTCGACGGTCATGTGCGGGTAGAGCGCGTAGTTCTGGAAGACCATCGCGATGTCGCGGTCCTTGGGCGGGACGTTGGTGACCTCGCGGTCGCCGATGTAGATGCTGCCGCTGTTGACCTCCTCCAGCCCCGCGAGCATCCGCAGGGTGGTGGACTTGCCGCAGCCGGAGGGACCGACGAGGACCATGAACTCGCCGTCCTTGATCTCCAGGTCGATGCCGGGGACCGCTGGTTCGTCGGCGCCGGGATACCAGCGCTGGGCCTTCTCGAACGTCACTGATGCCATTGCGTGCTCCTTCACCGGCAGGTACGTGCCGGACGATCCGTGGTGGAAGGGATGCGCAGACCGGCGTGATGCCAGTCACACGTGGCGACACCCTAGCCCGTACGTCTGCGCATGGCACCCCGGCCGTCCGCCGGCCGAGAGTTACGGATTCGTGATCTGGACCACCGTTGACGTCGACACCTGCAAACGTTTTCATCTTCAGTGATGCCTGTCACACCCAGGTGCAGGCCCCACCCGAGCAGACCCGAGCAGACCCGGAGCCGGGGCTTCCCCGACGCGGTCACACCAACGAGAGGGAACACGTCCACGATGATCACCACACGAACCCGACGGGGCGTCGCCACGCTCGCCGTCCTCGCGATGTCCGGGCTCGGCCTGGCCGCCTGCGCCGACGACAGCAGCAGCGACGGGTCGAGCAACAGCGCCGGAGGCGAGGCGCCCGGCGCCGGCCAGCCCGAGTGCGCCCAGCTCGAGCAGTTCGGCGACCTCACCGGCACGACCGTCTCGGTCTACACCTCCATCCTCCCGCCCGAGCAGCAGGCCCAGGAGGACTCCTACAAGGTCTTCACCGAGTGCACCGGCGCCAAGGTCGACTACGAGGGCTCGGACCAGTTCGAGACCCAGCTCGTGGTGCGGGTCAAGGCCGGCAACGCCCCCGACATCGCCTACATCCCCCAGCCCGGCCTGCTCAAGACGGTCGTCAGCTCCGGCAGCGTCGTCGAGGCGCCCCAGGCCGTGGCCGACAACGTCGACGAGTTCTTCGGCGAGGACTGGAAGTCCTACGGCACCGTCGACGGCAAGTTCTACGCCGCCCCGCTCGGCGCCAACGTGAAGTCCTTCGTCTGGTACTCCCCGAAGATGTTCTCCGACAACGGCTGGGAGGTCCCGCAGACCTGGGACGACATGCTGAAGATCTCCGACGAGATGGTCGACATGGGCATCAAGCCCTGGTGCGCGGGCATCGAGTCGGGCGAGGCCACCGGCTGGCCGGCCACCGACTGGCTCGAGGACGCGGTGCTGCGTGAGCAGGGCGCCGACTACTACGACCAGTGGGTCAACCACGAGGTCGCCTTCGACGACGCGGGCGTCGCGGACTCCCTCGACCTCGTCGGCGGCATCCTGAAGAACGACGACTACGTCAACGGCGGCTTCGGCGACGTGAAGTCGATCGCGACGACGGCCTTCCAGGACGGCGGCCTGCCGATCCTCGACGGTGACTGCGGCATGCACCGCCAGGCGTCGTTCTACGCCGCCCAGTGGCCCGAGGGCACCACGGTGGCCGAGGACGGCGACGTCTTCGCCTTCTACCTGCCCACGACCAACGAGGACAACGGCAAGCCCGTCCTCGGCGGTGGCGAGTTCGTGGCGGCGTTCGACGACCGCCCGGAGGTCCAGGCCTTCCAGACCTACCTGTCCTCCGACGTCTGGGCCAACGAGAAGGCCAAGGCCACGCCCGGCGGCGGCTGGGTCAGCGCCAACACGGGCCTCGACATCAACAACCTGAAGAGCCCGATCGACAAGCTGTCGGCCGAGACCCTGCAGGACCCGGAGGCCGTCTTCCGCTTCGACGGCTCCGACCAGATGCCCAGCGCGGTCGGCGCCGGCTCGTTCTGGAAGGAGATGACCGCCTGGATCACCGGCGAGTCGACCTCCGACGCCCTCAAGAACATCGAGGAGTCCTGGCCCGCATCGTGAGCCGAGGGGTGGTCGGGGCGGGCGCGAGCCCGGCCCGGCCACCCCCTTCCTCGCTGTCACACCCGACCGTCGACCCGAGGGAGTGCCGACCACGTGACCACCTCCGAGAAGTTCTTCCACATGGCCATCGCCGTCCTGCTCTTCTACGGCGTGATGGCGGCCATCTTGCTGCTGACCCAACGGCTCCGCTCCCGCAACGGCGAGCGCGTCCAGGCCGCCGCGTTCCTCGGGCCCTCGCTGGCCCTCATCGGCATCGGCCTCCTCTACCCCGCCGGCGTGACGATCTACCAGTCGTTCTTCGGCGCGGCCGTCTTCGACCCGCCGTTCGTCGGCTTCGACAACTACACCGCGCTCTTCACCAACTCCCAGCAGCTCACCGTGCTGCGCAACACCCTGTTCTGGGTGCTGCTGACGCCGACGATCTCGACGATCATCGGCCTGGTCTACGCGGTCCTGGTCGACCGCGCGTCGTTCGAGAAGTTCGCCAAGGCGCTGCTGTTCCTGCCGATGGCGATCTCGATGGTCGGCGCGTCGATCATCTGGAAGTTCGTCTACGACTACAAGTCCGGCGAGAGCACCCAGATCGGCCTGCTCAACCAGATCCTCAGCTGGCTGGGCATCGACACCTACAACTTCCTGCTCGAGCCGCCGTGGAACACGTTCTTCCTGATCATCATCCTGATCTGGATCCAGGCCGGCTTCGCGATGACGATCCTCTCGGCGTCGATCAAGGCGATCCCCGAGGACATGGTCGAGGCCGCCCGCCTCGACGGGACCGGGCCGTGGCAGATGTTCCGCCACATCACCGTGCCGAGCATCCGTCCCTCGCTGATCGTCGTGCTCACGACGATCACGATCGCCACCCTCAAGGTCTTCGACATCGTCCAGACCGCGACCGGCGGCAACTTCGACACCAGCGTGCTGGCCTACGAGTTCTACCGGCAGAGCTTCGTGGCCGGCAACCAGGGCCTGTCGGCCACCATCGCGGTGGTCATCTTCATCCTCGTGGTCCCGATCGTGATCTACAACATCCGTCAGATGCGCAAGCTGGAGGCCCGATGAGCACGAGCACCCCGACCGCTGCCCAGGTCCCGGCCGACACCGCACCGGCGATCCCCGCCTCCACCGCGGCCAAGAAGCAGCTGACCAGCAGGTGGGCCTCGGCGGTCGCGCTGATCGTGGCCCTGGTGTGGACGATCCCGACCTTCGGACTGCTGATCTCCTCGTTCCGCCCCGAGGAGGACGTGAAGTCCAGCGGCTGGTGGAACTTCTTCACCGACCCGTCCTTCACCCTGCAGAACTACAAGGACGTCCTCAGCGGCGGATCCACCGGCGAGTCCCTCACCACCAACCTGATCAACACGATCGTGATCACGGTGCCGGCGGTGCTGATCCCGATCAGCCTCGCCACGCTCGCGGCGTACGCCTTCGCGTGGATCGACTTCAAGGGCCGCGACACGCTGTTCGTCGCGGTCTTCGCGCTCCAGATCGTGCCGATCCAGGTCACGCTCGTGCCGCTGCTCCAGCTCTACGTCGACCCGCCGTTCAACCTGATGCCGCTGGCCGGGCGCGACGCACCCGCGGGCGGTCTCTACGAGCTGTGGCTCTCGCACACGATCTTCGCGCTGCCACTGGCGATCTTCCTGCTGCACAACTTCATGCGGGAGGTCCCCGGCGAGCTCATCGAGTCGGCGCGGGTCGACGGGGCGGGCCACGTCGCGATCTTCACCAAGATCATGGTCCCGCTGATGATGCCCGCCATCGCGGCGTTCGGCATCTTCCAGTTCCTGTGGGTGTGGAACGACCTGCTGGTCGCCCTGGTGTTCAGCAGCCCGCAGGTCTCGCCGATGACGGTCAAGCTGGTGAGCCTGGTCGGTCAGCGCGGTGAGGACTGGCAGCTGCTGGCCTCGGGCGCGTTCGTGTCGCTGGCCATCCCGCTCGTGGTGTTCCTGGCGCTCCAGCGCTACTTCGTGCGCGGCCTCCTGGCCGGCAGCGTCAAGGGCTGACCAGCCCGGCGGCGCCGCGCCCCCGGGCCGGCGCCGCCACCTGCTCGGCGAACCAGTGGAAGGACGCCTTCGGCGTCCGCGTCAGCGAGGGAGAGGACCGGTCGACGTGCACCAGGCCGAACGTCTTCGCGTAGCCCTCGGCCCACTCGAAGTTGTCCATCAGGGTCCAGACGAAGTAGCCGCGCACGTCGGCGCCGGCCGCGCGCGCCCGCGCGACCGCGGCCAGGTGGTCGCGCACGTAGGCGATCCGGTCCGCGTCCTCGACCCGACCGTCCACGACGACCTGATCGGCGTACGCCGCACCGTTCTCGGTGATGACCAGCGGGAGGCCCGTGCGCTCGTGGGTCCGCACCAGCAGCTCCTCGAGCCCGCGCGGCTCGACCTCCCACCCGATGTCGGTGCGGGGCTCGCGCACCACCAGGTCGAGGTCGGCCACTCCCGGGAAGGCTCCCTGCTCGGGGTGGGGCGGTGCATCTCCGCGGGCGCGTCGGGGACGCACCGGCGTGTAGTAGTTGATACCCAGCCAGGCGGCCGACCCGCGCGCCGCCTCGAGGTCGCCGGGGCGGACCAGCCCGGGGTCGGCCAGGACCGGCGCCACCCGCAGCAGCCCCTCGTCGTACGCGCCGTCGACCAGCGGGTCGAGCCACACCCGGTTGCGGATCGCGTCGACGCCGTCCGCGACCGCGAGGTCGCCGGGGTCGTCGGACTCCGCCCAGACGGGCGCGAGGTTGAGCACGATCCCGGTGTGGGCGTCGCCGAGGGCCTCCGCGGCCCAGGCGTGCGACAGCACCAGGTGGTGGGCCGCGCGGTGCGCCGCCTCGCCCTCCTGCCGCCCGGGCGCGTGCACGCCGGCGGCGTACCCGAGGTAGGCCGCGCACCACGGCTCGTTGTGGGTCGCCCAGGACGTCACGCGGTCGCCGAGCCGGTCGTGCACGGCACGCGCGTAGTCGACGAAGGCCTCCGCGGTGCGCCGCTCCGGCCAGCCCCCCGCGTCCTCCAGCGGCTGCGGGAGGTCCCAGTGGTAGAGCGTGGCGACGGGCTCGATCCCCTCGGCGAGCAGCCGGTCGACCAGCCGCTCGTAGTAGTCCAGGCCACGCGGCTCGATGCGGCCGGTGCCCTCGGGCTGCACCCGCGGCCACGCGACGGAGAAGCGGTAGGCGTCCACGCCGAGGTCCCGCACGAGGGCGACGTCGTCGTCGAGGCGGTGGTAGGAGTCGCACGCGTGCGTGCCGTCGTCGCCACCGCGCACCGCGCCGGGACGGGCCGCGAAGGTGTCCCAGATCGACGGGCCGCGGCCGTCCTCGGCGACGGCTCCCTCGATCTGGTAGGACGCGGTGGCGACACCGAGGGACAGCGGGCGGGGCGAGGATCCGGTCACGTCGCCACTGTAGTGAGGTCCGGGAGGTCGCCACGATGACCGAGACCCCCGACGGACGCGGGCACGTCAACATGGCCGACGTGGCCGAGCGGGCCGGCGTGTCGATCGCCACCGTGTCCCGGGCGCTGCGCGGGCTGCCGGGCGTCAGCGCCCGCACCCGCAGCCGGGTCCTGTCGACCGTCGAGGAGCTCGACTACGTCGTCTCCCCCGCCGCGTCGTCGCTGCGCGGAGCCACCCGCCGGGTCGCCGTCGTGCTGCCGCGGCTCGACAGCTGGTTCTCCTCGACGATGCTCGCGACCGTCGAGGCGGGGCTGCGCCAGGCCGACCTCGACGTGCTGCTCTACCAGGTCGGCACCGAGGAGAAGCGCACGCACTTCTTCCGCGACCTGCCCACCCGGCGCAAGGTCGACGCGGTCGTCCTGATCACCCTCCCGATCCGGCCCGAGGAGGAGGAGCGGCTCGACCTGATGGGCGTGGAGGTGGTGGTCGCCGGCTTCCGGCTGCGCGACTTCCCGTCGGTGAGCGTCGACGACGTGGCCATCGCCGTGACGGCGGTCCAGCACCTCCTCGACCTCGGCCACACCCGCATCGGGATGATCCGCACGAGCGACACCGACGGCGCGCGGTGGGCGAGCGACCTGCACCGGCGCACCGGCTACCTCCAGGCGCTCACCGGTCACGGCATCGACCACGACCCCGCGCTGCTCGTCACCGCCCCCTACGGCGTCGACGCCGGTGCGGTGGGCATGGAGCGGCTGCTCGCGCTCGAGGACCCGCCGACCGCGGTGTTCTGCTACTCCGACGACATCGCGGTCGCCGCCGCCACCGCGGCCCGGCGGCGCGGGCTCCGGGTGCCGGAGGACCTCTCCCTCGTCGGGGTCGACGGCAACGGGCTCGGCGAGCTCTTCGACATCACCACGATCGACCAGCACGTCGTCGACCAGGCCCGCGCGGCCAGCCGGATGGTGCTCGACCTGCTCTCCGGGCGCGAGCCCGACGACACCTGCCTCACGCTCCCCGCCGACCTGGTGGTGCGTGGCTCGACGGGCCCCGCGCCCGTCCGGCACCCCGCTCAGTAGGTGCCGAGGTACTTCTTGGGGGTCCCCGGGGCGGGGAGCCGGCGCACCTGCACCGAGCCCATCAGCGCCATCCCCCGCACCCGCACCGTCGGCGAGTCCGGTCCGACCTCGGCCGGGACCTTGTCCTTCGCCTGGCCGTAGTCGCCCATGATCGGGGTGCCGTCGACGACGACGTGCATGTCGGCCGGGACGATGATCTGGACATCGCCCATGATCGCGCTCGCGTTGATCTGGGTGTCGTGGCTGCTGAGGATCGCCTCGCGCAGGTCGAGGGTCACGCTGCCCATCAGGGAGAACGCCGAGTGGTGCTCGGGCACCTGCCACACGCCGCGGCGCTTGCAGTCGCCCATGATCGCGGTCGACGAGTTGTGGCCGACCGCCGGCACGCCACCGGGTGCGCGCCGCACGGGCGCTGCGGCCGGCGGGGTGACCGGGCCGGTCGCCTGCAGGTCGAGGGTGATCGGGACCAGCTCGCCGTAGGTCTTCGCGGCCCACGTCTGCTCGAGGCGCTCCTCGAGCTCGTCGAGGTCGAGGCGGCCGTCACCGGCCGCGTCGCGCAGCACCTCCGCGACGCGCTGGCGGTCGGCGTCGGAGATGCGCATCTGCGACGGATCGTGCGGGCGGTTCTCGATCTCCCCCATGGGCCCAGACTAGCGAGCGGTCCGGCGTGCCGGCCATGACGGGCGTCAGGGTCGCGCTCGCGCCGCGACGTGCTGGTAGTCCTGCGAGGAGATCCAGTCGCCGCCCCACTCCCACCCGATCCGGGCGAAGGCCCGCACGAGCAGGTCGTCCTGGCGGATCGTCCCGACCGGCACCGGTGCGGACCGACCACGATCGATCCCGGCGAACCGACGGCCCGCCGGCGGGTCGATCGCGCCGGGACGCACGTAGGGGTTCTGCACCGGGTTGACGTCGATCGCCGCGCCGTAGGCGTGGTCGGACCACTCCCGCTGGCCCGCGACCGTGCGGCAGTTGTAGCCCGAGGTGTTGTTGTCGGCCATCGACGCGTCGTCGTCGCCGCCGTAGTGGTCGACCAGCCGCATGCGCGCGATCGGGAAGCCGACGTCGTAGAGCCGCTCGAAGACGCGGGTGACGTCGCGGGCGAAGCGGCGGTGGACCACCATCTCCCCGGTGCGGGACGCGCCGCCGAAGCCGCGGTAGGTCATGGTCAGGTGGCGCAGGTCGGCCAGCGGGACGGGACAGCCGGGCCGGTGGCTGCTGCCCCGCATCCGTGCGGCGAGCTCCGCGTCGACGCGCGCGATCGTGGCCTCGTACGCGGGGTCCGCCGCCTGCGGCTCGCCGCGGGTGGCGCCGAGACCGGTGCAGCGGGCCCGTGCGTCCCAGTCCCGCACCGCGCCGTCGCGAGCCGCGCCGGTCACCGGGACGGGCCGCCCGTCGGGAGCGATCCGGGCCGGCGTCCACTCCTCGCCGACCACCCCGTCGGCGTCGAGGCGCAGGGTGAGCACGCCGGTGTCGGGCTGGCGCGAGTGGTACCAGACGAAGTTGCCCAGGCCGTAGGAGACATAGGTGTCGCCGGACCATCCGGCGCCGCCCAGGACGTGGGAGTGGCTGCCGACGACGGCGTCCGCACCGGCCGCGGCGAGCCGGCCGGCGAGCAGACGCTGGCCACGCGTCGGGCAGGCCTCGTTCTCGCGCCCCCAGTGCAGGTAGACCACGACCAGGTCCTGGCGCTGCGCCGCGGTCTCGACGGCGTCGAGCAGCAGGTCGTCGCGGCTCCCGCGTGCGGCCGCGATGCCGGCGCTGTCCGGACCCGCCTCCCAGACGCCGCTGCTGCCCTCGCGCTGCACGGTGTCGGCGGCGAGGATCGCCACGTCGAGGTCGCCCACCCGCTGGACGTGCGGGGCGAAGGCGGCGTCGGCGTCGGCGCCCGCCCCCACCACGGCGACCCCGCTGCGCCGGGCGGACCTGATCGTGTCGTCGAGCCCGACCTGGCCGTAGTCACCCGCGTGGTTGTTGGCGACGCTGACCACGTCGACCCCCGCGTCCGCGAGCATGCCGAGGGCGCCGGACGGCGCGCGGAAGTGGTAGCGGTCGGACGCCAGCTCGAGCTCCTTGGGGTCGCGCCGCCCTCGGGTGGTGACCGGCGTCTCCAGGTTGACCATCGCGACGTCCGCCGCCCGGAGGGTCCGGGAGATCGGACCGAGCCCCCGGCGCAGCAACGCGCCCACGTGGGCCTCGAAGTGCACGTCCCCGGCGAGCGCGAGGGTGACCTCGCCGCCGGCGCGTACCGCCGCGGCACCGTCCGCGGTCGGTGCGTCACCGGGAGTGCGGGTGTCCTCGACGGGCGCGGAGGTGCACGCCGTCAGGGCGAGCGTGGCCGCCGCCGCTCCGCCCCAGGCCCGGACTCCCATCTCCCGAGTGTGCCCGCCCCCTCCACACGGGCCGTCCGGACCGACCGTCCCGCGCGGGTCAGCCGGTCAGGTCGTCCGCGCGGCCCGGCACCGCGGGCGACGCCAGCTGCCGCGCGACCGCGAGCGCCGCCTGGCGGCCGGCGCGGGGCGCGCCGATGGTGCTCGCCGACGGCCCGTAGCCGACCAGCTGGACGCGCGGGTCGCGGGCGGCCGTGGTGGCGCCCTGCACGTTGCCCGGGACGGGGAGCAGCGCGATGCCGCCCTCGGGGCCGCGCAGGTGCAGTGGCGCGAGGTGGTCGACGGCCGGGCGGAACCCGGTCGCCCAGAGGATCGCGTCGACGGCCTCGAACCTCCCGTCGGCCCAGCGGACCCCGTGCCGTTCGACCCGCGCGAACATCGGGAGCCGGTCGTAGGCCCCGAGGCGGGCCGCCTCCTGCTCCTGCGGGCGCAGCGCCAGGCCGGTCACGCTGACCACGCTCGCCGGCGGCAGGCCACGGCGTACGCGCTCCTCGACGGCGGTGACGGCGGCGAGCCCGGCCGCGGCGTCGAAGTCGTCGCGCCACACCGGTGGTCGGCGCGTCACCCACAGCGTGTCGGCGACGGGCGCGAGCTCGCCGAGCAGCTGGACGGCGGACGCGCCGCCCCCGACGACCACGACCCGACGCCCGCGGAAGTGCTCCGCGCCCGGGTAGTCGGCGGTGTGCAGCTGCTCGCCGGTGAAGTCGGCTGCCCCCGGGTAGTAGGGCACGAACGGCCGGGTCCAGGTGCCGGTGGCGTTGACGAGGGTCCGGGTGCGCCATGCGCGCTCGCCCGCGCGGACGACGAGCAGGTCGCCCTCGCCGTCGACCCGGTCGACGCGGACCGGACGGACGACGGGGAGCCCCTGCTCGCGCTCGTAGCCGGCGAAGTAGTCCGGGACCACGACGTTGGCCGCGCGTGGCGACCGCCCGGGGGCAGCAGCGCCGGGGAGGTCGGCGACGCCGTGCACGTCGTCCATGCCCAGCGAGGCCCACCGGTGCTGCCAGGCACCGCCCGGCCCGGGGTTGGCGTCGAGGACCACGTGGTCGATGCCGCGGCGGCGCAGGAAGTACGACGCCGCGAGACCGGCCTGGCCGGCACCGATCACCACGGAGTCGAGGATGTCCACGCCCACGGAACGCCGACGGTCGTTGCTCTATGCCCGCGGGGCCGCGCGTGGCAGCCTCGGACCATGGACACCACCACCCGCGCCACGACCCTCCTCGACCTCCACCACACCGGGAGCACCCTGGTCCTGCCGACGGTCTGGGACGCGTGGTCGGCCCGCACCGTCGTCGACGCCGGCTTCCCCGCGCTCAGCATCGGCAGCCACCCCCTCGCCGACTCGCGCGGGCAGGCCGACAACGAGGGCATGACCCTCGACGACGCGCTCGACGGCATCCGGCGGATCTGCGCCGCGGTGCCCGACACCCCGGTGACCGCCGACGTCGAGTCCGGCTACGCCACCCCCGCCGCCGAGCTGGTCGAGAGGGTGCTCGAGGCCGGAGCGGTCGGGGTGAACATCGAGGACACCGTCCACTCCGAGGGCGGGCGGATGCGCGAGGTGGCCGAGCACGCCGACTACATCGGCGCCGTCCGACAGGCGGCCGACGCGGCCGGGGTCGACCTGGTGATCAACGCCCGCACCGACGCCTTCATCCACGCCGACCGGTTCGCGGACCCGCTGGCCGAGGCGATCGCCCGGCTGACCGCCTGCGAGCAGGCCGGGTCGCGCAGCAGCTATCCCGTGCGGGTGCCCGACGCGGCCGCCCTCCAGGCGCTCCTCGACGCCCTCGACGGCCCGGTCAACGTCACCGCCAACCCCCGCTCCGGCTCGCCCGCCGGCTCGCTGGAGGACCTGCAGGTGATGGGCGTCCACCGCGTGACCTTCGGTCCGCTGCTGATGAAGGAGCTCGCCCCCGACCTCGCCGCGCTCGTCGCGCCCTGGCGCTGAGCGGCGTACGCGGCGGGTCAGTGAGGGGACGTACGCCGGGGGCGACCACGGCGGGCGTCGAGCGCACATACGTACGCTCGAGCACACCCGTGGCGCAGGTCGGTCAGGCTCTCGCTGAACTTGTCAGGGCGTGCACGGCCTGACAAGTTCAGCGATCCCCGGTCAGCCGGGGATCGCTGAAGCAGCACCCACCGGCCCCCGGATCCGTCAGGCGACCACCAGCACCGGCGACGGCTCGACGCCGAGGGTGACCCGCATCCCCGGCTCGAGGCGCAGCGCGTCGGAGCTGTTGAGCTGGGCGACCACGCTGGTGCCGTCGGCCAGGGCACAGGTGACCCGGGAGAGCGGGCCGAGGAACATCACCGTCGTCACCGTCGCCTGGCCGGCGGCGTCGGCGGTGACCGACACCGCCTCGGGACGTACGAGCGCGTGGCCCGATCCGGACGCCGACCCCGGCAGCACGGGGACCCGCTGGCCGAGGACCGACGCCTCGGCGCCGTCGACCTGCGCGGGGATCCGGTTGCTCAGCCCGACGAACTCGCCGACGAACTGGGTGGCCGGGGCCGAGTAGAGCTCCGACGGCGGTGCGAGCTGCTCGAGCCGGCCGGCGTTCATCACACCCACGCGGTCGGCGACGGCGAGCGCCTCCTCCTGGTCGTGGGTGACGAAGAGGGTCGTGGTGCCGACCTCGACCTGGACCCGGCGGATCTCGTCGCGCAGCTGGACCCGGACCTTGGCGTCGAGCGCCGACAGCGGCTCGTCGAGGAGCAGCACCGACGGCTCGACCGCGAGTGCCCGCGCGAGGGCGACGCGCTGCTGCTGCCCGCCGGAGAGCTGGTGGGCGTAGCGGTCGGCGTGCTGGCCGAGCCCGACGAGGTCGAGCATGTCCCCGGCCCGTGCCCGCCGGCTCGCCGCGTCGCGGCCGCGCAGCTTGAGCCCGAACGCGACGTTGTCGACGACCGTCATGTGCGGGAAGAGGCTGTAGGCCTGGAAGACCATCCCCATGTCGCGCTTGTTGGCCGGCACCTTGGTCAGGTCCTTGCCGCCGACCGACACGGAGCCGGACGTCGGGTGGTCGAGGCCGGCGAGGATCCGCAGCGCGGTCGTCTTGCCGCAGCCGGACGGGCCGAGGAGGCAGACCAGCTCGCCGGGCTCGAGGTGGAGCGTGAGGCCGTCGAGCGCTCGCATCGCCCCGTAGACGCGGGTGAGGTCGGTCAGCTCGACGGCGAGGCCGCGCTCCGTGCCGGGGCGGGTGGTCACGTCGGTCATCAGGATGCTCCTTGGTCGTGCCGGTGCCGGTCGCGGCTGAGGAAGGTGAGGCCCACCAGCAGCAGCGCCACGAACAGCATCGAGGCGAGTGCCGCGGCCATCGCGGCCGCCGGGTTGCTCCGGTAGATGCCCGCCATCGCGACCGGCAGGGTGTCGAAGTGCAGCAGGGAGGCGAAGACGTACTCGCCCATCACCAGCGCCACGCTGATGAACGCCGCGCCGAGCACGCCGCCGGTGATGTTGGGCAGGACGATCCGTGCGATCACGGTGAACCAGCCCGCGCCGAGCGAGCGGGCGGCCTCGGCCAGGGTGGCCACGTCGATCGCCGACAGGGCGGCGTCGATCGCACGGTAGGAGTACGGGAGGACCAGCACGACGTAGGCGAAGGTCAGCACCAGCGGCGAGTCGCCGAGCAGGTAGGTCACCCACGAGTAGACGTTGCTGATGCCGACCACGATCACCAGGGCCGGGATGGTCAGCGGCAGCAGGCACAGGAACTCGACGAGCCCGCGCGCCCGCGGCACCCGCAGCCGCACCCACACCATCGTCGGGACCAGCAGCGCCACCATCAGCACGACGGTGAACAGCGCGAGCAGCAGGGAGGCGATGATCGAGGAGCGCAGGTCCTCGTCGGTCACCATGAACTGCCAGTTGTCCCACGTGCGCCCCTCGGTGCTGCCGCGGGCCTGGGTGGAGAAGTCGAGCATGGCGATCAGCGGCACGAAGAAGTACGCCGCGAAGGCGAGCAGCAGGACCGCGCGTACGACCTTGAAGGTCCGGGTGGGGGTCATCGCATCCACCTCGACGTCCGCTTGAGCAGCAGGTTGTAGGCGACCATCACGATGGTGACCACGACGATCATCTCCAGCGCGAGCGCGAAGCCGACGTTCGCCTGGCCGAGCAGCACCTCGCTGGTGATCGCCTGCCGGATGAGCAGCGGCACGATCGGCTGCCCCTGGCTCACCAGCACGGCGGCGGTGGCGTAGGCCGCGAAGGCGTTCGCGAAGAGCAGCAGCAGCGCGCCGAGGAACGCCGGGGTCAGCAGCGGCAGGGCCACGTGGCGCCAGTAGTCCCACGTCGACGCGCCGAGGTTGACCGCCGCCTCGCGCCACTGCGGACGCAGGCCCTCGAAGGCCGGGGCGAAGACGATCACCATGAGCGGGATCTGGAAGTAGGCGTAGACCACGACCAGTCCCGGGAGGTCGAAGAGCCACCCCGAGCCGTAGATGTCGACGCCGAGGACGTCGGACATCGCCTTGGTCACGATGCCGACCGACCCGATCGTCGCGATCCACGCGAACGCGAGCACGACGCCGCCGAACTGGGCGAGGACGCCGCTGATCGCGAGGGTGGTGCGCCGCAGCAGGCTCTGCGAGGGCAGCGAGACCACGAGGTAGGCCAGCAGCGCACCGAGGGCGGCGCCGATCAGCGCCGTCGTGGCCGACAGCACCAGCGAGCCCTTGAGCGCCGACAGCGCGGCGTCGCTGGTCAGCGCGTCGAGGTTGCCGAGCGTCGGGCGCCCGTCGCCGTCCTGGAAGGCCCCGACCACCACGGTGACCGTGGGGACGACGAGGAAGACCAGGACGAAGACGAGGAAGGGCAGCAGCCCGAGGGCCGGGCCGACGGCACTGCGTCGACCCGACCCCGGACCGCCGGTGGCGGTGGTGCTCAGCGGATGGCCTTGGACCAGTTGGCCGCCAGGTACTCACCGGCCGTGGTGGTCTGGTCGTCGGTGGGGATGACCGGGTCGCCGGTCACCTCGGGCAGCGCGTCCCACAGGTCGGCGTCAATGGTGCCGTCCTCGGCCATCTGGTCGCCGCGGACCGGCCGGGCGCCGCCCTTGAGCCAGAGGTTCTGACCCTCGTCGCTGTAGAGGAACTCCTGCCACAGGCGCGCGGCGGCCGGGTGCGGCGCGTCGGCGTTGATGGCCTGGAAGTAGTAGCCGGCCACGACGGCCTCCTCCGGGACGACGGTCTTCCAGGTGTCGACGTTGGCCGCGGCCGCCGAGCCGAGGTAGTCCCAGTCGATGACGACCGGGGTGGTGCCCTGCTCGATGGTGCCGGAGTCGGGGTCGACGGTGAGGAAGTTGCCGGCCTTCTTCAGCTCGGCGAAGAAGTCGACGCCGGGGGCGATGTCATCGGCGGAGCCGCCGTTGGCGATGGCGGCCATCATCACGCCGCTGAAGGCCGCGCCGGCCTGGGTCGGGTCGCCGTTGAGCGCGACCTTGCCCTTGAAGTCGGGACCGAGCAGGTCCTGCACCGACGTCACGTCGGGGACCTTGGAGGAGTCGTAGCCGATCGACATGTAGCCGCCGTAGTCGTTGACCCACGTGCCGTCGGCGTCCTTGAAGTCGGCCGGGATGTCGTCGAACGTCTCGACCTTGTAGGGGGCGAACATGTCGGTGTTGGCGAGCGCCACGGACTGGCCGAGGTCGAACACGTCGGGGGCGCGGTCGGTGCCCTTGAGGTCGTTGGCGGCGTTGATCTCGTCCTGCGACGCAGCGTCCGGCTGGTCGGAGTTGACGTCGATGTCGTACTTGTCCTCGAACGTGGAGATGATCTCGGCGTAGTTGGCCCAGTCCGGCGGCAGCGCGATCACGTTGAGCTCGCCCTCGTCCTGGGCGGCCTTGACCAGCTCGTCCATCCCGCCGAAGTCCTCGGCCGAGGTGGCGGTGGCCGCGTCGACCCCGCTCTCGGTGGTGGTGTCCGCCTTCTTCTCCGGCGCCGCGCAGGCGGCGACGGACATCAGCGTCGCGAGCGCGGTGAGGGATACGAGTGTCTTGCGGGTGTTCACAGTGCCTCCAGGGGGTGACGTGCCGAGAGTCGTGGGGTTGCCGCGCGGAGCCTGATCGGTCCCGTTGGATCGGAGGCTACTCCCGGATGACCTCGTAGCAACCGATCGGTGAACGTCGATTTCGTACCGGATCCCGTCGCGGGGGCGCTACGCTCCCGCTCGCGCCGGGTCGTCCCCGGCGTCCGCGGCCCCGGCAGGGCCGACCTGCGGGGGTCTCGTCATGCGCATCGTGCTGTTCTACGTCCTGCCACTCGTGCTGACGGTCTACTGCCTCGTCGACGCGATCACCAGCCGCGACGACGAGGTGCGCCACCTCCAGAAGACCTGGTGGATCCTGCTGATCCTGTTCTTCCCGTTCGTGGGGTCCGTCGCGTGGCTCGCCGCCGGTCGCCCCCAGCGCACACCACGCCGCCCGGCCCCCCACGAGCGCAGCGCCTCCGCGTTCCCCGAGTACGACCGTCCCGGCCGGTTCGCGGCGGCCGACCCGGCCGCGGACGAGGAATTCCTGAAGAAGGTGCGCGAGCGCGCCGAGGAGCAGCGGCGCCTGGCCCGGGAGAGGAAGCGGCGCGAGCTCGAGGGCGAGTCGGGCGAGGGCGCGGGCCCGGCGTAGCATCAGCCGCCGTGAGCGATGCTGAGTTCCACTACTCCGACCTCCTCCCGACCGCCGGTTCCAACGGCGCCGACGAGACGCCCTACCGGCTGCTGACGACCGAGGGCGTCTCCACCGTCGAGGTCGACGGGCGCACGTTCCTCAAGGTCGATCCGGAGGCGATCCGCCGGCTCACCGAGGAGGCGATGCACGACATCAGCCACTACCTCCGGCCCGGTCACCTGTCGCAGCTGCGGAAGATCATCGACGACCCCGAGGCGTCGGGCAACGACCGCTTCGTGGCGCTCGACCTGCTCAAGAACGTCAACATCTCGGCCGGCGGCGTGCTGCCGATGTGCCAGGACACCGGCACCGCGATCGTGATGGGCAAGAAGTCCGAGGGCGTGCTCACCGGTGCCGACGACGGCGAGGCGATCAGCCGCGGGGTCTACGACGCCTACACCCGGCTCAACCTGCGCTACTCCCAGCTCGCCCCGCTGACGACGTTCGAGGAGAAGAACACCGGCACCAACCTCCCGGCGCAGATCGAGCTCTACTCCACGCCGGCCAAGGACCAGCCGGAGTACAAGTTCCTCTTCATGGCCAAGGGCGGCGGCTCGGCCAACAAGTCGTTCCTCTTCCAGGAGACCAAGGCCGTCCTCAACCCGACGCGCCTGATGGAGTTCCTCGACGAGAAGATCCGCTCGCTCGGCACCGCGGCCTGCCCGCCCTACCACCTCGCGATCGTCATCGGTGGCACGAGCGCCGAGTTCGCGCTCAAGACCGCGAAGTACGCCTCGGCGCACTACCTCGACGACCTCCCGACCGAGGGCTCGATGGCCGCGCACGGCATCCGTGACACCGAGCTGGAGGAGAAGGTCTTCGAGCTCACCCAGTCCTTCGGCATCGGCGCGCAGTTCGGCGGCAAGTACTTCTGCCACGACGTGCGCGTGGTGCGGCTCCCCCGCCACGGCGCGTCGTGCCCGGTCGCGATCGCGGTCTCCTGCTCCGCCGACCGCCAGGCGCTCGGCAAGATCACGCCCGAGGGCGTCTTCCTCGAGCAGCTCGAGACCGACCCCGCCCACTACATGCCCGAGGCCGGGATGGCCGAGGACATCGCCGGCGGCGAGGTGGTCGCCGTCGACCTCAACCAGCCGATGGCCGACATCCTCGCCGAGCTCTCGAAGCACCCGGTGAAGACGCGCCTCTCCCTCACCGGCCCGCTCGTCGTCGCGCGCGACATCGCCCACGCGAAGATCAAGGAGCGCCTCGACGCCGGCGAGGAGATGCCCTCCTACCTCAAGGACCACCCGGTCTACTACGCCGGTCCGGCCAAGACCCCGGAGGGCATGCCCTCGGGCTCGTTCGGCCCCACCACGGCCGGCCGGATGGACTCCTACGTCGAGCAGTTCCAGGCAGCCGGCGGCTCGATGGTGATGCTCGCCAAGGGCAACCGCTCCAGGCAGGTCACCGAGGCGTGCGGCACCCACGGCGGCTTCTACCTCGGCTCGATCGGCGGCCCGGCGGCCCGGCTCGCGCAGGACTGCATCAGGTCCGTCGAGGTGGTGGAGTACGAGGAGCTCGGCATGGAGGCGGTCTGGAAGATCGAGGTCGAGGACTTCCCCGCCTTCATCGTCGTCGACGACAAGGGCAACGACTTCTTCACCGACCCCGCAGGCACCACCACGGTGCCGCTGTCGGGGATCCGCGTCCGCTCGGCCGAGTAGACAGGGTGGTCTCGGGGGAGGAGCGAGGACGGTCGTTCGTCCGGCTCTACGCGCGCATGCTGGCCTGGTCGCTGCTGGCCGTCGCGGTGATGCTCGGTGCCGTGCTCGCGTTCGACGCGGGCGAGCGCGAGCACCTGCTCGGGCAGAGCGAGGCGACGCCGGTCGAGGTCCTCGACTCGACGGCTGGCGACGCGTGCGTGGCACCGAAGGTCCGCTACGAGGTGCGGTTCCGCGTCGTCGCGACGGGCGAGGTCCGCACCACCACGACGAAGTGCCGCAAGACGTCCGTGCCCCTCGGCGAGGACACGGTGTGGACCACCAGCAGTGGGGAGGTCCGCTGGACCTCACCGACCTTCGAGCGGTGGAGCGTGGCGACCGCGCCGTTCCTGATGGCGCTCATGCTGGCCATCGGCGTACCGGTCATGCGTGACAGGTGGCGCCGCCACCGCGGCTGAGAGGCTCGGTCAGCTGGCGCCGGCGAGGCGCACGGCCAGGCTGCGCGCGCCTGCACCGGGCGCGTGCCCGAGCGGCTCAGCGCCCTCGACGCGGTCCTGGTGGGCGCCGCCGACCAGCACCAGGCTCCTTCTCCGGGCGACGGCCGTGACGACCTCGCGCACGGCGGGCAGGTCCTCCACGGTCGGCACGCCGATCACGATGGCGGCGGGGTCGAGGGCGCGCACCATGTCGACCCACGCCTCCACCGGGAGGTCGCTGCCGAGGTAGGTCACGCCGATGCCGTGGCTGCGCAGGACGGCGGCGAAGGACAGCACGCCGAGCTCGTGGCGCGAGCCGCGGGCGAGGCCGACCGCGACGCGCGGGGCCTCCGGCGCCGCCGACGGCAGCTGCTGGAAGGCGTGCGCGAGGCGGCGGTGGACCGCGGCGCTGATGAAGTGCTCCCCCGCCACGGTGACCTGCCCGCGCTGCCAGGCCTCGCCGAGGCGGACCAGCGAGGGCATCAGCCAGTCATCGATGACCGAGTCGAGGTCGGAGCGCGCGAACGCCTCGTCGAGCACCTGCTCCACGCGGCCGAGGTCGAAGGCCTCGGCACAGCGCGCCAGCTCGTCCAGTGGAGCGGGGGCGTCGCTGACCGCGGACGGCGGGGCATCCGGAGCCTGCAGCACCCGCCGCGCCGCCTCCTTGGGAGACCAGCCGGAGTCGACCAGGTCGCGCATGACCGTGAGGCGTCGGACCGACTCGTCGTCGTAGAGCCGGTAGTTGCCCTCGGTGCGGACCGGGCTCACCACGCCGTAGCGCTGCTCCCACTTGCGCAGCGTCTCCCGAGGCACTCCGGTGAGCTGCGCGGTCCGTCCGACGGTGTACACGTTCGCAAGGGTACACCGACTTTGGACAAACCTTGGACATGGACTTACGCTCCCGTTGTCCACCAACAGTGGACAAACTGTGGACAACCCGCGCGTGCCGCGGTCGAGGAGGACCCATGACGGTGATCGAGCTCCAGTCGGACGCCTCCGTCGACGTGCGCGCCGCGCGCGAGGACGAGCGCCTCCACCGTCGCCTGCGGGTCGCGGGCGTCGTGGCGATCCTGCTCGCCGCCCTCGGCTCGGTGTGGAGCCACTCCACCCTGGCGGGTGGCGCCGTGGGCGACGGGGACTGCGTCATGCGGGTCGCCGACGCCGCCGGCTTCAGCAGCGGCTGCGACGCCCCGGCCTCGGCCGACACCGCGCACTGACACGGGCACTGACCCGCGTACCACGCCCACCTGCCTCAGGTGTGTGCAGTGCACGTTCCTGAGCCTTCCGGTGGCTGTCCGCGCGCCACAGGATGACGGCCATGACCTCTCTCGGGCGGGTCCTCGCGACCTCCGCATCCACCGTCCTGCTCACCTCCACCCTGCTGGCGTTCTCCAGCACGTCGGCCCGGGCCGACAGCACGTGGAGCGGCACCCTCACCTCGGGCATCTCCGCGATCCCGGTCGGCACCGAGAACCGCACGGGCTACTCGCGTGACCTGTTCAACCACTGGATCGACGCGGACGGCGACGGCTGCGACACCCGCGACGAGGTGCTGATCGCCGAGGCCGAGGACGCGCCGACGGTCGGGTCCGGCTGCAGCCTCACCGGCGGCCGCTGGTACTCCTACTACGAGGGCGCGTCGCAGACGTCCGCGTCCGCCCTCGACATCGACCACATGGTGCCCCTGGCCGAGGCGTGGGACTCCGGGGCCCGCACCTGGACGTCGGCGCGACGCCAGGCCTACGCCAACGACCTCGGCGACAGCCGCACGCTCGTCGGCGTCACCGCGTCCTACAACCGCTCGAAGGGCGACCAGGACGTCGCGGAGTGGCTGCCGCCGATCAACCAGTGCCGCTACGTCAAGGACTGGGTGGCCGCCAAGATCCGCTGGAGCCTGACCGCCGACGCCACCGAGATCGCGGCGCTGCGCGACGTCGCGTCCGGCTGCGCCGACTCCGCGATCACCGTCGTCGTCGTGTCCTGATCAGCCGCGCCCGGTGCCGGCGGGGTCCGCCAGCGCCGCCAGCACCTCGGGCCAGTGCGCCACCAGGGCGGCCAGGTGGGTCGTGCCCGGCCAGACCCGGACCACGGCGTCGTCGATGCCCGCGACCAGCTCCGGCGCACCGGGGCTGCTGCGGTCGTCCAGCTCCCCCGCCCAGACGCGGACCGGGCACCGCACGTCCTGCGGGCGGTGGGACCACGGGCGTAGCACGAGCGCCGCGTCGCGGAGGTAGCCGGCCGGGTCGGCCAGCGCCTCGCGGACCGACGCGGCGACCGCTGTCGCTCCGCGTGCCTCGACCAGAGCAGCGTCGGCCGAGGGGAGGCCCCGGCACCAGCGCGCGGCGAGGACCTCGTCGTCGGGCTCGTCCGGCCCGACCGCCGCACGCCAGTCGTGGAACTCCGGCGCGACCTCCTCGGCCAGCTCCTCAGGCGACTCGGTCCTGCTTCCCGGTGGCTGCGCGGAGACCAGGCCGAGCGCGGAGACCCGGTCGGGGTGTCGCGCCGCGCAGGCGACGGCGTACCCGCCCCCGACCGACATGCCCAGCACCGCGAAACGGTCGTGCCCCAGGCCGGCGGCCACCTCGGCGAGGTCGTCGGCCACCGTCACGTGGGTCGAGGCGTGCGGCGTCGAGGCGCCGTAGCCGGGCCGGTTGACGCAGAGCAGCCGTACGCCCACCTCGCGCGCGGCGCCGTCACCGGTCATCGCCACGTGCCGGGTGTCGGGGCACCCGTGCAGCACCGCCACCAGCGGCCCGTGGTCTGCCCCGCCGACCCAGCCCTGGAGCACCCTGCCGTCCGCCGCTCGCCACCGCATGCCGGCAACCTAGCCCGGTCGGTCAGGATGTGTCCGTGGACAACGCACAGGCCGTGGAGGTCGCCCGGGCCGAGACCGAGCGGGGCGAGGTGGTGCTGCGTCGCCGGACCAACGGGACCGGCGCCGACGTGCTCGAGCTCCGGGTCAACGGCGTGTTCGTGATGGACACGCTCGAGACCACCAGCGAGATCGAGCTCGCCGCCCAGGCGCTGGAGGCCGTCGCCTCGCCCGGCTCCGTGCTGATCGGTGGGCTCGGCCTGGGGTTCACGCTGCAGCGGGTGCTGGCCGATCCCCGCGTCGAGCGCGCCGTGGTCGTGGAGATCGAGGAGCCGCTCGTCCGGTGGATGCGCGACGGCACGGTCCCGCACGGCCCGGCCCTGCTCGCCGACACCCGCGCGAGCATCGTCAACGCCGACATCGCGATGGCGGTCGCCGAGGCCCGCTCCACCTACGACCTGGTCCTGCTCGACGTCGACAACGGGCCGGGCTACCTCGTCCACCAGGCCAACGAGGCGGTCTACGAGCACCCGTTCCTGCGCCGCTGCCGCGACGTGCTGCGCGACGGGGGCGTCCTCGTCGTCTGGTCGGCGAACCCGGCGCCGGAGCTGCTCGCCGCGATGCGAGAGGTCTTCGGCGACGCCGAGGAGCAGGCGCACCACGTGCTGCTGCAGGACCGGCCCGAGGAGTACTACCTCTACCTCTCCCGGCGCTGAGCCACACCCTCAGCGCAGGAACGCCTCCAGCAGCGGCCCGGCGGTCTGCGAGCCGGACTCGCCGGTCTCGACGAAGACCGCGACGGCGAGGTCGCCCCGCGTGGCGATCATCCAGGTGTGGGTCGGCAGCGCACCCGACGCGTCCGGCTCGCCGTACTCCGCCGTGCCGGTCTTGGCGCCCACCGTGCCCGCGACGTCGAGCAGGAACCGGCCCGAGCCCTCCGTCACCACCGCCCGCATCAGGCCGCGCAGCTGGTTCGCCTCGCCGGCGGTCAGGGGGCGCTCGGGCGAGATCTGGGTGACCTCGTGGGCGGGGAGCAGGACCGGCAGCACCGCGCGCCCGGCCGACACCGACGCCGCGACGGTGGCCATCGCGAACGGGCTCGCCAGCACGGTGCCCTGGCCGATCATGTCGGCCGCCGCGCCCGTCTCGGTCTCGGCCGGAGGCACCTGCCCGAAGTAGACCGGGAACCCGAGGTCGTGGTCGACGCCGAGGCCGAGCGCCGCCGCCGCGGCGGTCAGGTCGCCGGGCGCGAGGCGGTCGGCGTTGCCGATCATGGCGGTGTTGCAGGAGTTCGCGATCGCTCGCGTGAAGGTGACGTCGCCGAGGGCCGAGGACGGGTAGTCGTCGTAGTTCTTGAAGGACCGGCCGTCGACCACGGTCGTCGCCGGGCACGAGACGGTGTCGCCGGGCGCGAGCCCCGAGCGGAGCAGAGCGAGCCCGGAGACGACCTTGAAGGTCGAGCCCGGCGCGTACTGACCGGTCGACGCGAGGTCGGCGCCCGCCGCGCCGGGGCCGTTGGCGGCGGCCAGCACGGCGCCGTCGGAGGGGCGGATGGCCACCAGCGCGCTCGCCGGGGCCTGCTCCCCCGTCCCGGCCAGGATGGCCTCGGCCTTCTCCTGCAGGTCGGGGTCGAGGGTGGTGGCCAGGTCCACGCCGTCGGTGGCCGGCACCTCGACGAGCGTGCGCAGCGCGTCCTGGTCGTCGCGCGCGACCACCGCCGTCCCGGGCATCCCGCGCAGCTGCTCGTCGTAGCGGGCCTGCAGCCCGGACAGCCCGACCTCGTCACCGGCCACGATCCGGCCGTCGGACCCCTCGACGAGCTCGGCCGTCGCCGGCCCGACCCGCCCCAGCAGAGCCGCGGCGAACTCGCGCGTCGGGGCGAGCGGGAGCGTGTCGCGCACCGCGAGGGCGCCCGGGACCTCGCGGAACTCCGGCAGCACCTCGAGCGCGTCGTCCTCGCGCAGCACCAGCGCCTCGACGAACGCGTCGGGGCCCATCGCCTCCGCGCGCTCGACGTACGCCCCGGGGTCGACCTCCAGCACGCGGGCGATCCGGCGCGCGCTCCGCGCGACCTGCGCCCCCTCGACCTTGGTCTTGTCCAGGCCGTAGCGCAGCACCGGGCGCGCCGTGACCAGCACCGCGCCGTCGGCGCCGGTGATGTCGCCCCGAGCCGGAGCGATCGTGCGCAGCCCGAGGGTGTCGGTGTCGGCGAGGTCCGGAGCCAGCGAGGCGCTCGACCAGTCCACCCGCCACTGCTCACCGGTGCCGTCGAGCGCGACGGTGGTGTCGTACTCCCACGGCGTCGGGCCGCCGAGGTCCCACGCCCAGCCGAGCGTCGCGGTCGCCGCGCGCCCGTCCTCGTCCTCCTGCACCGCGCGCGCCTCGACCGCCACCGGGGTCTCGTCGAGCGGCCCGACCTGACCGGCGAACGCGGTCCGGTCGGCCTCGTCGGTCAGCGGCAGGTCGCCGAGCGTGTGGTCGGACAGCGCCGCGGCGAGCTCGTCGGCGAGCGCGGCGGCGGTGTCCTGGTCCTCGTCGCCGCCGAGCACGGAGCAGGCCGACGAGACCCCCACGAGCGCGACGACGACCCCGAGACGGAGAGATCGCATGGCCCCATCGTGCCGGGGGTACGGTCGTGACCGTGACCGAGACACGCACCGAGCACGACTCGATGGGCGAGGTCGAGGTGCCTCGCGACGCCCTCTGGCGCGCTCAGACCCAGCGCGCGGTGGAGAACTTCCCGATCAGCGGGCTGAGGCTGCAGCGTCGCCACGTCGAGGCGCTCGGGCACGTCAAGGCCGCAGCCGCGACCGCAAACGAGGCGCTCGAGGTGCTCACCGCCGAGCAGGCGCAGGCGATCGTCGCCGCGGCCGACGCCGTCGTCGCCGGCGAGCACGACGACCACTTCCCGCTCGACGTGTTCCAGACCGGTTCCGGCACCAGCTCCAACATGAACGCCAACGAGGTGCTCGCCTCCCTCGCCGCGCGCGCGGGCGTGGAGGTCCACCCCAACGACCACGTCAACGCCTCGCAGAGCAGCAACGACACCTTCCCGACCAGCATCCACGTCGCGGCGACCCTCGCGGTGGTCGACGACCTGGTCCCCGCGCTGGAGCGGCTCGCGACGTCGTTCGAGCGCAAGGCCGACGAGTTCGCGACCACGGTGAAGGCCGGTCGTACGCACCTCATGGACGCGACTCCGGTGACGCTCGGGCAGGAGATGGGTGCCTACGCAGCGTCGCTCCGGCTCGGCGTCGAGCGGCTCGAGGCGGTGCTCCCACGCGTGCGCGAGCTGCCGCTCGGCGGGACGGCCGTCGGCACCGGCATCAACACGCCCGCCTCGTTCGCCGAGCGGGCGATCGCCGCGCTGGCCGAGCGCACGGGCCAGCCGTTCACCGAGGCGCGCAACCACTTCGAGGCGCAGGGCACGCGCGACTCGCTGGTCGAGCTGTCGGGGGTGCTGCGGACGATCGCGGTCGGGCTCACCAAGACCTGCAACGACCTGCGCTGGATGTCGTCGGGCCCCACGACCGGGTTGGCCGAGATCCACCTGCCCGACCTGCAGCCGGGGTCGAGCATCATGCCCGGCAAGGTCAACCCGGTGCTGCCGGAGGCGACGCTGATGGTCTGTGCGCGGGTCGTCGGCAACGACGCCACCATCGCGTGGGCCGGGGCGTCCGGCTCCTTCGAGCTCAACGTGCAGATGCCGGTGATGGCCCACGCGCTGCTGGAGTCGATCCACGTGCTGTCGACGTCGACCGTGCTGCTCGCCGAGCGCTGCGTGGACGGCATCACCGCCGACGCGGAGCGGATGCGGCGCTATGCCGAGTCGTCGCCGTCGGTCGTCACGCCGCTCAACCAGCACATCGGCTACGAGGCGGCCGCCACGGTGGCCAAGAAGGCCCTGGCCGACGGCGCCACGATCCGCGAGACCGTCATCGCGCTCGGCCACGTCGAGCGCGGCGACCTCACCGAGGAGCAGCTCGACGCCGCCCTCGACGTGGACTCGATGACGGGCCGATGAGCATGGAGCACGCGGGGCACCACGAGCACGGCGCCACCAACGCGATGGCCGTCGCCGCCACCCTCCACTGCCTGACCGGCTGTGCGACCGGGGAGGTCGTCGGCCTCGTCCTCGGCAGCGCTCTCGCGCTCGGCAACGTGGCCACGATCGCGCTGTCGTTCGGGCTGGCGTTCGTGTTCGGCTACACGTTCTCGACGCTCCCGCTCCTGCGTGCGGGGCTGGCCGTCGGCGCGGCGTTCTCCGTGGTGCTGGCCGCCGACACCCTCTCCATCCTGACCATGGAGGTCGTCGACAACCTCGTGGTCGCCGTGGTTCCCGGGGCGATGGAGGCGGGGCTGGTCGACGCGCTGTTCTGGCTGTCGATGGCGCTGTCGCTGGTGGTCGCCTTCCTCGCGGCGTGGCCGGTCAACCGGTGGCTGCTGGCCCGCGGCAAGGGCCACGCACTCACCCACGAGTACCACGGCGCCGAGCCGGTCGGCGCCCGTCGCTACGTCCCCGACCTCGCCACACCCACGCTGGTCGCGGCGATCAGCGCCTTCATGCTCGGCGGCCTCGTCGTCGCGCTGGCCGCCTGACGAGTCGCCGTACCGGGCCGGTCAGTACCAGCCGTTGCCCTGCTTGAAGCTCCACGCGCTGCAGGGGGTGCCGTAGGTGTCCTGGATGTACTCCAGGCCCCAGCGGATCTGCACCTCGGCGGAGGTCATGTAGCCGGCCGGCATGTCGTGCAGCTCGGTCAGCGCCTGCGGGATGCCGTAGGCCGACGACGTCGGGTTGTCGGCGTCGATGCGCCAGCCGGACTCGCTCATGTAGAGGGAGTCGAGGCAGGAGAACTGGTCGGAGGAGAAGCCGTAGGCCGGCAGCAGCGCACGCGCGATGTCGCGCGGGTCGCCCTCGGAGAGCTTCTCGGACTTCGTGACCGCGGTGCCCGACGACACCGAGAGGGCGGCGGCCTTCTCCGAGCCCGAGCGCGCGCGGCGCGTCGCGGAGCGCGACACGGTCTGCTCCTGCTGGCGCTGCTCGAGCTCGGCAGCGCTCATCGTGGGCGCGTCGGACGACTCGGACGCCTCGGACGACGACCCGGACGTGGACGACTGGCTGCTCACGTCGGCCGCGGCCGGGCTCAGCGAGGGGTCGTCGGACAGCAGCCCACCGGAGACGGTGAGGCCCGTGGCAGCAGCAGCGAGGCCGGTCAGGGCCACACCGGTGCGCAGGGCCTTGCGGTGCGGGCGAGCAGCCTTGTGCTTGCCGGGGGCGCGGTGCGTGGGGACGTACTTGTCAGGCTTCGGCACAGTTCTCTCGGGGGTAGAGGACAGGGACGTTCGGCGCGGGGGTTCGCCGACCGACGTGCTCGTGGGTGGTGCCCACGGACCAAGATCACGGAACGGTCACGAGCCACCATGCATGAGGCGTCGGAGGCGTGCAAACCGAACGGTCGAACTCGTCCCGCCTCATCTGTCCCAGCCGTCACAGGGGACGCACCCGTCCCGTACGTCCCGACGCGGCGGCCCCACACCGCCACGCCGGGACGCGGGTCACACGAGCGAGCCGGGTGTCAGAGCGTGACGTTCTCCAGCATCTCGGTCACCAGCGCCGCGATCGGCGAGCGCTCGGAGCGGGTGAGGGTGACGTGGGCGAAGAGCGGGTGGCCCTTGAGCTTCTCCACCACCGCGACGATGCCGTCGTGCCGCCCGACCCGCAGGTTGTCGCGCTGGGCGACGTCGTGGGTCAGGACCACCTTGGAGTTGGCGCCGATGCGCGAGAGCACGGTGAGCAGCACGTTGCGCTCCAGCGACTGGGCCTCGTCGACGATGACGAAGGCGTCGTGGAGCGAGCGGCCGCGGATGTGGGTCAGCGGCAGCACCTCGAGCATCCCGCGGTCCATGATCTCGTCGATCACGTCGGTCGAGGTCAGCGCGCCGAGGGTGTCGAACACCGCCTGGCCCCACGGCGACATCTTCTCGTTCTCCGAGCCGGGGAGGTAGCCGAGCTCCTGGCCGCCGACGGCGAAGAGGGGCCGGAAGACCACGACCTTCTTGTGCTGACGACGCTCCATCACCGCCTCCAGGCCGGCGCAGAGCGCCATCGCCGACTTGCCGGTGCCGGCGCGGCCGCCGAGCGACACGATGCCGACCTCGGGGTCGAGCAGCATCTCCAGCGCCACCCGCTGCTCGGCCGAGCGTCCGTGGATGCCGAAGGCGTCGCGGTCGCCGCGGACGAGGTGGACCCGCTTGTCGGCGCCCACCCGCCCGAGCGCGGTGCCGCGCTCGGAGATCAGCACCAGGCCGTTGTGGCAGGGCAGGTCCCGCGCCTCGGCGAGGTCGATGACGCCGTCCTCGTAGAGCTCGTCGAGGTCGGCGGCCGGCACCTCCAGCTCGGCCATCCCGGTGTAGCCGGTGTCGGAGTCGCTGATCGCCTCGGCGCGGTACTCCTGGGCGTCGAGGCCGACCGCCGAGGCCTTGATCCGCAGCGGCAGGTCCTTGGAGACCAGCGTGACCCGGTGCCCCTCGTCGGCGAGGTTGCGCGCGACCGCGAGGATCCGGGTGTCGTTGTCGCCGAGGCGGAAGCCCGACGGCAGCGTCGAGGGATCGGTGTGGTTGAGCTCGACGCGCAGGCTGCCCCCGTCGGTGCCGACCGGCACCGGCTCGTCGAGCCGGCCGTGCAGGATCCGCAGCTCGTCGAGCGCGCGGAGCGCCGAGCGGGCGAAGAAGCCCAGCTCCGGGTGGTGGCGCTTGCCCTCCAGCTCGGTGATCACCACGACCGGCAGCACGACCTCGTGCTCGGCGAAGCGCTTGATGGCGCCCGGGTCGGCGAGCAGGACGCTCGTGTCCAGGACGTAGGTGAGCCGGTCACCGGCGGGAGCTGCGGCAGTGCTGGGCGATGCTGAGTTGCTGGCCACGACTGTCCCCTCAGCGGACCGGCGCGCGCACTCCCCGCCCCGGTCCGATGTCATTCAACGGACCGGAGAGCCTCCACCTGAGTGCCCACGGACTGCCTCCCGGTTCGGCAGGCTTCCCCACCTGCCGATGTCGGGAACGTACGCCCGCCGGGAGCCCGATCCGGGGCGACACGCCCGAACGCGAGGTGACGGCGCGGTGACGTCTCGTGGACGACTGCGTCAGCCGCCGAAGCGGCGCTCGCGCGCGGCGTACGCCCGGATCGCGCGCAGGAAGTCGACGCGGCGGAAGTCGGGCCACAGCGCCTCGCAGAAGTAGAACTCCGAGTTCGCCGACTGCCACAGCAGGAAGCCGCCGAGGCGCTGCTCGCCGGAGGTGCGGATCACCAGGTCGGGGTCGGGCTGGCCCTTGGTGTAGAGGTGCTCGGCGATGTGCTCGACGTCGATCACCTCGGCGAGCTCCTCCAGCGAGGTGCCGCGGGTGGCGTGGTCGGCGAGCAGCGCGCGGACCGCGTCGGCGATCTCGCGGCGTCCGCCGTAGCCGACGGCCACGTTGACCAGGATCCCGTCGATGTCGCGGGTCGCCTCCTCGGCCGCCTTGAGCCGCGCGGCGGTCTCGGTGGGCAGCAGGTCGAGCGCGCCGACCGGGTGGATCCGCCAGCGGCCGGCCTCGGCGAGCGACTCGACGGCGCCCTCGATGATCGCGAGCAGGCCGGTGAGCTGCTCGGGGGGCCGGTTGGTGAGGTTGTCGCTGGAGAGCAGCCACAGCGTGACGACCCCGACCCCGACCTCCTCGCACCAGCCGAGGAGCGGCCGGATGTTGTCGGCGCCGGCCTGGTAGCCCTCGGCCGTGTTGAGCCCGACGGCCTTTGCCCAGCGGCGGTTGCCGTCGAGCATCACGCCCACGTGCTGGGGGATCTGGTCGCTGGACAGGCTGCGCACCATGCGGGACTCGTAGGCCGGGTAGAGCACCCGTCGCACCGCGTCCTTTGCCTTGCCCACCGACCGATCGTAACGCCGTGTGAGCGAGCACTCCGCGCGACCGGCTGCGCGCGTCACCGCCGAGCCGGTATTTTCTCCTCCATGGAGACCGACTCGTGACCCCCCGCGACCGCGTCGAGCGTGCCTCCGAGCTGGTGGCCGACAGGGTCGAGCGCGCCGGCGAGGTGATGGCCGACAAGATGGCCGAGGTGAAGCCCAAGCTGCGCGGCTGGCTGCACGCCGGCACCGCGCCGCTCGCCCTCGCCGCCGGCATCGTGCTGGTCGCGCTGTCCCCCACCGCCTCGACCCGGGTGGGCTCGGCGGCGTTCGCGCTGTCCGCGCTGCTGGTCTTCACGGTCTCCGCGATCTACCACCGCGGCACCTGGTCGCCGCGCACGTGGGCGTTCCTGCGGCGCTTCGACCACGCCAACATCTTCGTGCTGATCGCCGGCACCTACACGCCCTACGCCCTGCTGTTCCTGCACGGCACCGCGCGCACCACGCTGCTCAGCGTGGTGTGGGGCGCCGCGATCGCCGGCGTCGTGTTCCGCGTGTTCTGGACCGACGCCCCACGCTGGCTCTACACCCCGATGTACATCGCGCTCGGCTGGGCGGCGGTGTTCTTCATCCCGCAGTTCGTCGACGGCGCCGACAAGTTCAGCTCCGGCATCGCCATCGCCACCCTCGTGCTGGTCGCCGCGGGCGGGATCCTCTACACGCTCGGTGGCGTGGTCTACGGCCTCAAGCGCCCCAACCCGTCGCCGCGGTGGTTCGGCTTCCACGAGGTCTTCCACTCCTTCACCGTGCTGGCCTTCGCCGCGCACTACGTCGGCGTCTCGCTGGCGACCTACAGCCTGCGCTGACCCGGTCCCGCCGGGCATCTGAGGACGTGGTGCAGGCTTCGACGCCCTCCGGAGCTGCAGGACGTCCTCAGATGCCCCCGGCGTGAGGCTGCTCACGACCGGAAACCATCGCGCGGCGCGGGTCGTCGTACAGGGGAAGCCCCCCGTCCCCGACCCCCGACGCGAGATGCCTGAAGCTCCCGAGAACGACCGCCCGCCCCTCCTCGACCTCAGCCTCCCCCAGCTCGTCGCCGGCGCCACCGCCGCCGCGACGTCGGCCGTCCTGATCGGCCGGATGGGCCTGCTCGGCACCGTCATCGGCGCGGCCGTCGCGAGCATCGTCTCCGCGGTGGTCACCTCCGGCCTGGTCGGCGGCTGGCACCGCGTCCGCAGCGTCCCGAGCCGCTTCCCGCGCAACGTCAACGGCATGCTCGTCACGGCCGCTGCGCTCGGCCTGGTGGCGTTCGCGCTCCACACCGGCGTCTCGCTGGTGACCCGCGACCTGCCGGCGGGCACCTTCGCCGCGCGCTGGCTGGCGGAGGTCGGGCTCAGCCGAGGCTGACGACGGCGAACGTCGCGAACGCCGCCGCGACCACCAGCCCGGCGAGGACCAGCGCCGCGAGCGGAGCGCGGCGCGCCAGCCGCTCGACGGCGACGTAGGTTGCGGCGATCACGGCCAGCCCGACGGTGACGTGGAGCAGCACCGCGAGCATCACCCCGGCGATCGCCCCGGCCATCCGCAGCCGCCCCCACAGCAGGCTCAGCGCGAGCGGCACCACGATCGCCCCGCTGAGGCCGCCGGCGACCTCGACCCACCACGCGCGCTCGCCCATCCACGGCAGGTCGACGGCGCCGACCCAGGACCGATCGACCAGGTCGCTCGTGGCGCTGTAGCCGAGGTAGAGGATCGCGACGATGGTCGTCGCCGCCGCGAACCGGTAGGACCACTGCCGGGACCGCGACCACGGCACCTCGCGGCCGACGAAGACGGTCGCGACCGTCACCGCCGTCCACACGATCCACCGGCGCACCACGCCCGTGCCGGTGTCGGCCATCGCGTCGCGGAAGACCCGGTCGGCGCTCACCCGGTCGACGACGCGCCCCTCGGTGGAGACGTAGGACGACGGACCGTCGGGCCCCGCGACGAGCGCGTCGTGGAGCAGCGCCGCCGGGAGGTGGGCACCGGTCTTGGGCACCAGCCAGGTGAACAGCGCGGGCACCGAGGTGAGGTCGGTGCGGAAGTCCGGGTCGTCGGGGACCACCAGCTCGCCCAGCAGCCGGTCACGGTAGGCGAGGCGGCGCTCCAGCGCGAAGGTCTCCACGCCCTCCTCGGCGTGCCGCTCGAGCACGATCCTCGGGTCCGCACCGGGGTCGGGCGGCTCGCCGGGACGCCCGTCGACCGGCAGCGTGCCGCCGTCGTAGAACCGGCGGGCCTCCTGCGCCACCGGGTCGACCATCGACGCCACACGATCCCGAGCCTGCATGGGGCCAGTGTGGCGCCGACCGCCGACACCGGGAAGGCCCCGCGGCCTAGGGTGGTGCGTCCATGCGCCTCCTCGTCAGCTTCGTCGGCGGCCTCGGGCACCTCACGCCCCTCCTGCCCGTCGCGCGCGCCGCGCGCGCAGCCGGGCACGACGTGGCGTTCGCGGGGTCCGGCGGCCTGGTCGAGCGGATCGAGGAGCACGGCTTCGCGGCGTACGCCACCAGCGAGCCGCGCCACCACGCGGGCGTCGACCAGGAGCGGACGGCCCTGGAGGTGATGGACGCGCACGCCACCGAGGTCGAGTTCGCCGCCAACTTCGGCGACCGGGGCGCCCGCCGGATGGCGGGCGCGATGCCCGGCGTGCTGCGCGACTTCCGTCCCGACCTCGTGCTGCGCGACGAGACCGACCTCGGCACCACGATCGCCGCCGAGGTCGTCGGCGTCCCGGTCGCGACGCACCTCGTGCTGGCGTCGGGGATGCTGCTGCGGCCCGAGCTGGTCGCGCCCGTCCTCGACGTCGTGCGCGCCGAGCACGGCCTCGCGCCCGACCCGCACCTGACGCGGCTGTCGTCCGGGCTGGTCCTGTCGGCCGCGCCGCCCTCGTTCCGCAGCCCGTCCGCCCCGCTGGCGCTGGACCCGCTGCACTACCGCGCCGACAGGCCGCCCGCGCGGGTCCCGCACGGTCGCCCGGGCGTCTACGTCACGCTCGGCACGATCTTCAACGCCGGCTCGGGCGACCTGTTCGAGCGCCTCCTCGACGGGCTCGCCGACCTCGACGTCGACGTGGTCGCGACCGTCGGCCGCGGCGTCGACCCCGCCGCGCTCGGGCCGCGCGCACCGCACGTCCGGGTGGAGCGGTTCGTGCCGCAGGCCGAGGTCCTGCCCACCGTCGACCTGGTGGTCTCCCACGGCGGGTCGGGGAGCCTGCTCGCCGCGCTCGCCCACGGTCTGCCCTCGCTGCTCGTGCCTCTCGGTGCCGACCAGCCGCACAACGCGGCGCGGGCCCTCGAGCTGGGGCTCGCCGAGCGCCTGGATGCAGCGACCGTCACCCCGGAGGAGGTCGCGGACCGGGCCCGGACCCTGCTGGGCGACGGGTCCGTCCGCGACCGCTGCCGCGCGGTCGCCTCCGAGGTCGCGGCCCTGCCGGACGCCTCCGCTGCCGTGGCCGCGCTCGAGGCCGCCGCCCGGTAGTCCGGGGCCGGGTCGCCGAGGCCGGGGTAGTCCAGTGGCGAACGGCTGCGTATGCGGCCTCAGGACAGCAGTTCGCCACTGGACTACCGGGGTTCGGGAGCCGTTCGTCACTGGACTACCGCGAGACCTAGCCGTAGTGAGCGGCTCTAGCAACGTAGGTTGACAACCAGAAGCCGAGCAACCTAGGTTGACAGCCATGGAGTCGAACGACGTCGCCCGGGTCGCCGCCGACACCCGCGACCCGCGGGCCGGCCTGCGAGCCGTGTCGTCGTTGCGGACGCTCACCGAGCGGCTCGAGCTCGCGCAGGTCGAGGCCGGCCTGCGGGACGGCATGTCCTGGCAGGAGGTCGCCGACGCCCTCGGCGTCACGCGCCAGGCCGTCCACAAGAAGTACGCCCGGAAGATCGATCCGACGATCGCGGTCCCGAGGAGGAGCAGATGAGCAGGTTCACCCGCACGGCAGCGACGTCCCACGCCCTGTCGACAGCAGCGATGGAGGAGGCCTCGCGCCTCGGCCAGCGCGAGGCCGACATCGACCACCTCCTCCTCGCCCTCACCGTCTCCGAGCAGCCCGCCGGCCGGGTGCTGCGCGACCTCGGGGTCACCCTCGACGCGGCGAGGGACGCGGTCGGCGCCCAGCACGCGGAGCAGCTGGAGAGCCTGGGCCTGACCGTCGCGATGCCCGGCCCCGGGCGCATCGTCTTCCACGAGACGGGCAGCTACACCTGGACGGACCGCTGCGTCGACGTCCTCAAGCAGGCAGCGAGCGGCGACCAGCAGGGCGACGCGACGGCGGTGCTGCGCGCCCTCGTGGCCGAGCCCAGCGGCCTCGTCGTCGCCCTCCTCCGACGGCTCGACGTCGAGCCGGACACGCTGCTCGCCCGGTTGGACGCCCCACCCGCGGCGGCCGCTCCCGAGTCACCGGCGACCACCGAGCCGCGCCCCGGCGCGATGACCCGGCAGTCGCAGGTCTTCGTTCCCGCGTCGATCGACGAGGTGTGGCTGTTGGTGTCGGACCCGGCGCGCCTGCCCGAGTGGGACGCGAGCCTGGCTCGGGTGGACGCCGTGGACGCATCGGATCCCGCACCGGGTGACGCGTGGGAGGGACGTACGCCGACGGTGCAGCCCGACGGGACGCCCGTCGAGGTGCAGCCCGAGCTTCGTCGGCAGGTCGTCGAGCTGCACGAGCTGGACCCACGGGTCCACGTCGCCTGGCGGATCACCTACCCCGACTCCCCGCGGTCCAACGCCCGCACCATCCGGGTCGCGCTGGCCCCGTCGACGGGAGGCACGGACCTGTCCCTCTCCCTGACCTGGGAGCGGGTCGCGCCCGACGGTCTGCGCGCACGCGCACTGCGCCTCGCAGCCCGTCCGATCCTCCACACGGCCCTGTGGTTCCAGCTGTCCCAGCTCGGCAGCGGCATCAGCCGGGCCTTCCGGTAGCGACCGACCGAGCGCCGCGCCCTAGGGTGCGCCCATGACCACCGCGCGCACCGTGCCCGTCACCACGGAGATGGACGGCGACGAGCTCGACGCGCTGGACGCCTGGCACCTCGCCCGCCACCACGGGCTGCGCCGGATCGTCGTCGAGTCGTTCGTGCGGTTCCGCTACGGCGACGGGTTCACCAACTCGCGCGCGCTCGCGCTGCAGGCCTGCCTCGCGGTGGTGCCGTTCCTGCTGGCGCTGACCGGGCTCGCCTCCGACCTCGACGAGGAGCGGCCGGCGACGGTGGTCGCCCAGGTCGTCGACTCGCTCTCCCCCGGGGCGGGGAAGGCGGACGCCCTGGCCTCGGCGGTGGCGGAGTCCGACGAGACGTCCGAGGAGGCCGGCGAGGTGGCGCTCGTGCTCGGCCTGGGCTTCGCGCTCGTGTCGATGACCACGGCCATGGCGCAGGTCGAGCGGGGCGCCAACCGGATCTACGGCATCCGCCGCGACCGCCCCGCGCTCCACAAGTACGGCCGGGCCGCGGTGCTGACCGCCCTGCTCGCCGTGCCGGTCGGGGTGGGCTTCGTGATGATCGTCGGCGGCGGCGCGCTCGGCGACGCGATGGCGGAGAGCTACGGCTGGTCCGACCGCGCCGTGCTGTGGTGGGACGTGGTCCGCTGGCCGGTCGGCGTCGCCCTGCTCGTGCTGACGATCGCGGTGCTCCTCGACCACTCGCCGCGCCGGCGCCAGCCGGCGCTGTCGTGGCTCGCGCTCGGCGCGGCGATCTCGGTCGCGCTCATCGGCCTCGCGACCGTCGGCCTGGCGCTCTACGTCCGGCTCAGCGGGTCGTTCGGCGACGTCTACGGGCCGCTGGCCGGCGTGGTCGCCCTCCTGCTGTGGGCGCTGCTGTCCTCGATCTCGTTCTTCTACGGCACCGCCGTCTGCGCCCAGCTCGAGGCGCTCCGCGCCGGCGAGGAGACGCCCGCCCTCGGCGACCCGGGCCGCCCCCACGCCCGTACGGTCGGCGAGGGCGCGGTCGACTGACTCCGGCTCAGCCCGCGGTCCACCCGTGTCCCCACCCCAGGTATCTGGGGACGAAATGGTGGGCGAAAGCGCCGATCCGCTTACCAGAACGTCCCCAGATACCGGCGTAGGCGGGCCCCCAGGGGCAGGAGCCGAGAGCGGCGTCAGCGCGGCAGCAGCCCCAGCAGGGGGCGCAGGTCGTCGTGGACGGCGGTGGCGCCGGCGCCGACCAGCACCGCCTCGGGGTGGGTGGTCGCGATGCCGTGCACGCGACGTACGCCTGCACCGGTCGCGGCGTGCACGCCGGCCGGCGAGTCCTCAGCCGCGACCGCGGCGGCCGGGTCGATCCCGAGGCGCTCGCAGGCGAGCGCGAACCCGGCCGGGTGCGGCTTGCCGTCGGCCACGTCCTCGGCGGTCACCACGAGGTCGACGCCGTCGGCGGGGAGGTCGAGCGACTCGACGAGCGAGCGGCGCACCCACGCCGGACGCGCCGAGGTGACGATCGCGACCGGCACCCCGCCGGCGCGCGCCGCGACGACCAGGTCGCGAGCGCCGGGCACCGGCCGGGCGGCCTCGTCGGGCACGTGGGCGAGCACGCCCGCCAGCACCTCCGCCGGGTCGAGGCCGGCCCACGGGCCGGGCTCGGTCGCGAAGACGTCCTCGGCGCGCCGGCCGGTGAAGACCGACAGGTCGGGCACGTCCCAGCCGCGGTGCGCGAAGTACGACTCGTAGCCGGCGCGGTGCAGCGGCTCGGAGTCGACGAGCGTCCCGTCGAGGTCGAGCAGGAACCCGGAGACCGGCTGCGGGGCGGCCGTCACGGGAGCGCGAACAGCGGGTCGCCCGCGGCCACGGCGCTGCCGAGCGCGTCGGTGGTCACCGACCCCTTCACGCCGTCCATCAGCACGACCGGCACGACCGGCGAGACGTCCTGGTCGCCGGCGCTCGGCGGGAGGGCCGAGGGGTCCCACGTGATCATCGGGTCGCCGGCCGCCACCTCCGCGCCCTGGCTGGCGAGGACCTCGAAGCCCTCGCCCTCGAGGCGGACCGTGTTGATGCCGAGGTGGACCAGCACGCCCACGCCGTCGCCGAGCACGACGAAGGCGTGCGGCAGCACCTTGAGCACCTTCCCGGCGATCGGGGACACGACGGTGGTCCGACCGCCCGAGGGCTCGATGGCGACGCCCGGGCCCACCATCTCCTCGGCGAAGACGGGATCCGGCACGTCGGCCATCGCGACGACCCGACCCGGGCAGGGAGCGAGGACGGTCCTGTCGGGGGAGGTCACATCAGGTCCTCGATGTCGTCGGCCAGGTTGTCGGCCTCGGGGCCGACGACCACCTGGACGACGGTGCCGCTGGCCATCACGCCGTGCGCGCCGGCGGCCTTGAGGGCGGCCTGGTCGACGAGCGAGCCGTCCTTGACCTCGGTGCGGAGCCGGGTGATGCAGGCCTCGATCTCGACGACGTTGTCGGCGCCGCCGAGGCCGGCCAGGATCTGCTCTGCCTTCGTGCTCATCAGGGGTTCCTCTCGATCGGTGGTGGAGTACGGGGGTCCGCGTCAGCGGTCGGTCCGGGTGACCTTGGCCAGTCCGCGGGGGTTGTCGGGGTCCAGCCCCAGTGTGCGCGCGAGGCGCTCGATCATGAGCTGGGCCGGCACGATGCTCGCGACCGGCTCGACGGTCTCGGGGAGGTCCGGCCCGGCGAGGTGGACGTCGCAGCGCCCGGCGAAGTCGGGCGTGCCGCCGATGCCGAGCACGCGCGCACCGCGCTCGTGGAGGTCGTCGGCGAGCTCGGCCATCGCGCCCGCGAGCGGCCCGCTCGCGGCCGCGACGAGGACGGCGAGGACGCCGTCGCCGACCACCGAGATCGGACCGTGGCGCAGGTCGGCGTAGGAGTAGCCGCGGACCGGCCGCAGGCACGTCTCCTCCATCTTGAGCGCCGTCTCGAGCGCGGTGCCGAGGAGCAGCCCGCGTCCGGACACGACGACCTGGCGCGCGCCGGCGAGGGCGTCCGCGGCGGCACTCACGTCGCCGTCCAGCAGGCCGGCGACGGCATCGGGCACCCGCCGCAGGTCCGCCTCCGACTGCTCGGCGCGGTCCTGCGGGCCGAGGGCGGCCGCGACGACGCCGAGGGCGAGCAGCTGGGTGAGGTAGGTCTTGGTGGCCGGCACGGCGACCTCCGGCCCGGCCCGGGTGGCGAGCGCCAGGTCGGCGGCCCCGAGGAGCGGCGAGCCCTCGACGTTGGAGACCGCCACGGTGGCGGCACCGCAGTCGCGGGCCCACTGCTGCGTGTCGACGATCTCGGTGGTCGAGCCCGACTGGGAGACCGACACGACGAGGGTGTCGGAGAGGTCGAGGCGCGCGCCGTAGTGGGTGGCGACGCTGGGTGCGGCCAGGGCCGCCGGGACCCCCGCGGCCACCTCGAGGAGGTAGCGCCCGTAGATCGCGGCGTTGTCGCTCGAGCCGCGGGCGACCAGGAGCACGCGGCGACGGTCGCGAGCGAGGTCGCGGAGCGCCTCGCGCTGCGGCAGCAGGTGGTCGAGCGTGCGGCGGGCGGCCTCGGGCTGCTCGGCGACCTCCGCCGCCATCCTGGTCCGGGTGGTCTCGGTGGTGCTCATGGGCGTGTCCTCTGTCCTGCAGGTCCTTGACAAGCCGCGGTGGCGGCGGCCATGCTCCAACTGGTACGTACCAGACCGTACCAATAAGAACCGCTCCCGTCGAGAGGCCCCGATGACCCGCAGGATCGACGACGGCCCCCGGCCGAAGCACGCGCAGCTGAGCGACGTGCTGGCCGAGCTCGCGCTGCGCGACCTCGGTCCCGGCGTCGCCATCCCGTCCGAGCGCGAGCTGATGACGACCTACGACGTGTCGCGTGCGACGGTCCGCAAGGCGATCGACAGCCTCGTGGCCGGCGGCCTGCTGCAGCGGATCCAGGGCAAGGGCACCTTCGTCGCCCGGCCCCGGGTGGAGAGCCGGCTCCACCTCGCGTCGTTCTCGCAGGACATGCGCCGGCGTGGCCTCACGCCCGCCACGCGGCTGCTGCGCGTCGACGAGGAGCGTCCGCCCGCCGACGTCGCGCGCACGCTCCGGCTCGGCGCGAGCGGCACGGCGTGGCGCATCGACCGGATCCGCCTCGCCGACGAGCAGCCGATGGCGATCGAGCAGGGGTGGTACCCCCGCTCCCTGCTGCCCGACCTCGACACCGAGGACCTCTCCGGCTCGCTCTACACGGTCTTCGCCGAGCGCTACGACCTGGTCATCGACGCCGCCGAGCAGACGCTGTGGGGCGAGTCCGCGGAGGGCACCACCGCCCGCCGCCTCGAGGCGCCGGTCCACACGCCGCTCCTCGTCTTCCGCCGCGTCTCGAGCGCCGACGGACGTCCGATCGAGCACGTCGTCTCCCGCTACCGCGGCGACCGCTACCAGCTGCACATGACCCTCGGCCCGACCGAGCCGACCGCCACCACCTGAAGGGATCCACCATGACCACCCAGGACGCCGCCTCGGGCGGCACCGTCACCGAGAGGCGTCGGTTCAACCTGGCGCCGATCCAGAAGTTCGGGCGCAGCCTCATGCTCCCGATCGCCGCCCTCCCCGTCGCCGCGCTGCTGCTGCGCCTGGGCCAGCCCGACCTGCTCGGCGCCGACGGCCTCGGCTGGAACGACGTGGCCGCTGTCATCGGCGCCGCCGGCGGGGCGATCTTCGACAACCTGCCGCTCCTCTTCGCGCTCGGCGTGGCCATCGGCATGGCGAAGAAGGCCGACGGCTCGACCGCGCTCGCGGCCGTCGTCGGCTACCTCGTCTTCAAGGGCGTCGGCGAGGCGATGTCGCCGACCGTCCTCGGCCTCCCGGAGGGCGACGCCGAGCAGCAGCTGGTCAACTACGGCGTCCTCGGCGGCATCGTCTCGGGCCTCGTGGCCGCCTGGCTCTGGCAGCGCTACCACCGGATCTCGCTGCCGCCCTACCTCGCCTTCTTCGGCGGGCGCCGGTTCGTCCCGATCATCACCGCCATCACGATGATGCTCATCGCCGTCGCGACCAGCTTCCTCTACAAGGGCTTCGACGCCGGCCTCACGTCGCTGGGTGACTGGGTCACCAGCAACGACGTCACCGGGGGCTTCGTCTACGGCACGCTCAACCGGCTGCTGATCCCGCTCGGGCTGCACCACATCCTCAACTCCGGCCCGTGGTTCCTCATCGGCTCCTACGAGGACCCGAGCGGCGCGGTGTGGACCGGCGACATCGCCCGCTTCCTGCACGCCGACCCGACCGCCGGCGCGTTCATGACCGGCTTCTTCCCGATCATGATGTTCGCGCTGCCGGCCGCCGCCCTCGCCATCTGGCACGAGGCCAAGCCGCAGCACAAGAAGGCCGTCGGCGGCATCATGCTGTCGGCCGCGCTGACCGCCTTCCTCACCGGCGTCACCGAGCCGCTGGAGTTCGCGTTCATGTTCGTCGCGTGGCCGCTCTACGTCATCCACGCGCTCCTCACCGGCACCTCGCTGGCGCTGGTCAACGCGCTCGGCATCAAGGACGGCTTCGGCTTCTCGGCCGGCCTGTTCGACTACGTGCTCAACTTCAACATCGCGACCAAGCCGATCCTCCTCATCCCGATCGGCCTGGCCTACGGAGCGCTCTACTACGTGCTCTTCCGTGCCGTGATCCGGAAGTGGAACCTCAAGACCCCGGGTCGCGAGGACGAGGACGAGGACTCGCTCGTCGAGGCGGACACCAGCGCGTGACCACCCTCCTCACCGCCGCACAGGTCGTCACCCCGGCGCGGGTCCTCGCGCCGGGGTGGCTGCTCCTCGACGGCGACCGCGTCCTCGAGGTCGGCGAGGGGGACCCGCCACGGAGCCCCGACCTCGCGCTGGGCGACGTCACCGTGTGCCCCGGCTTCGTCGACGTCCACGTCCACGGCGGGGGCGGCGCCGCGTTCGAGACGGGCACGCCGGAGGCGGCGCGCACCGCCGCGGCCGCCCACCTCGCCCACGGCACCACGTCGATCGCGGCCAGCCTGGTCACCGACACCCGCGAGGTGATGGAGCACACCGTGGGCGAGCTCGCCCAGTGCGTCCACGACGGCCTGCTCGCGGGCCTCCACCTCGAGGGGCCGTGGCTGAGCCCGACGCGGTCGGGCGCCCACTCCCCCGGCGCCCTCGCACTGCCGGAGCGCTCGTACGTCGAGGCGCTGCTCGACGCCGGCGAGGGCACGGTGCGGATGGTCACCCTCGCGCCGGAGCTCACCGGTGGGCTGGACGCCGTACGCCTTCTGGTCGAGCGCGGCGTCGTCGCCGCCGTGGGGCACACCGACGCGACCCACGACCAGGCGCGGGCGGCGATCGACGCCGGCGCGCGGCTCGGCACCCACCTGTTCAACGCGATGCGCCCGATGCACCACCGCGAGCCGGGCGCGGTCGGCGCCCTGCTCGCCTCCGACGCCGACGTCGAGCTGATCGCCGACGGGGTGCACCTGCACCCGGCCGTCCTCGCCACCGTGTTCGCGGCCAAGCCCGGGCGGTGCCTGCTCGTCACCGACGCGATGGCGGCCGCGGGCGCACCGGACGGCGACTACCGCCTCGGCACCATGGACGTCGAGGTGCGCGAGGGCGTCGCCCGCCTCGCCTCCGACGACGGCCAGGGCGCGATCGCCGGCTCGACGCTCACCATGGACGCCGCCGTGCGCTTCGCGGTGCACGGGGCCGGGGTCCCGCTCGTGGACGCCGTCCACGCCGCGAGCGCCGCACCCGCCCGCGTGTGGGGGCTCGACGACGTCGGCGCGCTCGAGGCCGGCCGCCGAGCAGACCTGGTGGTGCTCGACGCCGGCCTCGAGGTGGTGCGGGTGATGCGGTCGGGCGCCTGGGTCAGCCCTTCGTCGACCCGAGGGTGAGCCCGGAGACGAACTGCTTCTGCAGGGCGAAGAACACGACCAGCACCGGCAGCGCGACGATGATCGAGCCCGCCGCGACCAGGTTGGTGTCGGTGAAGAACTGGCCGCGCAGGTTGTTGAGCGCCGAGGTGACCGGCAGCTTGTCGCCCTGCTGGATGAGCACCGTCGCCCAGAAGAACTCGTTGTAGATCCAGGTCACCTGCAAGGTCGCGAGCGCGGCCAGGGCCGGACGTACGAGCGGCATGGTGAGCTGCCAGTACTGGCGCCACACGCTGGCGCCGTCGAGCTCGGCCGACTCGTAGATCTCGTGCGGCAGCGTCTTCATGTAGTTGCTGAGCACGAAGGTGCAGAAGCCGAGCTGGAACGCCGTGTTGACGAGGATCAGCGCCCAGAAGCTGTTGAGCATCGAGCCCGAGTCGCTCATGAAGTAGGGCAGCGGGACCTCGCGGAACATGCGGAAGACCGGGATCAGCAGCGCCTGCGGGGGCAGCAGGTTCGCGGCGAGGAAGACGCCGAGCAGCGTCAGGTTGAAGCGATAGCTGAAGCGCGCCAGCACGAACGCCACCATCGACGACAGCCAGAGCGTCAGCAGGACCGCGGGCACCGTGATGAGGAGCGAGTTCTTCATGTGCAGGCCGAAGTTGCCGCGCGACCAGGCGTCCTCGTAGTTGGCGAAGGTCCACCCGCCGAAGGAGAGGTAGCCGTTGGCCTGCGTGTAGTCGTACTCGCGGAACGAGTTGACCAGCGCCCACAGCAGCGGGAACAGCCAGGCCAGCGCGAGCAGGGCGACGATCACGGTCACCACGACGCCGCGCGGCTTGCTCATCACCCCGCCCTCCACGCGCTTGGGGGGCGTGCGGGCGTCGCGCACCTGGTCGTCGGGCGGCGTGGTCGCCACCAGGACGGGGTCGTGGCTGCTCATCCTCGACGCTCCTCACGGAAGACGTTGCGCAGGTAGATGGTGATGAAGACCGAGGAGATCAGCATCATGATGACCGCGAGCGCCGAGCCGAAGCCGTAGCGGGTGGCCTCACCGACCACGTTCTGGGCGACCAGCGCGCCGATCAGCTCGAGGCCGTTGCGGCCCTTGTTGACCACCCACACCAGGTCGAAGGCCCGCAGCGACTCGATCACGACGATGACGACCACGATCATGTTGATCGGGCGCATCACCGGGAAGATCACGTTGAAGAACGTCTTCACCTCGCTGGCGCCGTCGACGGCCGCCGCCTCGCGCAGGGACGCGTCCACGCCCTTCAGGCCGGCCAGGTAGATCAGCATGATGTAGCCGGTGTGCCGCCAGGCGGTGGCGACGAGGACCGCCCACAGGTTGATGTCCGGGTCGCCGTACCAGTCGACCTGGGTGCCGAAGACGTCGTTGATCAGGCCTTGGTCACGCGAGTAGAACAGCTGCCAGATGAAGCCGATCAGCGCGAGCGACAGCACGACCGGCATGTAGAACGCGGTCTGGTAGATCCGGCTGCCCCGCATCTCGCGGTCGAGGATCACCGCCAGCAGGATGCCGAGCAGCGTGGGGAACAGGAAGAGGAACCCCAGCCAGATCAGGTTGTGCTGGATCGCCGGCCAGAACGGCGGGTAGATCGTGGCGATGTCCTCGTAGTTCTGGAAGCCGACCCACTCGATGGTGTCGACGCCGCCGAAGCCGTTCCACTTGCCGAAGGACAGCACCACCGACAGCAGCGCCGGCAGCCAGACCAGCAGCAGCACGAGCAGCAGCGGGATCGTCACCATGAGGATCACGGTGAGCCGGTCGCGTGCCGGCAGCTTCTTCTCCCGGCCCTGGGGCGGTGCCTGCGCGGGCGCCGCAGCAGCTGCCTGCTGCGGCGCCTCGTCAGTGTGGGACATGTCGGTCAGCCGAAGATCGAGGCGGCCTGCTCCTGGATGCTGGCCGTCACCCCGTCGATGTCGTCGGGGTTCTTCAGGAAGTCCTGGATCGACGGGATCATCACGGTGTTGGCGAAGTCGGCGTTGGTGTCGCGGTCCATGAACTGCGCGATGTTGGCCGCCGCGCCGACGACCTCGGCCGACTTCTTCTGCAGGTCGCTGTAGGTGGACGTGCTGGCGCCGTCGTTGGCGGCGATGAACGGCGCGTCGGCGCCGTTGTTGCCCGCGTCCGCGGCGGCGGCGCTGCCGAGCCACTTGGCCATCGCCTTGCCGGCCTCCTGGTTCTTGCCCGCCGCGGCCACGCAGAAGCCGTCGATCGGGGCGTCGAGGGAGTCGGCGGCGATCGAGGAGTCGAGCTGGGGGAAGGTGAAGAAGTCGAGGTCCTCGCCGTTCTCGCCGAGCGCGTCGACGACGAAGGTGCCGAGGAGGTACATGCCGCACTCGCCCTTGCCCATCGACGTCGCCGCCTCCTGCCAGGTGCGGCCCAGCGGGTCGGCCTGGTGGTAGGGGAGCAGCTTGCGCCAGGTGTCGAACACGAGCTTGACCTCGTCACCGTCCCACGCCTCGTCGCCGGCCATCAGGCTCATGTGGAAGTCGAAGCCGTTGAGCCGCATGTTGAGGATGTCGAAGGTGCCCATCGCGGGCCACCCGTCCTTGTCGCCGAAGGCGAACGGGGTGACGCCCTTGCCCTGCATCTCGTCCATGAGCGCCATGAAGTCGTCGTTGGTCTCCGGCGGGGTCCAGCCGTTCTTCTCCCAGACCGACTTCCGGTAGAAGACCGCCCACGGGTAGTAGCTGATCGGCACGAAGTACTGCTTGCCGTCCGAGGCGGTCGCCGCCTGCTTGAAGGAGTCGCCGAGGCCGTCGATGGGCCACTGGTCGCTCAGGTCGGTGATCAGGCCGTTGTCGGCGAACTGCGACATGCGGAAGCCGGCGAACCAGGTGAACACGTCGTCGGGCGTGCCCTGGAGGTAGGTGTTGATGCTCTCCTGGAACGTGTTGTGGTCGACGGCGTTGAGGTCGACCTTGGTGCCGCTCTCCTTGGCGTAGGCGTCGGCGATCGCCTTGAGCCGGTCGTACGCCGCGCCGGACCCCTCCGCCTCGTTGATGCCGAACTTCACCGTGGCGCCCGAGCCGGTGGCCGGGCCCGAGTCGCCACCGCCGCAGGCGGCGAGCAGGCTGGCCCCGCCGACGGCGAGACCGGAGAGCGCCATGCCGCGGAGGACGGAGCGGCGCGAGGCCTCCATCGTGACCATGGCGGAGCGGGGGACGGCGCTGGAGATCAAACGGGACACGAGGAGCCTCCTGGAGACAAAACCAAACAGGGATGCACAGCATGTGACGACCAACACAGGCCCGTCAAGCCTCACCGTGGTCACAATTCACACCAGAACGAACATTTCCGAACCGAAATCCTCGGCCGGGCGTTGACTTTGCCGTGTGAGGGTCGACACAGTTGCGCCATGCCGACTCCGCTGCCCGCCCTCGCCTTCGGTGGCGACTACAACCCCGAGCAGTGGCCTCGCGAGGCCCACGCCGAGGACCGCGCGCTGATGGGCGAGGCCGGCGTCGACCTGGTCACCCTCGGCGTGTTCTCGTGGGCGTGGCTGCAACCCGGACCCGACACATGGGACTTCGCGTGGCTCGACGAGCAGATGGACGAGCTGCACGCGGCCGGCATCCGCGTCGACCTCGCCACCGCGACCGCGTCGCCGCCCCCGTGGCTGACCCACCGCCACCCCGAGATGCTGCCGGTCACGGCCGACGGGACCACCCTGTGGCCCGGCGGGCGGCAGGCGTTCTGCCCCAGCTCCCCGGTCTACCGCGAGCACGCCCTCGAGCTGTGCACCCGCCTCGCCGAGCGCTACCACGACCACCCCGCGCTCGCGCTCTGGCACGTGTCGAACGAGATCGGCTGCCACAACGCCCGCTGCTACTGCGACGTGAGCGCCGCGGCGTTCCGCGACTGGCTCCGACGTCGCTACGACGACGACGTCGAGCGCCTCAACCACGCCTGGGGCACCGCGTTCTGGTCGCAGCGCTACGACGACTTCGCGCAGGTGCTGCCGCCGCGCTCGGCACCGACCTTCCCCAACCCGACGCAGCAGCTCGACTTCCTGCGGTTCTCCTCCGACCAGCTGCTCGACAACTTCGTCGTCGAGCGCGACGTGCTGCACCGGCTGTCCCCCGGCGTGCCGGTCACCACCAACTTCATGGTGATGCGCCAGACCATGGAGATGGACTACCTCCGCTGGGGCCGCGAGGTGGACGTGGTCTCCAACGACCACTACCTCATCGCCGCCGAGGCCGACGGCCACCGCGAGCTCGCCTTCAGCGCCGACCTGACCCGCGGCACCGCGGGCGGACGCCCGTGGCTGCTGATGGAGCACTCCACCAGCGCGGTCAACTGGCAGCCCCGCAACCGTGCCAAGCGGCCCGGCGAGATGACCCGCAACAGCCTGTCGCACGTCGCCCACGGTGCCGACGCCGTCCTCTACTTCCAGTGGCGCGCGTCGCGCGCCGGCGCGGAGAAGTACCACTCGGGCCTGCTCCCCCACGCCGGGACCGACACCCGCCAGTGGCGCGAGGTGGTCTCGCTGTCGCGCCTGCTCGACTCGATCGAGGAGGTCACCGGGTCCGTCGCCGCCAACCGCACCGCGATCCTGTTCGACTACGAGGCGTGGTGGGGCTGCCAGCTCGACTCCCACCCGAGCGTCGACGTGCACTACCGCGACCGCGCCGAGGACCTCCACCGCGCGCTGTCGGCGCAGGGCGTGGGCACCGACGTGGTGCACCCGAGCACCGACCTCACCGCCTACGACCTGGTCGTGGTGCCGACCCTCTACCTCGTCTCCGACGAGACCGTCGCGTCGCTGACCGCGGCAGCCGAGGCCGGGGCCACGGTCGTCGTCACCTACTTCAGCGGCATGGTCGACGAGCACGACCACGTCCGCCTCGGCGGCTACCCCGGCGCGTTCCGCGACCTGCTCGGCCTACGGACCACCGAGCTGATGCCGCTGCTCGCCGGCGAGCGGGTCCGCGTCGAGGGCCTCGGCGACGCGGTCACGGCCGACACCTGGACCGAGGACCTCGAGGTCACGTCCGCCGAGGCCGTCGCGACCTACGCCGACGGTCCCGCGGCCGGCCTGCCCGCCGTCACCCGGCGCGACGTCGGCGCCGGGTCCGCGTGGTACGTCGCCACCCGCCTCGACGCGGCCGGCACCGACCGCCTCGTCGAGCGTCTGGTCGTCGAGGCCGGCGTGGAGCGGCTGCCCGGCGCCGGCCCGCTGGTCGAGGTCACGCGCCGCGTCGGCGACGGTGCGAGCTGGCTGTTCGTCCTCAACCACGGCGACGAGCAGGCAGCGGTGCCGGTGTCCGGGACCGACCTGGTCACCGGCACCGAGGTCGACGGCGACCTGGTGGTCGCCCCCGGTGGCGTCGCCGTGGTCCGCGAGCGCGCCGGGGCCGACGGGCGGGGCGCCTGATGCTCGCCGCCCAGCGCCGCGGCCGGATCCTGGCCGAGCTGAGCCGGGACGGGACCGTCCGCGTCACCGACCTCGTCGAGCTGCTCGGCGTGTCCGACATGACGGTGCGGCGCGACCTCGTCGCCCTGCACCGCGACGGCCTGCTGGAGAAGGTCCACGGCGGTGCGCTCGCGGTCGCCGAGCCGTCGGCGTCCGAGCCGGGCTTCGCCGCCAAGTCGGTCCAGCACCTCCGGGAGAAGCAGGCCATCGCCGCGGCCGCCGCCGAGCTGGTGCACACCGGCATGGCCATCGCGGTCTCCGCCGGCACCACCACCCACGCCCTCACCGAGCACATCGCCCGCATCCCGCACCTGACGGTGGTCACCAACTCGGTCTGGGTGGCTGACGTGCTGCACCGCACCGGCGAGCCGACCACGTCGGTGCTGCTCACCGGCGGGCTCCGTACGCCGTCCGACGCCCTGGTCGGCCCGGTCGCGGTGTCCTCGCTGCGCAGCCTGCACGTCGACGCCTTCTTCATGGGCGTGCACGGGATGGACGTCCGCGCCGGCTTCAGCACCCCCAACCTGCTGGAGTCGGAGACCAACCGGGCGATGATCGAGCGCTCGCGCCGCCTCATCGTCTGCGCCGACTCGACCAAGTGGGGCGTGGTGGGCCTCAGCAGCATGGCCGGGCTGTCGGAGGCATCCGTGCTCATCACCGACTCCGGGCTCTCCGCGCAGGCGAGCGGGGCGCTGGCCGACCACGTCGGCGAGCTCGTCGTGGTGGACCCGCTGTCCGACTCCCCCGCCGACTCCCACGCCGACGACGACGCCGCCCCGGAGGCCGACGCATGAGCCACACCCCCTCCCCGGTCCACCTCAGCCGGGCGGGCGTCAGCGTCGTGCTCGGCCACGACGACGCCGGGATCCCGACGGTCCTGCACTGGGGTGCCGCCCTCGGCGACCTCGACGAGGCCGCGCTGGCCGCGCTCACGACGGCGCGCCGGCCCGGGGTGTCGCACTCCGCGTTCGACGCCCCGCGCCGGACCGGCCTGGTGCCGGACGGGACCCGCGGCTACTCCGGCACGCCGGGGCTGGGCGGTCACCGGGTCGGCGGCAGCGCCACGGCTGCGGCGCCCAGCCTCGTCGACTGGGACGTGGTCGTGGACGGCGGGTCGGACGGCCCCACCTCCGTCACCTGCACGTCCACCGACGCGGAGGCGGGCTGGACGGTCGCGGTCGAGCTCACCCTCGACGCCGCGGGCCTGCTGCACAGCCGGACCAGCGTCACCAACTCCGCCGACGGCGACCTCCACCTCTCCGCCGTCCTGTCGGCGCTGCCGGTCGCGGCGCACGCCACCGAGCTCCTCGACCTCACCGGTCGCTGGTGCAAGGAACGCTCGCCGCAGCGGCACCCGTGGGTGCAGGGCACCCACCGCCGCGACGCGCGCCACGGCCGCACCGGCCACGACGCCACGCTCCTGATGGTGGCCGGGACGCCCGGCTTCACCTTCGGCACCGGCGAGGTCTGGGCGGTCCACACCGCCTGGAGCGGCAACCACACCCACTACGCCGAGCGCACCCCCGAGGGCGACTGCCTGCTCGGGGGTGGTGAGCTGCTGTCCCCGGGCGAGGTCGTGCTCGGCCCGGGCGAGACCTACCGCTCCCCCGCCCTGCTCGGGTCGTGGTCGCCGGCGGGGCTCGACCCGATGAGCCACCGCTTCCACGCCCACCTCCGTGCGATCACGCCGCTGGTGCGCACCGAACGGCCGGTGATCGCCAACTCGTGGGAGGCGGTCTACTTCGACCACTCGCTCGAGCGGATCGCCGAGCTCGTCGACGCCGCCGCGACCGTGGGCGTCGAGCGGTTCGTGCTCGACGACGGCTGGTTCCTCGGTCGCCGCGACGACACCGCAGGCCTCGGCGACTGGGCGGTCGACCCGGCCATCTGGCCCGACGGCCTGCGACCGCTGGTCGAGCACGTCACCGCCGCGGGCCTCGAGTTCGGCCTCTGGGTCGAGCCCGAGATGGTCAACCTCGACTCCGAGACCGCCCGGCGCCACCCCGAGCGGGTGCTGCGCGGCCGGTCGACCGAGCCGCTGTCGTGGCGGCACCAGCAGGTCCTGGACCTGCAGGACGAAGCGGCCTACGCCGACCTGCGCGACGCGCTCCTCGCGCTGCTCGACGAGCTCGACGTCGCGTACCTCAAGTGGGACCACAACCGCGACCTCACCGACGCCACCCACGACGGCCGGCCGGCCGTGCACGGGCAGACGCTCGCCGCGTACCGCCTCCTCGACGAGCTCCGCGCCGCCCACCCCGGCCTGGAGATCGAGTCCTGCTCCTCCGGCGGCGCGCGGGTCGACGCCGAGGTGCTGAGCCGCACCGACCGGATCTGGCCGAGCGACACGATCGACCCGCTCGAGCGCCAGCACCTCCAGCGCTGGACGTCGCTGCTCGTGCCGCCCGAGCTGATGGGCTCGCACGTCGGCGGGCCGACCTCCCACACCACGGGCCGCACCCACGCCCTGCGCTACCGCGCGGCGACGGCACTGCTGCACTGGTTCGGCATCGAGTGGGACATGTCGCGGCTCGACCCGGCCGGGCTCGCCGAGCTCGCCCAGTGGGTCGACCTGCACAAGCGGGTCCGTCCGCTCGTCGGCACCGGCACGCTCGTCCACCCCGACCACCCCGACCCGGGCGTCCTGGTCACCGGCGTCGTCGCCGCCGACCGCTCGGAGGCCTGCTACGTCGTCGCGACGGTCGCGTCGACCGACACCCAGCACCCGGCCCCGCTCCGGCTCACCGGCCTCGACCCCGACACCACCTACCGGCTCGTCGAGGAGCTGGCGCCGGCCCACTCCGGTGCCGACCTCAGCGGCGGCTGGTCGGCGGTCAGCACCGTGCTGCCGGGACGGGTGCTCGCCACCGCCGGTGTCGCCCTGCCTGTCCTGCACCCCGAGGAGGCACGGGTGCTGCGGGTGGTCGCGACCTAGGCGCGTCCCGGACCGGACCAGCACCGGACCTTGCACCGGACCTTGCACCGGGCCCAAGGGGTGCGTGAGACCATGCAGGCATGAACGGGCGGGCCACGCAGCTGCTGCTGTGGCCCCGTGCGCTCGTCGTCGGCGTCCTGGCCACCGGTCTGGGAGCGCTGGGACACGTCGCGGCGGGCGGGCTGCTGCCCGGACCGACCTCGATGACCTTCCTCACCGGCGCGTCTGTCGCCCTCGCCGCCCCGCTGCTGCTGCAGCAGGCCTCCGCCCTCCGTCTCGTGCTCATGCTGGTCGCCGGGCAGACCGCGGTGCACCTCGGGCTCACCCTGGCCGCCGGCTCCGGCGCGACGCACGCGGCGGCGCACGGGCCGGGGCAGCACGCATCGTCCGGCGGCGGCGCCTCCCTCGCCGACGCGGCCGCCTCCCACGTGCTCGGCCACGGGCCGATGATGCTCGCCCACCTGGCTGCCGCCGTCGCGGTCGGCCTGTGGCTGGGCCACGGGGAGCGCCTCCTCTGGACGCTGGTGCGACTGTGTCGCCACCGGCTCCGGGTCGTCACCCGGCTGGTCCTCGAACCCACCCCCGCGCCCACACCTCCGCGCCCCACGGCACACCGCTACCCCCGCGTCCGGGTCGCGCTGCGGCAGTCACGTCCGTCCGTACGGCGAGGTCCCCCGCTGGTGGCCTGACGCCGTCTCGTCCTCCCGGACCGGGACGGCCCAGCCGACGACCGCCGACGGGGCGGTCGTCCCTGCGCGCCCACCCTGCGCGCTCTCCGGACCACCAGACAAGGACAGATCTGCCATGCGTACCACCCGCTTCGCCGCGCTGCTCTCCGCGGCCGCGCTCACCCTCGTCGTGTCGGGCTGCGGCTCCGACGACCCCACGACCACCGCGTCCGACTCCTCGTCCGGGTCGGACACCTCGGCCAGCGAGACCACGGAGGCCTCGTCGCTCTCCGTCACGGACCCGTGGGTCAAGTCCGCGGAGGAGGGCATGACCGCGGCGTTCGGTACCCTCGTCAACGAGGGCGACTCCGACATCACGGTGGTCTCGGCCACCGCCTCCGACATCACCGGCATGATGGAGCTCCACGAGACCGTGCAGAACGACGACGGCTCGATGGCCATGCAGCCCAAGGAGGGCGGCTTCGTCATCCCCGCCGGCGGTGAGCACGAGCTCTCGCCCGGTGGCGACCACCTGATGATCATGGACCTCACCCGACCCGTCGAGCCCGGCGAGACGGTCACCCTCACGCTGACCCTCGACGACGGCAGCACCACCGACGTCGAGGCGACGGTCAAGGAGTTCACGGGCGCCGACGAGAACTACCAGGACGGCGAGGGCATGGACATGGACTCCGACGAGGGCATGGACATGGGCTCCGAGGACTCCGGGGACAACTGATGCCCGGGACCCCACGCGCCTGGGGTCGTCGACAGCTGCTCCACTCCGGTGCCGTCGCCCTCGGGGGCGTCGGTGCCGGGTGGACCGCCGCGGCGGCGGCCCTCCCCGCGTCCACGACACCCGACACCCGCCCCGCGACCGCGGACGTCGGGGCCGCACCGCCGCTCGGCAACCGCACGGTCGCCTTCCACGGTCCGCGGCAGGCGGGCGTCGCAACGCCACCCCAGGCCCACCTCGCTCTGCTCGGGCTCGACCTGCGAGCCGACGTCGACCTCGAGGCGCTGCGCCGGCTGATGCGGCTGATCAGCGACGATGCCGCACGCCTGACCCGGGGACTGCCCGCACTCGCCGACACCGAGCCCGAGCTCGCCGCACACCCGGCCAGCCTGTCGGTGACCTTCGGCTTCGGGCCGCGGGTCGTGCGCGACCTGCTGCCGGGCGACCGGGTACGCCTCGACGACCTGCCCGCCTTCGGCACCGACCGGCTCGACGAGGCGTGGGGTCAGACCGACCTCGCGGTGCAGATCTGCGCCGACGACCCGGTCGCCGTCTCGCACGCGCGCCGGGTGATCCTCAAGGACAGCCACGCCTTCGCCCGGCTGCGCTGGGTGCAGGACGGCACCCGCTACGCGGCCGGCTCCGTCCCCGACGGCACCTCGATGCGCAACGTGCTCGGTCAGGTCGACGGGTCCGCCAACCCCCGCGAGGCCGAGCCCGACTTCGCCGGGCTCGTCTGGTCCGACGCCGACGGCTTCGCCGGAGGGACCTTCATGGTGGTGCGTCGCATCCGCGCCGAGATGGAGACGTGGGACAAGGTCGACCGGCGCGGCCGGGAAGCCGCGGTGGGTCGGCGGCTCGACACCGGCGCCCCGCTGACCGGGACCCGCGAGGACGACGTGCCCGACCTCGACGCCACCGACGCGAGCGGCCTGCCGGTCATCGACCCCGCCGCCCACGTCGCCCGCGCCCGGGGGCGCACGCCACAGGAGAAGATCCTGCGTCGCGGCTACAACTACACGGTCGCGGACCCGAGCCGTCGCACGGGCGAGGACAGCGGTCTCGTGTTCATCTGCTTCGCCGCGGACGTCGAGCGCCAGTTCGTCCCGATCCAGCAGCGCCTCGCCGAGTCCGACCGGCTCAACGAGTGGGTCACCACCATCGGGTCGGCCGTCTACGCCGTACCGCCGGGCGCGGCCGAGGGCGAGCCGGTGGGCCAGGGGGTGATGGCGTGAGGCGCGCGGCGGCGCTGCTCCTCGCCCTGGGCATCGGCCTCCCCGCCCTCCTGGTCGGCGTCGCGGCGGGCCCGGCGTGGGCGCACGCCTCGATGACCGGGTCCAGCCCGGAGCAAGGTGAGCGGCTCGACACGCTGCCGGACCAGGTGACGTTCGAGTTCAGCGAGGAGATGGACCCCACGGCCTACGTCGTGGTCACCGGCCCGGACGGGGGCTCCCTCGCTGCAGGCGAGCCCGTCGTCGACGGGGCGACCATCACCCAGTCGCTCGCGGGCCCCGGTCCCGATGGCGGCTACCTGATGGCGGTCAAGGCCGTGTCGTCCGACGGCCACGCGGTCACCGGTCGCGTCGAGTTCGTCGTCGGCGACGGCGAGCTGCCCTCCGCCGGCGGCGCGGACACGTCGAGCCCCGGCGCCAGTGCATCGTCCGCGCCGGACGGGACGGCGGAGGCCGTTGCGTCCGCCGCCCCTGCGTCCGCCGCCCCTCCGTCAGCCGGTGACGGCGGCCGTCCGGCGTGGGTGTGGGCCGTCGGCCCGCTGTGCCTGGCCGGGTCGCTGGGGCTGTGGATCGCCGCCCGTCGTTCCCCCGCCACCGGCCGGCCCGGGTCCTAGGCTGTCCGCATGGACGCGCACGACTGGGACGCGAGGTACGCCGCGAGCGAGCTGGTCTGGTCGCGTGGGCCCAACCAGTTCGTCGCGGCCGAGCTCGCCGACCTCGAGCCGGGCGTCGCCGTCGACCTCGGCGGCGGCGAGGGCCGCAACGCGATCTGGCTCGCCCAACGCGGCTGGGCTGCGACCACCGTCGACTTCTCGCAGGTCGCCCTCGACAAGGGGCGCCGGCTCGCCGAGGACCTCGACCCACGACCGGCGCTGGAGTGGGCGTGCGCCGACGCCACCACGTGGCGGCCCGAGGCGCCCGTCGACCTGGTGGTCGTCGCCTACCTCCAGCTCACCGCCGACCAGCGCCGGCTCGCGGTGCGCAACGCGGTGCAGATGCTGCGCCCCGGCGGCACCTTCCTGCTGGTCGCGCACGACACGACCAACCTCACCGAGGGCACCGGCGGCCCGCAGGACCCGGCCGTGCTGATGAGCGCCGAGGACGTCCTGGCCGACCTCGACGGCATCGACGTCGAGGTGGTCCGTGCCGAGCGGGTCGCGCGCGAGGTCACCGCGCCGTCAGGCCACCACGAGCACGCCGGCGACGCGTCGCGCACCGCCTGGGACTGCCTGGTCCGGGTCGTACGCCGCTGACCGGTCAGCCGTCGGACTTCTGCTGCGCTGCCTCGTCGGCGGGCACCTCGTCGCGCACCACCGGCTCGTCGCCGTAGACCCCGGCGTCCTTGGCGGCCTCGGCCTTGCGCAGCTGCTTGACCAGGCTGAAGCCCAGCACGACCACGGCGAGGATCAGGAAGATCCAGATCGCGAAGCCGAGCGGGCCCGCGACGACCTCGCTGTCCTCGGGCGTGGTGTCGGCCAGGATGGTCACCAGCGTCTGCATGACCCCATCATCCCACTCCGGCCCACGTGCTGGTGCGTCAGGGCGCGGGGACCGGGATCCCCGCGAACAGGTCGTCCTCGGGGCGCGAGCTGTCGACCTTCGAGTCGACGAGCTCGTAGTCCTCGGTCGGCCAGGTCTTCTGCTGGATCTCGCGCGGGATCGCGAACCACATGCCGTCGGGGTCGATCTGCGTGGCGTGGGCCAGCAGCGCCTGGTCGCGCACCCCGAACCAGTCGCCGCACGGCACCCGGGTGGTGATCCGGTCGTCCCACTCCGGCTCGCGCTCCCACTTCGCCAGCCGCTCCTCGTAGGGCGACTCCAGGCCGTGGGCGAGCATCGCCTCGTGGAGGGCGTGGGTCTTCGCCCAGCTCCAGCCGTGGTGGTAGTAGAGCTTGAGCGGCTGCCACGGCTCCCCGGCGTCGGGGAACCGGTCGGGGTCGCCGGCCGCGTGGTAGGCGGCGACGGACACCTCGTGGCAGCGGATGTGGTCGGGGTGCGGATAGCCACCGCGCTCGTCGTAGGTCGTGAGCACGTGGGGCCGGAACTCGCGGATCAGCCGGACCAGGCGCTCGGTCGACTCCTCCAGCGGGACCAGCGCGAAGCAGCCCTCGGGCAGCGGCGGCAGCGGGTCACCCTCGGGCCAGCCGGAGTCGACGAACCCGAGCCAGTCCTGGCGGATGCCGAGGATGTCGCGGGCGCGGTGCATCTCCTCGCGCCGGATCTCGGTGATGTTCTCCCAGACCTCGGGCCGGTCCATCTTCGCGTTGAGGACCGAGCCGCGCTCGCCGCCGGTGCAGGTGACGACGTGGACGTCGACCCCCTCGGCGACGTACTTCGCGGTCGACGCCGCTCCCTTGCTCGACTCGTCGTCGGGGTGGGCGTGCACGTGCATCAGTCGGAGACCGCTGCGGGAGCGGTCCGCGGAGGGCTGGGGCATGGACGCGAGTCTAGGAGGTGCCACTTACGCTTTCGTGCGTGACCACCGACCTCGCCGACCGCTACGGCTCGCCCGCGCGCTGGCGCCGGCCGGTGACGATCGCGGTGACCGCCGCCCTCGCGGTCGTCGGTCTCACCTGGCTCGCGTGGGCCGCCTGGTTCCACGGCACCCCGGAGGTCACGTCCGAGGTGGTGACCTACGAGGTCGTCAGCGACCACGCGATCGACGCGCGCGTCGACGTCGACCTCACCGAGGGCGTCACGGCCAGCTGCCGCGTCCGCGCCTACGCCGAGGACCACACCACGGTCGGCGAGCTCGCCTTCGAGCCGGTCGACGGCACCAACACGGTGACCATCCGCACCGAGCGCCGGGCCACCTCGGTGGAGAAGGTCGGCTGCACCACCGCCGACCAGCCGCGCCCGCGCTGAGGCGTACGCCCACCCCTCCCGCCACCCCTCCGGGGGCAGAGGACCTGCGCTCGGGCGGCGTGCTTGCTAACCTGTGGGTTCGCCCGTCCGGGAGCGCTGGCCCAGTCCCACCGCCGCGCCGACCTCGATCGGACGGAGGACGAACCACCCACCCGGTGCGGGGGCGCTGAGACACATCCCGGCGCACACCACCTCGCACCACCTGAAGTTCTACGTTGAAGCAGGAGTAGTGACATGACCGACCAGGGCACCATCTGGCTGACCCAGGAGGCCTACGACAAGCTGCAGGCCGAGCTCGACGACCTCAAGGGTCCCAAGCGCCAGGAGATCATCGAGAAGATCGCCGCGGCACGCGACGAGGGCGACCTCAAGGAGAACAGCGGCTACCACGCCGCCAAGGACCAGCAGGGCCAGCAGGAGGCCCGCGTCCGCCAGCTCGAGGACATGCTCCGTCGCGCCGAGGTCGGCGAGACGCCCGCCGACGACGGCGTCGTCGAGCCCGGCATGGTCGTGACCGTCGACTTCGGCGGCGGCGACCACGAGAAGTTCCTCCTCGGTGCGCGCGAGAACCTCATGGAGGGCGACGACCTCGACGTCTACTCCCCCGAGTCCGCCATGGGCGCCGCCATCAACGGCCGCACCAAGGGCGACGAGGTCACCTACACCGCGCCCAACGGCAAGGAGCTCAGCGTCACGATCGTCGACGCGGAGCCCTACCGCGCCTGACGGCGTACGCGTCTCATCGCTCGCAGGAGCGGTGTCCCACCCACACTCTCCGCCGCGGGAAGGTGGGTGGGGCACCGCTCCTCGGCGTTGGTGGGCCGGACGGCGTACGCCCGCTCAGTCGGGCAGGCGGTAGCCCCGCTCGCGCAGGCGCGCGAGCAGCATCTCGGCGTGCGCCTCGCCCCGCGTCTCGAGCTGGATGCGGACCTCGACCTCGTTGAGGGTCAGCGACGGGGAGATCCGCTCGTGGGCGACCTCGAGGACGTTCGCGCCCGCCTCGCCGACCTCGGCGAGCAGCGACGCGAGGCCGCCGGGCAGGTCGGGGATGCAGACGCGGAGGTAGAGGTAGCGCCCGGCCGCGGCGAGGCCGTGGCGGATCACCTTGCTCAGCAGCAGCGGGTCGATGTTGCCGCCCGACAGCACCGCGACGGCCGGCGTCTCGAAGCCGGTCGGGTCGTCGAGCATCGCCGCGACCGCGGCCGCGCCGGCGGGCTCGACGACCTGCTTGGCCCGTTCGACCAGCGCGAGCAGCGCCCGCGAGAGTGACTCCTCCGACACGGTGATGATGTCGTCGACGTGGTCGCGGACGGCGGCGAAGGTGATGTCGCCCGGACGCCCGACCGCGATCCCGTCGGCCATGGTGCTCATCGAGGCCAGTGGCACCGGGTGGCCGGCGGCGAGCGAGCCCGGGTACGCCGCGGCGCCCTCGGCCTGCACCCCGACCACGCGCACGTCGGGGCGCACCGCCTTGATCGCGACCGCGACGCCCGCCAGCAGCCCGCCGCCGCCGGTCGGCACCAGCACGGTACGGACGTCGGGCGACTGCTCGAGCACCTCGAGGCCGAGGGTGCCCTGGCCGGCGACGATGTCGACGTGGTCGAAGGGGTGGATCAGCACGGCGCCGGTCCGGTCGGCGAAGTCGCGGGCCGCGGCGAGCGAGTCCTCGAGGTAGCGGCCGTGGAAGACCACGTCGGCGCCGTAGCCGCGGGTCGCCTTCTCCTTCGGGATCGGCGCGCCCTCGGGCATGAAGACCGTCGAGCGGATCCCGAGCGTCGACGCCGCGAGCGCGACGCCCTGCGCGTGGTTGCCGGCGGAGGCGGCCACGACTCCGTGGGCGCGCTCCTCCTCGGAGAGCCGGGCGATCCGGACGTAGGCCCCGCGCGACTTGAACGACCCGGTCCGCTGGAGGTTCTCGCACTTGAGCGACACCTGCCCGCCGACGAGCGCGGAGAGCCAGCGCGACTCCTCCATCGGCGTGACGACCGTGACGTCGGCCAGCATCTCGCGTGCTGCCTCGACGTCGGCAAGGGTCACCTGCTCGGTCATCGTCCGTCCTTCGTGGGGGTGCTGTCGGTGGTGTCGTGGGGCTCGTCGGGGCCCGCGAGCGGGCCGTCGTCCTCGGGCACCGGGTCGGGTGGCACGCCGTCCTGCTCGAGGTCGTCCTCGAGCGCGTCGTCGGGGTCGTCCTCGCCGATCTCGGTGTAGGACGCGAGGTGCTGGACGACCGCGTTGCCGGCGGCGACCAACGGCACCGCGATGAGCGCGCCCGCCACACCCGCGACCAGCACGCCGCAGCCGATCGCGACGATCACGCCGAGCGGGTGGATCGACACGAAGCGGCCCATCAGGAAGGGCTGCAGGATGTGGCCCTCGATCTGCTGGACCAGGATCACGCCACCGAGCATGAGCAGCGCGGTGAACGGCCCCTGGTCGACGAGCGCGACGAGGATCGCGACCGTGCCGGCGATGGTGGCACCGATCATCGGCACGAAGGCGCCGAGGAAGACCAGCACGCCGATCGCGACCACGAACGGCACGCCCAGGATCGCCGCGACGATCATGATCCCGATCGCGTCGGCGAGCGCGACGAGCACCGTCGCCCGGACGAACTGGGTCAGCGAGATCCAGGCGACCCGGCCCGAGGCGTCGACGCGCTCGCGGGCCGCGCGCGGGGCGATCCGCACCATCCACGACCAGATCCGGTCGCCGTCGGCGAGGAAGAAGTAGGTGGAGAACAGCACGATGAAGAAGCCCGCGACGACGTGGCCGACGGCCGTGCCGACCTCGGTGACTCGCGTGACGACCCCTCCGGTCTGGGTGCTGTCGGAGACCGCCCCCTGGATCTCCTTGATGTAGCCGTCGAGCTGGGAGTCCGAGACGTTGAGCGGACCGGTGCGCAGCCAGTCGCGCACCTGCCCGAGACCGGTGACGACCGACTCGGCGAGGTCGCTCGCGCCCTGCGCCACCTGCTGGCCGACGAAGGTCAGCAGCAGCGCGACGGTCCCGATGCCGAGGACCATCACGATCCCGGTGGCGGGACCGCGGGGCAGGCCGACGCGGCGCAGCCAGGCGACCAGCGGCGCGACCAGCGCGGTGATCAGCAGCGCCACCGCCAGCGGCAGGGTGATCACCGCGAAGTAGCGCATCGTCCAGAGCAGGCCGAGGGCGGCGACGACGATGACGATCAGGCGCCACGACCAGGCGGCCGCGAGGTCGAGGCCCCACGGCACCTGGGCCCGGCTGAAGTTCGAGGGCCCGGTGGTGAAGGCGGGCTCGGCCCGGCGCTCGGCGCGTGCCTGCGCCCACTGGGCGAGGATCCGCTCGCCGAGCCGGTCGTCCTCGTCGCCTCGCCCCAGGGCGGCGAAGATCCGTCGCCGGACCTTCTCGTCCTCGGTCTCGGCCGGGTCGGGCACGGGCTGCTCGGTCACGTCGGCCACGCTAGCGGTCCCCCGCCGTCCGGAGCCCGGCGAGGAGCCGGTGGGCGGCGACCGGGTGGTCGTCGGCGAGCAGTCCGGCGGCCGCCAGGACGTAGTCGTGGTCGACCACCACGACCGGGTCGCGCGGGAGCTGCCAGCCGCCCTCGAACGCGTCACCGGTGGCGGGCAGCAGCACCCGCCCCACCGCATCGGGGCCGCCGTGGCGCAGCACGCCGCCGGAGCCGACCAGCAGGTCGACCTCGCGCAGGTCCTTGCCGCTGCGCTCGACGACCCGGCCCTCGGGGCTGACCACGACCTTGCTGCGGCCGGCGTGGCGTTCCAGTGCGATCCGCACCGCGCCGGCCGCGATCGCCAGGTCGGCGTCTTGCTCGGCGGCCGGGTCCGGACAGTGGTCCGGCAGCAGGTCGGGGTCGGCGTGGCGACGCGCCGCGGCGTCGCGGAGGGCGTCGAGGCCGGCCGCCTCGACCGTCGACACGGCCGACCAGCGCATGCCGAGGTCACCCTCGACCGTCCGGGTGACGGGCGTGACTCCCACGACCTCGCGGGAGAGGCCCGCCCCATCGATGGACGCCGTCTCCGGGTCGAGCTCGACGACGCTGTGCACGTCGGTGGTGGCGCCGCCGACGTCGACGACCACCACGTCGCCGGCGCCGGGGTGCTGCTCGTCGAGGCCGTGCGCGAGGAGCTCGACGCCGGTGAGCACGACGTCCGGGGTGGCGCCCCGGACCATCTCGGTGAAGGTCCGGCCCGCGGCGTCGGTGCGGCTGCTGAGGTGCTTGCCGCCGATGACGTGGGACAGGAAGATCTCGCGGATCGCCCGCCGCGCGCCGTCGGGCGCGAGGACGCCGATGCGCGGCACCACGTTGGCCGCGACGACGTGGGGCGTGCCGGCGGCGGTGAGGAGGGCGGAGACCGTCTCCTGGGAGTCGACGTTGCCGGCGACCACGACGGGACCCGGCCACGGCGTCGCGGCCAGGAAGGCGGCATCCCCCTCGAGGACCTCGGAGTTGCCGCCGTCGGTCCCGCCGACGAGCAGCACGACGTCGGGCTCTGCGGACCGCAGCTCGCCGAGCCTGGCCGCGTCGAGGCCGCCGTGGAGCACGAGCACCACCTTGCCGCCGCTCGACAGCGCGACCCGGCGGCCCGCCTCGGCGGTGACGAGCTCCTCGTTGCCGACGACCGCGATCCGCAGGCCGCCGCCGGCGCTGGAGCAGGCCAGCACGTCGGCGTCACGGGCACGGGGGTCCTGCTCGGCGAGTGCGTCCACGCACGCGTCGTACCCGTCGAGGACGTCGCCATGCCCCGCCTCGTCCAGGAGCGTGGTCGGGTGGCTCGCCGTCGCGAGCAGGTCACCGGTGCCGAGGTCGACGAGCGCGGCCTTGGTGAAGGTCGAGCCGAAGTCGACGCAGACGACGCAGTCGTGGCTCACACGACCACCGAGAGCCCGACCAGCAGGACGAGGACCACGACGGTCGTGAACACCACGGGCACGGCGGTGCTGGGCGGCAGGGCCCGACCCTCACGGATCGCCGCATCGGCCTCGCGGTAGCGGCGCATCCCGAGCGCGGCAGTGAGCGCGGCCGCGACCAGCAGCGCCACGCCGAGGAGCGTCTCGGCCCACGAGTCACGCAGCAGGTTGAGCGCGCCGACGGCCGCGACCAGCAGGCCGACGGCGGTGCGCTCGTAGGCCAGGAAGGTGCGCTCGTTGGCGAGCGAGTAGCGCGGGTCCGTCGGGTCGGAGCCGGGCACCGTCACCCCAGCGCCCGGTCGAGGTCGGCGAGCAGGTCGTCGATGCTCTCGATGCCGACGCTGAGCCGGACCAGGTCGGCGGGCACCTCGAGGTCGGTGCCGGCGACGCTGGCGTGGGTCATCCGGCCGGGGTGCTCGATCAGCGACTCGACGCCGCCGAGGGACTCGCCGAGGGTGAAGACCTCCGCCCGCTCGCACACGGCCAGCGCCTGCTCCTCGCCGCCGGCGACGCGGAACGAGATCATCCCGCCGAAGCGCTTCATCTGCCGGGCCGCGACCTCGTGGCCCGGGTGGGCGGCGAGCCCGGGGTAGATCACCTCGGTGACGCGGGCGTCGCCGTCGAGGAACGCCGCGATCCGCTCGGCGTTGTCGCAGTGGCGGTCCATCCGGACGCCGAGCGTCTTCAGCCCGCGGTGGGTGAGGAAGGCGTCGAACGGACCGGCGACCGCACCCATCGCGTTCTGGTGGAAGCCGATCTTCTCGGCGAGGTCGAGGTCGCGCACGACCACCGCGCCGCCCACGACGTCGCTGTGCCCGCCGACGTACTTGGTCGTCGAGTGGAGCACCACGTCGGCGCCGAGCGTGAGCGGCTGCTGGAGGTAGGGCGAGGCGAAGGTGTTGTCGACGACGAGCAGCGCACCGGCGTCGTGGGCGACCGTGGCCAGCGCCTCGATGTCGCCGATGGTGAGCATCGGGTTGGTGGGCGTCTCGACCCACACCAGCTTCGTGCGGCCGGGCTCGATCGCCGCGGCGACCGCCTCGGTGTCGGCGACCGGCGCCGGGCTGTGGTCGAGGCCCCAGACCTTTGCGACCTTGTCGAAGAGGCGGAACGTGCCGCCGTAGGCGTCGTCGGGGATGACCACGTGGTCGCCGGGGCGGGTCAGCGCCCGGATGATCGCGTCCTCGCCGGCCAGGCCGGAGGCGAAGGCGAAGCCGCGCTCGCCGTCCTCGACCGCCGCGAGCGCGCCCTCGAGGGCGGTGCGGGTGGGGTTGGCCGAGCGGCTGTACTCGTAGCCGCCGCGCAGCCCGCCGACGCCGTCCTGCTTGTAGGTGCTGCTGGCGTAGATCGGCGGGTTGACCGCCCCGGTCATCGCGTCGGGCTCGTAGCCGGCGTGGATCGCACGCGTCTCGAAACCGACCTTGTTGGCACGTTCCTGGGTCACGTGGCGAGCCTAGACCTCGCCTGCCGCGCCGGGCACAGCGGAACGGCCGCCACGTATGGGGCGTGGCGGCCGTTCCTCCCCCTGGTCCGGGTCAGGGCACGCTGGGTGCCGTCAGGGCGGCGCCACCTCCGCCCTTGCCCAGGCTCGCCGCAGTGATGCCCAGCGGCCGCACGGCCCACGAGCCGTAGACGAACGTGTCACCCGCCGCAGCAGCGGAGACGTACATGCTGGCGCCGTAGGGGCTGGCCGCCCCGTTCGTCCCCGAAGCAGCGTCAAACACGAACCGCGAGGCGGCATTGATGTCCTGGCGCTCGTAGAAGCACAGCTGACCGGGCGCGGCGTTCGGCGCGGCGGCGGTTCCGGGGCAGTCGGCAGTCGGCGCAGCGCCGACCGCCAGGTAGTGCGGCGTCGGGGCGGCGGACAGGGTGACGCCGAACGTGATGTTGTCGCCCACCCAGTCGTTCGCGGCAGCGGCGGTCCCGATCGCGGCGTACTGGCCGCGGATCAGGGCCTGCTTCGGGAGGTAGCGCCCGTCGCTCTCGGCCTTGGTGTAGCCCGACCCTGCCCCGGCGTACTTCGCGTCCGACTCGGCCTTGGTGTAGCCGGAGCCCGCGGGCTCGTAGCTGCCCTTGGGCTGGTAGGCCGCATCGGACTGCTTCTTGGTGTAGAACGTCTTGGCCGCGAGCGGCTTGAGCTCCTTCTTCCAGATCTTCTTCCAGCTCGTGGCGGCGGCCTGCGAGACCTCCGCCCCGGCGGGCGTGACGGCCATCAGGCCTCCGCCGACCAGGACCCCGAGCAGGACGGCCACCAGCAGCTGGCGGACCGGGCGACGTGACGACATGTGCGTTCCCCTTCGACGAGTGTGCGTGCGTCGAACACCGTCCTCGCCCCACGCCCCGAGCACATCGGTGCAAGCACGACGTCTAGACCACGTAATTCCACGTACGGCCGCCGCGTCCGCCCTCCAGACGCGGTGCCCCGGCCTTGTCCGGAGGGGGAGAATGGAGCCATGTTCGGATTCGGCAAGCCCACCACCCTCCCCACGCCCGACCAGGCCCTGCCCGGCCGTGCGGAGCCGATGTGGCAGCTGGGGCGGCACGTCGTGCTCGACGCGCCCGTCGTCACCGACGAGGTCCCCGCCGGCCACGAGGTGGCGCTGCTCGGCCTCGGCTGCTTCTGGGGCGCGGAGGAGATCTACTGGCAGGTCCCCGGCGTCTGGTCGACGTCCGTGGGCTACGCCGGCGGCAGCACGCCGAACCCGACCTACGAGGAGGTGTGCAGCGGTGGCACCGGCCACACCGAGGCGATCCGCGTCGTCTTCGACCCTACGGTGGTGTCCTACGCCGACCTGGTGAAGAAGTTCTTCGAGATCCACGACCCGACGCAGGGCATGCGCCAGGGCAACGACGTCGGCACGCAGTACCGCTCCGCGATCTACTGGACCACCCCCGAGCAGGAGCAGACCGCCCGTGAGCTGACCAAGGTCTACGGCGACGAGCTCGCCCGCCGCGGCCTCGGGGAGATCACCACCGAGATCCGCCCCGCCTCCGAGACGCCGTACTTCTACGCCGAGGACGCGCACCAGCAGTACCTCGCCAAGAACCCGTTCGGCTACCGCTGCCACGCCAACACCGGCGTGGCCTTCCCCGAGTCCGCCTGACGGCGCAGCTAGTCCGCCGGGCGTGGTCGCCGCGCGAGGGCGACGAGGTCCCGCGCGGGCCCGGCTGGCGGATGGGGTCCGCCGGTCCAGACGGCGCGGAACTCGCGGCGCAGGTCGAGCGTCGTGGCGACGGCGACGAGGTGGCCGGCGTCGACCTCCCGGTCCACGACGCGGCGGCTGAGGAACGCGGGCGCCCCGCCGGCGAGCACCGACTCGCGCACGGCCGTGGCGGTGGTGAGCTCGATGACCGACTCGTGCATGGTCAGCCCGTGGGCGGCGAGGGCCCGCTCAACCACGTCACGCGTCCCTGACCCGGGCTCGCGGCTGGTCAGCGGCAGGTCGGCGACCGCGGATGCGTCGAGCGCCCGCTCGCGTCGGGCGAGCGGATCGTCGGGTGAGACGACGAGGACGAGCTCGTCGTGGGCGACGACCGTCGACCTCAGGTGGAGCGGCGGTTCGACGCCCTCGACGAACCCGAGATGAGCAGTGCCGTCGCGCACCGCGTCCTCGACCTGATGGCTGTTCGACGCCGTCAGGCTGACGGACGTGACCGGCACACCCTCGGCGGCCTGACGCCTCCGGAGCTGGACCAGCCAGCGCGGCATGAGCGCGTCCGCGATGGTCATGCTCGCCCACACCGACAGGTCGCGTGAGCGTTCGCCTCGCAGGCCGACGATGGCCGTCTCGACCTCGTCGGTCAGGTCGATCAGCCGGGAGGCCCACTCGGTGAACACCACGCCCGACGGCGTGAGCTCCGAGCCTCGTGGGCCGCGCTGCACGAGGGTGAGGCCGGTCTGGGCCTCGACGCTGCGCAGCCGCTCGGACGCGGCCTGCTGCGAGACCCCGCTCGCCCGCGCCGCGGCGCCGATGCTGCCAGTGCGCCCGATCGCGACGAGCAGCCTCAGACCCGCCAGGTCCGGGACGTGGGACGACTCCATGACCACACCGTACGACACCCACAGGCTGCGGTTGTGGCTCCACAGGATCGAGGCGTCTACTGCCGAGCCGCCGCCGCGCCGAGGCTGGAGTCATGACCAACCTCCTGGCCCACGACCACGACGACCGCCACGCCTCCTCCCCCGCTCTCGCCCCGCGGCGTGGGTTCCGGCGCGGTTCGTTCCTGTCCGGTCTCGGGGGCCAGCCGGCGTTCGGCTTCATCGGACCGAACTGGTTCGCCTCCGTCATGGGTACCGGCATCGTCGCCACCGCAGCTGCGACCCTGCCCGTCCAGTTCCCTGGTCTGCTGGCCTTCGCGCGGACCGTGTGGGTGCTCGACGTCGTGCTGCTCCTCGCCATCGTGGCCGCGACCGCGATGCACTGGAGCCGCCACCCCGCAACCGCGCGCGGGCACCTGGACAACCCCGTCATGTCCCACTTCTACGGCGCCCCCGCGATGGCGCTGATGACCGTCGGCGCCGGCGCCGTGCTCGTCGGTCAGCCGGTCATCGGCACCACCGCCGCCATCGGCCTCGATGCCGTGCTCTGGACCGCCGGAACGGTCCTCGGACTGTGGACCGCCGTGGCCGTGCCCTACAAGACCTTCATGACCCACGATGTCGAGCCTGACTCGGCCTTCGGCGGCTGGCTGATGCCGGTCGTGCCTCCCATGGTCAGCGCGGCCACCGGTCCGCTACTCATCCCGCACCTGCCGGCCGGGCAGTGGCAGCTGACCCTGCAGCTGCTCTGCACCGCGATGTTCGGCCTGACCATCATCGCCAGTCTCGTCGTGATCGCCCTGATCTGGGGACGCCTTGCCCGCCACGGCGCCGGCGCCGCCTCCACGATCCCCACCCTCTGGATCGTTCTCGGCCCGCTCGGCCAGTCGATCACCGCCGGCCACACCCTCGGCGCGACCGCGACCAGCGTGCTCCCCGCCCCCTACGGCACCGCCTTCGAGGCCGCCGGCCTGGTCTTCGGCGTCCCGATGTGGGGGTTCGCCACGCTCTGGGCCGCGCTTGCCATCACGATCACCGTGCGCGCCGCCCGCGCCGGCATGCCGTTCGCGCTGACCTGGTGGTCCTTCACCTTCCCCGTCGGCACCGTCGTCACCGGCACCTCCGGCCTCGCCGCCGCGACCGGCGCACACCTGTTCACCGGCGCTGCCGTCCTCTTCTACGCCGGCCTGCTCGTCGCCTGGGGAACGGTCGCCGTACGCACCACCCACGGCGTCTACCAGGGACACCTGTTGAAGGCCCCGGCATGAGCACCACCCGAGAGCGCCTGAGCCGCGGGCCGGGACGTCATGGGACTCAGCGGTCCGAACCGAGGAGACCCATGACGTCCGCGGGCTTCACTCACTCCCGAGCACGCTGAGCACCGCCCGCGCGGCCGCGTCGGCGGCGCCGACGTCGACGTGCTCCTCCTCGCGCTCCCCCAGCGAGACGCGTACGACGTGACCGCCCGAGCGGGAGGTCAGGCTGACGAAGCGCTCGCCGAGCACGTCGAGGAGCTGGTCGAGACGCGGCAACCACACGGTCTCGGCCTCCTCGACGTCGTCGAGCGCCCACTCGGTGGTGCCGTTGAAGGCGAGCACCCGGCCCGACGGCCGGTCGCGGACCTCGACCACCATGTCGCTGACGGTGAAGACGGCCTCGTCGAGGTCGCGGTCCGGCAGCCAGAACCGGTCGCCGTTGGCGGGCGACCAGGCCAGGCCCGCGTCGTGCAGGCGGAGCGCGAGGTCGGGTGAGGTCACCTCGCCAGTGTGCCGTGTCGCCTGTCGATCCGGACCACCCTCGTCCGTCACAGTGGTGACGGGCCGCACCGGGCGGCCGGCGACGGAGGGACGACGATGGCGCGTTACGCGATCTACTTCATGCAGCAGTGGGTGGGCGACCACCCCGCCGAGTGGTACCAGGGGCGGGTCGAGCCGTCCCGCGCCGTGGTGCGCGAGATGGAGGAGGCCGGCGTCCTGGTCTTCGCCGGCGGGCTCGTCGAGGAGATGGAGCTGGCGTTCAGCGCCGACGGCACGAGCGGGACGATGGTCGTCTCCGACGGGCCCTACACCGAGGTCACGGAGTACCTCGGCGGGATCACCGTCATCGAGGTCCCCGACGTCGACGCCGCGAAGGCGTGGGCGGCGAAGGTGGCCGAGGGGTGCGGCTGGCCGCAGGAGGTCCGGGAGATCAAGTGATCCCCGGGCTCTCCCGCTCCCGCGGCCTGCCGCTCAGCGCGCGACCCAGTCGGTGAAGCTGCGCGGGTCGCCGAGCCAGTCCTTGCGGGTGTCGCGCCCGTCGGGGCGGGTGCCGGCGACGCGCACGGCGACCCGGACCTCGTCCGGCGAGCCGATCGCGTCGCGGGCGATCCGCATCCGCACCTGCTCGGTGTCGTAGTCGATGCGCATCCGGTACGACCCCTCGACCGGCTCGCCCCACGCGGAGGTCTTGAAGCCGTCGGTGTGCAGCAGGACGTAGTCGGTGCCGCTGAAGTAGCCGCCGGAGAAGACGTACTCCGGGCCCGGGTCGTCGGGGTCGGTGTCGAGGAAGACCGTGCCCGACGAGCCGCTGCGGTAGGACTCCTGCAGGTCGGTGTGGGTGGTGGTCACCACGACGTTGCGTCCGCCGTGCTTCACCTCCACCGAGCGCAGGTCGACCCCGTGGCGGAGGTCCTGCGGGTCGTCGACGGTCAGGCTGTCGGCGAAGGCCGGGGCGGTCTGGAGGGAGGCGAGGGCGGCGACCGCCAGGGTCGCGGCGCCCAGGATGGTCCTGCGCATGATGGTGTTCCGTTCTCGTGGGTCCGCCTCCGGTCGGAGGCACTCAGGAGACGCACCACCCGCTCGGGAGGTTGCTTCCCGACGCAGATCAGTCCCGGCCGACCGCCAGGCTGACCTCGACGGCGTCCCCGAGCTCCAGCCCCTCGGCCCGCCGCACCGCGTCCTTCACGGGGAGGAACCAGGTGCCCTCGCGCGGGAACATCGACGTGGTGAACGACGTGGCGCCGATCCGGGCGCGCACCGGGACGACGCCCCAGTAGACGACCTCGGCCTTCACCTCGTCGACGAGGTCCGCCTCGTCGGGCGGCAGCGGCACGAAGTGGTAGGGCGCCGGACCGCGCCACTCGACCAAGGTCCCGCTGAAGTCCATCTCCACGTCGTCACCCAAGCAGACCGAGGGGGCGGGCGGGAGCCCTGTATCTCCCGCCCGCCCCGGTCCACCGCACCCCTGTCGCGCGGTGGTGTCCCCTGGAGGGGGTCTGTGGTGCGCCGGTCAGCGCAGTCCGGTCACCGCAGTGCGGCCACGGCCGCGACCACGTCGACCAGGCCGTAGCCCTTGTCGTACGAGGTGCTGCCGAGCGGACCCGCCTGGTAGGCGGCGCCGTCGGCGTACGTGTGGGCCGAGACCTTCAGTGCCTCTTCGATGTCACCCGGGGTGGCGGATGGGTCGGCCTGGAACAGCTGCGCGACGATGCCCGCGATGTGGGGTGCGGCCATCGAGGTGCCGCTGATGGTGTTGAAGGTGCCGAGGTCGAGCGGGCCGGGCCCGTTGCGGAAGTCCAGGCCGGTCGCGCAGATCACGAGGTACGGGCGGCACGACGAGGTGATGTTCTCCCCGGGCGCCGAGATGTCCGGCCACGTGGAGGGGTCCGTGGCGAGGCCGCGGGAGCTGTAGTCGGACACGGTGCCGTCGCGGGTGCCGGTGTCGCCGTCGTTGTAGGACGCGACCGAGAGGATGCCGCCGGTGGGGTCCTGGCCGGGCGGGTTGGTCAGGCTGGTCGAGCCGTCGCCGCCGTCGTTGCCGGCCGCCCAGACGGTGACGACGCCCTCGGCGGCCAGCGCCCGCTGCAGCTTGACGGTGGCCGACTCGGGGTCGAACGCGCCGCCGCCGGTGGGGCCGTAGGAGTTGTTGGTGACCTTGATCGGCGGGCAGGTCGCGGCCGGCACGCCCGCCCCGCAGGGCGCCTCGTGGTTCTCCAGCACCCAGTTGAGGGCGCTGTCGGCGCCGAGGATCACGATGCCGGCGCCCGTCGAGATGGACACCAGGTTCGCGCCGGGCGCCGCGCCCTGCACCTTGCCGCCGTCGGTGAGCGTGGTCGGGCGGCCGGCGACGATGCCGTTGACGTGGGTGCCGTGGCCGCCGACCGACAGCGTGTCGGTGTCGACCACGGTGGGGAGCCGCTGCACGCTGCAGGTCTCGGTCAGCGGCTCGCAGAGCGCCTTGAGGTTGGCGACGACGGCGGACGACCCGTCGGCCTCACGGAGGTACGGGTGGGTCGGGTCGACGCCCGAGTCGATGACCGCCACGCTGACGCCCTTGCCGGTCAGCGGGGTGCCGTCGGCGCCGGTGAGCGTGGCGGCGGCCTCCGCGCCGCGGGTCGCGACGTTCGACGTCTCGGCAAGGTCTTGGCTGAAGAAGTCGATCGGCTGGGCCCCGCCCTCGACGTAGGTCACGCCGGGCTGGGTGCGGACGGCCTCGACCTGGGCCTTCGTGGCCCGGGCGATCACCACGCCGATGCCGGTGAACTCGCCCTTCGTCGTCATGCCGGTGGCGGCGACCGCGTCGCGCGCCGCGCTGATCGACGTGCCGTGGACCATGACGGCGGTCGGTCCGGTGAGCCGGGACAGCTGGCCGGCGAGGAAGTCGGACAGGTTCGCCGGGGCCGACGGGGCGCCGACGGCGCGGTCGGGTGCGGCGGACGCGTCGCCGCCGGCGACGGTCGTCGCCGCCGCGGCGAGGGTCGTCGCCGCGAGGGCGAGCAGGAGCTTCGAACGCACTGGTGCCTCCCGAGAGTGGTGGGAACGGTGACCGTCCAACGACCGACCGTGCCCGGGGTCACGCTCCCACTCCTTCGGGCCTGCCCCGGTCACCAGCCATCGGCGATGATGGCGACATGACCGAGCTCCCCCGCAAGGCCGCGGCCCGCACGGCACGGCTGGCCGCGCTGCCCCTCGGGTACGCCGGCCGGCAGGCGGTCGGTCTCGGCAAGCGCCTCGGCGGCAAGCCGGCCGAGGCCGTGCTGACCGAGGTCCAGCAACGCACCGCCGAGCAGCTGTTCCGCACCCTGGGCGAGCTCAAGGGCGGCGCGATGAAGTTCGGCCAGGCGCTCAGCGTCCTCGAGGCGGCGCTGCCCGAGGAGGTGTCCGCCCCCTACCGCGAGCACCTGACCGCGCTCCAGGACTCCGCTCCGCCGATGCCGACCTCCACCGTCCGCGAGCAGCTCGCGACCCACCTCGGTCCCGACTGGGGCCAGCGGCTGGTGTGGCTCGACGGCGCCCCCACCGCGGCCGCGTCGATCGGCCAGGTCCACCGCGGCCGGTGGCTCGACGAGGAGACCGGCGAGGAGCTCGACGTCGCGGTCAAGGTGCAGTACCCCGGCGCGGGTGAGGCCCTCATGTCGGACCTGCGCCAGATCGCCCGGCTGGCGAAGGGCGTCGCGCCGGTCTTCCCGGGCATCGACGTCAAGCCGCTGGTCGCCGAGCTGCAGGACCGGGCGGCCGAGGAGCTCGACTACCACCTCGAGGCCGACGCCCAGGCGGCCTACGCCGAGGCGTTCGCCGACGACCCCGCCATCGTGGTGCCGGGCGTGGTCGCCGTCGGCACCGAGGTCCTCGTCAGCGAGTGGCTCGACTCCTCGCACTCGCTGGCCCACGTCATCCGCGAGGGCACGCAGGCCGAGCGCGACCATTACGGCGAGCTCTTCGTGCGCTTCCTCTTCGAGGGCCCGCACCGCACCGGGATGCTGCACGCCGACCCGCACCCCGGGAACTTCCGCGTGGTGCCGGACGACGGAGCCGGTCGGTTGGGCGTGCTCGACTTCGGGGCCGTCGCGCGCCTGCCCGACGGCCAGCTCCCGTCAGCGATGGGTCGCCTGATCCGGATCGCCCTCGACTCCGACGAGGAGTCGCTGGTGGCCGGGCTGCGCGCCGAGGGCTTCATCAAGGACCGGATCACCGTCGACCCCGGCATGCTGCTGAACTACCTCTCCCCCTTCGTGGAGCCCGCCGGGCAGGAGCGGTTCACCTTCACGCGCGACTGGATGCGCGAGCAGTTCGAGCGGATCAACGACCCGCGCGCGGAGTCGTTCACGCTCGCGACCAAGCTCAACCTGCCGACGTCGTACCTGCTCATCCACCGCACCTGGCTGGGGTCGCTCGGCCTGCTCAGCCAGCTCGGCGCGTCGGTGCCGTTCCGCGAGATCCTCGAGGAGTCGCTGCCGGGCTTCGCCGACTGAGCCGGTCGGCGGCCACGACGACGGCGGCCGCGAGCAGCGCGAGCGCGCCCATCAGGGGCCACAGCAGCTCCGGCGCAGAGGCGTAGACCGCCGTCCCGACCGGGGCGGCGAGGAGCGTGCCGCTCGTCGCGGCGCCGGTGTAGAGACCCTGGTAGCGCCCGACCAGGTGGTCGGGCGCGCGATCGAGCACGTACGCGGTCGCGGTGGTCTTGTAGAGGATCTCGCCAGCCGTCAGGACGACCATCGCCGCCAGCACGGTGCCGACCGAGACCGGCAGGCCGAACATCGCGGTCCCGAGCCCGACGAGGGCGTAGCCGGTGGCGACGATCCCGAGCGCCCCGAGCCGCTGGAGCCGCTGGGCGACCGGGATCTCCAGCACCAGGATCAGGCCCGAGCCGACGGCCACCACCGTGGCGTAGAGCCACACCGGCTGGCCCTCGTCGCGCAGGTGGAGCGGCAGCGTGGAGTAGAGCTGGCGGTAGACCAGGTCGACCAGCACGACCCCGACCAGCAGGACCAGCAGCGAGGTGTCGCCGCGCAGGGTGCGGACGAAGCCCGGAGCCTGCGCCGGGGTCGCGGTGTGGACCGCCTCCCGGGGCAGGGCCCGGCTCAGCGCCAGCCGGACCAGGACGATGGCCAGCCCGTCCACGACGAACATCGCCTCATAGCTCCACGTCACCAGCAGGGCGCCGAGCGGCGGCCCGAGCACGAACCCCGCGTTGGAGGCGGCGCGACCGACCGCGACCGACGTACGCCGCTGCCCGCGGGGCACCGCGAGCGCCGACAGGGCGCCGGAGGAGACCGAGCCCGTGGCCGCGAGGTAGGCCTGCGCCGGCAGCAGGACGGCCAGCACCCACACGGGGACGACCGGCACGACGACCAGCAGCAGGCCGGCGGCCGAGCTCGCCCCCAGCAGTACGCGGCGGTGGCCGAGCCGGTCGCCCCAGCGGCCGCCGGTGAAGTTGCCGAGCAGCATGCCCACCCCGACCGAGCCGGCGAGCAGACCGGCGGTCGTGGTGCCGAGGTCGCGCGGACCGGTGAGGTAGAGGGTGAGGAAGAGCATCGTGAACGACGAGGCCGACGACACGAACCGCGCCGCAGCCAGCGCCCACACGACGCGGGGCAGGTCACGCAGGTCCACGGGGTCAGGGTGGCACGATGCCGTCATGGATGCAGCCGACGCCCTCGCCCGCTGGCACGCCGTCGTCGAGAGCCGCGAGCCCGCGGGCCTCCCCGCCCTGGTCGCCGAGCACGCGGTCTTCCGCAGCCCTGCTGTCCACGCGCCTCAGGAGGGCCGTGACACCGTCGTCGGCTACCTCACGGCCGCCTTCACCGTGCTCGGTCCGGAGCTGGCCTACGAGCGCGAGTGGCTCGGCGAGGACTCCGCGGTCCTGCAGTTCCGCACGCGGGTCGGCGGCTACGACGTGTCCGGCGTCGACATGATCACCTGGGACGCCGACGGGCAGATCGTCGACTTCACCGTCATGGTGCGGCCGAAGAAGGCCCTCGACGCCGTCATCGAGCACATGGGCGCCGAGCTGATGCGGATGCTCGAGGCGGCCGGCCCTACGCCGTGACGCCGCGGCGTCGCACGACCCGGTCGAGGATGCCGAGGGTCGCGCGCAGCTCGGGCTCCGTCACCACCGGGAAGATCGGACGCCAGTCGTCGCCGACCTGCGACCAGTCGTAGACCGACGTGACCCAGGTACCGGCGCGGTCCTCGACCTCGCCGGGCTCGAGGACTTAGCCGTAGGTGTGTCCGATCGGCGGCTTGACGGTGCCGTCGATCCACCACGCGATCTCCTGATCCTGCTCGAAGCGGTCGACGACGACCTCGACGTCGTAGCGGCCCATCGGGTAGTCCCCCTTGGCCTCGCGGTCCATGTGCACCGTGAACCGGTCGCCGACAGCCGTCACGGGCTGGCCGGTCGCCGCTTGCAGCATGCCGGAGGCGTCGATCTCGACGTGCCCCTCGGGGTCGGTCAGGACGGCGAAGACGGCGGCCGGCTCGGCCTCGAGGAAGCGGCGGGCGGTCAGCTGGTCGGTCACGGACCCAGCCAACCACGCACCGGCAGCTGTCATGACGTCATGGAGAGCGGTCGCCGGAACAGCCACTGGCCATGACGTCGCCGGAGTCGGTACGTCCGCGAGGGCGAGAACCACCGCACGTGCGGCGGCGGTGCGCCCGAACGGCAGCCTGGAGGCTAGACCCAGAACCCGCGCCCACCGCCGTACCAGTCCCCGAACTGCTCGCGGTAGGACGAGGCCGGGCCCCGCGAGCCGAGGTACGAGCCGACGACCGCGGCGCCGAGGTCGTCGAGCTCGGGGCTGACCATCCGGCCGTCGACCCGGCGCGCCATCGAGTCGATGAAGCGCGCGAGGCCCGGGTCCTCCCCGAGCCGGAAGAAGGTCACCTGGGCGCCGAGCCGCGCGGCCGCGTCGAGCTCGCGCACCGAGTGGGCGATGGTGAGCGGGTGCGGCGGGTAGGAGAACCACACCTCGCCGTCGGGCTCGAGGTGGGCGGTCGGCTCGCCGTCGGTGACGACGAGCAGCACCGGTTGGGCGTTGGGGTGCTTGCGGAAGAACCGGTTGGCCAGGAGCAGCCCGTGGTGCAGGTTCGTGCCCTTGTCCCAGCGCGCGTCGAGCGCGGTCAGCTGCTCGACGTCCATCACCTGCGCGTGCCGGCCGAAGGCGATCAGCTGCAGGTCGTCGCCGCGGAAGCGCGAGCGCACGAGCTGGTGGAGGGCCAGGGCGGTGCGCTTCATCGGCACCCACCGGCCGTCCATCGCCATCGAGAAGGACGTGTCGACCAGCAGCGCGACGGCCGCCTGGGTGCGGGCCTCGGTCTCGGTCACCTCGATGTCGTCGACCTGGATCCGCACCGGCGACGCGCCGCGCTCGCGGAGCACCGCGTTGGTGATGGTCCGCGGCACGTCCCACGGCTCGGTGTCGCCGAACTCCCAGCGCCGGGTGGCGCCGGAGGGCTCGCCGGCCAGCCCGGTCGTACGCGTCTCGCGGGCGCCCGAGCGACCGCTCATCCGCTCGGCCACGTCGCGCAGCAGTGCCTTGCCGAGCTGGCGCATCGCCTTGGGCGAGAGCCGCAGCTCGCCGTCGGAGCCGCGCTTGAGGTAGCCGCTGTCGCGCAGCGCCCGCTCGAGGTCCTGCAGTGCACGGGCCGAGACCGCCGCGTCCTGGCCGAGCTGCCGGGCGAGCGCGTCGAGGTCGACGTCGTCCATCCGGGCGCCGCGGTGCGACTGGGCGAGCTGGTCGGCGAGCGCGTCGAGCTGGGCGAGGTCCTGCAGCGCCCCGGTGCCGTCGCCGAGCCCCATCCCCTCCTGGCCCTCGAAGCTCTCGGAGCCCGACCAGTCCTCGCCGGGCCGCAGCGCCTGGAGGTTGGCGTCCATCCGGGCGAGCTGCTCCATCAGCTGCGGGGAGCCGAACGCCTGCTGGGACAGCTCCATCAGCTCCTGGCGCTGCTCCGGCGTCATCGAGTTGAGCATCCGCTGGGCGGCAGCCGCACGCTGGGCGAGGGAGTCGAGCAGCTCGTCCATGTCCTTCGGCTGCTCGGGGAAGAAGTCGCCGTGCTTGTCCATGAAGTCGGCGAACTCCTCCTCGCTCACCCCCTCGGACGCGTGCTTCTCGAGCAGGTCGTTGAGGTCCGACAGCATGTCCTGGACCGCCTGCCGGTCCTCGTCGGTGGCCCCCTCGAGGGCCTGCTTCATGCCGGCGAAGCGCTGGTCGAGCAGCTCGCGCCCGAGCAGGTCCTTGATCGCATCGAACGCCTCGCGGGCCTCCGAGGACTGCCAGTCGTAGGACGACAGCTCGCTGACCGCAGCCGGCGTCGAGGACGGCAAGTTGTCGAGCATGAGCTCGCGGAACGCCCGGTCGCCGTCGTCCATCGTGATGTCACGGGCGAGCTGGCCGCGCTCGGCGAGGACGGCCCGGTCGAGGAGCTCGCGGACCTCCTGCATCGTGCCGTCGAGGTTGTTGCGCTGCAGGATCTCGCGCCGCTTCTCCGCCACCCGGCGGGCGAGCTCGTCGAGGCCGGCCTGGTCGGTGCCGCCGCGGCGCAGGAACTCGCGCATCGCGTGCTCGGGGCTGTAGCCGGCCATCACGTCCTGCCCGATCGCGTCGAGCGCCTCGGCGAGGTCGACCGGCGGGGCGAGCGGGTCGCCGCCCTCGTACTTGCGGAAGCGGCTCATCGGAGCGCCTTCTGCTCCAACGACTTGCGCAGCCACACGTCGTCGGGCCACTCCCGGTCGCCGATCCGCTCGACCTCGACGAAGCCCTTCGCGCGGTAGAACGCGAACGCCGGCTCGTTGCCCTCGACGACCTCGAGCCACAGCTCGTCGCCCTCGACCATCGCCTCGACCTCGGCGAGCAGCCGGCTGCCGATGCCGCGCCCGTGGTGGTCGGGGTGGACGTAGAGCTTCCACATGACCTCGCGGTCGCCGGTGACGTGGGGGAACTCGCGGTGCGACTGCGACAGCCGGCCGAACGCGGCCATCGCGACGACCTGCCCGTCGCACTCGGCGACGAGGTGGGCGTTGACCGCCAGCGACGCCTCGAAGCGCGCCGGGATCCACCACTCGTCGAGCATCCGCTGGGCGTACGCCGCGTCGATCGGGCCGTAGGTCGGCGGCACGACGGCCTCGCCGAGCGCGCGGAAGCCCGGGACGTCGGCGAGCGTGCCGGGCCGGAAGGTGAGGACCGCCTCAGCCATAGACGGTCTCCCCGGCGTCGGCGTCCTTGCCGATCCTCCGCGCGAGGTAGAGCCCCTCGAGGGCGAGCTCGAGCGCCGCGGCGCGCTCGCCGTCGTTGGTGGCCCCGAGCCGGTCGCAGACCTGGTCGTAGAGGTCGGACTCGCCCAGCACCGGGAGACCAGCGAGGAAGTCGCGGGCGCCGACGCGGGCTCCGGTGGTCACCATCGCGCCCTCCTCGATCGCCTCGACGAGCAGCCGCAGGTCGATGCCGGCCAGGTGGGCGCGGACGGTCTCGGCCACGGCGGTGCGCAGCAGGTGGGTGAGGATCTCGGTCTCGCGGCCCTCCTCGCCGGTCTCGAACTCGATCTTGCCGCCGAGCACGTCGACCGCCGTCTCGAGGTCGACGACGCGCGCCACCGCCTCGTCCTCGCCCTGGGTGGTGGCCCGGTGCAGCGCGGCGGCGGCGATCGTCTCTGCGCCGGCGATCGCGAAGCGGGCGCTGACGCCGGAGCGCTGGTCGACCGACTGGGAGTCGCGCAGGTTGCGGGTGAAGCGGGCCAGCACCTCGAGGAGGTACGCCGGCACCTCGGCGACGAGGTCGGCCTCCTGGTCGATGACGGCGATCTCCTGCTCCACCTCGCGCGGGTAGTGGGTGCGGATCTCGGCGCCGAAGCGGTCCTTGAGCGGGGTGATGATCCGCCCGCGGTTGGTGTAGTCCTCCGGGTTGGCGCTGGCCACGACCAGCACGTCGAGCGGCAGGCGCAGGACGTAGCCGCGGATCTGGATGTCGCGCTCCTCCATCACGTTGAGCATCGCGACCTGGATCCGCTCCGCGAGGTCGGGCAGCTCGTTGATCGCCACGATGCCGCGGTGGCTGCGCGGGATGAGGCCGAAGTGGATCGTCTCGGGGTCGCCGAGGTGGCGGCCCTCGGCGACCTTCATCGGGTCGACGTCGCCGATCAGGTCGGCGACCGAGGTGTCCGGCGTCGCGAGCTTCTCGGCGTACCTCTCGTCGCGGTGCCGCCACGAGACGCGGAGGTCGTCGCCGTAGGTCGCGGCCGCCTGCTGCGACGTGACGGTGATCGGCTCGTAGGGGTGCTCGCCGAGCTCGGAGCCCGAGATCACCGGCGTCCACTCGTCGAGGAGGCCCACCAGCGAGCGCAGCAGCCGGGTCTTGCCCTGGCCGCGCTCGCCGAGCAGCACGATGTCGTGACCGGCCAGCAACGCCCGCTCGACCTGGGGGATGACGGTGTCCTCGAACCCGTGCAGCCCGGGCCACGGGTCCTCCCCGGCGGCGAGACGGGCGATCAGGTTGTCGCGCAGCTCCACGCGCAGCGGCTTGAGCTCGTGGCCGCTCGCGCGGAGCTGGCCGAGGGTGCTGGCTTCGGGGTGCGGGGTCTGGCTGGTGTCGCTCACGTCTCCACGCTAGACCGGCCCGTCAACGTGGAGCGCACTCGAAGCCACGCGTGACGGTCCAGCGGCCCGCGGCGGTCAGGACCTTGGACCCTGCCTGCGTCGGGGCCGCTCGGGGAGGGTGGAACCCTCGGCGAAGGAGGCCCGCATGCAGTCCACCCACGACCTGTCCCGGGAGGAGTGCGCCCGGCTGCTGACGTCGGGTGTCGCCGGTCGGGTGGCGCTCAGCACGCCGACGGGGCCGCACATCCTGCCGGTCAACTACTCCGTCGACGAGGAGTCGGTGCTGCTCCGCACGACCGCCTACAGCCTGCTCGGGACCTACGGACGCGACGCCCAGGTCTGCTTCGAGATCGACCAGTTCGACTACGAGAACAAGCGCGGGTGGAGCGTGTCGGTGCGCGGCCGCGCGGTCTTCGTGGACGACCCGGCCGAGCTCGCCCACATCGCCCGCACCTGGGAGCCGAGGCCGTGGGCGTCGGGACAGCGCAACCTGGTCGTCCGGATCCCGTGGACCGAGGTGAGCGGTCGTCAGGTCGGCGACGGATGGGACCCCTGGGACCACCTGCCCGTACGACGTCTCGCCTGACGGTCGTGGCACCCCCACGGGGCGTGGGCCAGACTGGCCCCGTGACGCACTCCAGCGACGGGACCGCACCGAGGTCGGCGGACCTCGGCGCGGACGCCCGCTCGCTGCTCCAGGCGGTCAGCGCGATCGCCAGCGACCTCGACCTCGACCTCGCCCTCACCCGGATCGTCGAGGCGGCGACCGTCCTCACCGGTGCGCGCTACGGCGCGCTCGGGGTGCTCGGCCGCGACGGGCTGCTCGCCGAGTTCGTGACCACCGGGATCGACGAGGAGACCCGGCGGCTGATCGGCGACCTCCCGCGCGGGCACGGCATCCTCGGCGTGATCATCGAGGACCCGTCGGGGCTGCGGGTCGCCGACCTCGCCGCGCACCCGCGGTCGGTGGGCTTCCCGCCGAACCACCCGCCGATGCGTACCTTCCTCGGCATGCCGGTGCGGATCCGCGGCACCGTCTTCGGCAACCTCTACCTCACCGAGAAGGAAGGCGGCGGCCCGTTCACCGAGGCCGACGAGCTCCTGGTCGAGGAGCTCGCCCGCACCGCCGGGTACGTCGTCAGCAACGCGCGGTCCTTCGCGACCAGCGAGCGACGGCGCCAGTGGCTCGAGGCCTCCGGCTACCTCGCCGAGGTGCTGCAGCCACCGGTCGACATCACGTCCGCGCTGCACCAGATCGTGTCCACCGCGCGCCAGGTGTCGCGCGCCCGGGCGGTCGCGCTGTGGTCGTCCGCGGGTCCGGAGCACGACACCGTGAGCGTCGCGCGCGAGGGCGACCGGGACCTGGTCGCGGACCTGCTGGCGCAGGCCCGGGAGGACGCCGAGGTCGAGACGGGGAGCCCGGTGTCGACCGTCGAGGTCGACGACGCCCGGCTCGTCGTGGTGCCGCTGCGCTCCCACCTCGCGCCGGTGTCGGCGCTCGTCGCGGTGACCGAGCCCGGCTCCGGCCTGCTCGACGTGCAGGAGCGCGACCTCTTCGCGGGCTTCGCCGACCAGGTCGCGCTGTCGCTCGACCGCACGCAGGCCCTGGCCGACCGCCAGGAGCTCGCCCTGATCTCCGACCGGGAGCGGATCGCCCGCGACCTGCACGACATCGTCATCCAGCGGCTCTTCGCCACCGGCCTGCAGCTGCAGGGAGTCGCGGCCATGTCGGGCACCGGACCGGTCACCGAGCGCCTCGACGCCGCCGTGTCCGACCTCGACGACACCATCAAGGCGATCCGCGGCACGATCTTCGAGCTGCAGGACCGCAGCGGCGACTCGCTGCGGGCGGCGGTGCGCAAGCTGGTCAAGGAGTACGTCCCGGTGCTGGGCTTCTCCCCCGTGGTCCGCACGTCCGGCCCGGTCGACACGGCCGTCTCGCCGGAGCTCGGCGCCCAGCTGGTCGCGGTGCTGCGCGAGGCGATCTCCAACGTGGCGCGGCACGCGCTGGCCGACAGCGCGGAGGTGGACGTCACCGTCACCGCCGACCGCCTCGAGCTGCGGGTCGCCGACGACGGCGTGGGCGTGCCCGACGACGCCCCGCAGAGCGGGCTGCGCAACGCCCGCCGCCGTGCCGACGACCTCGGCGGCAGCCTCGAGGTGTCCCCGGTCGGGGACCGCGGCACGGTCCTCGTGTGGCGGGTGCCGCTCACCTGAGCCCGACGCCGGCACACAAGGGAATGCGGAAAGGCCCGACGCGGGGGATGCGTCGGGCCTACCGGGGGCCTGGTGTCAGCGCAGGGCGGGGTGTTGCTTCACCACTTCCTGCCTGCTCCACCAGTGACCCAGCCCCCAGGTGGTGCCGGCCGCGCCGAGGGCGAGGACCGCCATCACGATGATGCCGACGAGGTGGTCGTCGACGACGGGGTTGTTCTCGAGCGGGAGCGACGCGGCGTACATGAAGGCGTACATCAGCGCGCCCGCCGCGGCTCCGACCCGCACGCCCACTCCCAGCAGCAGCGTCACGCCGATGCCGAGCAGGCCGGCCATGAACAGCCAGTCGACCCACGCGTGACCGGCGAGGCCGGTGTAGAAGCCGTGGAACGGGTTGTCGGCGGGGACGGCGAAGGAGAGGAATCCCTCGGTCGGGCTGCCGCCGTTGATCCACGCAGCGGGGCCGAACCGGTCCAGCACGCCGTTCTGGTCGTAGCCGGTGTGGAAGCCGAGCGCGAAGGTCTTGTCGAGGAAGGCCCACAGGAAGGTGACTCCGTAGGCGATCCGCAGCGTGGCCAGGGCCCGGTCGAACCAGGGTCCGCGGTCGTGGTCGTGGTCGTGGCTCTCGGCGGCCGGTGCTCCGGCCTGTGCCACCACGGGCGGGGTCCGGGTCTCGGCCTCGTGGCGGTGGCGATGGATGACGCTCATCGTCATCCCCTCCTTCGATGGTGTGCTTCTCCGGGTCACCACCAGAGTCGCGTGCCCACGCGGCCGCGGTCAGGGCCTGCGGTCACGGGAGGAGGGGGGCGAAGGTCCCGTCCGGGACCTGCCCTCAGCGCTGGGGGCCGTCGCCGAGGAGCTTGGAGGCCAGCACGGCCGCCTGCGTACGGCGCTCGAGGCCGAGCTTGGAGAGGATGCTGGAGACGTAGTTCTTGACCGTCTTCTCGGCGAGGAACATCTGCTCGGCGATCTGGCGGTTGGTGAGGCCCTCGGCGATGTGGCCGAGCAGCACCCGCTCCTGGTCGGTGAGGGAGGCGAGCTCGTCCGGGGTCTCCGGCCCGTTGCGGATCCGCTCCAGGACCGTCGCGGTCATGGCGGGGTCGATGAGCGACTTGCCGGCCGCGACGTGGCGCACCGCTGCGACCAGGTCGGAGCTGCGGATCTCCTTGAGCACGTAGCCCGCGGCGCCGGCCATGATCGCGGCGAACAGCGCCTCGTCGTCGTCGTAGGAGGTGAGGATGAGCGCGTTGATCGACGGGTCGACGGTGCGCACGCTGCGGCACACCTCGATCCCGGAGCCGTCCGGCAGGCGCGCGTCGAGGACGGCGACGTCGGGTCGCAGGGCCGGGATGCGGGCGGCCGCCTCGGTCGCGGTCGCGGACTCGCCGACCACCTCGATGTCGTCCTGCTGCTCGAGCAGGAACCTCAGCCCCTGCCGCACGACGTCGTGGTCGTCGAGGAGGTAGACGCGGATGGTGTCAGCCATGCGGCCCATTCCACCAGACGAACGCCCGCAGCGCTCCCCCTCGACCGAGGTCGACGCGGATCGTCACACGTCGGTCGCCCCGTCGATCGACTGGCGGATCAGGTCGGCGTGGCCGGCGTGGCGGCAGTACTCCTCCACCATGTGCACCAGCACCCACCGCACGGTGGCGGTCTCGCCCTTCTCGGGCGATCGCGGGCGTGCGACGGGGCGGTCGAGCTCGGGGTCGGCCGCCAGGGCGTCGTCGAGGAAGCGGTCCGAGCGCTCGATCGCAGCCGCGAGCAGCGCATCGAGCTCGGCGTGCGTCGCACCCGCCGCGCTGTGCCAGTCCCAGTCGGGGTCGTCGTCCCACGGCGCGGTGTCCCACGGTGGCGCCGGCTCGTGGGCGGCGAGGTGGTAGGAGAACCAGTAGTCCTCGACGAACGCGAGGTGCTTGAGCATCCCGCCGAGCGTGAGGTCGCTGGGCGCGAGCGGCTGGTCGAGCTCGGCGTCGGTGAGTCCCGCGGCCTGGAGCCGGATGGTCGCGCGGTAGTGGTCGAGGAACGCGCGCAGCATCCCGACCTCGTCGGTGCTGTAGGGCGGCTCGGATCGCTCGATCGTCATGGCCCGCACCGTAGTGCGCCCCGGTGCGGGCCCGACAGCGGATTAGGCCGTCAGAGCGACGGGCCCTCGCCGCGCAGCTTGTCGACCTCCGACATCGCGTCGCGCAGCTGGCCGAGCCACTCCTCGGCGTGCTGGCCCACCAGGCGGACCGACCAGGCCAGCGCGTCGGAGCGCGAGCGCGCGACCCCCGCGTCGACCAGGGTGTCGAGCACCTGCCGCTCGGGCTGGCGCAGCCGCGTCATCACGGGTGCGGCCACGTGGGTGAAGAGCGCCTCGGTGTCGCCGAGACGCACGCCCCACGAGACCTTGCGCTCGTAGCGCGCCTGCGCCTCCAGCGCGATCTCGATCCGCTCGGCCTTGGTGTCGGCGCGGAACCGGCTGATCCGGCCCTCCGCCTCGGCGCCGTCGGCACCGGCGGCGTGCTCCTCGGCCAGCGTGCCGAGCACGGTGATCTCCTCGCGGTCGGCGCGCACGTCCACCTCGCTGAACCACCCGTCCGGCAGCCGTCCGCGGAACCAGTCCGCGGCGTCGTCGGCGGGCGGCAGGTCGGCGACCTGCCAGCCGCCGCGGCGACCCCGTCGTTCGCCGCGCTCGCCGCGGCCACGGCCGCGTCGGCTGCGGCCCTCGTCGTCGTTCTCGGTCATCATGTCCCTCTCCTTCTTGCAGTTATTACATGATTACACCCTTGAACGACGGATGCCACCGGGTTGTTCCCGGCCGGCTCGTGGCTACCCTCGGGCCGTGACGTCGACCCCCTGCCCCTGCGGCCGCGGCCCGGCCTACGACGACTGCTGCGGGCCGCTGCTGGCCAACCGCGAGCAGGCCGCGTCACCGGAGCGGCTGATGCGCTCGCGCTACACCGCGTTCGTCCGCGGCGACGCCGACCACCTCTTCCGGACCTGGCACCCGCGCACCCGGCCCGACGACGTGACGCCCGACCCGCGCACCCGCTGGACCGGGCTCGAGGTGCTCGCGGCGAGCGGTGACACGGTCGAGTTCGTCGCGTCGTGGGACGGCGGGTCCCTGCACGAGGTGAGCCGCTTCGAGCGGCGCGCCGGGCGGTGGGTCTACGTCGACGGCGAGGTCGACTGACCGGGGCCGTCGACCCAGCGCTCCCCGACCGGCGACGGGACCACGGCCCCGCCCGTCGCGGCTGCCACGACCTCGCGCAGCCGGTCCACGTCACCCGCGGCCGCGCCCAGCACCACCCGCACCCGGTCGCCGTACGCCACGTCGAGCACGGTCTCCCCGCGCGCACGCAGCTCGCCCTCCACCCGGCCGGCGTCGGCGTGGTCGAGGTCGACCGCGAGCTCGGTGAGCAGGGAGCGGCGCAGGGTCCCCGCGTCCGCGAGCGCCGCGCGCACCGCGTCGCCGTAGGCCCGCACCAGCCCGCCGGCGCCCAGCAGCGTGCCGCCGAACCACCTGCTCACCACCGCCGCCACGTCGCTGAGCCCGGCGCCGCGCAGCACGTCCAGCATCGGCGCGCCTGCGGTGCCGGCGGGCTCGCCGTCGTCGGAGGACCGCTCGACCTCGCCGCGCGGGCCGAGCACGAACGCCGAGCAGTGGTGCCGGGCGTCGTGGTGCTCGCGCCGCAGTCCGGCGACCAGCTCGCGGGCGGCGTCCTCGTCCGACACCCGGGCCACGTGGCACCAGAACCGCGAGCCGCGGTCCTCGACCAGCCCGGTCGCTGCCCGCGCCACCGTGACGTACGACGTCACGTGCGGGTGCCGGAGCTGTCCGGCTCGGGGGGCTTCTCGGCCGGGCCCGGCTCCCAGCGCACCACCACCTTCTCGAACCCCTTGTGGCGCTGCATGCGGGCGTAGGAGACGTAGGCGCGCTTGTCGGCCTCGGTGAGGCGGACGTTGTCGGTGAACGGCGTCAGCAGGGCGCGCGGCCAGAGCCGGCGGGCGAGCACCACGTTGACCTCGGTGGCGAGCACCGCCATCACCGAGCCGATCCACAGGAAGCCGATCAGGCCGAGGACCAGGCCGAAGGTCTTTGTCATCGAGGAGGTGTTGACCAGCGTGCGGTCGACGTAGGCGGCGCCGCCGAGCTGGAGCAGCTGCCACAGCACGGCGAGCGTGAAGCCGCCCGGCGCTGCGCGCCAGAACGAGTGCTGGCCGGTGGCGGCGAAGCGGAAGAGGTAGGTCAGGCCGGTGCCGACCACGAGGATGGTGAGCACCGGCAGCAGCTGCTTGAGCCCGCCGCCGATCACGTCGGTGAAGACGTCCGTGGTGCTCGCGACCGTCGACACCACCGTGACGGCCAGCAGCGAGAGGCCGGCGGTGAGCAGCAGGATGAGCGTCTTCACGCGTGCGTAGAACGGGTTGGGGCGGCTGTTGCGCGGCACCGACCAGGCGACGTGCTGGGTGTTCTGGAGGGCCTGCCCGAGCCCCATCGCGCCGTAGAGCGCGGCGAGCGCACCGATGACGACACCGCTGACCGACCCCTGCAGGCCCTGCGGCCGCCCGAGCTCGTCGCCGATGATCGGGAACTGCGCCAGCGCGGAGTTGAGGATCTGCTCCTGCCAGTGCGGCTCGCCGCGCAGGATCAGGCCCAGGATCGAGGTGCCGAGGAGCATCAGCGGGAAGATCGCGATGAAGGCGTAGTAGGTCATCGCCGAGGCGAGGTAGGGGCCCTGGTCGTCGAAGTACTTGTAGATCACTGCGATCGGGAAGCCCAGCACGGGATGCCGCCGCTGGAACCCGTCGACTGCCGCCACCGCACCCACGAGGTGGAGGCTACCGGTCGTGGCACGCCGGACCTGTCACCACCAGCCGAGGAGTCCGCCACCGAGTCGCACGACGAACCCGGAGACGACCACGAGGAAGAACGCGCGGACGAACCGCGCACCGCGCGCCATCGCGACCCGGGCGCCGAGGTAGCCGCCCGCGATGTTGGCCGCGGCCATCGGCAGCGCGAGCTGCCAGAGCACCGCGCCCTGCGGCACGAAGACGACCAGCGCGGCGAGGTTGGTGGCCCAGTTGGCCAGCTTGGCCTTGGCCGAGGCCTCGAGGAAGTTGTAGCCGAGCAGGCCCACCAGCGCGAAGACGAGGAACGACCCGGTGCCGGGGCCGATCGCCCCGTCGTAGAACCCGATCGTGACGCCGGTGAGCACCACGGCGGTGAGGTGCTGCCCGCCCTGGAACCGCAGCCGGGTCAGCTCGCCGACGCCGGGCTTGAACCAGACGTACGCGCCGACCAGCACGAGCACCGCGAGGATGATCGGGTCGAACGCGCTGCGCGGGAGCAGCGAGGCGACCAAGGCGCCGCCCGCCGAGCCGGCGAAGGCCGCCAGCATCAGGGGCAGGAAGGTCCGCGGGTCGGGGCGGATCCGTCGGACGTACGTCGCGGCGCTGATGGAGGTGCCGCAGAACGACGCGAGCTTGTTGGTGGCGGCGACCTGCACCACCGAGGCGCCCGGCAGCCCGATCAGCAGCGCGGGCAGCTGGACGAGGCCCCCGCCGCCGACGACCGCGTCGACGAAGCCCGCCACCAGGGCGGCGAGCACCAGGAAGCCGACGACCTCGAGCGACAGGTCGGACACGATCAGCTGGAGCTGGAGCCGTCCTCGCGGACGAACTCCTGCACGACGACGGCGTCGTAGTCCTCGGGCATGGTGGCGCTGAGGCCCGGGCACTCGAACTGCTGGGACTGGTCCTTGACCATCTTCGCCGCCGAGCAGCTGAGGGTGGCGATCGGCGAGCCGTCGGTCGAGAACACCATCTCGAAGATCGGCGCGCGCTCCTCGTCGAGGGTGTTGGTGATGGAGCCCTCGACGTTGGGTGTGGTCACGGCGTTGCCGTTGACCGAGCGCTCGATGCCCTTCAGGGTCCAGCCGTCGTCGACGGTGTAGCCGTTCCAGGAGAAGGCCTTGCCGACCTCGACCTCGACCGGGTCGGTGCTGGTGTCGACGTCGTCCCCACCGCAGGCGGCCGTGCCGCCGAGCAGCGCGAGCGCGACGACCGCGGCGCCCGCGGCGCGCCGGGCGCTCACGGCGCCGCCACGAAGGTGAGCAGGTCCTGGCGGGTCAGCACGCCGATCGGCTTGCCGTCCTCGTGGACCAGGACGGCGTCGGCCTCGGTCAGCAGCGTCACGGCGTCGGTGGCCGCCTCGGTCGAGCCGATCGTGGGCAGCGGCTTCGACATGTGGTCCTCGACCTGGTCGGTCAGCTTGGCCGTGCCGGCGAAGAGGGCGTCGAGCAGCGTGCGCTCGGAGACCGACCCGGCGACCTCGGCCGCCACGATCGGCGGCTCGGCGCGCACGACGGGCATCTGGCTGACGCCGTACTCCTGCAGGATGTGGACCGCCTCGGCGATGGTCTCGCCGGGGTGGGTGTGGACCAGGTCGGGCAGCCGGCCGGACTTGCCGCGCAGCACCTCACCGACGGTGCGGTGGTCGGCCTGGGCGCCGGTGGCGAAGCCGTACTGCGCGAGCCACTCGTCGTTGAAGATCTTGGTGAGGTAGCCGCGGCCGGAGTCGGGCAGCAGCACCACGACCACCGCGTCGGTGCGGCCCTCGGCGGCCAGCTCCTGCGCGACCTGACGGGCGGCCCAGGCGGCCATGCCGCAGGACCCGCCGACGAGCAGCGCCTCCTCGCGGGCGAGGCGACGGGTGAAGGCGAAGGAGTCGGCGTCGGAGACCTCGATGACGCGGTCGGCGACCGTGCGGTCGTAGGTGTCGGGCCAGAAGTCCTCGCCGACGCCCTCGACCAGGTAGGGCCGGCCGGACCCGCCGGAGTAGACCGACCCGGCCGGGTCGGCACCGATCACCTGGATGTCCGGGTTCTGCTCCTTCAGGTAGCGGCCGACGCCGCTGATCGTGCCGCCGGTGCCCATGCCGCAGACGAAGTGGGTGATCCTCCCCTCGGTCTGCTCCCAGATCTCCGGCCCGGTGGTCTCGTAGTGCGAGCGCGGGTTGTGCGGGTTCGCGTACTGGTTCGGCTTCCACGCGCCCGGCTGCGAGGCGAGGCGGTCGGAGACGTTGTAGTAGGAGTCGGGGTGCTCGGGCGCGACCGCGGTCGGGCACACCACGACCTCAGCACCGTAGGCCTTGAGCACGTTGCGCTTGTCGACGCTGACCTTGTCGGGGCAGACGAAGACGCACGTGTAGCCCTTCTGCTGGGCCACCATCGCCAGGCCGACGCCGGTGTTGCCGGAGGTCGGCTCGACGATCATGCCGCCGGGCTGGAGCTCGCCGGACGCCTCGGCCGCCTCGATCATCCGGGTGGCGATGCGGTCCTTCACCGACCCACCGGGGTTGAGGTACTCCACCTTCGCGAGGACCAGCGGACCGTCGGAGTCGGTCCCGGGGAGGTCCAGGGTCCGGCCGAGCCGGACGAGCGGGGTGTTGCCGATCAGGTCGATGACGGAGTTCGCGTACTGCACCGGGTCAATCTAGCCACCTACCGGGCCGTAACCCGCTTCGGCGGGTGCGTAGCCTTGGGGCGTGGGGGCAACTGGAGCAGCACGCAAGCTGGCGTCGGCCGCGGCCCTGGGCGGCGGCGGACTGTCCGTGCTCGGAGCCGGGCTCTACGGCGTGCTGGTGGCCGAGGCGAAGTTCGCCCGCAAGGTCATCGGCAACGCCACCGAGGCTCCGCCCGACGCCACCGGCTGGTATGGCCGGGGCCGTCCCGGCCCCGCGATCCGCATCGCGCTGCTGGGCGACTCGAGCGCCGCCGGCTACGGCGTCGAGCGCGTCGAGGACACCCCCGGCGCCCACCTCGCCAGCAGCCTCGCGGCGCAGGCCGACCGCCGCGTCCACCTGCGCTCGTTCGCGGTCGTGGGCGCCCAGTCGAGCGCGCTCGCCGACCAGGTCGACGCCGCGCTCGGCACCCACCCCGACCTCGCCGTGCTGCTGATCGGCGCCAACGACGTCACCCACACCGTGCTGCCGTCGGCCTCGGTGCGCTACCTCGCCGAGGGCGTACGCCGTCTCCGCGAGGCCGGCGTCGTCGTGGTCGTCGGCACCTGCCCCGACCTCGGCACCATCCGGCCGATCCCACCGCCGCTCAAGCAGGTGGCGCGCGAGTGGTCGCGCCGGCTCGCCGCCGCGCAGACCATCACCGTCGTCGAGAACGGCGGCCGCTCAGTCTCCCTCGGCGACATCCTCGGCCCCGAGTTCGACGCCGCACCCGCGGTGCTCTTCGGCCCGGACCGGTTCCACCCGTCCGCCGACGGCTACCGCCAGCTCGCCTCCGTGCTGGTGCCGTCCTGCCTCGCCGCGCTCGACCTGCTGCCCGCCGACGAGGCGCTGCCCGAGCCGCTGCGCCGCGAGGGCATCCTGCCGGTCGCGGCCGCCGCCGTCCGCGCGGCGCGCACCCCCGGCACCGAGGTCGACGGCACCGAGGTCGGCGGCAACCAGCGCGGCCTGCGCGGGCGCTGGGTCGAGCTGCGCCACCGCCGGCGCCGGCCCTCCACCGACGCCGAGTCGCCCGAGGAGCACGAGGACCACGAGGACCACGAGGCCGCAGTCGAGGACGAGAGCGCCTCCTAGACCCAGCCGACCGGTCGCGGGACGACGAACGGCCCGCCCGAGCAGTGCTCGGACGGGCCGCCGTCTCGGGACCGGGTGCGCGTCAGTCGCCGCGCAGGATCGCGAGGATGCGCAGCAGGTTGGTGTAGATCCAGACCAGGCTGACGGTCAGGCCGAAGGCCGCGCGCCACGACTCGCGCTCGGGCAGGCCGGCGGCGACGCCGTTCTCCACGAAGTCGAAGTCGAGGATCAGCATGAACACGCCGAGCACCAGGCCGGCGAGGGCGAAGACGAAGCCCAGGCCGCCGTTGCCGTAGAGGCCGGTGTCGATGCCGAAGAAGCTCAGCACCAGCGACAGCAGGCCGAGGCCGACCATCGCGAACATGCCGGCCACGACGCCGCGGCGGAACTTGTCGCCGACCTTGATGTCGAGGAACTTGTAGGCCGCGAGCGTGCCGGCGAACGCGGCGAACGTGCCGAGGACGGCGCTGGTCACGATGCCCGGGTAGGACACCTCGAAGAGCTTGCTGACGGCGCCGAGCGCGACACCCTCGGCGACCGCGAAGGCCATGACGAGGGCCGGGCTGATGATCCGCTTGAACGAGTTGACCAGCGACAGCAGGAACGCGCTGCCGGCGCCGAGCATGGCGAGCATGCCGACGCGGCCGAGGTCTGCGGACTCGGTCAGATCGCCGATCCACCACCAGGTGGCGAACGCAGCAGCGAAGACGAGCGCGATCGAGATCGCGGTCTTCTGCACGACCGAGTCGATCGTCATCCGGCCCTGGTCGACCTGGGTGGGGGTCTCGCCGTAGCCGGGGTAGGCAGCGCCCCCGCCGGCGTAGGTCTGGTTGCCGTAGGCGTTCGAGGAGCGGTTGAACTCCTCCGAACGGGCGAACACGGGGTTGTTGCTTCTCATGGTCTCTCCTTGGAGGCCTCCTCCGGAGTCTCCGGAGGTCACGACGCCGTCGCGGTGACGGCGCCTGTCGTGTCAGCCCACTGTAGCCGGGATGACACATGGTCAAACGTGTGCCGCGGGGGCACTGTTCCCGTCACAGCAACTTCTCAGGAACGACGGCCACCGCGCTCGCAGTGGCGCGCGTCCTCGGCGCGGCACAGGTCGGCGCCGCGACCCCCGCGGGCGACGTCGCGGCCCCGGCCGCCGAGCAGGACGTCGTCGCCGTACGACCCGACCAGCACGTCGTCGCCGCCGCGGCCGCGGGCGGTGTAGGGCGCTCCCCCGCTCACGTGGTCGTCCCCCGGCGTGCCGAGGTAGGTCCAGCGGCCGCGGTTGTGCGGCATGGCGACGCGCTCGACGTCGACCACCGACGCCCGTACGGGGTCGCGGTGGCCGAAGCGGGCCACGAACCGCTCGCGGGCGTGGTCGAGCACGCCGCGGGTGCGCGGTCCGGTGTCGAGGACGCCGAGGAACACCTCGTCGCGGCCGGACCCGCCGGTGAGGGCGTGCCGTCCGCGACCGAGGTAGACCTCGAGCCGGTCGCGCCCGGGACCGCCGTCCAGCGTCGAGGGACCGCCCTCCTTGCGCAGCCCGTCGTCGCCCGGGCCGCCGAGGATGACGCCGGCGCCTCCGGTGGAGTCGAGGTAGTCGTCGCCCTCGCCGCCGACGAAGACGTCGTTGGCGTCCTCGCCGCGCGCCGGGGCGTACTCGTCCCAGTCGTTGACGATGAAGTCGTCGCCGCCACGCCCCTCGATCCGGTCGCCGCCGCCATTGCCGATCAGCTGGTCGGGGCCGTCAGTGCCGAGCAGGGTGTCGGCGTGGGTCGAGCCGCGCACCTCGATGACGGCGCCGCTCACCGGGACCGGCTGGGCCACCACGACCGTGTCGGTGCCGTCGCCGGTCGCGGTGCCCGCGAGGAGGTCGACGACGACCCCGGCCACCGACGTGGAGAGGTCGATGACGTCCACGCTGTTGTAGCCGTCGTCGCGCAGCAGGGTGTTGACGCCCGGGTCGACCAGGTCGTCGCCCGGCCCGGGCACGAGGGTGTCCCCGCCCAGCATCGGCTCGTCCTCGAACATCGGCACCAGCCCGTGGGTGCCGCCGAAGAGGCGGTCGGCGCCCTCTCCCCCGGTCAGCACGTCGGCGCCCGCGCCTCCGCAGACCACGTCGTCGCCCGCGCCGGCGTCCACGTCGTCGTTGCCGTCGAGGGCGACGACCACGTCGTCGCCGGGCGTGCCCACGATGGTGTCGTCACCGTCGGTGCCGACGAAGGTCGCGGCCAGCCCGTCGCAGGTGGGGGCCTCGGCGTGGACGGCCGAGGCGGGCACGGGCAGCCACAGGGCTGCCACCAGCAGCGTTGCCAGGCCCGTGTGCAGCCTCATGCGTCCCCGCGAGGTCGCCGCACCGAGGCTCAGCCGCCGCTGCCGAGCCACTGGTTCTGGGTCATCCGGTCCGCCGGCTCCGACTGCTTGCCCGAGCGGTAGCGCTCGAGGTCGGCCTGGTCCCGGCGCAGGCTGTCGACCGCGCGGCGGGCTTCGGCAAGCGCCTCCTCCTTGGTCGCGGCACGGCGGCGTCGTCGGCGGAAGATCCCCATGGCCGGGAGGGTACGTCGCCCGGCGCGCACGACGCGAGGGTCGAGCCGCGACCGCGGAAGGCCGGTCGGCTCGACCCGCCTCCCGCCCCCACCGGCGCGACCCTCACCGAGATCGACGGCTCCGTCGTGCCGGTGGTGTGGCGACCGGTCGACGACGAGGGCGAGCCGCTCCCGCTCTACCCGGCCGAAGCGGCCGCGTGGGTGGCCCGGAGCGTGAGCGCGCTCAGGACGCGAGGGTGAAGCGGCTGGCGAGCTGCCGCTCGGCCGGCGAGTAGTCGATTCCGCCCGACGGGCCTCCAGGGAGCGGTGGCGCCGTCGACCTGGCGAGCCGCAGGTGCTCGGAGACGCAGTCGACCTGGTGGCGGTCGCCCTCGGGTGGCTCGCTGACCCAGGAGGCCCAGCCAGGAGACTCCTTGAGGTAGTTGCACCGCTCGCACAGGCCCTGCCCGTTGGCGGCGGTGGTCGAGCCTCCGCGTGCGACGGGGACCACGTGGTCGTGGTGGCGGATGGGGGCGTTGCAGCCGGCGGTGCGGCAGGTGCCGCCGTCGCGGAGGTCGAGGAGCTCGGCGAGGGCGCCGTCGAAGTGCCGCGAGGTCGACTCCATCGCGACGAGCGCCCGGTCGGCCGGACTGGCGAACAGGCGGCGCAGCGCGGCCTTCGCGGCGGCGCTCGCGCGACGCACGAGGTCGGTGCAGATCGCGGCGGGCAGGAATCCCTCGCCCTGGACGAACCCGGGCTCCGTGCCGTCGCCGAACAGCGACTCCACGCCGATGACGAGGTTGACCCGCACGGGTGCGACGTCGGTGACGGGGTCGCGCCCGGTGACGCGAGCGACGAGCGTGTCGGCGCGGACCTGGCCGCCCGTGCGGTCGTCGCCCGCGGCCCGCGCGCTCGCGGCCGCGGCGTCGAGGGCAGCACGCACGGCGGCGACGTCCTCCAGCGGGAGGGTGGCGACGACCTGCCCGGTGCCGTCGTCGAGCCGGCGGGTCGTGACCCGTCGGTCCGCTCGGGCGCGGCGGTGACGACGGCCCTCGGCCTCGGCCGCCACCGTCAGGCAGGAACGGCGGACGGCCTGGCGCAGCCGCACGTCGCCGAGCCCGGCGAGCCGGGGCGCGAGGTCGTCGTCGACCCGGCGGCGCTGGGCTGGGTCGAGGTGGGCGACCTCGCGGGCGATCGCGAAGGCGCGGTCCTCGGTGAGCTCGCCCCGCGCCAGGGCGGCCAGGGTCTGCGGCAGGTCATCACGCAGGCGCCGCGACAGCAGGACCCGCTGCTCGCCCTGGTGCGGGCTGGCCAGGGTGGTGCGGGCGACCTCGGCGCCGACGGACAACGCCCGCGGCGGCGTGCGGCGGCCCGGCACCGGCACGTCCTCGGTGTCGGCGGCATCTGCGAAGGTCGTCGTCAGGACGACCTGGGCGGCCGCGGCGGCGGACTTGATCCGCTCGAGGGCCTCGAGTCCGTCGAGCAGGTCGACCGCGGTGCCGGAGGCGGTCAGGTCCGCGAGGAGGTCGGCGAGGGCGTGAAGATCGGATGCCTGCCAAGCCGCTTCCTGCTCCATGTCCCGCCTCCTCTGCCGAGTAGATCACCTGTTCTATTGTGACACCAAGCACCGACACTGCCTTCGAAGACAGCGTCAAGATCCGACGCAGGTGTGCAACGGAGCCGCGACGGGTAGAACCCAACGACCGGGCAGTCGGCGAAAGGGGCGGTGCCGGTGACATTCCAGGACCAGCACGGGGCCCACGCACGCGTCTACGTTGACATGGTCGGCGACCTGTTCCACGCCGGTCACGTCGAGCTCCTGCGCGCCGCGCGGGCTCACGGCGACTGGCTGGTCGTCGGCGTGCTCTCCGACGAGACCGCTGCGTCCTACAAGCGACGTCCCGTCATGACCCTCGCCGAGCGCGTCGCCGTCATCGAGTCGTGCCGCTTCGTCGACGAGGTGGTCGCGGACGCCCCCGCCCGGCTGACCGACGCCTTCCTGACCGAGCACCGGATCTCCCTCGTCGTCCACGGCGACGAGCTCTCGGCCGACGGCGCCGCGTCCGTCTACGGACCTGCCGTCGCCGCGGGAGCCTTCGTGACCGTGCCGCGCACGAGCGCGTTGTCGACCACCGAGGTCATCCGGCGGGTCCGCGACCGGCCCGACCTGTGACGCCCGGCACCTCCGGTGACGAGCGATGGAGCACCGCGCTCGTTGCGGGGACGACTCCCTCAGCCCGCCACCCGGAGGTCGGACGCGTGTGCGCTGGCCTACCACGTCGACCACGCGCCCGAGCCGGGCCGTCGACGACCTGGGTGCCCCGGCTGGGGTTCGAACCCAGACTGTGCCGCTTTTAAGGCGGCTTCCTCTACCGGTTGGGATACCGGGGCGCGAGCCGATGGATCGTGGGACGGCTCAGAGATAGGTCTTGCGAGCGTAGACGGCGTGCGCGCCGGCCGCGCGGTCGAGGAAGAGCAGGCCGTCGCAGTGGTCGATCTCGTGCTGCAGCGCCCGCGCCTCGAAGGCCTCGGCCTCGAGCTCGACCTCCTCGCCGGTCCCGGGCAGCTGGCCGCGCACGACGACCCGGCTCGGCCGCTTCACGTCGCCGGTGAAGTCGGGCACCGACATGCAGCCCTCGCGCGCCTTCTGGTTGCGGGTGCCGGACACGACCTCGGCGTTGCAGAGCACGAACGTGCCGTGGTGGCCGCGGGTCTTCGGGTGCTCGGAGACGTCGACGCAGAAGACCTTGACGCCCTCCCCCACCTGCGGCGCGGCGAGGCCGACGCAGCCGGGTGAGACACGCATCGTGGCGACCAGGTCGGCGGCGAGCCGCACCACCTCGGGCGAGGTCGGGTCGACGGTCGCGCCGGAGGTCGAGAGCACGCCGGCAGGGGCGCGTACGACCTCGCGCAGCTCGCCGGCCACACCGAGGTCGGCCTCGGTCCACCGCAGGACCCGGGGGTTCACGCCCACGCGGCTCAGAGCTCGTCGGTGTCGGCCGGGCGCAGCGAGACGCCGACGCCGAGGTCCGCCGCGGCCGCCGCCAGGTCGCGCTCGACCGCCTCGACGTCGGCCCCGGACGGCAGGTCGACCTCGGCGACGAGGAGGTAGAGGTCGCCGGACAGCCGGGTGGTGAGGTCGGTGATGTTGCCGCCGACGCCGGCGACGACGCCGACCACGGCGGAGACGATGCCCGGGCGGTCGCCCCCGTGGACCGACAGCACCCACGACGAGCCGGCGCTCGCCGCGGCCGGCTCGGCCGGCACCTCGCGGACCGACACGGTGAGGCTGCCGTCGGCGGCGAGCGGCGCGAGAGCCGCCTCGATCTCGGCGTCCGCGACGTCGCCCGCGCAGACCAGCATCATCGCGAAGTGGCCCCGCAGCAGCGTCATCGTGGAGTCCTCGAGGTTGAGGCCCAGACCCGCGAGCCGACCGGTGGTCTCGGCGATGATGCCGGGGCGGTCGTGGCCGAGGACGGTGATGGCGTGGGAGGTCACGGGCGCCACCCTGTCAGACGGCCGGACCCGTCAGCGCACGCGCCCGCTCGAAGACCGCGTCCGTCATGTCCGCGGTGAGCCTGCCGGTGTAGGTGTTGTGCGGCGACGGGTGGTAGCAGCCGAGCAGCGTGACGTCCCCGAGCCGGACCTCCTCGCCGTGCCCGAACCGCGGGCGCCGCGGTGGCGCGGGCGCACCCGCGGCGACCAGCGAGCGGACCGCGCCGTCCCACCCGAACGACCCGAGCGCCACCACGGCCCGCACCGTCGGGAGCAGCGCGAGCTCGGCGGCGATCCAGGGGGCGCAGGTGTCGCGCTCGGCGGGCGTGGGCTTGTTGTCCGGGGGCGCACAGCGCACGGTGGCGACCATCCGGGCGCCGAGGAGCTGCTGCCCGTCGCCGGCGTGCTCGCTGGTCGGCTGCGACGCCCACCCGGTGCGGTGCAGGCTGGCGAAGAGCCAGTCGGCGCTCGGGTCGCCGGTGAAGATCCGTCCGGTCCGGTTGCCGCCGTTGGCGGCGGGCGCGAGCCCGACGACCAGCAGCGTCGGCTCGGGATCGCCCCACCCGGCGATCGGCCGGCCCCAGTAGGGCTGGTCGGCGAAGGAGGCGCGCTTGTCGCGGGCGACGTCCTCGCGCCACCGCACGAGGCGTGGGCACGCCGCGCAGACGCTCACCCGGGCCTCGAGCCCGGCCAGGTCGGCGTCCGCGGCGAGGAGGCGTACGTCCTCGGCGTCGCGCGCGACCGCCGTGGTGGCGTCGGCCGGGTCGTCGGGCCACCCGGTGCCGGGCTCGACCGGACTGGTGAAGGCCCCGCCCACGACGGGGTGCGGCAGGAGCGTCACGACCCGATCGCGGCCGCGATGCCGTGCAGGATGTCGGCCTCGGAGACGACGTGCTGCGAGACCGGCACCCGCCGCAGGATCCGGTCCCAGATGAGCGCACCGGCGTCGATCACGTCGGCGCGACCGGGGTGCATGTAGGGCAGCGCGCGGCGCTCGTCGACGCTCATCGCGACCAGGTCGGCGACGAACCGCGCGGTCTCGGCGTTGGACAGCTCGGCGCCGTCGAAGGCGTCACGGTCGTAGGTCGGCAGGGCGAGCACCCCGCAGGCGAGGGTCTTGATGGTGCCGGAGGTGCCGATGACGGTGCGGGCCTGCTCGAGCGGGACGCCCGAGGCGTCGAGCGCCGCGTCGACGTCGGCCACGCACGCCGCGACCTCGTCGGCGGTCGGCGGGTCGCCGTGCAGGTGCCGCTCGTGCAGCCGCACCGACCCGACGTCCATCGACACCGCCGTCCGGCGACCGCCCTCGCCCAGCACCAGCTCGGTGGAGCCGCCGCCGATGTCGACCACCAGCACCGGCTCCTCGGGTGCGCCGGCCCGGCCGGCGATCGCGCCGGCGTAGACGAGCGCCGCCTCCTCGTCGCCCGACAGCACCTCGGGCTCCACCCCGAGCCGGACGCGTACGCCCTCGGCGAAGACCGCGGCGTTGCGCGCGTCGCGGGTGGCGGAGGTGGCGCAGAAGCGGAGCCGCTCGGCGGGGACGCCGTGCTCGGCGACCACGGCGGCGAACTCGTCGATCGCGCCGAAGGTGCGCTCCAGCGCCTCGTCGGCGAGCTCGCCGGTGCGGTCGACACCCTGGCCGAGGCGGACCACCCGGGAGTCACGCAGCACCACGTCCATGCCGCCGTCAGGGCGTACGCGCCCCACCAGGATCTTGATCGAGTTGGTGCCGCAGTCGATCGCGGCGACGAGCCCCGGCTCGCTCACGGTGCCTCGTCGGCCTCGACGCTCACGCAGGGTCCGGACGCCCACCAGTCGCCGAGGGCGTCGAGGACCTCGTCGCCCAGCGGGTTGACGCCGCGGCCCATGGCCAGCGACTGGCCGGCGAGGACGTGGAGGCACTTGACCCGGTCGGGCATCCCGCCGGCGGTGATGCCCGCGATCTCGGGCACGTCGAGCCCGGCACGCTCACCGACCTCGGCGCGCGCCTCGAGGTAGCGCTCGTGGGCCGCCCGGTAGGCGGAGGCGAGCTCCTCGTCGGTGCCGAGGCGCTCCTGCATCTCCTTCATCACGCCCGACCCCTCGAGGGTGCCGATGCGCGAGGCCGCCCGCGGGCAGGTGAGGTAGAAGGTGGTCGGGAACGGCGTGCCGTTGGGCAGCCGCGGCTCGGTCGTGACCACGTCGGGGTTGCCGCACGGGCAGCGGTGCCCGATCGAGTCGATGCCGCTCGGACGCCGACCGAGCTGGGCCTGGACGACGCGCTCGTCGGCCTCGTCGATGCGCGGGTTGTCGCGGTGGACCACCCCCGGCTCGTGCGGGGGGACCTTCTTGTGGCTCACTGCTTCGTACCGTCGATCACGTCTGCGGGCTGCTCCTCGGGCGGGGGTGGGTTGCCGGCGAGCTCCATCGACTCCCACGCGGCGCTCCACCATGCCTTGGGCACGGTCTTGATGACCTCGTCGGGGTCGTTGAGCGTCGCCTGGGCCTCGAGCGGCTTGCCGTCGGGGCCGATCACCTCGAAGCCGGACTCGCCGGGCATCAGGTAGCCGAAGCGGGCCCGGGCCTGGGCCTTGACGTAGGCCGGGTCGTCCCAGCGCGACTTCTCCCGCTCGAGGGCGTCGATGCTGGCCTCCCGCTCGGCGATCTGCGACTTCAGGTCGCCGATGTGGGAGCGCTGCTGCAGGTAGGCGCGCAACGACGAGGCGTAGGACACCGTGAGCACGGCGAGCACCAGCACCAGCACCGCGGCGCGGCCGGTGAGGCGCGGCCGGCGGGCGCTGCTGCGGGGTCGCGGCGAGGCGGGGACGGCCGCGAACGTCTCGGTCGGGCGGGAGGCAGCCGGACGCGTCCCGGCGGCGCGCGGTCGGGGACCGCGCACGCCGGGCCGCGTGGAGCCGCCCTGCCCCGGACCACGGGAGCCGTTCCCGCCGGGCCCGCTCCGGGGCGTACGGCGCTGGGAAGGCATGCGGACCAGTCTGCCTCGTTCAGCCCCGGAATCGCGGGAACGCGCGCGCCCCGGCGTAGCGAGCCGCGTCACCCAGCTCGTCCTCGATGCGCAGCAGCTGGTTGTACTTCGCGACGCGGTCGGAGCGGGCCGGCGCGCCGGTCTTGATCTGGCCGCAGTTCGTGGCGACCGCGAGGTCGGCGATCGTCGTGTCCTCGGTCTCGCCCGAGCGGTGGCTCATCATGTTGCGGAAGCCCGCGCGGTGGGCGAGCTCGACCGCGTCGAGGGTCTCGGTGAGCGAGCCGATCTGGTTGACCTTGACCAGCATCGCGTTGCCCTGGCCGCCGTCGATGCCGCGCTGGAGCCGCTCGACGTTGGTGACGAACAGGTCGTCGCCGACCAGCTGGGTCTTGTCGCCGAGGGCGTCGGTGATGGCCTTCCAGCCGTCCCAGTCCTCCTCGTCGAGCGGGTCCTCGACCGAGACGATCGGGTACGCCCCGACCAGCTCGGCGTAGTAGGCGACCATCTCGTCGGTCGACTTCGCCGCGCCCTCGAAGGTGTAGGAGCCGTTGTCGTGGAACTCGCTCGCCGCGACGTCCATCGCCAGCGCGATGTCGGTGCCGAGCGTGAGGCCGGCGGCCTGCACGGCCTCGGCGATCAGGTCGAGCGCGGCGCGGTTGGACTCCAGGTTCGGCGCGAAGCCGCCCTCGTCGCCGAGGCCGGTCGAGAGACCCTTCTTCTTCAGCACCGACTTGAGCGCGTGGTAGACCTCCGCGCCCTGGCGCAGCGCCTCGCGGAAGGTGGGCGCGCCGATCGGCGCGATCATGAACTCCTGCACGTCGACGTTGGAGTCGGCGTGGGCGCCACCGTTGAGGATGTTCATCATCGGGACGGGCAGCAGGTGGGCGTTAGGGCCGCCGACGTAGCGGAAGAGCGGCAGGCCGGCCGACTCCGCGGCCGCCTTCGCGGTGGCGAGCGAGACGCCGAGGATCGCGTTGGCGCCGAGCTTTGCCTTGTTGGGCGTGCCGTCGAGGTCGAGCATGACCTGGTCGACGAGGCGCTGGTCGTCGGCGTCGAGGCCCACGACCGCGCCGGCGATGTCGTCGATGACGCCGTCGACGGCCTTCTGGACGCCCTTGCCGAGGTACCGGTCGCCGCCGTCGCGCAGCTCGACCGCCTCGAACTGGCCGGTGGACGCGCCACTGGGCACCGCGGCGCGACCGAACGCTCCGTCCTCGAGCAGCACCTCCACCTCGACGGTGGGGTTGCCGCGCGAGTCGAGGATCTCGCGGGCGCCGACGGCAGAGATGATGGACATGGAGGGCTCCTGACAGGGGACGACCGGGGAACGCCCGCCAGCCTAGTCAGGTCGGCGCGTGGCGTCGCCGGGGTGTCCGGCGCCGGCCGTGCGCCCTGCCGCCTTCTCCGCCTTCTCCGCTGCCTTGGCCGCGTCGTAGAGCGCCTCGACCTGCGCGACGTCGGTCGCGACGGCGTCGCCGAAGACGTGCGGGTTGCGCCGCTCCATCTTCGCGAACACCCCGCGCGCGACGTCGTCGAGGGTGAACTCCCCCGCCTCCTCGGCGATCACGGCGTGGATGACCACCTGCAGCAGCAGGTCGCCGAGCTCGTCGCAGAGCGCGGCGGGGTCGCCGGACTCGATCGCCTCGACGACCTCCTCGGCCTCCTCACGGACGTACGGGATGAGCGAGGTGTGGGTCTGCTGACGCTTCCACGGGCACTCGCGCTGCAGCACCCGCATCTGGTCGGCGAAGGCCTCCAGCGCCGAGCCGTCCGCGTCCACGGGCCTCAGCCGCAGCGCTGGTTGAGCGGGAGGGTCCGGGCGAACGCGGTGTCGGGGTCGGTCTCCAGGCCCTTCTTCGCCAGCTCGCCCACGGCCACCGAGGTGTTGGTGTCGATCGGCTTGAGCACCCCGTCGACCGCCTCGAGCCCGTAGCGCGGGTCGATGTCGATGCCGTTGGCGTCGGGCCACTGGTTGAACACGTCGACGCCGGCCTGGGTGGTCTGCTCCTCGGTGGGGTCGGACACGCCTTGGTCGGCCAGCACGATCGCGCCGACCTGGTTGACCACGTCGGTGGCCAGCGCGTTGGCCGAGGTGAGCTCGACGTAGGTGCTGCGCACGTCGCGGGGCATCGTCGCCGCCGAGCGCTGGCGCTGGGCGAGCTCGTTGCGATAGCTCGAGCCCGGCTCGATGCCGTAGTCGTCGGCGACCTGCAGCGCCTGCGCGCGCAGGATCATCAGCTGGATCGTGCCCTGGCGCACGAAGCTCATCGGCAGCACGGTGCTCTGCTGCTCGAACTGGTCGCCCAGCGCGGTGCACATCTGGCCTGCTGCCCGGTCGACCTCGCGGACCGTGAGCTCGTCGTCGCCGACCTTCGCCGCGATGCCCGGCGCCGCGCTCCCGCAGCTCGAGAGCAGCAGTCCGGCGGCGACCGTCGTCGCAGCCGTCACCAGGCGGGAACCGACCTTGCTCTGCTTGCTCACGGTCACTCCTTGCTCGCGGCGGCCGGCGCGGCGGGCGCCGGCACGTCGATGATGTCGTCGATCACACTCCGGGCCCATTCAAGCAGGGCGACGCCCGCAACGGGCTGCACGGGGAAGCCGGACGGCTGCGGGCGCGGCACGAGGATGGTGCTGATCGGCGCCTTGACGATGCTGCGCGGGTGGAGCCGCTGCAGCCGGACCACCCGCGACTCGGGCAGGTCGACCGGGGCGAACCGGACGTACTTGCCGGCGAGCGTGACCTCCTTGACCCCGACCTCCCGGCACCGGGCGCGGAATCGCGCCACGACCAGCAGCGACTCCACGACCTCCGGCGGCGTGCCGTAGCGGTCGACGAGCTCGGCGCGCACCTCGTCGACGTCGGCGTCGGAGCGCACCTCCGCCAGCCGCTTGTAGATCTCGAGGCGCAGCCGCTCCGAGGGGATGTAGTCGTGGGGCAGGTGGGCGTCGACCGGCAGCTCGATGCGGACCTCCGCCAGCTCCTCCTCGGTGCCGCCCTTGAAGTCGGCGACGGCCTCGCCGACGAGCCGGACGTAGAGGTCGAAGCCGACGTCGGCGATGTGCCCGGACTGCTCGCCGCCGAGCAGGTTGCCGGCGCCGCGGATCTCGAGGTCCTTCATCGCGATCGCCATGCCGCCGCCGAGGTCGGAGTGCTGGGCCAGCGTCGCGAGCCGCTCGTGGGCGGTCTCGGTGAGCGGCTTCTCCGCGGGGTAGAGGAAGTAGGCGTACGCCCGCTCCCGCGAGCGGCCCACGCGGCCGCGCAGCTGGTGCAGCTGCGACAGGCCGAGGGTGTCGGAGCGCTCGATGATCATGGTGTTGGCGTTGGACACGTCGAGCCCGGACTCCACGAGCGTGGTGCACACCAGGACGTCGAAGCGCTTCTCCCAGAAGTCGACCATGACCTGCTCGAGCTGGCGCTCGTTCATCTGGCCGTGCGCGGTGGCCACGCGGGCCTCGGGCACCAGCTCCTTGATCCGCGCGGCCGCCTTCTCGATCGACTGCACCCGGTTGTGGATGTAGAAGACCTGGCCCTCGCGCAGCAGCTCACGCCGCACGGCCGCGACGACCTGGCGGTCCTCGTAGGCGCCGACGTAGGTCAGGACCGGGTGCCGCTCCTCCGGGGGGGTGGTGATGGTGGACATCTCGCGGATGCCGGTGACGGCCATCTCCAGGGTGCGCGGGATCGGCGTCGCGCTCATCGACAGCACGTCGACCGACGTGCGCATCCGCTTCATCTGCTCCTTGTGCTCGACGCCGAAGCGCTGCTCCTCGTCGACGATGATCAGGCCGAGGTCCTTCACCCGGATGTCGGGGTTGAGCAGGCGGTGGGTGCCGACGACGATGTCGATCGATCCGTCCGCGAGCCCCTCGATGACCTCCTTGGCCTCCTTGTCGGTCTGGAACCGCGACAGGCCCTTGATCACGACCGGGAAGCCCGACATCCGCTCGGAGAAGGTCGAGAGGTGCTGGGTGACGAGCAGCGTCGTGGGCACCAGCACGGCGACCTGCTTGCCGTCCTGCACCGCCTTGAACGCCGCGCGCACCGCGATCTCGGTCTTGCCGTAGCCGACGTCACCGCACACGAGGCGGTCCATCGGGACCACGCGGCGCATGTCGGCCTTGACCTCGTCGACCGTGGTGAGCTGGTCGACGGTCTCGGTGAACGGGAAGGCGTCCTCGAGCTCGCGCTGCCACGGCGTGTCCGGGCCGAACGCGTGCCCCTCGGTGGCCTGTCGGGCGGCGTAGAGCTTGATCAGCTCGGCCGCGATCTCGCGCACCGCCTTGCGCGCCTTGTTCTTGCGCTTGGTCCAGTCGCCGCCGCCGAGCCGGTCGAGGCTCGGGTTCTCGCCGCCGACGTAGCGGGTGACCTGGTCGAGGGTGTCGGCCGGGACGTAGAGCATGTCGTTGGGGCCGCCGCGCTTGCTCGGGCCGTACTCCAGGACGAGGTACTCGCGGACCGCACCGCCGATCTCGCGCTGCTTCATCTCCACGAAGCGCCCCACCCCGTGCTGCTCGTGGACGACGTAGTCGCCGGCCGTGAGCTCGAGCGGGTCGATCTGGCGCTTGCGGCGTGCGGGCATCTTGCGCATGTCGCGCGTCGAGGCCTTCTGGCCCGACAGGTCGTCGCCGGTGAGCACCGCGACCCCGGCGGAGTCGTCGACCAGGCCGTGGACCAGGTGGCCGCACGTCACGGTGACGACGCCGGGACCGGCCGTCGCGCCCTCCTCGACCACGCGCGCGGCGATGTCGTTCTCCCCGAGCAGCTCCACGAAGCGGTTGGCCGGGCCGTGGCCGGCGTGGACGACGACGACGTCGAGGCCGTCGGTGACCCAGGTCCGGATGTCGTCGACGGCCTTCTGGAGGTCGCCGCGGTAGGCGTCGGCTGCGTGGGTGGGCAGCAGCCGGCTCGGCACCCCCGCGGTCTGACCATCGACCGGTGCGCCCTCGTCGTCGATGCCGAAGGGGCTGACCGACCACCAGGCAAGGCCGAGGCCGATGGCGTGCTGGCGCACGTCGGCGATCTCGCGGTAGGACGCGGCCCCGAGGTCGATGGGCGCGGTGCCGCCGCCGGCGGCCGCGGCCCACGAGGCGCCGAGGAACTCCTCGCTGGTGGCGACGAGGTCGTGGGCGCGGGTGCGCGCCCGCTCGGGGTCGAGCACCAGGACGGTCGTGTCGGGGGGCAGCAGGTCGACGAGCAGCTCCATCGAGTCGACGAGCGCCGGGGCGAGCGACTCCATGCCCTCCACGGCGATGCCGGCGGCCATCTTGTCGGTGAGCTCCAGCAGCTGCGGGTGGGCCTGGCCCAGCGCGGCGGCGCGGCGGCGCACCTCCTCGGTGAGCAGGAGCTCGCGGCACGGCGGGGCCCAAAGCCGCGGGACCGTCTCGAGGGTGCGCTGGTCGGCGACGGAGAACGCGCGGATCTCCTCGACGTCGTCGCCCCAGAACTCGACGCGGAGCGGGTGCTCCTCGGTGGGCGGGAAGACGTCGACGATGCCGCCGCGGACAGCGAACTCGCCGCGTCGCTCGACCATGTCGACCCGGGAGTACGCCGCGTCGGCGAGGCCGCGCACGACGTCCTCGAGGGCCCGGGTGTCGCCCGGCGCCAGCTCGACCGGCTCGATGTCGGCCAGCCCCGGCACCTGCGGCTGCAGGATGCTGCGGATCGGCGCCACGACGACCTTCAGCGGGCCGTTGGCGGCGTCGGTGCCGGGGTGGCGCAGCCGGCGCAGCACCGCCAGTCGGCGGCCGACGGTGTCGCTGCGCGGGCTGAGCCGCTCGTGCGGCAGGGTCTCCCAGCTCGGGTAGTAGGCGACCGTGTCGGGGTCGACGAGGTCGGCCAGCTCGTCGACGAGGTCTTCCGCCTCGCGCGAGGTGGCGGTCACGGCGAGCACCGTGCGGCCGCGGTCGACGAGCCCGCCGACCACGAACGGGCGCACCGCCTGCGGACCCGTCAGGTCCAGGGCGGACTCCAGCGAGGCATCGGCGAGGGCACCGCCGAGCGCGGGGGCGGAGGCGAGGCGCTGGGCGACGTCGGACAGGGGCGTGGTCGGCACCGGGGATCCCTTCAGGAGCACGCGAAAAACCCCCTGTGGGCGCGAGCCGGGGGGAGGGATGAAAGTCTACGGGGGCTGTCCGACACCGGACGTAGGGGTGAGAAGGGTTTGTGCCGCACGTCCCACGGGTAGCACCATCCACAGCGTCCGGCGTACCAGCGTCGGACGGACACGTACTTCATCCTGAGAGGAACAACGGGGACATGCGCATCACGCGTCTCATCGCCGGCACCGTTTCCGCCGGCCTGCTCGGTGTCACGCCGCTCGCGATCTCGGCTCCGGCCGGGGCCGCCGTCACGGTCACCACCGCCACCTCGCTCACGTCCGACCAGACGGCCTACGTCTACGGCGACAAGATCTACTTCGACGCCGCCGTCACCACGTCGGACCCGAACAACGCCTACGCGCCGGGCTCCGCCACGCTCTACGTCCTGACCCCGGGCTCCTCCGCCTGGACGCCCGTCAGCAGCGACGAGGGCGTCAGCTACCTCTACTTCACCGACGTGAAGGCCACCTCCAACGCGTCCTACAAGGTCGTCTACCCCGGCGGCACGGACGGCTCCGGCAACGTCTACACCGCCAGCGAGTCGGTGCCGTTCACCATCGCCACCGCCCGCAAGATGACGATCAAGAACCCGCGCGGCACCTTCATCAAGGGCAAGATCAAGCCGGACTACAAGAAGAAGAAGGTCCTGATCCAGAAGAAGGTCGGGAAGAAGTGGAAGAAGTTCCGCACGCTCAAGACCAACAAGAAGAGCGCCTTCCAGACCACGCTCCCCGCCTCGCGCAAGCGGACCTTCTTCCGCTTCGTGGTGAAGGGCAACTCGATGTACGCCGCCAGCGCCCAGGAGGGCTCGACCATCGCGTACCGCTCGGTCGCCCCGCGCGCGTCGCTGCGCTGACACCGTCCGGTCACTGACCGACCGATCCGCCGGCCGGGTCCCGGTCCCCTCGGGGATCCGGGGCCCGGCCGTCGTCGTTGTGCTTACGATGGGCCGCATGACCCGCCTCCACCCGACCGCACGCAGGCTCCTGGGGAGCACGCTCGCCGGAGGGGTGGTGGTCGCGACGCCCTTCGTCGTCACCGTGGCGCCGGCGGTCGCCGCGGCACCGGTCGACACCACGACGGTCGCGACCCCGAACACCACGAAGATCGAGTTCGGCCAGACCGTCGACATCGCGCTCGACGTCGACAGCGACGCGAGCACCAGCACCGTGGACGACGGCACCTCCACCCTCTACGCGCGCGAGGCCACCTCGACGCGGTGGACGGCCGTCTCGAGCAACACCTCGGCGTCGCTGGACTTCCTGTCGGTCCGGCCCCGGATGACGACGACCTACAAGGTCGTCTACGGCGGCTACGACGCCCCGTCCGCGCAGGACGACAGCTTCGCCTCGAGCGAGTCCGCCGAGTTCACCGTCGGCGTCGCGCGGACCATCACCTACCCCACCGGCGGCTTCGAGATGAAGGGGCGCGTGCGTCCCGCCTACGGAAAGCGCACGATCGTCATCAAGGTCTCGGACGAGGAGACCAGCGGCTTCAAGAAGTACCGCAAGATCCGCACCGACCGCCGCGGGCGCTACTCCGTCACCCTGCCGCGCCGCAGCGGCGAGTGGTTCTGGACCTTCATCGTCCGCGCCGACGACCAGTACCGCGGCACCCGGTTCAAGTGGCGCACCTGGGCGTCCTGACCGGCGCTCACCCCGGCGCTCACCCCGCGGGCGGCGGCGGGCCCGCGTCCACCTCGGCCTGCGAGCGCAGGATGCAGAACTGGTTGCCCTCGGGGTCGGCGAAGACGACCCACCCGGTCCCGGGGCCGTAGGTCCCGCGCTGGTCGTCGACCTGGGTGGCGCCCAGCGCCCGCACGCGCTCGACCTCCTCGTCCCGCGTGCCGGTGCGCGGGCGCAGGTCGAAGTGGATCCGCTTGGCCGGCAGCTCGGCGTCGGGGACCTCGATGAACAGCACGTGGTGCCGGGTCTCGGGGTCGAGGATCATGCACTCCTCGTGGCCCGGCTCGTTGGGGTCGCCGTCGACGTCGACGTAGCCGAGGAGCTGCTTCCACCACTCCGAGAGCTCGTAGGCGTTGCGGCAGTCGACGGTGGTGTGGGAGACGAAGGAGGTCATGGCCCCACGCTCGCAAGGCCGCCGGGGCCCGGCAACCGGTTTCCGCGAGTTGCCGTCCACGTCGCTGCGTGGGAGCGTCGGAGCACGCCCGACCAGCGGGCGACCCGACGAGGGAGCCGTACCGGGAACGCGACAAGACGGCCGTCGAGGAGATGGCCATGTCGTGGATCGTGCTCGTCCTGTCCGGGGTGCTGGAGGCCGTCTGGGCCACGGCGCTCAGCCGGTCCGAGGGGCTGACCCGGCTCGTCCCGACGGTGACCTTCGGCGTCGCGCTGCTGCTGAGCATGGCCGGGCTCGGCTACGCGATGCGCACCCTGCCGGTCGGCACGTCGTACGCCGTCTGGGTCGGCATCGGCGCTGTGCTCACCATCGCGGTCGCCGTGGTGACCGGCGCCGAGACGCTCTCGGTGACGAAGGCGCTGCTGCTCGTCGGGCTGGTCGGCTGCATCGTCGGGCTCAAGCTCGTGCACTGATGGTCCCCTGTGGTCGAGGAGGTCGCGCAGCGACCGTCACGAGACCCGGTCCCGTGAGCGGCCCCGTCAGTCGGTGCCGTGGCGCCGGACGAAGTCGACGATCGCCTCGGCGAGCTCGGGGCGGCACACGATCAGGTCGGGCAGCGAGGTGTCGTCCTCGTTGTAGACCAGGTCGGACCCGTCGACGCGGCTGCAGTGCAGCCCGGCCGCGCGGGCGACGACGACCGGCGCCGCGTTGTCCCACTGGTACTGGCCGCCGGCGTGGACGTAGGCGTCCGCGACGTCACGGACCACGCTCATCACCTTCACGCCGGCGCTGCCCATCGGCACGAGCTCGGCGTCGAGCTCGGCGGCGAGCGCCTCGACGAAGGCCGGCGGCCGGCTGCGCGACACCGCGATCCGCGGCCGGTCCGAGGTGCGGGGCGGGACGACGCTCGGCCGTCCGGTGGAGAAGGTCTCCCCCAGCGCCGGCTGGGCGACGGCACCGGCGACGAGGTCGCCATCCTGCCAGAGCGCGACGTGGACGGCCCAGTCGTCACGCGGCGGCTCGGAGAACTCGCGCGTGCCGTCCAGCGGGTCGATGATCCACACCCGGCTCGCGGTCAGGCGCGACTTGTCGTCGGCCGCCTCCTCCGACAGCACGGCGTCATCGGGACGGTGCGCGGTGAGGACCCGGTCGAGCTCGGCCTGCGCGGCGGCGTCACCGGCGTCCTTGAGGGCCTTGCCCTCCAGGCCATCGGCCTCCGCCCGGGAGCGGACGTCGAGCAGCACGGTGCCTGCTCGCTCGGCCGCCCAGACGGCGAAGGCGTGGTCGTCCAGCGTGGAGGGATCGATCATGCACGCGATCCTATCGGCGTCGCGAGGTGGCCGAACGGACCCGTCCGCGCCACCCGCGGCCGCGGGACGAGGTCGCCGGTCTCCCCGACGTCGCCGACCTCGTGCACCTGGCGCAGCATCGCCACCGCCTCGAGCTGCGTGCGGGCGCCGAGCTTGCTGCGCAACGTCTTGACGTGGCTGCGCACGGTGCCGTCGGCGATGCCCATCACCTCGGCGACCTCGGGGACCCGGCGCCCGGAGGCGAGCAGCTCGAGGACGCGCAGCTGCTGGCGTGACAGGCCCCGCATCTGGGTCAGGAGGTGGTGCCTCTTGTCAAGAGCGTCCAACCAGTCGGCCCGCAAGGCCTTGCGACGTTCTGGGTCCATCAAGGGATCGCCCGCGACGAAGCGGCGCACCATGTCGCCGAGCTGCTCCACGGAGGTCGTCACGGTGACGACGTCGACCGAGCTCCCCTGCAGCAGGCCACCCCAGACCAGGGCGTTCGGAGCCGACGTGACCACGGCCACCCGGGCCCGTCCGCGCGCCACGAAGCGGCTCACCTCCTCGACCGCGCGTGGGCGGTCGACACCGTCGAGGATCACCATCACGTGGTCCGTCGGACCGGCCCCGGGCGGGTCGCCGGCCTCGCCCTCGTGCGGCTCGAGCAGCTGGTCCCACGCGTGGAACTCCGCGGGCGCACCGGTCGTGCGCAGCGCCTCGGCCACTGCCTGGGCCACCAGGTCGTGCGGTGACACCACCCACGCGACGGGCGTGGGTGCGGGGTCGGTCACGCCCTCCTGCGCTGCGCGCGTCGACATGGCACCTCCCTCATCGCGGCCTCCTCGCGGCCTTCGTCGTGGCGTCGTGCGGCCTCGCTGACGCGTTGTCCGCACTCTGACGCAGCACCGGCGGGCAGGTGTCCACCCGGGGCGCACGTGCACCGAATTGGGGAGGGACGCCGGCCCGGCGCAGCGACCCCGAGCGACCCGCGGCCGCCTACGTCCGGGGTCCGTCGACCCCTCGTCGAGGGGGTCGGATGACGCACTCGTGACGCGGAGTTCCCTCGCCCTAGGACGGTTCTGAGGGGGTCCTTGACGAAGACTGCTGGACCTCTGGAGGGTGCGGACCAGACCGGGGCTACCACAATCTCGGTAGGGCCCCACAATCGCTGGAACATCCCCATTTGTGGGGGTTCCAATCTGCACCGGGGACAGCGGGCCACGACTCGGGGCCGTGGCATGGGAACCGCGGACATCCCTCGGACAGCAGGACGCACATACAAGTGAACGTGTCAGTGGGTGGGGGCAGGAAATGCAGGGGATCTATCGTTCGGAGGACGGTTGGCGGGTGGTCGGGGCGACCACGGCCGCAGCCGGGCTCCTGGTGCTGGTCGGCGTCGCATCGAGCGGCGGGCACGCGTTCAACACGCTGCCGACAGAGACGGCGTTGCCGCCGTTGACCGACGGTCTGCTCAGCGGCGCGTTCGTCGCCGGGGCCGTCGGCGCGGCGCTCGTCACCTGGCGACGTCACGGCGGGCCGCTGGCCGGCTGGATCGTGGGCACCGGTGCCCTCGTCGCCGCCCAGGCGCTGGCCGTGACGCTGCTCGCGCTCCAGCTGCCGCCGCCGCGGCACCCGATGTCGTTCACGCTGCTGCTCGGTGCCGCGCTGCTCGGCATGGCCTGCGTGGTGGCGCCGCTGCTCCGCCTGCGGCGCGTCGACCACGTGGTCGACGACAGCTTCGTCATCGGGCTCGGCATGGGCATCACCGCGGCCGGGTTCCTGGTGCTGCAGTTCCCGATGTCGCAGACGCCGCGGCCGGCGATGCTCACCCTGGCCGGGGTGCTGGTGGCCACGCACGTGGCGACCGCGGTCCTGGTGCTGCGCCAGCGGGGGCTGACCCCGACGGCCCGTGCCCTGGTCGTGGCGACCGTGGCCGTCGTGTCGTCCGGGCTCGCGGTCCGCTGGTCCGGGCTCTCCGGCACCGAGTGGGAGCTGCTGGCCACGCTGTCGCGGGCAGCCGTCGGCGCCGCCTGGTTCGGCTACACCTGGACCTGCCTGCAGCGCAACGCCGAGGAGGACGACCGCCGCTTCGAGGCGATGAACTCGGTCCTCGTGTCGACCACGCGCGACCAGCGCGAGCGGATGCACGAGCTGCGCAGCACCATGGCCGGGCTGGTGAGCGGCTCGGCCCTGCTGGACAACGCCGACGTGCCGGCCGAGGCGCGTGAGCGCCTGTGGCGCTCGGTGCGCGCCGAGCTCGACCGGATGGAGCGACTGCTCGCCGGGCAGCAGCAGCCCACCACCGACATCGATGGAGACGCGCTCGACCGGATCCTCGAGCTCCAGCGGCTCAAGGGCCGACGCGTCGAGCTGCAGTCGGACGGCGGCGTCGTCCACGGCCGCTACGACGCCCTGGCCGAGGTCGTCAACATCCTCGTCGACAACGCGGTCACCCACGGCGGGTCCGACACCAGCGTGGTCGAGATGGTCACCCGTGACGACGAGACGGTCGACATCCGGGTCACCGACTTCGGCCGGGGCATCGCCGAGGACCAGCGCGCCCGCATCTTCGAGTGGGGCGAGCGGGCCAGTGAGGCGCCCGGCGAGGGCATCGGGCTCCACCTGGCCAAACGCCTGATGACCGAGGACGGCGGCTCCCTGGAGCTCGACGTGGCGACGGAGGGGACGGGCTCGTCGTTCGTCATCTCGCTGCCGGCCGCGCGCCGCTCGACCGAGAACGACCTGACGGTGGGAGGCAGCCATGGCTGGCACGTCGCGCGCTGACCACCGCGTCCTCATCGTCGACGACCACGTGCTGTTCGCGGAGTCGCTCGAGCTCGCGCTGTCCCTCGAGGGCTACGACGTACGCCGTCTCGAGCTGCCCGAGGAGGGCGGGTCGATGGCCACCATCCGCTCGCTGGCCCTGCGGGCCAACCCGCGCACGGTGTTCCTCGACCTCGACCTGGGCCGGTTCGGTGACGGGATGAACCTCGTCGCGCCGCTGGCCAAGGCCGGCATCAACGTGGTGGTCCTGACCGCCTCGGAGGAGCTCGGCAGGTGGGGCGGCTGCATGCGCCTCGGGGCGCGGCGCGTGCTGCCCAAGAGCGGCGCGCTCCAGCAGGCGCTCGCGACGGTCCGGCGCCTGCACCAGGGGCTGCCGGTGATCAACCGCGACGAGCTCGAGACGCTGCTCGACGCCTGGGCGCGCGAACGCCGGGCGCACGACGACCTGCGTCGCCGGCTCGACCTGCTGACGCCCCGCGAGCGGCAGGTGCTGGGCGCGCTGATCGAGGGACGCACGGTCCGCGAGATCTCCCACGTCAGCGTCGTCTCGGAGGCCACGGTCCGGACGCAGGTCAAGTCGATCCTCAACAAGCTCGAGGTGTCCTCCCAGCTGGCCGCCGTCGGGATGGCCAACCAGGTCGGCTGGCGGCTCGGCGCATGAGCGGCATCGCCGGCCTGCGGACCTTCTCGGGGGCGGCACCGGCCGCGGACACCCTGCGGACGATGTCGCGCACGCTGCAGCACCGCGGGCCCGACGAGTCGTCGGTCTGGGTGGGGCCCGACGTCGGTCTCGCCCACGCGCGGCTGGCCGTCCTCGACACGGAGCACTCGCACCAGCCGATGCACTCCCCCGACGGCCGGTGGGTGGTGGCACTCGACGGCGCCATCGCCAACCACGCCAGCCTGCGCACCCAGCTCGACCACCCGTTCCGCACCCACGGTGACACCGAGGCCGTGGTGGCCGGGCTCGCGCTGGAGGGGATCAGCTTCGTCGAGCGCCTCCACGGCCAGTTCGCGATCGCCGCGCACGACCTGCGCACCGGCGTCACCCACCTGGTCCGCGACCGGCTCGGCGTGCTCCCGCTCTACTACCGGCACGTGCCGGGTGGGATCGCGTTCGCCTCGGAGGTCAAGGCGCTGCTGGCGATCGGTCCGCCCGTGGACGTCGACCTGCGCAGCCTCGACGCGTACCTCGCCACGCGGACCGTGCCCGCACCCGACACGCTGTTCGCGGGTGTGAAGAAGGTGCTGCCGGGGCACCGGGCAGCGATCACGCCGCGCGGCCACCTCGAGCAGACCTGCTGGTGGACGCCTCCCGAGAGCGATCCCGAGGGGATCTGGACCGCCGGTGACGCGATCGAGGCCGTCGGCGACGGCGTGCGCGAGGCGGTCCGGGCGGCGCTGGTGGCCGACGTGCCGGTCGGCGTGCACCTCACCGGCGGCGTCGACAGCGCCCTGGTCGCTGCCGAGGTGCAGCAGCTGCGCCGGGACGCGCCGCTCCCGTCGTTCGCGGTCGGTCTCGACGTGCACCCGCCCGACCAGCTCGCCCGGGCCCGCCGCGCCGCGGCGCTGATGGGCACCGACCACCACGAGGTCCGGCTGCGGGCCGACGGCTTCGAGGACCTCTGGCACCGGCTCACCTGGCACCGCGAGGCGCCGATATCCGACCCCTGCGACGTCGCGCAGTTCGGCCTGGCCCAGGACGCGGGGCGGTCAGTGCGGGTGGTGCTCTCCGGCGAGGGAGGCGACGAGCTGTTCGGCGGTCTCCCGCACCGACGCCTGAGCCGGCTCGCCGCGCACGCGTCGCTGCTGCCCAGCCGGGTCCGGGCCAGCGTCGAGCGGCACCTCGGCGCCCCGTTCGCGGCCGCCGAGCGCCAGCGGCTGCTCGGCACCGCTCCCCCGCCGGAGCGCCGCGTGGTGCCCACGCCCGGCGCCGACGCCTACGACCGGCAGGTGCGCGACGACGTACGCCACCTCCTGCCCGACCACCTCCTCGAGCGCGGGGACCGGATGTGGACCGCCGGGTCGCTGGCCTGGCGGCCGCCGCTGCTCGACCACCGCCTCGTCGAGCTCGCCTTCCGGCTGCCGACGTCGGTCCGGGTGCGGTCCGGCTCGACCCGGTGGCTCCTGGAGGAGGCGGCCCGGCCGCTCGTGCCCGAGGAGGTCATCGACCAGCCTCGGACCGAGGTCCCGCGCGTGCCCCTCGACACGTGGTTCCGCGGCGGCCTGCACGAGACCGCCCACGAGTGGCTCGCCGCGCCGGGCTCCTGGGTGTCCCACGCGCTCGACCCTGCGGCGGTGCGTGCCCTGGTGGAGTCGCCCGCCCGTGGCGTCCACGAGGACCTCCAGCTCTGGACGCTGCTCAGCCTCGAGATGTGGCACCACGCGTTCTTCGGCGCCGCGCCGGTCGTCCCGCGTCCGCGGGCCACCGTCGTGGAGGCGGCGCCGAGCACCCGTCCCTGACGGACCCGGGCCGACCGCCGCGCGGGCACGACCCTGCGCGGCGGCCGAGGAGGGGGAACCTCGGCCGCCGCTGTGGTTCACCGTCGTCGCTGTGACGAGACGTGGGGACCTCGCGTCCGCCCGACCGAGACGGCCGGAGGAGGACAAGACGAGCACGGTGAACCCGTGGGGTGCACGTGACGAGCGTAGGGTCCGCCGGTGGCCCGGCCCATCCCCACGACTGGGTATCTCCCGGTCGCCGCGACGACGCCAGAACCCGCTCCCTGCAGGGCTTTCGCTCATATGCGGCATGCCGCGGAGGGTGTCGGTTTCCTAGGCTCGAAGCACGGACGACGAGGTCGTCGGAGGGGTCCTGGAAGGGGTGGTGGGGATGACGCAGGCCCGGGTCCGGGTGGACTCGCCGGAGGACGAGCTGCTCGCAGCTCCGATCCCCCTTCCACGGGTGTCGACCGAGCTCAGGGTGTCCGCGCCGACGGTCTCCGACCGGCCCGCGGACCCTGCCTGGGAGGCTGCCGAGCTGGCAGCGCTCGACGACGAGCTGTCCGCCCTGCCGAGCCCACGCGCCCGGCGGGCACCCGCCTGGGCGATCTGGCTCGACACGGTGCTGGCGTCGGTGCTGGCGGTCGGCGCCGCGGCGACCGGCATGCTGTCGGCTCCCGTCGCCCTCCTGTCCGCCCTGGCCTGGCCGCTGCTGCTGCTCTCGGCCGGCCACTACCGGCGCTCGCCGCTCGGCCACGACCGCTTCGCCAGCGTCTGGGTGGTCCTCGCCACCGGCCTGCGCGGCGCGGTGCTGGCCCTCGCGGTCTCGCCGTGGCTGGTCGCCGACGACCTGGTCGCGCTCGCGGAGCTCGTCGCGGTCTTCAGCGTGGCCAGCGCGGTGCCGTCGCTGCTCGTCGGCAGGCGCCACCGGCCCCGCCTCGTCCTCGCCGGACGACCGCGTGACGTGCGCGAGGCGATGATCGAGCTCGAGCTCAGCGACCGCCACGAGATCGTCGCCGCCTGCCTCACCCGCCGGTCGAAGGTGCCGCTCGACCTGCCGACCTACGTCGGCTTCGACTCCTCCTCGCAGGTCGCCCACCGGCACGACGCCGACGCCGTCGTCGTGCTCCCCGGCGCCCGGCTCACCCCGACCGAGGTGCGCCGCCTGCACTGGTCGCTCGCCGGCGTGGGTGCCGAGCTCTACCTCGGCACCGGGCTGCTCGACGTGGAGCCCCAGCGCACCCGCGTCGTGGCCACCGGTGGCATCGACGTGCTCCACGTGACGCGCCCGGTCCTCGACGGCCCGCGACGCCTGCTCAAGGACGTCGTCGAGCGGGCGCTCGCGCTGGTCGCGTTCGTCGCCGCGCTGCCCGTCCTGGCCGTCCTCTGCCTCGCGATCCGCCTCGAGACGCCCGGACCCGCACTGTTCCGCCAGGAGCGCATCGGTCGCGACGGCGTCCCGTTCACCATGCTCAAGCTGCGCTCGATGGGCGTCGACGCCGAGGCGGTGCGCCAGGGCCTCGCCGCGTCCAACGAGAAGGACGGCGTGCTGTTCAAGATCGCCGACGACCCGCGCATCACCCGCCTCGGAGCGAGGCTGCGCCGCTACTCCCTCGACGAGCTGCCCCAGCTGTGGAACGTCGTCCGCGGCGACATGTCGCTGGTCGGCCCGCGGCCCGCACTGCCCTCCGAGGTCGCGCAGTACGACATCGACCCCAAGCGCCGGCTCGTCGTGAAGCCCGGCGTCACCGGCCTCTGGCAGGTCTCGGGCCGCTCCGACCTCACGTGGGCCGAGTCGGTCCGCCTCGACCTGAAGTACGTCGACAACTGGTCGCTCGGCCTCGACGCGCGGATCCTCGTGCGCACCGTCCGCGCGGTGCTCGGCCACCGCGGGGCCTACTGAGGACACGCAGCCGGTCTGCTCGGGTTCGCGCCACTTCTCCCGACACCGGGCACGGCGACTCCTGGGCAACCTCGCGGCCCGGTCGCGCTCGTACGGACCGCACGCGTCGCCGCATGAGCGGACGTATGCCTACGCGCACCGCCAGCGGTGCTCCACCTGCATTCCTGGCCGACAGAATGTGGCTCGTACACCTTCTCCGGCGCCCGCAACTCGCATTGGCGTGCGTTCGGATCGCAACACACCCATACGTGAAGGTCGCGTGCTGGCCGTTCGGGCACACGTGTCCGACCTTTCGCCCTTCGCCCAGCAGCTCGAGGGCAAGTTCTCGGACACGTGTACGACGCGGCCGCACCGGCGCCGCACGTGTGGCGCTTCTCGCCCTCGACGTTGCCGATGCAGGACCACGTTCGCCGCACGTGCGCCGAAGGGGGCTGCACCACGTCCTCAGATGCCCGGGCCGGATCGGAGAGGCGCGCACGAGAGAGCCCGCCCCGCGCGAGGCGGGACGGGCTGGACGGCCGCGGCGGCGGGAAGGGGGCACGTCCCGCCGCCGCGACACGAGGGTGGGGGCTACCAGCCCCAGGACTCGCGCAGGCGGAGGCCGAAGGTGCTCTCCAGTGCAGTCACCTCGGAGTCGAGCTCGCGGCGCACGGTCAGCACGTCGCGCTCGTCGGGCCGCACCGCCGAGCGGTCGATCGGCTGGTAGAGCACCCGGTGCACCAGGGGCGAGCGCTTGACCGCGCCCACCAGGCGGGCACCGTCGTGCTCGCGCACCCAGTCGGCGCCCTTGCGCACGGCCGAGGCGAGGTGCACCGAGCGGGCCTTCGCAGCCGGCAGCCGGGCCTCGCGCTCCTTGTCGTCGAGCGGCTGGCGGGCGATGCCGAGCATGTCGGTCACGTCGTCGAGGAATCGCTGCGGGTCGGCCTCGAGGTCGTCGAAGAGCGCGACGTGGACCCGCTCGCGCGGGAACAGGTCGAGGAACCGGTCGAGGCCGGTGGCGTAGCGGCCGTGCTCGAGCAGCTCCGGGCAGCTGCGCAGCGCCTCGGCGAAGGTGTCGGGGCCGATGCCGTGCTTGCGCATGTAGAGGTACGACGACCAGGCCCGGTCGACCGGGTCGCGCAGCGACACCATGACCGACACGTCGCCGAGCTCGTGGTGGATGCGCTTGGCGGCCTCGGGGTGGAAGAGGTAGTCCTGGCAGACCTCGCCGACGACCTTCTCGTCGCGCGCGTCCTTGAACTGCGCGGCGTACCAGCCCATCCCGCGGTCGTAGTAGCGGTCGAAGAAGTAGAGGTCCTTCGACGGCGTGAGGTAGACGTCGGGGTGCTTGATCAGCGTCTCGTGCAGCCACGACGACCCGGCCTTGTCGGGCCCGACGTAGAGGAAGTTGGGCAGACGGCTCATGAGAGTCCCCTTCCGAAGCGGCGCGCCATGGTGAGCATGCGGTGGTGGTCGCCCGGCCCGGCTGCGGCGAGCGCCAGCCAGGCGTGGGGCACGGCGGGGTGGCGGCGCAGCGCGCGACCTGCGATCCGGGCGGCCGCCCGCCGGTCACCCGCGTTGGCGCGGGCGTAGGCGATCTGGCCGAGGATCCGGGCGTGGCCGCGGCGGTGGTCGCCGAAGTCGGGGTGCTTGGCGAGGAGGTACTCCAGCGCGGTCGCCGTGTTGATCCAGCGGTCGCGGAACCACGACGGGATGTCCTTGCGGATGTCGGCGAGCGTCTCCTGCACCACGCCCACCCCACCGACGCGGCTGGCGCGCAGCAGCCAGTCGTAGTCCTCGCCGTAGCCGTGCGGGAGGTCCTCGTCGTAGGGGCCGACGCTGTCGAAGGCCTCACGCCGCATCATCAGGTTGGAGCTGTGCAGCTCCTTGACGCGGTTCTGCAGCAGCCGGTCGTGGGAGACGACCGCCTCGCTCGCCGGCCACTCGACGTCGCCGCGCTGGCCGCCCATCAGCAGCCTGATGCCGGTGCCGACGACGAGGAGGGAGGGGTCGGCGAGCAGCCGCTCGACCTGCTTGCGGACCTTGCTCGGCGCCCAGAGGTCGTCGTCGTCGCAGCTGGCGACGAGGCTGCCGTGGGTCTCCGCGACGCCGGTGTTGCGGGCGCCGCAGAGGCCGCGGGTGCGGGTGTTGACGGTGGTGCGCACCTGGCGCCCCGGGCGGGAGAGCCCGGCGAGGCCGAGGTCCTCGGGCTCGCCGTCGTGGACGACGAGGACCTCCATGGGGCCGGCGTAGTCCTGGCCGACGATGGTCGCCAGCGTCTCGCGCAGCAGCTCGGGTCGGCCGTGCGTCGGGACGACGACGCTGACCAGCGGACGGGCCGGGTCGGCCAGCGGGGATGCGTGCTCGGCGGTCACGTCACGGTCCTCCTGTCGGGAGCGGTCCCCGCAGCCGCACCGGCGACGGCGGGGGCGGAGCGGGGGGTGGGGGCATAGCCGTAGTCGACGAGCAGCGGGAGCGTGAGGCCGGTGACGACCGCACGTGCGGCGGCCGGCATCTCGCTGGCCCACGCCTCGTCGCGCCGCAGCCGGACGACGCCGGAGCGGAAGCGCGACGGGTTCCCGGACAGCCCGTGGCTGGGCTCGAGCAGGATCGCGCCGTCGTCGACGGCGGGCAGCTGCTCGGGTGCGAGCGGCAGGCCCAGGTCGGTCGTCGCGGCGACGAGGGAGCCGACCGGGTCGGCGACGAAGTCCTCGTAGCGCAGCCGTGCGGTCGGCACGCCGCCCCAGCGGGCGATCGAGGCCATCTCCAGCTGCAGACCGCTCCACTGGGCGGCCGCGCGGTGGGCGGGGATGCGCCACATCTGCTCGGAGCCGGTGGCGTCGTGCGGCCGTGCGACCTCGCGCTGCCACGACCACGCGACGGCCCGGGGGTCACGCACCACGTTGAGCACGCGCAGGTCGATGCCGGGCGCACCGGCGAGGGCCTGGCCCAGCGCCGGACCCTTCGAGGCGTCGACGACGACGCTCGATCCGGTCACCTCCGCGACGGCGCGGTAGATCGCGGCGTAGTCGGAGCGCAGCGAGGCCAGCGCGGCCGACGGGGTGGGCACACGCCGCGGTCGCGGCAGGTCGGGCAGCAGCCCGGGCAGGTGCCGCTGGCGGGCAGCGCCTCGGTGGGCGCTGCGGATCCGCTCGAGGACCTCGTCGGTCCACCCGCCGAACGCGAGCTCACCGACGCGGGTCCAGACCGGGCACGACGAGAACGCCTCACCGCACCCGCAGAGCTCGTCGTGCGGTGCGACCGAGCGGGCCAGGTCGACGACCTCGCCGACGTTGACCCAGCCGGGCACCGCGCCGAGCACGCGCTCGACCAGCGTCGACCCGGAGCGGCCGAAGCCGCCGAGGTAGACCACGCTCACGCGCTGCGTCCGTGCCCCCACGTCCGACGCCCCTCAGTTCCCGCCGGACGGCAACGCCGCCCGGCTGCGACGCGGCCGCGGGATCCGCGGCGGTCGTACGGTGGCGAGCTGGTCGAGCTCCTGCGCGGCGAGGCTCAGCGCCGCCCGGCGGGCCAGGTCGCCCGCCTCGCTCGCGAGGCCGCCGCGACCCAGCAGGAGCGCTCCGTCGACGTCGGCGAGGAAGCCCTCGAGGCTGACGACCGGCCGGACCAGGCCGACCTCGCCGACCACGGCGACGAAGCGCTGCTGGTGGTCGTCGACGTGCTCGCCGAGGCGCGGGTCGCGCGGCACGCACAGCGGCACGTGGCCGGCGGCGCGGGCGTCCATGATGGTGCCGGGCCCGCCGTGGCACACCACGGCGTCGGCCTCCTGCACGAGGCGGGAGAGGTGGTCGTGGGCCAGGAAGCCGTGCCCCTCGGCCACGCGCGGGGCCGGAGCGGCGCCGTGCTGCACCACGAAGCGCACGTCGCGACGACGCTCGGCGGCGGCGTCCATCCACTCCACCAAACGCGCGAACGGGTGGTGGTCGGTGCCCGCGAGGGCCAGGACGAGGGCGCTCACAGCAGCGGTCCGACCAGGTGGGCGTCCGGGTAGAACGCGAGCTGGCTCTCCCACTGCACGAGGCGGCGGGTGGTGAAGGGGCCGCAGAGGCGGCCCGTCATGGTCGGGGTGTCGACGCGGTCGTAGACCTCGATGAAGACCGTCGGGATCCGCATCAGCCAGGCGAGGACGAAGAACGGCACCGCGACGCCGGCACCGGCGCTGACCACGATCGCGGGACGCTCGCGGACCAGCACGCGGAGCGCGAGGACCGCGTTGCGCAGCAGGTTGGGCACGTTGCGGGTGGTCGGGTGGTAGGACGGCCGCAGCCGCTCGCCGTCGAGGCGGTCCACCACGTCCGGGGTAGCCGGGCACACCCAGAGCCGGTCGCGCCCCTCCCACCACGGGCGCAGGGCCAGCAGGTGCGTGAGGTGGCCGCCCTGGGTGCTCACGAGCAGCACCGGACCGCTGCGGCGCTGGCCTGGTTCGATGACGGCTTCGTCCATGCCCACAGGCTGGTGCACCCACGTCCGGCCGGGTCGGCGGCGACGTCGGGATCCTCCATATTGGGGGTATGCACCCGGACTCAGGCGTGAACGCCTTCCGGGGCGCGGGCGAGAATCCTAGTGTCGGGGACATGGAGATCGGACGACGGCGCCTGCTCGGCCTCGGCGCGGGCGCGGCGGTGGCCGCGCTGGCCTCGTCGTGCAGCCGGCCGTCCGCGAGCGCGCCGGCGAGCGTCACGCCGCGGCCCACCCGCACCGCGCGGGCCACCCCGTCGCCGACCGCGTCGGCCTTCCCGGGCCAGCCCGCCGCCGGCGACCTCTACTACGGGGCGTCGGTCCCCTTCCACCGCTCGCTGGTCGGCTGGGAGCAGGAGCTCGGCACGCCGCTGGCGCTCAACCGCTCCTACTTCGCGCCCGACCGCAACGAGGCCCAGCAGCTGGTCGCGCGCTGCCGCGACGACCTCGCGAACGGACGCCTGCCGCACGTGTCGAGCAAGGCCGACGGCACCTGGGCCGACGTGGCGGCCGGGCGGCGCGACCCCTGGCTGGCCAGCATGCTGGAGCCGCTGGGCAGGCTCGGTGGCACGGTGCTGTTCACCCTGCACCACGAGCCGGAGAACGACGCGGGCGCGCCGGGCATGAGCCCGGACGACTGGACCGCCATGCAGCGCCGCGCGGTGACGATGGCGGCGGACCTCGCGCCGACGGTCGTGGTGGCACCGGTGCTGCAGCACTGGACCTTCGACCCGTCGCGCCACGACGTCGACCCCGGCCGCTGGCTGGTCCCGGAGGCCCCCGTGGCGGGGCTCGACGTCTACAACCCGTGGTCACCGGCCAACCGCAAGGAGTGGCGAAGCTTCGGCAGCAAGATGGACGAGGTGCTCGGCTGGTTCGAGGGCCGCCCGATCGTGATCGGCGAGTACGGCTGCCGCGACGACCCGCAGAACCCCGGCCTGGCCGCGCAGTGGATCCGCGACGCGGCGGCCTACGCCCGCGAGCACGACATCGTGTCGATGTCCTACTTCAACTCGGGGTTGAACTCCCCGGAGGGCACGTGGGAGATGAGCCCGTCGATGCAGTCCGCGTTCGCCTCCGAGCTCACCTCGGACTGGGTGGCACGACCCGTCTGATCCCGGGGCCGTCAGCCGTCGACGTCGATGACGACGTCGTCGATGGTCCCGTGGAACTGGTCGTCGTGGTCGCCCACGCCGGGGCTCCCGATCCGGACCGGCAGGCCGGTGTGGACCGTCCCCGTCGCGGCCGCCTTGCGGTGGACGTCGCCGTCGACCTCGATGCTCACGCCGTCGGCGTCGCGGCGGCACACGACCCGGTGCCAGGCGTCGTCGGCCACCGAGGTCTCGGAGCGGATCTTCACGATCTCCTCACCCGACCGCAGGATGCAGCTGGGCAGGCCCTCCTCGCCGTCGACCTGCAGCTTCCACTGGTCGCCGTCGGAGCCGTAGCGCCCGCTCTGCACGATGTTGGACCCGATCGCGGTCCGGTCCGCGGGCAGCCGGACGCTCGCCCCGTAGGAGAACGCCCGGTCGCCGGGGTCGAGGGCCGGGTCGGCCGGCACCTCCACCATCGCGCGCGGGCACCCCGAGGAGTCGTCGCACACGTCCGGGAACTCCAGTGCGTCGCCGCGCCCGGCCGCGCCCGCGACGACGCGGACCTCGCCGCCGTTGGCGGTGACGACCTGGCCGGCGATCAGCCCGCCCTGCGCGTCGCCGTACTCGGGGGACCCGTCGAAGCCGGCCTGCTCGTCGTCGAAGGACAGCCAGAGCTCGGCGCCCGACGTGTCGATGGACGGTGCCGCGGCGGGCGGCACCGAGGCGCGCTCCCCCGGCGGCGTGCCGTCGGCGCCACAGCCGGCCGCGAGCAGCGCCAGCACGGCCAGCGCGGGGATCGTCGTGGAGGTCCTCACCCCCCAAGGCCACACCATCACCCCGCTCCGCGGGACCACCCGCACGGGACGGCTACCCCGAATTGGGGATGCCCGGCGACTCCGGCCGGTGGGTCGCGACGAGCCGCCTAGCGTCGTGCCACCGGCCCCTCCGAGCGAGGGGCCGCGTGGGGCGCAAGGCAAAGGGGCTGAGGATGACAATCCTCTACATCGTGGGTGTGGGCAGGTCCGGCAGCACGCTGCTGGAGCGTGTCCTGGGCGCGCAGCCGGGCTGGGTCAACGCCGGCGAGCTGAACGCGCTGTTCTCGCGCGTCTCGCGCCAGGACCAGCGCTGCGGCTGCGGCGTCCCGTTCTCGGAGTGCCCCTTCTGGACCGAGGTCGGCCAGGTGGCCTTCGGCGGCTGGGACGAGGTGACCGACGAGGTGGCCCGGCTCCAGCCGCGCGTGGTGCGCCAGCGCTACGTCCCGCGGATGATGACCGGCGCGATGCCGGCCGACGCGCGTCGCGAGCTCGACACCTACCTCGAGCGCCACGACCGCCTCTACCGTGCGATCGCGGAGGTGTCGGGCGCCGAGGTCGTCGTCGACGCCAGCAAGTCGACGGCCCAGCTGTTCGCGCTGCGCCGCATCGAGGGCCTCGACCTGCGGGTGCTCAACCTGGTCCGCGACCCCCGCGGCGTGGCGAGCTCGTGGAGCAAGTCCGACATCCGCAAGCCGCAGTCGCAGGACGGCGAGGCGATGGGGACCTACTCCCCGCACCGCCTCGCGGTGCTGTGGGCGGCGCTGCAGGCCGAGTCGTCCGTGCTCGGCTCCGCCGCGACCCACGCGACGCGGGTGCGCTACGAGGACCTGGTGGCCAGCCCGCGCACGACCGTGGAGCGGGCGTTGCGCGAGGTCGGGCTGCCGCCGGCTCCGGGCGCCCTGGACCACGTCGGCGCCTCCAGCGTCGAGCTCGGCCCGAGCCACGGCGTCGCGGGCAGCCGCACCCGCTTCGTCCACGGCCGCATCGACCTGCGCCTCGACGACGCCTGGCACACCGCGCTGCCGCCGGTCTCGCAGCGCGTCGTCACCGCGATCACGCTCCCGCAGCTGCTCACCCACGGCTACGTCGGCCGGACGCCGGCCCGCACCCGCACGGGGGCGGCCCGATGAGCGTCGCCGCGCTGGTCCCCACGTCCCGCGCCCTCGCCGGCACCCGTGAGCGGCGCCTGCTCGGGCCGGGCTGGCCGCTGGCGGTGCTCTACCTCGGCTTCCCGCTGTGGTGGGCACTCGGGCTGGCCCAGCTGATCTTCTTCGCGATGGCGCTCGCCATGGCCGTCATCCTGCGCCGCAAGGGCGACCTGCACGTGCCGCGCGGCTTCGCACTGTGGCTGCTGTTCCTCGTCTGGATGCTCGTCGGCGTCCTCGTCACGCACGCGCAGGCCCCCGACACGGTTCCCGGGGGCGGGCTCGGCCGGGTGGCCGGCTTCGCGGTCTGGGCGGGCTGGTACGTCGCGATCACGATCGTGATGCTCTACGTCGTCAACACCGCCCGCGAGCTGCCCACGCAGCGCGTGGTGCGGCTCCTCGCTTGGATGTTCGTGGTCACCACCGGGTTCGGGGTGCTCGCGATGCTGGCGCCCACCCTGGAGTTCCGCTCGCCGATGGAGCTGCTGCTCCCGCGCAGCCTGACGTCGAAGAACTTCGTGCGCACCCTGGTGCACCCGTCGCTGTCGTCGTCGAGCGACTTCCTGGGCTACGTCCAGCCGCGGCCGACCGCGCCGTTCCCCTACTCCAACGCGTGGGGCAACAACATCGCCCTCTACCTCCCGTTCTTCGTGCTCGCGTGGACCGGCCGCGACGCCGGGTGGCGGCGCAAGCTGGCCCCGCTGGTGCTGGTGGCGGCGGTCTTCCCGATCACCTTCTCCCTCAACCGCGGCCTGTGGATCTCGCTCGGCCTGGCCGCGGCCTACGCCGCGTTCCGGCTCGCCGTCAACGGCCGCTACCGCGCACTCCAGGCGCTGGTCGCGGCGGTGCTCATCGGCGGCATCGTCTTCGTCTCCTCGCCGCTCTACGACACGCTCGTGCTGCGGGTGGAGACGCCCCACAGCAACGGCCGACGTGCCGGCACGGCCGAGACGGTCGTGTCGGTCACCGCGCAGGGGTCACCGATCGTCGGCTACGGCACGACCCGCACCATGCAGGGCAGCTTCAGCTCGCTCGCGGGTGGCGAGACCGCGCAGTGCCACCAGTGCGCCGCGCCGCCGCTCGGCACCCAGGGGTTCATGTGGCGGCTGGTGCTGACCACCGGGTTCGTCGGGACGTTCCTGTGCCTGGCGTTCTTCGCCCACCAGTTCCTGCGCCGCGCACGGGGACCGGCGCCGCTCGACGTCACCGGCTGCTCGGTCCTGATCATCACGGTGCTCTGCTTCTTCGTCTACGACTCCCTCGGGTCCGCGATGTTCACCAGCATGATCGCCATCGGGCTGATGGCGCGCGCCGACCTGCCCGTCGAGCTCGAGGAGGTGGCGTCGTGAGCGCGCCCGCACCCACCGCGTCCGCGTCCTACGCCGCGGAGGTGGCGCGGCTGCTGTGGCCCGAGCCGTGGGACGAGCCCCGGGTCACCCGGTCGCGCCGCCGCGGACCGAGCGGCTCGGACACCCGCGACGTGTACCTCTTCCCGAGCGGCGGGCGGCCGCGCCTGCTGGTGCCCGCCGACCTGCCCGGCTCCTCGGTCATGGTCCGGCGCCTCGGCGGGTCGCGCGCCGGCCTGGCCGGTCCCGCGCGCCGGGTGCTCGAGCGGTCGCTGCGCTCGCCGGCCTTCCCGCTGCTGGGCTGGCCGCGGCTCACCGTCCAGGGCGGGGGCCCCGACGCCGACTCGATCGAGCGCCACCTCTCTGCCAGCCTCGGCACCGACGTCCGCGTCGGGGTGCTGCTCGGGACCCGCCGGGTCAACCAGAAGCCGGTCCTGCAGGTCTTCTCCGCCGACGGCTCGGTGCTCGGCTACGCCAAGGTCGGGCACAACGACCTCACCGCCGACCTGGTCCGCCGCGAGGCGGAGGCCCTGGCCTCGGTGGCCGCCCACCGCCCGAGCACCTTCCGGGTCCCCGAGGTCCTGCACCACGGGCGCTGGTCCGGCCTCGAGGTCCTGGTGATGTCCGCCCTCCCGTCCGGCGGACGGGCCTCCGAGCGGCAGCGGCTCGCCGCCGCCCGCGAGGTCACCGACCTCGACGGTCGCGTCGAGACGACGGTCGCCGACAGCGCGCACCTCACCCGGCTGCTCGAGCGGGTGCTCGGCGTCACCGGGGGCGCTCCCGCCGAGCGGGTGCTCGACGCGGTGGAGACCCTCGCCGAGCGGCACGGCGGCGAGACCGTCGCGCTCGGCGGCTGGCACGGCGACTGGGGCCACTGGAACATGGGCGTCACCGACGGCGTGCTGCACGTCTGGGACTGGGAGCGCCACGAGCCCCGGGTCCCGGTCGGCTTCGACGAGCTGCACTTCGCCGCCCAGGCCGTACGTCCCGGGCAGCGCGCCGCGGCGCAGCAGCAGCGGACGTTCCTCGCCGGCGTCGACGAGCGGCTCGCCGCGCTCGACGTGCCGGCCGAGCGCCGCCACCTGACCCTCCTGCTCTACCTCGCCGACATGGCCACCCGCTACCTCGAGGCTCTCGAGCACGGCGCCACGCCCGCCCTCCGGCTCCGCACGGACTGGATCACCTCGCTCCTCGAGGACCAGCTGCGCGGGCCCCGACCCGTACCGAACGGAGCACCATGACCATCCGCAGCCAGATGCCCCACCCCGTCAAGACCGCCGGACGCGTCCTGTCCGTCCAGCTCGGCTCGGCGACCGCCTCGCACCGCCAGCTGCCGACGTTCATCCTCGTCGGTGCGCAGCGGGCGGGGACGACGTCGCTCTTCCGGGCCCTCATGGCGCACCCGCTCATCCACTCCGCGAACTACCACAAGGGCGTCAACTACTTCGACGTCAACTACCAGCGCGGCTTCGACTGGTACCAGGGGCACTTCCCGCTGCGGGCCTCGCTGCGCTCGCGGGCCCGGGGCATCGACGGCGAGCCGATCACGTTCGAGGCGAGCGGGTACTACATGTTCCACCCCTGCGCGCCTGCGCGGATGGCCGAGCACCTGCCCGACGTGAAGGTGCTGGCCATGCTCCGCGACCCGGTCGAGCGTGCCTGGTCGGCCTACAAGCACGAGCACGCCCGCGGCTTCGAGACCGAGGAGTTCGAGCGCGCGCTCGACCTCGAGGACGAGCGGCTGGAGGGGCAGGCGGAGCGGATGCTGGCCGACCCGCTCTACCAGAGCACCAGCCACCGCCACCACGCCTACGTCCGCCGCGGCCACTACGCCGAGCAGCTCGCGCGGATCGGTGAGCACTTCCCCCGCGAGCAGGTGCACGCGGTCGAGAGCGAGTCGTTCTTCGAGCACCCCGAGCGCACGTTCGAGGCGATCCTCGACTTCCTCGGCCTGCCGGTCGTGATGCCCGACCGCTTCGACCGCTGGAACGGCCGACCGAGCGCCCCCATGGCGCCGGCGACCCGCGCCCGGCTGCGCGACCACTTCGCGCCGCACGACGAGGCGCTCGCCGACTTCCTGGGACGGCGGCCCGCATGGACCACGTGACACCCGCCGGGCTGCCGCGTGCCTCCGACTACACCGCGTTCGTGCGGCGGCACGCGACGCTGCTCCTCGCGCTCGTGGGCCTCGGCCTGCTGGCGGGGGTCGGGGTGGCGACGACCCGGCCCAGCACGTACTCCGCGACGGCGTCGGTCTCGCTGACGCCGGTCCCGGTCTACGTGATGCCGACGGTCGACGAGCTGGCCCCGCCCGAGGTCAGCATCGACACCGACGCCCAGCTGCTGCGCAGCCCCGCCGTGCTCTCCGCGGTCGGCGACGAGCTCGGGGTGAGCGCGGCGCGCAGCGAGCAGCACCTGTCGGTGACGGCGTCGGCCGGCAGCCACGTCCTGCACGTCACGGTGAGCGGCGCCGACCCGGTCCGGGTCGCCCGTGCCGCCGACGCCGCGGCGACCACGCTGGTCCGGGTGCGGCGCGACTCCCTCGGGTCGCTGACCCTCGACCAGATCCGCCAGCTCCGCTTCCTCGTGATCGCGCAGGAGAGCCTGCTCGCGCGCGAGCAGGCCCGGCGCGTCGTCGTCGCGTCGTCCGACGACCTGTTCGCCTCGCTCCTCGCGCTGCAGACCCGGCTCGACGAGCTGCGCGCGGCGCGTGCCGAGCCGGCCCGGGTGATCACACCCGCGCCCGACCGCGGCACGGCCGACTACGCCAACACCGAGGTCCCCACCACGTCAGGAGCGGCCCTCGGGCTGCTCGTCGGCTGCCTGGCCGGCATCGCACGAGACCGTTCGCGAGGCCTGCGCCTCCCGTTCCACCCCGAGGAGCACGCCCATGTCGCATGACGTCCTTGCCACGCCCCGGGTCCCGTTCGCGCGGGCGCTGCGGCACCACGCAGCGCTGGTCGCGGTGCTGCTGGTCCTCGGGGCCGTCGGCGGCTGGCTCTACGCCTCCACGACCCCGTCGACCTACACCAGCACCACCCGGATCCTGGTGAACCCGTCGGTCGGCAACCCGTTCTCGTCCACGCCGTCGTCGGTGCGCCAGGACCAGGAGACCAGCCTGGAGACCGAGGCCCAGATGGTGAGGTCCGAGGACGTCCTCGGTGCGGTCGTCGACCGCAGCACCGGCCTGACCGTGCGCGGTGTCTCGCGGCGGCTCCAGGTCAACGTCCCGCCGAGCACCCAGGTGCTGGAGATCTCCTACACCGCCGACGACCCCGAGCTCGCCCGCCAGGTCGCCGACGCGGTCGCCGAGGCCTACCTCGCGAACCGCGACGCCCGCTTCAAGCAGGTGCAGGACGATCGCGTGGGGCGGCTGGAGTCGCAGACGGTCCGCACGGTCGAGGACCTCCGGTCGGCCACGAACGCCGCCCAGAAGGGCACGCCGGCACAGCGCGCGTTCAACAACGAGCTCGCCGACGCGCTGCGCAACGAGCTGGTCAACCTGCGCGCTCAGCGCACCGCGCTGGAGAACCTCACCGCCCCCTCCGGGACCGTGGTCTCGCCCGCGACCGAGCCGTCCGGGCCGCCGCTGCTCGCGACCCTCCTGTGGCCGGTCGCAGGCGCCGTCGCCGGGCTCGGCGTCGGGTTCCTGCTCGCCCTGCTCCTCGAGCGGCTGCGCGGCACGGTCCGCTCGGTCGCCGAGGTCCGCGACGCAGGCCTCACCGTGGTGTCCGCGGTGCCGCGGCACCACGTCTGGCAGCGCCGCAGCGCGGTGGAGCGCCGCGAGCAGGTCGACGCGGCGGTGCGCCGGGTCCGGACCACCGTCCTCGCCCTCGACCCCAGGCCCGAGCTGATCAGCGTCGTCGGCACCGGGAGCGACACCTCGGACGCGAGCGCCGCGGAGGCGCTGGCCGGGTCGTTCACCCGCGCCGGCCACCGGGTCGTGCTGGTGCGCCCGGCCCAGGGCCCGGGAGCGGGCGAGGTCGCGGTCGAGGAGCACGGGCTCGCCCAGCTGCTCCTGCACGAGCGCCTCGACGTGCGCGACGTGCTCCGCCCGACCGTCGAGCCGCTGCTCAGCGTGCTCGACGGGGGCGGGATGGGCGCCGAGAGCCGCGAGCTGCTCAGCGCCGAGCGGCTGCGCGGCGTGCTCGCCCCGCTCGTCGAGGAGGGCAACGTGGTCGTCGTGCACGTGCCCACCGGTGACGACGCGGGCCCGGCCGACGACGAGGCCTACCTCGGGGCGGCCGACCTCGGCCTGGTCGTGGTGTCCACCGGCCGGAGCCGGCGCCGTCAGGTCGACGAGCTGGTCGCCGAGGCCGCCGCCTCGGGCTCACCGCGGGTCGCACTCGTGGTCGGGCGCGGCGACCTGCGCCACCCTGCCCCTCCCGGACGCGAGGACCAGCCCGCGCGCCCGACCGCCGGCCGGGAGGGCTCCACGTCCTCCGCCGACGACCCGAAGGCACGGTCGCGCCGGTGACCGACGCGACGGACCCGACCGCCGGCCACGCCGGCCAGCTGCAGCGGCTGGCCCGCCGCGGCACGGTCAGCGTGATCGGCGCCGGCTTCAGCGGGCTCTTCGGCGTCGCGCTCGTCGTCATCGTCACCAACGGCTTCTCCCGTGAGGTCGCCGGTACCCTGTTCGCCGCCACCGCCGCCTTCCTCATCCTCGAGTCGGTGGCGCTGCTCGGCACCGACACCGGTCTGGTGCGCTGGTTGCCCACCCAGCTGGCCTCGGGTCGTGCGGGCGACGTGCGCCGCACGCTCGCGGTCGCGATCGGGCCGGTCCTGGGCTTCTCGCTGTGCGTGGGCGCCGCGACCTACGCCCTGGCTCCCACGCTGGCGCCCTGGCTGGTCGGCGACGCGCAGGCCGGCACGATGACCGGGATGCTGCGGGTGCTGGCGATCGTGCTCCCGGTGGCCGCCCTGCACGACCTCGTGGTGGCAGCCACCCGGGGCGCGGGCTCGATGCGCCCGACCGTCGTGGTGGAGAACATCGGACGGCTGGGGCTGCAGTCGCTGCTGGTCCTGCTCGCGTGGCTGTCGGACGGCAGCCCGACGGTGCTGGCGCTGGCGTGGTCGTTCGCCTACGTCCCCGGGCTGCTGGCCTCGTCCTTCTGGCTGTCGCGGCTCGTGCGCCGCCGCGCGCGCGGCCAGGTCGCGACGACCGGCTGGGCCGACGTGGCCCGCGAGTTCTGGTCCTACACGGCCGCGCGCGGGATCGCCCGCGTCACGCAGACCGCGCTGAAGCGCTCCGACATCGTCATGGTGGCCGCGCTCGCCGGTCCGGCCGAGGCCGCCCTCTACACCGCGGCGAGCCGGTTCATCGTGCTCGGCCAGCTCTTCGTCCAGTCGGTGCAGCAGGCGCTGTCGCCGCAGATGAGCACCCTCTTCGCGCGCGGCGACGACCGCGCCGCCAACGCCGTCTTCCAGGCCGCCACCCGGTGGAGCATGATCGCGAGCTGGCCGCTCTACCTCGTGCTGGCGGCGTTCGCGCCCGCCCTGATGGACGTCTTCGGCGACGGCTACTCGGTGGCGTCGGAGGTCGTGGTCATCCTGTCGCTGACGATGCTGCTCGCGACCGCGTGCGGACCGGTCGACGCGGTGCTGCTGATGGCCGGGCGCAGCTGGCTGAGCCTGCGCAACAGCACCGTCGCGCTCGCGGTCAACGTGGGGCTCAACCTCGTGCTGATCCCGCTCGACGGCATCCGGGGCGCGGCGGTCGCGTGGTCGGTGGCGATCGTGGTGCGCAACGTGCTGCCGCTGGTCCAGGTCCGTCGACAGCTCGACATGTGGCCGGTCACCCGCCCGGCCGTGCGCGTCGGCGCGGCCGCGGTCGGGTGCTTCGGGGCCGTCGGCGTGGTGATGGCGCTGCGCGACCCCGGCCTGGTCGCCGACGCGTCCCTCACCGCGGTCGCGCTGGCCGCCTACCTCGCGCTGGTGTGGTCGTGGCGCGAGACGCTCGGCCTCGCGGCCTTCCGGTCCGCGCTGCGCCGGCCCGCCGTCGCCACGCCCCGCATGCCCGCCGGGACCTGACCCGGCTCCGCACGGGTTTCACCAATCCGGGGCTGGAGGGCCGGGCGGCGAGCGACCTACGTTGCGACAGGACCGGTCGCGACCGGCGGCCCCGGTCCGCGACGAGACGGGGCGAGACGGATGACCACACCCACGCACAGGTTCGCGGCCGTGCTCGCCGCGACCGCCACCACCGCCGCCGGCCTCGCGATCGCCACGAGCCCGCCGGCGACGGCCGCCGCGACCGACGTGGTCATCAACGAGATGATGTTCCACGCCGTCTCCGACCTCGACGGCGACGACTACCTCGAGCTGCTCAACACCGGCCCGACCGCCGTCGACCTCTCGGGCTGGACCTTCTCGGGCATCACCCTGACCCTGCCCGCCGGCACCAGCATCGCGCCCGGCGGCTTCCTGGTCGTCGCCAAGGACGCGGCGCAGTTCCAGGCCACCTACGGCTCCGCGCCCGCCGCCGTCTACGGCGGCAACCTGTCCAACTCGGGCGAGACCATCGCCCTCCGGGACGCCGGCGGCGCCACCATCGACACGGTGACCTACGGCGAGGCCGACCCGTGGCCGGTGACCGCCGACGGGACCGGCCCGTCGCTCGAGCTCGTCGACGCCACCCTCGACAACGACGACGCCCTCAACTGGGCCTCGGCGACCAACGCGGCCGGTCGCACCCCCGGCGCCCCGAACTCGGTGCGCCGCTCCGGCCTCGGGCCGCGCATCTCGGGCGTCACGCCGAGCACCACCGCGCCCGCACCCGGCCAGCCGGTCACCGTGACCGCGACCATCACCGACCAGACGTCGGCCACCCTGCGCTACCGCACCGACTTCGCCGCCGAGCAGTCGGTCGCGATGACCCCCGCCGGCGGCGACACCTACACCGCCACCATCCCCGGCGCCGCGGCCGGCCACCTCCTGCGCTACCGCCTCGAGGCGACCAACGCCGTCGCCACGACCCGTCTGCCCCGCGTCGACGACACGGTCGTCTACCGCGGCGTGGTCGTGCCGAGCGGCATCAGCAGCCCGATCCCGCAGTGGGAGTGGTTCATCGCGCCCGCCGACTACAACCAGATGGTCGCCAACCCGACCGCCGACATCGTGCGCTCCGGTGCGATCGCCTACGGGGGCACCGTCTACGACAACGTCTCGATGGAGATCAAGGGCCACGCCTCGCAGACCGACCCGAAGGTGAGCTGGAAGTTCAAGACGCCGTCGGGCTACGACTTCGACCTGCCCGGCCTCTTCGTCGAGCCCGTCGACGAGATCGACATGCAGGCCGACTGGAGCGACCGCTCGCACGGGCGCGCGGTGCTCTCGTGGGACGCCTACCGCCGCGCCGGGTTCGAGGACCACACGATGTTCCCGGTCCGCACCCAGCGCAACGGCGCGTTCCAGGGGCTCTACAACCTGCAGGAGACCTACGACGGCACCTGGCGCGAGCGCGAGGGCTACGACGACGACCAGTTCTTCGAGGCCGAGACGAGCGCGTTCTCGACGCGGCCGATCACCGTCCAGTTCTCCAAGAAGGAGCCGGCCGACGAGGACTTCGCGCCGATCAGCGCGTTCGTCGCCGGCGTGCGGCTCACCGGCGCGGCGCAGCGCAACGCCCTGCTGGCCACCGCCGACCTGCCGCAGATGATCAACTACGCGGCGGTCACCGCGATCGTGGAGCACCACGACTCCTCGTCGAAGAACTTCTACCTCGTCCAGGACTCGGTCACCGGCCGCTGGCGGATCCTCCCGTGGGACCTCGACCACACCCTCGGCAACGGCTGCTGCAACGTGAACAGCACGTTCGTCACCCCGGCCGAGCCCGGGGACAACACGAGCGCGCTGATGCGGGCGATCCTGGCCGACCCGACGTGGCGCGCGATGTACTTCCGCCGGCTGCGGACGCTGGTCGACGACCTGCTCGCACCGGGTCGCATGGAGGCGCTCTACGACGCGACCTACGGCCCCACGCAGCCGGTCGCGGCGCTCGACCACGGCGCCTGGCCCTACCCGGGCAACCCGGTCGACTACGCCACCTTCCGCAAGCGGCTGTTCAACGACCTCGCCGCCCGGAGGACGGTCTTCGCCACCGACGCCCGCGTCCCGGCCGCCCAGGCGGCTGCCCCGGCCGTCGTGATCGACGAGATCCAGCACTCGCCGGCGTCCGGTGACGGCGCCGAGTTCGTCGAGGTCTACAACCCCGGCACCCAGGCGGTCGACCTCAGCGGCTGGACCCTCGCCGGCGCGGCCAGCGCGACCGTCCAGCCCGGCACCGTCGTCCCGGCCCGCTCGGCGCTGACGCTGGTGGCGAACGACCCGGCGTTCCGCACCGCCTACGGCGCCGGCGTCTTCGTCGGCGACCGCTTCAGCGGGGCGCTCCCCGCCTCCGGCACGCTCACCCTGACCCGCCCCGACGGCAGCCTCGCGGACACCGTGACCTACGGCGGCGCCGGCTGGCCGGTCCCGACCGCGGGCCAGTCGCTGGAGCTGCTCGACCCCGCGTCCGACAACGACGCCGGCGCGAGCTGGGCGCTGTCGACCGGCGCGGGCACCCCCGGGACGCCGCGCAGCACCGGGCCGGTCGTCACGACGCCCGCCGCGCCCACGGTCGGCACCGCGAGCGCCGGCAACGGCACCGCGACGCTGACCTGGACCGCGCCGAGCGACGACGGCGGGTCGGCGGTCACCGGCTACCAGGTCCGGGTCGTCAACGGCGCCGGTGCCCAGGTCGGTGCGCTCCGCCCGGCCGCCGCCGGGGCGACGAGCCTCACCGTCACCGGGCTCACCAACGGCACCGCCTACCGGCTCCAGGTCGCCGCGACGAACAGCGCCGGCACCGGGGCGTACTCCGCGCTGTCGAACGCGGTCACGCCGAGCAACGCCGCGACCGTCCCTGGGGCACCGGTGATCGGCACGCCCGCGCAGGGTGCGGCCGGCGGGACGCTCAGCGCCATCGCCCGGTGGACGGCACCGTCCACGAACGGCGGGTCGGCGATCACCGGCTACCGCGTCGTCGCGCTGCGGATGAGCTCGGCCGCGGCCGACGCCACCGTCCTCGGCACCCAGACGTCGCGCCTGCTCGGCCCCAACGTCAAGCAGTACGACTTCACCCTCGCGGCCGGCACCTACCGGTTCGAGGTCGTGGCCGTCAACGCGGTCGGCACGGGTGCGCCCTCCGCGCGGTCGGCCGCCGTGGTGGCTCGCTGACCGCCCCGACGGTTGACAGCCCGACCGACCCCTCCCGTACGGTGCTGCCGTCCGTCGCACGTCTGCGCCCACGCCGGGTGCGCGCGTGCCAGCGGGGGCAGCGGACGCCTCGACCACCCCTCGAAAGGCTCGAGAAGTGCCGCACCTCTCCCGTCGATCAGTGTTCCAGCTCTCCGGCGTCGCCACCGGCGTCCTCGGCGCGAGCGGCTTCCTCGCGCCCGCCCGCGCGGCGCGTCGACGCCGCAAGGTCCGCGCCGAGCTGGCCACGAGCACCGTGCACACGGGTGAGCTCCTGACCCTCACCGTCGTCGAGCGGCTCAAGCAGCCCCGCAGGATCCGGGTCCGGGACGACGGCGGACTGGTGTGGACGCGGACCGAGCGCCACCGCCGCTCACAGGTCTGGACGGCCACGCCGACCGAGCCCGGCACCGGCGCGGTCACCGTCGTCGTCCGCCGCAAGGACGGCCGGGTCTTCCGCCGCACGATCGGCTACGAGGTCCTCGGCACCGAGGTCACCGTCGGCGGGACCGGCGCCCTGATCGGCATGAGCGCGCCCGCTCCGGAGTGGGACCTGCGCGTCGCCCAGGTCGGTGCCGGTCTCGGCGCGCGCCGGATCTTCGCCGACCTCGCCGACGGGGCCGACACCCAGCTGCGACTCGTCGAGGAGGCGCACGCCGCGGGGATGCTGCCGGTCATCTCCTACAAGGTCGGCGGGGACGCCGCGGGTGCAGCGGCCGGGCGGTTCGACGCCGTCGCCCGGCAGGCCGCAGCCCGGCTGGCGTCCTACGGCCTCCCCACGGCGGTGTCCTTCTGGCACGAGCCCTACGGCGACCTGACCGGGGCGCAGTACGCCGCCGCCAGCCGGCGGATCCTCCCCGCGTTCCGGCAGGGCGAGGTCCGCGTCGGGCCGATCCTCAACGGCTGGCTGCTCGACAACCAGCTCGACGTGTTCACGAGCTTCTGTCCCGACGACCTGTTCTCGCTGTGGGACTGGTTCGGCATCGACACCTACGAGTCCGGCACCATGGCCTCGCCCGGGCCCGCGAAGCCCGCCCAGCGCCTCCCGGCGCTGTCGGCCTACCTCGCGGCTCGGGGGCACCCGACCATGCCGATCGGCGTCGGCGAGTACAACGGCTACTCCGCCGCGACGATCGCCGCAGCCGGCGCAGCGATCCTCGACACGCCCCACGTGTGGTTCGGGTGCCTGTGGAACTCGACCGAGAGCAAGGGCCACGTCCTCGAGGGCGAGCGGCTCGCGGCCTTCCAGCAGACGCTGGCCGCGGCCCGGGCCTGACGGGTCCGGGGTCCCGACCGCGTCAGGCGAGCAGCCCGCTGCGGGCGGTCGCCGCGGCGAGGGTGCCGCGGAACGCCGTGAGTCGGTCGCCGCTGAGCGCGACTCCCTTGCCGCCGGTGCTGTTCCACAGGCACCCGAACCAGACGCCGGACGTGGTGAGCAGGGCGTTGCCGGTGTCGGTGATCGTCTGCGCGCTGTAGCCGTTGTACTCGCCGATGCCGAGGGGCAGCGTCGCGAACCCGCGCTGGGTGAGGAACGTCCGTGCCGCGCCGATGCGCGGAGCGGGCTTCGCCGTGCCGGGACTGGTCATGGTGCCGGACTCGTAGGTGTCGATCCCGAAGAAGTTCCAGCGGGCCAGCAGGTCGTCGGGCGCGTACTGGGCGAACGTCGCCACCTGGCGGTCGAGCAGGAACCCGTTGAGCAGCGGACCGACCCTGAGCGAGGCGCCGCCGGCCTGGAAGATCGGGACCATCCGCCGCTGGGCGGCGACGAACTGCGCCGGCGTCATGTTGCCGTGCGGCTCGTGCCAGAACGTCACGGCCGTGGGCTTGCCGAACGCCGCGAGCTGCGCGGCCGCCTGGGCGGCCACGGTGTCGTACCTCCCGGCGAGCGTGTCGGCGATGGACCCGCCGGCCTTGTAGGAGATGACCGGGAGCTGGCCCGCGGCGTGCGCCTCGCGCACCAGGCGGAGCTGGGACGTCGGGCCGGCGGCCAGGTCGGCGAAGATCCGGCGCGCGCGGAGGCCGGGGCCGACCTGGGCCGTGCGGGTCGCCCACTGCGCGGCGGGCGAGCTCATCCCGATCTGGGGGACGGTCGACGGCGGGACCGCCGCCCGGGCGCCTGCGGACGCGCCGGCGACCGCGGCGCCCGTGGCTCCGAGGAGCTGGAGGACATGACGACGAGACAGGTGTTCCATGGGTCCTGGGACCTTCCGGGGAGACGACGAGAGAAATGGCGTGGCGGTGAGGGGCTCGCACCCCGCGGGGGGCAGCGTCAGAGGCGCTTGCGGCGACGGGACCGGCGGGCGCGCGCCTTCTGCAGGGTGCCCTGGAACGCCGTCAGGCGGTCGCCGCTGAGCTCCACGCCCTTGCCGCCGGTGGTGTTCCACAGGCAGCCGAACCAGACGTTGTCGGTGTTGAGAAGCGTGTTGCCGGCCTCGGCGATGGTGGCGGCGGAGTAGCCGTTGTACTCACCGATGCCGAGCGGCAGGTCGAAGCCGCGCGAGGCGAGGAACTGCCGCGCGGCCGGGATCCGCGAGGCGGGCTTGACCGCGCCGGGGCTGTCCATCGTCCCCGACTCGTAGGTGTCGAGGCCGAACCAGTCCCACTTCTTCAGCAGCTCGTCGGGGGCGTACTGGGCGAACAGGTCGACCTGCCGGTCGAGCAGCCAGCCGTTGAGCAGCGGGCCCACCTTCACCTTGGCGCCGCCGCGCTTGAGGATCGGGACGAGGCGCTTGCTCGCCGCGACGTACTCGGCGGGCGTCATGTTGCCGTGCGGCTCGTGCCAGAAGGTCACGGCCGTGTGCTTGCCGAAGGACCCGAGCCGGGCCGCGGCCTCGGCGGCCACGGCGTCGTAGCGCCCGGCGAGCACGTCGTCGACGCTGCCGCCGGCCTTGTAGGAGATGACCGGGAGCTGGCCCGCGGCGTGCGCCTCGCGCACCAGGCGGAGCTGGGAGGTGGGGCCGTCGGCGAGGTCGGCGAAGATGCGGCGGGCGCCGACGCCCGGACCGACCAGCGCGTGGCGCTCGGCCCAGTCCTCGACGGGCGCGCTCATGCCGACCAGCGGGACGCGGAGCTGCTGGATGCTGCGGATGCCGGTGCGTCGGCCGCGGCCACCCCTGCGGGCGGCGGCCGGGAGCGAGCCGAGCGTGGAGGCGCCGGCGACTCCGGCACCGGTGGCTCCGACGAGCTGCAGGACGTGACGACGGGAGACGTGTTCCATGAGACCTTCCGGGTCGGCGTGGGCCGGGCAGGGCGGTGCACGAGGGGCACCGAGGGCCACGCCGCTGGGGGACGAGGGCGACATCCGCAGGGCGGGATGCCGGCTTGACGCCCCCACCGACCTGGGCCCCCGTGCCGGTGGGTGATGTACGCCAAACCACCGGCAGTCCACCCCACCGCGCCGGGGTCGTCAAGTCGCCGGGACCCCCCGCGGGACGCCGGACGGGGGGTCACGTGCGGTGACGTCAGGCGGGTGACGAGGGTGTCACACCACGTGCGAATTGGTGTGCACACGTGCGTGCCAACAGCCGTCGGACAGACGTGACGGGACCGCGGGCCGAGCGGCCCACGGTCCCGTCACGAGCGGATCGGGACGCCCCGGTCAGGGGACGGTCACGGTGCGCGTCGCCGCGGTGGCCCTCCCCCAGTTGTCGGTCACCGTCAAGGTGATGGTGTAGGTGCCGGCGGCGGCGTAGGTCCGCGTCGGGCTCGCCGTCGTGGCGGTCCCGCCGTCACCGAAGGTCCACGCATAGCTCCGGATCCCGCCGTCGTTGTCGACCGTGCCGGTGCTGTTCATGGTGCAGACCAGGCCGGTGCACGCCGTCGTGAAGGTGACCGTCGGCGCGTTGTTGCCCACCGGCTCCTCGATCGTCGCGACCTTGCTGATCGTGGTGCTCTTGCCCCAGACGTCGGTGACCGTCAGGTTCACCGTGTAGGCCCCGGCCGTCGCGTAGGTCCGCGACGGGTTGGCGGCGGTGCTGGTGGCGCCGTCGCCGAAGGTCCACGCGTAGCGGATCGAGTCACCCTGCGGGTCCGCGGTGCCGGAGCTGTTGAAGGTGCAGGTGGTGAAGGACAGGCAGTTCACCGTGAACTGCGGCACCGGTGCCGTGTTGTTCGCGGGCTCGACCAGGTTGACCGTGCGGGTGGTCGAGGCGGACTTGCCCCAGCCGTCCGTGGTGGTCAGCGTGATCGTGTACGTGCCCGGTGCGGCGTAGGCGTGCGCCGCCGGGGAGGCGCCCGTGCTGAGCGGCGTCCCGTCGCCCCAGTTCCACGAGTAGGTGATCGTGTCGCCGGTGTTCGGGTCCGCGGTGCCCGCGCTGCTGACCGAGCAGGTGGTGCCCAGGCAGCTCTGGATGAAGGTCGGGACCGGGGCGACGTTGCCCGCGGGCTCGGCGATCGTGACGTTCTGCGCGACCGTCGTGGCCGAGACCTGCCACTCGTCCTTGACCGTCAGGGTCACCGGGAAGGTGCCGGCGGCGGTGAAGGTCTTGGTCGGCAGCGGCCCGGTGGCGGTGCCCTGGGTGCCGAAGCTCCAGGAGTACGTCAGGGCGCTGGTGTTCTCGTCGGTCGACCCGCGGCCGTCGAAGGTGCAGACGTTCTGGTTGCAGGTGTAGGTGAAGCTCGGGACCGGCGGGTTGTTGGCCGGCTGCGTGACCACGACACCCGTCGACGTGCGCGGCGGGGTCATCACCTGGTTGTGCACGTCGACCGACTGCACGATCACGCTGTAGGTGCCGGCCGGGATGACCGGGGTCGTGTAGGAGTAGTTCGACCCCACGCTGCCGGGGCTGTTGAGGAACGCGGTCCGGAAGCTCGGCGTGGTGCTGGTGAAGGTGCCGGTCGAGCTCATGTACTGCCCGGCCGCGTTGACGACCGCGACCTGCACCGCCGAGATCCCGGCGAACTGGTCGGGGGCGTCCTCGGCGCGACCGGTGACCACGATCTTGCCCTGGTCGAAGGTCGAGCCGCTGACCGGCTGGCCGAGGGTGTCCGACAGCGTCGGCAGCCCGTCACCGGGGTAGACCTGGTAGCTCGCCGTCGCCGGGCTGGCGTCCTGCTGGGCGTGGGCGGCGTCGTACGCGGTCGCGGTGAAGCGCCAGTTTCCTCCCGTCGGCAGGGTGATCGTCGGCAGCGACCAGGTGGTGCTGGTCGCGCCCGGGCTCGCCAGGGTGGCGGTCCGGAAGGCGACGGTCGACGACATGGTGCCGTTGGCCTGCAGGTAGCGACCGGTGTCGCGGTCCTGCAGCGTCACCCGCACCTGGTCGACGCCCAGGTCGTCGACCGCGGTGCCCTGGAGGTTGACCACCAGGGAGCGGTCGGCCGGCGGCGTGAAGGCGATCGTCGTGTCGGGCGGCAGGTCACCGGCGAACTGGGCGTTGAGCGTCAGGCGGCCCTGGTTGGTCGAGGAGGTGGTGAGGTCCTCGTCGTCGGTGGCGCGGACGGTGAAGCTGTAGGTGCCCGCGGAGAGGTTGAACGGCGTGGTCCAGCTCCAGTTGTAGTTGGCGCCGCTGATGTCGACCGGGGAGATCCGGCAGTTGCCGGCGCTGATCCCGACCGCCCAGGTGCAGTCGCTGCCGAGGTTCTCGCCGGTCGAGGTGTTGCGCAGCCCGATCTCGACGTTCTTCAGCCCGGCGTCGTCGGTCGCGGTGCCGGAGAAGGTGACCCGGCCACCCGGGTCGACGGTCACGGCGGGGACGGCGAACGGCGGGGTCATCTCCACCGGCGCGTTGATCTTCACCGTCGGCGCCACCGAGGTGGAGTCGACCCGGAAGTCACGCGTGGCGCTGCGCAGGTCGGCCTGGCCGGTTGTGTCGACCGCCGTCGCGCTGGCCCGCCAGATGCCCTCGTGCGGCAGCGTCACCTCGTAGGACCAGGTGGCGCTGGTCGCCCCGACCACGTCGGGCTGGCCGCGGAAGGTGTTGTAGATGTCGTCGACGGTGCCGTCGTTCTGCAGGTAGCGCCCCGCCTCGTCGCGGAACCAGTAGGTGAGCGAGTTGACGCCCTTGTCGTCGTTGGCGGTGCCGGTGACGGTGAAGGTCGTCGACGTCTGCACGCCGCTGGGTCCGGTGATGTTGGTGGTCGGCGTCTGGTCGTCGGTGCTGAACGACTCGAACTTCTTGGTCGCCGGCGTGGAGTCGCCCGTGCCACCGGTCGCGGCGGTGAACGCCGTCGCCGTCACGATCATGTTGCGGTTGACCGTGATCGTGGCCGGGATCGACCAGCTGCGCGTCGTGCCCGTGCCGGACAGCGTCGCGTTGAGCGTGTTGGTGCCGGTCCCGAAGGTGGTGAAGGCGGTGCCGTCGTCCTGCAGGTACTGGCCCGAGTCGCGGTCGCGGATCGAGACCTGGACCCGACCGACCGTGCCGGTGCTGACGCGAGCGGTGCCGGTGATGGTGGTCGGCGCGTTGTTGGCCACCACACGGCCCTCGATCGGCGCGGTGATGGTCGTGTCGGGCAGGGCGGCCGGGAAGGTCTCGCTGTTGAAGTCGTAGAACGCGACACGTCCGGTGCGGACACCGCCCTGGAACATGCCGTCGCCTCCGATGAACAGACCCCGCGAGGTCGCCTCCATCGCCTTGTTGCCCTCGAAGGAGTTCGACCCGCCGGTGGGGTTCCACTCGAGTGCGCGGCCGTCGGCCGGGTTGAGCGCCGCGATGTGGTCGCGCCGGACCACGGCGTCGCCGAGGCCGTAGCCCGCGAGGCCCTGGCCGGTGCCGTAGCCGACGTTGGTCAGCCCCGGGTAGCAGGGCTCGGCCGCGCAGGAGGTCGGCGACTCGACGAACTGGTAGTGACCACCGACGTAGACCGAGTTCTCGGTGATCGCCACCGAGTAGATCGAGTCGAAGTGGCGCGAGAGCCACATCTCGTCGACGTCGTCGTTCTGCATCGCCGCCGCGGAGAGCGGGTAGGCGATGACGGTGTCGCTGATCGGCGGGGCGTCGCCGCCGGAGCCGGAGGTGACGACGAAGTAGGAGTCGTCGGGCGCCACGTCGGCGCAGCAGATGCGGGTCACGCCGCCGACCCGGGCGAGGTTCTCGTCCCAGAGCCGGGTGCGGAAGGGCAGCAGCTGCTTGGTGGCGGTGTCGATGATGCCGACGCCGAGGCGGTCCTGTCCGGCGATCGAGCGGCCGGTGTGGACCACGATCAGCTTGGAGTTGTCGTGGGTCAGCTTGAGCTGCGGGACGCCGAGCTGGCCGTTGACGCCGATGCCGCCCGCGAGGTCGTTGGAGAAGCCCGTGTCGACGGCGCCCGAGGCCGCGTTGACCGCGGCCAGGCCGGTCTTGAGCACGCCGTTGATGCGCGAGAACCGTCCACCGACGTAGAGCGTGGAGTTGGTCGCCGCCAGCGACTGCACCTGGTTGTTGGTGGAGTTGGTGAAGCCGAAGGTGCTCAGCGGTGCGCCGGTGGTGAGGTTGAGGCTGGCCACCTTCTGCTTGGCCACGCCGTTGACGGTGTTGAACGAGCCCGCGACGAACAGCTTGGTGCCGTCCGGGCTGGCCTCGACGGCCGCGACCCCACCGTTGAAGGTCGGGCGGAACTGCGCGTCGACCAGGCCGGTCTGGTAGTTGTAGCTGGCCAGGCCCGCCTGCTGGTAGGTCGTGGTGTTGCCGGTGGCGTTGTTCTGGATCGACGTGAAGTTTCCGGCGATGAACACCCGGTTGAGCTGCGGCACGACCTCGATGTCCCAGATCTCGCCGTTGCTGATCCGCGGGGTGTTGCTGCGCGGCGTGCTCGGCACCAGGCGGGTGTGGCCCGGACGCGGCTGGTCGCCGGCTCCCCCGGTGCCGCCGCCGACGGTGACGTTGACCGTGCGGGTCGTGGTGGCGCTCAGCCCCTGGTTGTCGGTGACGGTCAGGGTGATCGTCTTGCTGCCGCTGGTCGCGTAGGTGTGGGTCGTCGAGACGCCGGTGCCGGTGGTGCCGTCACCGAAGCTCCACGCGTAGGACGCGATCGTCCCCGGCGCGGTGTCGGTCGAGGCGGACGCGTCGACGGTGCAGGTCGCGGTCGGGCAGGCGGTCGTGAACGACGCGACGGGCGCGACGTTGGGGTCGGCCGACTGGTCGGCCTGGAGGACGACCGTCCACATCGTCGCCTTGGCGCTCGAGGCGGCGCTGGTGGCGGTGCGGCTCGGGCTCGCGCCCACGCCGACGGGGGCGTTCTCGTCCGAGGCGACGGCGGAGATGCGGCCCGCGCCCACACCGGAGACGATCGAGCGCTGGGTCTGCCCGGCCGGGAGGGTCCAGCCGTTGGTCTCCTGGCCGAACTTGTCGGCCCAGTAGGACACGACGTAGGACCCCGCGGTCGCGACCGCGGCACCGGGAGTGGCGTGCGCGGTCTTCGAGGGGTTGGTCTCGGCCGCGGACGCGAACGCGGCGACCGGGTCGGCGGCGGTGCCGTCGTAGGCGAGCAGGGTCATCGAGCTCTTCGCCGTCTGCGACAGCGTGACCGCGACGTTGCGGCCGATGTCGGCCGTCTCGGCGGCCTTGCTGTAGAGCGTGGTCTCGGTGTCGACGTTCGACAGGCGCGTGCCCTCGAGCGTCCAGCCGGCCGGGGTGGTGAGCGCGACGTCGGTGTTGGTCGTGACGAACAGCAGCATGCCGTCGGTCGCCTGCACCGTCGTGGGGACCGTCACCCGCGCGGTCGTCTGGTTCCAGGCCGCCTGGGTGGCCGCCCGGAAGGTGATGGTGTCCGCCGCCGCGGAGGGGGTCGCCGCGGCGACGACTCCCAGGAGTGCTGCCACGAGCGCCCCCACGGACGACAGCGCGACACTGCGCCGCGTGCGCCCCACGTTGTTCCTAGCCTTCATGCCGCACTCCCTCGAAGAGCCGTGTCGTTCCGGGCCCGCACACGGCACGGTGTGTCGACGCGGACAGGTGTCGATCGGCAACGTAGGGAGCGCCGGACGGCGTGGACGACCGGTCACCGGCTTATCACCCCAATTGGGGAACCACCCCGGACGAGCGCCTCGGACGCCCCTGCGACCGCTCAGATGGTCGACGTACGCCGCACCCGCCGGGTGCGGACCGATCTCGCCGGCAGGGGTGGCCCGTGGACGACCTGGTGATGACGACCTTCCTCGCCATCGTGGCGGCCGGCTTCGTGGTCGGCGTCGTGGTGGGCCTCACCGGGATGGGCGGCGGCGCCCTGATGACGCCCGCCCTCATCTTCCTCGGCGTCGGCGACGCCGCCACGGTGGTGACGGCCGACCTCACCGCGGCCGCGGTCTACAAGACCGGCGGGGCGGTGGTGCACAAGCGGGAGGGCTCCCCCGACCTGCGCCTGGCCGGCTGGCTGGTGCTGGGGTCGGTCCCGATGGCGCTGCTCGGCCCCCACCTGATCAGCTGGCTCTCCCCGCCCGGCGACCTCGACCACGTCCTGAAGATGTGCATCGGCTTCGCGCTGCTCTTCGCGGCCCTGACCTACGCGCTGCGCCTGTGGGTCAACCTGGCGCGGATGCGGCGCGGCGTCACCACGGAGGAGCGACCGGCCATCCGCCCGCTCCCGACGCTCCTGGTCGGCGCGCTCGGCGGGCTGCTGGTCGGCATCACGAGCGTCGGGTCCGGCTCGGTCATCATGATCGCGCTGCTCATGCTCTACCCCGGGCTGTCGGCGGTCCGCCTGGTCGGCACCGACCTCGTGCAGGCGGTGCCGCTCGTCCTCGCGGCCGCGATCTCCAACATCTCCCTGCACGGCCTGGACCTCGCCCTGACCATCCCCCTGATCCTCGGCTCCGTGCCGGGCACGATCCTGGGCAGCCTCGCAGCGCCGCGCGTGCCGCAGTCGGTCGTGCGCCGGGGCATCGTCGTGGTGCTGACCATGTCGGGCGTCGCGCTGCTCGACAAGGCGGGCTGGGCGCCGCTCGGCGCCGGCGAGGACGACGTGCACCCGGTGCTGGTCGCAGTCGTCGGGCTGGTGATGCTCGCCGCGGTGCCGCTCGTGTGGGGCCTCGTGCGCCACGCCTCCGGGCTGCCCGTCTTCGGTGCGCTGTCCCCCGAGCAGGTCGAGGACCCCGACTACCGACCCGGCGGCTGGCGGGCACGGGAGACCGCCGCGTCCGGCCACCTACCCAAAGGTGGCTAAGTCCCCCGACCGCCCACCCGTTCGGGCGGTCGAGCCGCTCGAATGATGCCCGGGGTGGTCCGGCGACGGACCTGCCGCGTGGCTCTCGGCCCCTTCCCGCACCTCCAGGAGGACCCCCGTGTTCCGTCGCCTGACCGCGCTCGTCTCCGCCCTCGTGTCCGCCGTCGCGCTCGCGCTGCCGCTGGCCGCGCTCACCACCGTGCTCACCGCCGGCGGTGCCGCGGCCGCGCCGCCCGCGGCCACCCGGATGCCCGGTGACGTCCCGAGCAAGAAGACGCCGTGGGTGCTCGACGGCGAGGTGTCCAAGATCGTCCAGGTCGGCAACACGATGATCGCCGGCGGCCTGTTCACCCAGGTCGCCGACCCGATGAACGGCACGCCGTACGCGCGACAGAACCTCTTCGCCTTCGACGCCACCACCGGGCTGGTCAGCCAGACCTTCAACCCCACCGTCGACGGCCAGGTCCAGCAGCTGATGCCCGGCCCGACGCCCGACACGGTCTACGTCGCCGGCGACTTCACCAAGATCAACGGCAAGGGCCCCAACCACATCCAGCTGCTGAACGTGAACACCGGGCAGGCGGTGACCTCGTTCAAGGCGCCGTCGACCAACGGCGGCATCGAGACGATGGAGCTGCTGCCCAACAACCGGCTGTTCATCGGCGGCTTCTTCACCAAGATCGGCGGGGTCACCCACGGCCAGCTCGGCACGCTCAACGCGACCACCGGTGCGCTCGACCCGTTCATGGACCTGACCGTCGACGGCCACCACAACAACAGCGGCTCCGGCGCGCAGGCCCCGATCGGCATCCGCGAGTCCGGCGTGACGCCGGCGGGCGACCGCCTGGTCGTGGTCGGCAACTTCCGCACCGTGGGCGGTCTCGCCCGCGACCAGATCGTGATGCTGGACCTGACCGGCGCGAACGCGGTCGTCTCCCCCGACTGGTACACCACCCGCTACACCCCGATCTGCTCTCCGCGTGCCTTCGACAGCTACATGCGCGACGTCGAGATGTCGCCCGACGGCTCATTCTTCGTGGTGGCGACGACCGGCGGCCCCAACACCGGCACCCTGTGCGACACGGCCTCGCGCTTCGAGACCTACGCCGTCGGCACCGCCCTGCAGCCGACGTGGGTCACCAACTCCGGCGGCGACACCCTGTGGGGCGTCGAGATCACCCGCGCCGCGGTCTACGTCGGCGGCCACAACCGCTGGATGAACAACCCCAACGGCTCCGACCGGGCCGCCCAGGGCGCCGTCCCGCGCCCGGGCCTCTCGGCGCTCGACCCGCAGACCGGCATCCCACTGCGGTGGAACCCGGGCCGCAACCCGCGTGGTGAGGCGGCCTACGAGATCTACGAGACCGACGCCGGCCTCTGGGTGGTCAGCGACACCGACTGGATCGGCAACCGCCGCTACCAGCGACCGCGGATCGCGTTCTTCCCCTACTCCGAGGGCTACGACACCGCGTCGACGGCCTCCGGCTCCCTGCCCGGCAACGTCTACGTCGGCGCCCCGCTCGCGGCCTCCAACGTGCTCTACCGCGTCAACGCCGGCGGCGCGGCGATCGCCTCGACCGACAACGGGCCCGACTGGGCGGCCGACAACGGCACCACCAGCACGGTGCACAACACCGGCAGCACCACCGCGACCTGGAGCGCCCTGACCTCGACCAGCCTCGTCAACGTCCCCGCCTCGACGCCGCTCGGCATCTGGACGCAGGAGCGCAACGACCCCGCCGGCGGCAACGAGATGCAGTGGACGTTCCCGGTCCCGGCCGGCACCAGCACCCAGGTGCGGCTCTACTTCGCCAGCCGGTCCGTCGCCACCCGCCGCTTCAACGTCCTCATCGACGGGGTGAGCAAGCTGTCGAGCTACGACCCCAACGTCGACCCGGGCGTCAACCGCGGCACGATGAAGTCGTTCGACATCACCAGCGACGGCACGGTCAACATCGACTTCACCCACACCTCCTTCGGCAACCCGGAGGTCAACGCGATCGAGATCGTCAACACCGCTGCGGCCTCCAACGCCAACCTGGCGAAGGTGATCGCCTTCGACGGCACGTCGGTCACCTCGCAGGGCACCGTCAGCACCGGGTCCTTCGACTGGAGCAACGTCCGCAACGCCGTGATGGTCGGCCGCACGCTGTTCTACGCCCAGACCGACGGCATGCTCTACAAGCGGTCCTTCGACGGCACCAGCTTCGGCGCGGCGACCGCGATCAATCCCTACCTCGACCCGCTGTGGAGCACGGTCGAGACGGGCAGCGGCCCCGTCGGCCAGACCTACGCCGGCGTGCTGCCGACGTGGTACTCCCAGCTCAGCACGGTCACCGGCATGTTCTACTCCGCCGGCCGGATCTACTACACGCGCAGCGGCCAGACCTCGCTCTTCTGGCGCTGGTTCAACCCCGACGCCGGCATCATCGGCGGCGTCGAGAACACGGTCACCGGCGGCAACATCGCCTGGGCTTCGACCCGCGGCATGTTCCTCGACGGGAGCACGCTCTACGTCGTCAACGCCCCCAACGGCCAGCTGCTCAAGATCGGCTTCAGCGGCGGGGCGCCGACCGGCACCTCGTCGGTCGCCGACACGTCGATCGACTGGCGCGGCCGGGCGGTCTTCCTCGCCTCGGTGCTGCCCAACACCGCGCCCACGGCGGCCTTCACCTCCAGCTGCACCGGCGTCTCCTGCACCTTCGACGCGTCCGGGTCGAGCGACGGTGACGGCACGGTGTCGTCCTACGAGTGGAGCTTCAGCGACGGTGACGAAGCCGGCGGCCCGACCCCGCAGAAGGACTTCGCGGCGTCCGGCACCTATGACGTGACCCTCACCGTCACCGACGACGGCGGGCTGTCCAGCAGCACCACGAAGCAGGTCACCGTGGTCAAGCCCAACGTCGCCCCGACGGCCGACTTCACGATGACGTGCGCGTTCCTCGCCTGCGACCTCGACGCGACCGCCTCGAGCGACCCCGACGGCACCGTCACCGACTGGGCCTGGGACTTCGGCGACGGCGCCCACGGCTCGGGCGCCACCACCAGCCACGCCTACGCCTCCCCCGGCACCTACACCGCCACCCTCGTCGTCACCGACGACCAGGGCGCCACCGACGACGCGTCGACCGTCAAGGTCGTGGTCGGTGCGCCGGCGGCGAGCACCGTGTCCTACGTCGGCGGTGCCACCAACCAGGGCAACGTCTCCACGCCCAACGTCACCACGCCGTCGACCGTCTCGGCCGGCGACCGGCTGGTGATGGCGCTGACCCTCAACTCCAGCAGCCGCGTGATCGGTGACCCCACCGGCATCACCGGGTGGACCGTGCTCGGCACGACCACGTCGGGCAGCATGCAGACCCGCCTCTACAGCAAGGTCGCCGTCGCGGGCGACGCGAGCCGGCGGGTGACCGTCCCGCTCGACGCGGCCGCGAAGTACACCCTGACCGTCGCCGACTACTCCGGCGTCCGGAGCGGGGCGCTGGTGGTGGCCGACCTGGCCGAGACGGTCAACCGCGCGGGCCACGCGACTCCGCTCGTCGACGCCCCTGCCGGCGCCTGGGTGGTGTCCTACTGGGCCGACAAGTCCGCCGCCACGACCGGCTTCACGCTGCCGGGCTCGGTGACCGGGCGCCACGCCGTCTGCAGCACCGGCACCGGCCACGTCTGCAGCTCGTGGGCCGACTCCGCCGGGGCGGTCCCGACCGGCCAGTACGGCGGTCTGGTCGCGACGGCCGACACCGCCAACGCCACCGCGACGGCCTGGTCGGTCGTGCTGCGCACCGTCGAGGCCAACCAGGCGCCGACGGCTGCCTTCACCTCCACGTGCACGAGCACCGCCTGCGACTTCGACGCCTCCGGCTCGACCGACGCCGACGGGTCCGTCACGTCGTGGGCCTGGGACTTCGGCGACGGCGCCACGGCCACCGGTCGCACCCCGAGCCACACCTTCGCGGGCTCCGGGACGTGGGACGTCACCCTCACCGTCACCGACGACGAGGGCGCGACCGGGTCGCTGGTCCGGACGGTCCAGGTCACCCGCACCAACACCCCGCCGACCGCGGCGTTCACCACGACCTGCCGCTACCTCGTGTGCACCTTCGACGCCAGCGGGTCCGGCGACACCGACGGCTTCGTCTCGTCCTACGCCTGGGACTTCGGTGACGGGTCGGTGGACGTCACGGACTCCGCGACCACGACCCACACCTACGCCGCGGGCGGCTCGTACACGCCCGCGCTGACGGTCCGCGACAACGACCTCGCCACCGCGTCGGCGACCCGCTCGGTCGCGCCGGTCGCGATCCGGCCGATCGCGCTGGTCGGCAGCACCGCCAACCAGGGCAACGTCTCCACGCCCAACGTGGTGGTCCCGGCCGGCACGTCCGCCGGCGACCGGATGGTGCTGGTCCTCTCGCTCAACGACGCGACCCGCGTCCCCGGCGACCCCAGCAGCGGCGTCACCGGCTGGACGCTGGCCGACACCGCCACCTCCGGGACGATGAAGACGTTCGTCTGGACCCGCACCGCCGCCGCCGGCGACGGCGGCCGGACCGTCCGGTTCGCGATGGACGCCGCCGCGAAGTACACCCTCACCGTGGCCTCCTACAGCGGCGACATGCTCGCCCCGCAGGTGGTGCCGAGCGCCGAGACGGTCGTCCGGGCCGGCCACACGGCGCCGACGGTGCAGGCCGGGGCCGGCGACTGGGCGGTGTCCTACTGGGCCGACAAGTCGTCCGCCACGACCGGCTTCACGCTGCCGGGTGGGGTCACCGCGCGCCAGGCGATCTGCGGCGCCAACGCCGGACGGGTCTGCAGCGTGCTCGCCGATTCCGGCGGGCCACTGGCCGAGGGACCCTACGGACCGCTGACCGCGACGGCCGACAGCGCCTCCGCCAGCGCGACGGCCTGGACGATCCTGCTCCGGCTGGACCGCTGAGATGACCACCGGGAGGGCCGCGACCACCCTGCACCGACGCGCCGGTGCCGGAGGGGCCGCGGCCCTCCTGGCGCTCGGGCTGCTCGCCGCCGCCCCTGCGCCTGCCGCGCCGGTCCCGGCCGGCGTCCCCTGGACCTGGGGAGGCAACGGCTTCGGCCAGCTCGGCGACGGCACCACCACCGCCCGTACGACCCCCGGCCCCGTGGTGGGGCTCTCGGACGTCGTCGACCTCCACGGCGGCCGCGAGCACGTCGCGGCGCTCCGCTCCGACGGCACCGTGTGGACGTGGGGCAGCAACCAGCAGGGTCAGCTCGGCACGGGCGGCACCGCCAACCTGCCCTCCCCCACCCGCGTGCCCGGCATCACCGGCGCGAGCGCCGTCGAGACCGGCCACAACCACACGGTCGTGCTGCTCGCGAACGGCACCGTGCGCACCTTCGGGCTCAACGCCGACGGCCAGCTCGGCGACGGCACCACCACGCTGCGCCGCTCGCCCGTCACGGTCAGCGGGATCAGCGACGCGGTCGCCGTGGCCGGCGGTCGTGACATGTCGTACGCCCTGCGCGCCGACGGGACGGTCGTCGGGTGGGGCCGCAACGACGAGGGACAGCTCGGCGACGGCACGCTGGTGCGGCGCACCACCCCGGTCCGCGTCGGCAGCCTGACGTCGGTCGTCGGGATCGCCGGCGGCCGCGACCACGGGCTCGCGCTGCGCTCCGACGGCAGCGTCTGGGCGTGGGGGTCCAACGACTACGGCCAGGTCGGCGACGGCACCCTCACCGACCGGACCTCGCCCGTGCAGGTCGCCACCGGCATCACCCAGGTGATCGCGGGCGCCCACCACTCCTACGCCCTGCGCACCGACGGCACCGTGCTCGCCTGGGGCCGCAACTACCGCGCCAACCTCGGCGACGGCACGACCACCAACCGGTCGCGGCCCGTCGCCGTACGCTCCCTGTCGTCCGTGGTGTCGATCGGCTCCGGCCGCGACACCGGCCTCGCGGTGCTCGCCGACGGCCACGTGATGGCGTGGGGCGCCAACGACGCCGGGCAGGTCGGCGACGGCACCACCACCAACCGCTCCACCCCGGTGCTGGTCCCCGGCATCACGGGCGCCACGCTGGCGGGCGGCGGCGGGCAGGAGTACTCCGTCGTGCTGGTGTCCCCGACCGGGCCCCCGCCGCCCAGCGACCCGGTCGCGTCGTTCACGTCCTCCTGCCAGGGGTTGTCGTGCACGTTCGACGCGTCCGCGTCGAACGACCCCGACGGGGGCGCGCTCGTCTCCCTCGACTGGGCCTTCGGCGACGGCGCCACCGCCACCGGCTCCACCGTCGCCCACACCTTCGCCGCGGCCGGCACCTACGACGTGAGGCTCACGGTCACCGACGACGAGGGCGCGAGCGCCACGCAGGTCCGGACGGTCACGGTGGCCGAGGAACCGCCGCCACCCGCCGGCCCCGTCTGGCGCGCGTCGTCCACCTCCGACTCGAGCACCGCACGGCCGCAGGTCGCGGTGCCCGCCACCGTGCAGGCCACCGACCGGCTGGTGCTGCTGGTGACCACCAACCGGGCAGCGACGCTGACGACGCCGACGGGCTGGACCCTCGTGTCGACGGTGTCCGACGGCACCGACCTGCGGTCGTGGATCCTGACCCGCACCGCCGGCGCGGCCCTCCCGGGCACGACCCTCACGCTCACCCTCGACGCCACGTCCAAGGCGAGCCTGGTGCTCCTGGCCTACGCCGGGGCCGGCGCGCCGACCGCGGTCGGGCGAGCCGAGACCGCCTTCACCACCACCCACGGCGCTCCCGCGGCCAGCGTCGCGCTGCCGGGCTCGCGGGTGCTGCGCCACTACGCCGACAAGACCGGCAGCGTGCACGGCTGGACGCTCCCGCCCGCCCTCACCGGCCGCGCGTCGACGACCGGCACCGGGACCGGCCTGCTGACCACCGTCGCGGGCGACCAGGGCGACGTACCGGCCGGGACGGTCCCCGCGCTGGCGGCGACCTCGTCGCTGGCCTCGGGCCGGGCGCTCATGTGGACGGTGGTGCTGCCGCCGGCCTGACCGACCGGGCTCAGGAGTTGAAGCGCTGCTGGGTCTTCTCGAGGCCGTCGGTGATCAGCGTCTCGATCGCGTCGGCGGCGTCGGAGACCTGGAACGGCAGCTCCTTGCGCTCGACGGTCGAGTAGTTCGACAGCACGAAGTCGGCGACGTCCTGACGCCCGGGCGGGCGACCGATGCCGGCGCGTACCCGGTGGAAGTCGCCGGTGCCGAGCGAGGAGCGCATCGACCGCAACCCGTTGTGCCCGTTGTCGCCGCCGCCGAGCTTGATCCGCAGCGTGCCGAACGCGATGTCGAGCTCGTCGTGGATCGCGATGACGTGGTCGGGCGACACCTTGTAGAAGGTCGCCAGCGCCTTCACCGGCCCACCGAGCTCGTTCATGTACGCCCGGGGGCGCGCCAGCACGACCCGCGGTCCGCCGATCGACAGCCGTCCCTCGACGACGTCGGCACGCCCGGACTTGTGGCTCCGGAACGGGCTGCCCATCCGGGAGGCCAGCTCGTCGGCCACCAGGTAGCCGATGTTGTGGCGGTGCCCGGCGTAGGCCGGACCCGGGTTGCCGAGGCCGACCACGAGCCAGGCGCCGCTCTGCTCGGGGTCCTGCTGCTGGGTCACGTCCTGCATCCAATCAGTCGAGCGGGCACTTCCTCGCGCTGAAATGCGCTGACCGGGCAGTTCCTCGCGTCGCGGCGCGAGGAACTGCCCGGTCAGCAGGGGGTCACTCGGAGTCGGAGCCCTCGGCGTCCTGGGCGGCGTCCTCGGCCTTGGCCTCCTCCTGCGCCTCGGCGATCTCCTCGTCGGACGGGTCGTGCTCGATGCCGGCGTCGGCCTCGGCCTCGGCCAGCTCGGCCTCGAGCGCCTCGGCGGAGATCTGCTCGGTCACGTTGACGATGAGCAGCTCCTCGTCGGCGAGCAGGGTGACGCCGGACGGGAGGTCGAGGTCCTTGGCGAGGACCTGGGTGCCGACCTCGGCGCCCTCGACGGAGACCTCGAAGGCCTCCGGGATGTGGGTGGCCTCGGCCTCGACGGAGACGACGGCGTTCTCGGTCACGACCAGCGTGTCCGGGCCGGCCTCGCCGACGACGTGCACGGGGACGTCGACGGTGACCTTCTCGCCGCGCTTCACGGAGACGAAGTCGATGTGCTCGATGACGCGGCGGATCGGGTCGATCTGCACGTCCTTGGTCAGGGCGAGCTGCTCGCTGCCGTCGATCTGCAGCGCGAGGAGCGCGTTCGCACCGCCGTGCTTGAGGGCCATCATGGTCTGGTGGCCGGGCAGGATGAGGTGGGTCGGCTCGTTGCCGTGGCCGTAGACGACGGCCGGGATCTTGTGCTCGCGGCGGATCCGGCGGGCGGCGCCCTTGCCGAACTCGGTGCGGGCCTCGGCGGCGATCTTCTCGGGGGCAGACATGGGTCCTCCTGGAGGGTGGCGGGACGGTGGCGGGGGTGGTGCTTCGGGGTTCGAGTGACCCCGTACGTGAGGGGGCCGGTGCGGCCGGCTCGGCGGGTCCGGAGACGACGAACGCCGCGCTCCGGATCGTGAGCGCGGCGCAGCGTGGCTGGTCCGGCCCTGTCGATCACGGAGTCCTGGTCGTTCGACCGGCTCCCTCGCCGAGGCAACCCGAGAACTCTAGACCCCGCCCCCGCGCCGGGTCGAATCCCGGAGGCGGCGGACTGGACCGTGCCTCTAGTGTGACCGGGTGCCCCTCCTGCTGCCCGAGGCGCGTGAGCGCGCCCTCCTCGTGACCGACGTCCGCACCGACCTGCACCTCGACCTCACCTCGACCGAGCACTTCACGGTCGAGGCGCGGATCGCCTTCCGGTGCACCGAGCCGGGAGCCTCGACGTTCCTCGAGCTGACCGGGGCCACCGACGTGACCCTCGACGGCGCGCCCGCGGCGTACGAGGACGGCCGGATCGCGCTCACCGACCTCGCCGAGGACACCACGGTCGTGGTCACCGCCCGGATGCCCTATGTCACCGACGGCGACGGCATGACCGTGACCGTCGACCCGGCCGACGGCGAGCGCTACGTCTGCGCGCACACCTCGATGGACATCACCCAGAAGGTCATCCCCTGCTTCGACCAGCCGGACATCAAGTCGACCTTCGACGTCCGCGTCACGGCGCCGGCGCACTGGACGGTCCTCGCCAACGGCGCGCTCTCCTCGCGCGAGGGCGACACGTGGACCTTCGCGACGACGCCGCCGTTCTCCTCCTACCTGTTCACCCTCGTCGGCGGCCCGTGGGTGTCGGTCACCTGGGACGAGCCGTACGCCCCGGCCCCGGGCGGCACGCTGCCCTTCGGCTGGCACGCGCGCGCCTCGCAGGAGCGCGAGCTGCGCCGCGACGCGGAGGAGCTGAAGCGCATCACGAGCGCGTGCTTCCAGCACTACACGACCGTCTTCGAGCCGGAGTACCCCTACGCCGACTACCAGCAGGTCTTCGCGCCCGGCCTCAACTGGGGCGCGATGGAGTTCCCCGGCTGCGTCGTCTTCCGTGACTCCTACCTCACCCAGGGCGCCCCCACCGAGCTGGAGAAGGAGTGGGTGGCCTCGACGATCGCCCACGAGATGGCGCACATGTGGTTCGGCGACCTGGTGACCATGAAGTGGTGGGAGGACTCGTGGCTCAACGAGTCGTTCGCCGACTTCATGGGCTACGACGTCGCCGGCGTCGCGGCCGGCTACACCGACGCCTGGACGTCCGCGGCGATCACCCGCAAGCCCACCGGCTACCGCGCCGACCGGCGTCGCTCGACCCACCCGATCGCGGAGGACACCGAGAAGATCGTCGACGTCGACACGGCGTTCGCGAACTTCGACATGATCACCTATGCCAAGGGCAACGCGGCGCTCGCGCAGCTCGGCCACTGGCTCGGCCAGGACGACTTCCTCGCCGGCGTCAACCGCCACCTCACCACCCACGCGTTCGGCAACGCGACCCTGGCCGACTTCCTCGACTCGCTCGACGCCGCGACCGACAAGGACGTGCGCGGCTGGGCGGAGGACTGGCTGCGCAGCACCGGCTTCGACACCCTGAGGGTGACCCGCGAGGAGGGCGTGCCCGTCCTGGCCCGGGAGGGCTCGCGCTCGCACCGGATCACGGTCTCGGCGTACGACGACGCGATGCGGCTGGTGGGCTCGCGCGACGTGCAGGTCGGCGACGAGCCGGTCCGGCTCGAGGAGTTCGCCGGGCGGGTCGTCGTGCCCAACTCGGGCGACGAGACCTTCGCCGTGGTCCGGCCCGACGAGCAGTCGTGGACCGCGATCACCGCGGGCCTGTCGTCGGTCGAGTCGCAGCTGACCCGGGCGATGCTGTGGTGGACCGCGGCCGACCTCACCGAGTCCCAGGTCGTCCCCGTCGCCGACTTCGTGGCGCTGGCCGACCGTCACCTGCGCCTCGAGCGGCACCCGCTCGTCTTCGAGGGCGTGATGCGCGCGCTCCAGCTCGTGGTGCGCCGCTATGACGAGCCGGCTGCGGTCGCGGGCCACCTCGCGGTCGTGGCGGACATCGCGAAGGGGGCCGTCGACGGCGGCGACCCGCTCCTCGCCCCCGGCGCCGCCCGCGTGCTGGCCCGGCTGAGCGCCGATCGGGACTTCCTCGCCGACTGGCTCGGACGCGACGACGTCGACCCGAGCGTGCGCTGGGCCGCCGTCCACCGGCTCGCCGAGCTCGGCGACCCGTCGTACGTCGACGCCGAGGTCGAGCGCGACCGGTCCGTCTCGGGGCACCACGCCTCGCTGTCCGCGCGCGCCGCGGTGCCGACCGAGGAGGCCAAGGCCGCGACCTGGGAGCGACTGACGAGCGGCGAGCTGAGCACCCACGAGCTCGACGCGACCGCCGCCGGCTTCTGGGGCTGGGAGCAGGCCGACCTGCTGCGCCCCTACCTCTCGCGCTACGTCACCGACGGCCTCACGCTGGCGAAGCAGTCGGGCCAGGCGATGGCCGACAGCATCGGCGACGCGTTCCCCCGCCTGCCGCTGCCGGTGGCCGTACGCCGTGAGCTGCGCGACGAGGTCGCCGCCGCCCTCGCCGCGGGCGACGTCCCCACCGTCCTCGCGCGGTCGTGGAACGACCACCTCGACGACCTCGACCGGACGCTCTGAGCGCGGATCCGGGGGCCGCCGGCGTCCCCTTCAGCGATCCCCGGCTGACCGGGGATCGCTGAAATGAGGTCAGGCGTGGGTCAGACGCGGATCTCGACGCTCCCGTCGGGGGTTCGCGAGCTCACCCGCGGGGCTTGCTCGATCTCCCGCGTCGCGGCACCCCTGCTCGTTCCTCGCAGGGTGCCTACGCGTGACCCTCGAACATCGACGTCACCGAGCCGTCCTCGAAGACCTCGCGGATCGCGCGGGCGATCAGCGGGGCGATCGAGAGCGTGGTGAGCTTGTCGAACTGCTTGTCGGCCGGCACCGGGAGGGTGTTGGTGACGACGACCTCGAGGGCCGAGGAGTTCTTCAGCCGGTCGACGGCGGGGTCGGAGAGGATCGGGTGGGTCGCGGCGATCACCACGCCGGCCGCGCCGTCGGCCATGCAGGCCTCCGCGGCCTTCACGATGGTGCCGCCGGTGTCGACCATGTCATCGGTGAGGACGCAGATCTTGCCCTTGACGTCACCCACGACCCGGTTGGCGACGACCTCGTTGGCCACGTCGGTGCGGCGGCTCTTGTGGATGAAGGCCAGCGGCGCGCCGCCGAGGCGGGCCGACCAGCGCTCGGCGACCTTGATCCGGCCGGCGTCGGGCGAGACGACGGCGAGCTCCTGGTCGCCGTACTTCTCCTTGACGTAGTCGGTGAGGATCGGCAGCGCCATCAGGTGGTCGACGGGGCCGTTGAAGAAGCCCTGGATCTGGTCGGCGTGCAGGTCGACGGTGATCAGCCGGTCGGCGCCGGCGGTCTTGAACAGGTCGGCCATCAGCCGCGCGGAGATCGGCTCGCGGCCGCGGTGCTTCTTGTCCTGGCGGCCGTAGCCGTAGAACGGCATCACCACCGTGATCCGCTTGGCCGAGGCGCGCTTGAGCGCGTCGACCATGATCAGGTGCTCCATGATCCACTCGTTGATCGGAGCGGTGTGGCTCTGGATCACGAAGGCGTCGCACCCCCGGACCGACTCCTCGTAGCGGACGTAGAGCTCGCCGTTGGCGAACTCGTAGGCACTCTGCGGCACCAGCCCGGTCTCGAGGAGGTCGGCGACCTCCCGGGAGAGATCGGGGTGGGCCCGACCACTGAAGACCATCAGGTTCTTCTCGGTGGTCCGCTTCATTCCGGTCACGCGACGCGACTCCTCGCTGTGTGGTCAGCCTCGGGGGTGGCTTGGTCGGAGGTGCTCACTGGATTGTTCACCACGAAGGGTGGTCCGCCCAACCCCGGGGTCGCGCGGGGTTCACTCCTCGTGGGCCGCCTCACGTTCACCGGCCGTTCGCGCCGCGGCCGCCGCCTCGGCCTGCGCCGTCCCGGCCCGCTTCGACTCGGTCCAGCCCTCGAGGTTGCGCTGCGGACCGCTGCTCACCGCGAGCGCTCCGGCGGGGACGTTGCGGCGTACGACGGTGCCGCCGGCGGTGCCCGCGCCGTCGCCGACCTGCACCGGCGCGACGAAGGTGTTGTTGGACCCGGTGCGGGCCTGCCTGCCGATCACGGTGCGGTGCTTGGCGACCCCGTCGTAGTTGGCGAAGATCGTGCCGGCGCCGATGTTGGTGCCCTCGCCGATCTCGGCGTCGCCGACGTAGGACAGGTGCGGCACCTTGGCGCCGTCGCCGATCTCGGAGTTCTTCGTCTCGACGAAGGTGCCGATCTTGCCGCCGGTCCCGAGCCGGGTGCCGGGGCGGAGGTAGGCGAACGGACCGACCGTCGCGGCGTCGCCGATCTCGGCGAGCTCGCCGTGGGTGCGCACGACGCGGGCGCCGACGCCCACCTCGCAGTCCTTGAGCGTGGTGTCGGGGCCGACGACGGCGTCCTCACGGACGACGGTGGCGCCGAGGAGCTGGGTGCCGGGGAGGATCGTCACGTCCGGCTCGAGGACGACGTCGGCCTCGATCCACGTGGTGGCGGGGTCCATGACGGTGACGCCGTCCTTCATCCAGCGGGTCACGATCCGGCGGTTCATCTCGCGACCGAGCTCGGCGAGCTGGGCGCGGTCGTTGGCCCCCTCGGTCTGGGCGACGTCGTCGACGAGGTGCGCGCCGACGGTCAGGCCGTCCTCGCGGGCCAGGCCGACGGCATCGGTGAGGTAGTACTCGCCCTTGGCGTTGTCGTTGGTGATCCGCGGCAGCGCGGACACCAGGAACGCGGCGTCGAAGGCGAGGATGCCGGAGTTGATCTCGTCGATCTCGCGCTGCTCCGGCGTCGCCTCCTTCTCCTCCACGATCCCCTCGACGTCACCCTCGTGGTTGCGCAGGATGCGGCCGTAGCCGAACGGGTTCGCCACCTTGCCGGTGAGGATGCTGACCGCGCGCTGGGCGGCCTCGTGCTCCTCGGCGAAGGCCCGCAGCGACTCGCCCTCCAGCATCGGGGTGTCGCCCGCGGCGACGATCACCGTGCCGGTGGTGGCGCCGCACGCCTCCATCGCGATCCGTACGGCGTGGCCGGTGCCCTCCTGGGTCTCCTGCACCGCGAGCACCGCGTCGGGCAGCAGCGAGGTGATGTGCGGGCCGACCTGCTCGCGCTGGTGGCCGACGACCGCGACGACGCTCGTGGGCTCGACGGCCTGCACGGCACGCAGCACGTGGCCGATCATCGAGCGGCCCGCGACCGGGTGCAGCACCTTCATGGTCTTCGACTTCATCCGGGTGCCGCCGCCCGCGGCGAGGACGATGACGGTGAGGTTCTCCATGGCGGGCGAGTCTGCCACCTGCGCGCCGCGCCGGCCGAGGTCGGCTGTGGTCTGATGGCCGCGTGAGTGGTCGCACGTACGCCGGGGAGTCGGCCGACGACCGGCTGGCCCGCCGGCGCCGCCAGCTCCTCGACGCCGGGCTCGAGCTCTTCGGCACCGCCGGCTACCGCGCGACCACCGTGCGGCAGCTGTGCCGGGCGGCGAAGGTCAGCGACCGCTACTTCTACGAGCAGTTCGACTCCACCGAGGACCTCCTCCTCGCGGTCTACGCCGAGGGCACCGACCGGCTCGAGGCGGCGGCGGTCGCCGCGCTGGACGGCCCGTCCGACGAGGTCACCGACGTCGCCCGACGCGGCCTCGACGCCTTCCTCGCGGTCGTCGAGGACGACCCGCGGCTGACCCGCGTGGTGTGGTTCGAGGTGCTCGGCGTGAGCCCGCGGGTGGAGGCGGCCTACCTCGCGCGGATGCAGGCCTTCGGCCACCTCATGCTCGACGTGGCCTCCGGTCGCGACGGCGTCGCCGGGCTGTCGCCCGCGACCCGCGAGCTCCTCGCGAGCGCCGCGGTCGGGGCGGTCAGCCACGCGGTCGTGACGTGGACGAGCGCCGGCCGCTCCACCTCCCGCGCGCAGGTCGCGGAGACCCTCGCGCGGTTCCTCGCCGGCGCGTCGACCGCGCTGGTCGACCCGGTCCACCCGGCGTGACGTGGGTCACTCGTCAATGCGGAATCAGGCGTCTCCACTTAGTGTGACGACACCGGATTCCTGACGGGGAGGCGACGACGTGGCGACCAGCACCGTGCTCGTGATCGGCAGCGGCTTCGGCGGCCAGCTCGCGGCGATGACCCTGCTCCGCCGCGGCCTCGACGTGACGATCCTCGAACGCCGCGACTTCATGGGCGGCACCTGGTGCCAGAACTCCTACCCCGGCGCGGCGGTCGACGTCCCGTCGCCGCTCTACTCGATCGCCTCGGAGCCGTGGCCCTGGACCCAGATGTACGCCGACCAGGCCGAGCTCCGCGCCTACACCGAGCACGTCATCGACGCCCACCGGCTCCGCGAGCGCACGGTCCTCGGGGCCGACGTGACGGCGGCGGAGTGGGACGGGACGCAGTGGTGCGTGCGCACCAGCGACGGTGCTGAGCACCGGGCCCGCTTCCTGGTCAACGCGACCGGTCCGCTGAGCACGCCGGTCGTGCCGGACTTCCCCGGGCTCGCCGACTTCGAGGGCGCCTCCTTCCACACCAACGGCTGGGACCACGACGTCGACCTCGCCGGCGCGCGGGTCGCGGTGGTCGGCTCGGGCGCGAGCGCCGCCCAGGTGATCCCGGCGATCCAGCCGGAGGCCGGTCGCCTGCACGTCTTCCAGCGCAGCCCGCACTGGGTGATGCCGCGCCGCGACCACGTCTTCACGCCGTGGCAGCGCCGCCTGCTGCGCGCGCGACCTCTCCAGCGCGCGTTGCGCACCTGGATCTACTGGCGGCTCGAGACCCGCGTGATCGGCTTCAAGCACAGCCGCTTCCTGCTGCGTCGCGCGGCCCAGCGTGCCGCGCTGCAGCACATCGAAGCGCAGGTGCCCGACCCGGAGCTGCGGGCGAAGGTCACGCCCGACTACACGCTGGGCTGCAAGCGGGTGATCCTGTCCGACACGCTCTACCCCGCGCTGTCGGCCGCGAACACCACGCTGCACGACCGCCACGACGCCATCGACCACTTCGACGCGACGGGTGTCGTGACCGCCTCGGGCGAGCACCTCGACCTCGACGTCGTGGTCTTCTCCACCGGCTACGACGCCACCGACGGCCTCGTCGCCCACGACGTGCGCGGTCGCGACGGCGTACGCCTGGCCGACGTGTGGCACGACTTCCCGCGGGCCTACCTCGGCACGGCCGTCCCGGGCTTCCCCAACTTCTTCGTCGTCACCGGCCCCAACACCGGCATCGGCCACACGAGCGCGATCTTCGTCATCGAGTCGCAGATGGCCTACCTCGAGCGCGCGATCGGCGCGGTCGTCGACTCCCCCGAGGCGAGCATCGAGGTCACCGCCGGCGCCGAGGACGACTACACGGCGATGATCCACCGCGAGATGGAGCACACGGTGTGGCACGACGGCGGCTGCACGTCGTGGTACCAGTCGCGCTCGGGCCGCGTGGTCGCGATGTTCCCCGGCTTCTCCTTCTCCTTCCGCCGCCTCGCGCGGCGCTTCCGCCCCGAGCACCACGTCATCAGCACCGTCACCAGCACCGCCGACGAGAGGATCCCCGCATGAAGCAGCTCGACGACAAGGTCGCCGCCGTCACCGGCGCGGGCTCCGGGATCGGCCGCGCCCTCGCGCTGCACCTCGCCGACCAGGGCTGCCGACTGGCCCTCTCGGACGTCTCGGCCGACGGGCTCGCCGGGACCGAGCGGCTGCTCGCCGGCCGGGCGCGGGCCGTCACGACCGCGGTCGTCGACGTGGCCGACGAGGCCGCGGTCCGCTCCTGGGCGGACGCCGTCGTCGCCGACCACGGCCGCGCCAACCTGGTGGTCAACAACGCCGGCGTCGCGCTCTCCGGCACCGTGATGTCGCTGTCGACCGACGACTACCGGTGGATCATGGGCATCAACTTCTGGGGCGTCGTCCACGGCACGAAGGCGTTCCTCCCCCACCTCGAGGCGTCCGGCGAGGGCCACGTCGTCAACATCTCCAGCGTCTTCGGGCTCACCGCGCAGCCGCTGATGAGCGGCTACAACGCCAGCAAGTACGCGGTGCGCGGGTTCACCGAGTCGCTGCGCCAGGACCTCGAGCTGACCCGGTCGTGCGTGAGCGCCACGTGCGTCCACCCCGGCGGCATCAAGACCAACATCGCCCGCTCCGCCCGGGTGGACGGGAGCGTGGCCGGCGCCACCGGGAAGCCCGCCGACGCCGCGACCAGCGAGTTCGAGAAGTCGTTCATCACGACCCCCGCGAAGGCGGCCGAGGTGATCGTCGAGGGGGTGCGGAAGAACAGGCGTCGGGTGCTCATCGGGCCTGACGCGCGGGTGTTCGACGCGATGGCACGGCTGGCGCCGACCGGGTACCAGCGGCTGATCACCGGCGTCGTGCGGTCGCGGGGCGGCAGGTGAGCCGCCGCACCGCCGTCGCAGCACGCCTCCTCGCGGCGGCCACCAGCGCCGAGGCGCGGGCGTACGGCCTGCGCGAGCGCACCGTCGACGTCGGCGACGCGCGCCTCGCCGTCCTCGAGGGTGGGCCGGTCGACGCGCCGCCGGTCGTGCTGCTGCACGGCTACTCCGCGGACCGCGTGGTCTGGGTGCGCTTCGCCCGCCACCTGCTCGAGGACCACCGGGTCGTGGTGCCCGACCTCGCCGGCCACGGCGCGTCCGGCTTCACCACCGGCATCGGCTACTCCGCTCCCGCGCAGGCGCGGCGCGTCGTCGCGGTCCTCGACCACCTCGGCATCGACCGCGCCCACGTCGCCGGCAACTCGATGGGCGGCTTCGTCGCCGCGACGCTCGCCGTCGACCACCCCGACCGGGTGCGGTCGCTGCTGCTGAGCGACGCCGTCGGCGTGACGCAGCCGGAGCCGAGCGACGCCGAGCTGCTCTTCCGCCAGGGGCGCAACCCGTTCCTGCTCGAGAGCGTGGCCGACTTCCCCGACTTCTACGCCATGACGATGGCCCGCCCGCCGTTCCTGCCGGCGTTCCTCCGCGCGGCGATCGCAGCCGACTACGTCGCGCGGCGCCACCAGCTCGAGGAGGTCTTCCGCGACTTCTACGGGGTGGCGACGCTCGACGACCGGCTCGGCGAGGTCCGGGTCCCGACCCTGGTCATGTGGGGCGAGGAGGACCGGCTGGTCCACCCGAGCACCGCGGGCGTGTGGACGACCGGCATCGCGGGCGCCCGCTCGGTGACCTATCCCGGCGTCGGGCACATGCCGATGCTGGAGGCCCCGGCGCTGAGCGTCGCCGACTACCGGGCCTTCCTGTCGGGCCTCCCGCGGGTCAGCCGAGCGGGCTGAGCACGAGGTCGGCGAGGTCGGCCGGCGCGTGCTCCGCGGCGTACGCGTGCCCCTCGGGGATCCAGCGCGTGCGCCACAGGTCGAGCTCGGCCTCGTCGTCGCCCTGCTCGGTGTTGCGGGCGACCGCGCGGGCGCCGGCTGCCTCGGGGGTCATCTCGATCCAGACCGCGAGGTCGAGCAGCCGGCGGGTGCCGTCGTGGAGCAGCCGGATGCCCTCGACCAGCACGACCGGCGGCATCGCGGTGTCGCGGTGACCTGTCGCCCCGCCCCACACGCGGGTGGGGTAGGCCAGCCGGGTCGGCGCCGGCGCCGTGCGGACCCGGTCGAGCAGGTCGCGCAGGACGGGCCAGTCGTGCAGGTCGAGGATCCCGCGCTGTTCCTCCGCGCCCTCGGCCTTGAGCCGGTCGAGCCGCACGACCTGCTCCTCGGCCACGCCCAGGTCGGCGGCGAGCAGGCTCGCCAGCGTGGACTTCCCGGCTCCCCCGTGGCCGCAGATCCCGACCACCGGCGGCCGGTCGAGCTGGTCGGCGAGGGCGCGCACCCGCGCCAGCAGGTCGTCGTACGTCGTGTGGTTGGCCATCGCGCGCCATCGTGGCAGCGGCCGCCGGTCGCCGCACCGCATTTGCCTCGCGCGCGGTCGGTGCGCTCGTTCCGGGCGCGAAGTGGTTCGCCTACCGGCCCGGCACCGACCGGGGCCCGCGCGCGTAGGCGTGCGCCAGCGCGGTCGCGAAGCTGAGCCAGAGCGCGTACGGCAGCAGGACGAGCCCGCCCCAGACCTCCATCGCGCCGACGACCACCGCGAGCAGCCAGGTCAGGACGGCGGCCGCGGTGAGCCAGCGGGCGGCCGCCGTGAGCCGGTGCGGCGGCACGTAGAACAGCCGCGCCCACGTCAGCGCGCACGCGACCGACACCGCGAGCACCCCGGTCGCCGCCCACGCGGCGCCGGGCTCGGCGGTGCGGACGACGGCCAGCCCGACGAGCACGAGCAGGGCGAAGTTGAGCGGCCACACGAGGGCGAAGACGAGCGTGGGCGGCTGGAACGACGGCTTGTCGAGGTGGTCGTACCACCCGGGGTCACGGTTGTTCCACGCGTTGGCGAGCACGGCGTACGCCACGACGACGCCGGTCCACGTGAGCGACGCTGCGAGGCTCATGCCGCCCCCTCGCGCCGCAGGACCTCGCGCACGGCGGCCTCGAACGCGTCCACCGACCCGTCCATCGCGTCGAGCGCGTCCGCGTCGACCACCTCGCGCCACTGCGCCCCGTCGCGGACGAGCACGACGGGTGCGCCGGCGGCGGCCACGGCCACGCGCAGGTCGTCGTCGATCTCGTCGAGGTGCAGCAGCCGGACCGGCACGGGCACCCGCGCGACCATCGCGTCCCAGGCGGGCTTGCGCCGCACGGTGGCGTGCGTGATGTCGCAGAGCCCGCAGTGGCGGGTCCCGCGCACCTTGCCCCAGGCCTAGGACAGCTCCCCGAGCAGGCTGCCGTCCGCGTCGTAGACACCCACGATCTCGGTGACGGCCATGGTCCGACGCTACTCCGCGATGGCACTGAGCTCCCCGGGTAGGAGTCGAACCTACGTCGCTAGTCCTGATTCAAAGTCAGGCGGGCCCTACCGGCAGACCAACCGGGGAATGTTCGCGCCCAGCCTAGGGCCCGCCTCTCCCCGGTACGTCATGGGAACCGGCGGTTCGGACCGCCGATCTCCATGACGTCCGGGAGGGCGGGTCAGCTCGTCCGCACCCACCGGCTCGCCCCAGCGGAGACCGCGGGGTCGAAGTTCACGCCGTCGAGCGTGGTGATGCTGGCATCGAGACGGACCGGTCCGCGGTGGAACGGGTCGCCGGCCGACCGGATCACGGCCGTACGCGCGTGCCACGCGCCGTCGCACGGGATGTCGAGGAGCGTCGAGCCGAAGACGAAGCCCTCGTCCTGGCTGGCCGAGACGGAGAAGCCCTGCAGCACCCACGGCTCGTCGCAGCGCCCCCAGACGGTGGCGCGCAGGCCACCGTCGCGGCGCAGGTCGACGCGCCGCGGGAGCAGCACCCGGGCACCGGGACGGACGTAGACGCTCCCCTCGGTCGCGACCTCGCCGGCGGGGGCCGCGGTCGTGGCGTCGACGAGCGCCATCCGCACCCGCACCGTCGCACGGCCCGGGTGGAACCCCTCGTAGCTGGAGAAGGAGACGACGTGCCACCGACCGTCGCAGGTGGGCACGGTCGGGATCAGGCTCTCGGGCGAGGTGAAGTCCTGGACGAAGGTGAGGCCGAGCTCGGAGACGCGCAGACCGGGACGGCAGGTCACCCGCAGCGTCCCCCGGAACGTGTCGAACTGGCCCTCGTAGGCCCGGCCCTGGACCCGCACCTCCCCCGGAGGCGTCTGCGCGACGGCCGCCCCCGGACCGAGCAGGAGGGCCGCGAGAGCGGTGAGCAACGAGACGACGACGATCCTGCGCATGGCGTCCCCCTCAGGTCGAGATCAGACCGGCGTAGCACGGCCGGGGTCGCGAGCAACGCCGTCCGCAGGGACGTACCCACTCGTGGTGATGGCACCGGAGCCGGACCTGCACCGGTTCTTCACACGGCTCCGGGCGATCCCTGATGCACGCGGTCGGTGCCGACCGCTAGCGTGATCGTCGTGATGGGGGACTTCGCCGGACCGGTCGTGTCGACCGCAGAGCTCACCAAGCACTTCGGGTCGGTGCACGCCCTGACCGACCTGACCGTCGAGGTCGGCGCGGGCGTGACCGGCCTCGTCGGCGCCAACGGCGCCGGCAAGTCGACGCTGATCAAGATCCTGCTCGGGCTGCTCGAGCCGACGCACGGGCAGGCCACCGTGCTCGGCCACGACATCGAGCACGAGAGCCAGGAGATCCGCCGGCTCGTCGGCTACATGCCCGAGCACGACTGCCTGCCGCCCGACGTGAGCGCGAGCGAGTTCGTCGTCCACATGGCCCGGATGTCCGGCCTGGGCGCCTCTCCGGCCCGCGAGCGGGCCGCCGACGTGCTGCGCCACGTCGGGCTCGAGGAGGAGCGCTACCGCCCGATGGGCGGCTACTCCACCGGCATGAAGCAGCGCGCCAAGCTCGCCCAGGCGCTCGTGCACGACCCGCGGCTGGTCTTCCTCGACGAGCCCACCAACGGCCTCGACCCGGCGGCACGCTCCGACATGCTGCGCCTGGTCAAGCGGATCGGCAGCGACTTCGGCATCGCGGTCCTCGTCACCTCCCACCTCCTCGGCGAGCTCGAGCGGGTCAGCGACCACGTCATCGTTCTCGACGGCGGCCACCTGCTGCGCTCCAGCGCCACCGGCGACTTCCTGCGCCGCACCGGCAGCCTGCTGGTCGAGGTCGTCGGCACCGAGACCCAGCGCGACCAGCTCGGCGAGGCGCTCGCCCAGCGCGGCCTCAGCTGCCGCCCGCGCGGCACGATGGTCGCCGTCGACCCGCCACCGCCCGACGTCGCCGCCCACGACCTGATCCGCGACGTCGCCGACGAGCTCGGTCTGGGCCTGATGCGGCTCGAGCCCGACCGCGGCCACCTCGAGGACGTCTTCATGGAGGGCGGGGCCCGTGCCTGAGTCGACCACCCGCGGGGTCATCCACGACCTCGGCTACCGCCACTTCGACGGCACCCGCGAGGGCACCGCCACCATCGCCCGGACCCTCTTCGTCACCGGCCTGCGCCACACCTACGGCCTCGGCCGCTCCGGCAAGTCGAAGGTGATGCCGTTCCTCCTGCTCGCGATGGCGACCCTGCCGGCTCTGATCGTCGTCGGCGTGGTCGTGCTGACGGGCCTCGGCAACCTCCCGGTGTCCTACGCGAGCTACACCTCGCAGGTCCAGCTGCTGATCAGCCTCTTCGCCGCCGCCCAGGCGCCGGTGCTGTTCTCCCGCGACCTGCGGCACCGCTCGATCGTGCTCTACCTCGCCAGGCCGTTGTCAGCGCCGGTCTTCGCGCTGGTGCGCTGGCTCTCGCTCACCGCCTCGCTGCTGCTCTTCATGTGGCTCTCGACGTTCGTCCTCTACGTCGGTGCGCTGCTGTCCGGGCTGGACCGCAGCGACGAGACGGAGGACCTCCTCAAGGCGCTCGTCCTCCAGGTCCTGCTGGCGCTGCTGCTCGCGGGCGTGACCGGCCTGATCTCGTCGGTCTCGCTGCGCCGCGGCTTCGCCGTGGTGGGGTCGATCCTCGTGCTCGTCGTGCTCGCCGGCGTGGTGACGTCGATCCAGGCGATCTCGTCGGCCCGCGACTCCGACGGCGTCGGGGTCGCGGCCGGCCTGTTCTCGCCGTGGTCGCTCTACGGCGGGCTGGGCGACGCGTGGGACGCAGGGATCGCGGTCTTCACGCCGCCCGAGGGGGCGTGGGTCCCGGTCTACGCCCTGGTGGCCGTCGTGCTCGCCGGCGCGTGCGTGCTCGGCCTGGTCGCCCGGTTCCGGAAGGTGGGGTCGCGATGAGCACGCTCGTCCTCGACAAGGCGTCGCGCTGGTTCGGCAACGTGGTCGCCGTCAACGACGTGTCACTGTCGATCGGGCCCGGCGTGACCGGCCTGCTCGGCCCCAACGGTGCGGGCAAGACCACCCTGATGGCGATGATGTCGGGGTTCCTCGCCCCGTCTGCCGGGCACGTCACGCTCGACGGGCAGCCGGTCTGGCGCAACACCGAGACCTACCGGCAGATCGGGCTGGTCCCCGAGCGCGAGCTCAGCTTCGGCTACCTCACGGGCCGGCAGTTCGTCCGCGCCAACGCCGACCTGCACGGCCTGTCCGACGCGGGCGCAGCCACCGAGCGGATCCTCGAGGTCGTCGACATGGTCGAGCCGGCCGCGCGCCGCCTCGACACGTACTCCAAGGGCATGCGGCAGCGGGTCAAGATCGCCGCCGCGCTCGTCCACGACCCGGCCGTGCTGCTGCTCGACGAGCCGTTCAACGGCGTCGACCCGCGCCAGCGCATGCACCTGATGGACCTGCTGCGCCGCCTCGGCGACGAGGGCCGCACCGTGCTGTTCAGCTCCCACATCCTCGAGGAGGTGGAGCGGCTCGCCCGGCACATCGAGGTGGTCGTCTCCGGGCGGCACGCCGCGTCCGGCGACTTCGGCGCGATCCGGCGGCTGATGACCGACCGCCCGGTCCAATATGCCGTGCGCTCCAGCGACGACCGCGCGCTGGCCGGGATCCTCATCGCCCAGCCCTCCGTGGCCGCCGTCAGCCTCCGCGAGGACGAGCTCGAGGTGCAGGTGACCGACCTCGGCAGCTTCGCCCTCGGCCTGCCCGGCTGGGCGCGCCGGCACGACCTGTCCGTCTACGAGCTCTCCCCGCGCGACGAGTCGCTGGAGAGCGTGTTCGCCTACCTGGTGGCCCGATGATCAACCTCACGATCGCCAAGCTCGCCGGGCAGGCCCTGCTCGGCCGGCGGCGCTTCTTCCTGCTGCTCGCCTTCCCGGTGCTGCTGATCGGGCTCGTGGCCCTCATCGCCTCGCTCGCCGACGGCGACGCCGCCTACGACATCCTGCCCAGCCTGGGCTACCCGCTCGTGCTGCCGCTCGTCGCGATCCTCGCGGCCTCGTCGGTGCTCGGCCCGGAGGTCGACGACGGCTCGATCGTCTACCTCCTCGCCAAGCCGGTGAACCGCTACGGCGTGGCGCTGAGCAAGTGGCTGGTCGCGCTCGCCGCGACCCTCACCGCCGGGGCGCTGTCGATCCTCGTCGCCGCGCTCATCACCGGCGACACCACGCGGGCCGTCGCGCTGTTCGTCGGCGCCGTGGTCGCCGGGACGGCGTACTCCGCGCTCTTCGTCGCGATCTCCGCCGTGACCCGCCACGCCGTGATCGCGTCGCTGATGTTCGTGCTGATCTGGGAGAGCCTGCTCGGCAACCTCTTCACCGGCATCGCCTGGCTGAGCATCGGCCAGTGGGGCCTGCGGGTCGGCCACGCGATCTCCACCGAGCTCCCCGACCCCGCGAGCCTGCCCTACGCGATCGTCGCCAGCGCGCTGGTCACGGTCGTGGGCGTGTGGTTCGCCGGCGACCGGCTCCGGTCGTTCTCGCTCAAGGGCGAGGACTGACGCGGCTCAGCCCCCGAAGCCCACCCGCGGGTCGATGCCGGTGCGCAGCCGCCAGGCGAGCACGCCCAGCTGCAGCCCGAGCTGCTGGTCGGGATCGTCGAGCTCGACGCCCAGCAGCCGCTCGATCCGCTGCAGGCGGTCGTAGAGCGACTGACGGCGGATCCCCAGGGCCGTCGCGGCCGCGGCCTTCGACGTGCCGCTCGTCAGGTACGTGTCGAGGGTGCGCAGCAGCTCGGTGCGGTGCCGGCTGTCGTGCGCGATCAGCGGGCCCACCTGCTCCTCGGCCAGCCCGGCCCACGCCGCGGATCCGGCGCTCGCGAGCAGGTGGGGTGCGGCGAGGTCGCGGGCGAGCAGCACCCCGTCGCGGCGCCCCGTGCGCCGGGCGAGCTCCAGCAGCTCGCGTGTCCTCCCGAGGGCGGGGCCGAGCTCGGCCGGGTCCGTGACCGGCGGTCCGGCGACCAGCAGGGCCGGCGCCGGGGCGACCGTCACCCGGGCCCGGCGCAACGACTCGTGGACCGCGACCAGGCCGTCGCGTGCGGCGCCCGGTCTCGACCAGCCGCGCACCACCGCCACCGCCCGGCTGCCGGCGATGCCTGCCAGCACCGGACTGGTGGCGGACCTCAGCGCCTGCTCGAGCGCGGGCACGACGTCGGTCAGCGCCGCGCCCGGCTCGACGGCCAGCGCCACCGGCTGCCACCCGCGTCCGTCGGGCGCCGGCCAGCCCAGCTCGGCGAGCCGATCGGTCACCTCCGTGCCGGCCATGGGGGTGGCCGCGCAGAGGTCCGCGACCAGCGACTGGGCAGGGCTCGGACGCTGGCCCAGCGAGCCGGCCCGCCCCAGCTCGAGCGCCACCGCCACGGCCGCCTGTCCGGCCGTACGACGTCGCCGGCGCGTCGGCCCGCCGAGCAGGTGGAGCGTGCCGACCACCCCGGCCGGTCCGCGTACGGGCTCGGAGACGCGCTCCTCCTCCACGACCGACGCGATCGAGCTCCGCTCGACGACCTGGTCGTCGCGGTCGCGCAGCTCGACCTCGCAGCCGGCGGCGCGCGACACCTCGTCGAGCAACGCCCGCAGACCGCGCCCGTCGACGACCACCTGCGCCAGGTCGCCCCAGCCGGCGCCGCCCGCCGCGTGCGTGCGGCGGCGGACGACCAGCTCGTGGAAGTCCTCCACCATCCGCTCGAACGGCACCACGTGGGTCAGGCCCAGCACCACCAGCCCGCGCCGCCGCGCGGCGTCCAGGATCGGGCCGGGGACCTCGAAGAAGGTGCGGCCGAGCTCCAGCGCGAGGGCGGTCAGCCCGGCGTCGGCGAGCTGCTCGACGTAGGCCGCCATGTGCTCCGACGTGCGACCGTGCAGGCCCAGCCCCGTGGTCAGCAGGACCTCTCCCCCGGCGAGCAGGCCGCCCATCTCGAAGACCTCGGAGGAGTGGACCCACCGCACCGTCGCCGCCTGCGGGTCGCCGGCGAGCACGCGCGTGCCGGCCGCGCGGAAGGACGGCAGGGCCAGCACCTCGGGGAGCGGGATCAGCACGGGACCTCCTCACTCACCGGACGTTGTGTCAGGAGACTAGCGCTCTCAACCGTCCACGACGTCCGTTGTCACGTCCGCGGACGTCTGGTGGTGTGAGGGGGCACACACCCGCAGGCGGCGGGTGGCGTGACCGGACAAGGAGCGGGAACGATGATCGAAGCGGCGGACCGGGAGTTCCTCGACCTGGCGATCGAGCAGGCCAGGATCGGGTGGCAGGAGGGCGGCATCCCCATCGGGGCGGCCCTGGTGCACGACGGCGAGGTGCTGGCGGTGGGCCGCAACCGGCGCGTCCAGCTGGGATCGGCGATCCGGCACGGCGAGACCGACTGCATCGAGAACGCCGGCCGGCTGTCCGCCCGGGTCTACCGCGCCAGCACCCTCTACACCACCCTCTCGCCCTGCTTCATGTGCGCGGGGACCTCGGTGCTCTACGACATCCCGCGCATCGTCATCGGCGAGAACCGCACCTTCGAGGCGTCGGAGTCGTGGCTGGCATCGCGCGGCGTGGAGCTCGTGGTCGCCGACGACGCCGACTGCAAGGCGCTGATGGACACGATGATCGCCGAGAAGCCCCAGCTGTGGGCCGAGGACATCGGGGAGGAGGCATGAGCGCCCCGACCACCGCCACGGACCAGGTCGTCGACCCGGACTACCCGGTCACGCCCGTCCCGGCGCACGCCCGCAAGACGTTCCTCTCCCTCGCCGTGGTGCTGCTCGGCTTCACGGTCTTCACCCCGACCATGCTCGCCGGCGCCCAGCTCGGCGCCGCGTTCTCCCTCTCCGAGCTGCTGCAGGTCATCCTGCTCGGCTCCCTCGTCCTCGGCGTCTACGTCGCGGTGCTCGGCTGGATCGGCGCGCGCACCGGCCTGACCACGGTCGTGATGTCGCGCTACGTGCTGGGCCAGCGCGGCGCCAAGCTCGCCTCGGTCCTGCTCGGCGGCACCCAGATCGGCTGGTACGGCGTCGTGATCGGCACGATCGGCGACCTCACCGCGCAGGCGCTCGACTGGGAGTCGTACCCGTCGCGTGCCGCGGTGATGATCCTGGCGAGCGTGCTGATGTGCCTCACCGCCTGCTACGGCTACCGCGGCATGTTCTGGGTGTCGGCGATCTCGACGCCCCTGATCCTCGTCCTCGCGTTCTGGGTGCTGCTGCGCTCGCTGGAGGAGGTGGGCGGCTGGTCCGGTCTCGCCGACGTCGACCCGAGCACGTCGATGACCTGGTCGGTCGCGATCACGACGGTCGTGGGGACGTTCGTCTCCGCCGGCACGCAGGCACCGAACTGGACGCGCTTCGCCCGCACGGGTGGCCAGGCCGTCCTCGCCTGCGCGATCGGCTTCCTGGTCGGCAACGGCCTGATGATCTTCTTCGGTGCGACGGGTGCGATGACCTTCGGGGAGGGCGACTTCGTCCTCGTGCTCTACAACCTCGGCCTGGTCGGGTGGGGGTTGTTCCTGCTGTTCGGCAACCTGTGGAAGTCCAATGCCGACACGGCCTACGCGTTCGGTGTCGCAGGCGCCGAGCTGTTCGAGAAGCCGTCCAAGCTGCCGTTCGTCGTGGGCGGCTCGGTCGTCGGCACCGTCCTGGCCCTGGTGGGCGTGCAGAACCACCTCGTCGACTACCTCGTCCTGCTCGGGGTCTTCGTGCCGCCGCTCGGCGGCGTGATCATCGGGGACTTCCTCGCCCGCTGGCGCGCCGGCATGCCCGAGGCGCACCCGGTCCCGGCGTTCCACTGGGTCAACCTCGGCATCTACGCCGTGGCCAGCGCCCTCGCGTGGCTCGCCAACGAGACCGGTTTCTTCGTCCCGCCGGTGATCGGCGTGCTGGTCGCGCTCGTGCTGACGCTCGTCGCCGGGCGACGCGGGGCGGGGCGCGTCGCCTGAGGCCCGGCGCGTCGCCGCGGTCTAGGCTCGACGACGTGGACCTCCCCGTGATGCCGCCCGTGCAGCCGATGCTCGCGAAGAGCGTGAGCGGCGTGCCCGATCCGGCGAAGCACGGAGGCCTCAGCTTCGAGCCCAAGTGGGACGGCTTCCGCTGCCTGGTCTTCAAGGACGGCGACGAGGTCGAGCTGGCCAGCCGCAACACCAAGCCGCTCACCCGCTACTTCCCCGAGGTCGTCGAGGCGTGCCGGCGCCAGCTCCCCGACCGGGTGGTGCTCGACGGCGAGGTGTTCGTCGGACTCCAGGGCCCCGACGGCTGGCGGCTGGAGTTCGAGACGCTGCAGGAGCGGATCCACCCGGCCGCCAGCCGCGTCGACAAGCTCGCGGTCGAGACGCCGGCCGGCTTCGTGGCCTTCGACCTGCTCGCGCTGGGCGACGAGTCGTTCCTGGACCGCCCGTTCGCCGAGCGCCGCGCCGCGCTGGTCGCAGCCCTGGCCGACCTCGACGGCACCGGCCCGTGCTTCCTCACCCGCACCACCGAGGACCCCGCCGAGGCCGAGCGCTGGTTCTCCGAGTTCGAGGGCGCCGGGCTCGACGGGGTGGTCGCCAAGCCGCTCGGGGCGGCGTACGAGCCCAACAAGCGCACGATGCTCAAGATCAAGCACGAGCGGACCGCCGACGTGGTGCTGGCCGGCTACCGCGAGCACAAGACCTCCACCCCGGAGGAGCCGCTCATCGGCTCGCTGCTGCTCGGCCTCTACGACGAGGACGGCGAGCTCCAGCACATCGGCGTCTCCGCCAGCTTCACCGCCGCGAAGCGGGCCTCGCTGTGGCACGAGCTCCAGCCGCTGGTCTGCGACGTCGCGGACCACCCGTGGGGTCGCTGGCAGGAGTTCCTCACCGCCAACCCCGACCGCGTCCCCGGCACCCAGAGCCGCTGGAGCGCGGGCAAGGACCTCGGCTTCACCGCGCTGCGCCCCGAGCGGGTGCTCGAGGTGAAGTACGACCACATGGAGGGACGGCGGTTCCGGCACACCGCCCACTTCAAGCGCTGGCGCGACGACCGCGACCCCGAGAGCTGCGGCTACGGTCAGCTCGAGGAGCCCGCCGGCTACGACCTGACCCGGATCCTGAGCACCGACACCGCACCCACCACCGGAGGCGCACGATGAGCGAGACCAACGACAGCATCCACGACGGGCAGGGCACCTACGACGTGGTGCTGCTCGTCGAGCAGGCCCTCAGCGCCGCCGACGCCGCGCAGGTGCGCTCGCTGCACGAGGAGATCGAGGACGCGGTCGTCTACCACGTCCTCCTCCCGCTCGAGGACGCCGCCGCCCGGGTGGAGGCGTCCCTCGGCACGCTCGGCGCCGGTGACCTGATGGCCGCCCCGGCGCTCGCGATGAACGACGTCGACCTCGAGGCGCTGCGCCGCGAGTGCGAGGAGCACTCCTCCAGCGACCTCGCCACGACCCTCGCGGCGCTCGAGGCGGCCGGCGGCACCGCCCGCGGCCTCGTCACCTCCGAGCCGCCCGTCGACGCGCTGGCCGCGATGGTCGCCAAGGTCGACGCCCGCGAGGCGATCATCCTCACCCGCTCCCACGTCGTCGCCGAGTTCTTCCACCTCGACTGGACCTCCCGCGCCCGCCGCAAGCTCGGCGTACCGGTCCTCCACCTCATCGAGCACGAGAACTTCGACGAGCAGGCCTCCGGCTCCGGCGAGGGCGTCACCGGCCTCTGACCGCCCCGGCGCCGAGTCGGCGCGAATGTCCCCGCGTAGCGCGCCGAGTCGGCGCGAATGTTCACGCGCAATGCGCTGAGTCGGCGCGAATGTCCCCGCGCAGCGCGCCGAGTCGGCGCGAATGATCACGCGCAGCGCGCCGAGTCGGCGCGAATGATCACGCGTAGCGCGCTGAGTCGGCGCGAATGATCACGCGCAGCGCGCCGAGTCGGCGCGAATGATCACGCGCAGCGCGCTGAGTCGGCGCGAATGTCCCCGCGCCCGGCGCCGCGTCGGCGTTCACGCCGACTCGCCGTCACTCGTCCGAACCTTCACGCCGGCTCAGCGTCCATCGGTGGAACATTCACGCCGGCTCAGCGTCCTCCGGCGGGACATTCACGCCGACTCGGCGTCATCTGGCGTGACACTCACGCCGACTCAGCGGCGGGTGAGGCGGCGCACGACGGCGCGGCGCAGGATGCCGGCCGCCTCGCGCCCGCCGACGGCGGGCGGCTGGGCGTGGCGTACGACGTCGAGCTCGCGCCGCAACTGCTGGACGGTCGCGCGCTGGGCGTCGCGCGCCTCGCGGGCGGCGAGGGTGGACTCGGCCTTGGTGTGGTCGAAGGTCAGGGCGACGGCGTCGGCGTAGCGCGCGTCGTAGTCCGCGTGGATCCGGTCGAGCGCGGCCAGCGTCTCGGCGTCGTGCGGCGCGGTCGTCAGCACGCCGAGGAGCCGCCAGACCTCCTCGGCCATGTCGCGCAACCAGTCGGGGGTGCGCACGTCGTCCCAGGTGAGCTGCGACTTGCGCATCGACGGCTCGATGAAGTCGTCGACCGCGTGGTGCTCGGTGGAGGTGAGGTCGGTGTTCAGCTCGATCTCGAGCTGCTGCTGGACGGGCGCGAGCGCCGCGCGCCAGTCGGCGAGCAGGTCGACGTAGCGCACGAACGAGCGGCGACCGCCGCGCCCGGCCTGCTCCGTCAGCAGGGCGGCGTGCACCCAGCCGGCGACGTTGGACGTCTCCTTCGTCAGGCGGAGCTCGTCGGACTGGCTGGAGAGGTAGGCGATGTCGCGCGATCCGACCACCTCGGCGGGGTGCCGCAGGGCGGTGAGCCAGCGCAGGTCGGCGCCCGCGTCGGCGCTCGCGGACTCCCAGGCGGACGCGAACCAGAAGGCGTGCGGGTCCTTGACCACGATCTGCGCGTCGCCACGCTCCGGCGCCGCCAGCTGGCCGGCCAGCCACTCGCGCAGCTCCGCGGTCGGCTCGCCGGACGCGAGGTAGTCGGCGACCAGGCCGACGGCCGCGGGACGGCTGTCGATGTTGAACAGCGCGAGCTCGCGCAGGTGCCGCTTGTGGAAGTCGATCACCCAGCGCGGCTCGTAGAACCCGCGCGGGTTGGTCTCCGACGCCTCGACCTCCGGCTGGGGCACGTGCAGCCCGAGCCGCTTCAGGGTGCCGGCGAGCGAGCTGGTGCCGCTGCGGCCGGACCCGGACACGAGGACGAGCGGGGTGGAGGTCGTCGGCATGCGGGTCACCCTATCGGCCGTGCGCCGGGCCCTAGGATCGTGCCGACCGGCTCGGCGAGCGCAGCTGTGGGACAGGACTGAGGACACGTGGCACTGACCGACCGACTGGGGGGCAAGGTGCGTTCCGCGATGCGCCGGACCCGCCGCGACGGCCCGCTCGACGTCGTCTTCGTCCTCTTCAACGCCGACGGGATGGGCGGCACCGCACGCTCGGGCATCGAGCAGGCCAACGCGCTGCTCGGCCTCGGCGAGGGCCACCGCGTGCGGATCCTCAGCGTGACGCGCAGCGGCGCCTCGACCCACTACCGCCTCGCCGACGGGCTCGAGGTCACCTACCTCGTCGACGTACGCGGGGAGCGCCCCGCCGCGGTGTCCGGCCGCCATCCGGCAGAGCTGGCCGACCGCGAGTCGGTGATCGTGCCGCGCAGCTGGGACGCGCTCTTCAACGGCCTGACCGACGCGACGCTGCGCGAGGCGCTGGGCGCGATCGACGCCGACGTGCTCGTCACCACCACTCCCGAGCTGCTCGCCGTCGTCGCCCAGCTCGCGCCGCCCGGCGTCGCGCTGGTCCACCAGGAGCACCGCGCGTCCTCCAGCCGGGTCAACGACCTCGGCGCGCTGCTGCAGTTCGCGCCCCGCGCGGACGTCGTGGTGTCGCTGACCGAGTCGATGTCGCGCTGGCTGGCCGGCCGCCTCGGCGGCGCCGCGCCCGAGCTCCAGGTCATCCCGAACCCGCTGCCCGCGCACGCGCAGGCGCGCTCCGCGCTGGACCAGAAGACGTTCGTGACGGCGGGCCGGCTGGCGCCGGAGAAGCAGTTCGAGCACGTGGTCGACGCGTTCTGGCGCATCCACGAGCAGCTGCCGGGCTGGACGCTGCGGATCTTCGGCGACGGCCCGCGCGGCGACAACCTCCGCGCCCAGGTCCGCAAGCTCGGTCTCGAGGACCGCGTCGAGCTGCCCGGCGCGGTCGACGACCTGGCCAGCGAGTGGGCCCGTGCGAGCGTCGCGGTGCTCGCCTCGCGCGGCGAGGGCTACCCGCTCGTCCTGCAGGAGGCGATGTCCGCCGGCGTGCCCGCGATCTCGTACGACTGCCCGTCGGGGCCGCGCGAGATCATCACACCCGACGTCGACGGGCTCCTCGTCCCGCCCGCCTCGAAGGCCGCGCTGGCCGCCGCGATGCTCCGCGTCGCCACCGACGACGACCTGCGCACCCGCCTCGGGGCGGCTGCGCTGGAGCGCTCGGCCCGGTGGGAGGGCGGGGCGCTCGCCCGACGCTGGGTCGACACCTTCCGCACCGCGATCGAGCGGCACCACGACCCGCTCGCCCCGCGCCGGGTCCTCCACGGCCTGCGCCCGGGCCCCCTCGGCGACCTTCCCGAGACGACGACCGCGCGCGGGCTCACCCCCGCCGAGGCGCGTACGAAGACGCTCCGGGTCCTGGCGTCCGTCGCTGCGTCGACCGGCGACGGGTGGTTCGTCGTGCCGGCCCGCGGCCTCGACCCGTACCCCGTCGTCGTGGTGCCGTCGTCACGCCGGGAGGCGTTCCTGACCGCCCTCGCGGCGGCCGACGTCCCCGACTGGCTGTCGGTCCGCGATCCCGCCGAGCGCGGGTGGCCCGAGCGTCGCGGGACCGTCGCGGCGATGACTGCCGAGCTCGCCGGGACTCGAACGGCGACGCTCTTCCTCGAGCCGTGGCCGATGCGCGGCGGCCACGACGGCCTGCTGGGCGAGGGCGTCGAGGTCGGCGTGCAGCTCTGGGAGGAGTCGCCCGAGGGCGACCTGCTGGCGCCGGGGCTCAACCGCTACGGCGACCGCGTGCCCGCGGGGGCCGAGCGCACCACGACCGTCGTCGACGACGTCGAGGTGCCGACGCTGGCCACGATGGCGCTGCCGACCGTCGACGACTGCCGCTTCGAGGTCGACGTCGTCTACACCTGGGTCGACGGCGACGACGAGGACTGGCTCGCCGCGCGCGACGAGCGGATCCGGTCCCTGGGCGGCACACCCGACAAGCGGGCCAGCGGGGCCGCGCGCTACCGCAGCCGCGACGAGCTGCGCTACTCGATGCGCAGCATCCACCTCTTCGCCCCGTGGGTGCGCCGCATCCACCTCGTCACCGCCGGCCAGGTGCCGTCGTGGCTCGACCGCCGGCACGACAAGATCCGGGTCGTCGACCACCGCGACATCCTCCCCGCATCCGCGCTGCCCACCTTCAGCTCGCACGCGATCGAGACGGCGCTGCACCGCGTCCCGGACCTCGCCGACCACTTCGTCTACGTCAACGACGACGTCTTCCTCGGCCGACCCCGCCGCAAGGAGCACTTCTTCACCCCCGGCGGGCAGTACGCCGCGTTCGTCGCCGACCACCGCGCGGTCGGGCTCCCCGGCACCGACGACCGGCCCTACCTCTCCGCCGCGCAGAACAACCGCCGCGTGCTCGAGGACGCCTTCGGCGTGGCGATCACCCAGACGATGATGCACAGCCCGCACCCGCAGCGGCGTACGACGCTGGAGGAGGTCGCGGCCCGCTTCCCGGCCGAGGTGGACGCGACCACGCACGCGCCGTTCCGCTCGCCGACCGACCTGTCGCTGCTGTCGTCGTTCGCGCAGAACTACGGGCTCGTCACCGGCCAGGCCTTCCGCGCCGGCGCGCACCACGGCTACGTCGACCTCGGCCACCAGCAGCTGCCGGTGCAGCTGCGCTCGATGCTCAAGCGCGACCGCGACTTCTTCTGCGTGGCCGACAACCACGTCTCGGCCTTCGACTCCGAGCGGGCGGACCGGCTGCTGATGGACTTCCTGCGGGAGTACTTCCCGGTCGCGGCGCCCTGGGAGCGCTGAGGTCCACCTCATCGTCGGTCGAGGTGCGAGGAGCCCTCGGCGACGAGCCTCGAGACCTCGGTCCCGTGCGTGGTTTCGAGGCTCGCTCCGCTCGCACCTCAACCATCGAGCGAGGGCCGTTCGAGCGGTCAGCCCGTCACGTGCCCTCGACCCGGTTGCCCTCGGCGTCCCAGTGCGACTCGACCTTCTTCGAGGGCTGCACGCGGGGCGGCTCGCCCGGCATCTTGGGGTGGTCGGGCGGGTAGTTGAGCTCGACCGGGTGCTCCTCCCAGAGCTCCAGCAGCGGCTGGAGGGAGTGGTGGACGTCGTCGATCGTCTCCCACGGGTCGCCGTCGACGGCCAGGCGCGACGGCACCGAGAACAGGTTGAGCTGGTGCGGGTCGGTCAGCCCGGCGAGGTCGTCCCAGGCCAGCGGCGTCGAGACCGGCGCTCCGGGCAGCGGGCGCAGCGAGTACGCCGACGCGATCGTGCGGTCGCGGGTGTTCTGGTTGAAGTCGACGAAGATCCGCTCCCCGCGCTCCTCCTTCCACCACGCGGTGGTCACGCCGTCGTCGCGCTTCTCCAGCTCGCGGCCGAACGCGATCGCGGCGTGCCGCACCTCGCCGAAGTCCCAGCGCGGCTCGATGCGGACGTAGACGTGGATGCCGCGGTTGCCCGACGTCTTCGCGAAGCCGGTCATCCCGAGGTCGGCGAGCAGCTCGCGCGCCACCCCCGCGACGCGTACGGCATCGGCGAAGGTCGTGCCGGGCGGCGGGTCGAGGTCGATGCGGAGCTCGTCGGGGTGGTCCACGTCGCCGCGCCGCACCGGCCACGGGTGGAAGGTGAGCGTGCCCATCTGGGCGCACCACACCGGCACCGCGATCTCGGTCGGGCAGATCTCCTCCGCGGTCCGTCCTGACGGGAAGGTGATCTGCACCGACTCGAGGTAGTCGGGCGCGCCCTTGGGCACGCGCTTCTGGTAGAACGCGTCGGCGTTGCGGTCCTGCGGGCCGGTGGCCAGCTTCATGCCCGGCCGCACGCCGGAGGTCCACCGCTCGAGCGCCGTCGGCCGGTCGCGGAGCGCCCGCATCAGGCCCTCCTCGACGCTGGTGACGTACTCCGCCACCATCAGCTTGGTGACTGCGGGCGTCGTCTCCGTCGCCTCGTAGATGACCCGGTCGGGGGACGAGATCCTGACCTCGCGCTCCCCCGCCCGGACGTACGCCTCCGACGCCTTCGCCATGGCGTCGACCCTAGCCGGGGTCAGCCGCCGACGCGGACCACGAGCTTGCCGAAGTTCTCCCCGCGCAGCATGCCGGCGAACGCGGCGGGCGCGTTCTCGAGGCCGTCGACGACGTCCTCGCGGTAGCGCACCTTGCCCTCGGACACCCACTGACCCATGTCGCGCACGAAGTCGCGGCCGTGGGACTTCTGGAACTCGCTCTGGATGAAGCCGCGCACGGTCAGGCTCTGCGAGAGCACCTGGCCCATCAGGCCGGGCATCCGGTCCGGGCCCTCGGGCTGGCCGACCGCGTTGTAGTTGGCGACGAGCCCGCAGACCGGGATCCGGGCGTAGGTGTTGAAGCGGCGGCGGACGGCGTCGAAGACCGCGCCGCCGACGTTCTCGAAGTAGACGTCGATGCCGTCGGGCGTGGCCTCGGCGAGCTGGTCGCGGAAGTCGGGGCTGCGGTGGTCGAGGGCGGCGTCGAAGCCGAACTCCTCGGTCAGCGCGCGCACCTTGTCGGGTCCGCCGGCGATGCCGACGGAGCGGGCGCCCTTGAGATTGGCGATCTGGCCGACCGCGCTGCCGACCGGGCCGGTGGCCGCGGCGACGACGACGGTCTCGCCCTCCTGCGGCTTGCCGATCTCCAGCAGCCCGGCGTACGCCGTGAAGCCGGGCATGCCGAGCACGCCGAGCGCGGTGGTCACCGGCGCGACCGACGGGTCGAGCTTGCGGACCTGGCTGCCGTCGACGACCGCGGCGCTCTGCCAGCCCGAGTAGGACAGGACGAAGTCACCCGGCGCGAGGCCGTCGAAGCGGGACTCGACGACCTCGCCGACGGTGCCGCCGACCATCACGTCGCCGATCTCGACGGGCGCGGCGTAGGACTTGGCGGTGCTCAGCCGACCGCGCATGTAGGGGTCGAGCGAGAGGTAGCGGATGGCGAGCGCGACCTGCCCGTCCTGCAGCTCGGGCAGGGTCTCGGTGGTGGTGCTGAACGTGGTGTCGTCGGGCTCGCCCTCGGGACGACGGGCGAGGCGGAGCTGGGTGCTTTCCATGCCCTCCAGAGTGCCAGCCACCGCAGGGGCGACAGCCACCGGGCGACTACTCTGGGGCCATGGCCTACGACGTTCAGAAGACCGACGAGGAGTGGCGCGAGCAGCTCAGCCCGGAGGAGTACGCCGTGCTCCGCCAGGCCGGCACCGAGCGCGCCTTCACCGGCGAGTACACCGACACCGAGACCGAGGGCACGTACTCGTGCAAGGCCTGCGGGTCGGAGCTGTTCACCAGCGACACCAAGTTCCACTCCGGCTGCGGCTGGCCGAGCTTCTACCAGCCGATGACCGACACCGTGGAGTACATCGAGGACAACAGCCACGGCATGAAGCGCGTCGAGGTGCGCTGCGCGAGCTGCGGCTCGCACCTGGGCCACGTCTTCCCCGACGGCTTCGGCACGCCCACCGGCGACCGCTACTGCATCAACTCGATCAGCATCACGCTCAACGAGAAGAAGTAGTCCCCACCTCACCCGAAGCATCTGAGGACGTGGTGCAGGCCGATCCCCCGGATCTGCCTGCACCACGTCCTCAGATGCTTCGGGGGACGGGCGGTCAGGAGGCCGGCGTGAGTGCCGAGGTCACCCGTACGAGCCCCGCGCCGTAGGTGGCGTCGGCCCACTCCTGGATCGACCCGTCGTCGAAGACGACGCGGGCATCGAGGGAGTCGGGCGCCGACGAGCCGCTGGTGAGCAGCCGGTCGCCGAGGGCCTGCTGCAGCGCGGTGTTGACCTCGTTGAGGTCGGCGTCGGTCTTCTCGACCGTGGTCACGCACAGCAGGCCGCCCCAGGTCTGGCGCAGCGTCTCCTCGGCAGCATCGGCGTCGCCGGTGACGGCCACGCTGATCGTGCCGCCGCTGAGCCACGCGGTGGCGTACGTCGGGAGCGCGGAGGCTGCCTGGAGGGTCGCGTCCATGTCCTCGGGCGTCGCCTTCGCCTGGTCGGTGGCCTCTGCGTCGTCGCACGCGGGCTCGAGGCCGCCGGCCGCCGGCTCGCCCATCGTGTCGTAGAGCGCGGCCGGGATCGCGTCGGTGACGGTGAACGTCGAGCCGTCGAAGGTGCCGGTGAGGGCGTACTGTCCCCAGGTCACGCCGGCGGCCGTCTCGGACCCCACGTCACCCCACTCGAAGTCCTCGACCGCCGGCCCACCGCACTGCGGCGGGTACGACTCGGCGACCGCGCCGAGGCAGAGCTGAGGGCCGCTGCCGTTGTCGAGCACGGTCACCAGGTCGGTCCGGACGGGACCGTCGGGCATCGGGTCGGGCGCCGATCCGGGGTCGGGCGCCAGCGTCTCGCTGCCGGACACCTCGTCGGCGGCGGGGTCGACCGCGCGCATGTCCTGCTCGGTCGAGCACGCCGACAGGGCGAGCGTCGCGGCCACGGCCAGGGTCAGCAGGGGGTCCTCATGCCTCTGGGACGTTACCCGCCCGGTCGAGGTTCCCGCGTCAGGGCAGGCGCGCGAGCAGCTCCGCCGGGGTGACGCGGGAGCCGGTGTAGAACGGCACCTCCTCGCGCACGTGCCGGCGAGCCGTCGACGCGCGCAGGTCGCGCATCAGGTCGACGATGCGGTGCAGCTCGTCGGCCTCGAAGGCGAGCATCCACTCGTAGTCGCCGAGGGCGAACGAGGCGACGGTGTTGGCGCGGACGTCGGCGTAGCCGCGGGCCATCTGACCGTGCTCGGCGAGCATCGCGCGGCGCTCGGAGTCCTCGAGGAGGTACCACTCGTAGGAGCGGACGAAGGGGTAGACGCAGACGTGGGCGCGGGGCTCCTCGTCGGCGAGGAACGCCGGGATGTGCGACTTGTTGAACTCCGCGGGCCGGTGGAGCGCCATCTGCGACCACACCGGGTCGAGGCGGCGACCGAAGTCGGTGCGGCGGAAGGCGTTGTAGGCCGCCTGGAGCTGCTCCGAGTCGGGCGCGTGCCACCAGACCATCAGGTCGGCGTCGGCGCGCAGGCCGCTGACGTCGTAGAGGCCGCGGACCTTCACGTCCTGCTCGGCGAGCACCTCGAGGAGCGCCTCGAGGTCGGTGGCCTCGGCGTCCCGGTCGGCGTCGCCGAGGACGTCGCGGAGCTTGAAGACCGACCACATCGCGTAGCGGATGGTGTCGTTGAGCTCGCGCGTGCGCGCGGCGTTGGTCTTCTCGGGGTGCGACTCGGTGCTCATGGCCTCATTCTGCCCGGGTGACCGAGGCCACAGCGCGCCGGGCCGAGCCGATCACGGCCGGGATGCCCACCCCGTCGTAGGTCGCGCCGCACACCGCCAGCCCGGGCTGCGCCGCCACGGCGGCCCGGACCCGCGCGACCCGGTCGAGGTGCCCGACGGCGTACTGCGGGAGCGAGCCGCCCCAGCGCTGCACGTGGGTGTCGACCGGCGGTGCGGTGATGCCGGCGATCGCGGCGAGGTCGACCAGCGACACCCGGACCAGCGCGTCGTCGTCGGCCTGCAGGGTCGCCTCCTCGCGGTGCCGGCCGAGCGAGGTGCGCAGGAAGACCAGGTCGGGGTCGAGCTCGCGCACCCACGCCCACTTGCCGAAGGAGAAGGTGGTCGCCTTGATCGTCCGGCGCTCCACCGGCGGCACCAGCACGCCCGAGCGGTCGAAGAGGGCCTCCGGCACGTCGGCGGCCCGGAAGGCGAGGGTCACCACGGCCACGCTGGCGGCCTCGACCGCGGCCAGCTCGGCGGCGGCGTCGGGCGCGACGTCGGCGAGCAGGCGCGCGGCGGGCGACGCGGGGGTGGCGAGCACGACCGCGTCGGCCTCGACGGTCTCCGCGGCGGTGGTCGGGCCGACGGTGAGCGCCCAGCCCGACGGCGTACGCCGCAGCGCGCGCACGGTCGCCGACGTCCGGAGCTCGAACCCGCCGCCGTCGACCAGCAGGCCGGGCAGCCGGCCCATCCCGCCGGGCAGCGTCGCGAAGACGGGGCCGGTGGCGAGCGGCACGGCGGCGGCCTGCTCGAGCAGGCTCCCCCGCTGCGCCATCGCGAGCAGCTGGGGCACCGCGGCGGCCGCGGAGATCCGGCGCGCGTGGCCCGCGTAGACACCGCCCAGCAGCGGCTCGACCAGGCGGTCGACGAGCTCGTCGCCGAGGCGGGCAGCGACCAGGTCGCCGACCGAGACGTCGCCGTCGAACGCGACGTCGGTCTCCTGCCCGGCGCGGGCCACGCCCTCGGGGCTGAGCACGCCGCTGGCGGCGAGCTGGTCGAGGTCGAACGGGACGCCCATCAGCGAGCGCGGCAGGGAGCGGATCGCGCCGCGGGAGAGCACGCCGGAGGTGGCGGGGGTCGGGTGGACCAGCTCGGCGCCGACCTCGGCCGCGAGCTCGAGGCCCTCGGGGCGGCGGGCGATCATCGCCTCGGCGCCGACGTCGACGGTCTGCCCGGCGACCTCCGCCCCGCGGAGCTTGCCGCCGAGGACGGGCGAGCCCTCCAGCAGCAGCACGTCGCGCCCCAGCGCAGCGAGGCCGCGCGCCGCGACCAGCCCGGCGACACCACCACCGACGACGACCACGTCACGCTTCACACCACCACCCTGCCAGACGGTCCGCCGCGACCCGTCGGCGCTCTAGGCTGCCCACGTGGACGCCAACGAGACCCCCGACCGGATCGCCGTGCTGATCGACGCCGACAACGCGAGCCACCGCCAGGTGCAGGTCGTGCTGGGCGAGGTCGCGAAGTACGGCAACCCCACGATCAAGCGCGTCTACGGCGACTGGACCAGCGACCGGCTGAGCAACTGGGCGCCCAAGCTCAACAGCCTCGGCCTGCGCGCGGTGCACCAGAACGCCTTCACCAAGGGCAAGAACTCCACCGACATGGCGCTGGTCATCGACGCGATGGACCTGCTCTACGACGGCAACGTCGAGTCGTTCGCGCTCGTCACCAGCGACAGCGACTTCACCGCGCTGACCCACCGGCTGCGGGAGTCTGGCAAGGCGGTCTACGTCCTGGGCACCCAGAAGGCGCCGACGTCGCTGCGCAACGCGTGCGACAAGTTCATCGACCTCGACGTGCTCGCCGACACCGAGGACGACGGCTCCGACGACGGCGACGAGGCCGGCGACGCCGCACCGGCCATCAACCTGCAGAGCGCACTGACCCGTGCACTCAACGCGGTGTCCGACGACGACGGGTGGGCGAGCCTGCCCAGCCTCGGCAACCAGCTGGTCCGCACCCACCCGTCCTTCGACCCGCGCGCGTTCGCCGGCGCGGGTGCCCGGCTGAGCACGCTGGTCCTCGAGCAGGGCTATCTCGAGACGTCCGGCACCGGCAACGCGATGCGCGTACGCCTCAAGGGCGCGCCGGCCGCGAAGCGCGGGGCGAGGAAGGTCGCCACTGAGAAGCCCGAGCAGCCGGCGCAGGTGGACGCCGAGGCGCCTGCGAAGAAGGCAGCGCCCGCGAAGAAGGCTGCCAGGAAGTCCCCCGCGAAGAAGGCGGCGAAGAAGGCCCCGGCGAAGAAGGCCCCCGCGAAGAAGGCTCCAGCGGAGAAGGCAGCGCCCCAGGTCGAGCAGCCGCCCGCGGAGGAGAAGCCGGTCGTCCGGGTGACGACCCGGACCCGGTCCGGTCGTCCGGTCACGCCCGCTCCTGTCACGCCCAGCAGCTGAGGAGCGTCACGGTTCGGTCACGACCGGAACCCCGACCGCCGCGCGCGTCGTCGGAGGGCCATGACGACCGCCCACCTGCTCCGCTCGCGTACCGCCGCCCTCGTGGCCGCGCTCTCCATGACGGCCCTGCTGGCCGCCTGCTCCGCCTCCGACGGCGGCAGCTCCGACTCGGCCTCCGCCGGCAACAGCGGCGAGGTCGCCTCGTCCCTGCCCGACGAGGCGGCGGACTCCTCCGGCGGCGACTCGGGTGGCGCTGGCAGCAAGGCCGCGGCGCCGGGTCAGGACGGCGCGGGCCCGACGACGGCGACGATGCAGCGCGCGCTCGTGTCGACCGGCTCGGTGTCGCTGACCAGCAAGGACGTGGGCACCGCCCGCCAGGACGTGCAGCGGGTGGTCGACGCGCAGGGCGGCGACGTCACCGAGGAGGACACCCGCACCGACGACGACGGCGAGGCGTCCTACGCCCGGCTGGTGGTGCGGGTGCCGAGCGCGAAGTTCGGCGCCACCATGACCGCGCTCGAGGACGTCGCGACGCTGCGGTCCTCGACCCGCGGCTCGGACGACGTGTCGACCGAGGTCATCGACACCGGCGCCCGGGTGCGGGCGCAGGAGGCGAGCCTCGAGCGGGTCGAGCTGCTGCTCGCCGATGCCCGCGACCTCAAGGACGTGATCTGGATCGAGTCCCAGCTGACCAGCCGGCAGGCCGAGCTCGACTCGCTGAAGTCGCAGCAGGCCTACCTCTCCGACCAGACCACGCTGGCGACCATCACCGTCGACATCGCGGCGCAGACGAAGGCGGCGCCGAAGCCGCAGGAGCGCGACGAGCCGGCCGGCTTCCTCGCCGGGCTGCGCGGCGGGACGGGTGCGCTGGGGGCGACGGCGACGGTGGTGGCGACGATCGTGGGCGCACTGCTCCCCTTCGCCGTCGTGGCCGGTGTGCTCGGCGCACCGCTCTGGCTGGTCCTGCGTCGCCGTCGGCGGAGCGCGGCCCCGGTCCCGGCGCCCGCCGAGCCGGCGTAGACGCGCAGGCATTGGTCCAGTCGGTCCGGCCTGTCCGTGCGTGGACGGGCGGCGACAGGGGACCAATGCCTGCGCGTCTCCGTGTCAGGCGGGGACGGGCTCCCGCTCGGCCTCCGGCGCCACCGCCTCGCGGTCCAGGCTCCGGCCCCGGGTCTCGGGGAGGAAGCGGGCGCAGGCCAGCGACAGGGCGGCGACCGCCACGTTGTAGCCCGCGACCCACCACAGGGTGCCGTCGCCGCGGGTGACCAGCCAGGCCGCGATCAGCGGCGTCAGGCCGGAGGCGAGGATGCCCGAGACCTGGTAGAGCGTGCTGAGCGCGGTGTAGCGGTAGCGGGTGTCGAACAGCTCGGACCAGAACGCCGCGAGCGGGCCGTAGACCGTGCCGTAGACGACGCCGAGGCCGACGACGAACACTGCCCAGATCGCCCACCGGTTCTCGGTCTGGACGAGGTACGCCGCAGGGAAGGCGAACAGCAGCCCCACCCACGCACCGACCCGGTAGACCGGCTTGCGGCCGACCCGGTCCGAGAGCGCGCCGGCGAGCGGCACCAGCACCACGCCGAGCGCGGCGCCGACGAGGATCGCGTCGAGCGCCCAGCTGCGTGGCAGCTCGAGGTTGGTCGCGACGTAGGCCAGCAGGTAGACCGAGAACAGGTTGAAGGTGAAGCCCTCGACGAACCGGGTGCCCATGCCGAGCAGCAGCGGGCGCTTCTGCTCCGCGAGCAGGTCGCGCAGCGGGAGCCGCGAGACCTCCTTGCGCTCCTGGACCTTGGCGAACTCCGGGGTCTCCATCACCGACAGCCGGATGTAGGCGCCGATGCCGAGCAGCACGATGCTGACGAGGAAGCAGGCGCGCCAGCCCCAGGCGAGGAACGCCTCGTCCGGGAGCAGACCGGCGACCGAGAAGGCGCCGGCCGCGAGGACCAGACCGCCCGGCACGCCGATGTGGGCGAAGCTGCCGTAGAAGCCGCGGCGCTCCGCCGGGGCGTACTCGACGGCGAGCAGCACGGCGCCGCCGTACTCACCGCCCACGCCGATGCCCTGCAGCACCCGCAGCACGACGAGCGCGACCGGCGCCCAGACGCCGATCTGGTCGTAGGTCGGGAGCAGGCCGATCAGCGCGGTGCCGACGCCCATGATGACCAGCGTCAGCAGCAGCATCTGCTTGCGGCCGATCCGGTCACCGAAGTGGCCGAACACGATTCCGCCGACCGGGCGCGCGAGGAAGCCCACCGCGAAGGTCGCGAAGGCGGCGAACTGCGCGGCCGGCCCGTCGAGGCCGTTGAAGTAGAGCTTGTCGAAGACGACCGCCGCGGCGGTGCCGTAGAGGAAGAAGTCGTACCACTCGATGGTCGCGCCGACCGCCGACGCGAGCGCAACCCGGCGCGGCGTCGGCGGGGCCTGGGCGAGGTGCGTCCCGCTCATGCGGCGTGCTCGTCGCGCTTGGCCTCGTCGTGCTCGGCCTCGCCCCGGTCCACCTCGGCGCCGTTGATCCGACCGTCGAGGCGCGAGGGGTCGAGGTCGTCGCGGTGCAGCTTGGCGAAGGCCGAGCGGTGGAACACGAGCGGGTGCTCGCCGTCGCCGGCGCCGACCTCGTGCACCTCGAGCAGCACGATCACGTGGTCGCCGGCGACGACCTCCTCGTGGATCGAGCAGTCGTAGGTCGCGACCGCCTCGTCGAGCAGCACCGCGCCGTTGCCGGTGACCTTGAAGGGCAGGCCGTCGAAGCGCTGCTCGCGCGGACCGGCGAGCTGGCGGCACACGGCGTCGTGGTGGTCGGCGAGCACGCTGATGCCGAGGTGGCCGGCCTCGCGCAGGGCGGGCCAGGTCGAGCTCGACGTCGCGATCGAGAACGAGACCAGCGGCGGGTCGATGCTCACCGAGGTGAACGACGACGCCGCGATGCCGGTGAGCTGTCCCTTGACCGACGCGGCCACGGCGACGACGCCGGACGGGAAGGCGCCGAACGCGTCGCGCAGGGTGCGCTGGTCGAGGTGCGGGGCGGGAGTGGGCTGGAGGCTCATGCGGGGACCACCTCGGTCTGGGTGACGGTCGGGAGGGCAGGCAGGAACGGGGCTGCGGAGGCGAGCCACGCGTCGTACGCCGCGGGGTCGGCGTGCTCGGCGTCGAGGACATAGAGCGCACGCGTCGGCACGGAGGCGCCGAGCTCGACGAGCACCTGGCGCAGGCCGTGCTCGGGCGCCAGCGAGTGGGCCGAGGAGGCGCCGAGCATCAGCGGCACCGCCGTGACGCCGCCGAGCCCCTGGTGCGGGAACCGGTCGAGGAACGCCTTGAGCAGGCCGGTGTAGGTCGCCTTGTAGGTGGGGCTGGCGACGACCACGACCAGGCTGCCGGAGACCTGCTCGACGAGGTCGGACACGGTCTCGGAGCCCCAGTCGAACAGCTCACCCGCGTGGTCGGCGAGGTCGACCACCAGGTCGGCGCCGCCGATCCGGTCGGCCAGCGCGAGCGCGGCCTCGTAGGTCCGCGAGCGCGGCTTGGGGTTGCCGACGACGACGGCGACGCGGTGGCTCATGACGCGGCCCGCTGCGAGCCGAAGGGCACGGACGCCCGGGAGGTGACCGGCGCGGGGTTGGTCCACAGGCCGCGCTTCTCGAGGACCGGGAGGACGCCCTCGCCGAAGTGGTAGGCGCCCTCGAGGTGCGGGTAGGCGGACAGGACGAACTCCTCGATGCCGACCGCGGCGTACTGCTCGACGAGGTCGGCGACCTCCTCGTGGCTGCCGACCATCGCGGTGCCGGCGCCGCCGCGGACGAGGCCGACGCCGGCCCAGAGGTTCGGGTGGATCTCGAGCCCGTCGCGGCTGCCGTTGTTGAGCGCGAGCATGTTCTGCTGGCCCACCGACTCCGAGCGCTTGAGGCCGTCCTGGACGCGGCGGATGTCCTCGTCGGAGATCCCGGACAGCAGCCGGTCGGCCTCGTGCCACGCCTCCTCGGACGTGTCGCGGGCAATGGTGTGCAGCCGGATGCCGTAGGTGAGCTCGCGGCCCTCCTTCTCGGCCAGCTCGCGGATCCAGGCGATCTTCTTCGCGACGGCGGCCGGCGGCTCGCCCCAGGTGAGGTAGACGTCGGCGTGCTCCGCGGCGACCTGGCCGGCTGCGGGCGAGGAGCCGCCGAAGTAGATGGCCGGGACCGGGTCGGGCAGCTGCTGGAGCTGGGCCTTCTCGACACGCAGGTGCTTGCCGGTGTAGGTGACCTCCTCGCCGGTCCACAGCCGGCGCACGATCGAGAGGAACTCCCCGCAGCGCTCGTAGCGCTCGTCCTTGTCGAGGAAGTCGCCGTAGGCGCGCTGCTCGTGCGACTCGCCGCCGGTGACGACGTTGAGCAGCAGCCGGCCGCCGGTGAGGTTCTGGAAGGTCGCGGCCATCTGGGCGGCGAGCGTCGGCGAGGTCATGCCGGGCCGGAACGCGACGAGGAACTTCAGCCGCTCCGAGAGCGGGGCCAGCATGGCGGTGGCCAGCCACGCGTCCTCGCACCACGCGCCGGTCGGCGTCAGCGCGGCCTCGAAGCCGAGCTGCTCGGCGCTGCGGGCGACCTGGCCGAGGTAGGGCACGCTCGCCGGGCGGCCGGCGCTGCCGTGCTCGACGCCGTGGCCTCCGCTGACGACGTGGCGGCCGTCGCCCCCGTTGGTGGGCAGGAACCAGTGGAACTTCATTGCAGTCCTTTCATGGACGGACTCGGGGTCAGAGCTGGCCGTGGTTGGGCGGCGGGGTGCCGTCGACGACGTGACGGCCGAGGTGCTGGACCTTCCAGGCGGCCGGGTCGTGCAGGGTGTGCGTGCGGGCGTTGCGCCAGTGCCGGTTGAGGTTGAGCCGGTCGAGCGCCGAGCGCGTGCCGCAGACCTCGAAGAGGCGGCTGGCGACGTCGACCGCGACCTGCGCGGAGTGGGCGCGTACCGCCGCGACCGCGAGGCTGGCGTCCGCGGCCGAGTCGGCAGTGAGGTGGGCGTTCGCGGCGTCCACGGCGCGACCGGCCTCGCGCAGCAGCGCCTCCGAGGCGCGTACGTCGACCTCCATCCGTCCGAGCGCCTGGACCACCAGCGGGTCGTCGGCAGCACGGTCGACGCCGGCGTCCGGGTAGGGGCGCGAGGACGTGCGGACGAAGTCGGCGGCGTCACGCAGCGCGGCGCGGGCGATGCCGACGTCGAGCGCGGCGTGCAGGACCTGGGCGAAGGCGCCGTAGGTCTGCGGTCCCTCGAAGGTCAGGTGGTAGGGCGTGATGCGGGCGTCGTCGACCTCGACGTCGACCAGGTCGACGGTGCCGCTGGCGGTGGTCCGCTGGCCCATGCCGGCCCAGTCGTCGGTGACCGTGACGCCGGGGGCGTTGCGCTCGACCCACGCCACGTGGAGCGGCCCGGTCCCGGGCGCCGCGAGGGTGTCGAGGTGGGCGAGCACCGGGATCCAGTCGGCGAAGAGGGCGCCGGTGCTGTAGCCCTTGGTGCCGTTGAGCAGCCAGCGTCCGTGGCCGACCGGCGTCAGCGCGGTGCGGATGTCGCGGACGTGGCGGGTGCCGACCTCGGACTGGGCGTTGCCGAAGCGCTTGCCGGCGAGGACCTCGCCGAAGAAGTAGCGCTGCTGCTCGAGGGTCCCCTGGTGGCGCATCGCGTTGACGTAGACGAAGTGGCTGTGCGGCACCTGCGCCACGCTCGGGTCGCCGGTCGCGAGGATGCGGAAGACCTCGACCAGCGCCTTTACGGACAGCTCGGCGCCGCCGTCCTCCTTCGGCACGGTCACGGCGAGCAGCCCCGACGCCGACAGCCGCTCGAGCTCGCGCCCGGGCAGGAGCCGGTCGCGGTCGCGCTCGGAGGAGGTCGCCGCCAGCTCGGCCGCGATCTCGGTGGCGACCGCGACGGCCTCGCTGGCCGACAGGACGGGGACCGTCGTGTGGTGGGCGAGCACACTCACGCGGCAGACTCCTGCTCGGCAGCCTCGAGCTCGCGGACGATCGGGAGGACCTCGCGGCCGAAGTGCTCGATCTCCTCCTGGAAGTGGAGGAAGCCGAGGAGGAAGAGGTCGACGCCGCGGCGCTTGAACTCCATCATCCGGTGGGCGACCTGCTCCGGCGTGCCGACCAGGCCGGTGCGGAAGCCGTCGTTGTACTGGACGAGGTCGCGGAAGTCGGAGTCCTGCCACATCCCCTTCTTGTCACCGGTGGACTGGCCGGCCTGCCGGACGGCGTCGCCGAAGCCCTGGACCGCCTCGGGGTTGGCCTTGGCGATGATCTCCTCGAGGGTCGCGTGCGCCTCGGCCTCGGTGTCGCGGGCGACCATGAAGCCGTTGACGCCGATCTTCACGGTGCGGCCCGCGGCCGCGGCGGAGGCGCCGACACCCTCGACCTGCTCGGCGATGCCGTCGGGCGTGTTGCCGTTGGCGAAGTACCAGTCCGACACGCGGCCGGCGACGCCCTGGGCGACGGTGGAGTTGCCGCCCTGGAAGATCTCCGGCAGCGGTCGGCCGGGGAGGTCGAGCGGCTTGGGGTTCATCGAGAAGTCGCGCAGCTGGAAGAAGTCGCCGTGGAGCTCGGCCCCGTCGCGCGACCAGATCTCGCGGACGTAGGAGATGAACTCCTCGGCCATCCGGTAGCGCTCGCCGTGCTCGAGCCAGCGCACGCCCATGCTGGTGGCCTCGTCCTTGAACCAGCCCGACACGACGTTGATCGCGGCGCGGCCGTTGCTCAGGTGGTCGGCGGTGGCGATGATTCGCGAGCACGCCGGGGTGCCACATGTAGGGGTGGACGGCCGAGATCACCTTGAGCCGCTCGGTGGCGAGCAGCAGGGCGAGGCTGAAGCTGGTCGCCTCGTGCTGGTTGGCGGCGCCGTAGGAGGCGGTGTAGCGGACCTGGGTGAGGGCGTAGTCGAAGCCGTTCTGCTCCGCGGTGCGGGCCAGGCGCTTGTTGTAGTCGTAGTCCCAGCTCGTGCGCTGCTCGATGTCGGAGATGACGAGGCCGCCCGAGACGTTGGGCACCCAGTAGGCGAACTGCAGCGGCTCGCGGGTGGCGGAGGGGGACGTGCTCATGGGTTCTCCTCGGAGTGATCTTTAATCTCTATCGATCTTGTAGACAAAGGTAGCAGGAGCCGAACCGAGATCTCGGCACGCGGCCCACCGGACATGTCGAGGGGGTGGGAGGCAGAGCCTGCAGCCCTGACCTGTCACCCCCCGGTGACAGGTCTCGGACAGGCGGCGCCTCCCACCCCCTCCTTGCGGAGCCGGTGCGTGACCGGTCGGACCAGGGTCGGATCAGGTGTCGCTGCCGCTCGCCGGCGGCGTCGTCCCGTCCCAGTCCTGGCGACGGCGGGTGCCGCCGATCGACCAGGCGTAGGGCGGCGGCGTGCCGTTGACGACGTACGCACCGACGACGCGCGCCTTGAGGATGCGCGGGTTGTGCGAGGCGACGGTGCGCGCGTTGCGCCAGTGGCGGTCGAGCGCGAGCGGGCGCGCGGTCGCCGAGGCGCCGAGCGCGTCGAAGAGGTCGGACGTGGCGCGCAGCACCAGCTCGGACACGACGACCTGGGCGGTCGACGACTCGATCTCGCTGACCTCGACGAGGCGCGCGATCTCACCGGCGTCGGCCAGTACGGCGTCGGCGACGGCCTGGATGCTGGCCGCGACCCGGAGCGTCGCGGCCTCGGCGGCGTAGACCGCCGCGGCGATCTCGCCGACACGGGCGAGGACCTGCGCGTCGTCGCGCACCCGCGGGGCGTTGGCGTGGGAGAAGTTCCGGGTCCGCTTCTGCACGGCCTCGACGACGTCGGCCAGCGCCGACCTCGCGATGCCGGTCAGGGTCGCGAGCAGGTTGAGCTGGTAGAACGCGGTCTGGTAGGGGAAGCGCTCCTCGAAGGGCAGCACGTGGTCGGCGGGGACGCCCACGGCGTCGAAGGTGGCGGTGCCGCTGCCGGTGCCCTTCTGGCCGAAGCCGTTCCAGTCGTCGCTGACCCGGACGCCCGGGTCGCGGAGGTCGACCATCGCGATCGCGGTGGCGTCCTCGACCTCGTCGGGCCGGCCGGGCTCGCGCAGGCGGGCGTGGACGTCGGCCCACTCGGCGTAGATGCTGCCGGTCGTGTAGTACTTCGTGCCGTCGAGGCGGTAGGAGCCGTCGGCCCGCGGCGACAGCACGGTGCGCGGCAGGTCGATGTCCGAGCCGACCTCGGACCAGGCGTTGCCGACCATCTCGCCGCGCACGAACCGGTCGAACCAGGTGCGCTGGTCACTGGTGCGCGCGTGGTGCCACAGCCGGTCCTCGACGAGGGCGAAGTGGCCGCGGAAGGCCTGCGGGAGGTTGGCGTCGACGGCGGCCAGCTCGATCCACAGCCGCGCGACGTCGACGAGCCCGAGGCCGGCGCCGCCGTGGGAGACGGGGACCCGCACGGCGCCGAAGCCCTCGCGCTTGAGCAGCGCCACGGCCTCGAACGGCAGCGTCCCGTCGACCTCGCGCTGGACGGCGCCCTCGGCGACGGCGTCGAGGACGGGGCGCCACTCGGCGAGGAGGTGATCGGTGCCGCCCGGACCGGCAGCCGTGGGGTGGTCGGCAGCGGCGGACGGGGTCTCGGTCCGGCCGAAGGTGGGCCGGACACGCAGGGTGGTCATGGTGGAAATCCTCCCGGTTTGTATAGTGACTTTGTAGACTTTAAGTGGTCGGCGTCGTCGCACCGGTATCCGCGGCGACAGGTTCTACCGACCACCCGACCTTCACCCCGTGCGCCGCTGCGCGGGCGGGGACAGCGAGAGACCAGGAGCCCACGGTGCGGATCGAACAGCTGGAGTACCTCGCGGCGGTGACCGAGCACGGATCACTGCGGCGGGCGAGCGAGGCCATGCACATCTCCCAGCCCGCGCTCAGCGAGGCGGTGACCAAGCTCGAGAAGGAGCTCGGCACGACGCTGCTCGACCGGCGTCGCACGGGGTCGCGGATCAGCCGGCAGGGTCTCGACCTGCAGGAGTTCATGACCGAGGTGCTCGGCGCCGTCGACCGGCTGCGCGAGGCCGCCGGCCAGCAGTCCGTACGCCGTCGCGACCTGCGCATCGGCACCGTCAGCACCGCGTCGTCCAGCCTGCTCGCCCCGGCCCTGCGCGACCTGCACGCGCGTCACGGGTCGGGCGGCGTCGAGGTCGTCAACAGCCGCCAGGCCGACATCGCGCAGGGCCTCACCGAGTGCGTGCTCGACCTCGGCCTGGTCAACCTGCTCCCCGGCGACGAGGTGGAGACCACCCTGGTCGCCGACCGCCTCATCGAGGGGACCCCGGTCGCCTGCCTGCGCGCCGACCACCCGCTCGCCACCCGCTCGGTGGTCAGCGTCGACGAGCTGCGCGCGGAGCCCCACGTCCTGATGCGACCCGGCTACGTCATGCACCGCCACGCCCTGCGCCTCTTCGGCTCCGACCTGCCCGCGACGACCTACGCCACCGACGGCGCGGAGATGGGCAAGGCGATGGTGGCGGCGGGCCTCGGGATCTCGGTCCTGCCGGACTTCTCGATCACCGCCGACCCGCTGGTGAAGGCGGGCGTGCTCACCACCCGCCCGATCAGCACCGACCACACCACGGTCACCCTGGTGATGCTGCGCCGCCGCTCCGACCGGACCCCCGAGGCCGTGCGCGACCTGCAGACCGCGCTCGTGCGGCGGGCGCGGGCCTACCTCGCGGGGGTCGACCTGGCCGCGGACCTGCCCGACGAGCGGATCGACGACCGGCTCGAGGACGCGGTGGCCGCCGCGCCGACGGCGACCGGCGACCTGCCGACGGTCACGCCGATCGGTAGCCGTGCACGAAGTCGGTGAGCGCCTCGAGCTGACCGGGGTCGGTCGAGGGGATCACGCCGTGGCCGAGGTTGAAGATGTGACCCTTCGCGGCGCGACCCGCCTCGATCACCTCGGCCGCGCGGGCGGTCATCACCTCGGTGGGCGCGAAGACGAGCGTCGGGTCGAGGTTGCCCTGCACCACCCGGTCGCCGACGAGCGGGATCGCGTGCTCGAGCGGCGTACGCCAGTCGACGCCGACCACGTCGGCACCCGCCTCGCCCATCAGGCCGAGCAGGTTGGTGGTGCCGACGCCGAAGTGGATGCGCGGCACACCGAGCTCGCCGGCCGCGGCCAGCACGCGCGCGGAGTGGGGCATGACCGAGGCGCGGTAGTCGGCCGGGGTGAGCGCGCCGGCCCACGAGTCGAACAGCTGGACCGCTGACGCGCCGGCCTCGACCTGGATCCGGAGGTAGGCCGCGGCGATGCCCGCGATCTTGCGCATCAGCGCGTCCCAGACCTCGGGGGCGCCGAACATCATCGCCTTCGTCCTCGCGTGCTCCTTGGAGGGACCGCCCTCGACGAGGTAGGACGCGACCGTGAAGGGCGCGCCGGCGAAGCCGATCAGGGGCGTCGCGCCGAGCTCGGCGACGAGCTGGCGCACGGCCTGCGTGATGTAGGGGACGTGCTCGGGGGTCAGGTCGGGGATCGCCTCGACGTCCGCCAGCGTCCGGACCGGGGACGCGACGACCGGACCGACACCCGGCTTGATGTCGAGGTCGACGCCGACCGCCTTGAGCGGCAGCACGATGTCGGAGAAGAAGATCGCCGCGTCGACGCCGTAGCGGCGCACCGGCTGGAGGGTGATCTCGGTGACCAGGTCGGCGTCCATGCAGGACTCCAGCATGCCGATGCCCTCGCGGACCTCGAGGTACTCCGGCAGCGACCGACCGGCCTGCCGCATGAACCACACGGGGGTGTGCGACGGCTCCTCGCCGCGCGCGGCGGCGAGGAAGGGGCTCGTCTCGAGGCCGGGACGGGGGGCGGGAACGGCGTCGGTCACGGTCGAATCCTCGCAGGTCAGACGGCGTGGCGACACATCGGCATCGCGGCCCGCTGACCTACTCTGGGGCCATGGTGGCCCGTCACGAGACCCACCCGGGCACGTCTGCCGGGGCTGGGCCTGCGGAGTTCCGCGCGGCTGTGGAGTCGATGCGGCGGGCTGCCCTGCGCCCCGAGGTCTTCTGCGAGGAGATGCCGGCACCGCAGCGGATCGCCCCCTGGTCGTCCGCGCTGAGCGGTGACGTCACCGTCGACGAGGACGACGTCGGGACCGGCCGGCTGATCCTGCTGCACGACCCCGCCGGCAACGACGCCTGGGACGGCACGTTCCGCTGCGTCGCCTACGCCCGCGCCGACATCGACCCCGAGCTCGGCGCCGACCCGATGCTCGCCGCGGTCGGCTGGTCCTGGCTGACCGAGGCCCTCGACGCCCACGGCGCGTCGTTCCACACCGCCTCGGGCAGCGTCACCTGCGTGACCACCGAGAGCTTCGGCGGGATGGCCGACGAGCCGCGCAGCGCCCAGGTCGAGATCCGGGCCTCGTGGACCCCGGAGGTCGACGATGACGGCGGCGTCGACATGACCGCCCACGTCGAGGCGTGGGGCGAGCTGATGTGCACCGCGGTCGGCCTGCCGCCCGTGCCCGAGGGCGTCACGGCCATCCCGAGCCGACGCGGACAGCGCGGCACCTGAGCGATGGCCCTCACCGACGACTCCCCCACCCCCGAGGACCAGCCCGAGGCCCAGCCCGGGGACGGCGCCACCGAGGAGGCGCCCCCCGCGCCGCTGCTCGAGCTGCGCGACGGCCTGCCCGAGGTGGTCGAGACCGACGCCGCGCTCGCCGAGGCGTGCGCCGCCCTGGCCGGCGCGACCGGGCCGGTCGCGATCGACGCCGAGCGCGCCTCGGGCTACCGCTACTCCAACCGGGCCTACCTGATCCAGCTGCGCCGTGAGGGCGCCGGCACCTGGCTGGTCGACCCGATCCCGCTCACCACGCTCGTCCCCCTCCAGGAGGCGCTCGAGGGCACCGAGTGGATCCTGCACGCCGCGACCCAGGACCTCCCCTGCCTGCGCGAGGTCGGCCTGGTCCCGACCAGCCTGTTCGACACCGAGCTCGCGGGCCGACTGCTGGGCTACCCCCGCGTCGGGCTCGCCACCCTCGTCGAGACCGTCCTCGGCCAGCGGATGCGCAAGGAGCACTCCGCCGCCGACTGGTCGACGCGCCCGCTGCCCAAGCCGTGGCTGGAGTACGCCGCGCTCGACGTCGAGGTGCTGGTCGAGCTCCGCGACCACATGGCCGCCGAGCTCGAGGAGGCCGGCAAGGCCGAGTGGGCGCGCCAGGAGTTCGACCACCTGCTCGGCTTCGAGCCCGCCGTCCGCCAGGAGGCGTGGCGACGCACGTCCGGGGTGCACCGCCTGCGCGGGCGCCGCTCGCTCGGCGCGGCCCGCGCGCTCTGGGAGGCCCGCGACGCGATCGCCGCCGAACGCGACGTCACGCCCGGACGGATCCTCCCCGACTCGGCGATCGTCGTCGCGGCGACCGCGATGCCCACCGACCGGCGTTCGCTCCTCGCCACGCAGGGCTTCCACGGCCGCGGGGCGAGCCGCTACGCCTCGACCTGGGTCGACGCCCTCCAGCGGGTCCGGGAGATGCCGGAGGCCGACCTGCCGGCGCGCGCCCCGCGCGGCGACGGACCCCCGCACCCCCGCACGTGGGCCGACCGCGAGCCCGTCGCCGACCGCCGGTTCAAGGCGGCGCGCGAGTCGATGCTCAACCTCGCCGAGGTCCACCACCTCCCGGTCGAGAACCTGCTGACCCCCGACTTCCTGCGCCGCCTCATGTGGACCCCGCCCGCCACCCGCGAGCCGGCCGCCCTCGCCGACGCCGTCCGCGCCCAGCTCGCCTCGTACGGCGCCCGGCAGTGGCAGACCGGCCTGGTCACCGGCGCGCTCGTCGGCGCGATCCTCGGCGCGGACGCCGACCCGGCCGACGGCTGAACCTCACTCCGAGGGAGACTCCGTCGGCGACTCGGTCGGGGACTCGGTCTCCTCCGGCGACAGGATCAGCCGCGACGCGTCGTCGATCTCCTGGGTCGTCTCGTCGAGGTCGAGGGTGCCGGGCGCGGTGACCAGCCGCTCGAGCAGCGGCGTGACCGCCTCGACGAGCTCCTCGCGCTGGTCGATGAACGGCGGCACCACCATGTAGCGGATGGAGTCGTTGTAGATGCCGGCGTGGGCCGGCTCGAGCTGGGGCGCGAGGAACTCCGAGGAGGAGGCGACCTCGGTGTTGGCCGGGACGATGTAGCCGGTGGAGGCGACCGTCGAGATGGCCGAGTCGGAGACGGCGTAGGCGATGAAGTCGGCCGCGTCGCCCTGGACCTTGGAGTCCGCGGACAGGCACAGCCCACTGATGTCGCCGACGGTCGCGCGGCTGTCGATGGTCGGCATCGGGAGGACGTCGAAGTCGAGGTCCTCGGCGTCGCGCAGCTCGGGGACGAGGTTGCGGAAGCCAGCGATCATCGCGAGCTCGCCGCGCTTGAACAGCTGCACGGGGGTCGCGCGCGCGAGCTGGGCGTTGGTCGGCGTCAGGGTCGGGTCGCGCAGGATCTGGAGCGTCTGGTCGAGCGCCGCGCGGGTCGAGTCGTCGGAGAACGCCAGCGACGTGGGCTCGCGGTCGTCGTCGAAGACCTGGCCGTCGCCGGAGTAGATGAAGGGCGCGAGACCCTGCAGCGTCGGGTCGATCCACACGCCGCGCTTGTCGCCGCGGCGCGAGGCGAACCGGGCCGCCGCACCGAACTCCGCGAGGGTCCACCGCTCGCGCACGCCCTCGCTGTTGGGCGTCGGGACGTCGTAGTCGCGCCGCTCCATCTTGTCGAAGTCGACGAGGTCGGTGTTGTAGTAGATGACCATCGGGGACACCGAGTAGGCCATGCACTGCAGCTCGGAGTCCATCGCGAAGGCGTCGACGGCGTCGCGGGAGAACCGGTCACCGAAGTCGACGCCGCGCTCGTCGAGCAGCAGGCTGACCGGCTTGATCGCCTGCGCCTCCACCAGCTGGTCGAGGTCGATGCGGGAGGTGAGGAACGCGTCCGGGGCGTTGCCGGCCAGCACGTCCTTGAGCGCCGACTCGTGGTCGGGCCACGACTGCAGCGTCACCTCGCGGGTGCTGGAGGCGGCGTTGAAGGAGTCGACGACGCTCTGGAACGCGGCGACCTCCTCCTTGGTGCCGTAGGCACCGAAGGTGATCTGGCGCGGCTTGTCCGACGGCTTGCCGGTCTGGGTCGGCGGCTTCGTCGGCTGGGGCTGCGGCTCGTCCGCACCGGAGCAGGCAGCGGTGGCCGCGGCGACGATCAGGGCACAGCAGGCCAGGGCAGCACGACGGGGAGACGCGGGACGCACGGACGAACCCTAACGGGGCAGTCCACGCACCGCCTCGACGACCGCCTCGAACACGTCCCGGTCCAGGGCCGCTCCCTCGCGGCGTACGCCGTCGCGCTCGAGGTAGACCAGCCGGTCGAGCCGGACCTCGCTGGGCCGGCGCTGCCGGTCCCACCCGCCGGTGCCGACGTCCATCCAGTGCCGGCCCCACCGGGCCTCGTCGGCGGCGTCGCGGTCGTGGTCCTTGCTGGTGAGCATCAGGCCGGTCCAGCCGTCGCCCGCGGTGTCGAGCACCAGCACCGGGCGGTCCTTGCCCTGCCGGGGGTCGTCCTCGTAGGGCACCCAGGCCCAGACGACCTCGCCCGGGTCCGGCTCGCCGTCGGCCTCGGGGGCGTAGCGGGCGCTCACCTCGTCCGGCACGGACGAGCGGCGGGCGGGCGACAGCAGCCGCGTGACGCGTCGACGGAGGCTCATGCTCCGAGCCTATGTGCCCGGGAGGGGTGAAGTGCGCCGGACCGGGAGCGCCTCACGGCGCGTGGCCGCTCGTAGCGGCTGATCTTGGAACCCGGGGCTGCCACGGCCCGGCGCACGTGAGCATTTTAATCACTCACGCGAGCGTGTCCGCGATTTCCCCGTGCCCGGCCGCCTCGAGCTGCTCGGAGAGCACCAGCATCCGGGAGATCTCCTCGTGGCTGGCCTGCCCGAGGGCTGCGCGGCCGGCCGCGACGATGCGTGCGAACGCCGCCGCGCGGAACAGCGTCACGGCGAAGTCGCCGGTGGCGATCCCGCGCAGCACCTGGTCGACCATCTGGCGGAGCTCGGCCGGTCCGGGCGGGTCGGCGACGCCCGCGACGACGCGCGCGACGTCGACCCGGCGCTGGCCGGCCTCGTACTCCCGTGACACCCGCTCGGGGTCGGCGTGGACCCACGAGCGCAGCAGGAACAGCCGCCACAGGCTGCCCGCCAGCGTGTCCGCGGGCGCGCCCGACCAGACCTCGGCGAGCGTCTCGAGGCCCTCGGTCTCGGCGAGGTGGACGACCCGCTCGACCAGCGCGGGGTCGTGGGCCTCCCGCGCCCCGCGCACCAGCACCGTGGCGGCGAGGTCGCCGGCCTCGCGCAGCTGGGCGGGGTCGGCCCCGCCGACGATCTCGTCGAAGAAGGCGTCCCCGGGGGTCATCGGGCGGTGGTGCTGGCGTCCGGTCACCCGTCCAGCCTAGGCGGCCCGACCATCGTCTCGACGTGATCCATGACGATCTCCTGGACCGGCCAGGCCGCCCCGGACCGGTCGGCGATGACGGTCCACACCGCGTCACGGCGGGGATCGTGGACGGAGGTGAACGAGACCCCGGCGTCCTGCCCGACCAGCTGGGCCATGCCGTCGGCGGGCCACAGCCAGACGCCGAGGCCGTAGGACCTCCCGTTGCCGTCGGGCGCCGTGCGCGGGCGGAGCATGTCGTCGACCGTCGCGGGCGGGACGACCCGGCCCGCGTGGAGCGCCGCCCAGAGTGCGTGCACGTCGTCGACGGTGGTGAAGGCCCCGCCGTCGCCGCCACCGCGCACCGGCAGGTGGAAGACGTTGGACCGCTCCTCGCCGTCGAGCAGGACCCTGCCTAGGACGGCGTCCGCGGGGAGGGCGTCCGAGCGGAGGTACGCGGTCGCCGCGAGGCCGGCGGGCTCGAGCACGCGGTCCCGGACCAGGTCGTGGAAGGCGGTCCCCGACGAACGCTCGGCGAGCAGCGCGAGCACGACGAAGCCCTGGTTGCAGTAGGAGAACGCCGTGCCCGGCGCGAACTTCTGGGCCCGACCGGCCAGGAGCGGGAGGTAGTCCTCGGTGTCGCCGAGCAGGTGGGCCGACACGGGGAGCACGTACGCGTCGCTGTCGACCTCGATGTCCTCGTCGAGGTAGTCCCCGATCCCGGAGCGGTGGCAGAGGAGGTGCTCGACGGTGACCCGGTCGTCGACGAGCGGCAGGTCGTCGCCGAGCCACTCCCGAGCGGGTCCGTCGAGCCGGAGCAGCCCCTCGTCGACGAGCGAGAGGACGGTGAGCGCGGTGAAGGTCTTCGACCCGCTGGCGATCGCCAGGCGGGTCGTCGGGTCCATCGCCCGCCCGTGGCCGCGGTCTCCGGTCCCGAACCCCCGACGCAGCACGGTCCTCCCCGCCACGTCGAGCCGCACGACGCCGGCGAAGTCGTGCGCGACCCGCGCCTCGACCCGCTCGACCAGTCGGGCCTCGTCACTCATCCGGTCAGGCTAGTGCGTGCCCGCCGAGCGTCCCAGCACCTTGCGGATCCGCTGGTCGCTGACCTTCTCCCGGGTGCCGAGCTGCTGGGCGAACAGGGAGACGCGGTACTCCTCGAGCAGCCAGCGCGCGTCGCGCAGGTGCTGCGGCATCGGCTGGCCCTCGGGCAGCGCCGCCACGGCGTGCAGCCACGCGTCCTGCAGGCCGGACAGCTGGTCCATCAGCTGGCGGTCGCGGGCGACCTGGTCGTCGAGGCGCTCGCGGCGCACGGTCACCGCCGCGAGGTAGCGGCTCAGGTCGCGCAGCCGCGACGGGCCCGCCTCCCCCACGATGCCGGCGGTCATCAGGCGGCCGACCTGCGCGCGCATGTCGGTGAGGGCGGGAAGCGTCACCAGGTCGGTGCGGCCCGAGATCGCCTTGTCGCACGCGCGCCACGACTCCAGCACCCGCATCACGTCGTGCACGGCCGCGCCGGTGCCGGTCGCGACGGCCGTGCGCGCGGCCCCGACCGTCGCGTCGAACGCGGCAGCGTCGCGCACGGAGGGGCGCGCGTCGACCACCTCGCCGACGATCCCCGCGCGCACGTCGTCGAGCAGGTCACCGACCGACGGGTAGGGCGAGCCCACGAGGGCCAGCTTGGCGCGTTGGTCGAGGCCCGCGTCGGCGAGCACGTCGTCGACCGGGCGTGCCGGGCCGAGCGCGAGCAGCACCAGCCGGCGTACGCCGAGTCGGTGGTGGGCCGCGGCCTCGTCGGCGGTGGCCAGGACCTGGAGGCCGACCGTGGCGCCCTCGTCGACGAGCGCGGGGAAGCCGCGCACCTCGTGCCCCGCACGGCGCTGCACGAACGACTCCTCGACGGTGCCGAAGGTCCAGCCGGTCTGCCCCGTCGCGGTGACGCCGGAGTCGGCGGCGACGTCGGCCATCGCCCGCTCGAAGGTCGGCCGGAGCGGCTCCTTGAGGGCGTCGAGGTCCTTGCCGCGGCCGGCCTCGCCACCGTCCTCGGCCACCACGCGGTAGGTCGGCCGCAGGTGCGCCGGGACCTTCGACCAGTCCCACGCGTCGCGGTCGATGACCAGGCTGCGGGTGCTGCGGGCGAAGCGCTCGAGGGCGTCGAGCAGCGGCTCCGCGCCGGGCGGGGTGGACGCGAGGAACTCGCGGGCGGTGTTGGGCGCGGGCACCATCGAGACGCGCAGGTTCTTCGGCAGCGAGCGGATCAGCTCGGTCACCAGCTCCTCACGCAGGCCCGGGACCAGCCACGAGAAGTCGTCGGCGTCGATCCGGTTGAGCGTGGCGACCGGCACGTCGATGGTGAGGCCGTCGTCGGCTGCACCGGGCTCGAAGTGATAGCTGATCGGGAAGGTCAGGCCCGCCTCGTCGCTGTCGTGCCACTGGGTCGGGAAGTCGCGCTCGCGCACCTCGCCGGCCGACTCGTTGGTGAGCATGTCGGGGTCGAAGGTGAGCAGGTCAGGCTTCTTCTGCCGCGCCCGCTTCCACCACTGGTCGAAGTGCTGGCCGCTGACCACGTCGGCGCCCACGCGGGCGTCGTAGAAGTCGAAGAGCGTCTGCTCGTCGACGACGATGTCGCGACGACGGGCGCGGTGCTCGAGCTCCTCGGCCTCCTCGAGCAGCCGCGCGTTGTCGGCGAGGAAGCGGTGACGGGAGTCCCAGTCGCGCTCGACCAGCGCGTGCCGGATGAACAGCTCGCGCGCCAGGGCCGGGTCGATCCGGCCGTACTGCACGAGCCGGTCGGCGACGAGCGGGACGCCGTAGAGGGTGACCCGCTCGCGGGCCATCACCGCGGCGCGCTTGCGCGACCAGTGCGGCTCGGAGTACGTCCGCTTGACGAGGTGGGCGCCGAGGCGCTCGGCCCACTCGGGCTGGATCGCAGCGTTCTGACGGGCCCACAGCCGCGACGTCTCGACCAGCTCGGCGCTCATCAGGAACGCGGGGTTGCGGCCCTTGAGCACGCTGCCGGGGAACACCGCGAAGCGGGCACCGCGGGCGCCGAGGTACTCCCGCATCGGCCGCCGCTCCCCCGGCTTGCCCTTCTCCCGCTCATCGAGCGCACCGACGTGGCTGAGCAGGCCGGACAGCAGCGCCTGGTGGATGCCGTCCTCGTCGTGGGCGGCGCCGCCCTCGCTGCCCACCTGGCGGCCGAGGTCGAGCTTCATCTCCTTGCAGACCTGGCGCAGCTGGGACTCGTAGTCCTGCCACTCGCGGATGCGGAGGTAGTTGAGGTGCTCGCGCCTGCACGTGCGCCGGAAGGCGCTCGACGAGAGCTCCTTCTGCTGCTGCTTGAGGTGGCGCCAGAGGTTGAGCCAGGTGAGGAAGTCGCTGGACTCGTGGGTGAAGCGCGCGTGCAGCTGGTCGGCCTGGGCGCGCTGCTCCTCCGGCCGCTCGCGCGGGTCCTGGACCGACAGCGCGGCGGCGATGACGAGCACGTCGCGCAGGCAGCCGAGGCGCTCGGCCTCGAGGATCATCCGGCCCAGGCGCGGGTCGATCGGCAGCCGGGCAAGGCGCCGGCCGACCTCGGTGAGCCGCGGGCCCGGCGCCCGCTGGGCTCCCCGGCGCCCGCTCCCGCGCTGGTTGAGGTGCGAGCCACCCTCTCCTCGGTGGTTGAGGTGCGAGGCACCCTCTCCTCGGTGGTTGAGGTGCGAGGCCGCCCGCGGCCGAGCCTCGAAACCACGTCCCCCGACGGACGAGGCGGCGGTCAGCGCCCCCAGCTCCTCGAGCAGGTCGGTGCCGGCCTTGATGTTGCGGCGGTCGGGCGGCTCGACGAACGGGAAGCGCGCGATGTCGCCGAGGCGCAGCGCGGCCATCTGGAGGATGACGCTGGCGAGGTTGGTGCGCAGGATCTCGGGGTCGGTGAACTCCGGGCGCGCCTCGAAGTCCTCCTCCGAGTAGAGCCGGATCGCGATGCCCTCCGACACGCGGCCGCACCGCCCGGACCGCTGGTTGGCGGAGGCCTGGCTGATCGGCTCGATCGGCAGCCGCTGCACCTTGGTCCGCACCGAGTAGCGGCTGATCCGCGCGACACCGGTGTCGACGACGTACCGGATGCCGGGGACGGTGAGCGACGTCTCGGCGACGTTGGTGGCCAGCACGACGCGGCGCACGAGCGAGGAGTGGCTGGAGAACACCTTGTGCTGGTCGGCGGCGCTGAGGCGGGAGTAGAGCGGCACGACCTCCAGCCGGTCGGAGCGCAGCGCGTCGAACGCGTCGGCGGTGTCGCGGATCTCGCGCTCGCCGGGCAGGAAGACCAGCACGTCGCCCGGCCCCTCAGCGGACAGCTCCTTCACCGCGTCGAGGATCGCCTCGGTCTGGTCGCGCTGGACCGGCTCGCCGTCCTCGTCGTCCTCCGGCAGCTCCAGCAGCGGGCGGTAGCGGACCTCCACGGGGTAGGTCCGACCCGACACCTCGACGACGGGTGCGTCGAAGTGCGCGGCGAAGCGGTCGACGTCGATGGTCGCGCTAGTGATGACGACCTTGAGGTCGGGGCGGCGCGGCAGCAGCCGCTTGAGGTAGCCGAGGAGGAAGTCGATGTTGAGGCTGCGCTCGTGGGCCTCGTCGATGATGATCGTGTCGTACCTGCGCAGGTCGCGGTCGCGCTGCAGCTCGGCGAGCAGGATGCCGTCGGTCATCAGCTTGACCCGGCTCGCGCGGCTGGTGCGGTCGGTGAAGCGCACCTGGTAGCCGACGACGTCGCCGAGCTCGGTGCCGAGCTCCTCGGCGATCCGCTCCGCGACCGACCGCGCGGCGATCCGGCGCGGCTGGGTGTGGCCGATCATCTTGTCCTGCCCGCGGCCGAGCTCGAGGCAGATCTTGGGCAGCTGGGTCGTCTTACCGGAGCCGGTCTCGCCGGCGACGATGACGACCTGGTGGTCGCGGATCGCCGCGGCGATGTCGTCGCGGCGCGCGGAGACCGGGAGCTCGGGCGGGTAGGTGATCTTCACAACGGGCGCCATTCTCGCCCACCGCGGCAACCGGGTTTCGCGCCAGCCCACGTCGAGTCGGCGCATGTGTCCCGCGCAGGGCCATCGAGTCGGCGCATGTGTCCCGCGCAGGGCCATCGAGTCGGCGCATGTGTCCCGCGCAGGGCCATCGAGTCGGCGCATGTGTCCCGGTGCGCGGCGCATTCGCGCCGACTCACCGCGCTCCGGCAGGACATTCGCGCCGACTCAGCGCGCCCCAGCAGGACATTCGCGCCGACTCGGAGCGTTCAGGAGCTGGAGCCCGAGTCGTCGTCGTCCTCGGGCGGCGTGGTGGGCTGGAGCTGGCCGGGCACGCCGGGGCCGCCGAACATCGGGCCGCGGTCGCGGTCGCCGTCGCGGTCGCCCATCGGCCCGAACTGGCCGAACCGGTCGCCGGGCCCGTGGTCGTCGGTGACCGCGTGGAAGACCGCGGTGCCGACGCCGCCGATGATCACACCGGCCAGCGCCGAGGCGACGAGCGCGCCGAGGCCGTACGCCCGGTCGCCGCGCGCCTGGTCGCGCCAGCGGCGGGCGCGACCCCAGCCCGCACCGGGCGGGGCGGCCGGCGGGACGTACGCACCCGCAGGGTACGGGTGACCCGCGGCCGGGGGCAGGGGGGCGGCCCCCGGGTCCGCGGGTCGAGCGTCAGGCGCATCCGCCGACGACGCGGCGACACCGGGGGACGCGGCGTCGGGCTGGTCGGCCGGGGTGCCCTGGGGGCGCACCGGCTGGGTCTCGTCGTGCGGCTGGTCCTTCTCGCTCATGGGCCGAGCCTCCGCCGCCTTGCTGTGCGCCACCTGTGCGTCCGCCCAGCGCGTCCCGTGAAAAAAGGTCTCGCGGCCGTGTCGAGGACCGCCTCCCGGCTCCGTCCCCGGTGTGGACGCAGCCATGATGGGCTGCACCTGACAAGGAGAGCAGATGCCGAAGTACCTGATCCTCAAGCACTACCGCGGCGTGCCCGCCGGCACCGTCAACGACCACCCGATGGAGGAGTGGACGCCCGACGAGGTCGACGCCCACATGGCGTTCATGGACGCCTTCGGCAAGCAGCTGGAGGCCGACGGCGAGTTCGTCGACGCCCAGGCGCTCTCGCCGGAGGGCGCGTTCGTCCGGGCGAACGACGCCGGCACCGGCCCGATGACGGACGGACCGTTCGCGGAGACCAAGGACCTCATCGCCGGGTGGTACGTCGTCGACGTCGACGGCTGGGACCGGGCCGTCGAGCTCGCCGGCCAGCTGTCCCTGGCGCCGGGCAAGGGCGGCAGGCCGATCCACGAGTGGCTCGAGGTCCGGCCGTTCTACGGCGCGCCGTCCCACCAGGACTGAGCCGGCCGTGACCGCCGCCTTCGACGAGGCCGTCCTGCGGGGCGTCGTGCCCCAGGTCATCGCGGTCCTCGTCCGTCGCGGAGCCGACTTCGCGGCGGCCGAGGACGCGGTGCAGGACGCCCTCGTCGAGGCGCTGCGGTCGTGGCCCGACGACCCGCCGCGCGACCCGAAGGGCTGGCTGGTCACCGTGGCGTGGCGGCGCTTCCTCGACGCCGCCCGCTCCGACGCGGCCCGGCAGCGGCGCGAGGCCGCGGTCGACCTCGAGCCCGCCCCCGGCGCGGCCGCGCAGGTCGACGACACCTTGCGGGTGTTCTTCCTCTGCGCCCACCCCGCGCTCACGCCCACCTCCGCGGTGGCGCTCACGCTCCGGGCGGTCGGCGGGCTGACCACCCGGCAGGTCGCCGAGGCGTTCCTCGTCCCCGAGGCCACCATGGCCCAGCGGATCAGCCGCGCCAAGCGCACGATCGCCGCCGAGCCGTTCGACCGGCCCGGCGACCCGGCGACGGTGCGGCGGGTGCTCTACCTCGTGTTCAACGAGGGCTACGGCGGCGACGTCGACCTCGCCTCCGAGGCGATCCGGCTGACCCGCGAGCTCGCCGCGCTGGCGCGCGACCCCGAGACCGACGGGCTGCTGGCGCTGATGCTGCTCCACCACGCCCGACGCGCCGCCCGGACCCGGGCCGACGGCACGCTGGTCCCGCTCGCCGAGCAGGACCGCTCCCGCTGGGACACCGCGGCCATCGCCGAGGGCGCACGCCTCCTCCAGGCCGCCCTGGCCGAGGACCGTCGCGGGGAGTACCAGCTGCAGGCCGCGATCGCGGCACTGCACGCCGACGCCCCGAGCGCGGCGGAGACCGACTGGGTGCAGGTCGTGGAGTGGTACGACGAGCTGCTCGCGCTCACCGGCAGCCCGGTCGTCCGGCTCAACCGCGCGGTCGCGGTCGGTGAGGCCGACGGCGCCCGGGCCGGGCTCGCCGCCCTCGCCGAGGTCGACCCCGCCCTGCCGCGGCACCGGGCGGCGGCGGCCCACCTCCACGAGAAGGCGGGCGACCGCGCCGTCGCCGCCCGGCTCTACGCCGAGGCCGCGGACCTGGCCTCCAGCCGGGCCGAGCGCGTGCACCTGATCCGGCAGGCGGCGCGCCTCAACGGCTCTGGCTGACACACGCACGGCGGACAGCGCGCTCACAGCAGGCACACAGCAACTCGCGGCAGGATGGGCCCATGACCGTGCCCCAGCTCACCCGCGCCGACGGCTCCCCCGTGCGCGTCCTCGTCGTCGACGACGAGGTCAACATCGCCGAGCTCCTCGCGATGGCGCTGCGCTACGAGGGGTGGGAGCTGCAGATGGCCCACACCGGCACCGACGCCGTCGCGACCGCCCGCGACTTCCGGCCCGACGCGGTCGTGCTCGACATCATGCTGCCGGACTTCGACGGGCTCGAGGTGCTGCGCCGCATGCGCGCGGACGGCAGCGACGTACCGGTGCTGTTCCTCACTGCGAAGGACGCCGTCGAGGACCGGATCGCCGGGCTCACCGCGGGTGGCGACGACTACGTCACCAAGCCGTTCTCCCTCGAGGAGGTGGTGGCGCGGCTGCGCGGGCTGATCCGCCGCGGCGGCACGGCAGCCCAGGCCGACGTGGGCAACGTGCTGGTCGTCGGCGACCTGACCCTCGACGAGGACAGCCACGAGGTGCAGCGCGCCGGCGAGGAGATCACCCTCACCGCCACCGAGTTCGAGCTGCTGCGCTTCCTCATGCGCAACCCGCGCCGGGTGCTGAGCAAGGCGCAGATCCTCGACCGGGTGTGGCAGTACGACTTCGGCGGCCAGGCCAACGTCGTCGAGCTCTACATCTCCTACCTCCGCAAGAAGGTCGACGCCGGCCGCGAGCCGATGATCCACACGATGCGGGGCGCGGGCTACGTCCTGAAGCCGGCGCCCTGATGGCGCGACCGCACCTGCGTCCCCTCACCCTCACCTCACGGGTGGTGGCGGTCGTCGTCGTGCTCGTCGCCCTTGCGGCGTTCCTGATCGGCACGGCCACCACGCTGGCGATGCAGAGCAACCTCGAGCGCCGGCTCGACGGCGACGTGCGCGACGCCGCCCGCTTCGCCATGGGGCCCGGCCGCCCCGGCCCGGACGGTGACGGCGACGGTCCGGGCGACCGCTTCGGCACCCTCAAGGCCTACTTCCCGTCCACCGGCAAGGGCTCCGGCACCGCGCCGACCGAGCAGGACGGGCAGAGCTGGTCGGCCTCGACACCGCTCGACGACGCTCAGCTCGCCGCGCTCGACGCCCTCCCGGCAGCGCGCAACCCGCAGACGGTCGACCTCCCCGGCCTCGGCAGCTACCGGGTGCTGGTGACCGACTACCCCACCACGTCCGGCGACGCCGTGACCGTCGTCGCCGGCCTGTCCCGCGCCGACCTGCACGAGACCGTCGAGCGGCTCGTCCAGCTCGAGGTGCTGGCCAGCCTCCTCGGCGTGCTCGCCGCCGCCGGCGCCGGCACCTGGGTCGTACGCCGCCAGCTCGCGCCACTGCGCGAGGTCGCCGGCACCGCCCACCTGGTCGCCGAGCTGCCGCTCGCCTCGGGCGACATCGAGATGACCGAGCGGGTGCCCGACCGGCTGACCGACGAGCGCACCGAGGTCGGCCAGGTCGGCGCGGCGCTCAACCGGATGCTCGACCACGTCGAGCAGTCGCTCGCCGAGCGGCACCGCAGCGAGCAGCAGGTACGGCAGTTCGTGGCCGACGCGTCCCACGAGCTGCGCACCCCGCTCGCCACCATCGCCGGCTACACGGAGCTGGCCCGCAAGCGCCCGGAGACCACCGGGACGGCCCTCGACAAGGTCGAGACCGAGTCGGGTCGGATGACGGCGCTCGTCGAGGACCTGCTGCTGCTCGCCCGTCTCGACGCCGGCCGCCCGCTCGACCGGGCCGACGTCGACCTGTCCCGCCTGCTGCTCGAGGCGGTCGACGACGCACGCGTGATCGATCGCGAGCGCTCGTGGCGGCTCTCGCTGCCCGAGGACCCCATCGTCGTGGCCGGTGACGAGGCAAGGCTGCACCAGGTGGTGACCAACCTGCTGACCAACGCGCGCAAGTACACCCCCGCCGGCAGCACCGTCACCGTCACGGCCGACCCCGACGGCTTCACCGTCCACGACGACGGCCCGGGCTTCGCCCCCGACCTCGCGCCGCGGGCGTTCGAGCGCTTCACCCGCGGCGACGCCGCCCGCACCCGCGCCGGCGGCGCCGGGCTCGGCCTGTCGCTGGTCGAGGCCATCGTCGGCGCCCACCGCGGGTCGGTCACGCTGGCGAGCGCGCCCGGCGACACGACGATCACCGTCCGCCTCCCCCGCGCCTGACCGACCGGTCACCTAGGGTCGGGACCATGGAGCCGGGGACGCCGATCAGGTGCGAGATGACCAAGTGGGGCGATCGGCCGCACTGGGCCTTCACCGGGTTCTACCTCGGCGAGGACGAGCACGGCGAGTGGATCGGCGTCCCGGCCGGCACCCACCACCGCCGCCCCGGCCACGAGTTCCACTCCGCCGTCGACACGGTGACGGTCGTCCACCCCGACCGCTGGCACCTGCCGACGTTCCAGGCGCCCGGGATCTGGTGCGACCTCTACGTCGACATGACCACGCCGCCGGTCTGGGACGGCCGCGTCCTGCGGGCCGTCGACCTCGACCTCGACGTGATCCGCCTGCCCGACCCGATCCCCGCCAGCCCCGCCCCGTGGGAGGACCCGCCCGCCGGCCCCGGCGAGACCTTCGTCGACGACGAGGACGAGTTCGCCGAGCACCAAGTGGCGTTCGGCTACCCCGCCGACGTCGTGACGGGGGCGCGAGCGAGCTGCGACGAGGTGCTGGCCGCGGTGCGCGCGGGCGCGGCGCCGTACGACGGCAGCCACCAGCGCTGGCTCGACGAGCTCAGTCGTCGGGCTGCTGCTCGGACTTCCTGAACGCGCGTCGTTCCGCGCGGGTCATCGCGCGGAACGGTCCGACCAGTCGCGGACCGGCGAGCCGGTTCTCCAGCTTGCGCGCCTCGCGCTTGACCGGCTGGGCGACGTACTCCCCGAGGATCACGCCCGACGCCAGCGCGATCGCGACCGAGATCGCGGTCATCAGCGCCAGGATGCCCTGCGAGACGAACGAGCCGCCCTCGGCGAGGAACGTCAGGCCGCGGTAGATCGACAGACCGGGCAGGAACGGCATGATCGCCGGCACCGCCACGACCAGCGGGGGCACCCTGACGCGTCCCGCCACGGCGTAGGCCACGAGGCCGATGAAGAACGCCGCGGCGCCGGCGGCGGCCGCCCGTCCGAAACCGGCGACGGTGACGACCTGGGAGACCAGCGCGGCGAACGCCGTGATGGACGCGACCGGCAGCACCGCACGCCGTGGGGCATAGCTGGCGACGCAGAACGCCGCGGCGGAGACCGCGGCGCCGAGCAGCACCGGCGGCAGGTCGGAGATCTCGCCGAGCTTGCCGGGCACCAGCCGGCCGAGCGGCATGCCCAGCCCGTCGGCGATCGAGATGCCGAAGCCGACGCCGGCGATGATCCCCGCCGTGGCCATCATCGCCTCGATGAGGCGGGCGCCGGAGGTGAGGTAGAAGCCGGTGAGGGCGTCCTGGACCGCTCCCATCAACCCGATGCCGGCCAGCAGCAGGATGATGTTGGCCGTGACCACGAGCGACGGATCGACGTCGATCGGGGTCGCGGCGACCCCGGCCGCGAGCACCGTCGCGATCGCGCCGCCGGCGACCTGGAGGTAGAAGAACGGCAGCCGTCGCCGCGCCATCAGCAGCTGGACCCGGTCGATGAGCACCGCGGCGACCGCAGCCACGGCGGACACGACCGGCCCGCCGCCGAGGAAGACGCCGATGGCTGCGGCCATGACTGCCCACGCGACCGTGACCGCCCAGCGCGGGAAGGCGTGACCCAGCGAGACGATCGTCGCCATCCGGGTGCGCGCGGTGTAGAGGTCGACCTGGTCGGTCAGCAGGTCGCGGACGAGGTGGTCGACCGACGTCAGGTCCTCGTAGTCGATGTCGCGCTGCTGCACGTGGCGTACCAGCAGCATCGGCACCTCCTCCGGCCCACGCTGGAAGCTCATCGACAGCGCGGTGAAGGTCACGTCGATCTCGGCGCCGCGCAGCCCGAGGTGGTCGGCCACCGACCGCATCGTCGCGGTCACGTCGGCCGCGCCGGCACCCGACGACAGCAGCATCTCGCCGATGCGCAGGCACAGGTCCATGGTCAGGTGGATCTCGCGGGCCCGCTCGGCCTCCTCGCGGGCCCGCTCCTCGGCCTCCTCCCGGGCGAGCTCCTCGGCGAGCTCGCGGGCTGCCCCGCGGGTCCACTCCGTCGCTGCCTCCGGCTGCTCGATCTGGTCCACGCGCACATGGTGGCACCCGGGCGACCCCACCGCGGAAGGTGGTCCGGCACGTCTCCCGGCCTCCCTAGAGTTGTCGCATGCGCATCGACTTCCACGCCTCGCCGCAGCCCACGCTGGGCGTCGAGTGGGAGCTCGCGCTGGTCGACCGCGAGACCCGCGACCTGGTCAGCGCGGCCGCCGACCTCGCCGACCGGGCCGCCCCGCGGCTCGAGCACCCGGAGCGGCTGCACCAGGAGCTGCTGCGCAACACCGTCGAGGTGGTGAGCGGGATCTGCCGCACCGTCGGGGAGGCGGTCGAGGACCTCACCGGGACGCTCGGCGTGGTGATGGACGCCGCCGACGAGCTCGGCGTCGACCTGATGGGCGCCGGGGCGCACCCCTTCGCCGACTGGTCGCACCAGCAGCTCACCGACGGCCACCGCTACGAGGAGCTGATCAACCGCACCCAGTGGTGGGGCCGGCAGATGCTGATCTGGGGCGTCCACGTCCACGTCGGGATGCCCGAGCGCGACCGGGTGATGCCGGTGCTGTCGTCGCTGCTCACGACGTACCCCCACCTGCTGGCGCTGTCGGCCAGCTCGCCGTTCTGGGCCGGCCAGGACACCGGCTACGCGTCCAACCGCGCGCTGATGTTCCAGCAGCTGCCGACCGCCGGGCTGCCGTTCACCTTCGAGTCCTGGGCCGACTTCGAGCGCTGCATCGACGACCAGACCACCACCGGCATCATCGACTCGATGGCCGACGTGCGCTGGGACGTACGCCCCGCACCCCACCTCGGCACCCTCGAGCACCGGGTCTGCGACGGCGTGTCCGACGTACGCGAGCTGGCCGCGCTGGTCGCGCTCGTCCACTGCCTCGTGGTCGACCTCGACGAGCGGCTCGTCGCCGGCGAGCGGCTGCCCACCCTGCCGCCCTGGCAGGTCCAGGAGAACAAGTGGCGCGCCGCGCGCTACGGCCTCGACGCGATCGTGATCCTCGACGACCGCAACCGCGAGCGGCTCGTGACCGACGACCTCGCCGACCTGCTCGAGCGGCTCACCCCGGTCGCGCGCCGGCTCGGCTGCGAGGACGAGCTGCGCACGGTCGCCGACATCCCCGTCCGCGGCTCGTCGGCCGACCGCCAGCGACGGGTCGCGGCCGCGCACCGCGGCGACCTGGTCTCGGTCGTCGACTCCGTCGTCACCGAGCTGCGTACGACGCTCGGGCGCTGACGGCGCCCCACCCCGGCGCGGGGTTGTGGCGCCGTCCCCGGGGCGAGAGGATGCGCGGACGCACGCGCCGCCGGGGACCGCGGCGGACACGGAGGAGACGCAGTGGTCAACCCGATCGACCCGACCGCCACCGGCTTCCTGCTCGCCGAGAACCGCAACATGCCGATGCACGTCGGTGGCCTCCAGCTGTTCGAGAAGCCCGAGGGCGCGGGCCGCGGCTATGTCCGCGAGATGTACGAGCAGATGCGTGACGTCGACGAGATCGCCCCGCTCTTCCTCAAGCACCCCTATCGCTCGGCGCGCACCGCCGGCCAGCTCGTCTGGCGCCCCGACGAGCAGTTCGACGTCGAGCACCACGTCCGGCACAGCGCCCTGCCGAAGCCCGGCCGCGTCCGCGAGCTGCTCGAGCTGTGCTCGCGGCTGCACAGCACCCGGCTGGCGTGGGAGCGCCCGCTGTGGGAGGCGACGATCATCGAGGGCCTGCGCGACGGGCGGGTCGCGATGTACACCAAGACCCACCACGCGCTGGTCGACGGCGTGTCCGCGATGCGGCTGCTGGCGAGCGTGCTCTCCACCGACCCCGACGAGCGCGGCATGCCCGCCCCGTGGGCGATGCGGCCGGGCGCGCCGCGGCCGGCCGAGGACGGTGCGACCTCCGACGTCTCCCTGGCCGACGTGTCGGCGCAGACCGTGCGGGCCGCGCTGGCGATCGCGTCGGAGGCCGCCGGGATGCCCGGGGCGCTGGTGCGCACCCTCAACCGCAGCGTCCGCAACGAGACGTCGGCGCTCTCGCTCTACGCCCCGCGCACGATCCTCAACCAGAACATCACCGGCTCGCGCCGCTTCGCCGCCCAGGACTGGCCGATCGAGCGCCTCCGCGCGGTCGGGAAGGCCAGCGGCACGACGATCAACGACGTCGTGCTCGCGATGGTCAGCGGCGCGATCCGGGCCTACCTCCTCGAGCTCGACGCGCTCCCCGACACCACCCTCGTCTCGATGGTCCCGGTCGGGCTGAAGGCGAAGGAGTCGCACCTCGCGTCCTCCGACGGCGGCAACGCGGTCGGCTCGGTCATGGTGCAGCTCGGCACCCACCTCCCCGACCCCGCCGACCGGCTCGCCGCGATCCACCGCTCGATGGCCGACGGCAAGCAGGGGCTGTCGTCGATGACCCCGACCCAGATCCTCGCGATGAGCGCGCTGGGCCAGGCCCCGGCGATCCTCGGTCCGGCGCTGCGGATGAGCGGCATCGTCCGCCCGCCCTACAACCTGATCGTCAGCAACGTCCCCGGCCCGCGCACCACCCACTACTGGAACGGCGCCCGCCTCGTCGGCACCTACCCGCTCTCGATCCCGATCAACGGGATGGCGCTCAACATCACCTGCACCTCCTACGACGGCAAGATGTGCTTCGGCCTCACCGGCTGCCGCCGCACCGTCCCGCGCCTGCAGCTGATGCTCGGCCACCTCGACGACGAGCTGAAGGCCCTCGAGCGCGCCGCCGGCCTCGCTGGTTGAGGTGCGAGGAGCCAGCCCCTCGCTGGTTGAGGTGCGAGGAGCGCCAGCGACGAGCCTCGAAACCTGCGAGCACGCACCGGCCCCTCGCTGGTTGAGGTGCGAGGAGCGCCAGCGACGAGCCTCGAAACCTGCGAGCACCCACCTCCGCGTGGTTTCGAGGCTCGCTCCGCTCGCACCTCAACCACCGAGGGGCGGCTCGGTGGGGCGCGGCTTGCCCCCACGCCGGGAGGCCAGCTCGGGGAGCGCGTCGAAGTCCCCGCGGATGAGGGCCTCGCGCTTGCGCCGGCTCCAGCCCTGGATCTGCTTCTCGAGGGCGAAGGCCAGACCGACGTGCTCCACCTCTTCGTGCCACACGAGCGTCACCGGGCGCCGCGATCGGGTGTACGCGCAGCCGTCCCGGTCGGAGTTGTGCTGGAACATCCGCAGCTCGAGGCTGCGGGTGCTGCCGACGTAGTAGGACCCGTCGGCGCAGCGGAGCATGTAGACGAAGGGCATGGGATCGATGGTCGCCATCGGCGAGCGTCCTCGCGAGGGGGTGGCGGCGATCTGTGGACGAGCGGATCCCTCGCTGGTTGAGGTGCGAGGAGCGCCAGCCCCTCGCTGGTTGAGGTGCGAGGAGCGCTAGCGACGAGCCTCGAAACCTGCGAGAGCAGTCCGACGTGGTTTCGAGGCTCGCTCCGCTCGCACCTCAACCACCGAAGGAAGCGTGGTTTCGAGGCTCGCTCCGCTCGCACCTCAACCACCGAAGGAAGCGTGGTTTCGAGGCTCGCTCCGCTCGCACCTCAACCACCGAGGGGCTCCGCTCGCACCTCAACCACCGAGGAGCGTCAGGGGAGGACGTCGAGCCCGCCGCCGAGCTGGTCGGCGACGGCGGCCAGGCGCGCTCGGGTGATGTCGGCGACCGTCGCCAGGCCGGCGAGCCGGGCATCGGACCCCTCGCGCGTCGGCTCGGCGGAGTTGATGCTGATGCAGCGGCGCGAGCCGCCGTCGGCGAGGTTGGCGAGCGCGACGGCGTGACCGGTCGTGCCGCTGCCGGCGAACGGGTCGAGCACCAGGACGTCGTCGGGCACGGTCTCGAGGATCCGCCGCACCAGCCCGGTCGGCTTGGGCGACTCGAACACCTTGCCGACGAGCGCCTTGAGCTCGGCGACCGCGGTGTCGGTCGAGCCGATCTCCTCGGCCAGCCAGATCGTGCGGAGCTTCTTGCGCCGACCGCCCTCACGGTGCAGCCAGTCGCGCTGGAAGATGTCCGCGCGCTCGCCGCCGCGCCCGCGGATCACCCGGCACTCGAGGTCGTCGAGGCGCTCGTCGACCCGCGGTCGCGACCACCGCCACACCGCCGGACGACCGTCGCCGAAGACCGGCGTCAGCTCCCGCGCCCCGGCGAACGCCGCGGTCGCCACGCGTCCGCTGACCGGGTCGCCCCACAGCGGGTAGTGCAGGGTCGGCGCCGTCAGCGGGTTGAACTTGGTGTTGGTGTTGCGCAGCGGGAGGTAGCGGAAGCGCCGCCCGTCGGCCGACGTCTGCGGGAAGTCGGCCTCGTCGACCGCCCCGCTCGAGCTCCCGTCGACGACGCACCGGGACACGTCGCGGGCGTACGCCAGGACGTACTCGTGGCTGGTCGCGAACCCGCGGCCGAGCTGGCGGCCCTTGGGGTTGAGGTTGACCACCACCTGCGCGAGGAAGTTGGCCTCCCCGAACACCTCGTCCATCAGCAGGCGCAGGTGGGCCGCCTCGTTGTCGTCGATGCTCACGAAGACCGCGCCGTGGGGCGCGAGCACGGTGCGCACCGCCTCGAGGCGCGGGCGCATCATCGCCGTCCACGCGGAGTGGCGACGGGCGTGGGCGTCGGCGTGCGGGGCGTCGCGCGCCGCGTCGCGGAAGCGGTCGGCATAGGCGAAGTCGTTGCCCGTGTTGTAGGGCGGGTCGGTGCAGACGAGGTCGACCGACCCTGGGGCCAGCCGCGGCAGCACGTCGAGGTTGTCGCCGACGAGGAGGGTGTTCCACGCCTCCCCCGGGCGGACCGGGGCGGGCGGGACCGGCTCGTCTGGCACGACGGGCAGCCTAGGCGCTCGCGACGCGTACCGCAGGGGCGTGCACCGACCTGCTCGTCCCAATTTTCCCACCAGTACCACAGCGTCCTTTACTCTGGAGCGCGTGCCTGCCTTCACCCGCCGCCCTTCCCGTGCCCCGCTGACGCGCGGCCGCCTGCTCACCGTCGCCACCGCCGGTGTCCTGGTGGCCGGTCTCGGCGTCGCCCCGTCGATGGCTGACGACCGCGACGGCGCCCCGACCACGCAGGCCCGCGCCGGCCTCGCGAAGGGGTCGACCAGCGGCTACCGCGGGCGCAACCAGACCTCCGACGGCAAGCCCGGCACCGTCGTCGGCCCGCCGGTCAACCTGCGCGGCAAGGCGACGACGGCCAACGACGTCAGCTATGAGATCGCCCCCGGCATCACGGTCCGCGAGTGGGACCAGGTCGACGGGCGCCAGCCGGTCGGCCAGGTCCGGATGAACCTCGTCAGCGTCAGCCTCGACGCCCCCAACGTCAGCTTCGGCTCGCTGTCGCCGACCTACGTCACCAGCCGCAAGAAGGTCAGCGAGTTCGGCGCCTGGAACGGGGCGCTCGCCGCGGTCAACGGCGACTTCTTCGACATCGGCCGCACCGACGCGCCGCTCGGCATCACCGTCGACCAGGACCGCGGCACGCTCGGCGGCTCCCGCGACGGCTGGATCCCGGGAGTCAACTCCACGCTCTGGTTCGACGCCGACGGCCCGCACATCAGCCCGCTGAGCCTCCAGTACGTCCTGCGCCAGCGCCAGAAGTGGGCGATCTCCGGCATCAACCACCCGTCGGTGACGCCCGGCGAGATCGGCGTCTACGACTCCGACTGGCACCGCACCGCAGGCTACGAGGTGACCGCCGGCAAGAAGCGCGCGCGTGAGGTGTGGCTGCGCAAGAACCGGGTCGTGTCCAACCGCCCGAAGCTGTCGAGCGGGAAGAAGATCCACAAGGTGGAGCGGGTGCTGATCGGCACCGGCCCGATGGCCGCCAAGCTGAAGACCCTCAAGAAGGGCAAGAAGCTCACGCTGAGGCAGCGCATCGGCGGCGGCACGCCGACGCTCGCCGTCAGCGGCGACCGCCCGCTGCTCGTCAACGGCGTCCGCTCGGTCATCAACGACACGATCGCGCACCCGCGCACCGCGGTGGGCATCGACGCCGACGGCCGCAAGCTGCTGATCCTCGTCGTGGACGGCCGCTCGACGGTCAGCCGCGGCTACACCATGGTCGAGCTCGCCGACATGATGACCGCGCTGGGCGCGGAGAACGCGATCAACTTCGACGGCGGCGGCTCGTCGGCGATGTACACCCGCGGCGCCACCGGCGCGATGGGCCTCATCAACGAGCCGTCCGACGGCAACGAGCGACTCGTCGCCAACGCGTTCGGGGTCTTCTACAACGCTGAGCTGCCGCCGGTCGTGCCGATCACGCCGACCCCGACCGTCACGCCGACGACGCCGCCCCCGGCCTGACCCCGGAGACGTGCCCGGCGCCTCAGGCGTCGGGCACGGTGAAGACGACGACGAAGGTCATCGCGGCGAAGCACTCGATGTTGCCCTTGGGCAGCTTGGCGACGACCTGGAAACCGGCCTCACCCGGCTCGATCGCCACCTGCCGCGGACGCTCGCAGCCCACGCCGGCGATCGCGCCGTAGGTCGTCGCACCGCTGGCGGCGTCCTGCTGCTCGGCGGCGGTCTGGCTGACCACGGCACCGAACTCCGGGGAGAGCCCCGAGACGAAGTCGGTCCGCGCCTGGTCGGTGTCGAGCGCGAACGCCATGTCGGAGGCCTGGCCGCCCGCATCGGTGCCGGTGACCAGCACGGCCTCGGTGACGCCGGCCGACCCGCGTACCTCGATCGGCTCGGGGGCAGGCGTGGCGGGCGCGGACGTCGACTCGCTCGGCGTCTCGCTCGGCGTCTCGCTCGGCGTCTCGCTGGGGCTCTCGCTGGGCGACGGGCTCGAGGAGGCGGCCGGGTCCGTGGCCGTGTCGTCGCCACCGTCGTCGGAGCCGCAGCCGGCGAGGGCCGCGGTGAGGGCGACGCCCGAGACGAGGGCGGCGAGGGTCCGGGTGCGGGCGCCCGAGCGGCGCAGTGAGGTCGTCATGGTGATCAGACGGTAGCGGCCCGCCGTCGGCTCCCCCGGCAGGCGCGTCGACGCGACGCAGGCGCCACTGGCAGGCTGGGCGCATGCCGGACACCGAGCCCGAGGCCGACCGCGCGACCGAGCCCGTCCGCGAGGCGGTGCGCGAGTACGCCGCGCTCCAGCCGCAGCTGACCGCCGCGACGGCCGGCTACGTCACGCTCGTCCGCACCCTGCTCGACGACGCCGGCATCGACTACCTCAGCGTCACCGGTCGCACCAAGAGCGTCGCGTCGTTCGCCGCGAAGGCCAACCGGAGCGCCGACGGGCGCCTCCTCTACCCCGAGCCGCTCACCCAGATCACCGACCAGATCGGCGTCCGGGTCATCACCTACGTGCACAGCGACGTGGCAGCCGTGGCGGACCTGCTCGCCGACGAGCTCGACCTGCTCGACGACCGCGACCTCGGCGCGGAGACGGCCCGGTCGGGTCGTTTCGGCTACGCCAGCCGCCACCTGCTGGTGCGGGTGCGCGAGGACGACGAGGCGCACCGCGACCTCGTCGGGCACCGCGGCAGCGTCCAGGTCCGCACCGTGCTCCAGCACGCGTGGGCCGAGTTCGAGCACGACATCCGCTACAAGGGCAACGTGCCAGAGGAGGCGGCCGCCGACCTCGACCGGCGCTTCACCCTCGCCGCCGGCCTCATCGAGCTCGCCGACCAGGAGTTCGCCACCATCCGCGAGCGGATCCAGGCAGCGGCCCCGGGACGGCAGGCCGAGCCGGAGGCCGACCACATCGTCGGCCAGGAGCTCGCGACGTTCCTGGCCGGCCACTACAGCGACGCCGGCTGGTCCCACACCGACCACTACGACTGGATCGCCGACCTGCTCGCCCAGCTCGGCATCGGCACCGTCGACGACCTCGCCGACCTGCTCACGTCCGTCGACGCCGACGCGGTCATCCGGCGGATGGGCTACCGCTACCCCGCCGGTGCCGTGCGGCGCCTCGACGACGCGCTGCTCGCGATCTTCGGCGAGCAGTACGTCTCCCTCGAAGGCAACAGCCACCGGATCCCCAAGCTCCGGGCGCGGCTCGAGCGGCTCTCCACCCCCGAGACCTGAGAGCCGCGCTCAGGCAGGCCCCCTAGGGTTGCGGCATGACCCGGCCGTCGTGGACCACCCTCGCCCCCGTCCTGGCCATCGTGGCCCTCGTGCCGGCCTGGTTCGCCCATCCCGAGAGCAGCCTCGTGCTCGGCGTCCTCGCGCTCCTGCTGGTCGGCGCGGTCCTGGCGGCCGTCCACCACGCCGAGGTGGTCGCCCACCGGGTGGGTGAGCCGTACGGCTCCCTCGTGCTCGCCGTCGCGGTCACGATCATCGAGGTCGGGCTGATCGTCACGCTGATGGTGACCGCCGACAAGGACGCCTCCGGGCTGGCCCGCGACACCGTCTTCGCGGCCGTGATGATCACGGTCAACGGCATCGTCGGGATCTCGCTGCTGGTGGGCGCCCTCAAGCACCACCTCGCGGTCTTCAACCCCGAGGGCACCGGCGCCGCGCTCGCCACGGTGATCTCGCTGGCCGTCCTGTGCCTGGTCATCCCGTCGGTGACCACCTCCGAGCCCGGTCCCGAGTTCACCGGCGCCCAGCTCGCCTTCGCCGCGATCGCGTCCCTCGCGCTCTACGGCATGTTCGTGTTCACCCAGACCATCCGCCACCGCGACTTCTTCCTGCCGGTGGCGCCCCAGCAGTACGTCCCGATGGTGGCGACCCGGGGCGCGGACGCACCGTCCGCCGCGCCGTCCGACTCCTTCGAGCACGAGCCGGTCGACCTCGACGAGGACGGCCACGCCGACCCGCCGACCAACCGTGCGGCGCTCGCCAGCCTCGGGCTGCTCGTGCTGTCGCTCGTCGCGGTCGTCGGCCTCGCCAAGATCGAGTCGCCGGCCATCGAGTCCGGTGTGGCCGCACTGGGCTTCCCCAACGCCGTCGTCGGCGTCGTGATCGCCCTCCTGGTGCTCGCCCCCGAGACGATCGCGGCGGTGCGCGCCGCGCTGCGCAACCGCGTCCAGGTGAGCCTCAACCTCGCCCTCGGCTCCGCGATGGCCTCGATCGGCCTCACCATCCCGGCGATCGCCATCGCGAGCATCTGGCTCGAGGGCCCGCTCGAGCTCGGCCTCAACCAGCTGCAGACCGTCCTGCTGCTGCTCACCGCCGCCGTCGCGATCCTCACCGTGGTGCCGGGGCGGGCCAAGACGCTGCAGGGCGGCGTGCACCTCGTCCTGCTGGCGTCGTTCCTGTTCCTCACCATCGCCCCCTGACGCACGCGAGCGGTGGCCCACCCACCGTCCCGGAGCCGGGAGCGTGGGTGGACCACCGCTCGGGTGGTCAGGCGATCAGCCGAAGTACGAGGCGTAGATCTCGTCGTAGGTGCCGTTCTCGCGGAGGTCGGCGAGCGTGCTGTTGATGGTGCGCAGGAGCGGGATGTTGCCGTCCTTCTTCACCGCCATGCCGTACTGCTCGCCGGTCTCGAACTCCTTGGCGAGCTTGAGGCTCGGGTTCTCCTTGACGAACTGGCCCGAGACGGTGTTGTCGAGCACCGCCGCGTCCAGCTCCCCGGCGGCCAGCGCCGCCTGCAGCCCGGCAGCGTCGTCGTAGGCCGTGACCTGGGTGGACTCCGGCGCGAAGTCGCTGATGTAGGTCTCGCCGGTGGTGTCCTTCTGGACGCCGACCCGCTTGCCGCCCAGCTCCTCGAGCTGGTCGAGCCCCGACCCGCGCGGCGTGATGAGCGCCTGCTTGGCGTCGAAGTACGGACTGGAGAAGTCCAGGACGCGCGCCCGGTCGCCGGTGATGGTCATCGCCGAGATCGCGACGTCACACACGTCCTTGTTGAGCGCGTCGCCCGACGTGATGTCGTCGAAGGACACGTCGACTACGTCGATGTCGACCTTCAGCGCGTCGGCGACGGCCTTGCCCAGGTCGACGTCGAAGCCGACCAGCTTGCCCTTCTCCTCGTAGACGAAGGGCTGGTACGGGCTGTCGGTGCAGACGGTCAGCACGCCGTCGAACACCAGGTCGACGGTGCTGAGCGCGTCGGCCGACTCACCGTTGGCGCTGCCGCCGCAGGCGCTCAGCGTGGTCATCAGGGCCATCGCCGAGAGGGCGGCGGCAGCGACTCGAAGGGGCCCGGGACGGGCGGGGATGCGGGTCATGGGTCAGTTCGCATTCACGGTGAGCGACTCGCGCAGTCGCATGAGGGCGTATTCGGTGATCTTCACGAGCGCGCCCTTGGCCTGCTCGCGGTCGCGGGCGTCCAGGCTGATGATCGGCACCTCGGGCGGCAGCGCGAGCGCAGCCGCGATCTCCGAGGCGGGGTAGCGCGGGACGCCGTCGAACTCGTTGACCGCGACGATGAACGGGATGCCCTTGGACTCGAAGTAGTCCAGCGGCGAGAACGACTCGTCGAGGCGGGCGACGTCGACCAGCACGATGGCGCCGATGGCGCCGCGGCACAGGTCGTCCCACATGAACCAGAAGCGGCGCTGTCCGGGCGTGCCGAACAGGTAGAGGACCAGGTCCTCGGCCAGGGTCAGGCGGCCGAAGTCCATGGCGACCGTGGTGGTCGCCTTGGTCGGCACGGCGGCGAGGTCGTCGACGCCCTCGGACTCGTTGGTCACGAGTGCCTCGGTGCGCAGCGGGTCGATCTCCGAGACGGCGCCGACGAGCGTCGACTTGCCGACGCCGAAGCCGCCTGCGATGACGATCTTCGTCGACGCAGCCGCTCGCTGTGCCTTAGTAGTTTCGAAGTCCACGGAGGGTCCTTTCGATGAGCTCGAGACGCTCATCTGTCGACGTCTTCTCGGTGATGGTGGCCTGGATCCGGACCAGGCCCTGCTCGATCAGGTCACCCAGCAGCACCCGGGTGACGCCGATCGGCATCTTGGTCAGCGCCGACACCTCGGCTACGGATCGCCGGTCGCAGACCTCGAGGACCTGCGCGGCAGAGGGGGTGAGGACGGGCGCCTCCGCACCGGCCTGGAGGCGCAGCGTGGCCTCCATGGGCAGGTCGACGGTGGTCGCCGTCCGCCCAGCGGTGATGGTGTACGACCGGATCAGCCGAGGGCGGTAGCCCTCGTCCTCCGGCTCGACTGGCGGCGTCATGCCCGGAGCTCCGGTCAGCCGCCCGTACCGACGCGGGCCTGGGCCTCGACGGTACGTCCCACACGGTCCACGAGGAGGGCCATCTCGTAGCCCACCTGGCCGATGTCGGCCTCCTCGGTGGTGAGCACGGTCAGGTTCGACCCGTCACCGACGCTCATGAGCATCAGGAAGCCCATCTCCATCTCGACGATGGTCTGCATGACCGAGCCGCCCTCGAACAGGCGCGCGGCACCGACCGCGAGGCTCGCCAGACCGGAGGAGACGGCGGCCACCTGCTCGGCGCGCTCACCGGGGATGCTCGTGCTCGAGGCCATCAGCAGGCCGTCGGCGGAGACCAGGATCGCGTGCGCGGCGTCGGGGACTTCCTCGACGAACCGCGACATCACCCAGTCGAGGTCGCGGTCGTCCGCAGCGGTGGCGCTGGGAACGGCGGCGGAGGATTCGTAGCTCATGCGGGGCCTGCTTCCGTGTGCTGGGGGGAACTTTGGGCTGCTCGTCGTCCGCGGGACACTCCCGCGGAGTGGGCCTGGAGCCGACGCCTGATGGCTTCGGGGTCACGCGTCTTGGCGGCTGTGGGCGGGGTCACGCTACCCGGCACCAGGCGCTCTCCGGGGGCACGTCGCGGAAGTCCGCTCGGCGTGGCCGCCGGCACCGGGACCTCCTCGGCCACGTGCTCGGCGATCTCCCAGCCGCGGTCGACCTCGGTCTCGTGGATCTGGGTCGCGTCGCCGGTCAGCCAGCCCGACCGCATCGACTTGAAGATCGGCGAGTCGCCGCCCACCCGGACCGGCTCCGAGGAGCTCGGCAGGCCGGGCATGTCGCGGTTGATCTCGGCGGCGGCGCCGGGCGTACGCGTCGGCAGCGCACCGTTGGCGGCACCGTTGGCGGCACCGTTGAGCGCGACGGCCGGCTCGAGCTGCGGCTCCGGCTCGGGCTCCGGCTCCGGCTCCGGCTCGACGGCGACGGGCTCCGGCTCGGGCTCCGGCTCGACGGCGACGGGCTCGGGCTCCGGCTCGACGGCGACGGGCTCGGGCTCCGGCTCGACGGGCTCCGGCTCGACGGCGACGGGCTCACGGGGCGTGTCGAGACCGAGCGGGTCGGCCGCGTCCACCTCGAGGTCGTCCTCGTCCGCGTGCGCCGCCACCTGCTCGACCGGGGGCTCCTCGGCGACGGGCTCCTGGACGACAGGCTCCTCGACGACAGGCTCCTCGACGACAGGCTCCTCGACGACAGGCTCCTCGACGACAGGCTCCTCGACGACCGGCTCCTCGACGACCGGCTCCTCGACCTGGGGCTCGGCCTCGGCGGCCGGCTCCTCGGGGAGCGGGTCGGTGAGCGGGTCCGGCGTCCGGTCGACCGCGACCTCGGGCTCTGCGACCTCGGGCTCCGCCTCGACCTCGGGCGTGGCGGAGCGCGCCTCCTCGGCCTGGGCACGCTGCCGCGAGGCGAGCGCGGTGATCGGGACCACCGGGGCGACCTTCTCGGCCGCGTCGGGCGCGGTCGAGGCGGCCGGCTCCGCGGCAGCGTCGGCGGCGTCGGACGACGACTCGGAGGTCGGCGTGCTCGGCGTGGAGCGCTTGCCGAAGAGCGGACCGGTCGCGCCGGAGGTCTCCGGCGGCAGGAACGCGTCGGCTCCGGTGCGGGGCATGTTGGCGCCGGGCTCGCGGCGCGGCAGCAGGCTCTCCAGCGGCGGACGGTCCGGCGTGGGCTCGGACGCGGCAGGGGCGGCCTCGGCGACCGGGGCGGTCGCCGGCTCCTCGACCGTCACGGGCTGCTCGGGCTTCGCGGCCTTCTGGGCCTTCTCGGCCTCGGCCTTCTCCGCCTTCTCCGCCTTCTCCGCCTTGGCGGCTGCCTTCGACGCGGCCTTGGCCTCGGCCCGCTCGGCGCGGCTCAGGGTCCGGCTGCTGCGCTTGGGCTCGGTCGGCACGGTCGGCGCCTCGACGGCCTCCGGCTCCGGCAGGCGCACGGGCGACTCGAGGGACTCTGCACCCTGGGCCGGCGCGACCGAGGTCTGCGGCAGGTCCGGCAGCACCGGGGCCGGCAGCGCGACGGTCGCCGTCATGCCACCACCCGGGTTGCGGTCGAGGGTCACGACGATGCCGTGGCGCTCGGCGAGGCGCGAGACCACGAACAGGCCCATCCGGCGGGCGGTGTCGGGCGTCGCCTCCGCGCCGTGCTCGAGGTCGCGGTTGAGCTGCTCGAGCTCGGCCGGCGGCACCCCGAGGCCGGAGTCGGTGATGGTGATCGCCACGCCGTCGCCCTGGAGCTTGGCGGCGAGCCGGACCGGCTCGGTCGGCGGGGAGTAGGTGAGCGCGTTGTCGACCAGCTCGGTGAGCAGGTGCACCAGGTCGGCGGCGGCGTCCTCGCCGACGCGGGTGGCGAGGTGCGACAGGATCTGCACCCGCTGGTAGTCCTGCACGCCCGACGTCGCGGCCTGCAGGGCCTCGCCGATGGTGAGGCTGAACGACCCGGCAGCGCGGTTCGGGGCGTCGGCGAGGATCAGCAGCGAGTCGGCCGTACGACGCATGCGCGAGGCGAGGTGGTCGAGGCGGAACAGCGACTCGAGGCGCTTGGGGTCCTCCTCGTCGTGCTCGAGGCGCTCGATCTGGGCCAGCTGCTGGTTGACCAGCGAGTTGGACCGGCGCGAGAGCGTCACGAACATCGCGTTGACGGTCTGGCGGAGCTGGGCCTCGCCCGACGCGAGGTGGATGGCCTGGCGGTGGAGGTCGTCGACCGCTCGGGCGACCTGGCCGATCTCCTCGTTGGTGGTGACGTCGATCGTCTTGATCGGCTCGGGCTCCTGGCCCGCGCGGATCCGGGCGACCGCGTCGGGCAGGCGGTGGCGGGCCACGGCCAGGGCGCCCTCGCGGACGCGGCCGATCGGCTCGAGGAGGCTGCGCGCGATGTAGAGCGCGATGGCGACCGCGACGGCGAGGGCCAGCAGGACCAGCGCGGCACCGAGGATGGCGTTGCGGCGGGCGTCGGAGGCGGCCTCGTTGAGCGACGCGGTCACGCCCTTGAGCAGCTTGGCGGTGATCTGGTCGTAGGGCGCGTAGGCGTCGCGGCCGTCGAGGTTCGTGGCGGAGTTGTCGCGGATCTGCCCGGCGTGGCGGGTGTTCTGCGTGCGGAGCTCGGCGGTCTGCGCCTCGGCGCCGGTGACCGAGCCGGCGAGACGGTCGATGGCCGCCGCCTCCACGCCGACCTCCGAGAACAGCTCCTGCGAGCTCGACTGCGAGAGCGTGGTGGCGAGCAGTCCCTGCTGCATGGCGAGGGAGAGCCGGCCGCTCATCGCCTGCGAGATCTGCTCGAGCCGGGGCTCCGGCGTGTCCTGGGCGGCGTTGACGCTGGTGATCAGCTGCGACACGCTCGACTCGAGCTGGCGCACCAGGGCGATCCAGGTCGCGGGGCCGAGGTCCTCGGCGCCCTCGCCGCGGATGGCCTGGCTGAGGTCGAGCAGCGCGTTGACGTGGGCGGCCTGGAGGTCGGTGAGGTCGGCGCTGTCGCGGGCCTGCTCGAGGGCGTCGGCGTCGGTGGTGATGTCGTCGATGGCGTCGATCAGGTCGCCCTGGCTGGCCGCGCTGTCGGACTGCGCGGCGACCATGGCGGTCTCCGCGGCGGTCAGGTAGTCGACGGCGGGCTGGATGATCGTCACCTGGTTGGCGCTGCTCGACGCGCTGCGCGAGTCCGCGAGGTCGTTCTGGACCCGCAGGCCACCGAGGAGGGCGGCGAGCAGCAGCGGGATCGCCAGGGCGAGCGCGATCTTGCGGCGCAGCGGCCAGCCGGCGACCGTGCTGGCCGCACCCTGGCGGGTGGTGGCTGCATCCTGAGTCATGTGTGCCTCGCGATACGTGAGCGATTCGACGACGAAACGAGCGCTTCGGTCTGGACCGGAGCAAACTCAACTTAGGGATCTGCGCGACATTCCGTGGCGTTTTCCCAGAACTGTGTCTCGAAGGTGTATGTGGATCGTCAACGTGCGGGGGTGACGCCCCGGCGACGACGAGTCGACGCGTGGGTGACCGCGAGCGCGTCCCCCTTCCCTCCCGGGAGAGGTTGCGGCAGGCTCCCCGCCATGACTCTTCATCTCGGGAAGGGTCGGTCGCTCGCGGCCGCCCTCGTGACCACCCTCGTCCTGCTCGTCCTCCCGTCGGTGTCCTCGCCGGCCCGGGCAGCCACCCCCCTCACCGTCAGCCAGGCCATCGGCCAGCAGACCGGCGCGTCCCAGACCGTCCGCGGCTACGTCGTGGGGCAGCCGACGGCCACCAGCACGGTCGTCCGCTCCGGCTTCCCCAACGACTTCGCGCTCGCGATCGCCGACTCCGCCTCGCAGACGAGCACGTCCTCCATGCTCTACGTCCAGATCCCCAGCGCGTTCCGCTCCCAGTGGGGCCTGCAGTCGAACCCGTCGCTGATGGGCAAGCAGGTCGACGTGACGGGGACGCTCTCGGCGTACTTCTCCCACCCCGGGATGACCAGCACCTCGGCCTTCGCGCTGGCCGGCGGCACCACGCCCACCGACCCGCCGCCCACCGGCGGCAGCGGGCCGTACGACAGCACCTACTACGCACCCGCGATCGGCAAGACCGGCGCGGCGCTCAAGAGCTCGCTCCACGACATCATCGACGGCAACACGGCCGTCTCCTACGACACCGTGTGGACCGCGCTGAAGGACACCGACCAGGACCCCGACAACACCAACAACGTCATCGAGCTCTACACCGGCCGCTCGATCGCCAAGACGAACAACGGCGGCGGCACGGGGCAGTGGAACCGTGAGCACGTCTTCGCCCAGTCGCGCGGCGGCTTCACCACCAGCGCCGGACCGGGCACCGACCTGCACCACCTGCGCCCCGAGGACGTCACCGTCAACGGCACCCGCGGCAACAAGGACTTCGACAACGGCGGCTCCGCGGTCTCCGGCTGCACCGACTGCTGGACCGACTCCGACTCCTTCGAGCCGCGCGACGCGGTCAAGGGCGACGTGGCGAGGATGCTGTTCTACATGGCGGTGCGCTACAACGGCGACGACGGCTTCCAGGACCTCGAGCTGAGCACCGTCTCCGGCAGCGCCGTCCCGCGCATCGGCGACGTCGACGTGCTGCTGCAGTGGAACGCCGCCGACCCCGTCGACGCCTTCGAGATGCGCCGCAATGACCGCATCTACTCGCAGTGGCAGGGCAACCGGAACCCGTTCATCGACCACCCGGAGTGGGCTGCGGCGATCTGGAACTGATCGCGGGCTCGACCCGAAGTCCCCGGATATCCGGGGACCTTCGTGCTTCGCACCCGCGATCTCGGGTGCGAAGCACGAACCCCGGGTGCGGAGTACGCCGTGGGGCGGGCGGGCGGGCGGGCGGTCGGGCGAGCGCCCGCCCCATGCCGCGTCAGCTGCCCGAGCCGTGGCTGTGGGGCGGGACGACCGGACCCTCGGACGGCTGCACCACGACGAACCCGGGTCCGGAGAAGGCGTACTGGAACGCCTCGCCGGTCCCGCCGCGCAGCATCGAGCGCATGTTCATCGAGCTGACGACCTGCGGGACCAGGTTGGCCGACCAGCAGACCGCGGCGTTGATGTCGACGTAGGTCGGGGTCTGCGAGCAGTCGAGGATCAGCGGCTGGCCGTCGCTGGTGAGCGCGACCGTGCCGTGGCCCTGGATCAGCGTGTTGAACATGCCGCCGCTCATCATCCCGGCGCCCTTGACCCGGTGCACGTCGTAGTCGAGCGTCGCGTCCATCGCGAGCAGCGCGGTGCCGTTGACCGACAGCCCGTCCCCCTCGAGCGCCACCAGGAAGACGTCCTTGGCCGTGTCGGCGAAGAACACCTCGCCCTGGCCCGACACGGTCATCAGCGGGGTGTCCTCGGACGTCACGAGGCGCCGCATCATCTTGCCGAGGGAGCCGGCCGACTTGTGCTCGAAGGTGACCTGGCCCTGGTAGGCGACCATCGCGCCCTTGGCGGCGAGCACCGGCTCGCCGAGCACGGCGCGCAGCGTCTTGCGTGGTGGAGGCTGAACCGCTCGGTGGTGGTGCTCTCCTGGTTGGCCTGGTCGAACAGCTCGCTGCGCATGGTGTCCCCTCGTCGTCGACGGCCCCGCTGGCCGTCGGTGCGGACGAGCCTAGTGAGCCTCAGGGCGCCCGGTTGCCGCGCGCGTCCTCCTGCTCGACCAGCTCAGCGAGGTCGGAGAGGCGGTCGAGGCCGTTGACCGCGCGCGACATCCGGTGGTTGCCGGCGAAGCGCTCGCGATGGCGGTCGAGGAACCACCAGTAGCCCGCAGTGAAGGGGCAGGCGTCGTCCCCCACCCGCACCTTCGGGTCGAAGCGGCACGAGCCGCAGTGGTCGGACATCTTGTTGATGTAGGCGCCGCCCGAGGTGTAGGGCTTCGTCATCATCACGCCGCCGTCGGCGTGCTGCGACATGCCGACGATGTTGGGCACCATCACCCAGTCGTAGCCGTCGACGAACGCACGGTGGAACCAGTCGGTGACCTGGGTCGGCGCCCACCCGCGCTGCAGGGCGTACGAGCCCAGCACCATCAGCCGCGGGATGTGGTGGACCCAGCCGTGCTCGGCGACCTGGTCGAGCGTGTGCGACAGGCAGCGTGCGTCGGTCGCTGCGGCGTCGAGGTCGGTGAACCACCGCGGCATCCGCTCGGTGGCGCGCAGCGCGTTCTCCCGGCGGTACGCGTCGCCCTGGTGCCAGTAGGTGTGCCAGACGTAGTCGCGCCAGCCGATCACCTGGCGCACGAACCCCTCGACGCTCGAGATCGGCGCGCCGCCCGAGCGGTAGGCCTCCTCCGCGCGCTCGACGACCTCCAGCGGATCGAGCAGGCCGAGGTTGAGCGGGGCGCTGACCAGGCTGTGCGCCATCCACGGGTCGCCCTCGAGGATCGCGTCCTCGTGGGCGCCGAAGTGCGGCAGCCGGTGCTCGACGAAGTGGTCGAGCGCGGCCAGCGCCTCGCGGCGGGTCACCGGGAACCGGCGCGGACCGTCGCGGCCGATCGTCTCGATCCCCTCCTCGCGCTCCCAGCGGTCGAGGTCGTCGCGCACCTCGGCGTCGACGTCGTCCTCGGTGGGCCACCACGGGTCGGCGACGCCCAGCGACGCCGCGCCCCTCGGTGGTGGCTCGCGGTTGTCGTGGTCGAAGTTCCACCTCCCGCCGGCCGGCTCGCCGCCGTCGAGGAGCACGCCGTGGGCGAGGCGGGCGCGGCGGTAGAAGTCCTCCATCAAGAGCCGCTTCGCGCCGCGGCCCTCGGCCCAGCGCTCGAAGTCCTCGCGCGCCGTCGCGAAGCCGCGCGGCGGCAGGACGGTCGCGCCGAGCCGCTCGACCAGCCCGAGCGCGGCGTACGACGTCGGGTGCACGACCTCGACGTCACCGTCGACCTCACGCACCACCTCGCCGTACGTGTCGGCGCGGGCGTAGGTCATCCGGTCGCCGAACTCGGCCGCGCGGTGGCGCATCGCGCTGAGCACGAGGTGGGCCTTGGCCCGGTGGAAGCGCCGGCGCCGGAAGACCGCGCGCGACTCCACCATCAGCAGCGGACCGCGGTGGTCGTCGGTGAAGTGCGGCCCGAGCTGGTCACCGAAGAGCCAGCGGGTGGTCATGGTCGCGAGCCTGCGAGCGCGCTCAGGCGCGCTCGACCTCGCTCTGCAGCTTGAGGACGGTGGTGCCGTCCTCCTGCTCGATGACGTAGGCCGGGTCGTCGTCGCTGCCCTTGCGGGTGACCTTCTCGCCCTTGGTGGTGCGGGACACCTCGTCGTGGTGGACCTCCTTCACGGTGCCCTCGGCCCACGAGGAGCCCCACTTCCACTTCACGCTCGTGCCGGTGCGGATCGCCATGCGTCCACGGTGCCAGCCGCCTCCGTCACCGGGACCACCCCTCAGGACCGGACGTGCATCCGCTCCCCCTGCGGGCCGAAGATCGCCAGCACCTCCGCCGGCGTCGGCCCCGGGTTGCCGACCCAGTGGGGGGTGCGGGTGTCGAACTCGACGACCTCGCCGGGCTCGAGCACCAGGTCGCGGGAGCCGAGGAGGAGCCGCACCCGCCCGCTGAGGACGTAGAGCCACTCGTAGCCCTCGTGGGTGCGCAGCGTGGGCGCGGGGTCGTCGTCGACCGGCATCACCATCTTGAACGACTGCAGCCCGCCGGGGCGGCGGGTGAGGGAGATGAAGGTGCGCCCGTGGCGGACCATCGGCTTCGAGCGCACCCGCGGGTCGCCGGTCTCGGGGGCGTCGACCAGCTCGTCGAGCGCGACCCGGTGGGCGCGGGCGAGCGGGAGCAGCAGCTCGAGGGTCGGCTTGCGCTGCCCCGACTCCAGGCGCGACAGCGTGCTCACCGAGATGCCGGTCTCCTCGGCGAGGTCCGTCAGCGTGGCCTCGCGCTCCAGCCGCAGCTGGCGCAGCCGCGGACCCACCCCTCGCAGCACCGACTCGTCGTCCATGTCCCCCAGTTTGTCATTTCAGCAAGATTGTTTGTCAATACCGCACGCAGCGCGCACAGTGGTGACCATGACTGAGAACCCGACCTACGACGTGGTGGTGGTCGGCGGCGGTGCCGCCGGCCTGAGCGGTGCGATGGCGCTGGGGCGGTCGCGCCGCTCGGTGCTGGTCGTCGACGCCGGCGAACCGCGCAACGCCCCCGCCGGCCACGCCCACAACTACCTCGGCCGCGAGGGCGTCGACCCCCTCGAGCTGCTCGAGATCGGCCGCGCCGAGGTCGCGGCGTACGGCGTCGAGGTGCTGGCCGACCGCGTGGTCGGCCTGTCCGGCGAGGCCGGCGACTTCCTCGTCACCACCGAGGGTGGGCGGCGGGTGCGCGCGCGCCGGATCCTCGTCGCGGGCGGGGTCGTCGACGAGCTGCCCGACGTGCCCGGCCTCGCGGAGCGGTGGGGACGCGACGTCCTGCACTGCCCCTACTGCCACGGCTGGGAGGTCCGCGACCAGCGCATCGCCGTGCTCGCCACGACCCCGATGGCCGGCCACCAGGGACTGCTCTTCCGCCAGCTCTCCGACGACGTGGTGATGGTGGTCCACGACGGCGTCGAGCTGCCCGACGAGGAGCTGGAGAAGATGGGGGCGATCGGCGTGCAGGTGGTGCACGGCACGCCGCGCGAGGTGGTGACCGACGGCGACGACCTGGTCGGGCTGCTGCTCGCCGACGGGTCGGTCCTCGAGCGCGACGCGATCGTGGTGGCGTCGAAGGTGCACGCCCGCGCCGACTTCCTCGGCCCGCTCGGCATCGAGCCGGTGCCGTTCGAGATGAACGGCGTCGCGTTCGGGTCGGTGCTGGCCGTTGAGCCGACGGGCGCGACGTCGGTGCCCGGCATCTTCGCCGCCGGCAACGTCACCGACGTCTCGATGATCCTCGTCGCCTCCGCCGCCCACGGCACGCGCGTCGGCGCGTTCATCAACGCCGAGCTCGCGGCCGAGGACGCCGCCGCGGCGGTCGCGGAGCGCCGGGCGTCGATGTTCGAGCGGCCGGCGTGGGAGGAGCGCTACTCCGGCGACCGCGTGTGGAGCGGCAAGGTCAACGTGCAGCTCGCGGCCGAGGCAGCCGACCTCTCCCCCGGCCGGGCGCTCGACGTCGGCTGCGGGGAGGGTGGCGACGCGCTCTGGCTGGCCGGGCGCGGCTGGCAGGTGACCGCGTCCGACTTCGCGGAGGCGGCCCTGTCCCGAGTGGCCGCGCACGCCGAGGAGGCCGGCGTGGCCGACCGGGTGGAGACCCGCCTGCTCGACGTCCGCACCTTCGAGCCGGGCGGCGAGACGTGGGACCTCGTCACCGCGCACTTCGTGCACCTGCCCGACGGCGGCATGGTCGACGTCGTACGCCGTCTGGCCTCCGCGGTCGCGCCCGGCGGCACCCTGCTGGTCGTCGGCCACGCGCCGAGCGACCTGCACTCGGGCGTGCGGCACGGGCACGTCTCGTTCATGCACACCGCCGACCAGCTGCTGCCGGCGCTCGACGACGACTGGGTGGTCGAGGTGTGCGAGTCGCGGCCGCGGACGCAGGCGCACCCCGAGACCGGAGAGGAGATCGAGATCGCCGACGCCACGCTGCGAGCCCGCCGCAAGGGGTGAACGGTGGCGCCGACGACCCCGGCAGACTGGAGGACATGAGCACCCGGGACGTCACCCTTCCCCCTGCCCGCACCTGGTGGACGGTCGTGCCGTTCCTCGTCGCGGTCACGGCCGTGGCGGGGATCGGCGGGCTCGCGGCGGCAGGGTCGCAGGCCACCTACCGCGCGCTCGAGCTGCCGCCGTACGCCCCGCCGTCGTCGCTCTTCGGCCCGGTCTGGTCGGTGCTCTACGTGATGATCGGCGTGGCCGGCTGGCTGCTCTGGCGCGCCGGCGGCTGGGACCGCGTGATGTGGCTGTGGACCGCACAGCTGCTGCTCAACCTGGCGTGGACGCCGCTGTTCTTCGCAGCCGACCTCTACACCGTGGCGCTCGTGGAGATCCTGTTCCTCGCCGCGTCGGTGGCGCTGCTGATCGCCTGGTCGTGGCGGCGCTCGCGGGTCGCGGCCTGGCTGCTCGTGCCGTACCTCGCCTGGGTCTGCTTCGCGACCGCGCTCAACGCCGGGATCGTCGTCCTCAACTGAGGTCGAGGCGGGCCAGCACCAGCGCGGCGATCCGGTCGACCGGGAGCGCCGGGTCGACGTCCATCCCGGCCTCGTCGGGCCGCAGCGGCTCGAGGGTGTCGAGCTGCGACTCCAGCAGGCTCGGCGGCATGAAGTGCTCGCGGGCGTTCATCCGCTGCAGGACGAGGTGCTTGTCGCCGGTGCAGTGCACGAAGAAGGTGTTCTCTCCCCCGCGCCGCAGCACGTCGCGGTAGGCCACCCGCAGCGCGCTGCAGGTGATGATCGTCGGCTCGCCGCGGGCGTCGCGCTCGGCGGTCCAGTCGGCCAGCGACTCCAGCCACTCCCACCGGTCGGCGTCGGTGAGCGGCGTGCCGTCGGCCATCTTGGCGACGTTGGCCGGCGGGTGGAAGTCGTCGCCCTCGGCGAAGTCCCAGCCCAGCAGCTCCTCGACGGCGCGGGCGACCGTGGACTTCCCCGACCCGGAGACGCCCATGAAGACGAGGTGCAGCGCGCTAGCCAACGGCCCACACGCCGAGCGCCAGCACGAAGATGCTCACGCCCAGGGTCGTCTCGAGCACGGTCCAGGTCTTGAGGGTGGTCTTGACGTCCATCCCGAAGAACCGGCTGACCAGCCAGAAGCCCGAGTCGTTGACGTGGGACAGCACCGTCGCGCCGGCCGCGATCGCCAGCACCAGCGCGACCAGCTGGAGCGAGGAGGGGTCGGCGTCGGCGACGCCGGCGGAGATCAGGCCCGCGGTCGTCGTGAGCGCGACGGTCGCCGAGCCCTGCGCGACGCGGAGGATGGTGGCGATGACGAACGCGGAGACGACCAGGGGCAGGCCGAGGTCGGCGAGCGAGTCGGACAGCGCGGCGCCGATGCCGCTGTAGCGCAGCACGCCGCCGAACATCCCGCCTGCGCCGGTGATCAGGATGATCGCGCAGATCGGGCCGAGCGCGTCGTTGAGCAGCGTCTCGACCTCGGCGCGCGAGTGGTGGCGCACGGCGAGGGTGTAGGTCGCGACGAGCAGCGCGATCAGCAGCGCGACCGGCGTCTGGCCGACGAACACCAGGGCGTCGACCAGCCCGCCCTCGGCGTCGATCGAGCCGTTGGTGCGCAGCGTGGTCAGGACGGTGTTGGCGCCGATCAGCACGAGCGGCAGCAGCAGGATCGCCAGCACGTGGCCGAAGGACGGACGGTGCTCGGTGTCGGCCTCGCGGCCGCCGGTGAGGACCGAGTCGTCGATCGGGACGTGCACCTTGCCGAGCGCGCCGACCGTGACGGCGTAGACGCCGACGAACCACGCGACGACTGCGGCGACCACGCCGACGAGCAGGGTCAGGCCGATGCTGGCGCCGATCTCGGTCGCGGCGGTGACCGGGCCGGGGTGCGGCGGGACGATCGCGTGCATCGCGGCGAACGCGCCGGCGGCGGGCAGGGCGTACATCAGCACCGAGCCGCCGAACCGCTTGGCGACCGAGAAGATGATCGGCAGGAACACGACGAGGCCGGCGTCGAAGAAGATCGGCAGGCCGAAGAGCAGCGCGGCGACGCCGAGCGCCAGCGGCGCGCGCTTCTCGCCGAAGCGGCTGACCAGGGTGTCGGCCAGCACCTGGGCGCCGCCGGTCACCTCGAGGATCCGCCCGATCATCACGCCGAGGCCGACCAGCAGGGCCACCGAGCCGAGGGTCGAGCCGAACGCGGATATCGCGACGGTGGGGACGTCTGCCACCGGCACGCCCGCGACCACGGCGGTCGCGAAGCTGATCAGCACCAGCGCCACGAAGGCGTGCATGCGCAGCGCGATGATCAGCACGAGCAGTGCGGCGACGGCGACCGCGGCGATGAGCAGCAGGGTGCCCGAGCCGTGGACGGGGGTCATGGGATCCACGAGGTACCTCCGAGATGGGTTCGGGACACCTTAAGCGGCAGGGGTGACAGCCCGGACCGGCGGGAGTTCTCCACAGATCGCGTCGCGGGGGTGTCGCAGCGGCACCCCCGCGGGCGAGGGTCGTCCCATGATCATCTCGGGAACGATCGCCCTCGACGGCGACGGCCAGGCCACCACCAGCCGCGACCTGCACACCCGCCTGGTCGACCTCGACGAGCGTCGCCGGGCCGCGGCGACGACCGTCGCGCGGCTTCTGGACAGCTGGCACGGCGCCGCCGCCACGGGCTTCGGTGAGCAGTGGACCCAGTGGGACGACCACGCGGCCGCAGTCCTCGACGCGCTCGGCGCCTCCCTCGCCGCGATCGACCTCGCCCGCGTCGAGATGCTCGAGGTCGACGCGCTCCGCGGTGGGGCCGCCGCGGCGCTCGCGGGGCGGCTCGGGTGACCGCCTACGACGTCGACGTCGACGAGCTGCGCGCCGCGGTCTCCTCCCTGGCCGGTTGCCAGCGCGACCTCCTCGCGCTGGCCGCGGACGTCGACGCGCTGCAGGTCAGGCTGCAGGGCGGCTGGGCCGGGCTCACCGCCGACGCGCAGTCGTCGGCGCACGCCGCGTGGCGCGCGGACTGCGCCGACATGGTGACCGCCCTGGCGGCGCTCCGTGCGGTGGCGGCCGCGGCCGATGAGCACTACGCGGCTGCCGTCACGTCCAACCTCGAGCTCTGGCGCCAGGTCGCGCCGTGAGGATCAGCGTCGCCTGCGGGGGCTTCGACGACGCCTCCGACGCCGCACGCACCGCCAACCAGGTCACCGCGCTCGCCACCGACACCCTCACCGCCAAGCTGGCCGGCCTCGCCGGGATGGCCGGCAACGACAGCGCGAGCACGGAGTTCGCCGCCGCCTACGACGACGGCGCGCGCGAGGCGGTCGCCGCGCTCGCCGACCTCGCCCACGCGTTCATCGGCCTGGGTCGTCTGCTGGCCGCCACCGGCACCCATCACGCGCAGGCCGAGTCGGCCGTGGCCGGGCAGGTCCTCGGCTCGGTGTCCGCGGGCCTGACCTCCGACGCCTACGTCGTGGTGGTGCCGACCGTCCCGCCGTCGAGCCTCGGCGCGCAGGAGCCGTCGTTCGGCGCCGTCGACCGCTGGATCCTCGACCACGTCGAGGGCTTCGTGTGGCCGAGCGGCGACGTCGACCTGCTCCGCGACGCCGCCACCACCTGGCGGCGCGCGTCGGAGTCCGTGGCCGGCTTCGTCGACCACCTCGCCTCCGCCCGCGCCTTCGTCGAGGCGCAGGTCTCGCCCGAGGTGCCCGTCGTCCTCACCTGCCTGGCCGACGTCCGCTCGCTCGTGGTCGACGTCGCCGCCGAGCTCGCCGCCCTCGGCGTGGCCTGCGACGAGCACGCCGCCGCGATCGAGGCCGTGCACGAGCGGACCCGTGCCCTGCTCGAGGAGGTCGCCTCGATGGCGATCGAGGGCGTGGCGATCTCCGCACTGATCACCGCCGTCAGCGGCCCGCTCGGCGGCAGCCTCGGCATGGGCGCCCTGCTCGCCCGCATCCGCGCCGTCGCCCCGCGCTTCCACGCGCTCATCTCCACCCTCCGCGTCTCCGTCGCCTCCACCGCCGCCCGCCTGCGCACCGGGCGTACGACGCTCTCCGAGCTGCGAGTGCGGCTCGAGCGGTACGTCCGGGTCGGGGTCCGGGACGAGCGGGGGGCGGCGAGCGTCGGAGGCTGGGGTCGCGCGGCGCGAAGCAAGTTCTCGTCGCCGCAGCTGCAGAAGAAGTTCAAGCACGCGAGCGACTTCGGCATCGACGGGCCGTACAACCCGGCCGCGGCCGAGCGCTTCAAGCAGGCACTCAGATCGTTCATGGGCGACGCATCGACCAAGGAACTCGAGTGCACGATGCGCGGACAGCCGGGCAAGGTGGTGGCGTACGTTGACCAGCACAGTCGCCGCTGCGTCGTGTGCGACGCAGACGGCAACTTCATCTCTGGCTGGCGACTGTCGCCCACTCAGCTGAGCCAGCTCCTGAGCAAAGGACACCTCGGTGGCGGATGACAGGCAGAGCACGACCGACTCGCTGAAGCGGCTCGTCGAGTACCACCAGTCGGACGACGCCTCGTTGGCCCAGTTCGAAGAGCGGTTCCTCGCGCTGCACGCACGCGTGCCTGCGGACCTGCCGGATGACGTCGCCGCAGTGCTCGACGAGCTCTTCTGGGCCGTCGAGTCGTACGTGTCCGATCCAGCACTCCGCGACCCCGGCGACACCGGCGGCGACGAGCTCCGCGCGGCCATTCGCCGTGCTCACTCTGCGCTGACGCATCACGAGGGCTGATCGCCCGTCCATGTCGAGACCGTGGAGCCCTGGTGTCACAAGATGGCCTCGGGAGTCCCCGATCTGACGGGCCGCGGTCATCGCGCGGCGCGCGAGACGTAGACACGCAGGCATTGCTCCGCCTGCAGACCGGCGCTGAGCGCGAGCCGCGCGCACGCCACCGACCATTGCCTGCGCGTCTCCGCCGGGGCCGGCGGCGCAGCGCTCAGCCCACGACCCCCGGCCGCACCACCGAGGCGTACACCCCGAGCACCGGCTCGTTCGCCGCGTTGACCGGACGGTGCGAGACGAGCGCCTTGAGCAGCCGCAGGTCGCGCGCGCCGGTCTCGGGGTGGTGGTCGATCACTGCGCAGCGCGGGACGGGACCGCCGATGCGCAGGACCGCCGACCCCACGGTCACCGTCCGCCCGAGCCAGGTGTCCTCGACGTACGGCTCTGACGTCTCCACCACCAGCGTCGACCGGAAGCGGGCGTCCTCCGACACCAGTGACGGGCGGTCGAGCCGCGCGGCGAGGTCGGCGAGCGTGGCCGTGCCGAGGAGCGTGACCGGCGCGTCGAAGACGACCGCGCCGCGGGGCGCGGCAGCGAGTTGGACGGGGCGCCCGAGGTAGTCCGACAGCAGCTCGGAGTGCGGCCCGTCGGTCAGCGCGAGCTCGACGGTGCGGCCCCAGTAGTCGCACGGGAGCGTCTCCCCCGTCGGCTCCGGCTCGAACGACGCGCCCGTGCCGTCCGGCAGCAGCACCGCCAGGCCGTCGCCGTCCTGCTCGGCGACCACGCCGATCAAAGACGGGTGCTGGACGGTCCGCAGCACGCGCGCGGCGTCGACGTCGAGCAGGCACCACTGCCGGTCACCCACGGCACCGAGCTCGTCGAGCGCGAGACCGGGCCGGGGCAGGTGGCGCATGCCCTTCACCGGTGAGAACCCGGCGGAGACCACGACCAGCGAGTCGGTCATGAGCTCATCGTGGCATCCGCCTCAGGGCAGGTCGACCTCACCGGTCACGGTGATCGTCGCGTCCTCGGGCCCGGGGCCCTCGTCGCGCAGGCCGGTCAACGTCCGCACGAGGTCGAGGCGGGTCGCGTCGCCGTCGACGACGCTGCGGGTGACGAGGCTGGTGAGGCGCTCGTCGACCACGGTGGACGCGGCCGGTCCGCCGTCGAGCGAGGAGGCGTCGGTCGCGGACTGCACGTCGTACGTCGTGTCGCCGCGCGTGAACGAGTCCACCGTGTCTCGACCTGGACGACCGTCCAGCCGTCGTCGGACGACCAGCCCTCACCGCTGAGGTAGGGCACGGTGGCGACCGTCCAGGTGCAGGCGACGTCGGCCGTCACACCCCGGGCGGTCAGCGGCGGGCAGTCGGCGGACGCGGGCGCCGCGAGCCCGGCCATGGCGTCCGCTCCGTCGCCCGACACCTCACCGGTCGCCGTGTCGAGGCTGGACGTGACGCCGTCGAAGGTGACCTCGACGACGGGCGCGGCCGACGTTTCGACCGCGACGTGGACGCTGCCTCCGCGGCGCGCGGCAGCAGGTGACGCGGCAGAGCCGGGGGGCCCCGCGCGTCTGGGCGTCGGCCGCCTCGGACGCGGTAACCGTGTCATGGCCCTCGCCGATGGTGACGGTGAGGGTGCCGCTCGGCACCTCGACGGCGGTACGCGGAGCCGTCGACGTCGCCGAGCCGGCCCTGCACGAGACGCTCCTCTGGTTCGCCTGCGCACGCCGAGGTCGCGAGGAGGACGCCTACGACCACCGCTACAGCTCGGAACGACATGGGAGGTCACCGTCGATGGGGTCGGGACGGGGTCGGTCCCGACCTACCCGGCACCCGGAGGGGCAAACGTCACGAGTCGAGCAGTCCCAGGACGTACGCCGCCTGCCCGAGGTGCTGCAGGCAGTCGCCCTGGATGCTGACCAGCCGCTGGCCTGCGGTCACCGGCGGGTCCCAGCGCTGGTCGACCTCACGCTCGAGCTCGGCCTCGTCGACGGCCTGGAGGTAGCGCGCGGTCGCGAGGGTGACCTCGTGGTGGTAGTCGACGAGCAGCGCGGCGTCCTCGATGCGGATCGCGTCGACCTGCTCGCTGGTGTGGCCGTAGCCGATGTCGTCGGTGCCGTTGGGCAGGCCGAAGCGCTCCTGGAACCGTTCCCAGACCTGAGGGGTGTCGGCGAGGTGGGCGACGTGGTCGTCCTGCACCCGGGCGAGGTGCCACAGCAGCCAGCCCACCGGGTTGCCGGTGCCGCCCGGACGGTGGTGCAGCTGCTCGTCGTCGAGCCCGTCCGCCGTGCTGGCGTAGAGCTCGGTGATCCGACCGAAGCCCTCGGTCAGGAGTCCGCGGACGTCCATGCCGTCACCCCGCGGGGGTCGCCGTGCGGACCTGCGGCGCCGTCGACGACTCGTCCTTCATGCCGTCGATCTCGGCCAGGATCCGCTCGCGCTCCTCGTCCGGGAGGGACACCTCCGCGGCACGCAGCCCCTGGTCGAGCTGGATCGCGATGGTCGCGTCTTCGGCGCTGTACTGGTACGAGCTCACCTCGTCGACGACCCGCTGCGCTGCCTCGATCGCTGCCTGCTGCTCCTCGTCGCTCATGCGTTCCACCGTCCGTGACCCGTCGGTGCGACACAACCGCCCATCAGGGTGAAACCGCGGTCCAGAAGGCCTTCAGCAGGTCCTCGATCCCCGGCGCACCGAGCTCGACCTGGGCGAGGGCGACCGAGACGACGTCGTGCACCGGGTCGACGTACGTCGCGGTGCCGGTGCCGCCGACCCAGCCGTAGCGACCGACGACGTTCCACGACTCGCGAACCGTGGTGTCGACGCCGCCGCCGAAGCCCCAGCCCTGGCCGTCGAGGAAGAACCCGCCCATCTCGCGCTGCTGCGGCGTGGTGTGGTCGGTCATGACCAGTCGCACCGACTCGTCGGTCAGCAGGTCGTCGCCGCCCGCGAGCAGCATCCGCCCGAAGGCGAGCTGGTCGTCGACCGTGGTCACCAGCCCGCCGGCCACGGACGGGAACGCCGGCGGCGCGACGAACGCACCGTCGACCGGGTCGGTGACCTGCAGGTACCCGTCGACGAGCCCGTGCAGCGCGGTGAACCGGTCGAGGCTCTCCGCGGGGACGTGGAAGCCGGTGTCGGCCATGCCCAGCCGGTCGAGCACGCGCTCGGCGAGCAGGTCACCCAGCGGCCGGCCGGCGGCGCGGGCGAGCAGCACGCCGAGCACGTCGTAGGAGAGGTTGTAGGTCCAGCCCTCCCCCGGCTGGTGGATGAGGGGGATCGCCGCCAGCCGCCGCGCCCACTCGTCGGGCGGCGGCACGGCGGCGACGTCCATCGACGCCTGCCCGAGGTCCTCGACGAGCCGTGGCACGACCGGGGAGTCGATGGTCGTGAAGCCGCTGCCCCAGGTCGAGGTCAGCAGGTGGCGCAGCGTGACCGGCCGGTCAGCGGGGACGGTGTCGTCGAGCCCGCTCGTCGGCGTACGCAGCACCCGTGGCTCGGCGAGCTCGGGCAGCAGCCCGGCCACCGGGTCGTCGAGGCCGACCAGGCCGTCCTCGACCAGCACCATCGCGAGGACGGCCATGACCGGCTTCGTGATCGAGGCACCGCGCACGATGGAGTCTCGGCGCATCGGAGCGCCGTCCGGCCCGCGTACGCCGAGGGCCACCACCTCGACGTCACTCCCCCGCGCGACGGCCGCGACGACGCCGGGGACGTCACCGGAGTCGGCGAAGGGACGCAGCGCCGCCTCGAGACCGGTCACCTGCGCGACCTCACGACGACGAGGCGCACCGTCCGCCGCTGGCTCGCACCGGCCTCGCTGCGGGCCCGTCCGACGACCCGGTAGTCGTCGGGACGCAGGACGGTCCCGTCGAGGCGTGCACGCAGCGTGATCCGCGAGACCCCCGCCGGGAGCTGCCTGCGCAGCATCACCCGGATCGGGCGCCACCGGCCGTCGACGCGGTGCCGGCTCCGGCTCGTGACGACGAGGCGCAACGTCGCCGGCGCCGTGAGCCCGACGAGGAGGCTGGTCCGCCTCGCCAGCGGCCCGGTGGTGCCGGTGCCCGTCGCGGCGATCCGGCGCCGGGCGAGGCGGAACGTGGTGAGGCGAGGTGCCGCCGCGGTGCTCACCGCAGCTCGACTGATCGTCGTCGTCGACGTGCGTCGAGTGTTGTTGCCGACCGCGTCGGTGACGACGAGCGTGACCGGGTAGGTCCCCGGCTCGGCGTAGGCATGGGCCGTAGACGTCCCAGACGCGGTGCTGCCGTCTCCGAAGTCCCACGCGTAGGACGTGACGGCCGACCAGCTGTCGACCGCTCGCGCCTCCACCACCACCGCCTCGCCCACACGACCCGACGACGGGACGGAGAAGGAGGTGACGCGGGGGCCGTGCGAGTCGAACGCCAGGGCGAGCGCCTGCGTCCCGAGCCCCGTCAGCCTCACCGGATCCGGACGGGTGCGGACCAGGACCGTCTCTCCCTCCCCTGCCGCGACGGGAGCGGCGAGCGCGAGGGGCTTGGGCCCACCGAGCTGCGCGAAGCGCTCGGGTCCGATCAGCACGGGCTCGGGCCAGGGCTCACCGACCTGCGCCTGGACGTGGCCGGAGTAGTCGTTCGTCCATGCCACCGTGGCCAGCCCCGCATCGTCGACCGTCGCGGCGATCTGCCGCCCGTAGCCGTCGAACCCCGGACGCAGCCGGGTCGCGGCCGGCCAGGCGCCGTCGGCCGTGCGACTCGCGACGAAGACGACCTGGGCGTCCAGCAGCGTCCAGTCCCACGCGACGACCGCGTCGCCGGCGACGTTGGTCGCGATGCGTGGACGTCGGAAGCCGAACTCGAATCCGGTGGTCGCGGTGAGTCGTTGGCCGGCGCCCCACGGCGCACCTGCCAACGCCTCGAAGACGAAGGCGTCCCCTGCCTCGGTGCGCACGGCCGTCGTCCGACCGGTGCCGTCGACGGCGACGTCCAGCTCGGCGACGGCGCCTCCCGGGGGTCCGCTCGGCGTCAGTGGGGCAGGCGCCATCGGCGACCAGCCCGTGGCACCAGCCCACCGCGAGGCCCGGAGGGCGCCGTCGCTCCAGACCGTGGTCCCCTCGCCCGTGAGCGGGTTGACCGCGACAGCCGGACGTCCCACCTCGGCCGCCTCTCCCAGGCTCTCAGCCTCGGACCACGCGCGGGAGCCACGCCGCACGGCCGCCTCCACGACCTCGACGCCTGCCTCGATGTCGGTGTCCGCCCACACGGCGATCGCCGTGCCGTCGTGGGCCACCGCCAGCGAGACCCCGCCGCTGCCGACGCCGAGGAACGTGGGCTCGGTCCAGGTGGAGCCGTCGGCCGACGACGCCGTCCAGACCGACGACCGAGAGACCGGGGAGTCGGTCCACACGGCGGTCACCCGACCGGCGAGGTCGATCCCGACATCGACCTGGGCGGCCGACGCGAACGGCCGGGACACCGCGACCGCCGCCTCCCAGGCTCCACCGGCGTCGCGGGTGCGGGACACCACCTGTCGGCTCGCCTCCTCGACCCAGACAGCCGTCGTCCTCCCGGACGCGGCGACGACGACCTGGACGGACCCTCCCGCGTCGACGCCGGCGACGAAGCCCAGCGGCTCGGACCCGACCAGGACGGGCTGGACGGCCGCCGCGCTGGCCCCGGACGACCCGACCGGGTCCGCCAGGGTGAGCGCGAGGACACCGACGAGCACCGACGCCAGGCAGTCGCGTGCTCGGCCCATGGCGTGCTCCCCTCGTCCAGCAGGACGATACGCCGCGAGCGCCGGCACGGGGAGGGGCCGGTGACGACCTACAGGTGGTGGAGCTTGGCGTACGGGCTGGTGATGCGCAGCGTGCGCTCACCGAAGTCGACGCTCACGGCGTGCGCCTCGACGTTGACCACGCGGCCGAGGCCGTAGAGGTCGTGGGTGACCCGGTCGTCCTTCGCGAAGGTCTCGATGACCGGATCGGCCGCCTTCTTGAAGGGACTGGAGCTGCGGCGGTTGCGGGGCACTTCGGGGGTATCAGTCATTTGCCTCCATCATCCGCCCTCGGTGGGCATTCGCCGACTCGACGCGTCGTTAGGCTCGCCACGTGAGCGATCCCGACGCCCGTCGAGCCGGCGCTGCCGCGACCGGTTCAGGAGGCCGGCGTGAAGGCGATGTAGGCGCGGCCGACGGCGACGGTCGGGCTGATCAGGACCGACGGCGAGTCGCACTCGTCCGGGACCATGAGGTCCTCGACGCGGAACCGCGCGTCGCCGCCAGGCACCGAGAGCGCCTGCGGGCCGCTGTCGGCGACAGCCGTGCCGGCGCAGCAGAGGACCGCCGTGATCGAGACGATCGGGTTGTCCTGCGTGCCGTCGGGTCGCCGGATCTGGAACCCCTCGAGACGTACGTCCATCCGCCCGTCGTCGCGGACCCGGACCTCCCCGCGGTCGAGCACCCACGGCGCCGACCCCGGTGGGAGGCCGTTGACCGTGCCGGAGGTCGGCTGGCTCGGGACCAGGTCGGCGCGGATGACGTCGTGCTTCGACGAGGCGAGGGCGGGTGCGGCGGTGACGGACAGCGTGAGCAGGGTGGCCGCAGCCACCGCGCCCGTTCGAGACTTCGCGTGCATGGCGTTCCTCCGGTTCCGGCGGGGGTGCGCGGCCGAGCGACCGCGCCACTCCGGGGTCGTACGGGATCGGGCGGCGTGCGGTTCAACGGGACCGGTGTGCGGTGACGACCGACGAGCTGGTCGACCGCGCGCGTCGCCTCCTGGACGGCCCCGGCCGCGCCGTCCTCGGCATCACCGGCCCACCGGGCGCCGGGAAGTCGACGCTGACCGCCGCCCTCCTCGCCGCGCTCGCGCCTGACGTCGGCCACCTGCCGATGGACGGCTTCCACCTCGCCGACGTCCAGCTCGACCGGCTCGGCCTGCGCGACCGCAAGGGTGCACCGGAGACCTTCGACGTCGACGGATACGTGTCCGCGCTCGCCCGTCTCCACTCCGCGCCAGAAGCCGTGCTCTACGTGCCCGGTTTCGAGCGCGACCTCGAGCAGCCGGTCGCCGCGGCGATCGCGATCCCGCCGTCCGCGCGGCTCGTCGTCACCGAGGGCAACTACCTGCTGCTGCCCTCCGGCGGGTGGGAGCGCGTACGCCCCCACCTCGCCGAGGTGTGGTTCGTCGAGGTCGACGACGACCTCCGCCGCTCGCGGCTGGTCGCGCGGCACGAGGAGTTCGGCAAGTCGTCCGCCGCCGCCCGGCAGTGGGTGGAGCGCAGCGACGAGGCCAATGCGCGGCTGGTCGCCTCGACGCGGGAGTCGGCTGACCTGGTGGTTCGGGTCGGGTGAGCCCGGCTCAGGCCTTCTCGCAGGCGATTCCGTCGCCGTCGCGGTCGAGGCCTCGGTTGGCCCGCATCGCGGTGTTGTAGAGCGCGGTGTCACGGCGGAAGTTCGTGACCGGCGTGCCCGACGTCCGGTCACGGGCGTTCGCCCGGCCGACCCCGTGCGGCAGACGGTTGTTGACGACGGTGCAGTTCTGCCACTGCGCCGGGACGGCGGCCTCGGCAGGAGTGACGAGCACCAGGAGCGGTGCACCGATGGTGAGGCAGGCGACGGCGCCCGCGAGCTTCTTGCGCATGTGGTTCCCCCTTGGACTCGCAAGGAGCAGCATGCGTCCTGACCGGCCGCCCCGTCCGAGGAACGGCCGATGTCCCCGCACCGGCACCGCCTCAGGGGTGATCGGCCATCGGGCGCCGACCCCTGATCGCGCCGGCCCGGACGTAGACGACGGTCGTCACCACGTTGAGCACCACGAGCGTGACGACGTACATCGCGAGGTTGAGGCCGGGCACGACGTCGGCGGGGAGCGTGTACGCCATCACGACGCGCGCGACCGCGTCGGCGAGCGTGCCAGCCGCCCACCAGGCGCTCGAGGTGCGCCACATCCGGCGGAACCACTCGTCCTCGCGCCAGCGCCGCTCCCAGTCACCGACCCAACCGCCGCGGCCCTCGATCATCGGCTTGGCGAACTGGTAGGCCAGCGGGCGGTCGGCCCAGCGCAGGCTGGCGAGGAACCAGCAGCCGACGCCGCTGGTGACGAGCGCGTCCTTGGCGAGCAGGAACCGCTCGTCGCCGGGAAGCAGCGCGACCGCGAAGCTCGCGAAGAGCAGGACCGTGAAGAACGCCTCGAGCCCACTCGGCCGGCGGCCGCGCAGCAGCGAGACGCAGGCGGGCGCGAGCGAGACGACCGCGCCGACGACGAGCGCGGCGTAGACGCTGACGCCGAGGTGGCGCAGGAGGTAGTAGAGCGCGGTCGAGCCGGCGATGCCGACGACGGGGCGGAGGACGGTCACGGGTCGGCCATCTCGTCGGCCCGGGTCGCGCGGTCGAAGAGCTCGACCAGCTCGCGGGCGTACGCCGCGCAGTCGAGGTCGGGGTCGGCCTGCAGCGCGAACGGCACCGTCTCCACCGACCGCTGGATCGTCGACGCCATGACGGCGACCTCGAAGGAGCGCATCTCCCCCGCCTCCTGGCCGGCGCGCAGGATCCGCTCGAGGTGGGAGAGGTCGCTCGGGGCGTCCATCGCGCCGCCGCCCGCGCCGGCCATCGCGACCTGGAGCAGCGCGGACATCGGCGCGCGGTGGGTGTCCGCGTAGGAGATGACGCCCTCGACGTAGGCCGCGAGCCGGCCGCGAGCGGTGTCGGCTGCCATCACCCGCGCGCCGACGTGCTCGCCGATGCCGTCCACGACGTGCGCGACGAGCGCGGCGACGAGGTCGTCCTTGCCGGCGAAGTGGTAGCTGATCAGCCGGGTGCTGGAGAGCCCGCCGCGCTCGGCGATCCGCGCGAAGCTCGCCCGGGCAAACCCCTCCTCGGCGACGACGGCGATCGTCGCGTCGAGGATCTGGGCGCGACGTGCCTCCGACGCGACCGAGCGATTTACCTGCATGAGTAAAGAGTACGTCGGTCAGGTAAGACTGACCAGACGTGCGACCATTCCCCCGCACCAGCGCCAGGAGGAGGTCGTGCCGGTGACGGTCGTCGACCCGCCCCCGCTGCGCGTCCACCAGCGCGAGGCGCTCGCCGCGCTCGCCGGCGCGTGGGACGGCGCGGAGCACCCGCGGGCCTGGGTGGTGCTGCCGCCGGGAGCCGGCAAGACGCGGGTCGGCCTCGAGGCGGTCGCCGCGGAGCTCCGCGCCCACGCCGACACCCGCGCCGTCGTGCTCGCGCCCAACACCGCCATCCAGGCGCAGTGGATCGCCGAGGCGACCGCGCTGGGGATCGGCGCGAGCGACGACAAGGAGCTCGTCAGCCCGCTGACCTGCCTGACCTACCAGTCGCTCGCGGTCTTCGACTCCGAGGCCGCGGAGTCCGTCGACGGGTCCGCCGCCGTCGTCGACCGGCTCCACCCCAACGGCGTCGCGCTCTTCGAGCGGATCCGCGCGCAACCCCGGCTGGTGCTGGTGCTCGACGAGTGCCACCACCTGCTCGAGGTGTGGGGCCGGCTGCTGGCCGAGCTGCTTGAGGCGGTCGACCGCGCCCACGTCCTGGCGCTCACCGCCACCCCGCCGGAGAGCCTCGCCGGCGAGCAGCGCGCGCTCGTCGACCGGCTCTTCGGCGCCATCCGCTACCGCGTCTCGGTCCCGGCGGTGGTCAAGGAGGGCCACCTCGCGCCGTTCGACGAGCTGGTCTGGCTGACCACGCCGACCCCGACCGAGGAGGACTGGCTCGCCAGCGAGGCCGTGCGCTTCACCGAGCTGACCACGCTGCTCACCACGCCCGGCTTCGGGACGATCGGGTTCTACGCGTGGCTGACCGCGCGGTTCGTCGAGCCCGTCCCCGCGACCACCACCTGGGCGGCGCTCGCGGAGCGCGAGCCCGACCTCTGCGACGCGGCGCTCCGGATGCACCACGCCGGGCTCCTCTCGCTCCCGCACGGTGCCCGCCTGCGCGAGGAGCACCGGCACGCGCCGACCGCCGAGGACTGGGTCCGGCTGCTGGGTGACTGGCTGCTGCACCACGTCGCCGAGTCCGACGACCCCGCCGACGCCGAGGTGCTCGCCGTGGTGCGGGCCGCGCTGCCGTCGGTGGGCTACCAGTGGACGCGTCGGGGCGTACGCCGTGGGCGCTCGACCGTCGACCGCGTGCTCGCCCGGTCGTACGCCAAGCCCGGCGCGGCGGCGCAGATCATCGCCGCGGAGCACGCCGCCATCGGCGACCGCGCGCGGGTGCTGGTGCTGTGCGACCACGAACGCGCGTCCGCGACCGTGCCGGTCGCGCTCGACGGGGTGCTCGACGCCGAGGCCGGGTCCGCGCTCGCGGCGCTCGAGGTGCTGCTGACCGACCCCGCGACGGCCGTGCTGCACCCGATGCTGGTCACCGGGTCGGTGGTCGCGGGGTCCTCGTCGACGCTGGAGGACCTTGTCGCGTTCGTCGCCTCGCGGGACGCCGAGCTGGCGTCCCGGCTGCGGGTCGAGACCGACGGCTCACCGGTCGCGACCTGCTCGTCGGGCTGGACCTCGCGGACGTGGGTCGCCCACGTCACGGCGTACCTCGAGGCCGGGCGCACCCAGGTCCTGGTCGGCACCCGCGGCCTGCTCGGCGAGGGCTGGAACGCCCGCGGCGTCTCGACGCTGATCGACCTGACGACCGCGACGACGCTGACCGCGGTCGTGCAGACCCGCGGCCGCGCGCTGCGCACCGACCCGACCTGGCCCGACAAGGTCGCCACCAACTGGACGGTCGTCTGCGTCTCGGAGGCGCACCCGAAGGGCGACAACGACTGGTCGCGGCTGGTGCGCAAGCACCAGGGTTTCCACGGCATCGACGCCGACGGCGACATCGTCGACGGCGTCGCCCACATCGACGCGTCCTTCTCGCCCTACGCGCCACCGCCGGTGGCGTCGTTCGACGCGCTCAACGCGCGGATGCTCGTGGCCGCCGACGACCGCGACGCGATCCGCGAGGCGTGGCGGGTCGGCGAGCCGTACGACGACGTGACCCTCGCGTCGCTGCGGGTGCGGCCGTCCGTGCCCGCGGTCGTGCCGGTCGACGAGGTCGTCACGGTGGCGCCGGACGCGCCGGCGTGGCGGCTGGGGCCGGAGGGACTGACGACCGAAGCGCCGCTGCCGGACACGAGCTGGCGTACGCCGCTCGCGCTGGGCGCGGCTGCGGTCGGCGTCTCGGGCGCGGCCACCGTCGGGGGGCCGTGGGCGGTGGCGGCCGCGGGCGCGGCAGGTGGGCTGGCGACGCTCGGACAGGCCCTCACCACTCGCCGCGACCACGCCTCGGTCCTCACCGAGTGGGTGCGCGCGCAGGTCGCCCTGACCTCGGGCGTCCCGCCGCTGGAGGCGGTCGCCGCGGCGGTGGCCGACGCGCTCGTTGCGTCGGGACTCACCGAGGTCGGAGCCGCCGCGCTCGCCGTCGACGTGCACCCGGGCGGCGAGTACCGGTTCCGCCTCGTCGGCTCCGAGGCCGACGCCGAGGTCTTCGCGGTCGCCTTCGACGAGGCCATCGGCCCGGTCGGCGCCCCGCGCTACGTCGTCTCGCGCTACACCGACGCCACCTCCCCCGAGCGGCCGGTCCGTACGCGCCGCGGTGCCCGCGCCGCCCTGCGTGCCGCCCGCCCGACGTGCGAGGCGTGGCACCCAGTACCGACCGTCCTCGGACGCAACGCCAGCAACGCCGGGCAGTACCTGCGCGCCTGGAACGCCTGGGTCGGCGAGGGCCGTCTTCTCGCTGCCGCGAAGCCCGAGGGGGCCGGGATCGTCGCAGCGGTGTCGGGCGAGGACCCGTTCACCGCGACCACGGTGATGCGGCGGCACTGGTCCTGACGGCCGACGCTTTCGAGACGTGAAGCAGTCGATCGTGAGACCTGCCGTCTACAGAGCCCGACTTGAAGCAGAGCCAGCGCCGTCCGCGGAGGCTCGAGTAAGTCTTAAGTATCCTTGATTGACTTAAAAGTTCTAGAGTCTTACTCTTGAGTCGACAGCGTGCTTGAGCACCTCAGATGACCAGGAGAAGCAGTGAAGACAATTCAGATCGACGACGGGACGTACGACCGCCTTGTGGTCGCTGCTCGTCTCATGGACCGAACCGTCGGCGAGGTTGTGAGTCGCCTCGTGGACGTGCTTGCGTCGGATACCCCAGTCGCTGCTGGCCCGCCATCCAGCCCATCAGAAGCCGCAGCCCAGCAAGTCCGCGCATCGACCTCTTCGTCCAGCGCCTACAAACCTCCTGCCCGGGAGCACATCGACCCCAAGGTCGACTGGATCCCAATTGCAAAGACCTACAAGGGACACGACCTGAGCGCCATGTTCAACCCGCACACCCACGAGGTTCGGCTGACGACAGAGCCTTGGCACAACCAAGTTTTCTCGTCACCTACAGCTGCAGCAGTCGCGGTGGTAGACCACTTCTCCGGCGATGTCCGGGAGTCGCCAAACACCAACGGAAGGAAGTTCTGGAAGGTCGTGGCGACTGGAAAGAACCTTCATTCGCTCATCGGCGAGCGGTAGTACAGGTGCTGTGCTGTCCTCTTGCAAGCGAACAAGCTGAGCCCGGCTCGGTGCCGGTTCGGCAGCAGCAGTAGCTTCAGACGGCTCGCCGGGACCTTCGCCCCGCCGACTGCGGGACCGTACGCCCTGCCCGCGGACGACGCCGAGGAGAAGGGTCGAGGTGGAGCGAGAACCGCCCACCCAACCCCGAGGAGCACGTCATGAAGGCTGCCGTCGTCCCCACGCTCGGCGCACCGCTCGAGGTCCGCGACGTCCCGATCCCCGAGCCCGGCCCCGGCCAGGTGCTGGTGCGGATCGAGACCTGCGGGCTCTGCCACACCGACATCCACGCCGCGCGCGGCGAGTGGCCGGTCAAGCCCAAGGACCAGCTGATCCCCGGCCACGAGGGCGTCGGCATCGTCGAGGCCGTCGGCTCGCCCGACGTACCCGTCGCGGTCGGCCAGCGGGTCGCGCTGCCGTGGCTCGGCCACGCGTGCGGCCAGTGCCGCTACTGCGTCGACGGCTGGGAGACCTACTGCACCGCCCCGGCCTACATGGGCTACACGATGGACGGCGGCTACGCCGAGTACGCGGTCGCGTTCGCCAGCCACGTCGTACCGGTCCCCGGCGGCGTCGACCCGGTCGACGCCTCGCCGCTGACCTGCGCGGGCGTGACGACCTACAAGGCGCTCAAGGTCGCGGACCCGAAGCCCGACGAGACCTGCATGGTCGTCGGCATCGGCGGCCTGGGGCACCTCGGCCTGCAGTACGCCCGCATCTTCGGCACCCGCACCGTCGCCGTCGACGTCCACGACGACAAGCTCCAGCTCGCCAAGGACCTCGGCGCGGACTACGTGGTCGACGCCCGCGGCGACCAGGCCGCGCAGCTCGCCGAGATCGGCGGCGTCGACATCGCGCTCGTCACCGTCCCGTCGCCCGCCGCGATGCGGGCCGCACACGCCGCGCTCAACCCGAACGGCCGCCTCGTCCTGGTCGGCCTGCCCGCCGACAACCGCCTCGAGATCCCCGTGTTCGAGACCGTGCTCAAGGGCGTCAAGGTGATCGGCTCGTTGGTCGGCACCCGCAACGACCTCGCCACCGTCTTCGACCTTCACGCCCGCGGCCTGACCCGCGTCGTCACCGAGACCCGCGCGCTCGACGACGTCAACGCGTGCTTCGAGGAGGTGCTCGCCGGCGAGGTGCCGGCGCGACTGGTCTTCGACATGCGGTGACCGCGGGCCCGCTTGGTGGTTGAGGTGGGAGCGCTGCCTCTCGGTGGTTGAGGTGCGAGCGCAGCGAGCCTCGAAACCAGCGACGATGGGCGCATGACCGAACGCAACGTCCTCGGCGGCGAGCTCGACCCCTGCGGCACCGACCCGCTCACCGGGTTCCACCGCGACGGCAGGTGCACGGTCGGCCCGCAGGACGCCGGGCTGCACGCGATCTGCGCGGTGATGACCGACGAGTTCCTCGCCCACCAGAAGGCCGTCGGCAACGACCTCTCCACGCCGCGCCCGGAGTGGCACTTCCCCGGGCTCGTGCCGGGTGACCGCTGGTGCGTCGTCGCCGCGCGCTGGATGCAGGCGTACGCACACGGTGTGGCCGCGCCAGTCGTGCTGGCTGCCACCTCTGAGCGGGCGCTCGACGTCGTACCCCTCGAGGTGCTGCAGGCGCACGCCGTCGACGTACCGCCGGACCTCAGCAGCCTCGACTGACACCTTCGGTGCTGGAGGTGGAGCGCCGCCCTTGATCTGGGTGAATTTGCTGATGGGGGTGCCAAGTGTCGGCGGTGGCGTCCATGATGTGCCGCAAGCACTCATGAACGCAGACGGGGACCTCATGACCGCGACAACCGAACAGCGCATCTTCATCTCGTACCGACGCAGTGACTGCCAGTCGCAGGCCAACGGGCTCAACGACGGACTGCGCCACCGGATGCAGAACGCACGTGTCTTCATGGACATCGACTCGATCCCGATCGGTGCCGACTTCGAGGAGCACATCCGCAGCGAGATCGAGCAGTGCCAGGTCGCGCTGATCCTCATCGGTGACAACTGGCTCGACCCCCGCCCCGGGACCGACGTCCGACGGATCGACGAGTCCAACGACTTCGTCCGCCTCGAGGTCGAGTCGGCGCTGCAGGCAAACCTCCGCGTCATCCCCGTGCTGGTGGAGGGCGCTCGCATGCCCACTCCCGAGGAGCTTCCGCAGAGCATCCAGCGTCTGGCCCGCCTGAACGCCTTCGAGCTGTCCGACTCACGCTGGAGCAGCGACCTCGCCCGTCTCACCGAGCAGCTCGGCCAGTTGCTCGGGTCTGCCGGGCACGCAGCTCCGGCCCGCACGATGTCGTTCGCCGACGTCGACGAGGACGCACTCCGCTACGCGATCTCGTCGCTGCCCCACTCGTTCGCCACCAAGGACGTGTCGGAGCACCCCGCCGTCCTGGCCACCCACACCGAGGTGTCGCAGCTCGGGAACTACCACACGATGGTCGGCCGCTACCTGATGCAGCACCGGAGCTCGTTCGGTCTCGGCGAGCCCGGCACGGCTCGTGGAGACCGGGGGGCCGTGTGGACCAAGCAGCAGCGGCCCTCCAGCTACGCCGCTCCGCCGGCTCGCCCGGCCTACCCGACGCCGCAGGCCCAGGCGCCGACGGTCCCGTCCCACTTCGCAGCGCCGCCGCAGCCCCCGGCGCCGGTCCCGGCCCAGAAGAAGGGTCGATCGACCAAGGCGATGATCCTGTGGTGCGTCCTGACGCTCGGCTTCGCGTCCTGGGCCGCGCCCATCTGGGCGGCCAACCGTCGCCCGCACGACAAGGCGTTCCGCCGCCGGATGCACCTGCTCGCTGCCGGGATGGGGGCAGCCATCGTTCTCGCCACCATTCTCGCGGGCAGTGCACCGGAGGACGCCGAGGGCAACGCCACCGGACCGCTGGCGGACTTCGGCGGATCGATCATCCTGATATCGATGGTCGTCGGCATCGTCGTGATCGTCGCCTTCCGTCGCCCGACCACCCCGCTCGCCGGCACGCAGTCCGTCCTCGCCCGGCGAGAGAGCCGCGACCGGTACCGCAGGTTGGTCGAGCAGGACCGCCCTCTCGCCAGGTCGATGCACGTCGGACGGCCGGACGTGCCTCGTGACTACGACGACGGCGGTCTCGTGGACCTCAACAGCGTCCCGCCCTCCGTCCTGGCTCACCACGCTGGCGTCGAGCACGACGAGGCCGCGCGGATCGTCGAGATGCGCGGGCAGCTGGGACGCTTCGTCAGCGTGGACGAGGTCCTGGTCTACGTCGACCTGCCGGAGCCGAGCGCCAACCGCCTGCGGGACGTCGCCGTCTTCGTCTAGGACACGGGAGCTCGTGCCGGGACGTCGAGTGCCCAACCGACGCGGGCGAGCATCTGCGGGATCGCGCGGATCGAGTCACGGTCCTTGTCCCGCTCGATCTCGTCCAGCTCTGCCCAGTCGACCAGCAGCGGGTGCGTCTTCCGCACCGGGTCCTTGGCGCCCGGGTCGTACCGCCAGCCGTCGCGAAGCAGGTCGGCCATCCACCGGTCGTGCTCCTGCCGCGCCAAGGATTCCATGAGCTCGCTCTCGACCGGAGGCGTCTCCGAGGCAGTTCGCGGCCCCAGCGGGACCAGCGCCGCACCCAGATCGCCGAGCACCGCGCCGACCGCAGCCGCGAACCGGCGGTTCGAGTCCTTCAGGCTTTCCGGGAGCTCACCCCAAGCAATGAGTGACGGGTTGTCAGCCGCCGTCCTACCTCTCGAACGCTCGCTCGCGCAGTAGAAGTCATGCCGCGCGGCGGCCATGATGTCGACCCAGGAGTGGGCGAAAAACGCCTCCGGCTCCCGGAAGGTCGACCCCGCCGGGATGACGCACACCTTCTCGCTCACTCCCTTGAGGTCGAGCACCGCCCGGCCGCTGGGCAGCGTCGAGCACAGGAAGACCCGATCGACCTGTCGCTCGGACGCGATGGACAGCGCGGCGCTCAGCGAGGCACCGTCCGACACGTCGCTGCACACCAGTCCGATCCTGCAACTCGCGGGGACGACATCCACCTCCGCGACGACGTCCCGGATCCACGGGAGCGCGGCCAGCGAGGGACCGACCAGAGCTCGGTGCGTCGCTGCGTCGACGTGAACGGTGAAGGGCTCCCCTTCCGCCAGGCGACGCTGGCACCAGCGGACGAGCACACGTCGCGCGAGTGAGCCCCGTCCTAGGAGGTACACCTCCGACACGTCGGGGCCAGACCCCTGATCGACCGCGTCGATGAACGACGCTGCCTTGCGGTCGTCCGGGTGGAAGAAATCGAAGGTCGCAGCGCTGTCCGACTCCTCGAGCTGCACGCGACCCAGCACCGACCAGAGCGCTTCGTCGTCGATCGCAGCGTGAACAGTCGTCGCATGCCCTGCGACGGCCGTCAGCACCTCACAGACCTCGACGTTGATCGAGTCGTGACCGGTGTTCACGACCACGTGACGAGCGGTGTCGACCCGACACCGCATGAGCTGCTCGGGCTGCCGCGCGTCGCCCACGATCACGAGCGCACCGAGTGCCTGGACATCCGCTGCTGCCGGGTGGGAGGCGTCGGAGTCGAGGACCACGACCCTGCGGCCCTGGCTGCGCAGCGAGCGGGCGAGCTCCCTGCCCGTCTCGCTGAGTCCGGCGATCACGACGTGGTCGCGGCCGAACTGACGCAAGAGCAGACGACGGATGCGCTCTCCCGCGAGCGCGACGATCGCAGCGAAGGTGGCGATGGCCAACGACAGCGGCGCGCTGAACCGGGCGATGTTCAGGGCGAGCGGCGGCTGGTCGAGGTCGGTCTGCGTCTCCATGAAGAACAGCTGGATCGCACCGAACGCTGCATCCGGTCGGGACATCGAGGCGTCTGCGAGATCCCGGTAGCCGATGTATCCCAACAGCAACGAGACCGGAATCAGCACCACTCCCAGCCACACGCCCACACGGTTCAGCGCACTCATCGATCCCCCATCGTGATCGGCCGGACGGCCGGGGTCAGCCTAGGAGGAGACGCACCTCTGCGGGGCCAGCTCCACCGCACTAGCTGCTGCGGCTCAGATCCCGAGCCGGCGCGCCACGTCGTCGCCCGCCACCCGGCGTACGGTCGCCGGGTCGCCCACCACCACCAGCTCGTCGGTGGCCCGCGACATCCCGACGTAGAGCCGCTCCCGGGCCCGGTCGCGCGAGCCGTCCTCGTTGAGGCACAGCACGACCGCGCGCCGCTCGAGGCCCTTGCACCCGAGGACGTGGCCGTAGAAGACGTCGTCGTCCCAGTAGGTGCGCCAGTAGCCGTCCTGGTCGTGGAAGTCGGTGCGCTCCACCTGGATCGGGTGCCGGTGGCCGGTGGTCAGGAGCGCGACGTGCTGGGGGTCCCACCCGGCGTCGAGCAGCTGGTCGACCTGGTCGTCCGCGACGTCGAGCGGATCCTCCTCGGCGACGTCGACGAAGCGGACCGACGGCCCCTCACCGCCGCGGCTGTACATCCGGCTCGGCGCGAGCGGGCCGAAGGACTCGTGGATCTGCTTCGTGTTGCGCAGGTTGTGGTCGAGCACCAGCGGGACCAGCGCGACCGGCGGCCGGCCGAAGCGCGCGAAGATCCGCTGGTTCTCGTCGGAGTAGACGTAGAGCCCGCCTTCCTCCTCGTCGCGCAGCGCCCGCAGCACCGGCGTCCACCACGAGTCGGCGAAGTCCTGCGCCTCGTCGACGATCACGGCGTCGAACTTCTTGCCGTCCGGCAGGTCGGCGGCGAGCGCGGCCATCTCGGCGGGCAGCCGCTCCTCCCAGAACTCGCTGTCCTGCCGGTCACCGTCGGACGCACCCCACTGACGACCGAAGTCGTGGAAGGTGCCGACGAACGCCGGCTTGTGTCCGTGTCGCCAGGTCGCGACCTCACGCTTGAGGTGCTCGGCGAGCCCGATCGAGTAGCAGAGCAGCGCGACCCGCTGCGACTTGCGGTCCTGCCCGCCGCGGGTGAGCTCCTTGGCCTGCTGCAGCGCGAGCACCGTCTTGCCGCTGCCCGCACCGCCGCGCACCTCGACGCGGTGGAGCAGCCGGGTGACCTGCAGGATCGTGGCCTGCTCGAGCGTGAGCCGGTCGGCGACGCTGGCGCGCTCGTCGGCCTCCGCGCGGATGTCGTACGACGTGGGCAGTCGACCGGTGAGGATGTCGGCGATCGCGTCGACGTCGTCGGCGGTCGCGACCCGCTGTCCGTGGGTCATCTTCTGCGCGTTCTGCCGCAGCCGTCCGACGAGGTGCTCCTGGTCCTTGGTGTCGTGCAGCGACCAGCGCGGCAGGTCGGTCAGCGCGAAGTCGGCATCGAACTCCGAGTACGGCGTGACGACTGCGTGCGCCCACGCGACGCGGGTGCGGCTCCCCCAGCGCTCGTCGCGCTCGACGTAGGCACGTAGGGCGTACTTGCCGTCGCGCGCCTGGTCGACCGGGTGGATGACCGCCTCGCGGCCGCGGCGCTTGATGCGCCAGCCCTCGTCCCACCAGACACTGCCGCCCTTGACCTCGAGCGCGACGATGCCGATGTCGGGCATGAGCACGACGATGTCGACCTCGTGGTCCTTGGACTCGTCGGTGAGGCGCAGGTTGGTGATGAGCACGTCGTCGTCACCGAGGCCGTCGCGCAGCCGTTCCCACACCGCCTGCTCGGACTCGGTGGTGAAGGTCGGCTGCTCCGGGATCAGGCGAGGCATCCGCACACCCCATCACCTGACACGGCGCCGCGTCCTGCGAACGCGCTCACCGGCCGGTCCCTGCCTCGTCCTCGTCGAAGAGGGCGAGCTGGTCGAGCTGCACCTTGCGCACCGGCGCGTCCACGATCAGCCGCAGCGCGGCGCGCATCCGCGCGGCGAGGTCGCGCAGGTAGTCGTGCCGCGCCTGGGCGACCTTCTCCCTGCTGTGCTGCTTCAGGTTGCGCGCCTCGCGGACCTTGCCACGCATCTCGCGACGACGCTGCTCGGTGACCCGGATCGCCTTGAGCAGCAGGCCGGTGTCGTTGCCGTAGACCCTCGCCATCGTCGCGGGGCCAACCGAGCCGCGCTGGTCGCGCTCGAGCTCGGCCATCACGGCGTACGCCGCGTCGAAGCGTCCGTCGCGCTGCTTCGGCGTCGCCTGCTGGACCGAGGCGGCCAGCCGCTCGGCGAGGTCACGCGCCCAGCCGTCGACGTGGGTGAGCAGGCGCTGCACCTCGATGTGGATCGTCCAGGCGGTCGCCACATCCAGACCCACCTCGCGGGTCACGCTGATCCGGCCGTCGGCGAGGAAGAAGGTCAGCCCAAACTCGGCGCGGTTGAGACGGTTGACCTCCGCCAGCGCCGTCTCGGTGTCGGTGACGCCCTCGGCGAGGATGCACGAGATCAGCGCACGCGGGATGGTCTTGTGGACCAAGATCCACACCTGCTGGTCCTCCGTCGGCAGCAGTAGGTCACCGTCGACGTCCCACTCCGGGGCGTCGTCGTAGAGGCCGGCGACGGCGAGGTCAACGACCGCGCGCACCTCCTCCACCGAGGTAGGGCGGACGACCTCGTGCACGTCGGGCTCGACGCGGACCGGCTTCGGCGGAAGCGGCTTGCCGCCCTCGCGAGCAGGCTCGAGACCCTCGGCGTCGAGGTAGATCGGGTGCAGCACGCCGTAGACCTCGCGCAGCGCGCGAACCACCATCACGGCGACCCGGTCCGCCTCACGCCGGTCGACGTCGAGCCAGAAGTTGGTGTCGCCGTCCTCCCAGCTCCAGGCGTTCGGCTGCTGGAACCCCATGTCCCCTAGCGCCGCCTCCTGGTCGTCGTCGAGCAGGCACTCGTCGGCGAGGTAGACGTTGCTCACCGCCTCGACGCGCACCATGTCGTCGCCGCCGGCGACCTGGCAGTAGGGCGAGGCCCCGCCCTCGTGCTGCTGCGGCATCTCGACGACGATCGAGTCGTCCGGGCCCATCCCCGCCACATGGTCCGCTAGCCGCTGGCGGAACTCCCGCCACGCCTTCTCCACCGCGTCGTCCCACCGACGCTCGAGCTCATCAGTCATCTCTCGACCCCCGTCTGGATCGCCCCCGCGATCCCCACGAAAGACACGCTAGAGAAGCCCACCGACAGCGGCTCACCGAAACGGAGGACGAGTGTCCGCCGCCATGGGATGTGCGGGCGGTCGAGCCGGTAGGCTTCGCTCGTTGATGTCCCGTATATCTGTCGTGCCACCAGTCGTCGATCGTGATGGATGCGATCCATCCCTGACCAAGGGGGGCAACGATCACGTCCGGCCGTCTCGGGCACCTTTGAGTCTGAATGCCCAGATCCGACGTAGGGCCGGTCACATGCCCCAGCCGCGCCCTTCCACCAGTGAGGCGATGGGCGGACTTGATACCTGCCATCGGCTCCCACACTCGTGGTGAAGATGCTCGTGCTCATCGGGATCAGAGCCGCGCCGTGAGTCACGGACTCGATCCGCCCTGCATCACGAACAGGCGCCCCTCGTCCCCGTCGTGCAGTCGGAGTACGCCGCGATCGTGCTTGACTGTCAGGAGTCGATTGACAGGAGATCAGATGGGCGTCGAAGACCCGAACCTGGCTTGGGACGACCCTGCGTGGGCCGAGAAGAGCGACGGCAGCTGGCAGGCGCGGCTCAGACGTCACCAGGCGTGGTGGCGGCATGAACGTCTTGGGCTCGGCGCAGGCCCGATTCGGCCGGACGGACGCCTGGTCGCATCGATGCTCCCGGTCGACGTTGGCTTCGAGCCCAACCTGATGACGCCTGAGGCTGTGGCCGCGGCCACCACGGCGATCACGTCCCTTGAGTCAGAGAAGCGCCCCGGTCTGATTCAGCTCGACCGGCTCAAACGCAACCTCCTGTCATCACAGCCGCTGTGCTTCAACCTCCTCGGCCACTTGTCAGCCACTCCAGACGCGCTCCTGCAATGGGTCCAGTCCATCTCGGCGCGGGCCACGGATGTGCGAGAGGTGCGCCTCGAATGGGCGCCCGCCGACTCATTCTCCAGATCGGCCTTCGATGCCTTCGTCACTTATTCGCTACCCGGAGGCGCAGCAGGCTTCGTCGGGGTGGAGTGCAAGTACGCGGAAGACCTTTCGAAGGCGCAACCCAAACCGGCTGCACCGAAGTTCCACGACGCCACCGTCACGGGAGCCTGGCTGCAGAGAGCTGCGCCCGCGCTCGACAAGCCGAGGCTCCGGCAGTTCTGGTACAACCAGCTGCTCACACAGCGCGTCTGCGCCACCGGTCAGTACGCCGAGGGGTACGGCGTCGTGGTCGCGGCCGCTGCGGATGAGCCGGCCCGCACCGTCACGGCCGAGGTCGCTGCGCAGCTCATAGATCCCACCGAGCTGCGCTTCTGCGCGCTAGAGGACCTGCTCGACTCGGTGTCCGGTCATGAGGCCTGGCGCGCCGCATTCCGCGAGCGCTACCTCGCCTTCTGAACCTCCGCCTCAGTCGGGCAACCGAGCGACCAGATCGGCGACGGTTTCATCTCCGCGAGCGCGCAGGGTCGCCACCAGCTCGTCGATCGCGACACCCACCGAGGCCGCCAAAGCGTCCCGCGTCGAACAGGCGTGCGCCGGGAGGCCCGTCAGCTGAGCGACAGCCTCTGACGCATCGTTGCTGAGCGGGGATGAGAAGACTGGTCGCAAAGAGGCCGAGTGAGTCGAACGATCGAGCACGAGGAAGACCTCGTCGCCTTCGATCACGCCAAGCGAGTCGGCCAGCTGCTTGAGGGAACCCAGTTGTGGTCCCACATGGCTCGTCATGAGCCAGGCGAAGTGGACATCCCGCGGATCGGCGCGAAGCTTCGTGTGCGCGCCAGGCTGCAGGCCGACGAACGTCGCGATCTCGGGCGGCGCCGATCGACCACTCCCCCGCATGAGCTCGCGGTCTGCTTTCAACCTCCAGAACAGCTGGTCGGCGCTGCGGTAATGCCCTGGGATGACGTGCGGTGTGTTGCGGGGTACGAACGGCTCGTCCGGGCCACGCAGCCAGATCTGCGGGCCCTCGTTGGCGAAGACCGGAGCGGCTCGCACCATCGACACAGAAGCGCGGCTCGCACCGAAACGCTCCTCGAGGTTGTCCTGCAGGTCGGTGATCGAAGAGGCGCCGTACTCCTCCAGGTAAGTCGTCATGAGTCCGGGAACCGAGGTGTACTCCTCGCCGCCCCAGGCCGCCAGCCCGACTTCGCGTGCACTCACTCGGGCAATGCGGTCATCCTCGTAGAGTCGCGCACGAAGGCCGCGGACACTTACACCGCCACCGATCGCCTCCGCCAGTGCATCTGGCGTCATCGGCACACCCCGCACCGAGAGGACGGCATAGGACTTCTCGACGATGTTGCCCGGCCAGAGCACGACCTCGTCGTCCACCCGTGCGATGCCAGGAATGCTGTCGATGAGCCAATCCACGAGCTCGGCATGGACCCCGCCCGCTTCCAGAACGTCACAGAGGGCGACGCGGTCGACGATCGGGCTCTCCGGCAGGAGCGGGACGGTGCTGGCCGTAGGGATGGTGAAGTCACGGCGACGGACAGTCTGCTCGACTCGTTCGTAGCCTGCGAGCCAGAGGATCAAGGCGCGCGGAAATCCCTCGGTGGACGCGAGGAAGGCGGCCTCGCCGGGGGTCAATGGTGCACACGCGCCGAGGCGGAGCTCCTGCGCAAAGACCTCCCACCGCACCACTCGCCACGCGTCGCTGGCCATGAGGTCCGGCACCCTGTCAGACAGTCTCCGCTGTACCTGACGGATGCGCTCGCGCGTCACTCCGTGCTGAGTTCCGATGTCGTCGAGCGTCCGAAGCGGAGCTTCTACGAGACGATGCTGAAGGATGTCGCGATCCCGGGGCTTCATCTCGTCGAACCAGCCTGCGAGAACGGTTTCGGCATCTGCCACAGGTGCGGGCTCGTTGAGCCTACGTGCGCGCAGACGGTCGACGGCGGCGGCGACATCAGCTGGCAGGGCATGGCCGACGACCGAGCCCTCCACGTCGGCCCAAGTGCGCAGCGGCCCCGCGAAGCGGGTCCACTCGATGACCAGGAGCAGGTCCGGGTCCGCCTGCATGGATTGAACGGCGTGGTGCACCGTGGCTAGCGGCCCGGATCCGACGAAGTCCTCGCGTGCGTAGTCGACCGCCGCGAGGAAGTCGAGGATCTGGTCTCGCTTGCCTACCCCGATGTTGCGCCAACCCAGGACGTCCTCCTCGGTGACGTCGAGGAGATCAGCAATCGTCGGGCCCGCGTTGTTGCTGAACCACTGGACGAGCAAGTCACCACCGCTGGAATCGCGCGCAGCTGCCAGTGCGAGCGAGTCGACCGAGAGGTGCGCAGCATCCACCAAACCTGGAAACCTGATCCTGAAGGGCTGCTGCGACAAGAGCCCGTCCCCCGAACTGTCCACGTCGGCACACTAGACGAGCCCTATGACGACATGGTCCCGATCGGTCCGGGAACGTCATGTGAGCCTTGACGCCGACCTGCTTCGTCACCTTTCATCACGTCGTGGCCTACTTCGGATGGCTCGACGGGGACGACTCGCAGCGCGATGCCATGCTCGAGGTGATCAAGCTGTTCGAGGACAGCTCGACGGTCGACGAGCTCGGCATCGGCAGCGTTCGTGACACGTTCTCCAACGCCTTCTTCCCAGGTACCTCGACGCTGCACACCCGCGCGAGGTACCTCCTGTTCGTCGCGTGGCTGGTCAACGACGTCGCCCGGCACCGGTGGCCGACCGAGCGCGCGCAGGCCGAGCTGCGTTCACGAGAGACCAAGCTCATCCACGCTCTCTTGGCCGGCGGTGAGGACCAGGGCGTCATCGGGCGCGACGCCAAGGGGACGCTGAAGACCATGCCCAGCGGCCTGTACTGGGCGAGCCTGGAGCATCTCGGCGTCCGGCACTGGCGTACGTCCATGGGTGGCTATTTCCGCAATGCCGTCCAGCACCGGCGGATCACGGACGACCCTGACGCCGACTTGGAAGGCCCTGACTCGCTCGGCATGACGGCGCTCCCGCCTGCGCCGGCGGCCCTCTTGGATGCGACGTCCTTCGACCTTGACCGGACAGAGGCGGAATACCTCAGGATCCGCATCGCCGAATCGACCCGAGGCACGGCCCTTGCATGGCTCGCGGTCAACCACCCACAGTCCGAGGCAACCTGGCTCTGGGAGCACGAGGCCCTGGGGGACTTCCCAGCCCAGCTTCGCGACCTTGTCGACCACGCCCGTCGCGTGCACCTCACGGCTACCGGCCCTGCGATCCTCTACAACGTCATGATGGCCGAGCTGATCGGGCACGACGAGCACCGCGAGACCTACGCAGAACTCCTCGACCAGTGGGCGCAGCGGCTTGACGACGAGGCCGTGCTGCGCGATTGGGACCGCTCGCGTTTCTGGCAGGTCATCCGACAGCACAACCCCCGCATCCGTCCAAGCACCCAGCGCTTCCTCGAGGAGTGGTGGAGGCTAGCGGGGAAGGGCCAGCACGCCTCGGAGGAAGCGAGGTCCTTGGTCACCGTCAGGGAGCTCAACCTGAAGCGCGGGCGCGCGCGGCTCACCTACCCCGAGGCCCGGTCCACGTGGGGTGTCGGAGCGGGCACGGGAGCGCTCGACTTCCGTTGGAGCATCGCTCGGGGCCACCTCAACGACATCGCAGCCGGCCTGGAGGCCTGACGTGCTGAACCCGGACACGCGACACCTGTTGACCGACGCCCTCCGCCCCCCACCGGGCTGGCGCATCGACGCAGCCCTCGCCACGACCTACACCCTCGACCTTGCCTCGCTGTTGCTCGCGCCGCTGTCGATGGCCGCGTACGACCAGGGCGACGGCATCGAAGGAGCGGCCCAGCACGAGCTTCTTGAAGCAATCCGACGCTACGCCGAACGCACCACGGTCTTCTGTCAAGCAGGCGGCATCCACGTGCCCGGGCGTTATCGCTCGCTCACGGTGTTCGCCGAGGACTCAGTGGTGGAGGTGACACCTCCACCGGGACGCGTGTTCCATCCCAAGGTCTGGCTCCTCCGCTTCGCCAACCCGGCTGGCGAGCTGACTCATCGCCTCATGGTGCTCAGCCGAAATCTCACCGGCGACCGCTCGTGGGACACCGTCTTCGCCACCGACGAGGCCCCGATCCATGAGGCGCACCTGTCTGCCCGCCCGCTGTCGCGCTTCATCGACGCGCTCACGTCGATGAACACCAGGCCGATGAGCTCGACGCGTCGGGCGCTGGTGGAGGACATGTCCTTCACGGTCCGAGACAGGTCCTTTGCCCTGCCCAATGGATTCACGAGCGGCCGTCTCCTGCCCCTCGGTGTGGGCGACGAGGACGGCTGGCCCATGGCGCGGGAGGCAGACAAGGCAGTCGTGATCTCACCGTTCCTCGATGTCGGCACGATCCGTCGCCTGCCGAAGGGAACGACGATCATCTCTCGGAGCGACGCGTTCGACAGGATCGGAGGCGAGACGCTGGACGGACACCAGCTCTTCGTCCTCCAACCGCACGCGGATGCGGCGCCCGAAGACGTCGACGGGGTGTCGGACGGGGAGACCACATCCGGGCCGCCGGGCCTCTCGTTGGAGATCAAGACCGGTCTGCACGCGAAGGTGCTCGCGTGGGACAGAGAAGGCATCGGACACCTGCTGACCGGATCGGCCAACGCGACCTCCGCAGCCTTCGGGGGCAACGTCGAGTTCGGGGTGCTCCTCGAAGGCCGCCCGCACGCGATGGGCGCTGCCGCGCTCCTCAAGGACTCCGAGAAGGAGACGGGGTTGCTTCGCATCGTTCAGCCCTACGCGCCCCCGGCGCAAGCCCAGGCTGATCGGGAGTACGACCTGGAGAGGGCTATCGAGGAGCTGCACGTAGCGCTCGCCGGCGCGCGGCCACAACTGCGTGTCTCTGAGGAAGGCTCGGGCTTCGAGGTCAGACTCGGCTGGTTGGACCACGTAGAGCTCGTCGGCGAGTCGTGGGTGCGCCCGATCACCCTGCGCGACCTCGCCGACCGGCCTCTGTCTGACGAGGTCGCATGGGTCGGACTCGGCCACAACGACCTCACCCCGTTCGTTGCCGTACGCACGCAACTTGAGCGTGACGGCACCACGGTGGAACGGGCAAGCGTGATCCGTGCCGACCTGCTCGGAGCCCCGGCGGATCGCGCGCGACGTGTGCTGCGCGAGCTGCTCACACGTGTCGAGGACATCCTCCGCTACCTCGCGTTGCTTCTCCAGGACCCGAGCATGGACGACCTCGCAGGTCAGCTGCTCGACGCGAGCAACGATGATGCCTCCGCTGGGGCGGCGACGACATGGACCACGTTCGACGACCTCGTGCTGCTCGAGCCGCTGGTTCGGGCGTACGCGCGAGGCGACGACTCGCTGGACCGGGTCGAACGTCTCCTCGACGACCTTCGCGACGAAGAGGGCCGATTGCCTGAGCTCGGCGAGGAGTTCGACGCCCTGTGGAACGTGCTCGCGCTGGCCAAGGAGGCACGATGACTGCGACCCCTCGGCCCGATGTCGAGAAGGAGCTGGCAGGGCTCAAGGACTTTCAGCGTGCGACCGTCGACCAGGTCGACGAACGGCTGTTCGGCGCCGACCCGACACGGCGGTTCCTCGTGGCGGACGAGGTCGGGCTGGGGAAGACGCTCGTCGCGCGCGGTGTGATCGCAAAGGCGATCGACCGCATGTGGGAGGACGTGGACCGTATCGATGTCGTCTACATCTGCTCCAACGCCCAGATCGCTCGGCAGAACCTCGCTCGCCTCCGCGTCGGCGTGGACGAGGAGGACAACTTCGCCGACCGCCTCACCCTGCTCGCGAAGAAGATCGACGGGTTGCAGGATCGCAAGCTCAACTTCGTCTCGTTCAGCCCCGGCACGTCGTTCAACGTCTCGGGAAGTGGGGGAACAGCGGACGAACGGGTCTTGCTCTACTGGATGCTCCGCACACAGCTGCCAGAGCTGACCGGCAACCACTGGCACAAGTTCTTCCAGGGCGGCGCAGGTCTCGAGAGCTTCCGCAACAGGATGGACTGGTTCGATCGCTCGACGCTCTCGGCGCGAATGTGCGAAGAGCTCACCGCTGAGCTTGCCTCGCTCGCCGGGGACGGCGACCACGCGTCCCTGCTCGACGAGGTGCGCGCGTGCTCCGAACAGTTCAAGTACAAGCGTGAAGGCTGGAAGCCCGACAGTCGACTCAGCAGCTGGCGTTACCGACTCATCGGCAGGATGCGGCAGCAGCTGGCCCGCGCCGCGGTTGCCGCGCTGGAGCCCGACATCATCGTCCTGGACGAGTTCCAGCGGTTCACCTCGTTGCTTCACGAGGACAACCCGGGCGCCGAGCTGGCGCGCGCGCTGTTCGACCACGGGGACGCGAAGCTGCTGCTCCTCTCCGCCACACCGTTCAAGATGTACACGCTGCCGGACGAGACGGAGGGTGAGGACCACTACGACAACTTCCTCCAGACCGTCGACTTCCTCACCTGGCCAGAGGGACCGGAACGCACCGAGATCGTGCGCCACAACCTGGTCAAGCTCCGGCAAGGCCTGATGACTGGCGATCGCGCCCTGGCGACCACCGCACGCGATGCCGTGCAGTCCGAGCTGCGCCGTGTGATGGTACGCACCGAACGCCTCGCGTCCACCCCTGACCGGGACGGGATGGTGGCGGCCGGCGCGCTACCAGGTCTGGCTCTGGAGCCGGGCGACGTCGCCGACTTCGCCTTCCTCGATCGAGTCGCCAGGGCGCTCGATCAGCAGGACATGCTCGAGTACTGGAGAAGCTCCCCCTACGTGCTCGAGCTCATGGACGGCTACGTCGTCAAGAAGGAGCTCGAGCGAGTCGGAGCCGACAGCGCCGAGGTCACTTCCGCGATCGTTGCGGCCCCACGACTGCTGCGCCGCGAGCACGTCAACGCCTACCAACAGCTCGACCCCGGAAACCCCAAGATGCGTGGCCTCGCCGCCGACGTCCTCGATCGCGGTGCGCATCGATTGGCGTGGATCCCCCCGTCGCTCCCCTACTACGAGCTGTCCGGTGCCTATGCCGAGGAGCAGCTGCGACACTTCACCAAACGGCTCGTGTTCTCGGCCTGGAACGTCGTTCCCAAGGCGATCTCGACCGTCCTCAGCTATGAGGCCGAGCGAAGGCTGCTCGATGCGAGCGGCACCGAGCGCCGGTACGACGCGACTCGCCAAACCGGTCTGCTCAACTTCGCCCGCAATGGCGACCGGTTGACCGGAATGCCCGTGCTCGCACTGCTCTACCCCTCAGCTGCGCTGGCCATGGCGGGCGATCCCCTCTACGTCGCTCGTGTCGTCGACGAACCACTTCCTCTGAGCCGAGCGACGATGACCAACGAGGTCCGCAAGCAGGTCGAGATGCTGCTCGCGACCCTGCCCCCGGGTGATGAGTCTGGTGCCGCTGACGATGCGTGGTACTGGGCGGCGCCGGTGCTGTTCGACCAGATGGCCCTGGACCTCCCGACACGTCAGGCGACGCAGTTCGACTACGGCACCGAGTGGGGTGAGCACGACTCGAGCACCCGCTTCGACGAGCACCTCCAACGGGCGGCAGCGGTCGATGCGACGATGCTTGGTCGTCGCCCCGGAGACTTGGTGGACGTCCTCACCCTGATGGCGATGGGTGGTCTCGGCGCGAGTGCCCTGCGGGCGCTGAGTCGGGTGACCGGAGGGCTGGACAACGTCACCGACCCGGGGGTGCGCAATCAGGCATCCTCCATCTCGTGGGCCCTGCGCAACCTCTTCAACCAGCCAGAAATGATCAGCCTCATCCGCGCCGAGTCCGACGAGACGGCGTACTGGAAGGACGTCCTCGCCCACTGCGTCGACGGCGGCCTCACGGCTGTCCTCGACGAGTACGCCCACATCCTCAACGAGAGCCTCGGAGTCGCCCAGCGACCAGCCACCGAGAAGGCGGACGCCATCGCTCGCGAGATGAGCGAGGCGCTCGGTGTGCGCGCCAGCGTCAACACGGCCACCGACCTCTCCACGCGAGGAGGGCGGCTCAAGCTCGAGACGTTCCGGCTCCGCAACCACTTTGCTGTCCGCTTCGGACGCGGCGTGGCCGAGGACCAGGCGCTGACCCGCGAGGGGCAGGTCCGACAAGCGTTCAACTCGCCGTTCTGGCCGTTCGTGCTGTCCTCCACCTCAGTCGGGCAGGAGGGTCTCGACTTCCACCAGTACAGCCACGCGATCGTCCACTGGAACCTCCCGTCGAACCCCGTCGACCTCGAGCAGCGCGAAGGCCGTGTGCACCGCTACAAAGGCCACGCCGTCCGTCGCAACATCGCGAAGGTCTACGGCGATCGTCCGGAGGTGACCAAGGCGGACGACCCGTGGGCCACGGCGTTCGACCTCGCCGCGGCCGATCGGCCTGAAGGCGAGACGATGGTGCACCCCTACTGGGTGTTCCCACTCCCAGATGGCCACCACATCGAACGCTACGTGCCCGCGCTCCCGCTCAGCCGGGAGATGCACGCCTACAAGCGACTGATGCGGACGGTGGGTGCCTACAGGTTGGTCATCGGACAACCCCGCCAGGAGGACCTGCTTCGCTACCTCGGCGACGACGCCGAGAAGCTGTCGGACCTGTTCATCGACCTGAGCCCCGCGCCGCGCAGCTGACCCGCGTCAGTCGCAGTTGTCGCACAGCCCGGTGGCTGGGACCGCCATGTTGCACGTCGGACACACGGCCGCAGGCCTTGGCGGCGTCGCAACTCTGCGGCGTCGGTCGACCGCTGCCGCGAGGGTGGGTGCGAGCGCGGCGGACCCACCATCCTCCGGAAGGCCAGAGGCGCTGGCCCACCGGTAGCACTCCAGTCGGGCCCGCGCGGCGTGGTTCTCGCGCTGCATGACGTCCTCGAGCAGCGGGATCCCTTCGACTGCCAGCACGGCGTTGTACCCCTCGCCCACCATCCCTGTGCCTTCGCTGCTGGATCTCCTCGCCGAGCTCGCTGTACTCGATCACCGCGTGGTACCGACCCGCGACCTCCATAAGGATGTCGAAGGCGGTATCCGCCCAGACCTCCTTGTTGCTCACGCGTCGCCCGAATCGAACTCGTTGATCACGCGGACCTCGAGCTCAAGCGATTCAGCAATGCGGTCCAGGAACTTGGTGGACGTGACGAACCACTCGGCCCCCGCTCGCCTCGTGCGAGTGCCTGCGTGGTCAGCTGCACTCAACCACGCATGGAACTGCTTCTCCGTCGCCGCCGACTCCACCGACGGGTAGACCCGAAGAAGGATCGGTTCCTCCGGGAGCGCTGTCAGGCGTCCCGCCGAGCCAGTTCGGTAATACACGTCCTTCGCAGAATGTCCCACCTTGAGCAGCGTCTTCCCGGTCTCTTCGTCCACTCGGTGCTTGAGGTAGTGCGGGAGCGTGTAGACGTAGACGCCAGGCGTGCCATCGTCTTCGGCCTGCTTCGACTTCGCTACCGCCTGGTCCACCTCGACGGCCTGCGCCTCGGAGTCCTCGGCACGACTCTGGACTGTGGCCTCGAACGCCAAGAGGTCGTCGCGAAAGCGGGCGTCCAGGTCCAATGTCTTGAGCCAGCGCCGCATCTTGGCAGCAAGACTCCGCGCGGCCCATGGACTGGTCGGTACCTCCCACTTGAGCAGGGCCTCAATCTGGAGCCGATAGTTGTAGACGAAGGCCGCGCCCTTGTTGCCCTCGGCCTCGGCGATCTCCGCGGGCGTCTTGCCGTCGAGCTCGTACTGGTAGATCCGCCCCGTGAGGGACTCGTCCTGGAGGAGAAGCTGCTCGACGGCGCGGTGGCGGTCGTATGGCTCATCGGTGCTGGTGGTCGCCTGCGCCGTAAGTGCGGGCAGGTGGCTCTGGTCGCTCATCTGTCGTCCCTCACGCACCGAGTTGAGTCTTAGTGAAGTACGCCGAATGGCCCGGCACGCTGCGGGTCACGCTTCGGTTCTTGATCCTGGGGAACTTGGTCTGGAAACCGGCCTGTCCCGCAGCTTGCTCGCCCGCGGAACCTGCGGCGTAGAGGTACTTCAGGACCATGTCGTTGGCCGACCAGTAGTTCCAGACCGTGCCGCTCACGGAGTCGTTGAGCGTGCGCCAGTCACCCTTCGCACCGACAGCAGCCCCGAGGAGATGGACGTCCTCGAGCTTTGGGGTGCCAGATCGGGTGCCCAACAATTGGGCTGCCGTCGTCATCACGCGCGCCCCCAGGCTATGGCCGACCAGCACGAAAGCCGGCTCGTCCGTCCGCGAGATGAGGTCAGCCAGGACGGCTCCTGTCATGCCCGCGCGCGCTTTCGCCACCGACCATGGGTTGGCCGCAACGTCCTTGGCGAGGAGGAGCCATCCGAACCAGGAGGCACGGCCTGCAGCCTTCTTCGTGGCAACGCTGGCCGCTTTCTTGGCAAAGGCCATCCCCGCCGCCTTGCCGGCACCGGCCGCGGCGAGCGAACCGAAGACCTTGAGCTCCTTCGCGCCCCAGTGGATGCGGTACACAGGACGGTCGGGGTACCGGTCGTCGATCAACCGTCTCCACGTACCCCACCCGTCGTCCTTGTCGGTCAGAAATCCGCTCGCCAGCAAGACTGGCGCTCCGACGCCGTCACGCAGCTTCTCCACTCGGAAGGACGAGTCAGCGCCAACGTAGGCGGACGTCGCCGTCGCACCGATCGTGCCTCCCAGCCCGGCGCCTACGGCTGAGACCACGGCTGTTCCGCCCGCCATTCCAAGTCCACCGGCGGCCACCGAGCCGCCACCCAGCATGGCCAGCCCATGACTTGTCGCAGCGGCGCCGTAAAGGCCCGTCATGCCACCCAGTGCGCCTCCGATCGCCGGTGCGGCCAGCCAAGCAGCAGGTCCGACGACAGCCGCAGAGACCACCATCGCCCCTACCACCTTCGAGGTGCGCGAGAGGTTCATGGACTCGTACGTCAGCCAGTCAGCCCAGTCGTCGACGGACCCGACGGCAGATGCCATCTTGTCGAAACCAGCCACCTCGTGACGGTGTTCAGCGCAGTAGCGGGGCTTGGTGAGCGCCGATGTCCCGCGGTTGGACATGTGCTTGCAGGACGGCGTAGCGCACGCGATCGTGGGCGCACCGCATGATCCGCACAGGTAGGTCCTCGCCGGCCCGCGGAAGGCCTTCACCGCGCGGTGCTCTGCCTGCGTGAAGCACGCCGAGCACCAGCCCAGGCGGGTCTCGCCGCCGAGCTCAGTCACCATGTCCGCGATGACCGCAGCTGCCCACTGGTGCGCTCCGGCCTGCTCCTGGTGGCTTTTGCGCCTCTCCTCCGACCGAAGGCGCCGGCGGAACGCCTCGTGCTTCGCATACGCCCACGCGTTGGTCACCAGCGCAGCGTTGCTCGTCAGCTCCGAATCACCGTGCACGGCTGGCGTGACGTCCTCGAGGGTCCCCGAGACGGTGATTGAGAGCCCACCTTTTTCAACCGTGCACTCAAAGCCGTCGCGCCCGCGCGGCTGATAGGCCACATCGGCCATGTTGTCCCCCGTCGTGATGTGGTGTTAGTTGCCCTGGTCCTCGCGAATGGCGAGTGCGGGCAGGTTGTCGACGATCTTCATCGTCTCGAGGCTCACCGTGACGATGCGGGCGAGCAGGTCGATGATGTAGCGAGGGTCCGACACTTCCCTCGACCAGTCGTTGGGGTCGTTGACAATTCCCGACGCCTTGTCGGTCTTCACTTGGTAGCGATCGATGATCCACTCCACGGCCGAGCGGGAGCCGAGCATGTAGCGGTACGCCGCCTCAGGGATCCCGCCGAGCTCGATGTGGGAGTTGTAGACGACCCTGGTCTTGTCGGCGACGAGCTTCTTGGTCTCGGGGTCACGGACCTTGGCGAAAGCCATCTTCTGGACCCGGAAGAAGTCGTACCTCGCATCGCTGGTTGAGCTTGTCGAAACCGGCTCACCGTCGAGGCCCTGGAGCGGGTACGGCGTCACGGTCTCGTAGCCCAAGTGAAGCTCCGACAGCTTCTGGCCCGCCTCGACGAATGGCCACGGTTCCTCTACCAGGGGGATGCGGGGCAGCATCTTCTTGAGGTCGGCGGCGTAGGTCTCGCGATACTCCGGTGAGTGCAGGAGGCCGTAGACGTAGAAGAAGATCTCGTCCTTTGAGAACTCGCCATATGCTGCTCGAAATTGACCCTCGACAACTTCCGAGATGTTGTCGATCCTACGATCGCCGTTCGCCGACAGGTCGTCACCTTCGGAAAGCGAGAGCATGTCATCTTGTTGTTCCTCGTAGCGCCACCGACCGAAGAATTGCCCCCCCTCTGAACCCCAGAAATTGAGGTCGGGAACGGCGTCTGTCATAAGGCACGAAAACGGTTTAGTGGCACCCGGGGCCGTGACATAGAAGCCCAGATTATCTGCGCCGGTGACGGGGAAGTAGTCGCGCACGGTCCTAGGACGATGAATCCACGCGAAGTCGGCGTAGAGTAGCGACGCTTGGAAGGGCCTATAAACCGCTCTAAAAGGGGGATCCGTCGAAAGCTCAAGCACGCGACCACGCTCCAAAGACCCTTCCAGAGAGGAGGACCACTTGATCTTCTTCGAATCGTTGGTTCGCCGTCCATCGAGCGCGGCTGCGTAGGTTTGATTAGCGAGCGCCATGGCTGCACCTAGCCGCTTCTCGCCATAGTTGTACACCCACGTGTCGCGATTAGTGGCAACGCCCATGGCGTAGTCAACGAATATAGATGCTCCAGATCGATCACCGATTGGCAAGAAAGATCCAAATCTGTGGTCCCGTTGATCGAGCCAGTCACCGTCAGCGTTCGGGGCGATCACACGAGCGTCGAGTTGCGTAATGGGTGGTAGGGATGAAACCCATGTCAACTTCTGTTCTCTCGTGAGCCGGTCGCCCACCTCCGAGTAGCGAATCTCCGCGGGACCGCGGAGGTTGTCACTGCGCTTGATCAAGAGGGTCACTGCGACACCTGCTCGGCTACCGGCACCAAAAACTCCGCCACCTTCCTTCTGGCGAGCGTCACCAGCGCCGAGCGCACTTCCCCGAAGATTCAGAATGTAAAGTGTCGAAAATTCTTCCGCAAGAGCAAGGCGCATGCCATCCGCCGTATTTGAGTTGATAAATCCGCTATTTGTTACGAATGCCACCAATCCATTTCCACGGATTCTGAGGGACGCCCACTTGATCGCGCGTATATATGAGTCATAGAGAGAGTTTTTGTTGGTAGCGCGCGACCGGTCAGCAAATGACTCTCGGATGGCACGGTCGAGCCCGGCATACGATCGGTTGGCGTTGTCGTCGTTCGCAGATTCCTGCCGTGAGGAGTAGGGCGGATTGCCGACGATCACCGTGATCGGTAGCTGCTTGAGCCGCTCGAGGCGCTCGTTGTTCTCCGGGAAGACGTCGAGGTCCTGGCGGTCGTCGTCCTCCCAGGACTGGAAGGTGTCGGTCAGGATCAGGCCGGGGAACTCGACGTACTCGTGGCCCGGATCGGCGGCATGCTTGCCACGGCCCGGCGCAGCGACCTGCGTCATCACGTCGTAGTACGTCGTCTCAATGTTGACCGCGGCGATGTAGTAGGCCAACAGCAGGATCTCGTTGGCGTGCAGCTCGTTGGCGTACTTGCGGGCGAGGTCCTCCGGCTTGATCAGCCCTGATTGGAGAAGGCGGACCATGAAGGTACCGGTGCCGGTGAAGCCGTCGAGGATGTGCACGCCCTCGTCGCTGAGGCTCTGGCCGAACTCCTGCTTGAGCACGTCGTCTGCCGACTTGAGGATGAAGTCGACGATCTCGACCGGGGTGTAGACGATGCCGAGCTTGTCCACGGTCTTCTTGAAGGCCGTGGCGAAGAAGGTGTCGTAGAGCTCGATGATGATCTTCTGGCGACCCTCGGCGGTGTTGATGCCCTGGACGCGCATCCGGACCGACTCGTAGAACTTCTCGAGCGTGTGGTTCTCGTCGTCGACGTTGTGCTCGTCGAGCGCGGCGAGCATCCGCTCCATCGCCTTGGCCACGGGGTTGTGGTCGAGGAACTGCGAGCCCTCGAAGAGCGCGTTGAACACCGGGCGTGTGATCAGGTGCTGAGCGAGCATGTCGATCGCGTCGCTGCGGCTGATCCCCTCATTCAGGTTGCCGCGCAGGCCGCTGAGGAAGACGTCGAACTCCTTCGAGACGTCCGAGGTCTCGTCGGCCAGCAGTGCGTTGATCCGGGTCGTCTGGCGGGTGGCGATGTCGGCAACCGACTTCGCCCAGTCCTGCCAGTAGCGTCGGGTGCCGACCTTGTCGACGATCCTGGAGTAGATCGCGTCGCGCCAGGCGTCCAGGTCGCCGAAGGCGAGCTGCAGCTCACCCTGACCGCCGTCCTTGCGGTCATCACCGCCGACGCCGATCACGTTGATCTTGCGGTCTCGGTCGGACGTCAGGTCGATGCGGTTGACCATTGCGTCGAAGCGCTCGTCGTGGGCCCGAAGCGCCTGCAGGACCTCCCACACGGCTGCATACCGCTTGTTGTCGCGCAGCGCCTCCTCCGGCGACATCCCGGACGGGACGCCGACAGGCAGGATGATGTAGCCGAACTTCTTGCCCGGCGCCTTGCGCATCACGCGACCGACCGACTGGATGATGTCGACGACGGACTTGCGCGGCGACAGGAACATCACCGCGTCGAGCGCGGGCACGTCGACGCCCTCGGAGAGGCAGCGAGCATTGGTGAGGATCCTGGCGTGGTTGGGCTTGGACTCCGCCTGCAGCCAGTCGATCCGCGTGTTGCGCTCCAAGGCGTTGAAGGTGCCGTCGACGTGGCGGACCTGGCAGGTCAGCGGCGACGCGCCCGACTCGTCCTCGAGGTTGACCTGGTCGACGTAGTAGCGGGTGACGTCGGTGAAGAGCTCCTCGATCCGCTTCGACGCCTGAATGTTGCCGGCGAACGCGACGGCTCGCCGCATCGGCTCGGGGTCGTCGGCGAAGTCGTGCTCGGCCTTGCCGCGCTTGGCCAGCCCGTTCCAGCAGCCGACGATCTTCGCAGCGTCGTCGAGGTCGAGCTCGTGGTCGCCGTCGGAGAGCTGGGACTGGAAGGTGCGGGCGACGGACTCCTCATCCACTGTGAGGACAAGGACCTTGTAGTCGGTGAGCAGGTCGGCCTCGACCGCCTCGCCGAACCCGAGCCGATGGAACTCGGGACCGTAGGTCTCCTCGTCGTCCATGGACGCCAGGACGACGTTCGACTGGCCCGCCTTGGCGCGCGAGGTGTCGTCGTAGATCCGAGGCGTGGCGGTCATGTAGAGCCGCTTCTTCGCTCGGAGGTAGTCATCGTCGTGGACCCGGACGAAGGCCGACTCGGACTCGCCGGCGAGCGTCGCGCCGGTGGTGCGATGGGCCTCGTCGGAGACGATCAGGTCGAACCTCTCGCCGTCGATCGCCTGGGCGACGACGTCGATCGACTGATAGGTCGCGAAGACGACGGTCAACGCGGACGTGTCCGCCTTTGCATCCGCCAGACGCTTTCGGAGGACAGCGACGTCCGTGGTCGCTGGCAGGGCGAGGTCGGTGGTCGAGATGTCCTCGTCGGCGTTGGCCGAGCGCTTCGTCGACTTCGCGTCGGAGCAGACCGCGAGCGGCCGGATCGGCAGGTCGGCCTCCCCGACCCACTCGCGCACGGTCTGCGACAACAGGCTGATCGACGGCACGAGGAACAGCACGCGACCGCCCGCGCCGACGTTCTCCTCCGCCAGGCGCAGCGACGTGAAGGTCTTGCCCGTTCCGCAGGCCATGATGAGCTTGCCGCGATCGGTCTCGCCGAAGCCGGCGACGACCTTGTCGATCGCGGTGCGCTGGTGGGGCCGCGGGGTCTTCTTGCCCTGGAGCGGGAGGACCTCGGGGGTCTCGAGCGAGAACAACGACCAGTCGACGCGTGACGACTCGAGCTCGCTCATCCCGATACGGCGCACCGGGACGAGCTGGTTGCGGATCGCGTCCTCGGCGTTGCTGCCCCACTTCTCCGTGGTGGAGACGACGATGCGCTCCTTGAACTCCGGCTGCGCCGTCCCGGGGCTCTGCTTGCCGGACGCCGAGAGGAACGAGTCGATCATCTGCTTCGAGACGACCGTCGTCGGGGCGAAGAACTTGCACTGGATGGCGACCTTGTCACCGGTGATGCGGTCCTGGGCGACGAGGTCGATGCCGGTGTCCGGCTTGCCGGCGCGTCCGGGGTACTCGCTCCAGAGCCAGACGTCGGAGAACTGGTCCGCGAAGACGGGGTCGACCCGCAGGTACGCCTTCACCAGCCGCTCGAACTTGCTGCCCTTGTCGGACTCCGAGATGGCGGACGCGCGCAGCTCGTCCAGGACTTCGTAGATCGTCGACCCCATGGGGCTGTTCCTATCAAGAGCGGGTGAAGTAGACACTGCTTTGGCGATTCATCTGTCAGGCGAGTCTTGTCACACGTACCCTCGTCGCCGCAGGACAGGGGGAAATCATGCCGTTGATCGCTGGTGGCGGGAGCGGCGCCGTTGCGGCGTCGTCCCACGCGGCGTGCGAGCGCTTCCGGCACACCGACCCGCTGATGACCGGGATGACCCGGAGGGCACTGGCGCGCCACGTCGGCAAGCCCGACTCCGCGGGCAAGATCCCGGAGGCGCGCTGGGTCAGGGCGATGGCGTTCGAGGCCGCGGTCAACAACGTGTCGTTCGTGTCCGAGCTGCTCACCCGCGCGGTGGGGCTGCTCGAGCTGGACCGCCCGAGCGCCGTCCGGGTCCGGTCGTGCTCGGACAGCCCTGACGCAACTGCCAAGGAGCTGGCACAGGCCCACCTCGCCGCGGAGTACGCGGGCGAGGCCACCATGCTACACCGCCTGGCCGTGCCCTTCCTCAGCCTGGAGCGGGAGGACAGCGCGACGGCCATCAAGCCAGACTTCGCGATCGTCGCGCCGCGCACCACCAATGGCCGCGCGGTCGGCTCGTGGCTGATCATGGGCGACGCCAAGGACTACGAGCGCGTCCGCTCACGGATCGACGACCAGCGCATCCTCAAGGGCTTCCTGCAGGTCGCGCTCGGCGCCGAGTCTGCCGCCACCTGGAGCAGGTTGCCGTCCGGGATGGAGGTGCACCAGTTCGGCGCTCTCGCCGTGCCCCGCAACGTCTACCTGCGCCCCGAGGCGATCGTGGAGGACCTGTCGGACCACCGCCGCGAGGTCCGAGGGCGGGCCGAGGAACGCCTCGAGCTCTTGCGAGAGCTCGAGGGCGAGACCATCGCCGCCGACCAGCTCGAGTCCCACCTCGAGCACCTAGTGGCGACGTACGACCCTCGCAGCTGTGCGTCGTGCAGCCTCTTCGCCTACTGCCGCGACGAGCTCAGGTCCTCGTCGGACCCCGCGGCCCTCCTGCTCGAGCTCGGGATCGCCGAGCCGACCCGGACGAGTGTCCTCGGACTGGTCGACGGCACCGGCGAGGTCGGCATCGCGCCGACGAGCGTCGTCGCGAACGTGACCGCCACGCTGAGCGGACTGCCGCACTGGACGGGACGTCGCCGCGTCGACATGGCCGGCGTGCTCGGCTCGATCAACGTCGTCCTCGCCAAGTCGGACTCCGCCGCACTCGGCATCCACGGCATCGCGGTCCAGCGAGTCGACGGCACCGGTGACGAGGAGTGGACGTGGCGTCACTTCGAGCGCACCAACGCCACCGAGACACGGCACGAGGTCATGGAGATGCTGGGCCGCAGCATCCGGGACGTGCATGCGGCGGGTCAGCATCCGGTCCACCTCGTCGTCCCGGACAAGCCGTCCGCCGACCTGCTGGCGACCATGGCCGACTCGCTGGCCGGCGTCGAGCTGAGCCGGATCCGGTGGGAGCGCGACCTCGCCGAGGGACGACCCGCACTCACCTTCGACGGCGAGGAGGCGACGGTCCCGGAGCCCCTGTCGGACGACGCTCGTCTCGCAGTCAGCTTCCTGCTCGAGGAAGACCGCGCGCGCGCGTTCACGCTGCGACAGCCCATCGTCGTCCTGCGCGACGTGCTTGCCTCCCACATGGTCGCCGGTGGACCCTCGGTCGACTCCGGTCGTCTCGACTACCTGGTCGAGTGGGGTGAGGCGTCGTCGCCGGTCGACCACCGCGCGGTGTCGGACGACATCGCTGGGCGCCGTCACACCCCGGGCGCCCGACTCGGGAACCTGTCGTCGGACGAGATCCACCGCGCGGGTCGACCGGGCAAGGGCAACCCGAAGGTCTACGAAGACCTCGTCGCTGCCGCGCTGGACTACCGCATCGACGTCCTCTGCCGGGCACTCCGACTCCTCGACGAGGTGCCCGACTCGCGGCTGCGCGACGTCCACCGCGTCCTGGAGGGCGACGCCCAGCAGGTGTGGGGCCGCCGCCTGTCGCTCGAGGCCTCCGACCTGGTCCGGTTCTCGCGGACCTACCGCTACTGGCGCAATGCCCTCGTCGACGTGCTCGACGCCGACGAGAAGTGCCGGGAGCAGCTCGCCGTCCTGGCCGACCACGAGTACGCCACCGACCGAGCGCGCGACGCAGGCACGCGCCACCTTGCCGTCGCCCGCGTCGTCGCCGTGGCGCCGGTCCGCCTCGACGTGGCGTCGCGAAGCATCGCTGACGGCAGCCTGGTCGCGATGCTCCACCGCAACGCCTCGCCGTACGTCGAGGGCTCGAGCACCACGCTCAAGGTGCAGGCCGGGAGCTTCAAGCTCGGCAACGCGTCGATCGGGCCTCTCTCCACGGACGACGGGGACGGGCTCGTCTGGGCGCCGCTCGTCGACCCCAACCTGAGCGTGGGCGACGCGGTCGTGCTGGCGGACATGGAGTGGTTCGGTGGCGGCTTCAGGTCCGGGCACGAGCTCGCCGTGAAGCGTCCCTCTCTGGACGGTCTCGCCGCACCCAAGGCGTCGTGCACGCCGTCGTCGTACGCCCAGGATCCCGAGACGCACAAGTGGTGCTGCCGCTCCCACGAGGACGCAGAGGCCGAGTGGTCGGACGAGCTTGCCGCTCGCCGGGAGCGCGGTGAGCTCAACCCCCAGGTGTGGCCTCCCGTGGTCGACCAGGAGCGCTTCGACATCCCGCTCGACGACGATCCACTGGCCGGGGTCGAGGACGTGCCCATCCCGGATGGCCTGACCACAGATGACCTGGGTGACGCATGACCGTGCACTTCTCGCCGTCCCTCTCGGAGATCGGTGACGCCGCCCACCACTCGGAGGCGGCCGCGGGCAACATCACCGCTGCGAGCGAGGCCACCCGCGCACTGATGGACGCGCTCAACGGAGTGTCGGACCACGACAAGGTGTTGCTACGCGCGGCTGCCGGCGCGGGCAAGTCGTACGCCCTGGTGACGATGGTCAAGGAGGCGCTGGCCAACCCGAACTGCGCCCGAATCGCAGTGACCGCTTTCAAGAACAGGCAGATCTACCCGCTCGCTGCTCGGCTCGGTGAGGAGGTCGGCAAGGACAAGGTGTGCCTCTTCGTCTCGGCGAAGCGCCTCGCTGAGGTGCCGGACGCTGTCGCCTCTGCTGTCACCGTCGCGACGACCACGAGCGCCATCCCGGAGAACGTCTCCATCGTCCTCGGCGTCTCCCACAAGCTCGGGGCGCCGAGCGAACCCCGCCGACTCAGCGACCACCTGGGTGCCGGAGCCAACGGCAAGACGGTGTTCGACGTCCTCTTCGTTGACGAGGCCTGGGAGATGGCACTCCACCTCTACGACAAGGTGCAGCGGCTGGCGCCGATTACCGTCGGCGTGGGTGACGTCGGCCAGCTTCCTCCTATCGACGCGAGCCAGAACCCGTGGCGGGGCGACGCCGGCTACAACCCCTACCGGGCGTGGCCCACCGCCTACGAGCGCGCATCGACCACCTTCTCGGTCGACCTACCGGCCGTCTGGCGCCCGACCGGCGAGCAGCTCCTCCTCTGGCGCGCGTTCTACGGCTCGTGGGACCGGCTCGACTGCGTCGCGGCTCCGGGCGACCGGTCCATCTCCCTCCCCTCGATGTCCGAGCCGGCGATGTCCGTCTGGCAATCGGTCGCCACCGGCGTCCCCTCGCTGCTCGAGGTCAGCGGCCTCCCGCCCGCGGAGGCGGCCGACATCGACCAGCCCCTGCTCGCCGTGGTCGAAGAGCTGCTGCGCGAGCTGCTGGCCGGCGGCTTCTCGTGCACGGAGCGGAAGTACGACGACGTCGGCGCCCCCGGGCCCGTCGTCTCAGTGTCGTCCGACGCACCTGACGGCGATCCCCTGGTCGTGATCCTGGCGACCCGCAACCAGGCGGTGGACGACGCTACGGAGATGGTCGAGCGGCTGACCGAGGAGCTCGACCTGCCGGAAGGGCTCCTCCACGTGTCGACCGTCGACAAGTGGCAAGGCCAGACAAACCGGATCACCGTCGCGCTCCACCCCCTCTCTGGGGCGGCCGAGCTCGACGAGTTCAACTCGGCATTCGGGCGGCTGGCTGTCACCTGCACCCGCGCGACACACGGCCTCCTGATGGTGGCCAGAGCCGGTCTCGACGACCTGCTCGATGGCGCCCCTGCGCGGCCCGGCACGCCGTTCGGCGAGCCGGGGACCAGGTCGTTGCCTCGCCAGACGCACCAGCGGATCCTGCGGGCGTTCAGTCGCGGGGTGTGGGACACCCGTGCATGAGCCCTATCGCCGGACCTGGGTCGCTCGCCGCTGGACGTTGGAGATCCAGAACAATCGTGTGCTGCTTCGCGGCAAGGCGCTCCAGGACTTCAGCGGACCCGGGCTCTCCCGACTGAAGGTCGAGCGGCGATGGCTACGATGGCAGCTCGCCGTCGATCGCACGTCGCGATACAAGGGGCTCTCCAAGCCCGAAGCCCGCGAGCTTGCACGAGAGCTTGCCCGCCTCGTCGACGTGCATGAGGAAGAATCAGCACGGCGTGCACGGCAGATGGCGCTCGAGATGCTGCGCGACGGTCTGTCTCGGGAGCTTGAAGAGCTGCTGACCTGGCGGGACAGGGTCGAGGACTTCTTTTTGAAGGCTCAGAGCACGTCGCGATGGATCGCTAGAGACCAGCTGAAGGAGCTCCTAAGCGAGCGGCCCGACTTGTCCACCCTGCTGCATCACCCCTCAGCCGATCTTGAGGATGCACTTAGCGAGACTGAGGTCGAGGCGCTCAGATCCGTGCGAGCACCGATCTGGACTCGGCGAGCCCGTGTCAACAAGCTCATCGAGGCAAACGAGCTTGCTGCGCGCAAGGACTTCCTCGACCGGATCGAGAAAAGCCCGCTGACGACAGAACAAGCACGAGCAGTCATCCGGCTCGACAACCGCGTTCAGGTCGTTGCTGCCGCTGGATCGGGGAAGACGTCCGTCATGGTGGCGCGTGCTGCCTACGCGGTGATGCGCGGGTTCGTGCCAGCGGAGCGGATCCTTGTCCTCGCTTTCAACGCCAGCGCAGCGAAGGAGCTGCAGGAACGGATCGCGGCTCGCTTCAAAGCGGCAGGCATCGACAGCACAGGACTACACGCGTCCACCTTCCACGCTTTCGGGCTCTCGGTCATCGGTCAGGCGACGGGTCGGAAACCGCGCCTTGCCCCGTGGCTGGAGAGCGGCCGGGACTTGGAGAAGGTCGAACGCATCGTCGACCAGCTCCGCGACGAGGCCCCCGCCTTCCGCCTCAAGTGGGATCTCTTCCGATTGCTGTTCGCCAAGGTCGGCGAACGGGACGCTGACTGGTGGGACCCAGCCACCAAAGTCGTCGGGCACCGGACCTTCAGGGGCGAAACGGTCAGGAGCGCCGGCGAGAAGGCGATCGCCGACTTCCTCTTCCTGTGCAACGTCAACTACGAGTACGAGCGCCCGTACGCCCATGACGTAGCGAGTCCCGACCACTCCCAGTACCGCCCAGACTTCTACTACCCGGACGTCGACCTCTGGCACGAGCACTGGGCCGTCGGTGCCGACGGACGAGTGCCAGCAGAGTTCGTCGGCTATGAGGCCGGTATGGAGTGGAAGCGGGAGATCCACCAGACGTTCGGCACGGCATTACTCGAGACGACCTGGGGCGAGATCCTCGATGAGCACGGGCTCGAGGACTTCGCCGCACAGCTCCGCAGACATGGCCTCAGTCTTGACACCGTCATCGACGACCCCGACCGCCACATGCCAGGGGCGCAACCCGTCAAGAACGCCGACCTCTCTATGCTCATCCGCACCTTCATGAGCCACGTGAAGTCGAACTCACTCGACCGGACGAAGCTCAGGTCTGCGATTGCTTCTTTACCCATGGGACCGGCCCGATATCGAGCCCAGATGTTCGCCGACCTCTACTGGCAGGTGCACGACCGATGGCAGGGCGAGCTGGCGGCACACGGCTACGTGGACTTCGAGGACATGCTCATCGAGGCATCACGAGCGCTTGATCGAGGTGCGGCAATCTCGACTTACGACATGGTGCTGGTGGACGAATTCCAGGACTCGAGCTCCGCTCGTGCGCGACTCGTGGGGAGCCTCGTCCATGGAGAGCACAAGTACCTGATGACAGTTGGCGACGACTGGCAGTCGATCTACCGGTTCGCCGGATCCGACATGGGGGTGATGACTGACTTCGAGCGTTGGTTCGGGAAGGGCGAGACGCTGAAGCTCGAGACCACTTTCCGCTCGTCCCAGGAGATCACCGACGTAGCCAGTGCTTTTGTGAGCAAGAACCCGCGGCAGATACCCAAGTCCGTCACAGCCGCCCAAGGCCCCAGCGGCACACCAGTACGCCTCGCGAGAATTGCCGCAAGCGACCTGAATCGGCCTGAGCCAGAGCTCGCCGAGGCTGTCGCTACATACCTCACCAGTGTGTCCACCAGGCTGGCTGCAGGACAGATCGCGCCCGGTCCCAACGGCGGACTCACTATCGACGTCCTCGGTCGCTACGGCTTCGAGTCGGACCTCCTACCTCGGCGTCCGCCGCCTGGAATCGACGTTCAGTTCAGGACTGTCCACGCAGCCAAAGGCCTGGAAGCCGACTACGTGTTGATCCCCCGGCTCGTCGGCGGGACCGTGGGCTTCCCGAGCCTGATCGACAGCGACCCCCTGCTCGACCTCGTGATGCCCAATCCCGACCCGTTCCCGTTCGGTGAGGAGCGCCGACTGTTCTATGTCGCACTCACCCGTGCCCGCCGAGAGGTTGCGATCCTGACGGTGGTGGGCAGGGAGTCGCCGTTCGTTGTCGAGCTGATGGCCGGCGGCCTGGTGACCCTGGTCGGGGAGATTGCCTCGGGCGAGGCTGGTTCCGGGCTTCCTCCAACTCCGTGCCCCAAATGCGGGCAGGGGTTGCTGCGTGAGCGCACGGGCCGGCACGGCGTCTTTGTCGGGTGCACCCGATTCCCTACGTGCACGTTCACCCGAAACCGCGGCGACATTGCCGTGGGAGTCCCCCCTTTCTGAATCTGGCCCGGGTGTCGGTCGCGTCGCGTACCTTCCGTCCCATGACGGGGGATCTTGTGAGCTGGGTAAACGACCGGCTGGAGCAGTCGACGCTGACCGAGGAGGCGCAGCTTCTAGTGCTGGCCGCGTTGGACGGTGAGGCAGAGCTCCTGTCGTACCTGGACGACGGCGACGTGCCAGATCGACCGGAGCCTCAGACCGCGGAGGAGGTCAAGGAGCCGGGCGGCACGTTCCTGAGCTCGCTACGCGTCCAAGGCTTCCGAGGGATCGGGGAGATGGTCGACGTCTCGCTCGACGCCCGTCCCGGGCTCACCATCATCGCCGGCCGCAACGGCTCGGGTAAGTCGAGCCTGTCGGAGGCTCTCGAGTTTGTTCTGACCGGTGACACCTACCGGTGGAACAAGTCGTCGGTCGAGTGGCGCAAAGCGTGGCGAAACCTTCACCACGGCCAAGCGAGCGTTTCCGTCGGCTTAGTTGAGGAAGAGTCCGGGCCTGTAACGGTCACGGCGACATGGGGCGACACCGAGACCGATGTCGACATGGCGACCGTCAAGTCGCAGCGCGCCGGTCAGAAACAGGGTGACGGGACGAACGACCTTGGCTGGGCGACAGCGTTGGAGCAGTACCGGCCCATCTTGTCCTACGACGAGCTTGGCGGACTGCTCGAGGGTGGTCGTGCCCAGCTCTACGACGCGATGGCCAGCATCCTGGGGGTGGAGCAGCTCACTGACGCGCTTCGGCACATCAACCGCCAGCTCCAGGAGCGCAAGAGGCCCGGGACCGACCTTGGGGCTCAACGGCGGAAACTGGCCGTCGAGGCAGCGGCGATCGATGACGAGCGCGCAGTGGAGGCCAAGAAGTTGCTCGGAAAGACCGCGCCCGACGTAGATCGACTGCGCGCCCTGTCCACAGGCACCGCCGCGCCCGACTCCGGTCCGGTCTCCGGGCTGCGCGCGCTCATCGCGCTGCCCGGAGTCGCGCCCGTTGATGAGGCTGAGCGTGCCGCAGGCGTGCTGCGAGCTGCCGTGGCGGCGTTGGCCGATGCAAAGGGCGACGTGTCGACGCGCTCTATGGCTCGTCTCGAACTGCTCGAAGCGGCACTCAGCACTCACGAACAACACGGTGACATGCCTTGCCCTGTGTGCAGGCAAGGCGAGCTCGATGAGAACTGGCGCTCGTTGAGCGTCGATCTGGTCGCCCAGCGTCGCGCCGAGCACGAGGGTGTGCGCCGCGCGAGGCAGGACCTCTCGGTCGCCCTGCGTGCGGCGCGTCGCCTCGTCTCCCCGCCGCCGAGCTCGCTCTCGTCCCCTCCGGTTGCCGAGCTCGGCGAGCTCGTGACGGTCACTAGGAAGCTATGGGAAACGTGGTCTGACGCGCCTGCGGGGGACGATGCCGCTGCCGCGCTCGCCCTCGCTGATCACCTCGGCAACACCACCACACTGACCAGGACGCTTGACGAGCTTCGACTCGCTGCCCAGGGGCAGCTCACCCAGCTCGACGACACATGGCAACCCTTCGCAACACAGCTCGCGACCTGGTGCGACGCGTGGCGCACCTGGCTCGCCGACAAACCACGAGCAGACCAGCTCGCGGATGCATCCGCCTGGTTGAAGGACAATGACAAGCTGCTCAAGAATCAGCGCCTGGAACCCATTGAGGAGCGCGCGAAGAAGGCGTGGGCCAAGCTTCGTCAGGAGAGCAACGTCGACATCGGCAACCTCTCCCTCAGCGGGACAGGCAATCAACGTCGGGTGATGATCGACGCTTCAGTCGACGGCACGGACGTACCAGGCTTCACCGTCCTCAGCCAAGGTGAGCTTCACGCGCTTGCTCTGGCGCTATTCCTGCCGCGTGCGACGATGGCAGAGTCACCATTCAGGTTCCTCGTGCTCGACGACCCGGTGCAGGCCATGGATCCTGCCAAGGTCGATGGGCTCGTCGAACTGCTGTCTGAACTAGCCCAGACCCGACAGGTGATCGTGCTCAGCCACGACGATCGCCTACCTGCTGCCGTTCGGCGCGCGGACGTAGGCGCCACGGTGCTGGAGGTCTCGCGCGGCACACACTCGCGCGTCAGTGTCGCCGTGGTTACAGACCCGGCGTCGCGTTACCTCGGCGATGCATTCGCCCTGATCCGCGAGGCCGAGGAGGAGCGACTGCCGGAGCCGGTGATGCGGCGAACGCTCCCTGGTCTCCTGCGCTTCGCCGCTGAGTCGGCGGCGCGCGACGCCTACTTTGCTGTGCGGCTGAGGAGCGGCGTCCCGCTCGCCGAGGTCGAAGATGGGTGGACCTCCGCCCGTACCACCCGAGCCAGGGTCGGTATCGCAGTGTTCGGCGAGCAGCGCCCCAACCACGACCTCGACGCATGGGCAGCTGCGCCCTACCGGAGGTTCGCCCTTCGCAGCGTCGGTAGCTCGATGCACTCAGGCTTGAAGCCCGAGCTCAATGCGAGGGACGCCGTCCGTGCTGTCGAGAAGCTGGTCGCTGACCTGCGGAGCCTCGTGTGAATGCGCTTCTCGAGCTGGCTCGGATTCAGCTCGACGCAGGAGACTCTGGCGCGAATCGCCGGGCGTGCTGGATGGCTCGTTCCGCTTTGGAGGAGGCGATCGGCGCACTCCTGCTTGCCCGAGGGGTTGACGCGGGGCCCAGTGCGAGCGCGAGGGCGAAGCTCACGTGCCTCGAAGTGGCCTACGAGGACGACCGCAACCTGACTGCTCGCGCCCAGTACGTTTGGGCGAGGCTGTCTGAAGCGTGCCATCACCACGCATACGAATTGTCGCCGACCGCCTCCGAGGCGCACCAGATGTTGGACGCAGTCGACGAGCTACAGCGGAGCTCAGACTCGCTGACGCGCAACCCAAGCGCGACACCCGACGCTCTGGAGCAGTCGTGGTGAGGCGGTTTAGGAGACGGCTTCACCTACGCGAGAGCACTGTGACTGCAGCGAAGGTCGCCAAGAGGGTCACAGTGGGAGTAAGCGGGTTCCTTCTCGACGCGCTCCATGCCTCAACGCCGGTCGGAAAGGCTGAGTCTGCCTATTCACGAGGAGACGCCTTCTTCCAGATCGACTTGCAGGTCGACGACGACACCTCTCGCGTCCTGAGCGCGATCAAGGCAGTCGGGTGGATGCTCGACGACGTCGACTACCGCAGCGATCATTTGATTACGACCACGACAGACACGGATGGCACGACGAGGGAGATCTACACATCCGTACGGCACGGTACGTACCTGTTCCGCCGCGCGGACTAGGTCTCAGCACGCAGATCCGAGCAAACAACTACCGTCCATACGGCGTCAGGCACTCCCGGTGTTGCGCGCCTGGGCCTCCTGGACGGATAGGTGACGTCTTGACGTGCCCCACGGCACTCTCGCCTGATCATGCAGCAGACCCATTCTGCCCGTATAAATGTCGGTATGGCTCGATACATCGAGGTCGTCGGCGCGGTGATCGTTCGCAATGGCTTGGCCCTCTGCGCGAAGCGTGGCCCGTGCGGACGCCTTGCTGGACTGTGGGAGTTCCCCGGCGGCAAGGTCGAAGCTGGAGAAGATGCAGCGACCGCTCTTGCGCGAGAGATCGACGAAGAGCTGCAGTGCGGAGTAGCCGTAGGCGAAATGGTTACAGCTACAGTCCACGAGTACGACTTCGGGATTGTCCGCCTCACGACGTTTTTTTGCGATCTGGTCGACGACGAACCCGTCCTTACCGAGCACGTAGATGGGCTCTGGGCAGGACCTGATCAGCTTGCAAGCTTGGCCTGGGCACCCGCTGATCTCCCAGCGGTTGAGATCGTAATCAACCGCCTTGCTGGTGATCCGCGACGGTAACTCCAAACGGCTGACGGCTCATAGCGGTGGAACCGCAGTGACCTCGAGTCCGTGGTGAGCGCGGTGATAGCTGAAACTGTTGGTGTCGAGTTCATGCTGGTCGTGTAGCTCGAGAGACCCGATCTTCGTGCCGTCCTGGTGTCGCACGTTCAGGTCGTCATCGACATAGATTCCGCCTTTATCGAACGCAGCGTGATGGTTGGGGCACAGACACAGAATGTTCCCCATCACATCGGGCCCGTGATGCGGCTTGCCTAAGGGTCGCACATGGGCGCCCTCGGAATAGTGTCCGTCACGTGTGGCCAGGCGGGTACCGCAGAACTGGCAGGCGTTGTCGTACATCGCCTTCACGGCTGCGGTGACCTTTGTGTCGCGAATGACTCGCTGTGTGACGACCGTCTTGGTGCCGGGACTTGCCGCGCCATCGGGCATGACGAGCAGCGTCGGCGCACTGAAGAAAGGATCACCGTTCGCTGTGGCCTCACCGTCTCCCAACGTGCCCGAACCCAGGCCCTGCATCACGAAGGCCTCGGCGTTCGACGCCCGATTCTCCGCTGGTGTAAACGGAGACGCCTCCTCAGCAGTCAGCTGCACGAGATGAAACATCCATCGCACGAATCCGTCTTGCGCATGCTTGATTGGATAGTGCGCAGCGACCCGGTACAGACCATCGTATCGGTACCCGTCTGCCGGCGCGAACGGACTCTTGTGCCCCGCTCCCCTGACGATGCGAAGCGGCTTGCCGGTCGACTCGCTCGTCACTAGTGCGGCGTTGTCGTTAAGGCTGAGGTCTTGGTCAGCGATATGCGGGCCGCGCGGATTCACCGGATTCTGACCACCACGACCCGTGTAGAAGATCTCGTGACCGTGGTCCTCGTCCGTGTCATACCCGCCAGACATGACGATTGAGGCGCAGCCGACCTTGCGGTTCCCGGCGATACCCTGCATGCGCACTTGGTGAACGCCTGCCGCCGCGGCCGCCGCCCGGTTGACGTACTTCGAGCCGACAGGCTCCCCCGGCAGTTCGCCGAAGTGGTACTGCGTAGCCATCAGTCACCGACCTCAAGGATGAGCTCGGTCCAAGAGACGTCCAGTGCAGTGGCGACGGCGTAGAGCGTGCCAAGCGTTGGGTTGGCGGTTGCAGCTTCGATCCGACGAACTGCCTGGACTGATATCTGGGCAGTGCTCGCCAGGTCTTCTTGAGTAAGACCAGCTGCTTCGCGTCGAGAGCGCAGGGCGGTGGCTAGTGATCTGGCAGCGGGCTCAGGAAGTGGCCGGTGAGTACCGGTCTTGGCGTTGGGCACAGCTCAACCCTTATTGAGCCACACCTTCACCACGAGAACATATATGTTCTCTCGACTGCGGCAGCTTCTTTCACCGAAACCACGAAAGGCCGAGGCTTTCGCCCCGGCCCTTCGTGGTATCAACAGATCAGCTGCAGCCGCTGGTGCTCCCGCAGCCCTCGCAGACGTAGCACGAGCCGGCCGGGCGCATCTTCGTGCCGCAGGTCATGCAGAGCGGGGAGTCGACGGCGGTGCCGGTGATCTTCTCCAGGAGCTCGGCGGAGGTGTGGACGCCCTGCGGGGCCTCCTTCACGTCGGCCTCCACGGGAGTGGTTTCGAGGCTCGCTTCGCTCCGCGCCTCAACCACCGAGACGGCCTCGACGAGCTCGGACGCGTTGCCGGTCTCCTCCACGAGCGGCTCGTAGGAGCCGGTCTCGAGGTGGCGCTGGCGCTCCTCCGCGGAGTAGATGCCGAGCATCGACCGCTCCTCGAAGGTGAGGTAGTCGAGAGCCAGGCGGCGGAAGATGTAGTCCATGATCGACTGCGACATCCGCACGTCGGGGTCGTCGGTGAGGCCGGCGGGCTCGAAGCGCAGGTTGGTGAACTTCGAGACGTAGGTCTCCAGCGGGACGCCGTACTGCAGGCCGATCGACACCGCGATCGAGAAGGCGTCCATCACGCCGGCCAGGGTCGAGCCCTGCTTGCCGAGCTTGAGGAAGACCTCGCCGAGCTGGCCGTCCTCGTGGGCGCCGGAGGTCATGTAGCCCTCGGCACCGCCGACGGTGAACGACGTGGTGCGCGAGACGCGCGACTTCGGCAGGCGCTTGCGGGTCGGGGCGTAGACGACCTTCTCGACGACCTTGGTGGTTTCGACAGGCTCAACCGACGAGGAGGCGCCGGCGTCGGCCTTCTTCGCCTTGGCGTCGGCGAGCGGCTGGCCGACCTTGCAGTTGTCGCGGTAGACCGCGGTGGCCTTGAGGCCGAGCTTCCAGGACTGCATGTAGACGTCCTCGATCTCCTCGACCGTGGCCGTCTCGGGCAGGTTGACCGTCTTGGAGATCGCGCCGGAGAGGAACGGCTGCGCCGCGGCCATCATCCGGACGTGGCCCATCGGCTTGAGCGAGCGGGCGCCCATGGCGGTGTCGAAGACCTCGTAGTGCTCGGTCTTCAGGCCGGGGGCGTCGATGACGTGGCCGTGCTCGCCGATGTAGGCGACGATCGCCTCGATCTGCTCGGGCTGGTAGCCGAGCTTCTTCAGCGCCCGCGGGATCGTCTGGTTGACGATCTGCATCGAGCCGCCGCCGACGAGCTTCTTGAACTTCACCAGGGAGAAGTCGGGCTCGATGCCGGTGGTGTCGCAGTCCATCATGAAGCCGATGGTGCCGGTCGGCGCGAGCACGGAGGCCTGCGCGTTGCGGAAGCCGTTCTTCTCGCCGATCTTGATCACGTCGGCCCACGCCTTGGTGGCCAGCTTGTGCACGCGGCCGTCCTCGGTGTGCAGCACGCGGACGACGTCGTTGGCCGCCTGGTGCTTGCGCATCACGCGCTTGTGGGCGTCGGCGTTGCGGGCGTAGCCGGCGTACGGGCCGACGATGCCGGCGAGCTCGGCCGAGCGCTTGTACGACGTACCGGTCATGAGGCTGGTGATCGCGGCAGCCATCGAGCGGCCGCCCTCGGAGTCGTACCCGAGGCCCATCGCCATCAGCAGCGCGCCGAGGTTGGCGTAGCCGATGCCGAGCTGGCGGTAGTCGCGGGTGGTCTGGCCGATCGGCTCGGTCGGGAAGTCGGCGAAGCAGATCGAGATGTCCATCGCGGTGATGATGAACTCGACGGCCTTGGCGAACAGCGCGGCGTCGAAGGTGTCGTCGTCCTTGAGGAACTTCAGCAGGTTCAGCGACGCCAGGTTGCAGGACGAGTTGTCGAGCGACATGTACTCCGAGCACGGGTTGGACGCGGTGATGCGGCCGGTCTCGGGGTTGGTGTGCCAGTCGTTGATCGTGTCGTCGTACTGCAGGCCCGGGTCGGCGCAGGCCCAGGCGGCCTCGCTGATCTTGCGGAACAGGCTGCGGGCGTCGACGGTCTCGATGACCTCGCCGGTGCCGCGCGAGCGCAGGCCGAACTCGGTGCCGTCCTCGACGGCGCGCATGAACTCGTCGTTGACGCGGACCGAGTTGTTGGCGTTCTGGTACTGCACGGACGTGATGTCGGCGCCGCCGAGGTCCATGTCGAACCCGGCGTCGCGGAGGGCGCGGATCTTGTCCTCCTCCTTCGCCTTCGTCATCACGAACTCCTCGATGTCGGGGTGGTCGACGTCGAGGACGACCATCTTGGCCGCGCGACGCGTGGCGCCGCCCGACTTGATGGTGCCGGCGGACGCGTCGGCGCCGCGCATGAAGGAGACGGGGCCCGAGGCCGTACCGCCGGAGGAGAGGAGCTCCTTGGAGGAGCGGATGCGGGAGAGGTTGAGGCCGGCGCCGGAGCCGCCCTTGAAGATGAAGCCCTCCTCCTTGTACCAGTTGAGGATCGAGTCCATCGAGTCGTCGACGGAGAGGATGAAGCAGGCGGAGACCTGCTGCGGCGACGCGGTGCCGACGTTGAACCACACCGGCGAGTTGAAGGAGAAGTACTGGTTGACCAGCAGCCAGGTCAGCTCGTGCTCGAAGATCTCGGCGTCGGCGTCGGAGGCGAAGTAGCCGTGGTCGAGGCCGGCCTTGGTGTACGTCTTCACGATCCGGTCGATGAGCTGCTTGAGGCTCCACTCGCGGGCGTCGGTGCCGACCGCGCCGCGGAAGTACTTCGTGGTCACGATGGTGGAGGCGTTGACCGACCAGAAGTCGGGGTACTCCACGCCGCGCTGCTCGAAGACGGTCTCGCCGGTCTTCCAGTTGGTCTGGACGACGTCGCGACGCTCCCAGGTGATGGCGTCGTAGGGGTGGGTGCCCTTGGTGCTGAAGACGCGCTCCAGCTTGAGGCCCTTGCCCTTCGCCGATCCCTTGGCGCCGGTGGAAACCGTCTCGGTCATGCCATCTCCTGTGTGGTGGTGAGCGTCTGCGAGTCGTCTCGCATCAATTGGTGAGCCCGGCAGGCAGCTTCCCCACCACCTGCCGGGCCGTCTGGGGTCAGCCCGACTGGGCTGGGGTCTCGCTCGTGCCGTCGGTCGCGCGCTCGAGACGCAGCATGGCGATCTCGTCCTCGAAGGCCTCGACGGAGTCGAAGGCGCGGTAGACGGAGGCGAAACGGAGGTAGGCGACCTCGTCAAGCGCTCGCAGCGGGGCGAGGATCGCGAGGCCGACGTCGTTGGCGTCGAACTCGGCCTGCCCGCTCAGGCGCAGGGCGTCCTCGACGTCCTGGCCCAGGCAGGCGAGCTGGGCGTCGGTGACCGGGCGGCCCTTGCAGGCCTTGCGGACGCCGGCGATGGCCTTGTCGCGGTTGAACGGCTCGGTGGCGCCGGAGCGCTTGAGCACCGTGAGCTGCATCTTCTCGACCGTGGAGAACCGGCGGTCGCACGCCGAGCAGCTGCGGCGGCGGCGGATCGAGCCGCCGTCATCGGCGACGCGGGAGTCGAGGACCTTGGTGTCCTCGTTCTTGCAGTAGGGACAGTGCATGGCGGCCCTCCTCCCGGGCGTCTGGGCGCGCTTCATACACCCGTATAACGGGTCTGCGCCTGTGGATCTTCCTGTGGACATCTAGGCTTTCCCTGTGCGTAGCTGCCCGTGGCATGTGCACCAGATGTGGATAACTACAGCGGTGTAAGTACTAGATGTAGTGGTTACCGTACGTCGCCGCCACAACGGTTGGCAAGCCGCTCGAGGGGACCAAATCGGGGCTTGGGCGTCTCGTCGGCAAAACCGCAGGTCAGTGCCTCTGCGCCGGTTTTCGCCCCGGCGTGTCGCGGCCCTTCGGGCCATCTCGACATGGCCCGAACGGGCTATTCGACCGCTCGTCTCTTCGTCGACCGGGCACAATGTCCTCCGTGACGGGGAAGCGGGCAGGGTCGAGGCGTGCAGCCCCCGCGTCCCGTGGCCTCTCGCCGGCGACGCTGGCGATTTGCGTCGGCATCACCGTCTGCGTCGTGGCCTGGGGATACCTGGTCTACGCCGCCATCGACTTCGGTACGGCCGGGCGTGGGGGCTCCGGCTCGTCGGCCTGGATGTTCATGGCCCTCGCCTGCCTCGGCGCGATCGCCTGCCTCTTCGTGGGCCTGATGCTGGTCGCGCGGCTGTCGCGGACGCTAGGGATCACCCGCGAGCCCCCTGCCCCCGACGCTCCCCCGCGGCCGGTGGGCGGGAAGCGCGCGGCGCGCTGATCTGTGCTTGTGCGGCCTGGGCGGTTCGTCTGGTGGACCGCAGGAGCCGCACTCCTCGGCTCAGCGCGGATCGTGGAGCTACTGAGTCGCCGGGTGGCTCCAGGGCTCCATGATCTTCAGCTCAGCCAACCTCGTACGCAACGACCCGGCCGGGCATGGCGACGTAGCGCACGTGCCCCTCGCCTTCCACAGCTGAGGCGCCGAACACCGACAGCTCGCCTGACGACCGCCTGCCGTCCGGGTCACAGGTCTCGTAGAGCGTCCCGGCCGCACGCTTGATGCCGTACGCCGTGACCTGGTCGGGGCCGCTGGAGCAGAGCAGCACCGTGTCGTCCGCCACCTGCTCCAGCGCCCCGTCGCGCTGGTCGAGCGCGACCGGGCCGTCGTCGGACGGCAGCACCACGCCATAGGGCGCAAGCGGGGCGCGGTGGTCGACGTACGCCCGCTCGGCGTCCTCGCCGTCGAGCGTGTGGGACCACGTGACCTCACCGGTTCGAGGCGCCACTCCCTGGAGCTCGACGACGAGGTCCTCGGTGGTCATCTTCTTGCCCTTGACGTCGATGCGAGATCCACCGACCACGCACAGCGTCCGGGCGTTCGTCTCGTTGTACGACCGGACGAGGGAGCACCACGGGTCGGCGCCCTTGCGCCGCCAGAGCTGCTCGCCCGTCCGCCCGTCGATGCCAGAGGCGCTGAAGCGGGACTTGTACTTCAGGCTCACCTTCTTGCCCCGCTCGTAGCGTCGGACGAGCGTGCGCGGTACCGGCTTGCCCATCGATCCGACGTATACGTTCGACTCCTCGTCGTGGGCGAAGCTCCACCCGTGCTTGGACGCCACGCCGTAGTCGACCGCGAGCGAGACGGACTGGGACCAGCCGGTCTTCCGCGTGCCCGGCAGGCGGGCGAGCGTCGCCATCCGGCCCTCACCACGCGCGAAGAGGTCGGGCTCACCGACCCGCAACGCGCCCTCCTGGAGGGTCTGCTCGGTCACGCGCCCGGACTCGAGATCCCAGCGCCTCGGCGCACTGCCGGGAATGATGTCGCGCATCGGGCCGAACGGGCTGTCCACGATCCCGCCGGGCCGGCTGTCATAGCCGGACCAGCACACGTCGTGCCCGTCCGAGCACGCCTCGTAGTCGTCAATCGCAAACGCCGCGCTGGAGACGACCTTGCCGGTACGCACGTCGACTGCAACGAGCGCCGGACCTTCGGCGTCGAGGTCGTAGCGCCGCAGGACGGCGAGGTGCCGGCCGGCGTCCGTCTCCGTGGCCCGCGGCTGCATCGTCACGCCCGTCGGTGAGCCACCGGGGTGGAACGGCACCCGGAAGTTAGTACGCCCCGTCTCTTTGTCGAGGCTGACGAGCTCGACACCCCCTCCCCCGGTCTTCGACAGGACCAGCAGCGCTGGTCCTGCTTCGACGGGCTGGCCGATCGCCTTGACCTTGGTCGTCCAGGCGATGGCAGCCGGGTCGGCCTGGGCGGCGGAGGGCTTCGCTACTGCTCCGGCTCCGACGTTGTCCTTCTCGGTCTTGCCAGCCCCTGATGTGCAGCCGGACGCGAGCAGCACCACGGCGATGGCGAGTGCTGCGGTGACGTGATGAAGGCGTGCAGAACCCAGCATGTGTCCCCCGAGAGTGAGTGAGAGTTGTCGATCAGCGAATGACGAGCTGCGGCAGTGCCTCGACGATGGCGAGGTCCTGGGTGGCGCCATCGACCCATATGGTCGATGGGATGGCCTCCGGCGGTCCCCCATTGACAGTGAAGCTGGCGTCGCCGTACTGCGTGTCCACGCTGACGACGACCTCATCCGTTCGGTCGTAGGCATGGGAGACGTCGAGGCTCGGGTACGGCGCGCCGGGACTCGAGGTCGTGATGGACGACCCGTCGCCGAAGTTCCAGCGATATGCGATCGGACGGGCGCTGACGACCACGCGCGCGCGGATTAGTTGGACGGGAATGCTGGAGACGTCCGTGTTGGTGGTAAAGAAGTTCGTCTTCAGATTGACCAGTGTCTTGCCGTTCTTGGGCTGGACAGTTAGTTCCGACGGCTTCCAGTCGAGGGCCTGGAACGCCTCAATCACGAGATCCCTGACCGGGGGCGGGTCGTCAACCTTCTCGACCTCGCCAGCAGCTAGACAGGCCGTCCCAACATTCTCGCCATCACGAAACAGCGTGTAGCGGGTTCCAGGCACACCGGCGGCAGTCGTGCAGTCATCTGGGTTGTAGCACAGTCCGTCTGGACGACGTCCTCCGTCCTTGCAGATCTGCACCACCGACCATTGCGCCATCGGGTAGTCCAGTTTCTGCCCCTCAATGTCGCCGGATGAGAAGTCGCAAGTTTCGGTGACTTCGCCGACTTCGGCCTGCACGCCGCAGTCAGCGAGCGCCGCCGAGGAAATCGTGACCAAGAAGCCAGCGACCACTGCAAGCAAGAGAACACGGAGCGCGCGGCTCACTGTGAGACCTCGGACTTGTGGGTGACGACCCACGAGGCGCCCTCACGCCTCAGGACCAGCCTGTGCGCCCCCGGCCCGCCATCGAACGTCTTGACCGGCCCCCGAGCAGATTCTTTGTACCTAGTGGGACTGGATCGCACGCGCACCATAAAGTCAGAACTCCGGCTCGAGCTCTCCTTGATTTCGAGAACCCGCCACCCATCCCACTCGATGAAGCCGCCGGCGGCGTACCACTTCTCCACCAGGTCGGCGAGGTCTACGCATGCCTCACAATCGGCGGACAACTGCCGATACTCGGCCGTCTCGCCCGTGTTCTCCATCTTCGCTTCAGTCGCGGCCCAACGCCGAATGAAGTCCTCTGCACTCTCCGCCTCCACCGTCTCGGACTCGGTCGGAGTCGGCGACGAGCTGCTCGTCTCCGGCATCTTCGGCGTCGGCTCGGCCTCAGGGTCGCCGTCGGAGCACCCGGCCAGGACCAGCGGGGCGATGACAGTCAGCGCGAGCGCGCGGCGTACGTGCATGGAATGCCTTCCCGAGACAACGTCAGCACGGTGAAGTTACCCATCTCGCTGCGGCTTGAACCAGCCTCGAGCTGCAATCTGTGGATAACTCGCCGCCGCCGCGATTCGCGGTAGCGGGGAAGGTCTTCGTGACATATGCCGAGCGATGTTCCCCACTGACTCTTCCCGGGCCCACGCCGCTCGGGTATCCGACGGCGTCGGATATGGCGGTCGCGTCGAGGTCTCGTGACAGGACTTCGTCCTTCCTCGACCAACAGAGCCAGAAATGCGCCGAGGGGCGGGCCGCCAGGCCCGCCCCTCGGTCTTCCCCTTGGTTCCACCAGCCGGGGTCGAAGCGACTGGTGGAGGCCTCACGCGTCAGTCGGAGACGACCGGGACGCGGAGCTTCTGGCCAGCGGCGAGGCTGGCGGACTCGAGGGCGTTGAGCCGCTCGATCTGGGTCATCGCGGCGCGCACGTCGCCGTCGACGGCGATGCCGGAGGCGATGTCCCAGAGGGTGTCGCCGGGGGCGACGGTGACGGTCTCGGTCGGGACCTGCTCGCCCGCCGAGTCGGTGCCGACGGCACCACCGGCGAGGGCGATCGCGACGACGAGGGTCACGAGGAGCGCGGTCAGGAAGACCACGAGCCGGCCGCGCCGCGTGAGGCGCACCGTGGAGCGGGCGCGGGCGGGAGCCGGGGTGAAGGCGGGGGAAAGGCTGAGGGTGCTCATGGTGGCCTCCTGGGGAAGATCAGCCGGGTCGGTGCGGACGAGGGAATGTCTAGTGATGACCACCGACAGTGGATCGGTGTCGAGCAGACGTTCGATCGAACACGTGTACGACGGTAGAGCACCTGTTCGAACGCGTCAAGCACCTGGACGAACAGATGTTCGACGCCATTCGTCCCGACATCGAGGGACCAACGCACCTGCCGGGGAGGGACGAGGGAGAGAAGCATCGAGGCAGGACGACACGAGAAGGAGACACGCCCATGTCCCGCAAGAAGGTCCTGGTCCTCGGAGGCAACTTCGGAGGTCTCAGCGCCGCGCTCACGGTCAAGCACGAGCTCGAGGGAGACGTCGACGTCACCGTCGTGTCGTCGTCCGACGAGTTCCTCTTCACGCCCTCCCTGATCTGGGTGCCGTTCGGCAAGCGCTCGCGCGCCGACATCACCTTCAAGGTCGGCCCCACGTTCGAGGAGCACGGCGTCGACTTCGTGCACGCCGAGGCCACCGAGATCGACCCGGTCGCCAAGCGGGTGCAGACCACCGCCGGCCCGCAGGACTACGACTACCTCGTCATCGCCACCGGCTACCGCAACCGCTTCGAGGTGATCCCCGGCCTCGGCCCCGACGGCAACGCCCACACCATCACCACGATGGAGGACGCGATCCACGCCGGTGAGGGCTGGACCCGGTTCAAGGACAACCCCGGCGACGTCGTCATCGGCGCCACCCAGGGCGCCGGCTGCTTCGGCGCGGCCTACGAGTTCCTCTTCAACACCTCCTACCAGCTGAAGAAGGCCGGCCTGAAGGACAAGGTCAAGCTCACCTACGTCAGCGCCGAGCCGTTCCTCGGCCACTTCGGCATCGGCGGGCTCCCCCACGGCGAGTCGCTGCTCGGGATGTTCCTCAAGAAGGAGGGCATCGAACCGGTCCTCAACACCGCGATGGACCACGTCGACGACGGCCGCCTCGTGCTCGCCGACGGACGGACGATCGACTTCGGCTACGCGATGATCGTGCCGCCGTTCTCCGGCCAGGACGTCGTCCAGAAGGCCGGTGAGCTGAGCGACGCCAACGGGTTCGTGACGGTCCGGGACACCTACCAGAGCGAGGCGTTCGACGACGTGTACGCGGTCGGCGTCGCCGCCGCGGTCGACGTCCCGTGGCAGACCCCGACCCCGGTCGGCATCCCGAAGACCGGCTTCCCGACCGAGCAGCAGGCCCACGTCGCGGCGCTCAACATCGCCGCCCAGGTCCGCGGCGAGGAGCCGAAGGAGCACAAGGCGTTCGGCGACATCCCGGCCGTCTGCGTCATGGACGCCGGCAACAACGGCGTCGTGATCCTGGCCGACAAGATGCTGCCGCCGCGCAAGCACGGGGTGCTGATCCCGGGCCCGCAGGCACACCTGATGAAGCTCGGCTTCGAGAAGTACTTCCTCTGGAAGATGCAGCACGGGCAGGTGCGCCTGCCCTGACCCGAGCGACCACGCCCGGTCGCGCACCGGGCACCGAGGGGACGGCCGTCCGGCCCAGAGGAGCCGGGGGCCGTCCGTAGGTTGCCCGGCGAAGAGTCAGCGCCGCCTCATCGCGCGGCGACCCTGCGCGGCGAACAGCCCGACGAGGTGCTGCGAGACGCCCGGGGCGAGCGCGGCGCTGCGCGCGACTCCCCCGCGCCAGCCCGGCACCGTACGCACCACCCGCCGCGAGCCGAGCAGCGCGACCGCCGCCTCGGCGACCTGCGACACGCTCAGGATCGCGCCACCGGAGTGCACCAGCTGGGCACCCATCCCGGCCGGGTCCTGCGCGGCGAGCATCGCGGTGTCGGCGCCGTCCGGGCACAGCGCGTGGACGCGTACGCCCCGCGGCGACTCGGCGTTGACCGACCCGCTGAGCGCCACCACTCCCGCCTTGGTGGCGCCGTAGACGGCGTAGCCCGGCGTGGGCGTGAGGCCGGCGAGCGACGCGACGTTGACCACGTCGCCGCCGCGCGGCCCGAACGCGTCCAGCGCCGCACGGGTCCCCCACATCGTGCCGAGCAGGTTGACCTCGACCAGCCGGCGCACCTGCTCGTCCGTCAGCGCCGCGAGGGTCCCGTCGTCGCCGACGCCGGCGTTGTTGAACCACGCCGCGAGCGGCGCGTGGCGCACCGCCTCGGCCGCGACCGCGCGGTGCGCGTCCGGGTCGCGTACGTCGTGGGCGAGGCCGGCGACCGCGCCGATCTCCGCGGCGGTCGCGGCGACCGCCTCGGCGTCGACATCGCTCACGACCACCCGGTGACCACGCGCGACCAGCAGCTCCGCGATGCCGCGCCCGATCCCACGCGCCCCACCCGTCACCACACAGCTCGTCGCCCCAGCACCCGTCATGGACGCGACGCTAGCGACACGCTGCTTCGAACAGGTGTTTGATCCACGGGTGCCGGGAGGTCTACGGTGGCCTCACCCGGTCCGGGCGGACGGAGCGGGGCACCATGCGGGAGGACTGAGCCAGATGGCCAAGCAGGACGACAAGAACGTCATCGAGATGCCCGACGGCCCGCCGGACGCCACCGGCCTGACCCCGCGCCAGCAGCGCGTGCTCGCCACCATCAAGGACTCGATCGAGACCAAGGGATACCCGCCCTCGATGCGCGAGATCGGCCAGGCGGTCGGCCTCACCTCGTCCTCCAGCGTCGCCCACCAGCTGCGCGTGCTCGAGGGCAAGGGCTTCCTCAAGCGCGACCCCAACCGGCCCCGCGCCCTCGAGGTGTTCCTGCCCGAGGTGATGGCGGCGCGCCGCTCGATCTCCAGCGCCGACGACTCGGGCGTCGACGAGACCGGCATCGGCGACGTCTCGCCGTCCGCGGTCAACATCCCCGTCGTCGGCCGGATCGCCGCCGGTGGCCCGATCCTCGCCGAGGAGCAGGTCACCGACGTCTTCCCGCTGCCCAAGCAGCTCGTCGGCGACGGCACCCTCTTCCTGCTCGAGGTCTCCGGCGACTCGATGGTCGACGCGGCCATCTGCAACGGCGACTACGTCGTGATCCGCCAGGAGCAGACCGCCAGCAACGGCCAGATCGTCGCCGCGATGATCGAGGGCGAGGCGACCGTCAAGACGTTCCAGCGCAAGGACGGCCACGTGTGGCTGCTCCCCCACAACACGGCGTACGACCCGATCCCGGGCGACAACGCCACCATCCTCGGCGTCGTCACCGCGGTGCTCCGCCGGGTCTGACCCTCCCCTGCGCACGGCCTCCGACGGCCCTCCACCCCACGGGGCGGAGGGCCGTTGAATGTCCACCACCGACGGGACACGATGGCGGGACAGCCAACCGTCGGGAGCGCGCATGAGCAACGTCCAGGAGTCCTACGACTACGTCATCGTCGGCGGAGGCGTCGCCGCCGCCAGCGCCGTGAAGGGGATCCGCTCGCAGGACTCCTCGGGCACGGTCGCGGTGCTCGGCTCCGAACCCCACGACCCGGTCTACCGCCCGGCGCTGTCGAAGGACCTCTGGCTCAAGGACGACGAGTCGCTCGAGGGCCAGTCGCTCGCCGGTGACCTCAACGACGACGACGGCGTCGACCTCGTCCTCGACACCACCGTCACCGAGATCGACCCGGCCGGCCACGCCGTACGCCTCGCCGACGGCACGTCGGTCGGCTACGGAAAGCTGCTGCTGGCCACGGGTGCCGAGCCCCGCACCCTCGGGCTCGGGGCCGGTCCGCGGGTCGTCTACTACCGCACGTCCGCCGACTACGAGCGGCTCCGCGCGCTCGCCACCTCCGGCAGCCACGTCGTGGTCGTCGGCGGCGGCTACATCGGCTCCGAGATCGCCGCTGCCCTCGTGCAGAACGACGTCGCGGTCACGCTGGTGCTCGACCTCGAGGACGTGCAGGAGCAGATGTTCCCCCGCGCGCTCGCCGCGAGCCTCACCAAGGACTTCGCCGAGCACGGCGTGACGATCGTCCACGGGTCGGTCAGCACCGGCGAGGAGACCGGCGACGGCGTCCGGATCCGCCTCGACGACGGCACCGACGTGGTCGCCGACGCGGCCGTGATCGGGGTCGGCGTCCAGCCGCGCACCGGGCTCGCCGAGGCCGCCGGCCTCGAGGTCGACAACGGCGTCGTGGTCGACGACCGCCTGCGCACCAGCGTCGAGGACGTGTACGCCGCGGGCGACGTCGCGTCCTACCCCGACGCCCTGCTCGGCCGCCGCCGCGTCGAGCACGTCGACCAGGCCGAGAAGTCCGGCGCGCACGCCGGCAAGGTGATGGCCGGCGCCGACGAGGCCTACGACTACACGCCGATCTTCTGGTCCGACCTCTTCGACGCCGGCTACGAGGCCGTCGGCGAGACGAAGTCGGACCTCGACATGGTCGAGGACTGGAAGGACGGCGAGCTCGGCACCGGCGTCGTCTACTACCTCAAGTCCGGCTCCGTGCGCGGCGTGCTGCTCTGGAACGTCTGGGACAGCACCGACAAGGCCCGCGAGGTGATCGCGGAGACCAAGGACGCGCCGCTGGAAGACCCGGAGAGCCTGCGGGGACGGATCTCCTTCGGCTGAGGCGCCGCTCGTCGCTGGTCGAGGAAGGCGCCCTGGCGCCTGTCACGAGACCCGGTCACGCGACGGGGTCTCGTGACACGACTTCGTCGTTCCTCGACCAGCGAGGTCTCGGTGGTTGAGGTGCGAGCGGAGCGAGCCTCGAGACCACGGACGGGTGACGGGTGACGCAGGTTTCGAGGCTCGTCGCTGGCGCTCCTCGCACCTCAACCAACGAGGCTTCGGTGGTTGAGGTGCGAGCGGAGCGAGCCTCGAAACCACGGACGGCAGTCCGGGCACGTGTAGCCTCGCGGCGATGTCCGAGCACCCCGGCGCCGCGCCGTCCCCCGAGGTCTTCCACACCCGAGCGGGCAACCGGCGCCGCCTGACGCAGGCGGCCGAGGCGGAGGTCGAGCGGCTCGCGGCGGCTGGCGAGACATCTGCCTGGCTCAGCCCGCTGGCGTACAACCTCACGGTGAGCCACAGCCACCGGTTCGTGTGGTTCCGGGTGGCGAAGGTCGCGACGCGCACCATCCGCCACCACTGCGAGAGCCACGGCGTGACGATGGACGTCGACCACGCGATGCGGGTGCGCTACCCGCTGGCGTCGTTCGCCGACTACTTCGCCTTCGCGTTCGTCCGCGACCCGCTCGACCGGTTCGTCTCCGCGTGGCGCGACAAGGTCGTGGCCAACAACTACTACCGCTTCGACGAGCAGACCCACGCGCGGATGCAGGCGATCGAGGAGTTCGCCCGGTGGACCGCCACCCACGACCTCTCCGCCGTGCCCGGCACCGACCAGCACCTCACCCTGCAGAGCCGGATGATCGACCTCAACCGGGTCGACTTCGTCGGGCGCCTCGAGACCTTCGACCGCGACTTCGCCGAGGTGTGCGAGCGGATCGGGGCGCCGGCGGTGCCGAGCGCGCCGCAGAACCAGACCGCGCCCGGCGGGCAGGACCGCCGGGCGTCCGACGAGCTCAGGGAGCTGGTGAGCCAGATGTACCGCCGCGACTACCAGGTGTTCGGCTACGAGGTGCCGGCCTGATGGGCGTCTCCCGGCCGACGTTCCCGGTGGCGCGGCTGCGCCAGGCCTACGACGTCGAGCAGGTCGACCTCGCCGTCGACCACATCCTCGAGAACCTCGCGCTCCCCCGCCCCCGCATCGACGCCGGCGACATCACCGCGATGCGCTTCACCCCGGGGCGCGGCGGCTACGACATGGCGGCCGTCGACGACTGGCTCGACGAGGTCGTCGCCGAGCTCCGGGCGCGCGGCGCAGGAGGAGCGCCCGGCCCGGCGGAGCAGCCGGCCGCGCCGCAGCCGGCGTACGCCCCGACGACCTCGACCGCGATCACCGAGGTCCGGTCGGGCAGCTCCGGCAGGACTCTCCTGGTGCTGGCCGTGCTGGTCGTGCTCGCGCTGGCGGCCTACTCGCTCTTCGGCTGACCGAGCCGCTTGAGCGCCTGGCGCACGAGCGCCGGGTCGGTGGTCGACCACATCGGCGGCAGCGACGCCTTGAGGAAGCGGCCGTAGCGGGCGGTCTCGAGGCGCGGGTCGAGGACCGCGACGATGCCGCGGTCGGTGGTGGTGCGGATCAGCCGACCGGCGCCCTGCGCCATCAGCAGCGCGGCGTGGGTGGCCGAGACCTCCATGAAGCCGTTGCCGCCGCGGTCGTCGGCGGCCTTCGCGCGCGCCGACATCAGCGGGTCGTCGGGCCGCGGGAACGGGATCCGGTCGATGATCACCAGCTGGCAGGTGTCGCCCGGGACGTCGAGCCCCTGCCACAGCGAGAGGGTGCCGAACAGACAGGTGTGCGGGTCCTCGACGAACTGCTTGGCGAGCTCGGGGAGCTGGGCGTCGCCCTGCGCGAGCGTGGTGAGGTGCGGGAGCCGCTGGCGGACCACCTCGGCGGCCGCCTCCGCGGCGCGGCGCGACGAGAACAGTCCGAGGGTGCGCCCGTCGAGCGCGTCGACGAGGTCGCAGATCTCGTCGAGCTGGGCCGGCCCGAGGCCGTCGCGGCCGGGCTGGGGCAGGTGGCGGGCGACGTAGAGGATGGACTGCTGGCCGTAGTCGAACGGCGAGCCGACGTCGATGCCCTTCCACGGCAGCGCGTCGTCGGCGTCGGTCGTGGCGATCTGGTGGCCGACCCGCTCGGTGGGCTTGAGGCCGAGCGACGTCGCGACCGCGCCGAACTCGCCGCCGAGCATGAGGGTGGCGCTGGCGAAGACGACGGTCTTGTCGGTGAGCAGCTTGTCGCGCATCGGGCCCCACACCTGGAGGGGCGCGACGTGGAGGCGGGCCGGGAACCGGTCGCGCGCCTCGCCGAGCCACAGCACGTCGCGGTCGGAGCCGGCCGCCATCCGCTCGGCGTTGACGAACACCTCCTGCACCATGCCCTTGGCCTGGGTGCGGCCGGCGTCACCCTCCCCCTCACCGCCGGACTCGCGCGGGAACGCCGACAGCGTCGCGCGGGCGGCGTCGCGCACCGCGACCAGCGCGTCGGAGAGCTGGGGCGGGACCGTGTCGATCCGCCCGGCGGGCAGCGCGGCGAACGCCTCGGCGAGCTGGGCGCCCGCGTCCTCGAGGTCGCCGGCCGGGTCGCCGCCGGCGTCGTCGGCCCAGCGGCTGGCGCGGCGGGCCGCGCGCTCGACGTCGCCCGCGCCGAGCTCGTCGGTGGCGGCCTGGGTGACGCGCGCGACGAGCTCGTGGGCCTCGTCGATGACCACCGTGTCGTAGTCGGGGATCATCGGGACGTCCTCGATCGCGTCGATCGCGAGGAGGGAGTGGTTGGTGACGACGAGGTGGCTGCGCTGGGCCTTCTCCTTGGCCAGCTCGGCGAAGCACTCCTGGCCGAACGGGCACTTGGTCGCGCCGAGGCACTCGCGGTGGTTGACCGAGACCTGGCGCCACTCGCGGTCGGTGTGGCGCGGGGCGTTGTCGCGCTCGCCGCTGCCGCCGCCCTCGGCCTCCTCCTCCGCCCACGACCGCAGCTCGAGGACCTTCTCGGCCATCGCGCCGAGCGGCACGTCGACGAGGGTGCCCTGGTCGTCGGGCACGCCGGCGCGGATGCGGTGGAGGCAGGCGTAGTTGGAGCGGCCCTTGAGCACGGCGTACGACGTGTCGATCCCGGGCACGTCCTTGACCGCCTCGACCAGGCGCGGGAGGTCGCGCTCGACGAGCTGGTGCTGGAGGGCGAGGGTCGCGGTGGCGACGACGACGCGCTTGTCGTGGAGCATCGCCGGCACGAGGTAGCCCAGCGACTTGCCGGTGCCGGTGCCGGCCTGGACGAGGAGGTGGCGACCCTCCTCCATCGCCTCGGCGACCTCGCTGGCCATCTGCACCTGGCCGTCGCGCTGCTGCCCGCCGAGCGCGGTGACCGCCTTCGCCAGGACCTCGGTGACGGGGCTGGCGGCGGTGGCGGTCTCGGGCACCAGAGAACCCTACGGGGCGCCCCCGACACCGCGGCGTACGCCATCCACAACGCGCCGCGGACGGGTGCGGGTCAGGGCTTCTTGCGGCCGATCTGGCGCTCGATGCGGCGCTCGGGCTGGCCGAGGATCCGGGCGAGGAGCTTGACCCGGTAGCGCCACGCGACGACGCCCAGGACGACGATGACGAGGAACCACAGCATGCGGCGAGCGTACGCCGTCACGGCAAGAGCGGGGTCTGGACGCGACGAGGCGCCCGCCGGGGCGGGGGCTTCGTCGGGTGGGGCGGGGCGAGGTCAGACGACCGCGCCGGAGTCCTCCGGTGCGCGGACGACCTTCTCCTTCTTGACCCGGCTCATCGGGAACCTCTCGTGGAAGTAGGTGAGCAGCGGGGTGGCGAGGAAGACCGACGAGTACGTGCCGACGATCAGGCCGACGAGCAGCGCGATCGCGAAGTCCTGCAGCGAGTCGCCGCCGAGGACGGCGAGCGCGGCGAGGATGAACATCGCGCCGAGGCCGGTGTTGACCGTGCGGGGCACGGTCTCGACGCAGGCCTTGTTGGCGATGTCGTCGAACTTCTCCTCGGGCTTGGAGCCCCACCAGCGCTCGCGGATGCGGTCGAAGACGACGACGGTGTCGTTGACCGAGAGGCCGACGATGGTCATCGCCGCGGCGAGGAAGATGCCGTCGATCGGCTTGTGGAGCCAGGCGAAGAGGCCGACGACGAGGATCACGTCGTGGGCCATCGAGACCACCGCCGAGACGCCGAAGGTCCACTTGAACCGGATCGCGAGGTAGAGCAGCTGGGCGAGGAACGCGAGCCCGAAGGCGATGAGCGCGTTGTTGCGCAGCTCCTTGCCGAGCGAGGACCCGATCGTCTGGTCGTCGACCTTGGTGACGTCGCCGCCGACCTTGGCGAGCTCCGCCTCGATCTGCTGCTCCTCGTCGTTGGTGATGCTGCCCGTCCGCACAGTGAAGGCGGTGTCGCCGGTGTCGGCGGTCTGCACGACCGCCTCGGGGAACCCTGCGTCGGAGACGGCGGCGCGGGCCTGGTCGATGGTGACGTCCTTGCTCAGCGAGTAGTCGAGCTGGCGGCCACCGGTGAACTCGACACCGAGCTGCAGGCCCTGGGTCGCGATGCCGACGACCGACAGGACGAGCGCCGCTGCCGAGATGCTGACCCAGGTCCTGCGCCGCTTCATCAGGTCGGGGTTCTTGCGGTCGAGCCAGGTCCGGACGCGGCCGATGTTGCCGAGACCGCTGACGGCCGGGCGGCGCGACACCGGGCGGTTGGCGACGGCGAGGTCGCAGAGCACCCGGGCGATGATCAGCGCCGAGACCATCGAGGCGACGACACCGATGGTCAGCGTGACGCCGAAGCCCTTGATCGGGCCGGAGCCGAGGAAGAAGAGCAGGCCCGCGGCCAGCAGGGTGGTGACGTTGGAGTCGATGATCGCGCTCCACGCCTTGTTGAAGCCGACCGCGAGCGCCCGCCGCAGACCGGCGGAGGGGTACGCGGCGTACTCCTCCCTCGCTCTCTCGAAGACCAGCACGTTGGCGTCGATCGCCATGCCGATCGCGAGCACGAAGCCGGCGAGGCCGGGCAGGGTCAGCGTGGACCCGAGCCCGACGAGCATCGCGTAGGCGAGCAGGGCGTAGGACGCGAGCGCGATGGTCGCGGCGAAGCCCACGAGCCGGTAGACGACGATGATGAACAGGCCGGTCAGGATGATGCCGATGATGCCGGCCTCGACCGAGGCGTCGATCGCCGCGGCGCCGAGCGACGGGCCGACGAGGCGGTCGGAGATCGCCTTGAGCTCCAGCGGCAGCGATCCGCCCTCGATCAGCGCGGCGAGGTCCTTGGCCTGGCTCACCGTGTAGTTGCCGGTGATCTGGGTGCCGCCGCCGCGGATGCCAACGTCGCAGCCGACGGAGGTCTGCACCTCGGGCGAGGAGATGATCTCACCGTCGAGCACGATCGCGATGCGGCGCTTCGGGTCGCCGGACGGGTTGCAGGCGGCCTTGCCGGTGATGTCGGCCCAGGTGTTGCCGCCCTTGCCGTTGAAGTCGATGGAGACGACCCACTCGACGCTCTGCTGCGGCTGCTCGGCCGCGGCGGAGGTGATCTCGTCGCCGGGGATGACCGTGGGACCGATCTCGAGGGTGTCGCCCTGGTCGGACGGCAGGACCTGGTCGCCCTTCTTGTCGGGCTTGGCGTCCGGCTCGGTGGTCTTGAGGACCTCGTGGATGGTCAGCTTGGCGGTCTGGCCGATCTTGTCCTCGGCGTCCTGCGCCTCCTTGTCGGAGGTGACACCGGGCAGCTCGACGAGGATCCGGTTCTCGCCCTGGCGCACCAGCGTCGACTCCGCGACGCCGAGCGCGTCGACGCGGCCGCGGAGCACGCTGAGCGTCTTGTCGACGTTCTCCGAGGTCGCCGGGGTCTGGTCGGTGCCCTCCGCCTGGAAGACGAACTGCGCGCCGCCCTTCAGGTCGAGACCGAGATTGGGCTTGACGTTGATCGCCAGCGCCACGCACCCGGCCAGCAGGCCGAGCACGAGGACGAAGCGGATCCACACACCACGTGACATGCGCGACATCCTCCACCACGAGACTCCGTTGCCCCGAATCAGGGCACGGAAGCGTTCAACGGCCGACCGGGCCAGTTGGTTCCGGACCCTCGACATCGCGCGCGGGCGGGTGTTGTGTGGACGGATCTGCGGCCGACCCGCGGTCGCGCTCTCGGGAGGGCACATGAGCACACGCAGGAGCACGTCCAGATCGACCCGGCTGGCCGCCGTCACGGCGCTGGTCGCCGCCGGGCTCACCGCCGGCGCGGGGGTGGCGGTGGGCAGCACGGGCAGCGCCGCGCCCGACGACGGCGCGCGCGAGGTCGCGCGGGCCTCGTCCGACGACCCCACCCAGGTGGTGATGGTGAAGGCGCCGGAGGTCGCCGACCGCAACGAGGTCATCGACCTCGGCCTCGATGTCACCGAGCACGCCGACCAGCGCGGCATCGAGGTGGTCCTGCACGACGCGCAGGACGCCCAGACGCTCCGCGACGCCGGCTTCACCTGGAAGGTGACGGTCCCCGACCTCGAGGCGCTGACCGAGGCCAACCGGCGCAAGGACCGGGCGTACGCCGCCTCGACGACCCGTTCGGCGCTGCCCAGCGGCCGTACGTCCTACCGCACCTACGACGACTACCTCCGCGACATGAACCGGCTGGCGCGGCTCTACCCCACGCTCACCAAGCCGCTCACGCTGGAGAACCGGACCGTCCTCGGCGAGCCGATCCGCGGCCTCGAGATCAGCGTCGACGCCCGCGACGTGCGCGACGGCAAGCCGGTCTTCCTGCTGATGGGTGCCCACCACGCCCGCGAGTGGCCGAGCGCCGAGCACACCATGGAGTTCGCCTTCGACCTGCTCCAGTCCTACTACTCCGGCGACCGCGCCGAGCGGCAGCGGGCACGGCGGGTGCTGTCGACGTCGCGCGTGATCGTGGTGCCGGTGGTCAACGTCGACGGCTTCCGGATCTCGCGCGAGGCCGCGCCGCTGGGCGACTTCAGCACCTTCGACTACGAGATGAAGCGCAAGAACTGCTCGATCTCGGCCGCGACCCCGGCGGCGTACCTCGGCGGCACCTGCGACGACAACCCGGCCGGCCGGCTGCGCGGCACCGACCTCAACCGCAACTACCCCGGCTTCTGGGGCGGCGGCGGCGCCAGCCCGACCTGGTCGAGCGACACCTACCGCGGCGACGGGCCCGGCAGCGAGCCGGAGTCGGACGCGGTCCGCAAGCTCATCTCCCAGCGCGCGGTGACCGTGATGATTTCCAACCACACCTACGCCAACCTGGTGCTGCGCCCGCCGGCCATCGCGGCCACCGGCAAGGCGCCCGACGAGCCGCAGCTCAAGGCGCTCGGCGACGCGATGGCGGCGCAGAACGCCTACACCAGCCAGGCGTCCTACCAGCTCTACGACACCTCGGGCTCCACCGAGGACTGGAGCTACTGGATCACCGGCGGCTACGGCTACACCATCGAGATCGGCGACGAGGGCTTCCACCCGGCCTACGAGGAGGCCGTTGTCGGTGAGTACCTCGGCGAGGCGCCGGCGAACAGCGCCGGGCTCGGCGGCAACCGCGAGGCGTACTGGATCGCCGCGGAGACGGCGGCCGACGACACGCAGCACGCGCGGATCCGCGGTACGGCTCCCGCCGGGCGCACGATCACCGTGTCGCGGCGCACCGTGTCGCCGACGTCGCCGGTGATCCAGGCCGACGGCACCGTGGGTGACCCGATCCTCTACGAGGACACGCTCGTCAACACCTACGCCACCGACCGCGGCGGCCGCTTCACCCTCGACGTCAACCCGTCGACGCGGCCGCTGGTCGCCGGCCGGTACGGCCGCTACCCGGAGGCGCCGCCGCAGGCCGCGGTCACGCTGACCAACCCGGAGGGCGTCCCGGCCGTCGGGTCGAGCGAGTCGACGACCTTCGAGGTGTCGGGGCTGCCCGAGGCCGACAACGGGTCCCTCGACGTGTCGGTGTCGTGGCCCTCGGACGACGCGGAGGCCTACGACTGGGACTTCACGCTGCTCGGTCCCGACGGCTCGCCGGTCGGCTCGGGCGCGACCCTGTCGAACCCGGAGGTGATCCGGGTGCCCGACCCCGCGCCCGGGACGTACACCCTCGTCGCCGACAACTACGCCGGCGGCGACGCGGCGCACGACTGGTCGGGCCAGGTGACCTTCGAGAGCCCCGACCCGCCGATCGACACCGGCGTGAAGGAGGCCTGGCTGGTCTCGTGCACCAACAACCGCGGCAAGGTCTTCGGCACCCGCGAGGTGGTCGTCGACCGCGGCCAGGTCACGGGCGTCGGTGACCTCTGCAGGCGGGCGAGCTACAAGCGCTGATTCCGCCCGGCGGCGGCATTTCAGCGAGAGCCTGACATGTTCAGCGATCCCCGGTCAGCCGGGGATCGCTGAACTTGTCGGCCCGTGCAACGCCTGACATGTTCAGTGATCCCCGGTCAGCCGGGGATCGCTGAAATAGGCTGGATCAGCCCTCAGCGGGCGTACGCCGCCAGCTCGCCGGCGAGGTCGGCGTTGGCGCGGCCGACGACGAGGGTGCCGTCGCCGGTGTGCTCCATCGAGCCGATCTCGGCCTCCTGGTGGATCCGGTTGACCAGGTCGCCGCGCTCGTAGGGCAGCAGCACGTCGAACTCGACCTGCGGGCGCGGCAGCTCGGACTCGACCACCTTCAGGGCTTCGTCGATGCCCTCGCCGGTCTTCGCGCTGACCACGACGAGGTGCGGCTCGCGGGCCCGGAGCCGGCTGATGACCAGCGGGTCGGCGGCGTCGACCTTGTTGACCACGACGATCTCGGGCACCTTGTCGGCGCCGATCTCGGCGAGCACGCCGCGCACCGCGGCGATCTGGCCCTCGGGGTCGGGGTGGGAGCCGTCGACGACGTGGAGCAGCAGGTCGGAGTCGGCGACCTCCTCCAGCGTCGAGCGGAACGCCTCGATCAGCCCGTGCGGCAGGTGGCGCACGAAGCCGACAGTGTCGGACATCGTGTAGACGCGGCCGTCGGAGGTCGTCGTACGCCGCGTGGTGGGGTCGAGGGTCGCGAACAGCGCGTCCTCGACCAGCACGCCGGCGTCGGTCAGCCGGTTGAGCAGCGACGACTTGCCGGCGTTGGTGTAGCCGGCGATGGCGACGCTGGGGATGTGGTTGCGGCGGCGCGACTGGCGCTTGACCTCGCGGGTGCCGCGCATCTCCTTGAGCTCGCGGCGCAGCTTGGCGATCTTGGTGTTGATCCGGCGCCGGTCGGTCTCGATCTTGGTCTCACCGGGGCCGCGGCCACCGATGCCGTCACCGCCGGCCGCGCGACCACCGGCCTGGCGCGACAGGTTGCCGCCCCAGCCGCGCAGGCGCTGCTTCATGTACTGCAGCTGCGCCAGCTCGACCTGCGCCTGGCCCTCCTTGGACTTCGCGTGCTGGGCGAAGATGTCGAGGATCAGCGCGGTGCGGTCGACGACCTTCACCTTGATCTTGTCCTCGAGGTTGCGCAGCTGGCTGGGCGCGAGCTCGCCGTCGCAGATGACGGTGTCGGCGCCGGTGGCCTGGACGATCTCGCGGATCGCCTCGACCTTGCCGCGGCCGATGTAGGTGGCGGGGTCGGGCTTCTGCCGGCGCTGGAAGACCGCCTCGAGGACCTCGGAGCCGGCGGTCTCGGCGAGCGCGGCGAGCTCGGCCATCGAGTTCTCCGCGTCGGTCACCGACCCGTCGGTCCACACGCCGACGAGCACGACCTTCTCCAGGCGCAGCTGGCGGTACTCGACCTCGGTGATGTCCTCGAGCTCGGTGCGCAGGCTCGCCACACGGCGCAGGGCGTGCCGCTCGGCCAGCTCCTGCGCGCCGACCGTGAGCTCCTCGGGGTCGGCGTCGTCGTAGTCGGTGTCCTCGGCGTAGCCCGACTCGAAGTCGTCGTCGTCCTCGAGGAGGTCGTCGTCGAGCTCGATCGAGTCGGCGTCCCAGCCCCGGGTGGCGTCCAGGGCGTCGCGGAGGTTGAAGTCAGGTGCGTTCGTCATATGCCGACCAGCCTAGGTCGCCGCGCCTGACCTGCGCGAACGACTTTGACCAGAGTGACGCGTGGGACGACGGGCGCCGCTCAGGCCCGGTGGCGACCGACCGGCGCGACCCAGGTGCCGTCGACGCTCGCGTGGTCGATGAACTCGTCGCACGCCGCGCGTACGTCGTGGGGCGTGTGCCCCGCGCCGACCACCACCACGCGCACCCCGGCGGCGTGCAGGCGGTGCACCAGCGGCAGCGCCGACGTGAGGTCGCCGGCGAGGACGACCTCGTCGACGGAGGCGTCGCGGGCGATGTCGACGGCGTCGATCGCCATCGCCACGAGCGCCTGGTCGTCCTCGTCGGTGAAGTGGTGGAAGGAGTGCAGGCCCTCGCGCCGCATCCGGCCGGCCCAGTCGCCGAGCTCGGCGCGGCTCCAGTCGGCGTAGGCACGGCACACGTTGACCGAGCCGCGCTGCGCCAGCCGGCCGAGCAGCCCGCTCGCCACGTCGGCGGAGACCCGCCGCGCGTCGATCAGCACTGCCACGCGACGCGGCTGGTCGGCCTCGTCGCCGGTCGGGCGCTGCGGGAGGCGGGGGTGGGTCGCCGCCACCGGCTGTGCCGGGGCGACGTCCCCCCCACCCTGTTCCCCTGCCGGGTCCCCGTCCCGCTCGTCCCCCTGGGCCACGTCGAGCACGTCGTCGACCGCGACCGCCGGCTCGTCCGCCGGCTCCTCGGTCTCGACGGGTGTGGGCGCGACGCGCAAGGAGCTTTCGCGGCGCACGCGCTCCTGGACGCGCGTGCCGGCGGCCATCCAGCGACGTACGAGCGTCGCCAGGTCACCGTCCCCGAGAGATCCGTCCGTGTCCGGTCCCTGATCCGGACGCGTCATCGCGGCCACCGCGTTGGTCACCTGCGTCACTGCGTCCACCCCACCTCGTGCTCGGCCCCGTGCGTCCCGTACTCGGAACCCTCCCGCCCGGGCGTGCGGCACGCGGCGTTGTATCCGAATTGAGGACGTTCGGTCCAGACCAGTCCCTGGCGCGACGACTAGTGTGCGCGCCGTGGAACGTCAGCAGGCCACCGAGCGCCTGGACCTCGTCGCGCGCGTCCGCCCCGAGCTCGAGCGCCACCGCGCGCCGGCGGTCGAGGCGCTGCGCCGGACGTACGCCGACCACCCGGGCGCGACGGCGTTCGAGCTCGCGCACCTGCACGGGCTCGACCACGCCGTCCTGGTGCGGCCGGTGGTGGGCGACGAGGTGGGTGAGGGCGTCGTCCTGCTGCCGGGGTGGGCGGACCGGATCGGCGCCGACCACCCCGACTTCCTGCCGGAGCGGTTCCGCTCCGACGGGGACGTCAGGGACGCGATCGGTGACTGGGTGGCCGAGGTCTGGGACGCCGCAGGCGGCCGGGAGGTCGGCGTACCGACCTGGCTGCGGGAGGAGGGCGACAGCGACCGCTACGACCTCGGGGCCGACGCGTGGCTGTGAGCCGGGCTCACGTGGGGCTCACTTGGGAGGCATCCGGATGCCGCCGTCGACGCGGATCGTCTCGCCGTTCATGTAGGAGTTGGTGAGGCACTCCACGACCATGCTCGCCAGCTCGTCGGCGCGGCCGAGGCGCTTGGGGAACAGCACGTTCTGGCCGAGGTTGGCCTTGAACTCGTCGGGGTTCGGGAACGCGTCGTAGATCGGGGTGTCGATCAGGCCGGGCGCGACCGTGTTGAGCCGGATGCCCGCCGCCGACAGGTCGCGCGCGACCGGGAGGGTCATCCCGACGACGCCGCCCTTCGACGCGGAGTAGGACGCCTGGCCGATCTGGCCGTCGAACGCGGCGACCGAGGCGAGGTTGACGATCGCACCGCGCTGGCCGTCGGCGTCGGGCTCGTTGCGGCTCATCACCGTCGCGGCCTGGCGGGTCATGTCGAAGGTGCCGATCAGGTTGATCTCGACCACCTTGCGGAAGGCGTCGAGGTCGTGGGCCTGCTCGAGCAGACCGTCGCGGCCGATGGTGCGCTGCGCCCAGCCGATGCCGGCGGAGTTGACGCACGCGCGCAGCGGCGCGATCTCCGCGGCCGCCTCGACGGCGGCGGCGACCTGCTCGGTCCGCGTCACGTCGACCGAGGCGAACACGCCGCCGATCTCGGCCGCGAGCGCCTCGCCCTTCTCCGCGTTGAGGTCGGCGACCAGGACGGTCGCGCCCCGCGCGGCGAGGGCTCGGGCGACGGCGGCGCCGATGCCGCTCGCGCCGCCGGTGACGATGGCGGTGGATCCGGTGATGTCCATGCCCGGGATGCTATGAGACGGCCAACGACGACCGAGGAACGAGGTCGGCGAGTGGGGCCGGCCAGGTCGAGCGGCCGAGCGGCTGAGGGACGAAGCCGCGCACGGTTGTGACGAGACCAGTCCCAGCACCGCGTCAGAGGTCGGTGGTGCCCTCGGCGACGAGCTCGGCGGGACCGGTCATCAGCACCCGGTCGTCGTCGGTCCACACCACGTGGAGCGTGCCGCCCGGCACGTCGACGCGGTACGTCGTCCCGCGCGGCGCGTCGTCGGCCAGCGCGGTCGCGACGGCGACGGCGCAGGCGCCGGTGCCGCAGGACCGGGTCTCCCCCGCGCCGCGCTCGTGGACCCGCATCGCGACGTGGTGGGTGCCGCGCCGCACGACGAACTCGACGTTGACGCCCTCGGGGTAGACCGCCGGGTCGTGCCCGGGCGCCTCGAGCAGCGAGCCGGCGTCCGCGAGGTCGTCGACGAACGCGACCGCGTGCGGGTTGCCCATCGAGACGTGCCGCGCCGCCCACGACAGGTGGCCGACCGACACCTCGGTCGCCCCGAGCACGACCGGCGCGCCCATGTCGGCGGTGAGCTGGTCGCCGTCGTTGGTCAGGACCTTGACGCCGTCGCGGGTCTGGATCCGCATCGGGAAGTCTTCACCCTGGCGCTCGTGCAGGTAGCGGGCGAAGACCCGGATGCCGTTGCCGCACATCTCGCTGATCGAGCCGTCGGCGTTGCGGTAGTCCATGAACCAGCCGTCGTCGCGGCGTACGGCCCGCAGCACCCCGTCGGCGCCGATCCCGGAGCGCCGGTCGCACAGCGCCCGGACCCGGTCGGGGTCGAGGTCGCCGTGCACCGACTCGTCGGGGTCGGGCAGGACCACGAAGTCGTTCTCGGTGCCGTGGCCCTTGAGGAAGGGGTAGCTCACGTCTCCAGTGTGGCAGCCCCCGTCCACCGGTGGTCGACGTGCGAGCGCAGCGAGTGGACCCTCGCCGGTCAGCGGGGCCTGACCACGGCCGCGGACCCGCGCCCGCGGCGTACGGGCTCGGCGACCGCGGTCAGCCGTTTGCGGGGGCCGATCTCGATCGCCGTGGCGGCGCCGATCTCGGCGGCGCTGGTGAAGGCGTCGCCGGCGGGCGCGAGGGTGTGGCCGAGCGCGGTGAGCGCCGGGCCGTAGGCGGTGATGAAGTCGGGTTCGGCGGTCACCGTGGCGGTGTTGCGCTGCGCCGCACGCGGGGCGGCGATCGCCTCCTGGATGGTCATGCCGAGGTCGATCCGGTTCACGATCATCTGCAGGACGGTCGTGATGATCGTCGAGCCGCCCGGGGAGCCGAGCGCCAGGACCGGCTCGCCGTCCTCGAGGATGATCGTCGGCGACATCGAGCTGCGCGGCCGCTTGCCGGGCTGGATCCGGTTGGGGTCGGCGGCGTCGTAGACGGTGGAGAAGTCGGTGAGCTCGTTGTTGAGCAGGAAGCCGTGGCCGGGGACCGTGATCCCGGAGCCGCCGGTCTGCTCGATGGTCAGGGTGTACTCCACGACGTCGCCCCACCTGTCGACGATCGTGAGGTTGGTGGTCGAGATGTTCTCGGTGTCGGCGTCGACCGAGCCCTGGGTCGACGCGGGCGTGCACACGCCGTCGTACGACGTCACGTCGCCGGCCGCGACCGGCTTGGTGGCGGCCTTGGCCGGGTCGATGCCGCAGGCCCGCTCGGCCGCGAACCGGTCGTCGAGCAGCCGACCGACCGGCACGTCGACGAAGGCCGGGTCGCCGACGTACTTCCCGCGGTCGGCGAACGCGAGCGCGCTGGCCTCGAGGTAGTGGTGGAGCGCCTGCTCGGTGGTCATCGCCGAGAGGTCGTAGCGCTCGAGGATGTTGAGCGCCTCCCCGACCGTCGTGCCGCCCGACGAGCTCGGCGCCATCCCGTAGACGTCGTGACCGCGGTAGGTCGTCCGGGTCGCCCTCTGCGCGCGGACGTCGTAGTCGCGCAGGTCGCGCGGGCGGAGGTAGCCCTTCGGCGTCGGGAGCGTGGTGTTCCTCGTCGTGCGGGGCTTGCGCACGACGTCGGACATCAGTCGCGCGAGCGGGCCGCGGTAGAACGCGGCGGTGCCCCGCTCGGCGATCAGGTCGTAGGTGTCGGCCAGGTCGGGGTTGCGGAAGATCGAGCCGACCCGCGGTGCGTCGCCGTTCGGCAGGAACAGCTTCTTGGTGTCCTTGAAGGCGCGGAAGCGCACCTCGTTGTCGAGGGTCTGCTGGCGGAACGTCTCGTCGACCCGGAAGCCGCGCCGCGCGACCTTGGTCGCCGGGGCGAGCGCGTCGGCCAGGGACAGCGTCCCCCACTTCGCGAGCGCGGCGTCCCAGGTGGCGAGGGTGCCGGGGGTGCCGACGCTGACGCCGCTGGTGACCAGGTCGGGGGTGAACGGGTACGGCTTGCCCGTCGCCGGGTCGATGAAGGCGTCCTGCGGCATCTTGCGCGGCGCGGTCTCGCGGCCGTCGAGGGTGCGGACCCGGCCCGAGCTCGCGTCGTAGTGGACGAAGTAGCCGCCACCGCCGATGCCGGCGCTGTAGGGCTCGGTGACGCCGAGCGTGGCGGCCGCCGCCACGGCTGCGTCGACCGCGTTGCCGCCCGCCTTCAGCACCTTCAGCCCGGCGGCCGTCGCCTCGGGGTCGACGGTCGCCACGGCACCGCCGCGACCGATCGCGGTCGCCTTCTTGGCCGTCGGCCGGGCCTGGTCCGGGCGGTCGGACGACGCGCCCGCGCCGGGGGCCGCGGAGGTGGGGGTGGTGACGGCGAGGGCGGCGAGCAGGCCCGCCGAGGTCGCCGCGGCGAGGGACGTGGGGATGCGCATGGGGGTCCTCCCGAGTGGTGGACCTCCACCCTGCCCCTGCCGCGGGTCGGTGTCCACGACCCGCGGGGTGGGCGTCAGCGCACGACCGAGTGACGTACGCAGGCGAAGTCGCGGTTGCGGGCGACCTCCTCCAGGCGCAGCTCCATCGCCCGCGGGAGGACGGGCGCGCCGCCGCCGAGCGTGCACGGGGCGTACTGGACCCACACCTCGTCGAGCAGCCCCGCGTCGTGGAACTGACCGACCAGCTCGCCGCCACCCACGATCCAGACGTCCTTGCCGTCCGCGACCTCCGTCATCTCCGCGTGCACCTCGCGCACGTCGGCGGCGGTGTAGCGGACCTGCTGGACCGGCTCGAACGTGCGGTGGGTGATGACCCACGTGGGCTTGGGACCCCACGGGTCCTCGTCGTGGTCGAGGATCCACTGCCAGGTGTTGGCACCCATCGCGCACGCGCCCACGCGCTCGCTGAACGCGGGATAGGCCATCGGCCCGTCCTGGTCGATGTCGCGCGAGGTCAGCCAGTCGAGGGAGTGGTCCTCGGTCGCGATGAAGCCGTCGAGGGAGCAGCCGGTGTAGTAGATCGTCGCCATCGCCCCACCCAAGCACCGCTCACCGACAGTCGGCTTGATCGCTCTCCGCATCCAGGGCCGCGACCGCCGCCAGCGCGACGTCGACCCGGTCGGGGTCGTCGTGGGCGACCCACACGACCCGGGGGTCCTTGCGGAACCAGGAGTCCTGGCGCCGGGCGAAGCGGCGGGTCGCCACGACCGTCTGCTCCTTCGCCTCGGCGAGGGACCGGTCGCCGGCGAGGAAGCCCATCACCTCGCGGTAGCCGATCGCGCGGTTCGCCGTACGCCCCTCGGCGAGGCCACGGTCGAGCAGCGCCTCGACCTCCTCGACGAGGCCGTGCGCGAACATCTCCTCCACCCGGCGCGCGATCCGCTCGTCGAGGGTGGTCCGTTCGATGTCCACGCCGACCTGCAGCGTGCGCGGGTCGGCGTACTCCAGGCGCGGCAGGCTGGCGCTGAACGGCCGGCCGGTGAGCGCGACCACCTCGAGCGCGCGCACCACGCGGCGCCCGTTGTCGGGCAGGATCTGCGCCGCCGCCTCGGGGTCGACGCCGGCGAGGCGGGCGTGAAGCGCCGGGCTGCCGACCCGCTCGAGCTCGACCTCGAGCTCGCGGCGCAGCGAGTCGTCGGTGCCGGGGAACTCGAAGCGGTCGACGATCGCGCGGGTGTAGAGCGCGGACCCGCCGACCAGCACCGGCGTGTGGTCGCGGCCGCGGACGTCGGCGACGACGTCGCGGGCCCAGCCCTGGAACTCCGCGACGCTGGCCGGCTCGGTGACCTCCATCAGGTCGAGCAGGTGGTGCGGGATGCCCCGCCGCTCCGCGACCGGGAGCTTGGCGGTGCCGACGTCCATGCCGCGGTAGACCTGCATCGCGTCGGTGTTGACGACCTCGCCGCCGAGCCGCTCCGCGAGGTCGAGGCTGAGCCCGGTCTTGCCCGAGGCCGTGGCGCCGACGACCGCGACGACGGGACGCGGGTGGACATGAGGCATGGGCCGATTGTCGCAGCGTGGCTAGGCTCGGCGGTGCCGGAGTCCCCACCCGGCGGGGGTTGGGGCGGCGTCACCTCGCAGGAGGACCGATGAGCTTTCTGGACAAGGCCAAGGCCAAGCTGACCGACGCGGTCGACCAGCACGGCGACAAGATCGCCGAGGGCATCGACAAGGCCGGCAAGTTCGCCAACGAGAAGACCGGCGGCAAGCACGCCGACAAGATCGACCAGGCGACCGGCAAGGCCCGCGACGCCCTCGACAAGCTCGACGGCAAGGACGACGACATCCCGCCGCCCACCACGGCTCGCTGACCCCTCTAGGGTCGGCCGGGTGACCGACCGCTTCGCCCTCGTCCCGGCGTCCTACGTCTACCTGCTGCGCGACGGCGACGCCGGGACCGAGGTGCTGCTCCAGCAGCGGGGGCCGGTTCCCTACATGCCCGGGCACTGGGCGGCGGCCGCCGCCGGGCACGTCGAGCCGGGCGAGACGGCGTACGACGCCGCGCGCCGCGAGGCTCTCGAGGAGCTCGGCATCGGCGACGTCGCGCTCGACTTCGCGTTCACCATGCAGCGCAGCCAGTTCGGGCCGGCGGTCGAGGAGCGGGTCGACTTCTTCTTCACCGCGCGCTCGTGGAGCGGCGAGCCGCGGATCGTCGAGCCGGAGAAGGCGTCCGCGCTGGCCTGGGCGCCGCTCGACGCGCTCCCCGACCCGATGGTGCCGCACGAGGCGCACGCGCTGGCGCACCTCTTCTCCGGCGAGCGCTACCTGACCTTCGGCTGGCCCACGTCGCCCTAGCGGGGGTGGCCCGGCGCGTCGGGGGCGAGGCACGATCGCAGCGACCGACCACAGGAGGCACCCATGACCGACGACGACCTCGGCCCGATCCCGGAGCCGACCGCAGAAGAGCCCCAGCTGGTGGCCGGGGGCGTCGACGCCGACGCCCTGCACAGCGACCCGGCCGACGACGGCCTGGGCCGCGACATCGACCCCGCCGACAACCCGGCGGTCGACGACGAGTCGCCCGACGAGATCTCCGAGCCCGACGACAAGTCGCAGGCCCCCGACGGCGAGGCCGACGACCAGGAGTCCGGCACCACCGCCGACGACGGCGACGGTCCGGACGCGGGCCAGGAGGCCGAGGACGGCTCGCCGGAGCCTCCCGCCTGACGGATCTCACTCAGTGCGGCCCGTGTGGTCCATCTCCCGGACCACACGGGCCGCACTGCGTCGTCCACAGCCTGGTCGACCGGGCTGGCGGGCCGCCCCCGCCGCGCGCACGATGGCTCGATGGACCAGAGGACGTACGCCGCACTGCTGGCGTCGCAGTCGGGGGTGGCCTCGCGCAGGCAGCTCCACGACGCCTCCGTGGCTCCCCACGACCTCAAGCGGCTGCTTCGCCGTCGCGAGCTGGTCCGGCTCCACGACGGGATCTTCATCGACCACACGGGCACGCCGACCTGGCTGCAGCGGGCGTGGGCCGGTGTGCTCCTGGCCTGGCCGGCTGCGCTGTGCGACGAGTCGGCGCTCCGCGCTGATGAGGGACCCGGGCGCACCGGGCGCGACGACCGGACCATCCACGTCGCGGTCGACCGGCAGCGGTCCCTGGCGGTGCCTGCGGGATACCGGCTGCACCGGCTCGCCGGCTTCGACGACCTGGTGCAGTGGAACAGGTCGCCGCCGCGTGTACGGATCGAGGAGGCACTGATCGCCGTGGCCGCGCGCCGGCCGGGCGACCTGGATGCGATCGCGGTCCTCGCGGACGCGATCTCGGCGCGCCGCACGACGCCCGAACGCCTGGGCACCTGCCTGGCCGAGCGCCGCCGGATCCCCCGTCGGGCCTTCCTCCGCGACGTGCTCGCGGACCTCGACCACGGCACGTGCTCGGTCCTCGAGCACGGCTACCTCACCCGCGTCGAACGCCCTCACGGTCTGCCGGTGGCCGCGCGGCAGGTGCGCGACTCCCTCCGCGGGCCGCTCTACCGCGACGTCGTCTACACAGACCTCGGCCAGGTGGTCGAGCTCGACGGTCGGTTGTGGCACGACTCCGTCGAGGCCCGTGACGCCGACCTCGACCGCGACCTCGACGCGGCCGTCAGCCGCCTCGGGACGGTCCGGCTCGGGTGGGGGCAGGTCTACGCGCGGCCGTGCCGCACGGCGGCCCGCGTGGGCGAGCTCCTCACCGCACGTGGCTGGGGCGGGCGCATCATTCGGTGCGCCGCCTGTCCGGAGGACCTCCCGATGGCCGGCTGAGTCGTGTCGCTGCGAGTGCGGCCCCGGTGGTCCGCCTGACGGACCACCTGGGCCGCAGTCTGCTCGCCGCCCGCCCTCAGCCGCAGGCGGGCGCCGGCGGCAGCGGGGCCGGGACGCCGACGGCGGGCATGCCGAGCCCGACGGAGGCGGGGGCCGACGGGGCGGACGTACGCCGCTCCCAGGCGTCGCCGGCGCGCGTGCGGCGCACCGAGCGGATCGCGCCGTCGGCGACGAGGTGGTGGGGCGCCGCGTAGGTGATCTCGACCTCCACCATGTCGCCAGGGCGGACCGAGTCGGCGTCCACCGCCGAGAAGTCGGCCGCGAAGTGCACCAGCCGGTTGTCGGGCGCCCGGCCGGAGAGCCGCTTGGTCGCGGTGTCCTTGCGCCCCTCGCCCTCGGCGACCATCAGCTCGACGGTGCGACCGACGAGCGCCTTGTTCTCCTCCCAGGCGACCTCCTCGACGACCTCGACGAGGCGCTGGTAGCGGTCCTTGACGACGTCGGCCGGCACCTGGTCCTCGAGGACCGCTGCGGGGGTGCCGGGGCGCTTGGAGTACTGGAAGGTGAAGGCGGCGGAGAACCGGGCGGCCCGGACCACGTCGAGCGTGGCCTGGAAGTCCTCCTCGGTCTCGCCCGGGAAGCCGACGATGATGTCGGTGGTGATCGCGGCCTCGGGGATCGCGGCGCGCACCCGCTCGATGATCCCGAGGTACTTCGACTGCCGGTAGGACCGGCGCATGTCGCGCAGCACCTTGTCGGAGCCGGACTGCAGCGGCATGTGCAGCGAGGGCATCACGTTGGGGGTCTCGGCCATCGCCTCGATCACGTCGTCGGTGAACTCGGCGGGGTGCGGAGAGGTGAAGCGCACCCGCTCGAGACCCTCGACCGCCCCGCACGCGCGCAGCAGCTTGGAGAACGCCTGCCGGTCGCCGAACTCGACGCCGTAGGCGTTGACGTTCTGCCCGAGCAGGGTGATCTCGGTGACGCCCTCGGCGACCAGCGCCTCGACCTCGGCGAGGATCTCGCCCGGACGCCGGTCCTTCTCCTTGCCGCGCAGCGACGGGACGATGCAGAAGGTGCAGGTGTTGTTGCAGCCGACCGAGATCGACACCCAGGCGGCGTAGGCCGACTCCCGCTTGGTCGGCAGGGTCGAGGGGAAGACCGAGAGCGACTCCAGGATCTCGACCTGGGCCTCCTCCTGCACGCGCGCCCGCTCGAGCAGCACCGGCAGCGAGCCGATGTTGTGGGTGCCGAACACGACGTCGACCCACGGCGCCTTCTGGGTGATCGTGTCGCGGTCCTTCTGCGCGAGGCAGCCGCCGACGGCGATCTGCATGCCCGGGCGCTGCGCCTTGACCGGCGCGAGGTGGCCGAGGTTGCCGTAGAGCTTGTTGTCGGCGTTCTCGCGGACCGCGCACGTGTTGAACACGACGACGTCGGCCTGCTCGTCCGAGCCCGCGCGGACGTAGCCGGCGTCCTCCAGCAGCCCGCTCAGCCGCTCGGAGTCGTGGACGTTCATCTGGCACCCGTGGGTCTTCACCTCGTAGGTGCGCGCGGTGGTCTCGTGAAGTGCGCTCATGACCGCCCCAGAGTACGGCGGTCCGCAGACGCTCCGGCAATCGCGCACTGGACGCCGCCCTACGAGGTTCGGACCCCGCTCCAGCCGAATGTGCTAGCCCGATGTGACTACCCCGTTAGCCACTTGTAGGGATTCGTCCTCAAATCCCTCACGTCCGCTCCCACCTGAGCCTCAACATGGAGACATAAATCAACAAATCGGTAACACCCCGCCACACGGACGTGGATGAGAGGGCGTCACCGATCAGCCACGGGGAGCAAGGATGCGCCGGAACACCACGAATCGTACGACGACCGCACGCCGCGTCGCCCGCTCCGCCGCACTCTCCGCAGCTGTTACCGGTCTGTTGCTGACTCTGCTGCCGCTTGCCGCCACCGCCGCTGACGCCAATCCCTCCACCGGCGTCTCGCAGGTCGCCGCAAAGGCCCAGGCCCACAAGCCGGGCAAGGCCACGAACAAGGGCCGCAAGGGCACCCGCGCCGCCAAGGTCAAGGTGACCGCCACCCTCGCCGCCCTCCCGCCGATCGTCCAGCCCGGCACCTCGCCCGCCGACCCCTCCAACCAGGCCTCGCTCGTCGCGACGTTCTCGCCGGTCGCCCCCGGCCAGCGGGTCACGCTCGAGCGCCGCACGGCCAGGGGCTGGAAGCTCGTCGACACCGCCACCGAGGACGCGTGGGGCACCGCCACCTTCGCCGCCGGCCCCGGCCGCTACCGCGCCGCCACCACCGCCTCCGGCCTGACCTGGACCTCCGGCACCGTCACCGCGAACCGCTGGACCCCCGAGTTCGAGGACACCTTCTCCGGCACCGCCCTCGACGCCACCGTCTGGAACGACCAGAAGCGCGAGCGCGAGAGCGTGTACGCCCCCCGCACCTGCGCCCGCGTCGACCCGTCGGCCCGCAGCGTCGGCGGCGGCGTGCTCCGCCTCGGCATCGGCGTCGACCCCACCATGGGCGGCGCGACCTGCAGCTACACCTCCAACGGCACCGCCGGCACCCAGCAGTACCTGGTCAACAGCCAGGTCTCCACCGAGAACACCCGCTTCTTCCAGCACGGCATCGTCGCCGCCCGCATCAAGCCGCAGCGCGCCAAGGGCATGCACACCGGCTTCTGGATGCTCCCCGCCGGCACCACCTACACCGACGGCGTCCCCTCCGCCGGCACCGAGATCGACATCATGGAGTTCTTCGGCGAGAACGGCCGCGGCAACGAGGCCGTCGGCGCCCACGTCCACTACTACGAGGCGGGCTGGGAGAAGGTCAGCCACGGCGACCTCTTCCCCGCCACCCGCCAGGTCCTCGGCAAGAACCGCAGCTGGTGGGACGAGTTCCACGTGTTCTCGGTCGAGTGGACCCCCACCGCCTACATCTTCCGCGTCGACGGCCGCGAGTACTACCGCGAGACCGCCGCCGTCTCCCAGGCCGCCCAGTACCTCGTCCTGTCGAACCTCACCTCCGACTACGAGCTCGCCAACCTGACCAGCGACGAGCTCGGCGACGCCGCCCAGGTCGACTGGGTCCGCGTCTACGACGCCACCTCGATCCAGTCGGCGCGCGTCACCCGCGGCCGCAAGGCCGCCTAAGCCCGACCCCGCACGCCCGGGGCGGACCTAGGCTCGCCGCATGCCCCGGATGCACGCGATCGAGCTGCTGCCCGACGACGCCGGCACCGAGGTCGTACGCCGTGACTGGCAGGCCCTGCGCGACGCCGGGCTCCCCTCCCAGCTCGACCACCGCGGCGCCACCAACACCCCGCACGTGACCGTCCTCGCCGCTCCTGCGCTCCGCGCCGAGGACGAGCGGGCCGCGGCGCGCGTGCTGGGCCCGCTGCTCCCCCGCGAGGCGCGGGCCGCGGGCGTCGCCCTCCTCGGCGGCCACCGCGTCACCGTCGTCCGCCTGCTCGACGTCGACGACGACCTGGTCCGGGCGGTGCTCGACGTACGCGCCGAGGTGCCCGACGTCCAGCACCTCGGCTGGCTCCCGCACGTCACCCTCGCCCGCCGGGTGCCGCGCGCCGACGTGCCGGCCGTGCTCGAGGTGCTGGGGCACGCGGACGCGGCCGTCACCCTCGCCGGACTGCGTCGCTGGGACCCCGACGCCGGGGTCGCACACCTCCTCTGACGGCCCCGCCGCCGCGCATCACGATCGGGTGACGCCTGCCCCGTCGGGCCCGTGCGCGATGGCAGGTCCAGACCAGTGCCGATAGGTTGCCGCCATGACCGCGCAGGAAACGGCCCCCGTCAGCGCCGGCCGAGGCGAGCCCCTCGTCGTGCTCAGCGGCGTCCAGAAGCACTTCGGACAGCTGCACGCCCTCAAGGACGTCGAGCTCACCGTCAAGCGGGGCGAGGTGGTCGTCGTGATCGGCCCGTCCGGCTCCGGCAAGTCCACGCTGTGCCGCACGATCAACCGCCTCGAGACCATCGACGAGGGCTCGATCACCCTCGACGGGCAGCCGCTGCCGCAGGAGGGCAAGGCGCTCGCCGCGCTCCGCGCCGAGGTCGGGATGGTCTTCCAGAGCTTCAACCTCTTCGCCCACAAGACGATCCTCGAGAACGTCACCCTCGGCCCGATCAAGGTCCGCGGGATGAAGAAGGAGGAGGCGGAGAAGAAGGCCCGCGAGCTCCTCGACCGCGTCGGCGTAGGCCACCAGGCCGAGAAGTACCCCGCCCAGCTCTCCGGCGGCCAGCAGCAGCGCGTGGCGATCGCCCGCGCCCTGGCGATGGAGCCGAAGGTGATGCTCTTCGACGAGCCGACCTCCGCGCTCGACCCGGAGATGATCAAGGAGGTCCTCGACGTCATGGTCGACCTCGCCGAGCAGGGCATGACGATGGTCGTGGTCACCCACGAGATGGGCTTCGCGCGCACCGCCGCCCACCGGGTCGTCTTCATGGCCGACGGCGCGATCGTCGAGGAGAACACTCCGGAGGAGTTCTTCACGAACCCGACCTCCGACCGCGCCAAGGACTTCCTCGGCAAGATCCTCAAGCACTGACCGCTGAGGACCCACCAGCTCGGGACACAACAGCACACTCCATCCCCAGGAACCCCAGACGGCCTCGGGCCGCCCAACGAAGGAGAGCAAGGATGAGATTCACCAGGACCAAGGCGGTCATCGCCACGGCGGGATTGGCCCTGTCGCTCGCTGCCTGCGGCAACGCCGGCGAGGAGACGGACGGCCCGGACGTCGAGGCGGCCGAGAACGCGGCCGACAACTTCGACGACGGCACCCGGATGAAGGAGCTGGCCGACGCCGGCACCATCAAGATCGGCGTCAAGTACGACCAGCCCGGCCTCGGCTTCAAGGACGCGGCCTCCGACACCCCCACCGGCTTCGACGTCGAGATGGCCAAGCAGCTCGCGGCCAGCCTCGGCATCACCGGCGACGACATCGAGTGGGTCGAGACCATCTCCGACAACCGCGAGCCGTTCCTCGAGGACGGCACCGTCGACCTCGTGCTCGCGTCGTACTCCATCACCGACGAGCGTCGCCAGGTCGTCGGTCAGGCCGGCCCGTACCTCGTCACCGGCCAGCAGCTGCTGGTCGCCGCCGACAGCGACATCGAGTCGGTCGACGACGTCAAGGGCGAGGAGGTCTGCTCGGTCACGGGCTCGACCTCGCTCGACAACATCGAGGCCGAGGGCGCCAAGCCGGTCGGCTTCGACACCTACTCCGAGTGCGTCGAGAAGGTCCTCGACGGCACTGTCTCGGCCATGTCGACCGACGGCACGATCCTCGCCGGCTACGCCGCGCAGAACGAGGGCGAGCTCAAGGTCGTCGGCGACCAGTTCTCCGAGGAGCGCATCGGCGTCGGCTACTCCATCGACCGCCCGGAGATGTGCCAGTGGATCGTCGACACGATCACCGACGCCTACGACAGCGGCGCCTACGAGGAGGCCTTCAACGCCACGCTCGGCCCCTCGGGCGTCGAGGTGCCCGAGCTTCCCGAGATGGACGCCTGCGAGTCCTGATCAACCCCTCCCGTCCTCGGGCCCGGCGCTGACGCCGGGCCCGAGGCGGGAGCCCCTGTGAGAGGAGTGGCGTGAACGCCGTCCTGGACAACTTCGACCTCGTCCTGAGGGCCTTCGGCTACACGGTCTTCCTGTTCCTGGTGTCTGCCGTGATCTCAGTGGCCCTCGGCACGCTGCTGGCCGCCATGCGCGTGGGACCGGTGAAGGTGCTGCGCATGTTCGGCACCGGCTACGTCACGCTCGTGCGCAACACCCCGCTGGTGATGATCTTCCTGTTCTTCCAGCTCGGCGCGGGCAAGATCTTCGACGCGCTCCGCTTCACGTGGGTCGACATCCACATCGGCCCGTTCGACTTCACGTCCTTCTTCAGCGCGGCTGTCGCCTCGCTCAGCCTCTACACCGCGGCGTTTGTCTGCGAAGCGATCCGCGCAGGCGTCAACGCCGTGCCCCTCGGGCAGGCCGAGGCTGCGCGCGCCATCGGCCTCCCGTTCTCGGGCGTCATGTCCCAGGTCGTCCTGCCGCAGGCGTTCCGGGCGTCGGTCCCGCCGATCGCCAGCACGCTGATCGCGCTGCTCAAGAACACCTCGGTCGCCGGCGTCTTCGGCGTCATCGAGGCGGTGGGCCGGATGAAGGGGTTCACCAACGACTACGCCGACCAGCGCTGGGGCATCTTCCTCGCCTTCGCCATCGGCTACGTCCTCCTCGTCGAGATCATCTCGCTCGTCTCGACCCTGATCGAGCGTCGCTGGAAGGTGGCCTGACATGAGTGCCGGAGTCCTCTTCGACGCCCCCGGACCCGCCACGGTGGCGCGCCACCGGGCCTACAGCGTCGTCGCCGCGCTCGCCCTCGTGGCCGGTGTCGCGTTCGTGCTCTGGCGGTTGCAGGCCACGGGCCAGCTCGAGTACGACAAGTGGGAGCCGTTCCTGACGCCCCGCTACATCGAGGCGATCCTCGTCGACGGCCTGCTGGTCACCTTGCAGATGGCGTTCAGCGCCGTCATCGGCGCGGTCGTGTTCGGCGTCCTGTTCGGCGTCGGCAAGCTGTCGGACCACCGGTGGGTGCGCTGGCCGTGCTGGCTGGTCGTCGAGTTCTTCCGCGCCGTCCCGGTCATCATGCTGATGATCTTCTGCTTCTACGCCGTCTTCGGCGGGATGGACGAGCTCAGCCGCCGCACCTACTGGTCGGTGGTGCTCGCCCTGACCCTCTACAACGGCGCCGTGCTGGCGGAGGTCTTCCGCGCCGGCATCAACGCCGTGCCGCGCGGCCAGGCCGAGGCGGCCTACGCCATCGGCATGCGCAAGACGCAGGTCATGACCATCGTGCTGCTGCCCCAGGCGGTGAAGATCATGATCCCGGCGATCATCAGCCAGATGGTCGTCGCGCTGAAGGACACCAGCCTCGGCTACGCCGTCGCCGGGCTCGGGCTCACGCGTATCGCCAAGCCGATCTACCAGCAGTTCGGTAACCACGTCCCGACGATCATCGTGATCACGGCGATCTACGTGGTGATCAACCTGCTGCTCACGCTGCTGGCGACCTGGATCCAGAGGAGGTTCGTCGGCGAGAAGAAGGTGCTCGACGTCCCGATGGTCGGCCAGGCACAGTCCGACACCCGCTCTACGACGCTCTAGGAGCGCTTCGCCGAGACCCAGAGCCGGATCTCCCCCTCGACGACGACCGTGCCGTCGGTGCGCGTGCCCCGCACGCGCACCGGCAGGTCGTAGCCCTCGCCGATCTCGGCGGTCCACTGCTCGGGGTCGGTCTCGGCGACGCAGGTGATGTCGGAGCCCGCCTTGGCGGTGTAGGCGACCTCCATGCCCTTGGGGATCCAGCGCCGATCGGCCGGGATGGTCGCCTCCGCGAGCGCGCCCATCGCCGCCTCGAGGCCGTTGCACAGCGCGATCGCGTGGACCGTGCCGATGTGGTTGTGCACGCCGCGACGGTCGCGGATCACCAGCTCGGCGCGGTTGGGCTCCACGACGGTGAAGCGCGGGCGGATGCTGGCGAAGTAGGGCGCCTTCTGGCTGAAGGCGAGCGAGAAGAGCCGGGCGCCCATCGGCAGCGCGGTGGTCTTCTTCCAGAGGTCGAGGACGGCAGGCATGCCGCAAGGTTACCAGTGAGTAACCGATATCTGAGGACGTGGTGCAGTCCGCTTGGCCCGTTCCGCCTGCACCGCGTCCTCAGATGTCGAGCCAGGCGAGCACCCGGTCGGCCACCTCGTCCGCGGCGAGGTCGGTGTTGTCGACCTGGAGGTGCGGCCAGCGCGCGAGCAGCCGCTCGCCGGGGGCGTCGCGGCCGGGCTCGGCGGTCATCCGGTAGTCGGCCTCGAGCTGGCGGACGTTGCCGTCGGACCACTCCACGTCGCGCTTGGACTTCTTCTCGGCGAGCCGGTGCTCGGTGCGGTTGCGGACCAGTCGGGTGTCGAGGTCGGCGACCAGCTCGACGACCGCCACGCTGTCGCCGTACGGCGCGGCCAGCCGCTCGAGGTAGTCGGCCTCGCCCTGCTCGTCCATGCCCATCACGAAGGTGAACACCAGGTCGGTGCCGTCGGCCGCGGCCTCCTCGATGACCCTGCTGCGGATCTCGGTGTTGAGGGTCCGGAAGGGCGGCGTGCCGTAGTCGAAGACGTCGAGCAGCATCTCGATGCTGTGGTGGTTGTGGAACAGCCGGAAGCCCGACCGGTCGGCGATCGCGCGCCCGACGGTCATCTTGCCCACGGCCGGAGGCCCGAGGATCAGCAGCAGCATGGCCGGATCCTCCCCGAGGGCCCCCTCCCCCGCACCCGATATCTGGGGACGACATGGTGGGCGATCCGGCTCCCTGACCCACCAGGACGTCCCTAGATACCGGGGCTGAGGGGCGAGAGGACCTCGACCCGGTTGCCGTGGCCGTCGAAGGTGTGGAACCGCAGGTGCCCCGGAAAGGAGGTGCGCTGGCTGTCGTCGACCTCCGCGCCGACGGCGCGCAGCCGTTCGGCGACCTCGTCGAGGTCGTCGACGACGAGGGCCGGGTGGGCCTTGCGGGCCGGTGCGAACGGGTCCTCGACCCCGACGTGGACCTCTGCGGTGACCGCGCCGGAGCGGTCGTACGCCCGGAACCAGCAACCGCCGCGTGCGACGAGGTCAGCCGGCTTGTCGACCTCGGTCATCCCGAGGCCGTCGCCGTAGAACCGGCGGGCGACGTCCTCGCCGCCGGGCGGGCACGCGACCTGGACGTGGTGGAGCCGCATCACGCCGTCACCCCGACGTCCGCGCCCTTGCGCGCGACCACGAAGATCCGGCGGAACGGCATCACGACCCGCCCGGCGGCGTCGGCGGGGTAGGCGTCGCGCAGCAGCGCGCGGAACTCCTCCTCGAACAGCGGCCGCAGGTCGTCGGGCAGCGCCTGGAGGGTCGGGCGAGCGCCCGTGCCGGAGACCCAGTCGAAGACGGGGTCGGGACCGGCGAGGACGTGGAGGTACGTCGTCTCCCAGGCGTCGACCTCGCAGCCGAGGTCGAGCAGGAGGCGGAGGTAGTCGGCCGGCTCGTGGCTGGCCGGGACCGCGACGTCGCGCACGTGCTCGGCGAAGGGCGCGCGCTCGGCGATGTCGGTGCGGATGGTGTGGCTCGGCTCGCCGAAGTTGCCCGGGACCTGGAACGCGAACCAGCCGCCGGGGGCGACCCGGTCGACGAGGGACGGCAGCAGGGCGAGGTGGTCGGGCAGCCACTGGAGGGTGGCGTTGGAGACCAGGACGTCGACCGGGGCGCGCAGCGCGAGCGGGTCGGGGCGCGCCCAGTCGCGCAGGTCGGCCACCTCCCACGCGATGCCGTCGATCTCGCGCGCGGCGGCGATCATCTCCGGGCTGCTGTCGATCCCGGTGACCTGCGCGCCGGCCCACCGGTCGGCGAGGAGCGCGGTGAGGTTGCCCGGCCCGCAGCCGAGGTCGACGACGACGTGCGGCCGCTCGGCGTGCACCCGCGCCAGCAGGTCGACGAACGGCCTCCCCCGCTCGTCGGCGTACGCGAGGTAGCGGTCCGGGTCCCAGCTGTGGCTCATGTCTCCTGCTCCTCCTCGGGCGGCGGGGTAGTCCAGTGCCGAACGGTCGTCGCACCGGTCGTCCGACGACCGATTGTCACTGGACTACCCGGACAAGTGTCTTGATGTCGAGAGAGTTCGACCCTCGCTCGAAAACCTCTCGATGTCAAGATTCTCGACCGATCTGGCAGGATGTCGTCATGCGAGACGAGGTGGACGACCTGGTCGAGGCCTGGGGACGCGAGCGCGGCGACCTCGACCTCGCCCCCGTCGAGGTGTTCTCCCGGATCAGCCGGCTCGCCCGGCACCTCGACCTCGCGCGGCGCGACGCGTTCACCGCGCACGGCATCGAGTCGTGGGAGTTCGACGTGCTGGCCGCGCTGCGCCGGGCCGGGACGCCGTACGAGCTCTCGCCCGGCAAGCTGCTGCGCGAGACGCTGGTGACCAGCGGCACCATGACCAACCGGGTCGACCGGCTGGCCGCGCGCAACCTGGTCGAGCGGCTCCCGGACCCGAAGGACCGGCGCGGCGTGCTGGTGCGGCTGACGATCGAGGGCAAGTCGGCGGTCGACGGCGCGTTCGAGGCGCTGCTGCGCGCCGAGGCCGACCTCCTGGCCGACCTCCCCGAGGCCGAGCGGGCCCAGCTCGCCGGGCTGCTCCGCTCGCTGCTCGCGCCGTTCAGCTGACGGGCGCTACTCCACCGACTCGGAGGCCTCGAGCCACTCCAGCTCCAGCTCCTCCTTCTCCGCGGCCAGCTCGCCGAGCTGGTCGCCGACGCGCGCGAGCAGCGCGTAGTCGGTGAGGTGTGCCTCCATCTCGGCGTGCAGCTCGGCCTCGCGGGCCGCGATCCGCTCCAGCTGCTTCTCCACCCGTGCGAGGACCTTGCGGGCGGCGCGGTCCTCGGCGCTGCCCGGCCGGGCCTTCGCGGACTCCTGCGGAGCCGCCGGTGCCGGGACGGCGGTGGCGGCGGCTGCCGCCTCGCTCGCCTGCAGCGCGGCGCGGCGCTCGAGGTACTCGTCGACGCCGCGCGGCAGCATCGACACCTGGCCGTCGCCGAGCAGCGCCCACACCGAGTCGGTGACGCGCTCCAGGAAGTACCGGTCGTGCGAGACCACGACCAACGTGCCGGGCCAGGTGTCGAGGAAGTCCTCGAGGACGTTGAGGGTGTCGATGTCGAGGTCGTTGGTGGGCTCGTCGAGGAGCAGCACGTTGGGCTCGCTGAGCAGGAGCTTGAGCAGCTGGAAGCGCCGCCGTTCGCCGCCGGACAGGTCGCCGAGGCGCGCCGTGAGCCGGTCGCCGGTGAAGCCGAAGCGCTCGAGCAGCGAGGTCGCCGTGAGCTCCTGGCCGTCGATGGTCCGGGTCACCCGGCGGATCGACTCGACGGTCGGCAGCACCCGTCCCTCGGGGTCGATCTCGTCGAGCGCCTGGGTGAGGTGGCGCAGCTCGACGGTGCGACCCTGCCTGACGCGGCCGACGTCGGGCGCCAGCGCGCCCGAGAGCAGCGAGAGCAGCGACGTCTTGCCGGCGCCGTTGACCCCGACGATGCCGACCCGGTCGCCCGGCCCGATCCGCCACGTCGCGTGGTCGAGCAGCTGCCGCTCGCCGCGGCGGAGGTCGACGTCCTCCACGTCGATCACGTCCTTGCCGAGGCGCTGGCTGGCGAAGCGCTGCAGCTCCATCCGGTCGCGCGGCGGCGGGACGTCGTCGATGAGCGCGTTGGCGGCCTCGATGCGGAACTTCGGCTTCGACGTCCGCGCCGGTGCGCCACGGCGCAGCCACGCCAGCTCCTTGCGCGCGAGGTTCTGCCGGCGGGTCTCGGTGGCGGCGGCCTGGCGCTGCCGCTCGGCCTTCGCGAGGACGTACGCCGCGTAGCCGCCCTCGTAGGAGTCGACGGCGCCGTCGTGGACCTCCCACGTCGTCTGGCAGACCGCGTCGAGGAACCAGCGGTCGTGGGTCACGACGATGAGCGCGCTCGGCAGCCCGACGAGGTGGGAGGCGAGCCAGGCGACGGCCTCGACGTCGAGGTGGTTGGTGGGCTCGTCGAGCACGATCAGGTCGTGGCGCGAGAGCAGGAGCGCCGCGAGCGCGCACCGGCGGCGCTCACCACCGGAGAGCCCGACGACGGCGCGGTCGAGGGTGACGCCCGCGAGCAGCTCCTCGACGACCTGGCGGGTCGTCTGGTCGGCGGCCCACTCGTGGTCCTGGCGGCCACCGAGCACCGCCTCGCGGACGGTGTGGCTGTCGACGAGCTCGTCGCCCTGGTGGAGGTAGCCGATCTCCACGCCGCGGGTGCGCGAGACCCGGCCGGAGTCGGGCTCCTCGATCCCGGTCATCACCTCGAGCAGGGTGGTCTTGCCGTCGCCGTTGCGGCCGACGATGCCGACCCGCTCGCCGACGGAGATGCCGAGCGACACGTCGTCGAGCAGCGGCCGCACGCCGTAGGACTTCGAGACGCGCTCGAGGTTGATGAGGTTCGCCATGACCGGCCGATCCTCTCAGGTGCGCCCCAGCGCCCACGCGTCGGCGTACGCCGTCCGGTGGAGCGGTGTCCCACCCACCGTCGACCGTCTCCGACTGTGGGTGGTGCACCGCTGGTACGGCGTGGCGCACGCGGCACGCCGTCGGGCGGTGTCCCACCCACAGTCCCGCTGCTGGGAACGTGGGTGGGACACCGCTCCGGAGATCAGCTGACCGGCTGGCCGCCGTCGGCGGGCGCCGGGGCGGAGACCCCAGGGACCTCGGGCGCACCGGTGGTGCCGGAGTACTTCTGGATCAGCTGCTCGACGTCGAGGCCGGTGGTGGCCTTGAGCAGCTCCATCGTCTGCACCAGGTTGTTGGTGACCTGCTTGGGCAGCTCGCCGGCGCCGTCGGCGGAGATGACGGTGAGCTTGTCGATGCCGCCCATCGGGCGGGCCAGCTCGGCGGCCACCTTCGGCATCACCTCGATGAGCATCTGCAGGACCGCGGCCTCGTTGTAGCCGGCGAAGGCGGCGGCCTTCTTGTCCATCGCCTCGGCCTCGGCCTGGCCGGCGGCGAGGATCGCGGCGGCCTGCGCCTCACCCTCGGCGCGTACGGCGTCGGCCTCCGCGACACGGCGGGCCTTCTCGGCCTCACCGCGCTTGGCACCCTCGATGGCCTCGGCCTCGGCCAGCGCGGAGCGGCGGGACTTCTCGCCCTCACCGGTCAGGCGGGCCTTCTCGGCCTCCGCCTCGGCGTTGGCGATCGACGCGGCCTTGCGGGCCTCGGCCTCGAGGATGGCCGAGCTGCGGCGACCCTGGGCCTCGGTCTCGACGCGGTAGCGCTCGGCGTCGGCGGGCTTGCGGACCTCGGTGTCGAGCTGGCGCTCCTTGAGCGCGGCCTGCCGCACGGCCACCTTCTCCTGCTCGAGCAGGACGGCCTGGTCGCGGTCGGCCTGGGCCAGCGGGCCGGCGGCCGCGGCCTGCGCGTTGGCGGCGTCGGTCTCGGCCTTGATCTCGGCGTTCTTGAGCGCGAGCGCGCGCTGCGTGACCGCGATCTCCTGCTCGGCGGCGATGCGGGCCTGCTCGGCGGCCTGGCGGGCGTTGGCCTCGGCGATCGACGCGAGCTGGTTGAGCTTGGCGGCCTCGGGACGACCGAGGTCGGCGAGGTAGGAGCCGTCGTCGGTGATGTCCTGGATCTGGAAGGTGTCGAGCACCAGGCCCTGGCCGGTCAGCGACGACTCCGACTCCTCGGCGACGCGCTGGGCGAAGGCGGCGCGGTCGCGGATGATCTGCTCGACCGACATCGAGCCCACGATGGAGCGCAGCGCACCGGCGAGCACCTCCTGGGTGAAGGTCTCGATCTCGGCCTGCTGGCTGAGGAAGCGCTGTCCGGCGGCGCGGATCGAGTCCTCGTTGCCGCCGACCTTGACCAGCGCGACGCCGTCGAGGTTGAGCTTGATGCCCTGGCCGGACACCGCACCGCGGATCTGCACCGAGATCCGGCGCGACGACAGGTCGAGGGTCGCGAGGCGCTGGACGAACGGGATCACGAAGACGCCGCCGCCCATGACGACCTTCTGGCCGGACAGGTCGGTGGAGATCTCGCCGGTCTCCGGGTTGCGCACCTCGCCCTTGCCCTTGCGGCCGGTGACGATGAACGACTCGTTGGGGCCGGCCACCTTGTAGCGCGTGGTGATCAGCAGCGCGATCAGCACGAGGAGGACGACGAGGCCGATCACGGAGGTGACGACCGGGGACAGACCGAACATGGACGGTGCTCCTAGCGGTGGGGCGGCGGGACTCGGACGTGGGGGTTCAGGGGAGGAAGAGCGGCTCGACCTCGACCGCGGTCGGCGAGATCACGCGGGTGACGCTGACGCGGGTGCCGGCGGGGACGGGCTGGCTGGAGCGGGCGTTGAGGCGGGTGAGGTGGCCGCCGACGCTGAGCGACACCACGCCGAAGCCGTCGGCGGGGATGTCGCTGACGACCGAGCCGAGCTGCTCGAGCACGTCGGACGTACGCACGGTGTCGCCCTCGCCGTCGCCGTGCAGGAAGCGCGACGCCTTCGCCGCGAGCGCGCCGAGGAGCACGCCGAGGACCAGGCCGATGACGACCGCGAGGGACGTCGAGCCGGTGGCGTCCAGCGCGATGGCGCCGCCGAAGCCGAGCGCGCCGAGGAAGCCGGCGAGCGCCTCGGTCGAGAAGAACCCGGCACTGAGGCCCTCGAACGCACCGTCGAGCACGTCGCCCACGATGAGCGCCACGACGAGCAGGACGACGCCCAGCGCGCCGACCACCAAGAACGCGGTCACGATCCTCCCCCGGTCACCCGCAACGCGCGGATGTCGCGCACAACATAGCGGGATGCTTCCCCGTCCGGCGACGTTCATGCCCGGTCGACGCGATCCAGCGCGAGGAAGCGCCCGGTCAGCTGACGACGACGTGGGCGCCGGCGACCGGGCCCAGCGCGGGGAGCACCACGTCGTAGGTCGCCGACAGGCCCGCGAAGACCGCCATCGAGCCCTCGTGGGAGTCGCAGAGGAACACGCACGTCGGGCCGGAGCCGCTGACCATGCCGCGCAGCGCGCCCTCGGCCTCGCCGCGCTCGATGAGGGTGCCGAGCTCGGGACGCAGGTCGATCGCGGGCTCCTGCAGGTCGTTGTGCAGCACGCGGGCGAGCCGGACCGGCTCGGCGGTGGCGAGCGCCGCGAGCAGGGGCTCGGCCGACGCCGGGGTCTCGGGGGCGTCTGGGTGGAGCCGGTCGAAGTGGCGGTAGACGTCGGGGGTCGACAGGCCGACCGCGGCGGGCACGACCACCCACCACCAGCCGCCGTGGTCCTCGACCGGCTCGACGACCTCGCCGCGGCCGCGACCGCGCGCCGTGCCGCCGACGAGCGAGAACGGGACGTCGCTGCCGAGCCGGGCCGCCTGCGAGAGGAGCACCTCGTCGGGCTGGCGGAGGTCGTGCAGCCGGTCGTGCGCGAGCAGCGCCGCGGCGGCGTCGGCCGACCCGCCGGCCATGCCGCCCGCCACCGGGATCTGCTTGCTGATCGCGACGTCGTGCCCGACGCCGCAGGAGACCTCGGCGAGGGCCTTCAGCGCGATGTTGGAGGCGTCGGTCGGGACGTCGCGGAGGTCGACGTAGGGCGAGCCGAGCACCGTCAGGGAGTCCCCCTCAGGGGTCTCGGAGAGCGTGAGGTCGTCGTGCAGCGAGATCGCCTGGTAGACGGTGTCGAGCGGGTGGAACCCGTCCTCGCGGACCCGGCCGACCCCGAGGTGGAGGTTGATCTTGGCGGCGGCGCGCACGGTGAGGGGTTTCGAGGCTCGCTGCGCTCGCACCTCAACCACCATGGGCGGCCAGTCCCTCCGCGATCCGGGCGAAGTCCTCGACCGTCAGCACCTCGCCGCGTGCGGTCGGGTCGACGCCGGCGGACTCCAGCGCGGCCGTGGCGACGTCGGCCGAGCCGGCCAGGCCGCGCAGCGCGGCGCGCACCTGCTTGCGGCGCTGGGCGAACGCGGCGTCGACGACCGCGAAGACCTGCTCGCGGGTCGCCGTGGTGACGGGCGGCTCGCGGCGGGTCCACGCGACCAGGCCGGAGTCGACGTTGGGGGCCGGCCAGAACACGTTGCGGCCGATCGCGCCCGCCCGGCGCACGTCGGCGAACCACGCCGCCTTGACGCTGGGCACGCCGTACGTCTTCGAGCCGGGGGGCGCCGCGAGCCGGTCGGCCACCTCGGCCTGCACCATCACCAGGCCCCGCTCCAGCGAGGGCAGCAGCGTCAGCAGGTGGATCAGGACCGGCACCGAGACGTTGTAGGGCAGGTTCGCGACGAGCGCGGTCGGGGCCGGGCCGGGCAGCTCCTCCACCCGCATCGCGTCGGCGAGCACCACCTCGAAGCGGTCGGCCTGCCCGGGGGCGTACGCCGCGATGGTGGCGGGCAGCCGCTCGGCGAGCAGCGGGTCGACCTCGATCGCCAGCACCCGCCCGGCGACCTCGAGCAGCGCGAGCGTGAGCGACCCGAGGCCGGGCCCGACCTCGACGACCACGTCGTCGGCGGTGATCGCCGACTCGCGCACGATCCGGCGCACGGTGTTGGCGTCGATGACGAAGTTCTGCCCGCGCTGCTTGGTGGGCCGCAGGTCGAGCTCGGCGGCGAGCTGGCGCACCTCGGCCGGCCCGAGGAGCCTCGGGCCGGCCGGGTCAGTGGTCATGTGACAACCCTAGTCGTCAGGGCTGAGGTCTCGTGACGGGCGCTGCGCGCCCTCCTCGACCAACGGGCGCCGCGGGCGCTGCGCGCCCTCCTCGACCAACGGAGTGCTTCGCGTCAGCGGGGCAGGCCGAGCTTGGCCGCGCAGCCCGGCCAGGCGCCGTAGCCGCCGGAGGCGTCACGGAGCTTGGTCGCGATCGCGATCTGGGTCTCGCGGGAGGCCTGGCTCGGCAGGCCGGTGCCGCCGTAGGCGCGCCAGGTGCCGAGGCTGAACTGCAGGCCGCCGTAGTAGCCGTTGCCGGTGTTGATGGCCCAGTTGCCGCCGGACTCGCACTTGGCGAGGGCGTCCCAGACGGTGTTGCCGTCGGCGAAGTTCGAGGTGGGCTGCTCCTTGGTGCCGACCTTCACGATCTGCGGGACGGCCTTGACCCGGACGTCCGCGCTGACCACCTTGCGGGCGACCAGCTCGCCGTTGACGAAGCGCAGCCGGTAGGTGACGTCGCGGACGCCGTCCTTGCCGGCCTGCACGACCTCCTCGTCGCCCTCGTACATCGACGGGTCCTCGCGCTCGATGACCGGTGCGTCGACGACCTCGCGCGCCACCTTCTTCGTGGCGATGCGGATGTCCGTGACGACGATGTCGTCGCCGTCGGCGATCTCGGTGCCGAGGGAGGGCTTCACCTTGTCGTGCTTGCCCACCTCGACGCCCATCGAGTCCAGCACGTCGGCGACGGTCAGCGCGGCGACCTGCTTCTTGCGCAGGTCCTTCGCGCCGATCTTGATCCGCACGACCTTGGGTGTGACGACCTCGAGCTCGAGCCCGCCGCGACCGATCGACGCGCTGCGGCTGGCCGACAGCTCGGCGCCGTCGAAGCGGCGGCCGATCTCGCCGAGGGCGCTGGCCACGTTGGTCGAGTTGACCCAGTAGGTCGCCTCGTCGCCGTCGACGGACAGCTCGAGCGGGCGGCCGAACTGGACGGCGATGGCGGACCCGTCGGTGACCGACTCGTCCATCGCGGGGGCGACCAGGTCCTTGTCGGTGACCTCGATGCCCTCGGCCGCGAGGACGTCGCCGACGGTGTCACCGAGGGCGCTCACCTGGGTGGTCCGGCCGTCGAGGGTGAGGGTCACGTCCTTGCTGAGGGCGGCGTAGCCGACGGTGGTGCCGGCGACGGCTGCCACGACCACGGCGGACGCCGGGACGAGGGCGGTCCTGGACCTGCTGAGCTGCGCGAGACGAGAGCGCACGATTCTCCGAACGTCGTACTCCCCGGGCCTCGGGTGGCAGCACACCCCAGCCACGAGCGTGCGGCCACGGTGGTGCGGGGGTGAGGCCGTACGACGGTGCGAGCGGGGGTCTCGCAGGACCGGCCCGATCCGGTCCTCGTGCTGCCGGAAACGCTCCCGATCCCGGCCAACAATCACAAGACGATAACGACGAGAGGCGGGTCCGCAAACTCGAACGCCGAAATTGGTGCGAGATCCGGGTCACGGATCTTCCTGTCACCCGGCCTGCCGGCCGCCCTACCAGGCGCCCCCGAAGGCGGTCTCGGTGGTGGCGTCGATGGCCCGGCAGAGGTCCTCGAGGTCGGCCCCGAGCACCTCGGCCATCGCGCGGACCGTCACCGGGACGAGGTAGGAGGCGTTGGGCCGCCCGCGCCACGGCGTGGGCGTGAGGTAGGGCGCGTCGGTCTCGACCAGCACCCGGTCGAGGGGCGTGACCGCCAGCGCCTCGCGCACCGCCGCGGCGTTCTTGAAGGTGACCGTCCCCGCGAAGCTGAGGTGGGCGCCGCGGTCGAGGCAGGCCCGCGCGAACGCGGCGTCGCCGGAGAAGCAGTGCATCACCCAGCGCTCGGGCGCGCCCTCGGAGTCGATGATGCGCAGCACGTCGTCGTGGGCGTCGCGGTCGTGGATGACGAGCGTCTTGTCCAGCCGCTTGGCCAGGTCGACGTGGCGCCGGAAGCTCTCCTCCTGCGCCGCGCGGCCCTCCTCGCCGGTGCGGAACGTGTCGAGGCCGGTCTCGCCGATCGCGCGCACCTTGTCGTGCGAGCGCGCGAGCTCCTCGATCTCGGCGAGCGCGGCGTCGAGCTGTCCGCTCGCGGCGAGCCGCGGGGCCTCGTTGGGGTGCAGCGCGACGCCGGCGACGAGCGCCGCGTGGTCGGCAGCGGCCTGCACCGCCCAGCGGGCGCCCGGCAGGTCGCAGCCGATCTGCACGATCCGCGGCACCCCGACGGCTGCGGCGGCGGCGATCGCGTCCTCGGTGGCGAGCCAGTCGCCGTCGGCGATGTCGAGGTGGCAGTGGTTGTCGACCACCGGGTGGGGCAGCGGCTCGGGCGCCGGCGGACGCTCGCGGTCGCGGCGCGCCCCGGACTTCTCCTCGGTGGCCGCGCGCGAGCGGGTGGGCTCAGCGGTGGACAACGTCGTAGACCTCCCTCTTCGGCAGCCCGGCGCGCCGGGCGACCTCCGCGATCGCCTCCTTGCGGGTGGAGCCGGCGGCCTCGAGGTCGGCGACGGCGGCGCGCAGCGAGCCCGGGTCGGTGCCGACCGCCGGGCCGGCACCGCTGGAGCCCTGGACGACGACCGTCACCTCGCCGCGTACGCCCTCGCCGGCCCAGGCGACCAGCTCCCCGAGCTGGCCGCGACGGACCTCCTCGTGGGTCTTGGTGAGCTCACGGCACACCGCGGCCGGCCGGTCGTCACCGAGCGCCTCGGCCATCGCGGCGAGCGCCGCCTCGGTGCGGTGCGGCGCCTCGAAGAACACCATCGTGCGCTCCTCGGCCGCCAGCGCGGCCAGCCGGCGCGCCCGCTCCCCCGCCTTGCGCGGCAGGAAGCCCTCGAAGCAGAACCGGTCGACCGGGAGCCCGCTGACCGCGAGGGCGGTCAGGACGGCGCTCGGGCCGGGCACCGCCGTCACGCGCACGTCGTGCTCGACCGCGGCGGCGACGAGCCGGTAGCCGGGGTCGGAGACGCTCGGCATGCCCGCGTCGGTGACCAGCACGACCCGCTCGCCGGCCAGCAGCGCCTCGAGCAGCACCGGGGTGCGGGCCTGCTCGTTGCCCTCGAAGTAGGACACCACGCGACCGCCGAGCGTGATGTCGAGGTCGGCGCACAGCCGCTTGAGCCGCCGGGTGTCCTCGGCGGCGACCACGTCGGCGCCGGAGAGCTCGGCCGCGAGACGCGGCGGAGCGTCGCCCGCCTGCCCGATCGGGGTGCCCGCGAGGACCAGGACGCCAGCCATGGGCCGATCATCGCAGGCCGTGTCCGGCCCGCGGCGCCCGCCCGCGGGTGGGGTCCGTGGTTAGAGTTCCCGCGTGATGCCGACCGCAGCGGAGCGCAACCGCCCACGCTGGCGGTCGGAGGACCCGGCGATCGGCTGGGTCGGGGCGATCTGCCTCGCCGCGCTCGCCTTCTTCCTGCGCCGCTGGCACCTCGGCACGCCGCACCAGTTCTCCTTCGACGAGACCTACTACGCCAAGGACGCGTGGTCGCTGCTGCACTTCGGCTACGTCCGCACCTACGTCGAGGACGCCGACAAGACGATCCTCAACGGCCAGGTGACGGGGCTCTGGCAGGACGGGCCCTCGATGGTCGTCCACCCCGAGGTCGGCAAGTGGCTGATCGCCCTCGGCGAGAAGGTCGTCGGGATGGACCCGACCGGCTGGCGCACCGCCTCGGCCGTCGTGGGCTCGCTGATGGTGCTGGTGATGTGCCGCTTCGTGCGCCGGGTGAGCGGCTCCACCACGGTCGGACTGGTCGCCGGGCTGCTGCTGTCCCTCGACGGCCTCCAGCTGGTGCTGTCGCGGCTGGCGCTGCTCGACATCTTCCTCGCCTTCTTCATCCTGTGCGGCGTGCACTGCGTGGTCGCGGACCGGCAGTGGCTCCGCGACCGGCTCGCCGCCGGGCGCACGGGGCGCTGGTGGCAGTCGTGGTGGCGGCCCTGGCTGCTGCTCGGCGGGCTCTCCTTCGGCCTCGCGTGCGGCACCAAGTGGTCGGCGATCTACCCGCTCGCGGCCTTCGGCCTGCTGGCGTGGATCTGGAGCGCGGGCGCCCGTCGCGCCTTCGGCGAGCGCCGTCCGCTGGTGCGCTCGGTGGTGCTCGACGGCGTGCCGGCGTTCCTCGCGCTCGTCGGCGTCGCCCTCGCCACCTACGTCGCGTCGTGGACGGGGTGGCTGATGCACGCCGACGCCTACGAGCAGGCGCTCAGCAACACGCAGTACACGACGTACGCCGGCGGCGAGCAGTGGCCGACCGCGACCGAGCCGGACGCGAGCGGCTTCGGCGAGGTGACGCAGTCGCTGCGCTCGCTCTGGTACTACCACCACGACGTCTACACCTTCCACAGCCACTTCCTCAACGACTCGACCCACGTCTACGCCTCCAAGCCCTCGACCTGGCTGGTGATGGGGCGCCCGGTCGGCGTCGACGCGCAGACCGACATCCAGCCGGGCTCGCAGGGGTGCGACGCGCCCAGCGGCTCGAGCTGCATCCGGCAGGTCCTGCTGCTCGGCAACCCGGTCGTGTGGTGGGCCGGCTGCCTGGCGATGGTGGCGTCGCTGGTGCTGTGGATCGGCGCGCGCGACTGGCGTCACGGGGTCGCGGTGGTCGGTCTGGCCACGACCTGGCTGCCGTGGTTCCTCTACGACGACCGCCCGATCTTCGTCTTCTACGCCATCGCCTGCCTGCCGTTCCTCGTGCTGTCCCTCGCGCTCGCGATGGGACACCTCGTGGGGCCGTCGGCGGCGCCCGGACCCCGCCGTACGCTCGGGGTCGTCGCCGCCGGCACCGTGACCGTCCTGGCCATCGTGGCGTTCGCGTGGTTCTGGCCGATCTGGACCGACACGCTGCTCACCAAGTCCGAGTGGGACGCCCGGATCTGGTTCCGGCGCTGGATCTGACGCACGTCGCTAGCCCACCCGGACGCGAAAGTCCCAGAAATCGTCAAGATCGACGGAATCTTTGCTCTCGTCGCGTCCGGGGGGACGTTTTCGGCCCCACGATGGTCCGAGCCACCACCGGTGGCGTTCGAACACTGGTCGTCACACGACCCCCGGGGAGGGTTTGCGATGGGCTCCACCTTGCTGCACATCTGCCTGGAGACCGACGCCGCGCCGCGCGCGGACGCGACGTTCGAGACCGGCGAGCGCTGGGTCTGCGAGTGCGGGCTCAACTACGTCTTCCACGAGGGCTTCAACGCCACCGGCCGCAAGGTCGACGCGTGGTTCCCCGCCCCGCCGCTCCCCCGGCCCCGCCGCTCGGTGAGCTCGCTGCTGTTCGGTCCGCGCAAGGGCTGAGGCCCCCGGACCCGTGCACCCGCGCGTCCCGCCCGATCCAGCCCGGGCGGGACTCACGGGCGCCCGCACGTAGCCGCCAGGCGCGCTCCGCAGTCCAGTCCCGGCTCACCACGTACCGGGGAAGCGGGACGACCCGGCGATGGCCAGGAAGTCCACGACGGCGGCGATCCCCGACGCCGCCAGCACGGTGAGCCCCCAGGTGCGCTGACCCGGGACCACCAGCAGCACCAGCCCGGCCAGGACGACCAGCAGCGGCGCGACCCACCACGCCAGGACGGTGCCGAGCAGGCCGAACACGGCCGCGAGCCCGGCGCCCGCGACGAGGGTCGGGACGAACGGCACCGGCCGTTCGCCGCGCGGCAGGCCGACCCGCGTGACCGGGCCCTCCTCGGGGAGCTGGTCAGGGGCGAGGACCCGCAGCAGCAGCGTCACCGTGGCGGGGTCGGCGACGACCACCACGTCGCGGAACCGGTCGTGCACGGCGTGGGCGCGGACCAGGTCGTCGAGGCGGTGGCCGCGGTCGACGTCGGGGAACCGCACCGGGGCCAGCGCGACGTCGGGCCGTGTCGTCGTGCCGCCGCGACCCCGCACCAGCGGCTCCACCACGCGCCGCGCCTCCGCGGTCGGCGCGGTCAGGACGAGCACGTCGCGGCCCAGGCGGGCGCGCAGCCGGTCGACGTCCGCCGCTGCCGCGGACGTGCTCACCACGTGGATCGGCTGGTGGTCGCTCACGTGCCGACCGTAGCGGTGCGCCCGCCGTCGTGGTGGGCGCACCGACGAGTCCGGCTCAGCGAGCGGTGAAGATGGCGCGGTAGCGCCAGCTGCCGTCGTTGCTGGTGACCACCGGCGCCCCGGTGACCCGGCCGCCGGCGAAGGGCGCCGAGCGGAGCGCACCGTCGGCCGAGGAGCCGTAGAGGAGACGCCCGCCGGCCAGGGTCATCCCGGCGACCCGGGAGAGGTCGACCCCGCCGTTGTCGCCGATGAAGTCCTGGGCCCCCACCACCGAGCTCTCCGGCGTGAAGTACCGGTAGTGCAGGCGGCTGTCGCCGAAGACGGTGTAGTAGATCCGGTGGGTGCCGGTGTCGTAGGCCATCCCGGTGAGGTTGGAGATCGCGAAGGGGATCCGCTCGCCGGTGTCGGGGTCGTCGTAGAGGTTGACGACCTGCTGGGCGCCCGTCGCGCCGGTGGTGGCGTTGAACGTGCGGCGGTAGAGCCGGCCGTCCGGGAGGCCGTAGAAGACCGAGCCGTTGACGACGAAGGCCCCGCGCACGGTCGACCAGTCGAGCGACGTGTTGGCGGTCGTCGCGGGTCCGGTCGGGGCGGCGGAGGCGTCGACGCCGCGGCGCAGCAGCACGCCGGCGGTGCCGGTGCCCGCGGGCACGTCGGCGTCGAGGACCTCGATGGCGTTGATGAGCGGGTTCTCGACGACGGCGCGCAGGTCGATGTCGAGCCCGTCGCCGTCGCTGGTGACCGCGAGCGAGCGCATCGTGCCGGTCTTGTTGCCGGCCGCCGCGACGATGTCGAAGTCGTCGAGGCGGGTCACGCCGTCGACGAGCACGTCGAAGACCCGCTGGCCGACCTGCGCGGTGCCGTCGTACTGGTTGGCGAAGTAGAGCCGCACGGTCAGGTGCCGGCCGGCCGCGACCGGGAAGTTCCAGTCCTGCGGCGCCCACCGCTCGGCGGCGAAGAGGTCGGCGGGCGTCCCGGCCGGGACCGTCGCGTCACGCGGGACGGTGGCGCCCCAGTCGGCGACGTTGCCGCCGCTGACGAAGCCGTCGGCGGTCGTCCAGTCGGGGCCGCCGTCGCCGGCCTGGACCGCCGGCCCGGCCGCGTCGACCCGGTAGAGCACGTTGCCGGCCGCGCCGGACGTGCGCTGGGCCAGGAACAGGTCGTTGGGGAGGGCGGCGGGAGCCACGCTCGGGACCTGCGTGCCACCGGCGAGCGGCATGAACGCCAGGCGGCCCCGCTGGACGCCGCCGATGCGGGTGGTGTCGCTGCCGACCCACAGCCCCTGGGCGGTGGCGAACAGCGCCTGGGCGCCGACGCCACGCGCGCGGCCCGGGTTCCACGACAGCGGCAGGCCGTTGACCGGGTCGAGGGCGGCGATGCCCTCCCGCGGCACCGCACCCGGGCCGGCCTGGTCGCCCTGGAAGGGGTTGTTCTGCCAGCGCATGTGGCCGCCGACGTAGACCGCGCTGCCGGTCACGGCGACGCCGTAGGTCGTGTCGCCGCCGGTGTAGTCCGACCACGCCGGGTCGTTGCCGGTGCTGGCGGTGTCCCACCGGGTGACGGTGTCGCACATGGTGCCGCTGGCGGCACCGCCGGCGAAGGCGCCGGTGGCCGACACCACGAAGAAGTCGCCGCCGGGCGAGAAGTCGACGTCGCGGGTGAAGGTGTCGAAGACGCTCGCGCAGCTGTTGTGGGCGCGGTCGTAGCGGTTGGTGGCCCACGACGCGACGGAGGCCGTCGAGCCGCTGGTGTCGAGCAGGGCCACCTGCACGCGCGGCAGCCCGCCCACGGTCGCGAAGTTGCCGACGGCGGCCAGGCGCGAGCCGTCCGGCGAGACGTCGAAGCGGGTGATGTTGGTGGTCCCGCCGCCTCCGTTCGCGGGGTCGTAGACACCGGTGAACGGCACGTTGACCCCGGCGAGCGTGGCGCCCGTGGTCGGGTCGACGGCCGCCAGCGCCGCGCGTGCCGACGTCGTCCCGGACGCCACGGAGGTGAAGGAGCCGCCGAGGTAGACCCGGCCGTTGCTGTAGACGACCTCGTTGACCGGCTTGTTGGGCACCGACCGGAAGCCGCTGACGACGGCGCCCGAGGCGGTCAGCTTGACCACCCGCTTGATCGCGGTGTTGCCGCCCACGGACGTGAACGCGCCGCCGACCCACACGCTGGTGCCGTCGGTCGTCACCGAGTTGGCCGCGCCACCGAGGTTGGGGTTGAAGGCCGGGTCGATCACGCCGGTCGTCGCGTCGAAGGCGAAGACCCGGTTGCGGACCAGGTCGTCGGCGGTGCTGGAGAAGGTGCTGGCCGGGCTGACACGGGTGAAGGTGCCGACCACCACGACCGTGTTGCCGACCTGCGTGATCCCGGTGACGGCGCCGTTCATGACGTGCGGGGTGGTCGTCACCGGGCGCGCGGCGACGATCCGGTCTCCGTGGTCGGCGTTGACCGCGAGCGCCGGCGCCGCGGCGACTGCGGCGAGGGCGAGCGACGAGGCTGCGAGCCCCGCGCAGAAGGTGGTCCGGGTGGTGCCCATGCCGTGCTCCGGGTTCCCGCGCCGTGGGGGGGTCGGTGCGAGTCCGGCGCGTACGGCTCGCCGGGTGACCGTAGGCGCGCCCCCGCCCCGGACGAGCCATGCTTCCCGACCACCACCGATTTCAGGTACTCGGCCGGGCCGTGCGGGGCGGTGGCCGTGCCACGATGACGCGATGAAGCTGCTGCTGACCTCGGGGGGCGTCACCAACGCCAGCATCCGCTCCGCGCTCGTCGACCTGCTGGGCAAGCCCGTCGAGGAGGCCACAGCGCTGGCGATCCCGTCCGCGCAGTGGGGCCACCCGATGTGCGGCCCGGAGTCCCTGCGCGCGTTCGTGACCGACCGGACGCCTCCCACGATGACCGGCCTCGGGTGGGCGTCGGTGGGGGTGCTGGAGCTGACCGCCCTGCCGACGATCGACCCGGCGCGGTGGGTGCCGTGGGTGGAGGCGGCCGACGTGCTGCTCGTCGACGGCGGGGAGGCGGTCTACCTCGCCCACTGGGTCCGCGAGTCGGGCCTGCTCGACGTCCTCCCGCGGCTGGAGGACACGGTGTGGGTGGGCGTCAGCGCCGGCAGCATGGTGATGACACCGCGCATCGGCGAGCTCTTCGTGGAGTGGCGGCCCGATGAGCCGGACACCGCGCTGGGGCTGGTCGACTTCTCGGTCTTCCCGCACCTCGGCCTCTTCCCCGGCAACACCCTCGAGGCCGCCCGGGAGTGGGCCGCCGGGCTCGGCAACCCGGGCTACGTCCTCGACGAGCAGTCGGCGGTCGTCGTCGACGGCGACCGCGTGGAGGTCGTCTCGGAGGGCGAGTGGCACCTGCTCGGGGCCGGCCCGGTCACTCCCGCCTGACCCCCGCGCGGAGGCGTACGACCTGGTCGGCGACGTCGCGCAGCTGCGGGTCGTGGCTGGCCACGACCACCGTCGTCCCCTCCCGCGCCAGCGACACGACCCGGTCGACCACGACCGCGGCGTGCTCCTCGTCCTGGTGGCTGGTGGGCTCGTCCAGCACCGCCAGCACGGGACCCAGCACGGCGGCGCGGGCCAGGGCGACGCGCTGCTGCTCGCCCCGCGAGACCTGACCGCCGAGCCGTCCGGCGAGGTGGGCCACGTCGAGCGACTCGAGCAGGTCCATCGGCTCGGGCAGCCCCCGCACCCAGCAGGGCAGCCAGACGTTCTCGGCGACGGTGAGCTCCTCGGCGAGCCCGAGGCGCTGCGGCATCAGCCCGATCCGCGCCCAGTCGTGGAGGCGGTGGGCCTCCTGCCCGTCGACCAGCACCGTGCCGCCGTCGGGCGCCTCGAGGCCGGCGAGGAGCTGGCAGAGGGTCGACTTCCCCGATCCCGAGCGGCCCTCCACGACCACGACCTCACCGTGCGCGGCCGAGAACGACACCCCGTCGAGCACCGGGCGGCCGCCGGCCCGGTGGGCGTGGGTGACGTCGCGCGCCTCCACCACCGCCTGGGCGCTCACGACCGCTCACCACCCGTGTCGGCAGGGCCGGTCCGGTCCGGGGGCTCGAGCACCACGCGGTCCCCCTCCACCCGGACCACGGCGCGCTGGTCCGGGAACAGCGTGAGTGCCGCCGGGGGGAGCTGGAGCCGCCCGGCCCGGTCGATCGCCGCATGCACGGTCGCGCCGACCGCCTGCTCGGTGCCGAGCACGCCGTGGCGGAGCCCGACCACGCGGTCGCTGGCGGCGACGGCGTCGGGGTCGTGGGTGGCGACCACCACGGCGCTGCCGGAGCGCGCCGCGTCGCGCAGCGCGGCGAGCGCGAGCGCGGCGGTGTCCTCGTCGAGCTCGGCGGTCGGCTCGTCGCAGAGGACCAGCGGCGGCGACCCGATGCAGGCGCAGCCCACCGCGACCCGCTGCTGCTCGCCGCCGGACAGCCGCGAGGCGCGTACGTCCGCGACCTCCTCGAGCCCGAGCCGGCGCAGGAGGGTGCCCACCTCCGCGCGCGGCGCCCCGCGCCAGCGGGCGGCCTGCTCGAGGTTCTGCGCGGCGCTCAGGTGCGGGAAGAGCCCGTCGGTGGGGCGCTGGGGCGCCCACGTGACGCCCGTGCGGGCCAGCCGCCGCCGGTCGCGGCCCGACAGCGAGGCGACGTCGTGGCCGAGGACCGTGACCGTGCCGCCGTCGGGACGGTCGCGCATGGCCAGCAGCGCGAGCAGGGTGGACTTCCCGCTGCCGGACGGACCGGTCAGCGCGGTCACGCTGTGCGAGGAGAACGACGCGTCCACCCCGCGCAGCGCGGCCACCTCGCCGGTCGAGCCCGGGTAGAGGCGCACCAGCCCGAGGCAGCGAGCGACCTCGACCGGGTCGGGCGGGCTCGTGTCAGTCCTCACCGCGCAGCACCTCCGCCCCGCTGCGGTCCGACGCGACGAGGAGCGAGGACCCCACCGCCACGGCCAGCGACGTCGCCAGCCAGCCCGCTGCGGTCCACCAGGCGACCGCCGGCAGCTCGAGCGCCGCGTCGGGCAGTCCGCCGTCGCCCGGCTCGAGCAGCACCGGGCCGAGGGGCCGCACGGCCAGCACCGCGACGACCGCGACGGCGAGGCAGACCGCCACGACGACCACGACCTCCAGGACGCGGGCACGTGCCGGCGCGCCCGCCCGCGCACCGACGAGGGCCAGCACCCGGTCGGCGGCAGGCGCCCGCCGCGCGGCGCGCACGGCGCCGAGCGCGACCGCGGCCACCCCGAGCAGGCCCAGCAGGGCCCCGAGCCCGACCTGGTAGCGACGCGACTCGGTGGCGGCGACCCACGCAGGAGCGGCGCGTGCCTGGTCGACCGAACCCACGAGGTCGGGCTCGACCTCGGCCGCGCTGAGGACCGCGAGCGGGTCGGTGCCCGGAGCGGCCCAGAGGTCGGTGCGGAACTCCCGGGTGTCGACGAACTGGGCCTGGGGCGACGGCCGGAGGCGCGGGTCGTCGTTGCCGCCCTCGCCGAGGAACGCCCCCGCGTCGACCACGAGGGTCGCCGGACCGGCGCCCACCCCGGGGAACGCGTCGGGCGCGGCGACGACCTGGACGATGACGGGGAAGAACCGGGTGTCGAGGGTGAGCACCGAGCCGACCTCGACGTCCAGGGACCCCACGTCCCCGACCAGCAGCGCCGGCACCGGACCGCCGTCGCTCGCGAGGTCGGGGAGCAGCGCCCTGCTGTCGTCGACGGGCCCGCCCGGAGCGCCCCAGTCGGCCGCGTCGACGAGGCTGTCCGGGTCGATCGCCATCACCTCGAGGCGCAGCCCGGTCGTGCCCACCACCGGGCGGGTGCGCCAGACCGTGCTGAGCCCGTCGGGCAGCGGTGGGACGCGTGCGTCGGGGACGTCGTCGGGATCCGGGGGCCGACCGAGCTCGCCCGGCTCGGCCTGCACCGGGGCGTCGGGGTCGAGGACCCAGGACGCGGGGACCCGGTGCACCGTGTCGGCTCCGACGGCCACCGCCGCCCGGTCGGCCAGGGTGTCGTCGAGCGAGGCGAGCGCGGCCACCGAGAAGACGAGCAGCCCGAGCCCGGTGGCGGCCACGGTCGTCGTCAGCTCCCGGGCGGCGTCCGGAGCGCCCAGCCGACGCCGGGCCAGCCACGGCGCCAGGCCGGTTCTGCCCGGCCGGCGTCCTCGGCCCGCACGGGTGCGGAGCAGGGCGTACGCGACGCGTGTGCCGACGGCGACGACCGCCGCGACGACGAGCGACGGGACCAGCAGGTCGAGCGGCCCGAGCGGGTCGGACGTCGCGGCCGGTCGGGTCAGCAGGCCGGTGGTGGCGGCTGCTGCGGCCACCACCAGCACGACCCGCCACGGGGCCCGGGCGGGCGGGTGGCCGGACAGGCGCCGCGCGCCGCTCCACGCGACGACGGCGGCCCCTCCCGCCGCGACCACCAGTCCCGCCGCGACGGCGCCGACGGCCCACACGGCGGATTCCCGGATCGCCGCGGCGGACGGGACGATCCCCGGCACCGCCAGCCCCACGAGGCGCCGGGCGAGCCACCACCCGGCGAGCCCACCGACGACCGCGGCCGGCAGCAGCTCGACGGCGTGGAGCAGGCCGGTCGAGGCGGGGTGCCGGCCGGTCCCGGCCGCGAGCGCCACCTCCCGCCGCCGCCGCGCCAGCGCGAGGCCGGTCGCCGCCAGCACCAGCACGAGGGCGAGGGCGAGCCCGGCGCGCGTCGTGACGGCCGTGCCCCTGCGCGTGGCCGCGGCCAGCTCGTCGGCGTCGCCCACGACCTGCTCGATCCCGGACGCCAGCCCCGGCCGGACGGAGGCCGGGAGGTCGTCGAGGTCACGGCGACCGGCCAGCACCTGGCGGACGTCACGCACCTCCTGCGCGGTGGTTCTCATGGGGGCGAGGCGCGGACGGTCGGCGACCGGCGCGAGCTGGGCCGACCAGAGCAGGTCGTCGCCGATGGCGGTCGCCAGCGCGCCGACCGTGTCGAGGTCGGCCACGGCGAGGTGGGCCCGCAGCGTCTCGAGGTCGCTGTCGGTGGGGAACCCCTCGTCGGCCAGCTCCCGCCAGAGCCGGGAGCCGGCCGGCGAGACGGGCGTACGTCCGTCCCCGGCGACCTCGTAGGTCCCGGCCACGGGCACCGCGACTGCCTTCGGAGCGTCGTCGATGCCGGCCACGCGCACCCGGACCTCGTCCCCGGCGGCGACCCCGAGCTCGGCCGCCACCGGCGCGGGCAACCACAGGCCGTCGCCCGTGGGGGCGGCACCTCCCGTCGGCACCACCGCGGACGCCGGGTCGGCCACGGCGAAGAGGCGTACGGCCGCGCGCCCCCGCGCGGTCCGCAGCTGGGGCCCGACCGGGCCGTAGAGCAGCCGGGGGTGCAGCTCGGGGGAGATCGACTGGGCCGTCACCCGGGGCGGCCCCAGGCCCGGGATCGCGTCCAGGTCTGCCACCGCCGCGTCCCACACCGGCACGCCGGGGCCGACGGCGGCGTTGAGCCGCACCACCGCCCGCTGGTTGGCCGGCGCCCTGTCGGGCACGGCCGCGAGGACGGTGCGCAGCGCACCGTCGCCCACGGCCTCGTCGTGCAGGGGTCCCGCGGCGGCCGTCAGGCCCACGACAGCGAGGATCACGACCATCAGCGACAGCCCGGCCGGGTCGCGCAGCAGCCGCCCCGGGGCCGCCCGCCACAGCGGCGTGCCCGCGCGACCGGTCAGACGCGGGCGCAGCGACATCGGACGGTCTCCTCGCAGCGGCGCGCGAGCGGGAGCGCGCACGCTGCCGAAGAAACCAGCAGCGTCGCCGCCGTGTCAACACCCGTCGCCGGTCGGCGACGGGTGTGTGCTGCGCGAGGGTCAGGCGGGCGTCGTCGGCAGCTCGTCCGGCGCGTGCAGGTCCTGCTCCGGACCGGCCATCGCGGTGGCGACGTACTGCTGCAGCACCTGGATGCTGAACGGCTTGGCGATGAAGCCGGAGGCGCCCGACGCGAAGGCGCGCGAGCGGGTCTCCTCGTCGGTGTAGGCGGTCACCACGAGGATCGGGATCTCGGCGAGGTGGGGCACGGCGCGCAGCTCGACGCACAGCTCGCCGCCGTCCATCGACGGCATGCTCCAGTCGAGCAGCGCGAGCTCGATCTCCGGGCGGCGCGTGGCGAAGTCCAGGGCGGCGTGCGGGTCGTCGAAGGTCCAGGCGGTGTGGCCGGCGCGGCGGACGCACATGGCCACGAGCTCACGGATGTCGTCCTCGTCGTCGACCACCAGGATCTCTGCCACTGTGCACCTGCTCTCGCTCGGTCGAACGCCTGCCCCGTCCCGCGGTGACGGGACACCCGAGATCGGTGTCGAGGCTAGGCCCTGCGACACCTCCAGGGAGGCGGTCGGGGCAAAGATGGGACCTCCGGGCGTCGGCATAGTCCGGACGGACTAGGCGGGGTGGTCCCGGTGACTTCCTGTCGACCTGTCCTCACGTGTCCGGGGTGGCGACGCCCGCGTCGTACACGTGTCCGAGTTCTCGCCCCCGAGCTGGTGGATGCCGGGCGACAGGTCGGACACGTGTGCCGGCCCCTTCGCCCGAGCACGCCGGACCAGCCGCTCGGCCCGGCGCCGGACGCACGAGCGCCCGTCGCCTGGGATCCAGGCGACGGGCGCTCGAGGGTGGTGGAGCTGAGGGGATTCGAACCCCTGACCTTCTCATTGCGAACGAGACGCGCTACCAACTGCGCCACAGCCCCATCGCGTCCGAGGACGCGGGATGAAAGATACACGAGCCGCCCGAGGCCGGCCCAATCGACCCGTGGGTCAGGCGCCGGAGGCCCGGCGGCGCTCCTCGGACTCCCGCGCCGAGCGCGCGGACTCCTCGGCCGAGCGGGCCAGGGCGGAGTCCTCGTCGCTGCGACCGCTCGACCACACGCCGGTGGAGTCGAGGTCGATGGTGGAGACCGTGCGGCGCTGGGCGGCCGGCTTGGAGACGTAGGTCGGGAGGGTCGTGGGCACCATCTCCCAGCCGCCGACGACCGGGATCTCGCCGGTGGTGACGGCGGGCGCCTCGGCGACGGCCGCGGCCGGGACCTCGGCCACGGCGACCACGTGCTCGCCGGTCGACTCCGTCTCCTCGGCGCCCTGCTCGACCGGGGCGGCCGGGGCGGCCTCGGCCGGGACGCCGACCTCGATCGCGGAGCGGGTCGGGTGGGCGGCGCGGTGGGCGCGCTCGCGGCGCACCGACACCCGGCAGGCGACCAGCCAGGCCACCAGGAGCCCGGCGGGCACCGCGGTCCATGGCCAGGCGACGACCGCGCCGACCGCGAGGCCGACGACGACGGCGTTGGCGAGCAGCAGCACGGCGAGGACGTTGCGGCGACGCTTCGCGGCGCGGCGCGCGGCTGCGCGCTCGGCCTGCGGCGACGGCGTACGACGCACGGCGGGGGCGGCGGGCGACGCCGCGACCTCGACCGGCTCGGGGGCCACGCGGGCCTTGGTCTCGACCGGCGGACGGAGGGCGGCCCGGATCGGCGCGACGACGAGGCGGGCGTTGCGGCGGTCGACGGGCTCCCGGCGCGCGAGCACGCGCATCGTGTGGGAGAACTTCTCGACCGAGCGGCTGCGGACGACCTCGTCGTGGTGCTTGAGGGCCTTGGGGATCAGGTAGACGGCCCACGCGACGGCGAGGGCCACGAAGATCAGCGCGCTCAGGTCCACGCACGAAGCCTAGGAGCGCGGAGCACGAGCGGGGCGGATGTCAAGTGGTGTGTCGCAGAACTACTGGTGTGACTACTGGTGTGACTGGTGCGCCCCCAGCCGCACCTCGACGCCTGCCGGCGCCTCCTCGCGGGTCACCGCGAAGATCCGGTGGTCGCGCCAGGCTCCGTCGATGTGCAGGAAGAGCGGCGCGAACCCCACCTCCATCAGGCCGAGCTTCTCCACCACCCGCAGCGAGCTGGTGTTCTCCGGGCGGATGCAGATCTCCACGCGGTGCAGCCCGACCGGGCCGAGGCAGTGGTCGATCACCATCGCGACCGCGCGCGGCGCGATCCCGCGCCCGGCGACGTCGGCGCTCACCCAGTAGCCGATGGACGCCCACTGCGCCGATCCGCGGGCGACGTTGCTGACCGTGACCTGGCCGACGAAGCGGCCGCCGACCTCGATCACGAACGGCAGGCAGCGCCCCTGCGCGGCCTGGTGGAGCAGGGACCGCACCACCACGCGGTACGACGACGGGCGCGGCTCGGCGCCCGGCGGCACCGTCGCGTCCCAGGGGCTCAGCCACTCGTGGTTGCGGGTGCGGACCTCCTGCCACGTGCGGGCGTCGCCGCGGCGCAGCGCGCGCACCACGACGCCGTGGGACTCCAGACGAGCGGGCCAGCCGGGTGCGGTCATGTGCTCTCAGTCGCCTCGAGTCGGTGAGTGGCAGGTCAGTGGTCGCTGCCGACGACCTGCTCGACCGCGTGGCGCACCACCGGGTCGAGCACGCCGAGGCCGTCCTTCACGCCGCCGCGCGAGCCGGGCAGGTTGACCACGAGGCAGTCGCCGACGATGCCGGCGGTGCCCCGCGACAGCATCGCGGTCGGGACGCCCTTCGCGACACCCGCCGCGCGGATCGCCTCGGCGATCCCGGGGACCTCACGGTCCAGGAGCGGTCGGGTCGCCTCGGGCGTACGGTCGGTGGGGGTCAGTCCGGTGCCACCCGTGGTGAGCACGAGCCGCGCGCCTGCGGCGACGGCCGCGGCGACCGCCTCGCGCACCGGGTCGCCGTCGGGGACGACCGCCGGTTCGTCGCACGCGAAGCCGCGCTCGCGCAGCCAGGCGACGATCAGCGGGCCGGTCTCGTCGGCGTAGACGCCGGACGCGGCGCGGTTGGACGCCACGACGACGGCGGCGGGCAGGCTCACCGACTCGCTCGCCGGCTCGCTCACCGGCTCCATGGCCCCGACTTCCCGCCGGTCTTGGTCTCGACCCGTACGTCGGTGATGACCGCGGCCTTGTCGACCGCCTTGACCATGTCGACGACCGTGAGCGCTGCCACGGTGACGGCCGTCAGCGCCTCCATCTCGACCCCGGTGCGGTCGGTGGTGCGGACAGTGGCGGTGATGTCCACGGACGTGTCGGTGACCGCGAGGTCGACCTCGACCCCGGACACCGCGAGCGGGTGGCACAGCGGGATCAGCGACGGCGTCTGCTTGGCGCCCATGATCCCGGCGATCCGCGCCACCGCGAGCGCGTCGCCCTTCGGCACGCCCTCGCCGCGCAGCAGCCCGACCACGGCCTCGCTGACCAGCACGCGACCGGACGCGGAGGCCGTACGCGCGGTGACGGCCTTGTCGGACACGTCGACCATCCGGGCGGCCCCGGACTCGTCGACGTGGGTGAGCCGGTCCGGCCCGGCCGGGACGTGGGCGGTCATCAGAACTCCTGGTCGAGGCGGCGGACCTGCACCATCTCACCGGCCGCCACCGACGTCACGTCCGCCGCGACCTCGATCAGGCAGTTGGCGGTGGCGAGGTCACCGATCAGGTGCGACCCGTGGCCGCCGACCGGCGAGACGAACGCGCCACCGCGGTCGGTGTCGTAGAGCCCGCGCACCAGCTGCACCTTGCCGTCGGGCGAGGAGATGCCGTGGGTGAGGCGGGCGCGGGCCGTCGGGCGGGTGTAGGGCAGCTTGCCCATCATCCGGCGGATCGCGGGGAGCACGAACATCTCGAACGAGACGTAGGAGGAGACCGGGTTGCCCGGGAGGGTGAACACCGGGGTGTCGTCCTCGCCGATCGTGCCGAAGCCCTGCGGCTTGCCGGGTTGCATCCCGACCCCGCCGAACCACATCGAGCCGTGGTGCGACAGCGACTCCTTCACCACGTCGAAGTCGCCCTCGCTGACGCCGCCGCTGGTGACGACGAGGTCGGCCCGGACCAGCTGGTCGCTGAGCGCCTCGGTGAAGGCGTGCGTCTCGTCGGGCACGATGCCGACGCGGTAGGCGATCGCGCCGGCCGCGCGTGCGGCCGCCGCGAGGAGGTAGGAGTTGCCGTCGTAGATCGAGTCGCGGCCCAGCGGCGTGCCGGGATCGCGGAGCTCGGAGCCGGTGGAGATCACCACGACCCGCGGACGGGGCCGGGTGACGACGGTCGAGCGGCCGACGGCGGCCAGCATCCCGAGGTGGCGCGGGCCGAGGACGGTGCCCTCCTCGAGCAGCATGTCGCCCTCGGTGATGTCGTCGCCGGTGGGCCGGATGTGCTGGCCCGGCGCCGCGGCCCGCTCGATCCGCACCGACGCGACGCCGCGGTCCGTCCACTCGTAGGGCACGACGGTGGTGGCGCCGGTCGGGATCGGCGCGCCGGTCATGATCTTCACGGCCGTGCCGGGTGACAGCGCCAGGATCGAGGACTGCCCGGCGCCGATCTCGCCGACGACCGGCAGCACGACCGGCTCCTCGGGCGAGGCGGAGGCGACGTCCTCGGCGACCACGGCGTAGCCGTCCATCGACGAGTTGTCGAAGCTGGGCAAGGAGATCGGCGCGACGACGTCCTCGGCCAGCGCGAGGCCCATCGCCTCCATCAGTGGCTGGGGGAAGGCGGGCAGGGGCGAGACGGTGGCGAGGATGCGCTCGACGTAGTCGGCGACCGGCAGCAGGTCAGGCATCGGCGTCCTGGTCGTCGAGGACGGTGCCGCCCTCGATCCGCCGGGCCGAGGAGGAGCTCAGTGCGACCTCGCCCACGACGCGTACGCCCTTGCCGAAGGTCCAGTCGCCCTTCACGGTCAGCGCGTCGGCCTCCCGCAGCGAGGGCGCGCCCTCGGGGAAGCGCTTGTCGAAGTCGCCGACCAGCTTGTAGAAGTCGCCGTCGAGCGCGACGTACGGCACGTCGTCGGCCGCCTGGTCGAGGACGAAGTCCTTGCCGAGGTCGTAGACGTCGGAGCGCAGCACCAGCAGGTCGTCGGTGGTCTTCACCGGGACGAACCGGTCACGGCCGACCTCGATGGTGCGGGCTCCCTCGAAGACCTCGATCGCCGCGCCCATCGCGGTCTCGACCTGGATCACCTCGGGGGTCGAGGGGTCGCTCGGGTCGAGGTGCTTGACGTTGCGGATCAGCGGCAGGCCGAGGATGCCGCCGCGCGCGTCGAGCGCGTCGACCATCGCCTGCACGTCGAACCACAGGTTGTTGGTCGAGGTGAAGACGTGGCGGTCGAGGTCGGCCAGCGCCTCCTTGTCGGCGTCGAGGGTCTGCGCGGACTCGCGCAGCACGATCCGGCCGTCGGCCTTGCGGCGGGCGAAGTGGCCGCCCTTGCGGTCCGACGGCGTGCGGCGGACCGCCTCGATCGCGAACGGCGCGCCGCTCTGGGCGAACCAGCCGGCGACCTTGGCGTCGGGCACCGCGCCGAGGTTGTCGGAGTTGGAGACGAAGACGTAGCGGTAGCCGGCGTCGAGCAGCCGGGCGAGCAGCCCGGTGCCGCGCAGCGCGGTGTAGATGTCGCCGTGCCCGGGCGGGCACCACTCGAGGTCGGGGTTCTTCGGGTACGCCGCCGGCACCAGGTCGGCGGCGAGCAGCTTGGGCTCCTTGTTCTGCAGGAACTCCAGCGGCAGGCCGTCGACGGCGAGGTCGTCGTAGCGGGCCAGCGCCTCCATGGTGTCGGCGGAGGTGCGGAAGGAGTTCATGAACAGCAGCGGCAACGTGGCGTCGTACTCCTTGCGGAGATGGAGCACCTGGCGGGCGATGATGTCGAGGAAGCTCAGGCCGCGGCGCACGCACAGCAGCGACTTGGCGCGCTCCATGCCCATCGACGTGCCGAGCCCGCCGTTGAGCTTGATCACCGCCGTGTGCCGGATCGCCTCCGCGGCGACGTCGTCGGGCACCTCGACGTCGGCGAGCGCCTCCATGTCGAGCGGGTCGATGGTGTCCTCGGCGATCATGCCGGTCTCGCCGTGCTCGAGGAGCCGGTAGTAGTGCGCGAACGTGTCGATCGCGACCTCGTCGACCCCGGCCTGGCGCATCTTCTCGCGCGCGAGGTCCAGGCCGTGTGCGGTGCCCTTGCTTGCCATGCTTCGATCGTAGGCTGCTCGGGTGGGCACGTCAGCGGGCGGGGACAGGTCGATCGCGAAGACGGCGCTGCGCGACCAGTTGCAGGCCGCGCGCCGGCGTCGTCCGTTGGAGGCCGCAGCGCTGCACGTGGAGGCCCTCACCCGGGGCGCGCTGGCGTGGGAGCCGGTCCGTCGCGCGGCCACCGTCGCGGCCTACGTCTCGGTGGGCAGCGAGCCCGGCACCGGCCTGCTGCTCGACGCGCTCGAGGCCGCCGGCAAGCGGGTCCTGCTGCCGGTGGTGCTGCCGGGCCTCGACCTCGACTGGGCGGCGTACGCCGGTCGCGACTCGCTCGCGCCCGCGGTGCGCGGGCTGCTCGAGCCGACCGGCCCCCGGCTCGGTCGCGACGCGATCGCGGGCGCCGACGTGGTCCTCGTCCCCGGCACCGCGGTGTCGTCCACCGGCGCCCGGCTCGGCCAGGGCGGCGGCTGCTACGACCGCGCGCTCCCCCGCGTCCTGCCCGGCACCCCCGTCGCCGTCGTCCTCTTCGACGACGAGGTCGGCCTCGACGTGCCCGCCGACGACCACGACGTGCGGGTGGGGTTCGCGCTGACGTCGGCGGGGGTCGTCACCCTCGGTGGTTGAGGTGCGAGCGCAGCGAGCCTCGAAACCACACCCCGCGAGGTCTCGAGGCTCGTCGCTGGCGCTCCTCGCACCTCGACCGACGAGTGCCACGCCACCGACCGCTCAGACCCTCGGTGGTTGAGGTGCGAGCGCAGCGAGCCTCGAAACCACACCCCCGTCAGTCCGAGGCCGCGGGCTTCAGCACCAGCCGGTCCTCGGTCGCCGCGTCGACGGCGTCGCGGGAGAACGCCCACGGCAGGGTGCGGCCGGCGACGTAGAGCTCGGTCTGGTCGGAGTAGTGCGACGAGGCGGGGTGGCCGGAGACGCCGGTGAGGTTGATCCAGCGCGAGTCGTCGAAGTCGGCGAGCGACACGACCATCCGCATCGACGGGGCTGCGGTGACGTCGTAGCCGTCGACGGCGTTCCACGAGGTGGCGTCGACGATCGACGACCCGCCGCCGACCTCCCAGCCGTCGCGGTTGAACAGCCGCTCGACGAGCCCGACGCCCGACTCGCCGAGGGTCGCGTTGTGCAGGTCCATGTGGTGCAGCCGGCCCCACTCCCACAGCCGTACGTCGCGCGACTGGCGCCGGGTGAGCTCGTCGCGCGCGTCGAGCATCGCCTGCCGCAGGATGTCGTCGCGGGTCTCGACCTCGTCGGTGTCCGTGTCGTCCCACCACGGCCCGGCCGGGTCCTGGAGCATCCGGCTGACCACGAGGAACCACCGGTCGCCGCCGTCGGGCCAGGTGCGCTGGCGCAGGTCGTCGTGGAACGTCAGCTCGAGCAGGTTGCGCCACACGACGTTGAAGTACGCCGCGGGCGCGCTGTCGGCGGGTGAGGTGAGGTCCCAGTCGCGCAGCAGGTCCTGCGCGTTGCGGTAGTAGCCGAAGGGCAGCTCGACGTCGAGCAGGTAGGGCACGAGCGTCTCGGCCATCGGGTTGGCGGTGTCGAGCTGGAGCGCGGACATCTCCGACACCGACAGCTCGCCCTCCGCGACCAGCTCGTCGCGGATCCGGGTCGAGCGGTAGCCGTAGTCCCAGTCCTCGGTGAGGAGGTAGGGGTAGTCCTCGCCGATGACCGCCTGGTTGGCGGTGGCGATGAAGCCCTCCTCCGGGTCGAGCACGCTCGGCAGGCCGTCGAACGGGACGTACTCCCCCGTCCAGTCGTTGGCGCTGACCCAGCCCTCGACCGGCATCGTGCCGTCGTTGCCGGCCGGCCGGATCGGGACCCGACCGGGCGCCTGGTAGCCGATGTGGCCCTCGCGGTCGGCGTAGACCAGGTTCTGCGCCGGCACAGAGAAGTCGGCGGCGGCGGCGCGGAACTCGTCCCAGTCCGACGCCCGGTTGAGCTCGAGGATCGCGTCGGCCGTGGGCGCCGGTTGGAGCGCGGTCCACGCGAGCGCGACGGCGTAGCCGCTGCCGCGGTCGCCGGGCTCGTCGGTGGGGGCGTTGGCACCGACCGTGGCGAACTCCGACGACACGTCGCTGATCAGCGGCCCGTGCACGGTCTCGCGGACCCGGAGCTCGACGTCGTCGGCGCCGCGGACCTCGATGGTCTCGGTGCGGACCTGCATCGGCTCCGACGCGCCGTCGCGGACGTAGGCGTCGTCACCGTCGGTCTGCTCGAGGAACAGGTCGGTCACGTCGGGGCCGAGGTTGGTGAAGCCCCAGGCGATGTCGGCGTTGTGGCCGATGATCACGCCGGGGACGCCGGAGAAGGTGAAGCCGGAGGTGTCGAGGGTGCAGTCCGCGCTGCGCTCGCGGCAGTGCAGCCCCATCTGCATCCAGATGCCCGGCTGGCTGATGCCGAGGTGCGGGTCGTTGGCGAGCAGCGGCATCCCGGTGGCGCTGTGGTCGCCGTCGACGACCCAGGAGTTGCTGCCGATGCCGCGCCCGGAGCCGAGCAGGGCCGGCATCGCGTCGACGCGCTCCTGCACGCGCTCGAGCGCCTCCACGACGCGCGGCGGGTACGCCGGACGGCGGGGGTTGCGGGTCGCGTTGCCGCTGGCGTTCTGCTCGAAGACGCCGTCGACCACACCACCGCCGGACACGATCGGCGGGTGCTCGTCGAACGGGTAGGAGGGCCAGAGCGAGTCGATCTCGGCCTGGGTGTGGTCGAGGGAGAGCAGCACCCGGTCGACCTCGGCGTCCATGTTGCCGCGCAGGTCCCACGCCATCGCCTTGAGCCAGGCCAGCGAGTCGACCGGCTGCCACTCCTCGGGCGTGTAGTCGAGGCCGGTGAGGCCGAGGACGGCGTACTCCGCGGACAGCTCGGAGGGGCTGCGCTCGGCGAGGTAGGCGTTGACGCCCTCGGCGTAGGCGGTGAGCGCGTCGCGGGTCGCCGGGGCGAGCAGCGCCCACTCCCGCTCGGCGACGCGGCGCCAGCCCATCGTGCGGATGAACCGGTCGGTCTCGAGGGTGTCCTCGCCGAACAGCTCGGAGAGTCGGCCGGCGGTGACGTGGCGCCGGAAGTCCATCTCGAAGAACCGCTCCTGGGCGTGGACGTAGCCCTGGGCGCGCATGAGGTCCGCGTCGGTGTCGGCGTAGACCTGCGGGATGCCGTTGGCGTCGCGGAGCACCTCGACCTGGGCACCGAGGCCCGGCAGCTCGGCCTCGCCGCTGGCCTGCGGCAGCGGGCGACGGACCACCACGAGCGCGGTGGCGGCGAGGGCCAGCAGCACGACGGCGAGCCCGAGGGCGGTCCACGCGGTCCAGCGCACCGCCCGCGGCGCGCGACGGAACGCCTGCCACCGCGACCGCCGGCCCGGGTCGTCGGCGGCGGGAGTCGGGTCGGGGGCGGGGGTGGGTGCCTGCTCGCTCATCGTCCGACCCATTGTGCCGTACCATTGGCAGTCGAAGGGCCAGAGTGCCAGCGCGTCGCGCCGGCCCTGCCCGATCGCCGAAGCACCCACGGCGGGCCTCCCGCCGGACTGACCTGAGGACCACGATGCCGACCTACCAGTACGCCTGCACCGAGTGCGGCCACTCCTTCGAGCAGTTCCAGAGCTTCAGCGAGGACGCGCTCACCGTCTGCCCGGAGTGCGACGGCAAGCTCCGCAAGCTGTTCAACGCGGTCGGCGTGGTCTTCAAGGGCTCGGGCTTCTACCGCACCGACAGCCGCTCCGCCTCCTCGTCCTCGACCCCGGCCTCGTCGAGCGGGTCGTCGGACAGCTCCTCCTCGTCGAGCTCGTCGTCCTCGTCCTCGTCGAGCTCCTCGTCGTCGAGCACGTCGTCCTCCTCGTCCTCGTCCTCGGCGGCCTCCAGCTGACCCCTGTGGAGAGCGCCCGCGCGCCACGGGCGATCCGGCCTACCGTCGCCGGATGCTCCCGGGACTCCCGCCGGCCCGCCGCCGGCTGCGCGCCGTACGCCACCAGCTCCGTCGGCGCCGACGGCTGATCGCCGCTGCCCTGGCCGCCACGGCCGTCGCCTCGGGCCTCCATGCGCTCGCACCGCCCCCGTCCCCCAGCGTCGCGGTGCTCGTCGCCGCGCGCGACCTGCCCGCAGGGACGACGCTCGCGACCGACGACCTGGTGGCGCGCGAGTTCCCGGAGGCGCTCGTCCCGTCGGGCGCTGTGCGCGCGGGCGCCGGGCGGGTGCTCGCCGCTCCCCTGTCGTCGGGCGAGGTGCTCACGGACGCGCGGGTGGTCGGCCCCGGCCTCGCCGAGGCCCAGCCCGGCGAGACGGTGCTGCCGGTGCGGCTGCCCGACCCCGGCATGGCCGCACTGCTGCGCCCCGGCGACGAGGTCGACCTGGTCGCCACCGATCCCGGCACCGGGGAGTCGCGCGTGGTCGCCCGCGACGTCCGCGTCCTGACCGGCACCGCGGACGTCCCCGAGGCGCCGACCGGCCAGGGCGGCGCGCTCGTGGTGGTCGGGCTGTCCGCGGCCGAGGCCGTCAGCGTGACGTCCGCGTCGCTGGCACAGTTCCTGACGGTGTCGTGGAGCCGCTAGCGTGAGCGCGTCGGGCTCGCCTCGGGCCCCGGTGCGCTGACACGAGAGGGAGACACCGCATGACCGGCTTCAAGAACTTCATCCTCCGCGGCAACCTGGTCGAGCTGGCCGTCGCGGTCATCATCGGCACGTCGTTCGCCGCGGTCGTCACGGCCTTCACCGAGATGCTGCTGTCCGCCATCGGGCGTGTGACGAACGGCTCCGAGGTCAACTTCGACACCCTCAAGCCAGGCGGCGTCCTCGTCGGCCCGTTCCTCACCGCGCTGGTCGCGTTCCTCATCCTGGCCGCGGTCGTCTACTTCTTCGTGGTCGTGCCCTACACCAAGGCCAAGGACCGCTTCTTCCCCGCCGAGCCCGCCGGCACCCCCGCCGACGTCGCGCTGCTCGAGGAGATCCGCGACCTGCTCAAGGCGCAGGGCGGCACCACCCCCACCGCCTGACCCGGCCACACGACGTACGCACGCAGCGGCCCGCGCCCGTCGGGGTGCGGGCCGTTCGCGCACGCCCCCGCTGTCTGAGGACGCCCTGCAGCCCCGGGGACCCTGCAGCGCTGCACCACGTCCTCAGATGCCCCGAAGATGGGGCGGGCCGTCAGCCGTGGTGCGGGGGGACCTGGTCGCGGTACCAGTCGTCGCCCTTGCCAGAGCCCGACGACCCCGACGGCCCGCGGTCGTCGCTGGTCTGCTCAGGCAGGCTCTCGCCGAAGACGGCCGCGAGGCGGCGCCGACGCTTCCACTCCGGCTCGGGCGCCGGTCGCTCCGCGTCGGGAGCGGACCGGTCGTCCTCAGCGGGAGGGGTCACGCACACACCCCGAAGATCTGGTCCTCCGGCGCCGTGGTCTCGGTGGGCGTCGTGGGCGTCGGGGTCTCCGACGTGGTCTCGCTGGGGGTCTCCGAGGGGGTCTCGCTCGGGGTCTCGCTCGGGGTCTCGGAGGGAGTCTGGCTCGGTGACTCGGAGCCGCCCGCGGACGGCGACGGCGACTCCGAGCCAGCCGGCGGCGCCGCGCTCACCGAGGTGCCCTTGAGCAGGCGCGCCGGAAGCTCCTTGTCCTCGTTGATCAGCTTCCAGATCTGCTCGGCCTCGGGCGTCCAGTAGACCTTGCCCCAGAACTCGGAGTCGCGCGTGAAGTAGGCGGTCGGCAGCGTGACGAAGTGGACCTTGTCGAGCCCGATGCTCTGCAGCTGCATCGCGACCTTGCCGAGGCGGGTGACCGAGTCGAACTCGGAGTCCGTGGTCAGGCCCTTGGTGGCGGCGTCGAGGAACTTCACGACCTTGTCGAGCCGAGTGAGGGTGCCCGCGGACTTCACCTGGCGCACGAGCGCCCCGATGAACTCCTGCTGGCGGCGGATGCGGGAGATGTCGTTCTGCTGCAGCTGGTCCCCGACGTACCGGGCGCGGACGTAGTCGAGCGCCTCGTCGCCGGTGAGGGTCGACGGGTTCCCCTTGGGCACGAAGATCTGGTGCGGCTTGTCGACGATGTCCTCGGGCACGCACACGTCGACACCACCGACGGCGTCGACCATCGAGCCGAAGCTGGCGAAGTCGACGACGATGAAGTGCTCGACGTGGATCCCCGTCATCTCCTCGAGCTGGCGGAGCGTGCAGGTGGGTCCGCCGATGCTGTAGGCGGCGTTCCACATCACGTCGGTCTCCGCGGGCGAGTCGCAGCCGTCCTCGGGGCGGTCGACGATGGAGTCGCGCGGGATCGAGACGGCGTACGCCCGGGACCGGTCGGCGGAGAGGTGCACCAGGATGCTGGTGTCGGACCCGCCTCCACCCTCGGAGTCGATGCCGCAGCCGTCGCAGTCGCGGGAGTCGGAGCCCATCACGAGGATGTCGAGCGGCTGGCCGTTGCCGGTGTAGACCTCCTCGGGGCGGTCCCCGAGGTCGCTGGTGTCGATGCTCTCGATGTTGCCGTTGAGGTGGCGCACGAAGTAGATGGTGCTGAGTCCGGTCACGAGCGCGAGCACGACGGCGCTGATCAGGATGACCCGTCCGACGGTGTGCTTGCGGGCTGCCTTGCCCCGGCGCTTGGGTGCGGAGTCGGTCGACTCCGGGCGCGACTCATCGGACACGGGGCTCACCTTGATGCTCGAGTGACAGGACTGACCGCACCCGAACCTACTTCACGAAGGCAACTCCGACCCCCTCCACGGCGTGGCGGATCACGCGCGGATGTGCTGCGGGTCAGCCCCGGCGGGCCTCCAGCAACCCGATGAACTCGTCGGCCATCGCGAGCTGGGACACCAGGCGCTCGCGCCGCGCCGCGGCGTCCTCGCCGACCGCCCCGAGCCGCTCGCGGGCAGCCTCGCGCTCCCCCGGCGTCGGCTCGGCGGCGTCGAGCAGCTCGATGTCGGCCATCACCGCCTTCATCTCCTCGATGCTGAAGCCGAGCGGCTTCATCCGGCGGATGACGAGGATCTTGTCGACGTCGTCCTCGGTGTAGAGCCGGAAGCCGCCGTCCGTGCGGCCCGACGGGCGGAGCAGCCCGACCTCCTCCCAGTGGCGCAGGCTGCGCAGGGAGAGATCGGTGCGCGCGGCGACCTCGCCGATGTGCATCGTCGCCTGCTCGGTCATGCGCTGCTCCTCGATTCCAACCCTACCCTCACGTAAGGGTAGGGTTCTGCCACGTGCCTGCTGCTGCCCCATCGTCCCTGACGCCCGCGCCCGACGACACGTCGGTGCTCGCTGCGCTCCGCTCGCCCGCCCGCCTGCGCACCGAGGCGCTGGCCGGCCTCGTGGTCGCGCTCGCCCTGATCCCGGAGGCGATCTCGTTCTCGATCATCGCCGGGGTGGACCCGCGGGTCGGGCTGTTCGCGTCGTTCACGATGGCCGTCGCGATCGCGTTCCTCGGCGGGCGGCCGGCGATGATCTCGGCGGCGACCGGCGCGGTCGCGCTGGTCGTCGCACCGGTCGTGCGCGAGCACGGCCTGGACTTCCTGGTCGCCACCGTGCTGCTCGGCGGCGCGATCCAGGTCGCGCTGGGCCTGCTCGGCGTGGCCCGGCTGATGCGATTCGTCCCGCGCCAGGTGATGGTCGGCTTCGTCAACGCGCTGGCGATCCTGATCTTCCTCGCCCAGCTGCCGCACCTCGTGGACGTCCCGTGGGCGGTCTACCCGATGGTGGCAGTCGGGATCGCGGTCATCGTCGGCCTCCCCCGCCTCACCACCGCCGTGCCCTCGCCCCTGGTCGCGATCGTCGTGCTCACGGCGTACGCCCTCGCCACCGGGACGGGCGTCCCCGACGTCGGGGACGAGGGTCGCCTGCCCGACAGCCTCCCGACGCTCGGGCTGCCGGGCGTGCCGTGGACGCTCGAGACGCTGCGGATCATCGCGCCCTACGCGGTCGCGATGGCGCTCGTCGGCCTGCTCGAGTCGCTGCTCACCGCCAAGCTGGTCGACGACATCACCGACACGCCGTCCGACAAGACGCGCGAGGCGTGGGGCCAGGGCGGCGCCAACCTCGTCACCGGTCTCTTCGGCGGCATGGGCGGCTGCGCGATGATCGGCCAGACGATGATCAACGTGAAGGCGTCCGGCGCCCGCACCCGGCTCTCGACCTTCCTCGCCGGCACCTTCCTGCTCGTGCTCGTGGTCGGCTTCGGCGACGTCGTGGCGCTGATCCCGATGGCCGCGCTGGTCGCGGTGATGGTGATGGTGTCGGTCGGCACCTTCGACTGGCACTCGGTCCGCCCTGCGACGCTGCGCCGGATGCCGCGCTCCGAGACGACCGTCATGCTCGTCACGGTCGTGGTCACGGTCGCCACCCACAACCTCGCCATCGGCGTCGGCGTGGGCGTGCTGACCGCGATGACCCTCTTCGCCCGCCGCGTCGCCCACGTCACCGACGTGCGGCGCGAGCTGGTCGAGGACGCGGACGGCTCGGTGACCGCGGTCTACCGCGTCACCGGCGAGCTGTTCTTCGCCTCCAGCAACGACCTCTACACGCAGTTCGACTACGCCCACGACCCCGACCGCGTGGCGATCGACCTGTCCGCCGCCCACGTGTGGGACGCCTCGACCGTCGCGGCGCTCGACGCGATCACCACGAAGTACGCCCGCCGCGGCGCCCACGTGGAGATCACCGGCCTCGACCCGGCCAGCGCCGAGCGCCACGCCCGGCTCTCAGGCTCGCTCCCCGCGCACTGACGCACGACCCGGGCGCACCTCGTGGCAGGATGCTCCCGCCGTGCGCGCACGGCACCCGCCCCAGTAGCTCAGTGGATAGAGCAGCCGCCTCCTAAGCGAAAGGTCGCAAGTTCGACTCTTGCCTGGGGCACCACACGGCGATCCCCCACCCAGGTGGTCCGGATCTCGACCGTGCCTTTCTGCCACGTCACGCGTTGTTCCCCCGTAGGTTGACGACACGAGGGACGCCGAGGCTCGGGACCCACGGCGGAGAGTGGGGCGGGATGCGGATCTCGACGTGGGTGTGGCTGCTGCCCAGCGCGCTCTACGTCGTGCTGACCTGCGTCGGCAGCGTCCTGCTCCAGCCAGCCGCCCTGCCGGGGTGGGCCGTGGCCGCCGCCCTGGCCTCGACGCTGGCCGCCGCCGTGGTGGCCGGGCACGGCGAGCGGACCGGTCGGCACGGGGCCGGATGGGTCGTCCTCGTGCTCCTTCTCGTGGCGGCCGCGTGCGTGCACGGCTTCGACGGCGCCGCCATCGGCTCGTCGCTCCTGCTGACCGGCATGCCGGCCGGGTGGACCGCGTTCGAGCGCGGCGCCCGCGGCGCGGCGGCCGGTGCCGTCGGGATCTGGACCGTTGCCGCCACGCCGTACGTGTCCGGTCAGGGCCACGACCGCGACACCCTCCAGCGCTGGGACGACGTGGTCGCGGGCATCGGGCTCACCGCGATGGTCCTCCTGACCTGGTACGTCGGCCGTGTGCTGCGGCAGGCCCAGTCCGACCTGGTCCAGCGCTCGCGCAGCCTCGAGCGCGAGGCCGCGACCACCCGCGCGATCTTCGAGTCGGTCGACGTGGCGCTCGCGGTCTTCCTGCCCGGTGACCACGTGCTCGTCAACGCCCCCGCAGCGGGGCTGGGCCACGGGCTGGTGGTCCAGCCGGCCACGGCGCGGCAGCAGGCGACAGCGTCGCAGTTCGAGGTCGTCGACGCCGACGGGGTCACGGTCACGGCGCCCGCCGCGCAGGCGGTGCTGCGCGCGCAGCGCGGCGAGGAGTTCTCGGGGCTGGTCCAGTGGACCGGGCCGCGGGAGGCCCGGCGCGCGATGGTCTGCAGCTCGCGGCGGATCCGGCTGGAGGGCACGTGCGAGGAGGGGAGCGTGGGGACGGTGTTCGTCGCCTGGGACGCGTCCGAGAGCCTCGACGCCGCCCGGGTGCGCGACGAGTTCCTCGGCACGCTCACCCACGAGCTGCGCACGCCGCTGACGGCCATCGTCGGCTACCTCGACCTGCACGACGAGCTCGACCTCGGCTCGTCGGACGGCGCCGCGCACACCTACCTCGACGGCGTACGCCGCAACGTGCGCGCGCTCGCCGACCACATCGAGGACCTGCTCCTCACCGCCCGGCCGGAGGCGCTCAGCACCGGGCTCGTCGACGTGGCTGCGCTCGCCCGGTCCGCGGTCGACGCGGCCGCCGAGCGCGCGCGGACCGCAGGGCTCGACCTGACGCTCGACGGGCCGGCGACCATGGCGGCCTTCGCCAACGACGTGGCCGTGCGCCAGGTGCTCGACCACCTCATCGACAACGCGCTCACCTACACCGAGAGCGGCGGCGTGCGGGTCGACGTCGCGCGGTGCGCCGTGCCGTTCGGCGGGGACGCCGACGCAGGGCCCGGCTTCACCGTGTCGGTGACCGACACCGGGATCGGGATGACCGAGCACGAGCTGGCCCGGGTCTTCGACCGGTTCTACCGCACCGAGGCAGCCGTCCAGCGGGTCCTGCCGGGGCTGGGCATGGGCCTCGCCGTCACCAAGCAGCTCGTCGCCGCCCACGGCGGCACCATCACCGCGCAGAGCACCCCGGGCGCGGGCTCGCGCTTCCAGGTCACGATCCCGCCGCTGCCGCCCGAGGCGTCCGCCACCTGAGCCGGTCGGGCCGCCGCCGTCCTCAGTCGACGACGGTGAACGTGATCCCCGCCGCCTGCAGGCGGGCGAGCAGCGCGTCGCCCATCGCGACCGCCGGCGTCACCTGGCCGGCGGTCTGCGGGGTGTCGTCGAGCGCGAGGCACATCGCCGCCTCGGCGAGCATCTTGGCCGTCTCGGTGTAGCCCGGGTCGCCGCCCGCCACCCGCGTGCGGACCGTGCGGTCGCCCGCCTCGCCGACGAAGTCGACGGTGAACCACGACTTCTCCCGGCGGGACGCGTCGGGTCCCGACCCCTGCGGCACCTTGCCCTTCAGGAAGTCACGCAGCGGGCCCACCTGCGCCGCGAGCGACAGCGCGCCGACGCCCACGGCCCCGCCGGCGGCGTACCGCAGGGTCTTGGTGCCGGCGAAGTGCGAGTACCGGAACCGCGGGCCGTACGCCTCGAGCGCGGCGCCGCTGCGGGCGACCACGATCGGGTCGATGGTCGGCAGCGGGAGCAGCCAGTAGCCCAGGACCGGGTCGCGGTGCGGGCGGCCGCCGACCGAGCGCGACGAGCGCCCGTCGTCCGGGCGCCCCTCGGCGCGGCGACGGGCGGCGTAGGTGCGCTTCATGTCACGCGCCCGGGCGAACTGGTCGAGGGCGGAGTGGAACGTGCCGCCGGAGAACGTGCCGGCGGAGCGGACCACGCCGCGCAGCGTGATCGGCTCGTCGGACGGCAGCTGCTGGACGGTGAAGTACGCCCCGAGGTCGTGCGGCACGGAGTCGAAGCCGCAGGCGTGCACGAGGCGGGCGCCGGTGCGCTCGGCGGTGCGGTGGTGCTCGAGGTACATCCGGTCGACGAACTCCGGCTCGCCGGTGAGGTCGAGGTAGTCGGTGCCGGCCTCGGCGCACGCGGCGACCAGCGGCGCACCGTGCTGGAGGTAGGGACCGACGGTGCTCACGACGACGCGGGCGCGGCGCGCGACGTCGGCCAGCGCGGCGTCGTCGGTGGAGTCCGCGACCAGCACCTCGACGTCGACCCCGAGCCGCTCGCGCACGGCCTCGAGCTTGTCGGGGTTGCGCCCGGCGATGGCCCAGCGCAGGCCCTCGGGCGCGTGGGCGGCGAGGTAGTCGGCGGTGAGGCCCCCGGTGAACCCGGTGGCGCCGAAGAGCACCACGTCGAAGGGGCGGTCCGGGGTGCGGGGCTCGCTCATCGCGCCATCGTGCCACGCGGAACCACGCCCCCGGCCGCCCCGTCCCACCCGACAGCACGACCGGCGAGGACCGGTCCCGGACGAGGGGACAGCGCGATGGCTCGCACCGCTCTGCGCAGGACGGCGACGACGTTCGTCGCGGTCGGCGGCCTGCTGGCCGCCGGCGCGATCGGCTACGTCCTCGGCCAGGACCCGCGACCCGGCGGAGGGCCGGACGCGTCGCCGCCGCTCGTGCTCGCCAACGCCGACCTGACCACGCCCGCGAGCTGCGACGCGCTGCTGGACTCGTACGTCGAGCGGGGCCTCGACCTCGTCGGGCCGTGGGGCTGGGGAGGCGGCCCGGTGCGGATGTACGCCGCGCAGGAGGGCAACGCCGCCTCGGGCGCGACCGGCGCGGCCCGGTCGATGCCGACCACGTCGCGGTCCACCACGAGCGGCACAGGCACCAACGTCCAGGAGGCGGGGGTCGACGAGTCCGACGTGGTGAAGGTGTCGGGCAGCCTGCTGCTCCGTCTGCGGGATGGCGTGCTCGTCGCCTACGACGTGTCGGGCGACGCGCCGACCGAGATCTCCTCGACCCCGATCGCCGATGCCCGCGGCAACGGGGGGCCCGACGACCCCGGCGGCGAGCTGGTCCTGGTGGGCGGCCGGGCCGTGGTCGTCGGGACCTCCGACGACGGCCTCGAGACGACCCTCACGACCGTCAACCTGTCCGACCCGACCTCCCCGTCGGTCGTCGACGCGACGACCGTCCGCGGCCGCGCCTCGGCGGTCCGGGTGCACGGCGACGTCGTCCGGGTGGTGCTGCAGGACGGACTGCCGCAGCTCGACTTCGTCCAGCCCGACGGGACGCTGGGCGAGGTGACGGCGCGGCTGCGCAACCGCGCGCTGGTGCGTGACACGACCCTCGCCGACTGGCTGCCCACCGTCGACGGCGAGCCGGTGGTCGACTGCGCCGACGTCGCCGTGCCGCAGGACGACGAGCTCACCCTCGGCACCACGACCGTCGTCGCGCTCGACCCCGCAGCGCCGACGGACTGGACGGCCACGGCCGTCGCCACCGACACCCAGGTGTCGTACTTCTCCGCCGACCGGTTCTACCTCGCGGCGAGCCCGCCACCGTGGTGGGGCTGGAGCGAGTGCCTCGACTGCGGGTTCCCGACGCGCGCTCCGGACGGCACGACGCCGATCTTCGCGTTCGCCCTCGACGGCGCGCAGACGACCTACGTCGCCTCCGGCGAGGTGGAGGGCACGATCGCCGACCGCTGGTCGATGGACGCCGTCGACGGCTCGCTGCGGGTCGCGGTGGGGCCGAGCAGCGAGACCGGCGACTGGAACGCGGTCGTCACCTTCCGCGAGGAGGGCGCCACGCTCGTCGAGGACGGTCGGGTCGACGACCTCGGCGTGGGCGAGCAGATCCAGTCGGTGCGCTGGTTCGACGACCTCGCCATCGTGGTCACGTTCCGCCAGGTCGACCCGCTCTACGCCGTCGACCTCACCGAGCCCTCCGACCCGCTCCTGCTCGGCGTGCTCAAGGTGCCGGGCTTCTCCGACTACCTCCACCCGCTCGGCGCGCACCGCCTCGTCGGGATGGGCCAGGACGCGTCCGCGCGCGGGGTGCTGAGGGGCGCCCAGGCCGCGCTCTTCGACGTCACCGACCTGACCCGCCCGCGCCAGCTCGACATCGTGCGCTACGGCCCGCGGACCGTGGCCGGCGCCGGCACGGACCCGCGCCAGTTCACCTGGCTCCCCGACCGGCGAATGGTCCTCACCGTCGTGTCGCGCGGGTGGACCGGCACCACCGGCTGGGTCTCGGTGCTGTCGCTCGACGACGGGTCGATGTCCAACCGGATGGTCGAGGTCGAGCACGGCACCGACGTGGCCGACGTACGCCTCGTGCCGCTCGCCTCGGGCGAGGTCGCGGTGGTGACCGGCGAGGACGTGACCTCCTTCGACCTCTGAGGTCTCGAGGCTCGTCGCTGGCGCTCCTCGCACCTCGACCACCGAGAGGGGTCGCTGGCCGAGGACCTCGGTGGTTGAGGTGCGAGCGCACCCCTCGGTGGTTGAGGTGCGAGCGCAGCGAGCCTCGAAACCTCCGCCTCGCCCGACGTAGGCTCGACGTATGTGCCGCAACATCCGCCCGCTCAACAACTTCGAGCCGCCGGCCACGCGCGACGAGGTCACCGCCGCCGCGCTGCAGTACGTCCGCAAGGTCGCCGGCACGACCAAGCCCTCGCAGGCCAACGAGGAGGCGTTCCACGCCGCGGTGCGGGAGATCGCCCACATCACCCAGCACCTGCTCGACGACCTCGTCACGACGGCGCCGCCCAAGAACCGCGAGGTCGAGGCCGAGAAGGCGCGCGCCCGCGCGCGGGTGCGGTACGGCGCGTGACCCTGGCCGCACTGGAGGACGAGGCCCTCGACCTGCTGGCCGACCGGCCGCTGGTCGTGCTGACCGGCGCCGGCCTCTCGACCGACTCGGGCATCCCCGACTACCGCGGCCCCGGCGCGCCGACGCGTGCGCCGATGACCTACCAGGAGTTCGTGGCGACGCCCGAGGCGCAGCAGCGCTACTGGGCGCGCAGCCACCTCGGCTGGCAGCGGATGGGACGCGCGCTGCCCAACGACGGCCACCGCGCGCTCGCGGCGCTCGACCCCGACCTGCTGATCACGCAGAACGTCGACGGCCTGCACGAGGCCGCCGGTTCGCGCCGCCTCGTCGCCCTGCACGGCCGGGTCTCGGAGGTCACCTGCCTCGCGTGCCGCGCCACGTCCTCGCGCGCCGACCTCGAGCGCGAGCTCGACGCCCTCAACCCCGGCTGGCTCGAGCGGCACGGCTGGGTGGAGTCGCGCCCCGACGGCGACGTCGACCTCGACGACACCCGTGACTTCGTGGTGCCGCGGTGCACCTGCGGCGGGTCGCTCAAGCCGCACGTGGTCTTCTTCGGCGAGAACGTCCCGCCCGACCGGGTCGCCCGCTGCTACGCCGCCGTCGAGGCGCTCGGCACCTCCGGCGCGATGCTGGTCGCCGGGTCGTCGCTGACGGTGATGAGCGGGCTGCGGTTCGTGAAGCGGGCGGCGGCCGGGGGCACACCGGTCGTCATCGTCAACCGCGGGCTCACCCGCGGCGACCCGCTGGCGACGTACAAGCTCGAGGTCGGGTGCAGCGAGTTCCTCGGGCGACTTGTCAGGCGTTCGCTGAAGTTGTCAGGCCGTGCACGGGCCGACATGTTCAGCGATCCCCGGTCAGCCGGGGATCGCTGAGAGAGGCCCCTCAGCGGCTCACGAAGATGTGCTCGGCCGCGTCGGGCACCAGCTCGGCGCTCTCGCCGCCTGAGCCGATGAGGATCCCCTCGTCGGTACGGGCGATGGTGACCGACCGCCCGGGCAGGGCGCCGACGCGGCGCAGCAGGCCCATCAGCTCCTCGTCCTTCTGCATCTCCTCCGAGATCCGGCGCACGTGCACCATCGCCTCGTCGGGGCGGGCGGCGGCCGAGAGCGGCTCGACGTCGGCCATGAACGCCTCCGACACCTCGTCGCCCAGCTCGTCGAGGCCCGGGATCGGGTTGCCGTAGGGCGACTCCGTGGGGTGGTCGAGCAGCTCGAGCAGCCGCCGCTCCACGGTCTCGGAGATGACGTGCTCCCAGCGGCACGCCTCGGCGTGGACGAGCTCCCAGTCGAGGCCGATGACGTCGGTGAGCAGCCGCTCGGCGAGCCGGTGCTTGCGCATCACGCGGGTGGCCAGCAGCAGGCCCTCGTCGGTCAGCTCGAGGTGGCGGTCGCCCTGCACGGTCAGCAGTCCGTCGCGCTCCATCCGGGCGACCGTCTGCGACACCGTGGGGCCCGACTGGTGCAGCCGCTCGGCGATCCGGGCACGCAGCGGCACGATCCCCTCCTCCACGAGCTCGTAGATCGTGCGGAGGTACATCTCGGTGGTGTCGATGAGGTCACTCACGGGCTCATTCTGTCCCATCCGGCAACTGCCGCCGACCGCGCGACCCATGGCACAGTGACGCCGGTGACCGATCTCATCGTCCCGCGCCGCTTCTGCGGTCCGCCCGACTCCGGCAACGGGGGCTGGACCGCCGGTGCGCTGGCGGCCCTCGACGTCGCCGACTCCCCCGCGGACCACGCCGACCGGTGGCCCGCGATCGAGGTGTCCCTGCGCCGGCCGCCGCCGCTGGACGTCCCGATGCCGGTCACCGACGAGGTCGGCGTCCTCACCGCGTACGCCGACGGCGAGGTGGTCGCGACCGCCCGGCGGGCCGACGCGGACCCGTCGACGGTCGAGCGGGTCGACCCGGAGCGGGCGGCGCGGGCGGAGTCCGGCTACCCGGGCCTGCGGTTCCACCCGTTCCCGACCTGCTTCGCGTGCGGCACCGACCGCGAGCCCGGCGACGGGCTGCGGATCTTCCCGGGGCCGGTCGCCCGTGAGGCGGACGACGACGCCGGCGAGGTCGTCGCGGCGACCTGGACGCCCCACGCGAGCCTCGCCGAGGACTGGCACGCGTACGCCGACGACCTGCGGCGCGCGTCCGTCGCCGCCACGTGGGCCGCCCTCGACTGCATCGGCGGATGGGCCGGCGACCTCACCGAGCGGCTGATGGTGCTCGGCCGGATGACCGCCCGCGTCGACGACCTCCCGGTCGTGGGCGAGCCGCACGTCGTCGTGGGCGAGGGCCGCGGCCAGGACGGCCGCAAGACCTTCACCGCGTCGACCCTCTACGACGCCGACGGACGCGGGGTCGCGACCGCCGAGCACACGTGGATCGCCGTCGACCCGGCCCTCTTCGGCGGCAAGCGGCCCACCGCCGGTTGACCGCACACCCGGGGGTGTTGGAAGAATGGGCGCCATGGCTGATTTGAACGATCCAAAGACGTACTGGTGGCGCAACGCCGTCGTCTACCAGATCTACGTCCGCAGCTTCGCGGACGCCGACGGCGACGGCATCGGCGACCTGCCCGGCATCACCTCCCGGCTGCCGCACCTCGCCGACCTCGGCGTCGACGCGCTGTGGATCACGCCGTTCTACACCTCGCCGCAGCACGACCACGGCTACGACGTCGCCGACTACCGTGACATCGACCCGCTGTTCGGCCGGCTCGCGGACGCCGACGAGCTCATCACCCGGGCCCACGAGCTCGGCCTGCGCGTCGTGGTGGACCTCGTGCCCAACCACACGTCGAGCGAGCACGCGTGGTTCCAGGCCGCGCTCGCCGCCGGCCCGGGCAGCCCCGAGCGCGCCCGCTACCTGTTCCGCGACGCGCCCGAGGGCGAGCTGCCCAACAACTGGAGCTCGGTCTTCGGCGGCCCGGCGTGGACCCAGGTCGACGACGGCCAGTGGTACCTCCACCTCTTCGACTCCACCCAGCCCGACCTCGACTGGCGCAACCCCGAGGTCCCCGCGATGTTCGAGGACGTGCTGCGCTTCTGGCTCGACCGCGGCGTCGACGGCTTCCGCGTCGACGTGGCGCACGGGCTGTTCAAGGAGGCCTCGCTGCGCGACCAGGTCGTCGAGGAGGGCGAGAAGACCTCGTCGGGCCAGGTCAACACCGACCACTCGATGGTGTCGCTCGAGCTCAAGGACGAGCCGATGTGGGACCAGCCCGAGGTCCACGACGTCTACCGTGCCTGGAGCCGGGTGCTCGACGAGGCCGGTCCGGACCGGATGGCGGTCGCCGAGGCGTGGACCCAGACGCCGGAGTCGATGGCGAAGTTCGTGCGCCCCGACGAGCTCGACCAGGCCTTCAACTTCGCCTGGCTGCTGGCCGACTGGTCGGCCGAGGCGTTCGCCGGGGTCATCACCGACACCCTCGCCGCCGTCGAGCCGGTCGGCGCCTCGCCGACGTGGGTGCTCAGCAACCACGACGTGGTCCGCCACGTCACCCGCTACGGCGGCGGCGCGCAGGGCCTGGCCCGCGGCCGCGCGGCGACGCTGACGATGCTCGCGCTGCCCGGCTCGAGCTACCTCTACCAGGGCGAGGAGCTCGGCCTGGAGCAGGTCGACGTCGCGCCGGAGTTCCGCCAGGACCCGTCCTACCTCCGCACCGGCGAGGTAGGCCGCGACGGCTGCCGCGTGCCGATGCCGTGGGGCGGCGACGCCGCGCCGTACGCCTTCGGCCCGGGCGCCGAGCAGCCGTGGCTGCCGCAGCCCGAGGGCTGGGCCGACCTGACCGTCGAGGCGCAGACCGGGGCCGAGGGCTCCACCCTGGAGTTCTACCGCGCCGCGCTGCACGCCCGCCGCGAGTTCGCCTGGACCGCCGGCGCCGACGTGACGATGGTCGACCTGGGCGAGGACGTGCTGGCCTTCACCCGCGGCCCGCTCACCGTGGTGCTCAACTGCGGCGACGCGCCCGTCGAGCTGCCCGCGGGTGAGCTGGTGCTCGCCAGCGGCCCGCTCGAGGGCGCCAAGCTGCCGGCCGACACCGCGGCCTGGCTGCGCAGCTGACCCCGGCCAGCCGCTGACCCCGGACACCTGGGGACGTCCTGGTAGGGATTCCGGTCGGATCTCCCACCAGGACGTCCCCAGATACCGCACCTTCACGGCAACAGCTGTGCCCCCAGCCGATGGCTGGGGGCACGTCTGTTGTCGGGCGCTCGGGGGGGTCAGTCGTCGGCGAGGGCGAGGTTGTACGCCGCGAGCTGGCCGGCGAAGGTGTGCAGCTCCTCGTCGGACCAGTCGGCGAGCCGCTCGTCGAAGCGGTCGCGGCGGCTCTGGCTCATCACCTCGAGCCGCTTGCGGCCCTCGTCGGTCGCGTCGAGCAGGATCGCGCGCCGGTCCTCGGCGTCGGGCTTGCGCTCGACCAGACCGAGGTCGACCAGCGCCTGGACCTGGCGGCTGACGCCGCCCTTGTCCATGCCGAACGCGTCGGACAGGTCAGCCCCCCGCTGCGGCCCGTGGGTCGCGAGGTGGGTGAGGATGAAGTACGTCATCGGGTGCAGCTCGGGGTGCACCTCGCGCGCCCGCTCGGCGATGACCCGCTTGACGCGACGGATCAGGCTGCCGACCTCGGACTCGATCGCCCGCAGGTCGTCGTTCCTCGTGCTCATGGTGGCGCCGATCATCTCTGCTGCTGCGGCGTGGCCGGCGACACCTCGCCGACCAGCTCGTCCTCGCGCTTGACCGAGGTCCGCAGCGGGACCTCCTTGATGAGCAGGACCGCGACGAGCGCGCCGACCGCGAACGGCAGGGCCACGAGGAAGATGTGGCCGGTGGCGTCACCGAAGGCGCTCTCGAAGATCGCGCGGATCGGCGCCGGCATGCCCGACACGTCGGGGATGCCGCCGGTCTGGTGGCCGACGGCCGACGCGAGCTCGGGGTTCTTCGCGACGAGCTCGGTCAGGCCCGTCTTCACCGAGTCGGAGACCTGGTGGGCCAGGACGGCGCCCAGCGCGGCGATGCCGACCGAACCACCGAGGGAGCGGAAGAACGCGACGACCGACGACCCGGCGCCCATGTCGGCGAGGGCGATGGTGTTCTGCACCGCGAGCACGAGGTTCTGCATGGTGGCACCGAGGCCGAGGCCGAGGACCGCCATGAAGGCGCCGGTGCGCCACAGCGGGGTGCCGGCGTCGATCGTCGACAGCAGGCCGAGGCCGAGGATGACGAGCACCATGCCGCCGACCAGCCAGCGCTTCCACACACCCGTGCGGGAGATGATCCGGCCGCTGAGGATGCTCGAGACGAGCAGGCCGCCGACCATGCAGATCGACATCAGGCCGGCCTCGGTGGGGCTCATGTCCTTGGCGCGCTGGAAGTAGAGGCTGAGGTAGACCGTCGAGCCGAACATCGCGACGCCGATCAGCACCGACGCGATGGTCGCGAGGGTCAGCGTACGGTCCTTGAACAGGCGCAGCGGGATGACCGGGTCCTTGGCGACGTTGGCCTCGACGTGGATCGCCGCGGCGATGACCGCGATCGCGCCGACGACCAGCAGGCCGCTGGTGGCGGAGATCCAGTCGAAGTTCTGGCCGCCGAGCGACACCCAGATCAGCAGGATCGAGACGCCGCCGACGAGCAGGAAGGCGCCGAGGTAGTCGATCGAGACGTCACGCTTGACCACCGGCAGGCGCAGCGTCTTCTGCAGCACGACGAAGGCGAGGGCCGCGACCGGAAGTCCGGCGAAGAAGCACCAGCGCCAGCCGACGGTGTCGACCAGGACGCCGCCGACGAGCGGGCCGCTGACGGTGGCGAGGGCGAAGACGGCGCCGATGTAGCCGCTGTAGCGGCCGCGCTCGCGGGGGGAGACCATCGTCGCGATCACGACCTGGACGAGGGCGGTGAGGCCGCCGACGCCGAGGCCCTGGATCACGCGGGCACCGATCAGCACCTCCATCGACGGCGCGAAGCCGGCGACGAGCGAGCCCGCGGAGAAGATCACGAGCGCGGACTGCACGAGCAGCTTCTTGTCGAAGAGGTCGGCGAACTTGCCCCAGATCGGCGTGGTCGCGGTCATCGCGAGCATGGTCGCGACGACGACCCAGGTGTAGCCGGTCTGGCTGCCCTCGAGGTCGTCGACGATGGTCGGCAGCGCGTTGCTGACGATCGTGCTGGACAGCATCGCGACGAACATCGCGAGGAGGAGGCCGCTGAGGGCCTCGAGCACCTCGCGGTGGGTCATCTGTCCGCCCTGCTCGGCGGAGACGGTGGGAGCCTGGGTCACTGCGTTCCTTCGATCGGATCGGTTGCGCTTCGCAATAGTTGTGCTCCACAACCATATCGCGTCGGGACGACGGACCCAACCGGTCGGCGGTGAGACCTGGGCCACACCCCCGCCCGACCGCGGGTAGTCCAGTGGCGAGACGTCGTACGAGAGGCCTCTGGACGACGTCTCGTCACTGGACTACCCGACGCGCGCAGCAGCTGGCCACTGGACTACCCCGAGGGGGCAGGGGTGGCCGGGCGGAGGGACGCGGCGTACGGGAGGACCCCGCACATGCAGCGACCCGCAGGCCTGCTGCCCCTCGGAGAGGGGCCCCGGCGGATGTGACCGGGGGCCTGCGGGTCGGGTGGCTGCAGTGGATTCGCCGGCAGCTGTCGGCGGACCGGGCTGCCTAGCGGGCAGCCACCTCACTCATCCGAAAAGAACTCATTCCTCGGATCACCTCCTTTCCGTGTACGCCCACCGTACGTCGGCGCCCGGGGTCGCTCAACGGGTTAAGCCGGCAGCCTCGTCGGCCGGGGCGTCGAACTGCGAGCGGTGGAGCCGGGCGTACGCCCCGTCCGCCGCGAGCAGCTCGTCGTGGGAGCCCTGCTCGACGATCGAGCCGTCCTCCATCACCAGGATCAGGTCGGCGTCGCGGATCGTGGAGAGCCGGTGGGCGATCACGAACGAGGTCCGGTCCGAGCGCAGCGCCGCCATCGCCTGCTGGAGCAGCAGCTCGGTGCGGGTGTCGACCGAGCTGGTGGCCTCGTCGAGGATCAGCAGCGCCGGGTCGGAGAGGAACGCGCGGGCGATCGTCACCAGCTGTCGCTCGCCGGCCGAGAGGTTGGAGCCGTCCTCGTCGATGACCGTGTCGTAGCCGTCGGGCAGCGAGTGGACGAACCGGTCGACGAACGTCGCCCGGGCCGCCTCGAGGACCTGCTCCTCGCTGGCGTCCGGGCGGCCGTAGGCGATGTTGTCGCGGATGGTGCCGGCGAACAGCCAGGTGTCCTGGAGCACCATCCCGATCCGGCTGCGCAGGACGCCGCGCGGGACCGATGCGATGTCGACGCCGTCGATCGTGATCCGCCCCGACTGCGGGTCGTAGAACCGCATCACCAGGTTGACCATCGTGGTCTTGCCGGCGCCGGTGGGCCCGACTATGGCGACCGTGCTGCCCGGGCGGGCGACGAGCGAGAGGCCCTCGATGAGCGGGCGCTCGGGGTCGTAGGAGAACGACACGTCCTCGAACCGCACCTCACCGCGAGCGTCCGCCGCCGGGCGGCCGGTGGCGTCGGCCGACTCCTCCGGCGCGTCGAGCAGCTCGAAGACCCGCTCGGCGGACGCGACGCCGGACTGCAGGAGGTTGAGCATCGAGGCGACCTGGGTCAGCGGCTGGGTGAACTGCCGGGTGTACTGGATGAACGCCTGCACGTCGCCGAGCGACATCGTGCCGCTGGCCACGCGGAGGCCGCCGAGGACCGCGATCACGACGTAGTTGAGGTTCCCGACGAACATCATGATCGGCATGATCAGGCCGCTGACGAACTGCGCACCGTACGAGGCGGTGTAGAGCTCCTCGTTCTGCTCGGCGAAGACCCGCTCGGCCTCGGCCTGGCGCCCGAAGACCTTGACGACCGCGTGGCCGGAGAAGGTCTCCTCGATGTGGGCGTTGAGGGTGCCGGTGCGTCGCCACTGCTGGATGAACATGCCCTGCGAGCGCTTCATCACCGCGCCCGTGACGACCATCGTGACCGGCACCGAGACCAGCGCGACGAGCGCGAGCACGGGTGAGATCCAGAACATCATCGCGAGCACGGCCAGCACCGTCAGCAGCGAGTTGAGCATCTGGCTCATCGTCTGCTGGAGCGTCTGGCTGATGTTGTCGATGTCGTTGGTGACCCGGCTGAGCAGCTCGCCGCGCGGCTGCTTGTCGAAGTAGCCCAGCGGCAGCCGGTGGATCTTGTCCTCGACCTCGGCGCGCATCCGCAGCACCGTGCCCTGCACCACGTCGTTGAGCAGGTAGCCGCTGAGCCACGCGAGCAGGGACGCGGCGAGGTAGACCGCGAGCACCAGCAGCAGGACGTCGGCGACCGCGGAGAAGTCGACCCCGTCGGTGAGGTCCATCGACGCCAGCATGTCGGCCTGCCGGTCCTCGCCGCTGGCGCGCAGCGCCTCGATGGCCTGCTCCTGCGTCGCTCCGCTGCCGAGCACCTGCTTGCCGAGCAGCCCGGCGAAGATCAGGTCGGTGGCGCGCCCCAGGATCTTGGGGCCGACCGCCATCGCGACGACGCTGACGAGGGTCAGCGCGACGACGGCGTACGCCTTGTGGCGCTCGGGGCGCAGCCGCGCCAGCAGCCGCCTGGTCGAGGGCCAGAACGTGTCAGCCTTCTGGCCGATCATCCCGCCGCCCATCGGGCCGCGGCCCGGGCCGCCGGGGCCGGACTGGACGCGCTCCGTCTCCTTGAGCTGGCCGCCCTTCTCGGTGGTGTTCATCAGGCCACCTCCTCGGCGGTCAGCTGGGACCGGACGATCTCCTGGTAGGTCTCGCACCCGGCGAGCAGCTCGTCGTGGGTGCCGGTGCCGACGACCGCGCCGTCCTCCATCGCCACGATCCGGTCGGCGTGGCGGATGGTCGCGACCCGCTGGGCGACGATCACCACCGTCGCGTCCCGGGTGACCGGCCGCAGCGCCGCCCGGAGCCGGGCGTCGGTGGTGAGGTCGAGCGCGGAGAACGAGTCGTCGAACAGGTAGAGGTCGGGTCGCCGCACGACGGCGCGCGCGATGGCCATCCGTTGCCGCTGGCCACCGCTCAGGCTGCTGCCACCCTGGGCGATCTCGGCGTCGAGGCCGTCGGGCATCGCCTCGACGAACTCCCTGGCCTGGGCGATCTCGAGCGCCGCCCACATCTCCTCCTCCGTGGCGTCGGGCTTGCCGTAGCGGAGGTTGTCGGCGACGGTGCCGCGGAAGAGGAACGCCTTCTGCGGCACCAGGCCGATGCGCGACCAGAGCGTCTCCGGGTCGAGGTCACGCACGTCCACGCCGCCCACCCGGACCGCTCCCCCGGTGGCGTCGAAGAGCCGCGGCACGAGGTTGACGAGGGTCGATTTGCCGGCGCCGGTCGAGCCGACGATCGCGACCGTCTCCCCCGGCGCCGCGCGCAGGTCGACGCCGCGCAGCACGGGCTCCTCGGCGCCCGGGTAGGCGAAGGTGACGTCGTCCAGCACGAGGTCGACGCGACCGGGGAGCTCGGTGACCGGCGCGGCGGGCGGTACGACGGAGGACTCCGTGTCGAGCACCTCGGCGATCCGGTCGGCGCAGACCGACGCGCGCGGCACCATCATCAGCATGAACATCGCCATCATGACCGACATGACGATCTGCATCAGGTAGGAGATGTAGGCGGTCAGGGCGCCGACCTCCATCTGCCCGGCCTCGACCCGGTGGCCGCCGAACCACAGCACGCCCACGGTCGCGGTGTTGGCCACGACCATCACGGTCGGGAACATCGCCGACTGCCACCGCCCGGCGCGTACGGCGACCTCGGTCAGCTGCTCGTTGGCGCCCCGGAAGCGCGCGGTCTCGTGCTCCTCGCGGACGAAGGCACGTACGACGCGGACGCCGGTGATCTGCTCGCGCAGCAGCCGGTTGACCTCGTCGATGCGCTCCTGCATCAGCCGGAAGCTCGGCACCATCTGCCGCACGATCAGGCCGATCGAGACCGCCAGCACCGGCACCACCGCCAGCACCAGCCACGAGAGCCCGACGTCCTCGCGGGCGGCCATGATGATGCCGCCGACCATCATGATCGGGGCCGAGACCATGAGCGTGCCGGCCATCAGGACCAGCATCTGCACCTGCTGGACGTCGTTGGTCTCGCGGGTGATGAGCGACGGCGCGCCGAACTGCTGGACCTCGCGCGTCGAGAAGGACCCGACGCGGTGGAAGATCGCCGCGCGCAGGTCACGGCCGAAGCCCATCGCGTTGCGCGCGGAGAACCACACGGCCGCGATCGAGCAGATGATCTGGACGAGCGAGACGAGCAGCATGAGGCCGCCGTGGCGCAGGATGTACGCCGTGTCGCCGACGACGACGCCGCGGTCGATGATGTCGGCGTTGAGGCTCGGCAGGTAGAGCGCGGCCATCGTGCCGACGAACTGGAGCGCGACGACGGCGGCGAGCGGGGCGGCGTAGGGCCGCAGGTAGGTACGGACGATCCGCAGCAGCATTCAGTGGTCCTCTGTCCTCAGCACGCCGTGGAGCAGCGCGTCGACGATCTCCTCCGCGGTCAGCGGGTGACCGTCGGAGATGTGGGGATGGGTGCCCGAGAAGGTGAGCAGCCGCACCATGTGCATCAGCTGGGCCGGGGGCACGCGCAGCTCGGCGCGGTGCGGCTCGGCCATGGTCTCGAGGAGGAGCGCGACCTTGGCGCGCTCGGCCTCCATGTGGTGGCGGGCGCGCGGCGGGCCGACCATGCCCATCCGCGTCATCAGTGCGAAGACCCGCTCGAAGCGCTGCTGGAACAGCTCGACCACCTCGAGCAGCATCGCGGCGAGCGGCTGGTCGGTGTCGACCGCGCCGAGCTGGGCGATGAACGGCACCAGGTCGAGCGCCTCGTCGAGCGCCGAGGTGACCAGGTCGTCCTTGGTCTCGAAGACCCGGAAGATCGTGCCCTCGGCGACCCCGGCGGCGTCGGCGATCTGCTTGGTCGTCACGGCACGCCCGTGCTCGAGCAGCAGCGGGATGGTGACGTCGACCAGCGCCTGGCGCCGGTCCTCGGGTGCCATCGGCTTCGCTCGGGGGGTCACCCGCCCAGCGTAAGTGAGTGAGCGCTCACTCACAACCGGGCTTCCCGGGTATCTGGGGACGGAATGGTGGGCGGTAGGGCGATTTCTCCCACCAGGACGTCCCCAGATATCTGCCGTGCGGGCGCCTGCGGCGACGCCGGGACCGCTGCGACGACGCACCATGAAGGCAGTTCGCTCGCAGGACCGGCCCGGCCACGCTCAGCCGACGTACGAACTCGGCGAACTGCATGCATGGTGCAGCAGCCCGTGTCTGAGGACGGGGTGCAGCCCGGAGGACCCGCGCGAGCTGCAGGTCGTCCTCAGATATCCGGGGCGAGGACAGGCGCGGAACCGCGGACCCCAGTAGGCAGTTCGCGGCAGTGACCGCTCTGCCCACGCTCAGCCGGCGCCCGAGCGCCGCGAACTGCCTGCTGGAGGCTGCGGGACTCACCGCCAACCGCTGGACATCTGAGGACGTGGTGCAGCCCGCGGCCCCCCGTCCAGCTGCAGGTCGTCCTCAGATGCCGTCAGGGGGCGAGGCGCTCGGTGGTCCAGCCGTCGCCATCGCGGCGGTAGACCAGCCGGTCGTGCATCCGGCCGGGCCGGCCCTGCCAGAACTCCACGGCCTCGGGCACCACGCGGTAGCCGCCCCACTCCGGCGGGACCGGGACCTCGCCGTCCGCGTCGTCGGCGCCGAAGCGCTCCTGCACCGAGGCGTACGCCGCGGCGAGCTCGGCACGCGAGGCGACCGGGCGCGACTGGCGCGACGACCAGGCGCCGAGCTGGGCGCCGCGCGGGCGGGAGTGGAAGTAGGCCGCCACCCGCTCGGCGTCGAGGCGCACGGCCGCGCCCTCGACCCGGACCTGCCGCTCGAGCGGGTGCCACGGGAAGAGCAGCGCGCAGCGCGGGTTGGCGGCGAGCTCCTCGCCCTTGCGCGAGCCGTGGTTGGTGAAGAAGACGAAGCCGTCTGCACCGACCTCCTTGAGGAGGACCATCCGGCTCGACGGGACGCCGGTCGGCGTCGCGGTCGCCAGCACCATCGCGTTGGGCTCGTGGACCCCCGCGGCCGCCGCCTGCTCGAACCAGCGCTCGAACATGGTCACCGGGTCGTCGGCGAGGTCGGGGAGGTCGAGGCCGCCGCGGCCGTACTCCTCGCGCAGGCTGGAGAGGTCCATGGTCCCGAGGGTAGACGGCGCCGCAGGGTGCACAATGAGCCGTCCCGTGCGGCTTCCCGGGACACCCTCGCCCACGAAGGAGTGGCCCATGACCGAGATCCACCACGGCCTCGAAGGTGTCGTCGCGTTCGAGACGCAGATCGCCGAGCCGGACAAGGAGGGGTCGGCCCTGCGCTACCGCGGCGTCGACATCGAGGACCTCGTCGGCCGCGTCCCGTTCGAGAACGTCTGGGGCCTGCTGGTGGACGGTTCCTACACGCCGGGCCTCCCCCCGGCCGAGCCCTACAACATCGCGATCCACACCGGCGACGTCCGCGCGGACGTGCAGGCCAGCGTGGCGATGCTGGCGCCGATGCTGGGCATGGGGCAGACCTACGACATCTCCGACGAGCAGGCCCGCCTCGACCTCTCCCGCGTCGCGGTCATGGTCCTGTCCTACGCCGCCCAGTCCGCGCGCGGCCTCGGCAAGCCGGTCGTCACCCAGGCCGACGTCGACCAGGGCACGACCCTCGCCGAGCGCTTCCTCATCCGCTGGCGCGGCGAGGCCGACCCGAAGCACGCCCACGCGATCGACGCCTACTGGTCGTCGGCGGCCGAGCACGGCATGAACGCCTCCACCTTCACCGCGCGCGTCATCACCTCCACCGGCGCCGACGTGGCCGCCGCGTTCTCCGGCGCGATCGGCGCGATGTCGGGCCCGCTCCACGGCGGCGCCCCCTCGCGCGTCCTCGGGATGATCGAGGAGGTGGAGAAGCGCGGCGACGCGACGTCGTACGTCAAGGAGCTGCTCGACGGCGGCGAGCGGCTGATGGGCTTCGGTCACCGGGTCTACCGCGCCGAGGACCCCCGGGCCCGCGTGCTGCGCCGCACCGCGAAGGAGCTCGACGCCCCGCGCTACGAGGTCGCCGAGGCGCTCGAGAAGGCCGCGCTCGCCGAGCTGCGCGAGCGCCGTCCCGACCGGGTGCTGGAGACCAACGTGGAGTTCTGGGCGGCGATCGTCCTCGACTTCGCCGAGGTGCCGGCGCCGATGTTCACCTCGATGTTCACCTGCGCGCGCACGGGCGGCTGGTCGGCGCACATCCTCGAGCAGAAGACCACCGGCCGGCTGATCCGCCCGTCCGCGGTCTACGCCGGCCCGTCCACCCGTCAGGCCAGCGAGGTCGAGGGCTGGGACGAGGCCTGGGGCGCCTGACCGGCCCTCGCTGGTCGAGGAGGTCGCCTAGCGGCCGTCACGAGACCCGGGTCTCGTGACGGGACTTCGTCCCTCCTCGACCACCGGGGTGGGCGGGTCTCGTGACGGGACTCCGTCCCTCCTCGACCACCGGAGGAAGCGCGCAGCTGGGCGTGCCGCCCGGCAGGCGCGAGCGGTTCGCGGCGATCCAGTGGTACGCCCGCCGCGCCACCGGGTCGACGGGTCGGGTCGTCATGAGCCGCCCGACGAGGCGCCAGGGCAGCGGGCCGGTGCGCAGGATCGCGGCGAACGCCCGGTGGCCGTAGTCGACGCGGCCGTCGGGGTGGACGTAGGGCATCTCCACCTCGGCGCGTGCCGGGTCGACGCCGAGCGCGTCGAGATCGACGGCCTGGATGGTCGAGGCGTCGATGTCCACCCCGAGGCGCGGCACGAGCGCCGCGGTGCGCATGCAGAAGCCGCAGTCGCCGTCGTTGAGCATCAGGCCTCGCTCCATGCGACGAGCCTACGTCGGCAGGTGGAGCGTGACCTTCAGCCGACGGGCTGGGCGAGGTACCAGGACAGGAGGCCCTTGGCGCCCTGGCGGGTGAGCGAGACGTGCACGTGGTCGCGGTGGCGCAGCGTGGGAGAGCAGCGGCGCTTGGACCGGCAGCTCGAGCTCAGGTACGGCTTGGCGCGGAACTGCTCGTAGGAGGCGTACATCGTGTCGTCCCAGATGACGTACATGATCCCCATCCGGCGTGCGAGCGCGGCAGGCTCGCCGGTGTCGTCCGGGGCGAACACCTCGTCGAGCATCGCCGCGGCGAGCGCCTGGTCGGCAGGGTCGGTGGCGTCGAGCAGCCAGTCGAACGCGCGCGACTCCTTGTGCTCGCTGGTGCCCCCGCCGGAGCAGGACCGGCTGATCGGGCCGTAGCCGCCGCCGCGGGCGACGAGCCAGTCGGCGAGCATCAGGATGCCCGGCTTCGGCGTCTGCCGGCACCTGGTCTGCGGCTGGTAGGAGGCGTAGTCCTCGACCGGCATGAGGTACGGCGCGGAGCTGGTGACCGTGCGCCGGTCGGGTCCGCCGTCGGCGGCGGAGGCCGCCGTGACCGCGCCCGACGTCATCACGACGCCGGCGACGATCACCGTGACCAGTCGTCCGACCACACCCATGACCTCGTCCCACCTTCCCCGGCAACCCCATGTGCCTCAGCGACCGTAGGCGCGGTGGAAACGGGGTGTCCGGGGTTCGCGAGAAGTACAGATGTGTAGTTCGCAAGGGGCCCGAGGGAGGTCAGATCCGGCGGCCGAAGCAGCGGCTCAGCTCGGAGCCGCAGTAGTGCCCGAACCCCGGGACCGGCTCGTAGCCGGAGGAGAGGTAGAGCTCGATCGCCTCCGGCTGCTTCATGCCAGTCTCGAGGACCAGTGCCTCGATGCCCTCCGCGGCGGCGGTCGCCTCGAGGTGCGCGAGCATCCGGCGCGCGAGGCCGCGACGCTGGGCCGCAGGGACGACGTACATCCGCTTCACCTCGGCGGTGACGTCGGCGCCGAGCGCCCGCACCGGGCTGCGACGCCACGCCCCGGTGGCGACCGGCTCCCCGTCGAGGTAGCCGACGAAGAACCGGCCGAGCGGGTCCTCGAAGTCGCGCGGGTCGACGGGCGACTCGTCGCGCCCGCCGTAGCGCGCGACGTACTCCTGCTGGACCGCCTCGACGAGCGCGGCCGCGTCGGGGTGGGTGATCGACCGGCGCTCGACGACCCAGCCGTCGGTCTCAGGCAAGCGACTGCCCGCAGGAGTCGCAGAAGCGTGCGTCGGCGTCGTTGCGGGTGCCGCACTGGCGGCAGTACGGGCCGGTGGCGGCGGCTGCCTCCTCGGTGCGGCCGATCCCGGCGATGCCGCGACCGTCGCTGAGGTAGGTGGCGGAGTCCTTGACCACCGGCATCGTCTCGCCGGCGACGTAGCGCGCGGCGGTGCCGGCGTAGCCGGCCTGGGTGAGGGCACCGCCCACGAACAGGACCGGCAGCCCGACGAAGAGCATCCAGAACTTGTCCGGGCCCTGGAAGGAGTTCATCGACCCGAAGAAGTCGACGAAGCCGACGACGACGAAGCCGAGCCCGACGAGCAGGATCACGGGGCCGAGGACGCGGAACGCCGTGCGTACGCTCGACTGGTTCGCCAGTCCCGGTGTGGTGCGGTCGTCCATGCTTCGTCCCCTGTCGTCCGGCGCGTGCGCGCGGGTGACAGAATAGGCGCGCTGACAGCGTCGTCAGGACCGCCCTTCCGCATCCACCGTGATCCACGTGAGGTTCATCGATGACCGACGCCATCCAGATCCCCGCCGAGCTGCTCCCGGCCGACGGCCGCTTCGGAGCCGGCCCGTCCAAGATCCAGACCAGCCACCTCGACGCGCTCGCCGCCACCGGCGACACCCTGATGGGCACCTCCCACCGGCAGGCGCCGGTGAAGAAGACGGTCGGCCGGGTCCGCGAGGGCCTCGCCGCGCTCTTCGACCTGCCCGAGGGCTACGAGGTCGTGCTCGGCAACGGCGGCGCCACGGCCTTCTGGGACATCGCGTGCTTCGGGCTGGTCCGGGAGAAGAGCCAGCACCTGTCGTTCGGTGAGTTCTCCTCCAAGTTCGCCACGTCGGCGAAGAAGGCGCCGTGGCTGGCCGACCCGACGGTGATCACCAGCGAGCCGGGCTCGCGTCCCGAGGCGGTCTCCGAGGAGGGCGTCGACGCGTACGCCTGGGCCCACAACGAGACCTCGACGGCCGTCATGGCGCCCGTGCGGCGACCGGCCGGGATCGACGACGACGCGCTCGTCCTCGTCGACGCGACGTCCGGCGCCGGCGGCCTGCCGGTCGACCTGCACGAGGTCGACGCCTACTACTTCGCGCCGCAGAAGTGCTTCGCCTCCGACGGCGGGCTCTGGGTCGCGCTGATGTCGCCGCGCGCGCTCGCCCGCGCCGAGGAGATCGCGGCCACCGACCGCTACGTCCCGCCGTTCTTCGACCTGCCGACCGCGATCGACAACTCCTCGAAGAACCAGACCTACAACACCCCGTCGGTCGCCACGCTCTTCCTGATGGCCGAGCAGCTCGACTGGATGAACGGCCAGGGCGGGCTGAAGGCGATGGTCGAGCGCACCACCGCCTCCTCCGACGCGCTCTACGGCTGGGCGGAGCGCACCGCGTACACGACGCCGTACGTCGCCGACCCGGTCGACCGCTCGCTGGTGATCGGCACCATCGACTTCGACGACTCGATCGACGCCGCCGCGATCGCCGCCACGCTGCGCGCCAACGGCGTCGTCGACACCGAGCCCTACCGCAAGCTCGGCCGCAACCAGCTGCGGGTCGCGATGTACCCCGCCATCGACCCCTCCGACGTGGAGAAGCTGACCGCGGCGATCGACTTCGTCGTCGACAAGCTCTGAGCCACTGACGGTCGAGGAGCCTGCCGGCTCGGCGGGCTCCTCGGTCAGGACTTGAGCAGCTTGAGCACCGCCCGCTCGAGCGCGGCCTGGCGGGCGTCGACCGAGTCGTACGTCGTCCGCACGGTGATCGTGCGCCCCTTCTCGTAGGCCTCGACGACGCGGGGGTCGACGTAGGAGGTGCGCGCGAGGGTCGGGGTGTTGCCGAGGAACTCCGACACCTCCTTCATCGCTGCGGAGACGGCCCGCTTGCGCGACGCCTTGGTCCCACCCGGCTCGTCGGTCTCCGCGAGTGCGGCCGCCGCGATGACGGTGGCGTGCCAGGTGCGGAAGTCCTTCGCCGTGGCCTCGATCCCGAAGCAGGAGCGGATGTAGTCGTTGACGTCGGAGGAGGACAGGTCCTTCCAGGTCGTGCCGTCCTTCCACGCCAGCAGCTCGTCGCCGCCCCCGCGCCGGCGGCGCATCACGTCGAGGGCGTCGATCGCGGCCGGGTCGTCGATGTCGATGCAGTGCTCGACGCCCGACTTGCCGACGAAGCAGAAGCGCAGCCCGCCCCGGTGCCGCGAGACGTGCTCCTTGAGCATCGTGGTGAGCCCGAACGAGCCGTTGGTGTCGGTGTAGACGTCGTTGCCGATGCGGAAGTAGCCGAGGTCGAGGAGGCGGACCGCGACGGCGCACGCGCGCTCCAGGGTCATCCCGTCGGAGCCGATGTCGGCCAGGACCCGCTCGCGGGCCTTCGACAGCGCCTTGCCGAAGCCGAGGATCCGGTCGAACTTCGCGGCGTCGCGGCTGGTGCGCCACTGCGGGTGGTACAGGTACTGGCGCCGGCCGGCGTCGTCGGTGCCGACGGCCTGGAGGTGGCCGTTGGGGTGCGGCGTGATCCACACGTCCTGCCAGGCCGGCGGGATGACGAGGTCCTTGCAGCGCTGCACCTGCTCCGCGTCGAGGCGCTGACCGTCCTGGTCGAGGTAGGTGAAACCCCTGCCGGCGCGCCGCCGCGTCCAGCCCGGCTGGTCGGGAGAGGTACGCCGGAGTCGGGGCATGCGGCGAACGTACTGCGGCGCGCGGCCGCCCCGGACACCCACAGGGAGGGGTCAGGCCTCCAGCACCGCGGCCACCTCGTCGTGCGCCCGGCGGCCGAACGCGACGATGCGCGCCTCCTCCACGTCGGTCGCAGTCGTGCGCAGGGTGTCGACCGCGGCCCGGATCGCGTCGTCGCGCGGCCAGCCGTAGACCCCGGCGCTGACCAGCGGGAACGCCACCGAGCGGGCGCCGAGCTCGTCGGCGACGGCCAGGGCGCCGGAGTAGCAGGACGTCAGGAGGCCCCGGTCGCGCTGGCCACGCGTCCAGTCGGGACCGACGACGTGGATCACCCAGCGCGCCGGCATCAGGCCCGCGGTGGTCCAGCCGGCCTGTCCGGTCTCGAGACCGTGCGGGAAGCGGCGTACGCAGTCGGCGAGGACGTCCGGCCCGCCGGCGGTGTGGATCGCGCCGTCGACCCCGAGCCCGCCGCGCATCGACCGGTTGGCGGCGTTGACGACGGCGTCGACCTGCTGGGCGGTGATGTCGCCCTCGACGAGGGTGACCCGAGCGGTCACGACTCCCCGCCTCCGCGCAGGATCCTCCGGGCGAGCTCGGACTGGCTCGCGGTGAGCAGGTGCTCGGGCACCCGGACCGCCTCGCCGCCGTCGAGGCGGAAGCTGTAGACGAACATGTCCGGCTTCGGCGGCGAGACCGAGCCGCCGAGGTCGGTCAGGCCCGCCCCGTCGACCAAGGGGCGGAGGTCCGCGACCGCGGGGTCGTCGAGGTCGACCTCAGCAGTCTCGGTCCGGCCCGCGAACCCGCCGCTGCGCTCGACCCGCAGCCGGCGGCCGGCCGGAGCGGTGCCGGGGGACGTCCCCGGAGCGGCGGCGCCGGGGCGGACCCCGACCTGCTCCCACGCGCCGGTGACGGCGTCGGCGTGGTCGCCGGCGGCCGCGACGGTGGCGGCGGCGAAGCGGGCGAAGTCCGCGTCGGACGGCACGTCACCGCCGGAGATCGCGGCGTACCAGATGCGGCCGGCTCCCTCGACCGCGCTGCCGCCGATCGCGACGGCAGCGAGCTGGAAGGCCTTGTTGGGGATGCCGGAGTTGAGGTGGACGCCGCCGTTGTCGTCGGTGGTGTCGACGTAGTCGTCCATGTGCCCGACCTGCGGGTCGGCGCCGAGCTCCGGGTCGTCGTAGGCCGTGCCGGGTGCGGCCATGTCGCGCAGCGCACGAGCCTGGACGGACGGCGTGAAGATGCCCTCGCCGATCAGCCAGTCGCCCTCGGCGGCGTCCTGACCGCGCAGCCGCTGCTTGAGGCAGGAGGCGAACACGTCGGCGACCGACTCGTTGAGCGCGCCGGACTGGCCGGAGTAGGTGAGGTCGCAGGTGTGCTCGACGACCGCGTGGCCGAACTCGTGGGCCAGCACCTCGACGGGCTTGGTGAACCGCTCGAACACGCGCCCGTCGCCGTCGCCGAAGACGAGCTGGGTGCCGTCCCAGAAGGCGTTGTCGTAGTCGACGCCGTAGTGGACGGTCAGGCTGACCGGGGCGCCCGCGTCGTCGAAGGAGCTGCGGCCGAAGCCCTCGGCCCACATCGCGAGGGTCGCGGTGATGCCGTCGGCCGCCTCGTCGACGGCGACGTCACCGGTGGCGTCCTCGCCCGCCCGCCGCGCCGGCGAGCCCGGCAGCTCGGTGGTCGAGCCGGCGTCGTGCACGGTCCAGGCCGCGGCGTCCGCCGCGAGCGCGGGGCGCACGGCGCGGTCGGCGCTGGCCCGCCGCTCGCGCAGCGCGCGGTCGTCGGCGGCCTGGGCCTGCCCGACCCGCTCGGCCAGCCAGGGCGGGATGAAGGTGCAGGGGGTGTGCTCCCGAGAGGTCATGCGCCTGTCCTACTCCCCGGCACCGACATCGACAAGGGCCGTACCCCGCCGCTCGCCACCACCTAGGCTGCCGGTCGTGGCCCTCAGCATGCGCAAGCGACGCTTCATCTCCCGCATGGCCAGCATGCGCAAGCGACGCTTCATCTCCCGCATGGCCGGATACGGCCTGAACCCGGTCCGCCGACGCTGGCGGGTCGTGCGCGGGCAGGAGCAGTCCCACGTGATCGGCGGGCACCCGGTCCTGCTCCCCCCGGGCCACGACCTGCCCTTCTACCAGCGGCGCGACCCGACCTACGACACCTACGCGGGCGCGGTGCTGCGCGAGCTCGCCGAGCCGGTCGAGCGCATGTTCGTGGTCGACGTCGGCGCCAACGTGGGCGACACCGCGGTCGAGGTGCTCGCCGCTGCACCCAACATCGAGGTGGTCGCGGTCGAGGGCGACGCCGGCTTCGCCTCCTACGCCCGGCACAACCTCGAGCAGTTCGGCCCGCGCGGCCGGGTGCTGGAGGGCTTCGTGGGGCCGGTCGGCTCCCGCGTGCACTTCCGGGCCAACGACTCCACGGGAGCTTCCAGGGCAGCGAGGCCGACGGGACGGAGATCACCGACTGGATCACGCCCGAGGCGCTGCTGAAGGACGCGGACGCCTTCGACGAGGTGGTCTGGAAGAGCGACATCGACGGCTTCGACGTCCACGTCCTCGTGGAGCACTGGGACGTGATCGCCTCCGCGTGCCAGACGCTGTGGTTCGAGTACGACCCGGCCGGCACCCTGGGCGACCGCGACGACGTCGCGCGGCTCATCGACCTGCTCGCCGCCTCCGGTCGCGAGCTGCGGGTCTTCGACAACCTGGGCCGGGAGATGGTGCGCCTCGCCCCGGGACAGGCGGTGCGTGACGGGATGACCGCTCTGACCCAGTGGCTGCTGGAGCAGCGCGACGGGCACGTCACTGTCCCGTACGTCGACGTCTGGGCGCGCTGACGACGCGCGACCGTCGTCAGCAGGGGCTGTAGTCGAACGTCATGTCGCTGACGTAGATCGCCTGGTCCTGGTCGAGGGTGTTGTCGAAGCTGCGCGCGTAGTTGCTGTAGGCGATCTGGAACGATGTCAGCGGCCCGGGGAGCCGGAGCGTGAGGTTGCCGCCGGAGCCCTCAGCGTTGTCCACCGCGTTGGTGTAGTAGCTCTGGTAGAAGTACTCGCGGCCCTGGCTGTCGGTGGTCGTGAGGATGCTCGACGACTTGCTGAGCACGGTGTAGCTCGCGCTGATGCGCAGCAGGTCCAGGAAGTCGGTGTCCTGGGAGTCGATGTCGGTGATGGTGAACTCGAGGTTCGACACCGGCTTGGAGAACGTGAACGTGTAGGTGCCGAGGTCGCTGAGCCCTTGCGGCGAGCTGGACGTCGTCGCCTGCCACAGGCTCAGGCCCGAGATGCCGAGCCCGCCGACGCGCGGCGTGACGCGGAAGTTCGGGTTGGGGGTGGAGCCCGCGGTCTCCGACCCGGGCTTCATGTTGCCGGTGTAGGCGGCCGCGACGTCGAGGGTCATCGGCAGCACCGGACCCGAGCCGTCCGGGTCGAGCGTGAGCGTCGCGGCGGTGTTGCTGGCCCGGTTGAACGACGCGTTGGCGCCGTCCCAGTCGAGGACCTGGCCGATGCGCACGTCGCACGGCGACGCGGCGTACGCCGGCGCCGTCGCAGCAGCGGCGATCACGGGCACGGTCCAGGCGGCCGCGCGGGTGATCGTGCGGCGTGTGGGGCGCAGGTGCGCGTCGTGGTCGAGGTCGAGCGTCATCGTTGTCTCCGACGCAGGCCCGGTGCTCGGGGGTGGCCTCCACGGCCTGCGCTAGAGCGGTCATCGGCCGGCGTACGCCGTTCCTGAGGGAACGCCAGGACAGGTCCAGACCGGCTCCGGCCCGTAGGTCGGAGCGACTCAGCAGGGCTGGTAGTCGAAGGTGATGCCGGTCAGGAAGACGCCCTGGTTGCGGTCGACGCCGCTGAAGGAACCGATGTTGTTCCAGTAGGTGAGGTCGAAGCTGGAGACGGGGCCGGCAAACTGCACCCGCACGTTGCCTGCACCGCTGGTGTTGTCGTTGTAGCTGCCGGCTCCACGCCAGGGGGACGCCTCGGTCCCGAGGCCGGAGATCCCGCTCCCGCGCGACGTGACGACCTCGGACCAACCACTGTTGGAGAGCTCGATCCGGTCGTCGTAGTCGCCGGCGAGCACGTCGATGTCCGTCAGCCAGAACCGGAGGTTGGTCACCGGCTTGGTGAACCCGATCGTGTAGATGCCGCGGGCGCTCCGTCCGGGGACCGTCGAGTTCCCGGTCACGGTCTGGATCAGTCCGAGCCCTCGCGTGCCCAGCCCGCCGACGGGGTTGAAGGTCGTGTAGAGCGGGACGTTCTGCGACTCGCTGCCCGGCGCCATGCGACCGACGTAGCTCGCCTTGATGGTCATGGTGACCGGGTCAGCGAACTGCCCCGAGGGCGGCGTGTAGGTCAGGGAGTAGTCACGACCGTTGTTGGTGACCGTCCCGGTCGCGGGGATCGGCATGCTGACGTTGGTCAGCGGCGTGCACGATGCGGCATACGCCGGAACGGCGGCAGCCGCGGCGACCACGGGGACGCTCCACGCGGCGGCGCGGGTGACCGTGCGGCGCGACGGGCGCAGGTCGTTCGAGGTGACGTCGTCGTACTTCAAGGCAGGTTCTCCGGGGGAATGGGCGCTCGTGCGGGGGTAGTTGCGCCTTCTACTACAACGCTAGTCGGCGCTCGGTCACGCGCCGGTAACAACGAGTTGCACCGGCGTGAGACGTGCGACACCTTCTTCGTCCACCTCCGCCGGACGGATGGGTGCGGGCGCGCACCAAATCCGTGATTCCGCCCTCCCGCACTAGACTCGGTCGCGCTGCGGCCGTGTCGGCCGCGCCCCCGGCCGCTCGGCCGCTCGTCTCCGCCCGGAAGGCTCCTGCATGTCCACGAAGTCCCGCTCCGACCTGCGCAACGTCGCGATCGTCGCCCACGTCGACCACGGCAAGACCACGCTCGTCGACGCGATGCTCCGCCAGGCCGGTGCGTTCACCGCCCACCAGGCCGAGAGCGTCGCCGACCGCGTCATGGACTCCGGTGACCTCGAGCGCGAGAAGGGCATCACGATCCTCGCGAAGAACACCGCGGTCCACTACGCCGGCCCTGCCGGTGGCGGCGAGCCGATGGTCATCAACATCATCGACACCCCGGGCCACGCCGACTTCGGTGGCGAGGTCGAGCGCGGCCTGTCGATGGTCGACGGCATCGTGCTGCTCGTCGACGCCTCCGAGGGCCCGCTGCCCCAGACCCGCTTCGTGCTGCGCAAGGCGCTCAACGCCGACATGCCGGTGATCCTCGTGGTCAACAAGACCGACCGTGGCGACGCGCGCATCAGCGAGGTCGTCGACGAGTCCTACGAGCTGTTCATGGACCTGCTCGACGACAGCCACAGCCAGGACGCGCTCGACTTCCCGGTCGTCTACGCCTCGGGCAAGGCCGGCATCGCCTCGCTCGAGCAGCCCGAGAACGGCACCATGCCCGACGGCACCGACCTCGAGCCGCTGTTCAAGACGATCCTCGAGACCATCCCGGCCCCGCAGTACGACGAGGGCGCGCCGCTGCAGGCCCACGTCACCAACCTCGACTCCTCGCCGTTCCTCGGCCGCCTCGCGCTGCTGCGCATCCACCAGGGCACGCTGAAGAAGGGCCAGACCGTGGCCTGGATGCAGCGCAACGGCGACGTCAAGAACGTCCGGATCACCGAGCTGCTGGTCACCGAGGGCCTCGAGCGCAAGCCGGGCGAGTCCGCCGGCCCGGGCGACATCGTCGCCATCGCCGGCATCCCCGACATCACCATCGGCGAGACCCTCGCCGACGCCGAGAACCCGGTCGCGCTGCCGCTCATCCACGTCGACGAGCCGGCCATCTCGATGACCATCGGCACCAACACCTCGCCGCTGGTCGGCAAGGTCAAGGGCGCCAAGGTCACCGCCCGCCTGGTCAAGGACCGCCTCGACTCCGAGCTCATCGGCAACGTGTCGCTGCGCATCCTGCCCACCGAGCGCCCCGACGCCTGGGAGGTCCAGGGCCGCGGCGAGCTGGCGCTGGCGATCCTCGTCGAGCAGATGCGGCGCGAGGGCTTCGAGCTCACCGTCGGCAAGCCGCAGGTCGTCACCCGCGAGGTCGACGGCAAGGTCCACGAGCCGTTCGAGCGGCTCACCATCGACGCCCCGGAGGAGTACCTCGGCACGATCACCGAGCTCCTCGCCGTCCGCAAGGGCCGCATGGAGGGCATGACCAACCACGGCACCGGCTGGGTCCGGATGGAGTTCGTGGTCCCGGCCCGCGGCCTGATCGGCTTCCGCACCGACTTCCTCACCGAGACCCGCGGCACCGGCATCGCCCACCACATCTCCGAGGGCTACTTCCCGTGGGCCGGCGAGATCCGCTCGCGCAACAACGGCTCGCTGGTCGCCGACCGCGCCGGCGCGGCCACGGCGTACGCGATGACGTCGCTTCAGGAGCGCGGCGTGCTCTTCGTCGAGCCGACCACCGAGGTCTACGAGGGCATGATCGTCGGCGAGAACTCCCGCGCCGACGACATGGACGTCAACATCACCAAGGAGAAGCAGCAGACCAACATCCGGTCCGCCACCTCCGACAACTTCGAGAAGCTGATCCCGCCGAAGAAGCTGTCCCTCGAGCAGTGCCTGGAGTTCTGCCGCGAGGACGAGTGCGTCGAGGTCACCCCGGAGACCGTCCGCATCCGCAAGGTCGTGCTCGACGCCAACGCGCGCGCCAAGACGGCCTCGCGGGCCCGCAAGGCCAACAAGTAGTCCCGTGCCGCACGACGACGCCGCCGCCCCCACCGACCCCGCGTCGGTCGGGGCGGCGCTCGCGTCCTGGCTCGAGGACCTCGGGCTCGCCGAGCAGCTCACCGCGGCCGGCCTGCCGACCTACGTCCGCGACGGCGACGCCGTGTCGTGGCGCGACCCGCTGAGCGGGGAGCCGCTGCCCGACGACCGGCTGCTCGAGCTCGACGCGATGCTGCGCTCGGTGGGCGACGACCCGGCGCACGGCGTGCCGGTCGAGCTGGTGCGGCTGCGCCGCGAGGGACGACTTCGGGCTGCGCTGCTCGACGGCGGCTGGCTCGACTACGCCGGCGTCGCGGCCAGGCGCGGCGTCTCGGAGAACGCCGCGCGGTTCGCGGTGCACAAGGCTGCCGAGCGCCGGGCCCTGCTGCTGGTGCCGCACGAGGGCCGCGTGCTCGTGCCGACCTTCCAGCTCGACGACGCCGGCGAGGTGCGCGCCGAGCTGCTGACCGTCCTCGAGCCGCTGCTCGCCGCCCGCGTGGACCCGTGGCGGGTGTGGACCTGGCTCACCTCCCCCGCCGCGCTCCTGTCGGGGGACGTGCCGCACGAGGTCGCCCGCGACCCCGAGGAGCAGCCGGTCGTGCAGCGCGCCGCCGTCGCGCTCGCGGAGCGGTCGCGCCCGACGCGCTGACGGCCTGACCGATCAGACGCAGGTGCGGAACCGCATCTGCCGCACCCGGACCTGCTGGCGCCCGGTGCCCAGACCGATCACGGTCGAGCTCCAGTAGCGCACCTGGAGCGACGTCACCCCGGCCAGCCCGTCGGCGTACGTCACGCCGACCGTCTGGGTCGCAGCGTTGTCGCCGGCTCCGCCCGTCGTCCGCCACGGGTTCGCGACCGTGCCGGCCCCGGTGATGGCCGAGCCGGGCGTCGAGGCCGGCGTCTCCGCCGGGGTGGCGGCGAGGGCGACGCAGTCGAGGCACCCGTTCTCGGCATCGACGTCGTCGACGGCGAAGGTGAGCTCGTGGACCGGGCGGGCGAAGGTGAAGGTCACCGTCTGATAGCTCGCGTCCGCGAGCAGCGTCGGCGCGACGTTGGCGAGCAGGAACGCGTCGTTCGTCGACGCGACGGACTGCACGGACAGGTTGGGGGTGTCGATCCGACCGCCACCCAGGCCGGCCGTGTACGACGCCGAGACGCTCACGCCGGCACCGCCGCTGGCCGCACCGGTCAGGCTGGTGGTCGTGCCGGCGGTCCACGTGACCGGCTGGAGCGCGGTCCGCTGGCACGGCGACGCCGCGAACGCGGGCGCCGCGGCCGCGGTGCTCACCACGGGGGCGCTCCACGCGACTCCGCGGACCACGGTGCGACGGGACGGACGGTGCTGGTCGGTGGTGGGCATGCGCGATCCCCTCAGGTTGCCGGACGGCACGGGGGATCGGGATCCACGTTACGTCGGTCCCTCGCCCCCGGCCAACCCCCCTGCCTGCGCCATCCGGATCGCCTCGTCGCGCGTCTCCACGCCGAGCTTGGCGAGCATCTCCGAGACCCGGTTGCGGATCGTCTTCGGCGCGAGGAAGAGGCGCGCGGCCACCTGGTGCGTGCCGAGGCCCTCGGCGAGCAACCCGAGGATCTCGCGGTCGCGCGCGTCGAGTGCCGCCAGACCGTCGACGTCCGGCAGCGACCTGGCGGCGAGACGCACGGACGAGCTCGCGCCGCTGCTCAGCACCACCGCACCGGCAGCCGTCGCGCGGATCGCGCCGACCAGCTCGTCGGGCGGTGCGTCCTTGAGCAGGTAGCTGTCGGCCCCCTCGGCGAGGCTGCGCAGCACCGTCGCGGGCTCCCTCGTCATGGTCAGGACCACGACCCGGGTCGACGGCCACCGCTCGCGCAGGGCCCGACCCAGCGCGACGCCGTCCCCGTCCGGGAGGTGGAGGTCGAGCACGCACACGTCGGGTGCGAGGTCAGCGGGGAGCGCCAGTGCCTCCGTGACGGACCCGGCCACCGCGGTCACCTGCATGCCGGGGTCGGCCTCGACGAGCGCCGAGAGGCCGGCGAGCACGACGGGGTGGTCGTCGACCACGACCACCCCGATCACGGGGCCGCGCCGGGGAGCACCAGGCGTACGACGACCCCGCCGAGCTCGGAGGGACCGGACTCGAGGCTTCCCCCGACCTCCCGGGCTCGGGCGTCGAGCGAGGTCAGCCCCACCCCCGGGACGACGGGACCGCCCCGGCCGTCGTCCTCGACCGAGACGACCACGCCGCCTGCCGAGCGCGTGACACGGACCTCCACGCGGCTGGCGTCGGCGTGGCGCACGGCGTTGGTGACGGCCTCGGCCGCGAAGCGGTAGGCGACGATGGCGCGCGGCCCCTCGACCTCCACGACCTCGGTGCCGACGAGCGTGACCCCGGGACCGTCAGCGGTGGCGAAGGAGCCGACCATGCTGGTCAGGGCCGACCGCAGGTCGGTGCCGACCAGCACCTGGGGCGTCAGGGCCGAGACGATGCGGCGCAGGTCCGCCCGGCACCCGGCGATCTCGGCGCCGAGCGCGGCGAGGTCGACGTCGCCGCCGCTGGCACGCGCCGCCTCGACCCGCATGCCCATACCCGCGAGCGCCGGGCCCAGGTCGTCGTGCAGGTCGGCGAGGATCCGCGCCCGCTCGGCGTCGCGCTGGTGGATCACGTCGCTACGGGCATGCCGGGCCGCGACGGCGAGGTCCACCGCGCGGGCCGCGAGCGCCACGGTCGGGGCGAGCTGGCGGACCACCCGCTCCTGCCTGGGCTCCAGCCCCTCGGTGTGGGACGCGAGCACGGAGAGCGTGCCGACCCTCTCGTCCCCGACGACGAGGGGGAAGGCCGCCCACCCGGGGCGTCCGTCGACCTCGTCCAGCACGATCTCGACGGCCTCCGCGCCGCTCGCCGCGCCGACGAGCTCGCCTGCCGTGGCGAGCAGCGTGCGCGGATCCGCGTCACGCCCCAGGTCGCCCGACAGCGTCGCGAGGTCGGCGACGCTCAGCAGGCCGGTGCCGTAGCGACGGGCGAGGTAGCGCCGCCGCAGCGTGATCGCCGCCGGCGTGGCCATCATGATCGAGACCGCTGCGGCGAGGGCGCCGACCACCTCGGCCGCGAAGATCCGCTCGTGGACGGCGAACGACCAGGTCGCACCGCCGGCCGCGACCCCCACGGCGAGCACCCCCACCACGAGACCCGCCTCCAGGAGCGGCTCGCGGACCGGTCTCGGGTGCCGGACCAGGACCGATGCCACGAGCGTCGCCGCGACGCCGAGCAACGCCAGGCTGGCCACGACGCCGAACGTCGTGTGCTCGTCGACCTCCCACGCCGCGAACGAGGCGACGACGCCCGCGAGGACGGACAGCGCGATCCACGTCCGCCAGCGGCGCTGCGCTCGGGAGCGGGCCGGGACGGTGGCCGCGGCGACCGCGAGCAGGGGCAGCACCCATCCCGGTCCGCCGGCGGGGCCGCGTACGCCCGGCAGGGTCGACACCACCACGGCGACCGGTGTCGCGGTGGCGACCGCGACGGCCGTCCAGCCGACCATCCCGCGCGGCACGCGGTCGATCGCCACCACGCCGGCGATGCCCAGCGGGAGCCAGGCGAGCAGCGGCAGGTCGGCCGAGGCCGCGAGGCGGTCGTGGGGCAGCACGAACAGCGCGGGAAGCACCCCGAGCGCCAGCAGGCCGAGGGCGAGCAGCACCTCCCCCGGTACGTCGCTCGTCGGGCTCGGCGACGTCCGGCGGGCGTCCGTCGCTCCGGCCGGCACCGCGGTCATGCGCCCAGTATCCGGGCCGCCGACCGCGGCAGGAAGGTGTCGGGAACGGCCCGGGACGCCCTCGGGACACGGCGGGACGCCCGGGCCTCGCCCGCGGGACACCGTCGGCCGCACAGTGGACGGACCACCAGACCCGGACCGCCGCAGGAGGAACCAGTGAGCACCATCCACGCCGGCTCAGCGAGCACCACCCGGACCAGGGTCCCTCCGTTCCCCGTCCTCGTGGGCATCGCCTACGGCATCTGTGTCGTGGGCATGTCCGTGAGCATCGTCGCCGAGATGGTGTTCGGCTACACCGGCAGCGGCGACCAGCCGCGGTCCCTCGGCGAGCAGCTCGCCGGCGTGCTCGGGTTCGGCACGCTCGGCCTCGTGGTGGCGATGGCCGCCGTGCGGCTCCTCCGCTCCGAGCGGCAGCGCCGGGTCGGGGCGATCGCCCTCGGCGCGCTGTCGGTGCCCGCGCTCGCCTTCTTCTGGTGCGGCATGCCGGCGCTCCTCGGTGCGGCAGCCGCGGCGCTGGCCGGCCTGACGCGCGGCACCGTCCCCCTCGCCGGCCCGGCGCGCCTGTTCGGCCTCATCGGCCTGGCGTTCGCGGTCATCAACCCGCTGGCCAACTTCCTCGCGGTGACGATCTCCTGGCTCACGACCTCCTGAGCGAGCTCGGGGGCTCCGGCGTCAGCGCGACGCCCAGTCGACGCTCGAGGTCCACACGACGTCCACGTCGTCGCTGATGTCGTAGTAGTCCCGGGCGAGTCCCTCGAACTCCTCGTGGTCGGAGTCGAAGGCGAACGACGGGCGCATGTCGTCCCACGGATAGGTCCACGGGATCTCGACGGCCCCGTCGACCTCCTGCCGAGCGACCTCGGCCTCGACGTGGGTGGTCCAGGCGTGGTTGTCCCCGACCTTGTCGAGCATCTCGAACGCGAGGGCCGGGGCCACCACGAGACCCGACCCCAGCAGCGCGGCCGCAGCGAGCCACGGCCCGGGCACGGCAGCAACCGACGAGCCCAGCAACACCCGTCCCGACGCCACGACGCGCGCGAGCAGCGACACGGCCCACACGAGGAGCAGGAGCTCACCGAAGGCCCACCCCCGTCCCGGGAGCAGGCCTCCGACGACCGGCAAGGCGACCGCCCCGGCGACACCTCCGAGGACCGCGATGTCGACCGGCTCGATCCGTGCCCGCCACAGCACGATCGCCACTGCGGCCGCCGCCGCGAGGCCGGCCGCCACGACAAGGCCGTCGAGCGGGAGACCGCCGAGGGCTCGGTGGCCGACGCCCAGCACCCCGAGCAGCGCGAGCGCACCGGCCGCGGGCACGAGAGCCCGCGGCGGCACCCCGCGCCGGGCGCACCACAGCACCGCCGAGGCGACGACGAGCCCGAGCAGGGGGACGAGGGCGAGCACGATGAACGCGAGGGCCACGTCGGCCCGGGCCAGGAGCGACTGATCGCCGGCCTGGCGCTGGTCGGAGTCGGCCGCGCGGGACCACAGGCCGGGCGTCGCCAGCTTGAGGCCGACGGCGACCGCCAGGGGCGCGAGCAGCGCCACGAGGTGGCGCCTGCGGTCCGGCCGCCGCACGGCGACGACCACCGTCGCTGCCGCGACGCCCGCGACGACCCCGGCCAGCACCTCGTGGAACAGGCAGCCCACCACCAGCGGGACCGACGCGGCAACGGCCCAGCGACGTGCGACCGGGCGTCCGGCTGCCGCCCGCAGGACCGGGACCAGCCCGACGGTGACGAGGAAGAGCCCCGTCAGGTAGCCGGAGGAGGCCGCCCCGAACAGCACCAGCTGGCCGATGAGTCGGCGGTCCAGCGCCAGCAGCACGAACGGCGTCACGGCTGCGAGCACCGGGAGGACGTACCACGGCAGCCGTGCGCGGTCCGCCGCCGGCACCAGCAGCGACAGGAGGACGAGGATCGTGGGGAACAGCGACGCGCAGGCAAGAGCGACGTAGGCCCGGGCGGCGGGCTCCCCCGCCGACGCGACGAGCGAGAACACGGAGTCGGCGATCCGGCCGTTCTGCACCACCAGGTCGTGGCGCAGCATGTCCGCGACGTCCCCGGGGGTGGCGAGCCGTCCTCCACGGAGGATGAAGGACAGGTCGTCGAGCGACAGGATCGACCGGCTGAGCACGAGCCCCCAGAAGGCGAGGGTGGTGGTGAACAGGGCGACGACCAGCAGCCGGGCACGACGCGTGCCCATCGTCCCGCGCGACGACGTCGCGGTGTCCGTGTCCCCCACGGGCCCGGAGTCTGTCACGGTCGATGCGGCTCGTCCGCCGATCCGTGCGCCTGGCTCAGCAGCCGTTGGCGGTGAACGTGAAGTCGCTCAGCAGGATGCCCTGCGGGCCGGGGGTCCCGGCGTTCCAGTAGATGAGCTGGAACGAGGTGAAGGACGGGCCGCCGTCGTAGGTGATGGTCACGTTCCCCGCCGCGCTGGTGTCGTCGATGCCGCCCGACGGCCCGGTGTAGCGGAAGGCACCGTCGTTGGTGGTGGTCTCGAGCCCGAAGTTGCCGACCCCGGCCACGGTGGCGGCGCGGGTGTAGCGGGTCGGCAGCGGGCTGAAGCTGACCCGGTCGGCGAAGTTCGCGGCGAGGTCGACGTCGACGACGGTGAAGCTCAGGGCACTGACGGCGCGGCCGAAGGTCACCGTGATCGTCTGGCGGTTCGCGTTGACGAGCGAGGTGTTGGTCGAGCGGACCGCGAGCCCGCGCTCGTTGGCACCGAGACCGCCGATGTTGAGCGTCGACAGCACGGTGAGGTTCGCGTCGTACCGGGTCGCCGTGCCGCCCAGCGTGCTCGCGAAGGTCACGTTCATCGACTGGCCGCCCGCGCTGCCCGCGACGACGGCGGTGCCGACGTTGGGGCTCGCGGTGAGGCTTCCCGGCGGGGTGTACGGCGTGGTGCCCCAGTCGATGCGGTAGGTCTGGGGGTCGCACGGCGACGCGGCGAACGCCGGCGCCGCGGCCACCATCGAGATGGTGGGCACGCTCCATGCGGCGCCGCGGACGAGGCTGCGGCGGCTGGTGCTGACGTGGGTGGCGTCCGGCGACGTCATGACGATCTCCTCGAAGGGTCCCGAGTACCTAAGTGAGAACGTCTTTACTTTAGAGCGCCAGGACAACCACGAGCCGTGAGGGTCAGCCGCGACGCAGCGTGGGCGTCAGCACCAGCAGCCCGAGCAGCGGCAGGACCGCCAGCACCACGAGCGCTCCCGCCATCCCCACGGTCCCGCCGAGGCCGGCGACGACGGCCGACCCGATGCTGCCGCCGACGAGGAAGAGCAGGGTGGAGACGCCCAGCGACACGCCCCGCACCTCCTCGTGCACGGCGTCGCCGACGGCCGCGCTGAGGGCGGGCTGCCCCAGGCCGAAGGCGAAGGTCACGAAGATGATCGCGACGACGAGCACGGGTGCGCTGACCAGGCCGGCGCCGAGCGCGGCGACCAGCAGGGCCGCGGATGCCACCAGCCCGGCCACGGCGAGCGCGCGTGCGGCGCCGACCCGGTCGAGCAGGGGGCCGGTGACCTGCGGCACGAGCAGCGCGACGAGAGCGCTCGGCACCATGGCGAGGCCAACCTGCCACGCCTCCCAGCCGTGCGAGAGCAGCACGGCGGGCATCGCGATCAGCATCGCGAACCACGACGCAGGGACGGCTGCGGCGGCGACCGCGCTGCGGATCACCACCGGGTTACGGATCACCTCGACCGGGAGGAACCCGTCCGGGCGCCGGCGCACCGACGCGCGGACGGCGGGGACGCCGGCCACCAGCAGGACCGCGCCGATGCCGGCGACGAGCAGTCCCGCGGACGGCGACTGCACGAGCAGCACCATCCCGGACGCCGTGAGGGCGACGAGGACCGCGCCGACCACGTCGAGGCGGGCACCGCTGCCGCCGGTGTGCAGCGCGCTCCAGAGGAACGGCACGACGAGGGCGCCGAGCACCGGCAGCGCCATCACCGCACGCCAGCCCCCGACGGACTCGACCAGTCCCCCGACCAGCGGCCCCAGGCAGCTCACCGCCGCCGCCGTCCCGGCCAGCCGGCCGAAGGCCAGGCCCCGCACGGAGCCCTCGTAGCGTGCCGAGAGGATCGCGACGCCGAGGGTGGGCACAGCCGCGGCGCCGGCGCCCTGCACGACGCGGGCACCGAGGAGCACCTCGAACGTCGGCGCGACGGCGGCGACGAGCGCGCCGACCGACATCAGCACCAGCCCGGCCAGGAGCGGTCCGCGCACGCCCACCAGGTCGGAGATCCGGCCGTAGAGCGCCGTGGTGACGGCCAGCATGAGGACGTACAGGCTGATCGTCCAGGCCGCGAGGCCGGACCCGACGCCGAGGTCCGGACCGAGGAGCGGCAGCGTCACCGCGGCGCTCGAGGACCCCATGCCGGCGAGGCCGAACAGCAGCCCGAGCAGCGTCGCCACCCGGCGGGAGTCGTCAGCCGGGAGGGTGGTCGCGGGGTGGGCGGCGCTGGTGGAGGTCATCGAGGAGTGACAACCACCCGCCCGGGCGACTCATTCCTGCGTCAGCAGATGACGGGCTGGAACGACAGGTTCGAGATGCCGATGAACGGCGAGCCGGTGGCGGCCAGCGACTGGGCGTAGGTGAACGACACCGACGACACCGCGGACGACCAGCTGACCGCGACGTTGCCGTTGGTGGAGGTGCCCTGCGTGCTGGACGAGGTGTCGTTGCCGTTGGCGCGGAACGCGTTCGCCGTGGTCCCGGCGCCGCGGACGTAGGTGGTGTTCGCGATCACGTAGGCGAAGCCGCCGGTGGCGACCGACACGTTGTCGTTCCAGGCGGTCCCGCCGGAATCGATGTCGAGGAAGGAGAAGGCGAGGTTGAGCACGCTGACCGGCTGGCCGTCCCGCGTGAAGCTGATCGTCGCGGTCTGGGAGCTGTTGAGGGCGTTCGTGCTGTAGAACCGCAGGTTGCTGGTCTGGCCACCGGTCTGCGTGGTGGAGACGGTCCGGTTGTTGGCGGCGCCGGTCTGCCCCGACACCGTCAGGGTGACCAGCACGCCGCCGACCGTCGTGCTGCTGAACGTCGTCCCGTTGCCGAGCGACGCCCAGCTGAGGGTCACCGCCGGGCACGGCGAGGCGGCGAAGGCGGGCGCCGCCGTGGTGGCCGCGATCACCGGGACGCTCCAGGCGGCGCCGCGCACGAGTGTCCGACGTGACGTGCTGATGACCTCGTCCATGCCACCACTCCGAGCGGTGAGGGAATTCCTTCACCGATCAGGGTAGAGGCTCGACGGTTGGCCGCGTCGAGTCACCGAGCGTGGCTACCCACCCCGAAGATCAGCAGGGCTTCCAACCGAACGACATTGCGGACAGGAACACCTTCTGGTCGCCGTCGATCTGGTTGTTGGAGGTGTCCGAGAGGTTCCAGTAGTAGAGGTCGAACGACGTGACGCTCGGCATGGAGATGGTCACGTTGCCGTCGGCGGAACTGTTGTCGACCGGCGCGTTGGCACCCGCGGACCGCAGGGGATTGCCAGTCGAGCCGTCTCCCGTGATCAGCGTCGGGTTGGCGATGGTGGGCGTGAACGCCGCCCCGACGATCGCGATGGCGTCCAGGAAGTCCTGCGCGGCGGAGTCGATGTCGCGCAAGGTGAAGACCAGGTTGGTGACCGGGCGCGAGAAGGTGAAACGGGTGATGGACCGGTTGGACGTGGTCGTCCAGGTGTTGACCTTGTTGCGGTCCCTCACCGGTGACTGGTGAAGCGTCAGGCTGGCCACGGTGTTCGAGGAACCACCCACGCCAGTGTCGGTCTTCAGGTTGTCGTTCGCCCCGGCCTGCGAGCCGAGCTGCGTGTTCGAACCGGTCTCGACGACCGAGACGGTCAACGTGAGGGGCTGACCGGGGCCCGAACCGTCGGGGTCGGGGATGGCGTAGGAGGCGCTGGTGGCGCCCGAGCGGGTGTAGCGCCCCGTGTTGCCCCAGTCGACGGTGCCGGCGATCGAGTCGCACGGCGACGCGGCGTAGGCCGGCGCAGCGGTAGCGGCGGCCACGACGGGCACGCTCCAGGCGGCGCCGCGCACCAGCGTGCGACGACTCGTCGTCAGGTTCCGGTCGATGGTCTCGGTCATGCTGTCCCCCCAAGGTGCTCGCCCCACGCGAACTTCCTCCAAGGTAGGGGGGAGAAAACCACGGATCAGTTACAGAACGACTCTTTGTGGTAGCGATCCAAAGATTTTACCGATGGGCGGCCGAGGTCGCCGTGCGCCCGACGACGCGCTCCGACGCCGCCTACGATGCGGGCCATGTCCTCCGCACCGGTCGCCGCGCTCGTGGCGACCCTGACGCTGGCGGGCGTGCTCGCCACCAGCGGGGTCGCCAAGGCGCGTGACCGCCAGGCGACGCGTGACGCGTTCACGGCGCTCCGCGTGCCGCGGGTCGTGCCGGCCGACCTCGCGGCCGGGGCGCTGCCGTGGGCCGAGCTGGTGCTCGCCGTGCTCCTGCTCCTGGCGCCGACCGGCTGGCTGGTCCCGGTGGCTGCAGCAGCACTCGTCCTGATGCTGACCTACACGGCGCTGGTCGTGCGGGCGCTGGGGTTCGACCAGCCGGTCCGATGCTCCTGCTTCGGCAGCATCGGTCGGCACGACGTCGACCGCACCACGGCTGCGCGCAACGTCCTGCTCAGTGCCGTGGCGGCCGTCGTCCTGTGGTCAGCCCTCGCCGGCGGATCGGTGCCGTCCGCGGTCTCCGACCTCGACGCCGAGGGGTGGTGGACGCTCGTCGCGTCGGCAGCCGCGGCCGTCGTGGCGGCCCTGGTCGTCGGCGGTCCGCGCGCTGAAGAGGCGTCTCCGGACGTCGAGCTGCTCGACTACGAGCGCCAGGCGATCCCGTTCGGCGCGCTGACCCTCGCCGACGGCACGGCCACCACCCTGGTCGAGCTCGGGCGGAGCCAGGCGAGGCTCGTGGTCGTGCTCAACCCGGGCTGCGGCCCGTGCGTCCGCACCGCCGAGAAGCTCGACGGATGGGCGACCCGCCTGGCGCCCGCGGTCGGCGTGGTGGCGGTCTACCCCGACCACGAGTCCGCGAGCGCACAGACCGAGCACGCTCCGGCCCTCGCCGCATGGGAGCCGGAGCTCAACGTGCGGCGGGTCTTCTCGGTCGGGACCCCCGGCGCTGTCCTGCTCGGCGCCGACGGACTGATGGCCGGCGGCCCGGTCGCCGGCGAGCGCCACATCGAGGAGTTCGTCCAGGACGTCATCGTCGAGCTCACCGGCGAACCCGCACCCGACGACACCGTCGGCTCCTAGGATCGTCGGGTGAGCTCCCCCCTCGTCTCGGTCGTCGTGCCCTCGCGCGGCGGAGCGGACCGGCTGCCGGTGCTCCTGCGGGCGCTGCGGGCCCAGCGTGGCGTCGACTGGGAGGCCGTGGTGGTCCTCGACGGGGACGTCGACGGCTCGGCGGACGTCGTCGCCTCGGTCGCCGGCGACCTGCCGGTCCGCGTGGTCACGTTCCCCGAGAACCGCGGGCGGTCGGCCGCCCTCAACGCCGGGTTCGACGCCGCCCGCGGCACGGTGCTGGTGCGCTGCGACGACGACCTCGTCCCCGCGCCCGACTACCTCGCCACCCATGCCGCGGCCCACGCGGACGCGGCCGTCGGTGTCGTCGGGCTCTACCGCAACGTCTACCCCGAGACGACCTACGCCCGGGTCTACGGGCGCGCGTGGGACCGCCGGTTCCGCGAGGAGGCGTACGCCGTGCCGGCCGACCAGGCGTGGCGCTACTGGGCGGGCAACGTCTCGGTCGGCAGGGTCGACTGGGAGCGGGTCGGCCCCTACGACGAGGGGTTCCGCGCCTACGGGTGGGAGGACGTCGACTGGGGCTACCGGCTCCAGCAGTCGGGCGTCGCGATCACTCTCGTGCCGGCGCTGGAGACCGAGCACCGGATCGCGGCGACGACGACGGCGATGCGCCTGCAGCGCGCCTTCTACTCCGGCGCGGCGCGGCGTCGGTTCGAGGCCAAGCACGGCCTGCCCGTCGGCCCCCGGCCGCCCGCAAGCGCCTGGGAGCGGCTGGTCGCACTGCTGGCCGGCACGCTCGGCGAGCGCAGTGCCCGGGCACTGGGAGCGGCGATCGACGCGGTCGCGCGCGTCGTCCCGGCCGCGGTGTCGTCGCGCGCCGTGGCCCTCTCCATCGATGCCGCCGCCCGCGCCGGGCACCGCACCGGTGTCACCGACGGGGCGATCTGATGGTCGACGTGACGGTCGTCGTCCCGCACCACGGCGACCCCGCACCCACGCAAGCGCTGCTCGCCCAGCTGGCCGCGCAGACCCATCCCGCGCGGCTGGTCGTCGCCGACGACGCCTCCCCTATCCCGTTCCCCGACGTCGACGGCGTCGAGGTCGTGCGCCGTTCCACCAACGGCGGCTTCGGGGCCAACGTCAACAGCGGCGCCGCCGTCGCGTCCGGCGACGCGATCCTGGTCCTCAACAGCGACCTCACCGTCGAGCCGACCTTCGTCGCCGACATGGTCGCCGCCGCGCAGCGCCACCCGCGCCGCGTGCTGTCGCCGCGGGTGGTCGACGAGGCAGGGCGCGAGGCGTGGACCGGCCGCGCCTTCCCACGCGTGCGCCACCAGGTCGCGGCGTGGCTCACGCCGCTCGCCCGGTGGCGCGGCACGACGGCCTGGCACCGCGCGGTCGGTCACGACGTCCGCGCGCACGGGGCGGGAGGCGAGGTCGAGGTCGACTGGGTCGTCGGCGCCGCGATGTGGATCCCGCTCGCCGACTTCCGCGCGGCGGGCGGCTTCGACGAGCGGTTCTTCATGAACTCCGAGGAGATCGACCTCCAGCGCCGGCTCCGCGCGCGGGGCGTGCGCTCGGTCGCGCTGCGCGCCCCGACCGTCGTGCACGCCGGCGGCGGCTCGTCGCCGTCCGCGTCGCGCCGGCGCTGGCTGGTCGACGGCGAGCTGCGTTACGCCGACAAGTGGGGCGCCCGGCGGCGCCTCCAGGCCGGTCTCGCCGCAGCGACCGGGGTCAACCTCCTCGTCAACGCCGGGCGCCGGGCGGCCGGTCGGGACGTCCGCCCCCTCGAGGTCGCCCGCACCGAGCTGTCGATGATCCGGGGACGACGATGACGCGCGCACTGGTCCTGTCCGAGCACGACCTCGGGTCGTGGGGCGAGCGGTTCCGTGCCGGTGAGGTGCCGGCTCCCCTGCCGTACGGGGTCGACGCACTGACCGACCTCGGCTGGACGCTGCACGGCGCCCCGCGCGCGGTCGACCCGCGGTGGTCGCGCTGGCGCGACCTCGTCGAGCACCGCGCCGGGTTCCCGGTCGAGCGGGCCCTGCGCGGCTCCGGCGAGGCACGCCGCGCCGACGTGGTCCTGGCGCTGCTGGAGCAGCAGGGTGCCGCCGCCGCGCTGCTGCGGCGGGCGAAGGTGCCGCCCTACGGCTCGACACCCCTCGTCGTGTGGTCGTGCTGGCTGGCCGACGACCTCCGTTCCGCGACGCCCGAGCAGCGCCGTCGGCTCGCGCGCCGCTTCGACGGCGCCGACCTGATCACCCACCTCTCGCGTCACGAGACCGAGATCTTCACCGACCTCGGGATCGACGAGTCACGCCTGTTCCCGGTGACCTACGGGGTCAGCCACGAGTTCTACGTCCCGGGCGACGGACCGCGCGACATCGCGCTGCTCGCGGTCGGGCAGGACCGGGGTCGCGACTACCGCACCCTCCTCGACGCCGTCCGCGGCACCGACCTGGTCCTCGACGTGGTCTGCAAGCCGGAGAACCTCGCGGACCTCGACGTCCCCGACAACGTGCGCGTCCACGGCACCGTGCCGCTGACCGACTACCGCCGGCTGCTGCAGCGGGCCCAGGTCGTCGTGGTGCCGACCCGCGACCTGGCGTACCCGACCGGGTCGAGCGTGGCACTGGAGTCGGCGTCGTCCGGCGCCTGCGTCGCCGTCACCGGCACCCGCGCGATGCGCGACTACTTCACCGACGGCGTCGACTCGCGGCTCGTCGACGAGGGGGACGTGGCCGGCTGGCGCGCCGTGCTCACCGAGCTGCGCGACGACGCGGCCCAGCGCGAGCGACTGGGCGCCGCCGCCCGGCGCAGCGTCGAGACCCGGTTCAACGCCCGCCACATGTGGACCGAGCTCGCCGGCGTGATGGTCGAGCGGGGCCTCATCTGACCCAGGTGCCGCGGATCGTCTCCTCGAACCGTGCGCGGCCGTAGGTCTGCTTCGCCCAGCCCTGCACGCGGTCCGACCGCGACTGCGCCGCTGACGGGTCGCGGAGAGCCTCGACGAGCGCATCGGCGAGGTGCGTCGGGTCGTCGCCCAGCCCGGCGTAGAGGTCGTCGCCGTCGATGCCCTCCGCACCGACCGTGGTGGTGACCACCGGGACGCCGTGGCAGAGCGCCTCGACGGTCTTGAACTTCACGCCGGCCCCCTGGAGGACCGGTACGAGCGACACGGCGGCCGCGTCGTACTCCGCGTCGAGGTCGTCGACGAAGCCGGTGAGCACCACGCCGCTGCCCGCCGGCAGCGCGGCGACCCGTGCGCGGAGCCGCTCGGTGGCGCCGCCGCCGACGAGGCGCAGCTCGGCGTCAGGTCGCTGCTCGAGCACCTGCGGCCACACGTGGTCCAGGGTCCAGAGCGCCGCCTTGTCGTTCTCGTCGCGCGCGAGGTAGGACACGACGACCACGACCGGTCGGGCGGCCGTCGCGTGGCGCGGCTCCGATCCGTCCGAGAGCGGTGGGTGCACGACGGTGTGCGGCGGACTGCCCAGCAGCTCGGCGTCCTTCTCGCTGAACACCAGCACCTCGTCCAGCGCGCGCACCATCGCGGCCTCGTGCCGGCGCGAGCGCTGCGCGACGCCCTGCCAGTAGGCCCGCTCCTCGGGGGTGTCCTGCGGCTCGCGGGAGAACGACTGGCTCATCACGTCGTGGAAGGTGCCGGTGATCCGCGCGCGTGGGTTGAGCCGGCGCAGCAGCCGCACCAGGCGGATCGACTCGGAGTACTGCAGGTCGATGACGTCGGCCTCGCGGAGTGCCCGCCGGGCCTCCCGCGAACGGGCCAGGCCCAGCACGAACGCGACGAAGGGCATGCCCGGGTCGCGACGGTGGCGCCACGCGCCCTCGACGAGGACAGCCAGCCGGTTCAGCCCGCGCCCCACGAGGCCCAGCCCCGTCTCGTGCCCGAGCAGCAGCGTGCGACGCGGCACGCCCGGCTTCGTCACGACCTCGCGGTTGAGCCTGTTGCCGACGGTGAGCATGGTCAGGTCGGTCTCGGCGTCGAGGAGTCGCTGGAGCTCGAGGAGGTAGCGACCGCCCGCGTGCGGCACGCCCTCGTGGCCGACGTACATGCTGATCAGCACCACCCGAGGCCTGCCCACGGGTCGCATCCTCCCAGACCGGCGTGATCCGCGTCGCCGGGACGCCCGCGCCACCTAGACTTCCGGCGATGCGACCGGAGGAGCTCAGATGACGACTCGGCTGATCCTGGCCCCCCACATGGACGACGAGGCCATGGGCTGCGGGGGCCTGATGGCCAAGCACCCCGACGAGTGCGTCGTCGTGGTGATGACCGACAGCGGCGAGGTCCGCGCCCGCGAGCACGCGGAGGCGATGCGGATCCTCGGGGTGGGCGAGTCGAAGGTGCTCGGCTTCCCCGACGGCGAGACGCCGCAGCACATGACCGAGATGGTCGGCGCCATCGACGCGATCATGGCCGAGCTCAAGCCCGACGAGCTCTACCTCCCCTACCCCTCGCTCCACCAGGACCACATCGCGGTCTACGAGGCGGGGATGCGCTCGTGCCGGGTGTCGATGTCGCTCGACCACTGGTTCCCGCCGAGCGTCTACGTCTACGACATCGCCGTCTACGACGTGAACCTCTACCCCACCGACCTGCGGTGGAACGTCTTCGAGGCCCTCACCGAGGAGCACATCACCGCCAAGGAGGCCGCCTGCCAGGCCTACCAGTCGGAGATCCCCACCGAGGTGCACCCGATCAACAGCGTGCGCCAGATCGCCGGCGCCCTCGGCCAGGTGCGGCTCGTGCCCTACGCCGAGCAGTACGCCCTCGTGCGGACGGTGCGCCGGTGAAGGTCGCCATCCACCAGCCCGACCTGCTCCCCTGGCCCGGCTTCTGGTTCAAGATGCTCCACAGCGACCGCTTCGTGCTCGCCGTGCACGACCAGCTGCAGAAGCACTGGGTGCAGCGCCGGGTGATGATGCGCGGGTCGTGGGTCACGCTGCCGCTGGAGACCAAGCCGCACCTCATCCCGATCAACGAGACGATCGTGAAGCCGGGCTGGCAGGACCACCTCGAGAGCTCCATCACCGGTCGCTACCGCGGCGCGCGGCACTGGAAGGACCGGGGCGGCGACGTGCTCGCGATGGTCCACGCCGTCGACTCCCACAACCTCGCCGACATCAACCACCAGCTGATCCTCGCGATGCGCGACTACCTCGGCATCACCACCGAGGTCGTCGTCACCGAGCCGCCGACCGAGAAGGCGGCCGACCGGGTGCTCGAGCAGCTGCAGATGGTCGGCGCGACGTCGTACCTGTCCGGGACGGGAGCAAAGGACTACCTCGGCGAGGAGGCGCAGGCGAAGTTCCGCGAGCTCGGCATCGGCCTGGAGTTCTCCGACCACCTCAAGACCACCGGCGACTCGATCGTCACCGTCCTGATGGACCACGACGACCCCATGGAGGTCGTCTCGCGGGCGGTGACCGACCGGTGACGACCGGGCCACGGGTCAGCATCGTCGTGCCGGTCTTCGACACCGACCCCGGCTACCTCAGCGAGGCCCTCGCCTCCGCGCTCGCCCAGACCGTCCCCGTGGACGTGGTCCTGGTCGACGACTGCTCGACGTCGCCGGCGACCGTGGCGGCGCTCGAGGAGATTGCCGCCACCACGTCGGCCCGTCTCCTGCGCCACGAGGTCAACCGCGGGCCCGGCCTGGCGCTCAACACCGGGATCGAGGCCCTCGACACCGACTACGTCTTCGCGATGGGCAGCGACGACCGGGTGGAGCCGACCTACGCCGCGCTCGCGACCGAGGTGCTCGACGAGCGGGACGACGTGAGCATCGTGACGACCGACATCCAGTGCTTCGGGGCGAGCGACGCGGTCGACTCCGCGAGCGGGGCCCCGAACGGCCTGGTGGACATGCTCTTCTACAACGTCGTCCCCGGGATCTCGGTGTTCCGCCGACGGGACTGGGTCGAGGTCGGCGGCTTCGGCGACCTGCGCTGGTTCGAGGACTACGACTTCTGGCTGCGCGTGCTGGCGCTCGGCGGGGTGACGGTGACGCTGGACGCGATCCAGTACCACTACCGGATCCATGCCGCGCAGGCCACGGCCACGACGACCTGGGAGGACAAGCTGGCCCAGCAGCTCGAGATCGTGCGCCGCAACCCCGACGTCTGGGCCGCGCACCTCGACGTGGTGATGGAGCGGCTGTGGCGCCAGCAGGTGGAGCTCAACTACTTCACCAAGCGATACGGACGCATCAATGACGTGAAGAAGCAGGCGATTGACTTGGTGCTCGCGCTCCGGGCGCGACTTCGCGGTCACGTGCGACGAGGCTGAGAGGCCCCCGCGACCGATCGCCTGCGCCTCAACCCCGGGCGCGGTCCACGGCCCGACGCGCGACGCGCCTCGCGGAGACGTACGCGCGTCCGGCGGCGCCGTAGCGCGGTGCGTGCGCCTGGTAGTGCTGCATCCGCACGTCGTGCGGGAGCCTTGACGGCGAGCCCTCGGCGGTGATGGCGGTGAACGCCTCGTCGAGCCGCGTACGGACCAGCTCGGCACTGTGCCGCGAGCGCACCCACGTGCGCCCGGCCTCGGCCCTCGCATCGAAGGTTTCGCGGTCGTGGTCGAACCAGTCCATCGCCTCGAGGGTCCGGTCGCACATGCCCACGACGTCGGAGTCGGCGATGACCGACGAGTGCTCCGGGAGCATGTACTCCTTGGCGCCGTCACCGGTGAAGCCGACGACGTAGCAGCCCGACGCCATCGCCTCCGCGCCCGGCAGCCCGACGCCCTCCCGCTCGGCGCCGAAGAGGAAGACCGCGGCCCGTCCGAGCTCCTCGGCCACCTGCTGCTGGGTCATGCCGTCGATGAGCACGATCTCCCACCCGTCGAGGCGACCGGAGCGACGTACGAGCTGGACCGCGCCGAGGAGGTCCTCGCGCCGGCGACGCGGCATCAGCGCGATCCGGCGCTCCTTGGGGCGGGGCTCGAACCAGTCCTCGATCTGGACCGGCACGTTGTGCAGCGGGAAACCGTCGTGGCACGCCCGCTCGAGGAAGGTGTGGATCGCGTCCGAGACCGTGAGGGCGGCAGTCGCCTGCGGCCAGCCCGGGTAGGCGCCGGGCTCGTCGGTGAGGAAGTCGCTGTTGGAGAAGACGAAGTCCATGCCCTGGCACAGCATCACCACCGGCTGGCCCTGCGACAGGAAGCTCCACTTGGACCCGCCCGTCTCGGGCATCACCAAGACGTCGCCCGCCGCGAAGTCGAGCTCGGTGCCGGTGTCGACCGGTGCGGTCGAGCCCCACGACTCGTAGGCGAAGCCCGGTGTCCCGTGCCAGACGCGGGCGTCGTGGCCGAGGGCGCACAGGTGCTCGACGTAGCGGTAGATCACCTTGATGCCCCCACTCGGGGAGGCCAGGTCGGGCGCCATGAAGCGGATCACTCGGCCCATACTGGCATCGGCTGGCGGTCCACACTGCGATTGGCCGAGCGCACCCTGGTTCGCGTGGCACAGTTGGCCCGTGACCGACTCCACTGAGCCAGTCGTGGATGCCACGCCGACAAGCCGCTGGCAACGCATCACCTCGCTCAACGGTCGCCGGCACGGGCTGGGCCTTTTGTTCGACCGAAGCACGCGACGCAAGCTTCTGCTCGCGCTGCTCGGATCGATCGCGGTGGCGCTGCTGGAGGTCGCAAGCGTTCTCGCGATCCTCCCTCTCATCCAGCTCATGACCGGCGCGCCGGAGGACACAGGCGCCCTCGGCAAGGTCTCGAGCTTCCTCGGCAACCCCTCCCGCGAACAGCTGGCCGTCTACCTCGCACTGTTCGTGGTGGTCGGATTCGTGCTGAAGGCGGTCGTCACCGCGGCCTACCGTTGGTGGTCTCTCACCTTCATTGCGACGCAAGAGCTGGGGACGTCGAAGCGGCTGCTCACGCACCTCCTCCGCGGCCCCTACACGGTGCACCTCCGGCGGTCACAGGGAGATCTCATCCGCATCGTGGGCGACGCTGTCGGCCAGTCCTACGCCGCCGTGTCCGCAACGATCAGCCTCCTGACCGAGACCGTGTCTCTGACCCTTCTGTTGACCGGCCTCCTCATCACCATGCCCGTGCCGACCCTTGCCGCGATCGCCTACTTCGGCGTCGCAGCGACCGTCCTCCTGCGATTCACCCAGAGGCGCGTGGCGCAGGGCGGTGAGGCAATGCTCACGAGCAGCGCGGTCTCGTACGTGATGGCACACAACGCACTCGCCGGCGTCAAGGAAATCAAGATCCGTGACTCCGCCCGCCACTTCGTCGACGAGTTCGGTGCGGCCCGCATGGTCGGCATCCGGGGCCGCCGCTCGAGCACCTTCTTCTCCGAGCTGCCGCGGCTGGCTCTGGAGGTGCTCTTCATCCTCGGCGTCGCCGCTTCCGCCGCGCTGTTGATCTCCCAGGAGGGCGCCGAGTCTGCTGTGGCGAAGCTCGCACTCTTCGCCGTGGCCGGCTACCGGATGCTGCCGAGCCTCGGCCGCCTCATCCAGGCCACCGGAGGAATCAGGGTAGGAGCCAAGGGACTCGACATCGTCCTGCCAGAGCTCGCGATCGCAGCGCGCACGACGGAGCGTCTGCCCGACCCCCGCCGCAGCCGGGTGCCACTTCCCTTCGAGAAGGCTGTGCAGCTCGAGCACGTGAGCTTCGGGTACGAGACGGGACCGGAGGTCGTGCGCGGCGTCGATCTATCGATCAGCCCCGGCACCAGCTTGGCGCTGGTCGGTCCATCGGGCGCCGGCAAGTCGACACTCGTCGATCTGGTGCTCGGCCTGCTCGCTCCCACCTCCGGTCGAATCACGGTCGACGGCGTCGACATCTCGGACCACATGCTCGACTGGCAGGACAACCTCGCGATGGTCCCGCAGGAGGTGGTGCTGTTCAACGGGACCTTGGCTGCCAACATCGCCTTCGACGCGCGCGGTCCGGAGATCGATGACGCTCGGCTCGCGGCGGCTGTTGAGCAGGCTCAGCTGGGCGATCTCGTCGCTCGCCTGCCCGATGGTCTGATGACGGAGCTCAACGGGGACGGTGTTCGGCTCAGCGGCGGGCAGCGGCAGCGGGTGGGCATCGCGCGTGCTCTCTACCGACGACCGCGCGTGCTCGTGCTCGACGAGGCGACCTCGGCCCTCGACAACGTGACAGAGCGCAAGATCAGCGACGTCGTTGGGGCGCTGCAGGGGGAGATCACCCTCGTCATCGTTGCCCACCGACTCTCCACGGTCCGCCACTGCGACCGGCTCGCGTACCTCGAGGGAGGTCGGATCGAGGGTTTCGGGACGTTCGACGAGGTGCGCGAGAGCAACCCCAGCTTCGCTCACATGGTGCGGCTCGGCTCGCTCGACGTACCTGTTCACGGACAGCCCACCGAGGAAGCTCAGCGGTAGTCCTCGAAGACCACCTTGATGGTGTTGTCGTGGATCAGGTGGGACTGGTACTTCAGGCACAGGGGCCCGACGATGCTGCCCATGAGCCCGAGCCAGGGCACGACGTAGCCATCGACCTGGCCCCGGTCACCACCTGGCGTCCGTCGTAGGTCGTCAGCCCACTCGTCCAGCCGCCGGTACTGCTCGGCGAGCAGCTCGTCGGTGAATGCCGTACGGGGACGCGAGATGAACGAGCCGCACCCGAACACCTGTGTTGATGCGCGCACCAGGTCCCGTCCCAGCACGCCTGGGACCTTGGCCACCATGTCGAAGCGGTGTTCCGTGTACCCGACGAGCCAAGCCGGTGAGGCGTCCAACCTGTCGAACGCGGGTGCCCACGGCTCTCGCACGGGCTTCACGTCGCTGTAGCCGCCACCGTGGTGGTGGAGCAGGTAGGCGCGGAGGTGGTCCGACCTGTGATTGAGGGACAAGTGCTCGTACGACGGGTGCAACGGATGCCCGTCGACCAACCAGTCGCTCAGGTTGTCGTCGGTGACGAGCACGACCTCGAGGTCCGCGTTCATGCCTCTGATGCTGTCCAAGCCGCGTTGGCGATTGGGCGTCAACGCGTGAGGACCGGTCCACACCACGAAGATCCGCCGCGGGACATCTGCCTCCGTGTCGGCGGCCGCGTCCGAGGTGTGAGCCAGGAAGGTGTCCTCGTAGCGGGACGGGTCGTAGCGGAATGGGCGCAGGCGCTGGTAGAGCCGCCACGGCGGGTCCGCGGGACGAACCCACGCCATGTGCCATCGCCAGCCTGCGCGCTTCTTCGCCACGAAGAGGAACAGCTTGACCTGCCGGAGCCCGTGGACGAGCCGTGGGAGGACTCCCCGAGGGATGGAATCGGTCATCGGTAGTCCTCGAAGTCAAGCAGCAGGCGGTCGTCGAGTCGGACATGCGCCAGGTACTTCAAGGTCAGGGGATCGAGGATGCGGCCGAGCAGATCCGTCCAGGACAGCGGGTACTCCGGGTCGTCCCCAAAGACTCCGCCCGGATGCGCGGCGAGCGCGCTGCGTGCCGCGTCCAGACGTAGATCCATCTCCGCCATCCACTCTGACGTGAGCGGTGTCTGCGATCGCATCATGAAGCCACTCTTGCCGAAGGTGACTCGGTAGTGGATCAGGATGTCCCTGCCCATCCGGCCTGGGAGCTTCCCGATCCAATTGGCGTGCGCCGCTGAGTAGCTCGTCACCCAGGCATGCGGATCACGCTCCATCACCGAGAACGGCACGGACCATGAGTCGAGCGGCCGCTTGATGTCCACATAGGCGCCACCGTGGTGATGCATCAGGTAGCCACGCAGGTAGTCGGAGCGATGGATCAGCGAGAGGTGCTCGTACGCCGGGTGGAGAAGATGTCCGGGAACAAGCCACCGCCCCAAGGATGCGGGAGTGACGAGCTCCACCGGCAACCCGATGCGACTCCGGACGAGCTCGAGGTTGCGCTTCCTGTTGTCGGTCAGCTCGTTCTCGCCAGCCCATATTGCGAAGACACGTTCGGGAAATGCGCTCGGCCGATCAGGGAGCACCGAGCGGGCGAGGAACGTGTCTGCATAACGCGATGGGTCATACGAGAAGGGACGTATTCGCTCCGTCTGACGAAAGGCCAGGGTCGCGAGGTCGAACTTCGCCTTCTTCAGCGCTCTGCGCGATCGTTTGTCGGCGACGAAGGCGAGGTGCTTGGCCTGGCGCGCAGCCCGGAGCGGATCCATGCCCACATCCTCGCGGACCCCCATACAGTAGGCAGCATGCCGCCTGGGGATGTCGTGTGCTCGGTGGTCATCCCCACCTACAACGCCGCGCACCTGATCGGCCAGCAGCTGGAGGCCCTCGCGACCCAGGTCGACGCGCCTCCCTTCGAGGTCGTGGTCGCCGACAACAACTCGACCGACGACCTCGCCGCGGCCGCGGGCGCGTGGGCCGACCGGCTCGACCTCCGCGTCGTCGACGCCTCGCGCGCCCAAGGCGTGTCGGTGGCGCGCAACGTCGGCATCGAGCACGCCCGCACGGACCGGATCCTGATCTGCGACGCGGACGACGTGGTCTGTCCGGGATGGGTCGCTGCCCTCGTGAAGGCCCTCGACACGCACACCATGGCGGGCGGTCCGGTCGAGACGGCCCGGCTCTCGGGTGCGTCCGCGAACTGGAGCCCGATCGACACGCAGACCACCCACCTCCTGACGACGTGGGGGAACCGGCCTTACACCTTCGGCGGCAACACGGCTCTCCGGCGCGAGGTCTTCGACGCCGTGGGCGGCTACGACGAGAACTATCCGGCCGGGGCGGAGGAGATCGACTTCGCCTGGCGTGCCATCGACCACGGATACACGCCGGTCTACGTCCCCGACGCCCTCGTGCACTACCGGATCCGCACCGACCTGCGCGGGGTGCTGCGCCAGCAGTACGACTCCGGGCGAGGCACCGCCACGCTCTACGCGAAGTTCCGCCCCGCCGAGGTCGTCCCCAAGTCGGTCCCTCGCCGCCTCCACCACGAGCTGCTCCTGCTCAAGGGCTTCCCGTGGCGCGGCACGGGCGACCAGCGCCGCAGCTGGCTCACCGTGATGGCCTTCGAGGCCGGCAAGCTCGTCGAGGCCAGACGCCTGGGCAGTCCGGCTCCGTGAATGCCCGAGCCTCACTAGAGTGACGCCTGTGACCATCGCCCGCAGGCTCTCGGAGGCCAGGCCGCGCCTGCGCTGGCACGCGGGCAGGGCCGTGACCGACCTGGTCCACCGCCGCGCCTTCGGCAGCCTCGGCTCCGGGACCGTCATCGTCCGGCCCCACAAGCTCCAGGGCGTCGAGCGGATCCACATCGGCGACGGCTGCTCGATCTTCGAGGACGCGTGGCTCGCCAGCGAGCCCGGCGGTGGCGAGCTCAGGATCGGCGACCGCACCTACCTCGGCCACGGCGTCCACCTCCACGCCCTCGACCCGGTCACCATCGGCTCGGACTGCGTGATCGCTGACGGCGCCTTCGTCGCGTCCTCCGACCACGACCGGGACGACCGGCACCAGGTGCACGGCTCCGGTCCCATCACCATCGGCGACCGCGTCTTCCTCGGCCAGCGCTGCGTCGTGCTCGGCGGCGTCACCATCGGCGACGGCGCCACCGTCGGAGCGCACGCGGTCGTCACCCGCGACGTCGCGCCCGGCCAGACCGTGGTGGGCGTGCCGGCGCGCCCGGTCGGCGGCTGAGCGTGCGGGTCCTCCTGGTCAGCCCGCGCTTCCACGGCTACCACGCCGCGATCGCGACCTCGCTGGCCGAGCGCGGCCACCTCGTCACCACCCACCTCTACGACGACAACGGCGGGATCGCGGGACGCAGCTGGCACCAGCTGCGCCACCAGCTGCCGCACAAGATCGGCGCCGGCAGCCTGCGCAGCCTGGGCCGCGAGCAGACCGCCGGCGCGGTGGCCGCGGTCGGACGGACCCGCCCGCAGGCGGTCGTGGTGGTCAAGGGCGACACCCTCGGCGACGACTTCTGGGACGCCCTCGCCGGCCTGCCGCGCGTGACCTGGCTCTACGACGAGGTCCGCCGCACCCGCTGGACGCCCGAGCGGCTCCTGGCCGCCGGCCCGCTCGCCTCGTACTCGATGAGGGACGCCTCCCACCTCGCCGCCCGCGGACACGTGGTGCGCCACCTGCCGCTCGCCTTCGACCACCGGCTGGTGCCGGAGCCCACGACGCTGCGCACCGCGCAGGTCAGCTTCGTCGGCGCGCGCTACGCCTCCCGCGAAGCCGTGCTGACCCTGCTCCACGAGCAGGGTGTGCCGGTGCGCGCCTACGGCCGAGACTGGTCGGGACACCCCGTCGACCGGCTCCGCACGTGGCGGTTCGGCGCGCCGACGGTGCCGGCCGAGCGTGACCTGTCGCGCGCCCGCGCCTACGACGTGATGGCCTCGTCTGCCGCGACCCTCAACCTGCACGGCGACCAGGACGGCTTCACCATGCGCACCTTCGAGGCCGCCGGGGTCGGCGGCGTCGAGCTGATCGACCGTGACGACGTCGGCGACCTCTACGAGCCCGGCACCGAGGTCCTCACCTGGACCACCGGCGACGAGCTCGTCGAGCTGTGCCGCCGCGTGCAGCGCGACCGCGACTGGGCCGACGGGATCCGCCGCGCGGCCCGCGCACGCACGCTCGCGGACCACACCTTCGACCGACGCGCGGCCGTCCTGGAGGCCTCGTGGGACACGGTCTGAGGCACCCCGCCGACCTCGTCGCCTGGCGCCGGTGGCACGAGTCGCGCCACCCGGTGCGGTGGGCGGCGCGCACCGCACGGTCGCGCGTACGCCCCGTGGCGCCGGACGTCGCCGACCTGCTGTTGCCCGACGGCGACGTCGCAGTGCTCGTGGCCGTCGAGGCGACCCACGCCAGCGTCGACCGCGCGGTCATCGCCCCGCTCGACCACCTGGCGGCCGCCACCACGGCGGTCGTCGCGCCGGCCGGGTGGCAGCCGCCCGCCGCGTACGCGAGTCACCGCCGCACCTCGGTCGCGCTCGACGACCTCGGCGCCCACCTCTCGCCGCGCGCCGTGCTCGCCGCCGGCCACTACACGCCCATCGGCGCGGCCGCCTTCGCGCTGGCGGACGAGCGGGACGTCCCGTTCCACGTCTCCCAGCACGGCGCACTGACGCCCTACGCCCCGCCACTGCCCCGGGTCGCGCGGCTGCTCGCGTGGAGCGAGCAGGACGGCGCGTTCTGGACGGCCGGCCGGCGGGACGTCGACGTGACGGTGGTCGGCAGCGAGCTGCTGTGGCGGGCGGGTCTCGTGACAGGCGCCAGAGCGCCTTCCTCGACCAGCGGTTCGGCCAGAGCGCCTTCCTCGACCAGCGGTTCGGCCAGAGCGCCTTCCTCGACCAACGGAGGCGTCGGCGCGACGTCCAGCGGGAGCAGCGGACCACTGACCTACCTCGGCCAGGGGCACGCCGCCGAGATCTCCCGAGCCCGGCTCGCGCACGCGGCCCTCACCACCTGTCGCGCGCACGGCGCCGTCTACCGCCCGCACCCCTCCGAGCGCGACGTCACCTCGCGCGCGGTCCTCCGCACCCTCGAGCGTGCCGGTGTGCGGGTCGTGACCGACGGGCCGCCGCTGGTCGATCTCGACGCGCCGATCGTCAGCGTCTTCTCCACCGGCGTCCTGGAGGCGGCCGCGCGGGGCCGCGACGCCTGGGTCGACCTGCCGCGTCCGCCCGCGTGGCTCGGCGAGTTCTGGGAGCGTTATCGCATGCACCGTCTCGGAGACTCCCCCACGCCCGCCCCCGACCGTCCCGCCGTGCAGCCGGCCCGGCGCGTCGCCGAGGTCGTGCAGGAGGCCGCGTCGTGACGCTCTGCGTGATCCCTGCCCGCGGCGGCTCGAAGGGCGTGCCGCGCAAGAACCTGCTCGACGTCGGCGGCAAGCCGCTCATCGTCTGGACCATCGAGCAGGCGCTCGCGACCCCCGGTCTCGACGTCCTCGTCTCCACCGACGACGAGGAGATCGCGGCCGTCGCACGGGACGCCGGCGCCCGCGTCCCGTGGCTGCGGCCCGACGAGCTCGCCCAGGACACCACCCCCACCGAGCCGGTCGTGCGGCACGCGATCGAGCAGGTCACGGCCGAGCGGGGGCGGCCGGACGCGGTGATGCTGCTGCAGGCCACCTCGCCGGTGCGCCACGACGACACCCTCGCCCGCGCGCTGACCGAGTTCGCCGCCACCGGCGTCGACTCGATGGTCGGGGTCGTGGAGCAGCCGCCGTTCGTCTGGCAGGCCGGCGACCCGCCGACCGCGGCGTACGACGTCACCGCCCGTCCGCGCCGCCAGGACCTGACCCCCGAGGGCCGGCGCTACCGCGAGACCGGATCGCTCTACCTCACCCGCACCGAGGTCTACGAACAGCACGACAACCGCCTCGGCGGCCGGATCGGGCTGTTCGTGATGGCCGAGGACGAGGGGATCGACATCGACACCGAGCTCGACGTCGCCCTGGCCGCTCGCCTGCTGGGACGTTGAGCCCCTTCCCGGCCAAGTCCCCGCGCGTCGTGCCCGTGCTGGATACCGTGGGACACGTACGTACACCGAAGGAAGGCAGCCGCCTTGATCATCGAGCGTGACCTCACGCCGTACGTCGTCTACTCGGGCGACCCGGTCCTGCGCGCACTGGAGAAGATCACCGCCAACAAGGCGCGGGTGATCTTCCTCGTCGACTCCCACGGGCACCTCGACGGCGTCCTGTCCGACGGCGACTTCCGCCGCTGGGTGAGCACGGCCGCGAGCCTGACCGTCGACGTCCCGGCGATCGAGGCCGCCAACACCTCGCCGCGCAGCCTGCCGATCGGCAGCAGCCCGGCGGAGATCTCGCACGCCTTCGGCTCCGGCATCGACCACGTCGCGCTCGTCGACGACCGCGGCCACCTCGTCGCCGTCGCGATCAACCGCGCCGACGAGCTGCGGATCGGGCGCCACGTCGTGGCCGCCGACGCCCCGACGCTGCTGATCTCCGAGATCGGCATCAACCACCAGGGCGACGTCTCGCTCGCCAAGCAGCTCGTCGACCTCTCCGTCGAGGCCGGCGCCGACGTGGTGAAGTTCCAGCTGCGCGACATGGAGTCGGTCTACCGCCAGGGGTCCTCCGGGTCCGGCGGGGAGGACCTCGGCCCGCAGTACACCCTCGACCTGCTCGCCAAGTACAACCTCGAGGCCGACCAGCTCTTCGAGGTCTTCGACCACTGCCGCGACGTCGGCGTCGACGTCATGTGCACCGCGTGGGACCCGGTCAGCGTCGACCGGCTCGTCGACTACGGCGTGCCGTCGCTGAAGGTCGCGTCGGCCGACATGACCAACCACGCGCTGCTGCGCCACATGGCCGCCAGCGGCACCCCGATGGTGATCTCGACCGGCATGTCCACCGAGGGCGAGATCCGCGAGACCGTCGACGTGGTCCGCGCCACCGGCGTCCCGCACGCCTTCCTGCACTGCCAGTCGACCTATCCGGCGCCCTTCAAGGACGTCAACCTGGCCTACCTGACCCGCCTCGCCGAGCTCACCCAGGCGCCGGTCGGCTACTCTGGCCACGAGCGCGGCTTCCACGTCCCCGTCGCCGCGGTCGCCCTCGGCGCGCGGATCATCGAGAAGCACTTCACGATCGACCGCGACCTCGAGGGCAACGACCACAAGGTCAGCCTGCTCCCCGGGGAGTTCAAGGAGATGGTCCAGCGCGTCCGCGAGGTCGAGGAGGCGCTCGGCACCGCCGCTCCGCGCGCGGTCTCCACCGGCGAGATGATGAACCGGGTCAACCTCGCCAAGTCGCTCGTCGCCGCCCGCCGCATCGAGGTCGGTGAGGTCCTCACCGCCGCCGACGTCGACATCAAGAGCCCCGGGCGCGGCCTGCAGCCCAACGCCTTCGACAAGCTGGTCGGCCGCACCACGACCCGCGTGCTGGAGGCGGGTGACTTCTTCTACGCCACCGACCTCGGCGACGCCGCGCCGAAGGGCCGCGCCTACGACTTCCGTCGCCCGTGGGGCCTCGCCGTGCGCTACCACGACGTGGTCGCGATGACGAAGGACACGACCCCCGACTTCCTCGAGTTCCACTTCTCCTACAAGGACCTCGACCTCCCCGTCGCCGACGTCTTCGCCGCCTACGACGGCGCGCTGCCGATGGGCTTCACCACCCACTCGCCCGACCTCTTCGCCGGCGACTTCCTGCTCAACCTCGCGTCCGAGGACGACGCCCACTGGGAGCGCTCGATCCGGGAGCTCCAGCGCGTCGTCGACACCACCCGCGAGATGCAGCAGCACTTCGCGAAGCACGCCGATGCCAAGGGCGAGACCGAGGGTCCGGTGATCGTGGCGAGTCTCGGCGGCTTCACCACCGACGCGTTCGTCGCCCCGGCCGAGCGGGAGCGGATGTACGCCCGCGTGGCCGAGGGCCTCGCGCGCGTGGACGACTCCGGCGTGCGGCTCTGCGCGCAGACGCTGCCGCCCTACCCGTGGTACATGGGCGGCCAGCTCTACTGCAACCTCTTCGTCGACCCGCGCGACACCGCCGCGTTCGCCGAGACCTACGACCGCCGCCTCTGCTTCGACGTCTCCCACTCCAAGCTGTCGGCCAACTACCTCGGCATGTCCTTCGCCGAGGCCACCGACCTGCTCGCGCCCCACACCGAGCACCTCCACCTCGTCGACGCGACCGGCGTCGACGGCGAGGGCGTGCAGGTCGGCGACGGCGAGATCGACTGGGCCGTGCTCGCCCAGCAGCTCGACGCGCTCGCGCCCGGGGTCAGCTTCATCCCCGAGATCTGGCAGGGCCACGTCAACGACGGCGAGGGCTTCTGGATCGCCCTGGAGCGGTTGGAGCAATGGTTCTGACCCCACCCACCGCGCTGTGGGCGATCCCGGTCAGCGACCTCGCCGGGGTCGCGCGCCACGTGCTGGACGTGGCCCGGGAGGGCATCCCGGGATGGCGGCTGGTGTTCCTCGCACCTCCCGGCGCCCTGCCGGAGCGGCTGCGCGATCTCGGCGCGACGGTGGTCGAGGGCCCCTTCGGCCCCGACCACGGCCTGCGCGCCTCGGTCTCCACCCTGCGTGACGCCGTGCGCCGCGAGCGGCCCGCCGTCGTCCACACCCACCTCGCCCACGCCGACATCGTGGCCGCCCTCGCCGTCGGTCGCGGCCCGCGGCTCATGACCACCGAGCACGGGATCGCGCGCGACGACGTGGTCTACCACCGCTCGGGGGCGAAGACCCGGCTGATGGCAGCGGCCCACACCGCACGGATGCGTCGCTTCCACGGCGCGATCGCGGTCAGCCGCGCGACCGCCGAGGCGATGGCCGAGAAGTGGCGACCGCGAGTGCCGGTGACGGTGGTGCCGAACGGGGTGGACCCGCTCGCACCTCGACCGGCGAGGGAGCCCGGGCTGCGGGTGCTGTCGCTCGCCCGGCTGTCCCCGGAGAAGCGGCTGCCGGCCCTCGTCGACGGATTCGCCGCGCTGCACCGTGACCACCCCGACGCCACGCTGACCCTCGCCGGCACGGGGCCCGAGGAGCCGGTGCTGCGGGCGCAGGTCGAGCGCCTCGGGCTCGGCGACGCCGTACGCCTGCCCGGGTTCGTGGACCCCGACCGGGCGATGGCCGAGCACGACGTGCTGGCGATGCTGTCGGTCTGGGAGAACTGCTCCTACGCCCTCCTCGACGCCGCCGTGCGAGGGATGGGCGTCGTCGCCAGCGACGTCGGCGGCAACCCCGAGATCCTGCCCGAGCGGTCGCTGGTGCGCGCCGACGACGCTGCCGGGGTCGCGGCGGCGCTGGCTGCGCAGGGGCTGGAGCCCGGCGTACGCCCCGGGCTCGACGGCTGGCCCACGGTGGCCGAGATGTGCACCCGGACGGCGGAGGTCTACGCCGCGGCGGGAGCGGGCCGATGAGCCGCGTCGAGTCGCCGTGGAACCTGCCCGACCGGACCGCCGACCGGGCCGACGAGGCCGACCGCGAGGTCCGGATCACCGACTTCGTGCTGCTGGCCAGCCTGCCGTTCCGGACCGTCGAGGTCGCCGGCTACCCGCTCAACGAGCTCACCATGGCGGCGCTCGTCGGCCTGTGCCTGCTGCGTCCCGCCCGCGCGGGCGCGAAGCTGCCGTCGCCCGTGGTGATCCTGGGTGGCGCACTGGTCGCGGTGCTGCTCTGGTCGGGCATCGCCAACCAGGTCGACTGGACCCGGCGGATGGGCCACGTCGCGATCCTCGCCGGGCTGGTGTGGGCGTTCGGCACCGGACGGGTGTCGCTGCGCTCGGCCGGGCTGGGCCTGGCGACCGGGCTGGTCGGGGTGATCGGTCTGGCGCTCGTCGGCATCGGTGGCAGCGCCTACGAGGGCCGGCTCACCGGCTTCCTCGGTGACCCGAACGCTGGGGCGTACTTCATCGCCGTGCTCGGCACGCTGGCTGTCTTCTTCGCCGACGAGCGCTGGAAGGTCCGCCTCGCGCTGGCCGTCCCGGTCGTGGCCGGCCTGGTGCTGAGCTATTCGCGCACCGGCCTGCTCGCCGGTGCGTTCGTGCTCGTCTGGGTGCTGCTCGGCCGTCGCCTCGGCATCGTCGGCGGCGCCGCGGCCGCGGGCGGGCTGGTCTGGATCGTCGGCAACATCCCGAAGTCCCTCACCACCTTCGGGCCCTTCTCCGACCGCTCCGGCAGCGACAAGCTGCGCGACCGGATCATCGCCCAGGAGCGCGTCCAGCTCTCGGACGCACCGTGGTACGGCCACGGACCGGGCACCGCGAAGGTCAACATCAAGGACCTCGAGTTCTTCTTCCACAACAGCTATCTCGCCACCCGGCAGGAGGGCGGTTGGGCCGCGCTGCTGCTGGTGCTCGGCCTGCTCGTCTTCGCGTTCCTGCGGATCTCCGCGCAGTCGCGCCGCGGCGACCTCTCCGCCGCCGGAGCCCAGGCCGCGATCCTCGGCGTCGCGGTCATGGCGGTCACGCTCGGCGAGGTGCTGCTCGACACCCCGATGGCGATCGCGGTGGGGTTCGCCCTCGGCCGCGCGCTGCAGCCACGGGAGGCACCCGATGGCTGAGCGGGTCTTCCTGGCCGCCAACAACGCCGACCTCGGCGGCGGCGAGCAGGTGCTGGTCCGCACGGCCGCGGCGCTCGTCGACCTCGGACGTCCGGTCACCGTCGTCGCGCCCGACTCCCCCACCGACGTCCTCGACGCAGCGGCCGCGGTCGGGGCCGACGTCGTCGCGATCCGCGCCGACGGACGCCGCGACCACCTGCGACGGCTGCGCGCCTGGGACCGCACCGGACGTGACGGGGTCCTGTGGTGCCACGGCCTGGTGCCGGCGCTCGCCACCGCCGGCCACCGCCGACGGCTGGTCCACCTCCACCAGCTGCCGCGCTCGCCGCAGCAGTGGGCCGCGCTGCGCGTCGCCCGCACCCGCAGCGACCGCGTCCTGGTCCCGTCGGCGTACCTCGCCGGTCGCGTCAGCGGCGCCGAGGTCCTCGCGAACTGGACCGACGACGTCGCGCTCCGCCCCCGGCCCGCAGCCGGACGGCGCGTGGGCTTCCTGGGACGCCTGTCCTCCGACAAGGGGCTCGACGTGCTCGCCCGCGCGGTCGCCGCGGGTGGTGGCACCCTCGTCGTCGGCGGCGACGACCGCTGGGTCCCCGAGGACCAGCGGGCACCGGTGCGCGCCGCCCTCGCCGCGCTGTGCGGTCGCGTCGAGCTGCTCGGCCGGGTCGCGCCCGCCGACCTCCTCGACCGCTGCGACGTGGTCGCGTTCCCGAGCCGGGTGCCGGAGTCCTTCGGCCTGGTCGTCGCCGAGGCGATGGCCGCGGGGGTCCCCTTCGTGGTGTCCGACGCCGGTGCGATGCCCGAGGTCGCGGGGCCCGACCACCCGTGGGTGGCGCGGGCCGGCGACGTCGACGACCTCGCCCGTGTGCTCGAGCTGGCGCTGACCGCCGAGCCCGACGTCGTGCGCGCCGTGACCGACCGCGCCCGCGCGCGTTGGGAGGCCGAGTACTCCCCGCAGGCCGGCCGGGAGCGCGTACGCCGACTGCTCGAGGAGCTCGACCGATGACCCGCGCCGAGGTGGCGATCGCCCACGACTACCTGACGCAGCGCGGCGGCGCCGAGCGGGTCGTGCTGACGCTCATGCGGGCCTTCCCCGAGGCCGCGGTGCACACCACGCTCTACGACCCCGAGGGCACCTACCCGGAGTTCGCCAGCGCCGACGTCCGCGTCTCGCCGCTCAACCGGGTGAGCTCGTTCCGGCGCGACCACCGCCTCGCGCTCCCCCTGCTCGCCCCGGCCGCGTCGCGGCTGCGCGTCGACGCCGACGTCGTCGTCGCGTCGAGCAGCGGCTGGGCCCACGGCTTCGACACGCCCGAGGGCGCCCGCACCGTCGTCTACTGCCACAACCCGGCCCGCTGGCTCTACCAGACCGACGAGTACCTCGGCGGGCCCGCGTGGCGCTCGCCGCTCGGGCCGCCGGTCCTCGCGCTGCGCCCGATGCTCAAGCGCTGGGACCGCGCCCGCGCCGACCGGGTCGACGTCTACCTCGCCAACAGCCGCGTCGTGCAGCGTCGGATCCGCGAGACCTACGGCCGCGACGCCGAGCTGCTGCCGCCGCCGCACGGGATGGACGCCGACGCACCCCGCGAGCCGGTCCCCGAGCTCGACGGCTGGGAGCCCGGCTACGCCCTCGTCGTCTCCCGGCTGCTGCCCTACAAGAACGTCGACGCCGTGATCGAGGCGGTGCGCGGCACCGGACGCCGGCTCGTCGTCGTCGGCCGCGGCCCCGAGGAGGCGCGGCTGCGCGCCACCCTGCCCGACAACGTACGCCTGCTCGGCGGACTGCCCGACGCCCAGCTGCGGCAGGTCTACGGCGACGCCGGCGTGCTGGTCGCGGTCAGCCACGAGGACTTCGGACTGGCGCCGCTCGAGGCCGCCGCCTTCGGGGTGCCCGCGGTCGCGCTGCGCGGCGGCGGCTTCCTCGAGACCGTCCTCGAGGGTGAGACCGGCGTCTTCGTCGACCGCCCGGACCCCGACCTCATCGCCGCCGGGCTCGAGCGGTCCGACGCCGAGACGTGGGACGGTGCAAGACTGCGGGCTCGGGCAGAGGAGTTCGGCGAGCGGCGCTTCATCGAGCGGATCCGCGCCGTGGCGTTCCAGGAAGGCAGAGTCGGTTGAGCGTGCGACCGGAGGGCAAGCGGCTGCTCCCCTGGCTGGTCGGTGGCGTCGACCTCGTGATGATCAGCGTCGCCACGGTGCTCGCGCTGCGCTTCCGCCTGACGCTGTCGGTCTTCGACGCGGCCGGCGACGTGCTCACCAACACCGCGCTGGCGAGCGTGTTCTTCGTCGCGACGTGGCTGGTGATGCTCGCCTTCTTCGGCGCTTACGAGCGCGACGTCTTCGGTGCCGGCACCGAGGAGTTCAAGCTCGTCGTCAACGCGTCCTTCTTCACCGGCGCGCTCGTCGCCACCACCGCGTTCCTCATGCAGTACCCGCTGTCCCGCGGCTTCTTCGTCCTGCTCTTCCCGATCGGCGTGCTGCTGCTGCTCCTCGGGCGACTGGGCTCGCGGCGGGTGATCCAGCGCCTGCGCCGGGCCGGTCACTTCAACGAGAAGGTGCTGCTCGTCGGCAGCCCGATCTACATCGCCGAGATCCACCAGGTGCTGGCGCGCGAGTCCTGGCTCGGCTACCAGGTGGTGGGCTCGCTGGTGCCTGCCGTGCACGCCGCGTCGGAGCCGACCACCGGCGGCGTCCCGGTCCTCGGGCTGATCGAGGACGTACGCGCCGTCGTCGACGAGCACGACGTCGACATCGTCTTCTTCACCGCCGGCGCCGTGCGGTCCTCCACGCAGCTGCGCCGGCTGGCGTGGGACCTCGAGGACCACAACCACGTCCAGATCATCGTCGCGCCCAACGTCACGGACGTCTCGAGCGAGCGGGTGCGGATCCGGCCGGTCGCCGGCCTGCCGCTCATGCACCTCGGCCGGTCGCGCTCCCAGCTCGCGTCCAACGACGCCAAGCGTGCCTTCGACGTCGTCGGGGCGCTGCTCGTGCTGCTGGTCGTCTGGCCGGTGCTGCTCGGCCTGATGGTCTGGATCCGCCGGACCGACGGCGGTCCGGCGCTCTTCCGGCAGACCCGCGTGGGCCGCGAGGGCCGGGAGTTCACCTGCCTGAAGCTGCGCTCGATGGCGGTCGACGCCGAGGCGCGGCTGGCGGACCTGGAGGCGCGCGACCACGTCCTCTTCAAGAGCACCGAGGACCCGCGCATCACCCGCCCCGGCCGCTTCATCCGGCGCTTCTCCCTCGACGAGCTGCCCCAGCTGGTCAACGTGCTGCGCGGCGACATGAGCCTGGTCGGCCCCCGCCCGCCGCTGCCGAGCGAGGTCGAGCAGTACGAGGACGACATGCTGCGCCGGCTCAACGTGCTGCCCGGCATGACCGGCCTGTGGCAGGTGTCCGGTCGCTCGGACCTGTCGTGGGAGGACACGGTCCGCCTCGACCTCTACTACGTGGACAACTGGTCGATGGTGCAGGACCTGCTGATCCTCGCCCGCACCGTCACCGCCGTCCTCGCCAGCCGCGGGGCGTACTGACGGGCGGGGTTGGGGCGTTGGGGGGGTGGGCCGGCCGCCACGGGTCGACTCGAGCGGACCTACGTTCGCTTGACGCCCGTCATGGCGGGCGACAAGCGACCACGGCGGTCGACCAGTCCGCCGCGGGACCGGCTCTCCGGACTATTGAGTGACTCGAGCGGACCTACCTCCGCTCGACGCCCGCCATGGCGGGCGACAAGCGACCACGGCGGGCGACAAGCGACAACGACGTACGTCCAGTCAGCCGCGGGCGTACTGACCCGGGCGTTCAGTCCTTGCCGGAGCGAGCCAGGCGGCGCCGGCCCTTGCCAGCCGTCGAGTACTTCTCGAGCGTCTCCTGCTCGGCCTTGTAGCCGCCGTAGCTCCCGTAGCCGTAGCCGCCGTAGCCGCTGCTGTAGGCGATCGCGCTGGCGCCCTTGACCGGCGCCTTGTTGAGCACGACGCCGAGCAGCCGGCTGCCGACCTGGTCGAGGATCCGGCGGCAGTGCTCGCTCTGCTCGATCTGGGTCTTGCCGGCGGCCTGCACGAGCAGCGCGCCGTCGCAGAAGGCCGACAGCAGGCCGGCGTCGGTGACGGGGAGCAGCGGCGGGGCGTCGAGGATGACGAGGTAGTCGTGCGACAGCTCGTCGATGAACTGCTTCATCCGCAGCGAGCCGAGCAGCTCGCTGGGGTTGGGCGGGATCCGCCCGGCGGGCAGCAGGCTGAGGTTGGCCAGGCCCGACTCGACGATCACGTCGCGGACCTCGACGTCGCCAGCGAGCGCCTGGGTGAGGCCGACCGTGCCGTCGATCTCGAACGTGCTGGCGATCATCGGGCGGCGCAGGTCGGCGTCGACCAGCAGCACCGGCGTGCCGGCCTGGGCGACGAGGCGCGCGATGTTGGACGACACGGTCGACTTGCCCTCGCCGGCGAGCGCGGACGTCACGACGATCCTGCGCGGCTCGTTGTCGACGTCGACGAAGCGCAGGTTGGTGCGCAGCTGGCGGAACGACTCGGCCGCGCGCCCGAGGTCGCCGCGCACCCCGCGGTGGCCGCGGTCCAGCGCGTCCTCCTTGGGGATGATGCCGAGCACGGAGGCCCCGGTGGCGTCCTCGACGTGCTTGACCGAGCGGATCCGGCGGTCGATCAGCCGGCGGGCGATGAGCACGGCGTAGGCCAGCGCGAGTCCGCCGGCGGCCCCCTTCATCGCCGCCTTGCGGTAGTCCGGGGTGAACGGGGCGCCCGGCAGCTGCGCCTCCTCGAGCGGGACGATCCGCGTCAGGGGCTCGCCCTTCGGCGTCGACTCGCCGGTCTCGACCTCCTGCGCGACCACGACCACCGCGTCGACCACGGCGTTGGCGAGGTCACGCGCCTCCTCCGGAGTCGCGCCGATCGCGGTGACCGTCAGCGCGTTGACGGTCGCGTCGACCGAGGCGGAGAAGCGACCGGCGATCGCGCTGGGCGGCACGTCGAGGCCCAGGTCGTCGACCACCCGCTCCGCGACCGGCGTCTTGGAGACGAGGAACGCGTAGAGGTTGGCCTTGTCCTCGGCGAGCTGTGCGTTGCCCTGCTCCTCGCCCGCGGTGGCGGCGTTGCCGACCCGCACCAGGCCCGACGCGGTCGCGGAGTAGAGCACCGGGTCCCGCGTCGTCTTCGCCATCATCAGCAGGGCGCCGAGGACGGTGCAGCCGATGAGCACCCACACGTAGGCACGGCTCAGCCGGACGAAGTCCCCGAAAGTCATGCCTGCGAGTCTAGGACGTACGCCTCGCCGGACGTCCGGTTTCGCGACACGCCGCCACACCGGCTGGCACGATGGGGCGCATGACCGAGGACGCGGGCGGCCAGCGCGATGCGCCCATCGCGGCCCGGGTCCACCTCGCCCACGCGATCGTGCAGAAGCTGGCCGAGGACCACGGCATCGACCTGCTCCACCTCAAGGGGCCCGCGGTGCTCCCCGGGCTCCGCCCCGAGGGCAAGCAGTCGAGCGACGTCGACGTGCTGGTGCGCCCCAGCCACCTCGCCCGCCTCGTCGAGGTGCTCGAGTCGGTGGGCTGGGAGAAGCGCACCGACTTCGCGACCGGGTCGGTGTTCGCGCACGCCGCGAACTGGTGGCACGACGACTGGGGGTGGATCGACGTCCACACCATGTGGCCGGGCGTCGGGATCGACCCCGAGGCCGCCTTCGACGTGTTCCTGCGCGACCGGGTGTGGCGCGAGATCGCGCACTGGGGCTGCCCCGTGCCCGACCGCGTCGCCCAGCGGCTGATCCTCGTCCTGCACGCCGCGCGCTCGCGCGGCAACCGTGACGTCGACCGGGCGTGGACCGCCGCGGAGCCCGACGAGCAGGCGGCCGTGCGCGCGCTGGCGGTCGAGCTCGACGCCGAGGTGGCGCTGGCCGCCGGGATCGGCGAGCTCGAGCTCCACCGCCACCACCCGTCGTACCGCCTCTGGAAGCACTTCACCGAGGGCGGGAGCCGCCTCGACGAGTGGCGCGCCCGGATGGCGGCCGCCCCCACGCTGCGCGCCAAGGCCGAGCTGGTGACCGCCGCGCTCCGGGTCAACCAGGACCACCTCCGCATGGAGCTCGGGCGGCCGCCCACCCGCGACGAGGTACGCGCGCGCCAGCGGCTGCGCGTGCGCCGGGCCGCCGACGAGCTCACCCGGCGGGTGCGACGCGGATGACGCACCAGTACCGCATCGCCGACGACGTCGCGTGGGTCAGCCTCGAGGACCTCGACGTCGACAACGTGCCGACCGCCTACCTCACGCGCGTGCCCCAGGGGCTGCCGATCATGCTCGAGGGGTCGGCCTGCCTGGTCTGGCTGGCGCTCGCCGAGGGCGGCACGCTGGAGGAGGTCACGGCCGCGGCGGCCGCGATGTCGGACGCCGACGCCGACGCCATCAGCGACGACGTCGCGGCGCTGGTCGACCAGCTGGTCGTGATCCGCGTCGTCGACGAGGAGTGAGCACCGCCCCGAGGAACGCGCCGAGGGTGTTGGCAACGACGTCGGCGACCGAGCCGACGCGGTCCAGCCAGAGCGCCTGGGCGACCTCGACGCTCGTCGAAGCGGCGAGCGCGGCCAGGGTCACCACCCACCACGACCGCCCGGTCAGCAGGACGAGGGCGACACCGGCCGGGACGAAGAGGATGACGTTGAGCACGAACCCGTAGTGGTGCGGCAGCGCCCAGTCGGGCGCGACCGGCCACGTGTAGCGGAAGAACGTGTAGAGGCCCACGGTCAGCCGGTTGAGGGCCAGCCCCCACGGCCCGACCAGGAGCACGATCGTGCCCACGGCGTAGGCGCCGACCAGCACCCACGCCGCGACCGTGCCGCGCGACCTCCCCACGACCCCACCCTAGAGTTGGCCGCGTGGCTGGTGACGACGTGACGCACGCAGTGATCGTGGAGGCGATGGGGGTGCCCGTCGGGATCCGCGCCGAGGGCGACGTCGCGGAGCGGCTGCGGCAGCAGTGGAGCCGGGCGCTCACCGACCGGACGCCCGAGGCGGTCGTCGACCTCGAGGGCCTCGAGACGCTCGACGCCGCCGACCACGACTACGCCGTCACGACCCGCGTGACCCTGGCCGCGCTCCAGGCCACCGCCGGACGCCGGGTCAACGTGCACGCCGGGGCGCTCGCCGACGACGCCGGTCGCGTGCTGGCCTTCGTCGGCCCGTCCGGCGCCGGCAAGACCACCGCGGTGTCGCGGCTGGCGCGCGACCTGGGCTACCTCTCCGACGAGACCGTGTCGCTGGACCACCGGCTCGTCGTCCACGCCCACGCCAAGCCGCTCTCCGTCGTCCTCGACCCCGCCGCCCCACGGCGCAAGGACTCCGTCTCCCCCGATGACCTCGGCCTCCGCGTCGGCGCGGCAGGGTCCCGCCTGCACCGGATCGTGCTGCTCCACCGCGGCGACGACGACAGCGGCCTGGCCCCCGTCCCGGCGTCGCGGGCCATCGCGGAGATCGTCGACCAGACCTCGTCGCTGGTCCACCTCGACCACCCGATGCGACGCCTGGCCGCGGCCGTCGAGGAGTGCGGCGGCGTGTGGGGGCTGAACTACCGCGAGTTCGAGCGGTGGGCCGACGAGGTCGCCGCGCTGCTCGACCACGAGCCGCAGCCCGCGGAGCCGTGGATCCACCACCCCGGCGGACCCACGGCCGTCCCGGACGCCCCCGGCGCGTGGTCCCGCGTGCCGTGGCGCGACGCGGTGGAGTACGCCGAGGAGCTGGTCGTGATGGTCGACGACCAGGTGCGGGTGCTGGCCGGGCTCGGCCCGCTCCTGTGGCTCGCGCTGGAGCGCCCGCGCACCCCCGCCGAGCTGGCCGCGCACGTGCAGGAGGAGTGGGGCGAGCACCCCGACGCCGACGCCCTCGTGGCCGACGCGCTGGCCGTGCTGGCCGAGCAGGGGTTGGTCCGGCCCCCGGCCTGAGGGACGGTGTGACGCCGGTAACCTCGCGGTCATGACCGCACGCCGCACCCTCCCCACCGACGAGGCCCGCGACCTGCTCGCCCTCACCCGCGAGATCGCCACCAAGGAGCTCGCGCCGCGCTCGGCCGAGGCCGAGGCGACCGAGACCTTCCCGCGCGACGTCTTCGCGATGCTCGGCCAGGCCGGGCTGCTGTCCCTGCCCTACCCGGAGGAGCACGGCGGTGGCGACCAGCCCTACGAGGTCTACCTCCAGGTCCTCGAGGAGATCGGCGCGGTCTGGTCGTCGGTCGGCGTCGGCGTCTCCGTGCACGCGCTGTCCTGCTTCGGCCTCGCCGAGTTCGGCACCGAGGAGCAGAAGGCGCAGTGGCTGCCGGACATGCTCGGCGGCGACCTGCTCGGGGCGTACTGCCTCTCCGAGCCGCACGCCGGCTCGGACCCCGCGGCGATGCGGACCACGGCGAAGCGCGACGGCGACGCGTACGTCCTCAACGGCGCGAAGGCCTGGACCACCCACGGCGGCCACGCCGACTTCTACAAGGTGATGGCGCGGACCTCCGACGACCGCAACGGCATCTCCTGCTTCCTCGTCCCGGCTGACTCCGAGGGCCTCTCCGCCGACCCGCCGGAGCGCAAGATGGGCCTCACCGGCTCGGCGACCGCGACGATGCGCTTCGACGGCGTCCGGGTGCCGGTCGAGCGCCGGCTCGGCGCCGAGGGCGACGGCCTGAAGATCGCCCTCGCCGGCCTCGACTCCGGTCGCCTCGGCATCGCCGCCGTCGCCACCGGCCTCGCGCAGGGCGCCCTCGACTCGGCGGTGGCCTACGCCCGCGAGCGGGAGACCTTCGGCAAGAAGATCATCGACCACCAGGGCCTCGCCTTCGTGCTCGCCGACATGGAGGCCGCCGTCGTCGCCGCCCGCGCGACGCTGCTCCACGCGGCACGCCTCAAGGACGCCGGGCTGCCGTTCGGTCGCGAGGCCTCGATCGCCAAGCTGGTCGCCACCGACAACGCGATGAAGGTGACCACCGACGCCGTGCAGGTCCTCGGCGGCTACGGCTACACCCGCGACTTCCCGGTCGAGCGCTACATGCGCGAGGCCAAGGTGATGCAGATCTTCGAGGGCACCAACCAGATCCAGCGGATGGTGATCTCCCGCTCGCTGGCGAAGGACGACACCGGCGCGATCGGCTGAGGTCGCGCCCACCCCTCCGAGGGTGTGCGCGGCAGGACTCGCGAGCGACCGTGGAGCCATGACCACCACCAAGCGCATCGCGTTCCTGACCGCCGGCGAGGGCATCGAGGAGGTCGAGCTGACCGAGCCCTGGAAGGCCGTCACCGACGCCGGCCACACCGCCGAGCTGCTCTCTCTCGAGGAGGGAGAGGTCCAGCTCTTCCAGCACCTCGACAAGTCCTCCACCCAGTCGGTCGACAAGCTCGTCTCCGACGCGTCGATCGGCGACTACGACGCCCTCGTCCTGCCCGGCGGCGTCGCCAACCCCGACGCCCTGCGCACCGATGAGCAGGCCGTCGCGTTCGTCCGCGACTTCGTCGGCTCCGGCCGCCCGGTCGCCGCGATCTGCCACGCGCCCTGGACGCTCGTCGAGGCCGACGCCGTCCGCGGCCGCCGGATGACGAGCTGGCCCAGCCTGCAGACCGACGTCCGCAACGCGGGCGGCGAGTGGGTCGACGAGGAGGTCGTCGTCGACGACAACCTGATCACCAGCCGCAACCCCGACGACCTCCCCGCCTTCAACCGCGAGCTGCTGGCGGCGCTCGACGACTGATCCGTCCACGGCGGGGACGGGGGTGTGGCGCCCGTCACGTCAGGTGCGGCATGTTGTGTGGAAGCGCTCTCACTCTTCGGGAAGGCCTCCATGAACGCTCCGCACCCCCACCCCCGTCGTACGCCGCTGCGCACGGTCACCGCGGCCCTCGTCCTCGCCGTCGGCGCCCTCGTGCCGGCCGCCCTCACGCCCACCGCCGATGCCGCGCCGCGGCCGGCGCCGGCCCCCGCCGCCCCCGACCTCGGTGACCAGGTCGTCGTGGTCGACCCCTCCATGCCGACCGCCGAGATCGAGCAGCGCGCCGACGAGATCTGGCAGCAGCAGGTCGACGCCGAGATGTCCGAAGGTCGCTGGAGCCTGCTCTTCCTGCCCGGCACCTACGGCACCGCCGACGACCCGCTGCAGATCAAGGTCGGCTACTACACCGAGGTCGCCGGGCTCGGCGCCTCCCCGTCCGACGTCGTCATCAACGGCAAGGTCGAGGTCTACAACCGCTGCCTCAGCGACGGCCCGACCCAGCCCTACTGCGTCGCGCTCAACAACTTCTGGCGCTCGATGTCGAACCTGACGATCGACGTCAACGGCACCGGGCAGGACGGCTGCCGCGCCTCGGCCAACTTCTGGGCGGCCTCGCAGGCCTCGGCGCTGCGACGCGTCGACGTCCGCGGCGGCACCCTCTCGCTGATGGACTACTGCACCGACGGCCCGCAGTTCGCCAGCGGCGGCTATCTCGCCGACTCCCGCGCCGGGACCGTCGTCAACGGCTCGCAGCAGCAGTGGTTGACCCGCAACTCCGAGGTCGCCTCCTGGTCCAACGGCGTCTGGAACCAGGTCTTCGCCGGCACCGTCGGCGCGCCGTCCGAGGCCACCTTCCCGACCGAGCCCTACACCACCCTCGAGCGCACCCCGCTCAGCCGCGAGAAGCCCTACCTCCACGTCACCGACGGCGCCTGGCGGGTCCGGGTCCCCGCGCCCCGCACCGACTCGCTCGGCCCCGACTGGACGACCGGTGGGACCAGCGGTCGCGACCTCCCGCTGTCGTCGTTCCACGTCGCCTCGCCCGACCAGCCCGCGCGCGTGCTGGCCACCGCCCTCGCCCGCGGCAAGAACCTCCTGCTCACCCCGGGCGTCTACGACGTCGACCGCAGCCTGGAGATCCGCCGCAGCGGCACGGTCGTCCTCGGCCTCGGCCAGGCGACGCTGACGTCCGTACGCGGCGCGACCCCCGTCGTCGTCGACGCCAAGGCCTCCGACGTGGTCGTCGCGGGCGTGACGATCGACGCCGGGCTGCGCGAGTCGAGGGCCCTCATGCACATCGAGGGTCGCCGCGGGCACGGTCGCGGTCACCGCACGTCCGTGCCGAGCACCACGCTCAACGACGTCTACTTCCGCGTCGGCGGACCGCACGTCGGTCGCACCCGCACCGCGCTGGTCGTGGACGCCGACGACGTGCTGATCGACCACACCTGGGTCTGGCGCGCCGACCACGGCATCGAGGGCTTCACCGCCGGGGTCAGTGGCGACACCGACCGGTGGCACACCAACACCGCGCCGGTCGGCGTCGTGGTCAACGGTGATCGGGTCCGCGCGACCGGCCTCTTCGTCGAGCACTTCCAGCAGCACAACACCATCTGGAACGGCGAGGACGGCCACGTCGTGCTCTACCAGAACGAGCTGCCCTACGACCCGCCGTCGCAGGCCGACTGGACCCGCCCGGACGGCACCCTCGGCTGGACCGGCTACAAGGTCTCCGACCGGGTGCAGCGCCACCAGCTGTTCGGCGGCGGTGTCTACGTCTTCAACCGCAACGACCCGACCATCACGACCGACAACGGGTTCGAGGTGCCCGACCGCGCCGGCGTCCGGCTGCACCACGTGATGACGGTCAACCTCGACGCGGGCAGCATCGAGCACGTCGTCAACGGGGTCGGCGCGCGCGTCGACGCCACCGCACCGGGAGTCCCGAGCTACGTCGCGGACTACCCCGCGGTGCCGTAGGCCGGCTCAGACCAGCCAGCGGCCCAGCAGCGTCCCGTCCTGCTCCAGCAGCAGGGCGGGGCGCACGGCCACGTCGACGTCCGGACCGCCGGCGATCCGCGGGCCGTCGCCGGCGACCAGGCGCGGCGAGATCGTCCAGCACAGCTCGTCGACCACGCCGGCGGCGAGCAGATCGCCGAACAGCGAGGGCCCGCCCTCGCAGAGCTGGTCGCGCCAGCCGCGGCTCAGCAGCTCGGCCTTCAGCGCGACCAGGTCGATCTCGTCCTCGCCCAGCACCAGCACCTGCTCGTGGCCGAGCAGCTCGCGCGCCTCGTCGAGCCCCTCGGCGCTCGCGACGGTCGCCACCAGCACGCGCTCGCGGGGTGCCTCGCGCAGCGTCGGGGGCACGTCGGCGCGGCGGCTGACCACGACGACCGGGATCTTCGGGACGTCGTACTCCTCGTCGCGGATCGTGCCGGCGCCGACCACGAGGCAGTCGGCGTGCTTGCGGAGGGTGTCGAAGACCCGCTTGTCGGCGTCGTCGTTGATGCTCGTGCTCAGGCCGTCGGCGCCGGTCGCGGAGCCGTCGACGGTGCTCACGAAGTTGACCCGCATCCACGGCTCGCCGCGCGGGGCGTACGCCTCCTGGAGCTGCTCGTCGGACAGGTCGGACAGGCGCTGCAGCTCGAAGGACTCGGTCACCGTTCCATCCTCCCCTCTACGATTTCCGCCGTGATCACCCTTGCGGACCTGGCCCACCTCCAGCACGCCCACGGAGAGGCCTGGGACTCCCCCGTGGCCCCGGTCGTGCTGCCGGGGCCGCGCGGCCCGGTGACGATCGGCGACGGGCCGGTGACCCTCATGGGCTGCGTCAACCTGTCCCGTGACTCGACCTACCGCGAGAGCGTGGCCACCAGCCCCTCCGATGCCGTGCGGATGGGGCGCGTGCAGGCCGCCCAGGGCGCCGCGATCATCGACCTCGGCGCCGAGTCCAGCAACGCCACCGCCGCCCGCGTGGGCGCCGACGACCAGGTCGCGCGCCTGGTCCCGGCCGTGAAGGGCCTGGCGGAGGAGGCAGTGGTCTCGGTGGAGACCTACGAGCCCGAGGTCGTGCGCGCCTGCCTCGACGCCGGCGCCCGGGTCCTCAACATGACCGGCCGCGAGCACGAGGACGAGATGCTGGCGCTCGCCGCGGAGTACGACGCCGCCGTGGTGCTCTGCTTCGGCGAGACCGCCAACGTCCGCGAGATCTCCGACGTGCCGCCCGACGCCGACCCCGTACCGGTGCTGCTCGACCACTTCGCGCCCCGCATCGCGCACGCCCGGTCGCTCGGCGTGGACAAGGTCGTCATCGACCCTGGCATGGGGTTCTTCTACGGCAACCTCGTCGACCCGCTGACCCGCGCCCGCCACCAGACCAAGGTCCTCGCCCAGGGCTTCCGGCTGCGCCCGCTCGGCGTCCCGGTCTGCAACGCCGTCCCCCACAGCTTCGACGTCTTCGGCGACGAGTTCCGCAAGGGCGAGGGCTTCTACGCCGTCTTCGCCGCGCTCGGCGGCACCCACCTGATCCGCACCCACGAGGTCGCGCACCTGCGCGTCGTCCTGCGCGGGTTGGCCGAGCTCGGGGTGCGCTGAGCCAGCACCGCCGGGAATAGGCAGTTCAGCTGCGGCCGCGCGCGGCTGAGCGTGGATCGGTCACCAGGTCCGGCGAACTGCCTGCTGGAGTCGGAGGTCGACCACGTCCTGGAGGGCCGCCCGGCAGTAGTCGGGGTCGAACATCACCTCCTTCCACGTGAAGCGCACGACGACCAGACCGCGGCGCGCGCACGCCGTGTAGCGCCTGACGTCCTTCTCCAGCGACGCCGCGTCGCTGTGGAACTCGAACGACTCGCACTCGACCACGATCCCCAGCGCGAGGTCGGCGAGGTCGACCCGACCGACACCGCGGATGGACACCTGCGGCTCGACGCGCAGCCCGCGGACCTCGGACGCGATGGCGCGGGCACAGGACTCGAAGGGTTTGGCGGCTCGGCCATCGGCTGCTCGCGCCACCCGCAACGCCTTCGCCCTTCCGGTCCGCGGACTGGCCTCCGCCGCTGCGACGAGGCTCCGCCGACTCACTGACCCCGCTCGCAACGCCGAGTCGGCGACGCTGAGCGCGACGTCGAAGTCGTACGCCCGCGCGCAGTCGATCACCGTCACGACGGGGTGCGTCACACCGCGCTGCACCTGCGTCGCCCTCAGGTCGCGCCAGTGGACCTCCAGGCCGTCCCCGGGGTGCGACCGGTTGCGCGGCAGCGTGACTGTCGGCCGGTCCGGCGGGTGCTTCACCTTCCGCCCGTGCTCGATGGCGGCGCACAGGTGGGAGACGGTCCCCGACACCGCGGCGGCGCTCGCCCTGACGTCGGCGAGGTCACCCAGGGCGTACGTCCCGCGCTGGAGCCGGGTGATCGTCCCGGCCGCGAGCTCGGCGTCGAGCTGGGCGCGGGTGACGAGGGGCGCCAGCTCACCCCAGCGAGCGACACCGCCGAAGATCCGCACCACGTAGGAGGACGTCATGTGCGTCATCCGGGCAGCGTGTCCGACCGCCGGCCGCCCCGCACCCGGTCATCCACAGACCTTCGGCAGGCAGTTCGCGCCGCGGATCACCGGCCGTACGCTCGCCGGCTCGGGGCGCCGCTCGAGCTGCCTACTTTCGTCGGCGGCCGGTCAGCCCAGGAACTCCCGGATACCGACGACCAGCCCCCGCGCGTAGCGCGCCCGCCCGCGCGGCGAGGTCATCACGCGGGCTTCGGCGGCTGAGCGCATGTTGCCGAGCTCGACCATCGCGGTCGGGACGTCGGAGAGGTTGAGGGTGCCGAGGTCGGAGCGGACGTCGAGGCCGTCGCCGCCGGCGACGTAGTTGGCGACCACGAACCGCTTGCCGAGCAGCCCCTCCTTCAGCGCCTGGGCGAGCCGCATCGACGGCGCGGCGATGTCGTCGGTCCAGGGCGCCCGGTCCGGCGGCACGATCACGTGGAAGCCGCGGGCTCCCCGGGCGTACGACCCGTCCGCGTGCACCGAGACCTTGAGGTCGGCGTCGATCGCGTTGCCGGCCCGGCCACGGACGTCGACGCACGGGCCCCAGCGGTCCTGGCGGTTGCTGTGCCGCGTCATCCGCACGGTCGCACCGAGCGCGCGCAGCCGCTTCGCGAGCAGCCGGGAGACCTGCCAGGTGAAGGTCGCCTCCGGGAAGCCGCGGTTGGTCGCCGTGCCGGTCGTGTTGCAGGGCTTGGTGAAGCCGCCGGCCGGCACCGGCCGGTTGATCTCGGCCGGGAAGTTGTGGTTGCCGAGCTGGTGGCCGGGGTCGATCACGACCACCCGACCGGCCAGCGGATCGGCCGACTTGTCGACCGCCATCGACGCTGGGCGCACGCTGTTGCGTGCGTCGAGCGGAGATGTCTCCGCTCGAGTCGCGCCGGCGACGGCGCCCCCGGACCCCACCGCCAGCGACAGCACCAGGGCGAGGACGGGCGCGAGCCGGCGCATCAGCCCGCGAACCCCTGCGGGTTCTGCGACTGCCAGCGCCAGGCGTCGGCGGCCATGTCGTCGATGGACTTCTGGGTGCTCCAGCCGAGCTCGGCGTTGGCGCGCGACGGGTCGGCGTACGACGTCGCGACGTCGCCGGGGCGGCGCGGGACGACCTCGTAGGGCAGCTCGCGCCCGACCGCGCGCTCGAAGGCGTGGAGCATCTCCAGCACGCTGGTGCCGCGACCGGAGCCGAGGTTCCAGGTGTTGACAGACTTGTCGGTGCGGGTGAGCTCCTCGAGGGCGGCGACGTGGCCGGCGGCGAGGTCCTCGACGTGGATGTAGTCGCGCACGCCGGTGCCGTCGACGGTGTCGTAGTCGTCACCGAAGACCGCGAGCTTGTCGCGCTTGCCGACCGCGACCTGGGCGATGAAGGGCGTCAGGTTGTTCGGGATGCCGGACGGGTCCTCGCCGATGGTGCCGGACGGGTGCGCGCCGACCGGGTTGAAGTAGCGCAGCAGCGCGATGCGCATCTCCGGCGAGGCGACGGCGACGTCGCGCAGGATCTGCTCCTGCATCACCTTGGTCCAGCCGTACGGGTTGGTGGCGAAGGTCGGCTGGTCCTCGGTGGCGCCGGCCTGGTCGGTGCCGTAGACCGTGGCGCTGGAGGAGAAGACCAGCTTGTCGACGTCGTGCTTCTGCATCGCGCGCACCAGCGAGAAGGTCGAGCCGAGGTTGTTCTCGTAGTACTCCAGCGGCTTGGCCACGCTCTCGCCGACGGCCTTGAAGCCGGCGAAGTGGATGACCGCGTCGAAGCCCTCGGCAGCGAACAGGTGCTCGGTCTTGTCGTAGTCGCACAGGTCGAAGGAGTGCAGCGGCAGGCTGGTCCCGGTCAGCGCCTCCATCCGGCCCTTCACGACGGGGTGCGAGTTGCTGAAGTTGTCGACGATGATCACGTCGTGGCCGGCGGCGACGAGCTGGATGACGGTGTGCGAGCCGATGTAGCCGGCACCGCCGCTGACGAGGATCTTCATGAGCCACACCCTAACCAGCAGCGCGCCTGACAGACTGGCCCGCATGCCGAGTGCACTCATCACGGGAATCACGGGTCAGGACGGGCTCTACCTCGCCGAGCTGCTGCTGGAGAAGGGCTACGACGTCCACGGCCTGATCCGCGGGCAGAACAACCCGCGCCGCGAGCTGGTGCAGAAGGTCGTCCCCGACGTCACGCTCCACAACGGCGACCTCACCGACCTCTCCAGCCTGATGCGGGCGATGCGCGACTCGCAGCCCGACGAGGTCTACAACCTCGGCGCGATCTCGTTCGTCGCGTACTCGTGGGAGAACGCCTTCGTCACCAGCGACGTGACCGGCATGGGCGTGCTCAACGTGCTCGAGGCCGTACGCCTCCACGCGGGCGACGACCCGGCGAGCATCCGGTTCTACCAGGCGTCGAGCTCGGAGATGTTCGGCAAGGTGCAGGAGGTCCCGCAGTCCGAGAGCACGCTGCTCTGGCCGCGCTCGCCCTACGGCGTCAGCAAGGTCTACGGCCACTACATGACCATCAACTACCGCGAGTCCTACGGCATGCACGCCTCGTCGGGGATCCTCTTCAACCACGAGTCGCCGCGGCGCGGGCCGGAGTTCGTGACCCGCAAGATCAGCCAGGCCGTCGCCCGGATCCACCTCGGGCAGCAGGAGGACGTCACCCTCGGCAACCTCGACTCGCGGCGCGACTGGGGCTACGCCGGCGACTACGTCGAGGCGATGTGGCGGATGCTCCAGCAGGACGAGGGTGACGACTACGTCATCGCCACCGGCGAGACCTGGTCGATCCGCGACTTCCTCGAGATCGCCTTCCGCCACGTCGGCATCGACGACTGGGCGCCCTACGTCAAGCAGGACCCGCGGTTCATGCGGCCGGCCGAGGTCGAGCTGCTGATCGGGGACGCGTCGAAGGCGCAGGACAAGCTGGGCTGGACGCCGACCGTGCCGTTCGCCGACCTCGTGGCGATGATGGTCGACGCCGACATCGCCGCCGCCAAGGCCGGCTGGTGACCGCTCGGGCCCTCATCACCGGGATCGGCGGCCAGGACGGCAGCTACCTCGCCGAGCGGCTGGTGGCCGACGGCCTCGAGGTCCACGCGCTCGTGCTGGCCGCCGACGGCCACCCCGCCCACTGTCCGACCGAGGTGGTCCTCCACGAGGGCGACCTCGGCGACGTCGAGGCGACCCGGCGGGTGGTGCGCGACGTCGCACCGACCGAGCTCTACAACCTCGCCGCGATCAGCTCGGTCGCCCAGTCGTGGGAGGAGCCCGACCGCACGGCCCACGTCAACGGCCAGGCCGCCGTCGCGCTGATGGAGTCGGCACGGCTGGCGGGCGACACCCGCTTCGTGCAGGCCTCCAGCGCCGAGATCTTCGGCGAGCCGGCGGAGTCGCCGCAGACCGAGGACACCGCGCTGCGGCCGGTGAACCCCTACGGCGCGGCGAAGGCGTACGCCCACCTCGCCGCCGGCGTCTGCCGCCGGCGGGACCAGCACGTGTCGAGCGTCGTGCTCTACAACCACGAGTCGCCTCGGCGCCCCGACCGGTTCGTCACCCGCAAGATCACCTCGACGGTCGCCGCCATCGCGCGCGGCGAGGCCGACGGTCTCGCGCTCGGCAACCTCGACGCGCGCCGCGACTGGGGCTGGGCACCCGACTACGTCGACGCCATGGTCCGGGCGGCGCGCGCCGACGAGCCGGGCGACTACGTCGTCGCGACCGGTCGCTCGCACTCGGTCCGCGAGTTCGTCGCCGCCGCCTTCACCGCCGCCGGGATCGCCGACTGGGAGCCGCTGGTCCGGGTCGACCCCGCGTTCTTCCGCCCCGCCGACCCGACCGAGCTGGTCGGTGACGCCTCGCGGGCACGCGAGGTGCTCGGCTGGGCGCCGACGGTCGCCTTCGAGGAGGTCGTGCGCCGGATGGTGGCCGCCGACCTCGGCCCGACACTCGCTGGCTGAGGTGCGAGGAGCGCCAGCCCCGCCACTCGCTGGTTGAGGTGCGAGGAGCGCCAGCCCCGCCACTCGCTGGTTGAGGTGCGAGGAGCGCCAGCGACGAGCCTCGAAACCTGCGATCACAGGCGTGGTTTCGAGGCTCGCTCCGCTCGCACCTCAACCACCGAGGGCCGACGCTCGCACCTCGACCACCGAAGGCCGGCGCTCGCACCTCGACCACCGAGGGCCGGCGCTCGCACCTCGACCACCGAGGGGGCTCAGCCGTGCTGGAGCAGCCCCAGCAGGTACTCGCCGTAGCCCGACTTGCGCAGCGGCTCGGCGCGGGCGACCAGCTCGTCGTCGGAGAGCCAGCCCATCCGCCAGGCGACCTCCTCCGGCGCGCCGACCTTGAAGCCCTGGCGGCCCTCGATGGTGCGCACGAAGTTGGAGGCGTCGTTGAGCGAGTCGAAGGTGCCGGTGTCGAGCCAGGCGGTGCCGCGGGGCAGGACCTCGACGTGGAGGCGCCCCTCCTCGAGGTAGCGCCGGTTGAGGTCGGTGATCTCGAGCTCGCCGCGCGCGGACGGCTCGAGCTCGGCGGCGTACTGCACGACGTCGTTGTCGTAGAAGTAGAGCCCCGGCACGGCGAAGTCGCTCTTCGGGTGCTCCGGCTTCTCCTCCAGCGACAGCGCGCGGCCGTGCTCGTCGAACTCGACCACTCCGTAGGCCCGGGGGTCGGCGACGTGGTAGCCGAAGACCGCCGCGCCGTCGAGGTCCTTGAACCGCAGCAGCTGCTGGCCGAGGCCCGAGCCGTAGAAGATGTTGTCGCCCAGCACCAGCGCAGAGCGCTCGCCGCCGATGTGGTCGGCGCCGATGATGAACGCCTGGGCGAGCCCGTCGGGTGACGGCTGGACCGCGAACGTCAGGTTGATCCCGAACTGCGAGCCGTCACCGAGCAGACGGTGGAAGCCCTCGGCCTCGTGGGGCGTGGTGATGATGAGGACGTCACGGATGCCCGCGAGCATCAGCGTCGACAGCGGGTAGTAGATCATCGGCTTGTCGTAGACCGGGACCAGCTGCTTGCTGATTCCCTGGGTGATCGGGTGCAGCCGCGAGCCGGTCCCGCCGGCCAGGATGATTCCACGCATGGGCGCCACCCTAGAGGTTGGCTTCCGCCCGCGCGGCTCGACACCGTTTGGCACCATGGCCCGGTGCCGTCCTCCCGCCGCAAGACATCGCGACGACTCCTCCGGCCGGCCACCGTCGTCGCCGGCCTGTTCCTGCTGCTCGTCGTGCTGGTCCTGCTGGCGCTGCCGTTCCGCAACGCCCCTGCCAGCGCGGAGAGCGCGAAGGCCGACCTCGAGGCGGCGCGCACGGCCCTGCAGGCCGGCGACCTCGACGCCGCGTCCGCGAGCGTGGCGAGCGCCCGGCAGCACGCCGACGAGGTGCAGGGCGCCGTGCAGGGCATCGGCGGCGACATCTGGAGCCTGGTCCCGGTCGTCGGCGGACCGGTCTCCGACGTGCGGCACCTCGGCAACGCCCTCGACCGGCTCACCTCGACCGCAGAGGTCGCGGTCGAGGCCTGGCCGACGGTGGTGGGCAAGGACGCGACGCTGCTGCAGGGCGACGCGGTCGACGTCGACGCGCTGCGCACCCTGGTCGGTGCCGTCTCCACCGCCAGCGCCGACCTCGACGCCGCCCAGCTCGAGCTCGGCCAGGTCGACGACTCGGCGCTCCTCGTCGGCACCCGCCTCGCCGACGCGCGCGACCAGGCAGCGGAGGTCGTGACCCCGCTCGCGTCGGCGGCCCGCAGCACGAAGCCGCTGACCGACGCGCTGCCCGACCTGTTCGGCGCGACCGGCCGGAAGTCGTACCTCCTCGCGCTGCTCAACCCGGCCGAGCAGCGCTTCTCCGGCGGAGCACCGCTCACGCTCGCCCCGCTGACGGTCCAGGACGGCCGCCTCACCGTCGGCGAGGCCCGCGACACCACCGACCGCGACCTCTACCAGGTGGGCCGGTGGGAGCGGGTCGAGGGCAACCCGTTCCACACCGGCAAGCTGCGGATCTCGACCGCGACCTACGCCCCGGACTGGTCGGTCTCCGGCGAGGAGCTGCTGCGCGGCTGGGAGCGGCGCGGCGGCGACCCGCAGGACGGCCTGATCGCGGTCGACGTGGTCGCGCTCGCCGACCTGCTGCGGATCACCGGCCCGGTCGACGTACCGGTCTACGGCCGCGTCGACGCGGCCAACTTCACCCAGAAGATGGTCGGCGACTACGACTCCTTCCCCTCCAACGAGGCCCGCCACGACCTCAACCTCGCCCTCCTGCCGGTGTTCTCCGAGCGCCTGCTCGCAGCGGGCCAGGGCCGCGAGAAGATCGAGTCGCTGCGTGACTCCGCCCGCGGGCGGCACTTCGCGATGTGGATGCGCGACCCCGACGTGCAGGCCGCGGTCACCGACGTCGGCCTGGCCGGCGAGCTGTCCGACACCGACCACGACTACCTCGCGGTCCTCAACCAGAACACCAACGCCAGCAAGGCCGACTACTGGCAGCGCCGCTCGGTCGAGACCGACGTCCGGCTGCGCGAGGACGGCTCGGCGAAGGTGCGGATGACCATCACCGTCGACAACGACTCCCCGCCCTACACGCAGTCCTTCGCCGACCCCCGCGGCGGCACCAGCGTGACCCGCTGGAACGGCATGACCCTCGGCGTCTTCCTGCCGACCGGAGCGGACGTCACCAGCGCCACCGTCGCCGACAAGACCCAGGGCAGCGACACCTTCGACTACTACGGCCGCCCCTACAAGCTGCTGCGGATGACGCTCCCGCCGGGCGAGTCGCGCACCGCCGTGCTGGAGTACGTCGTCCCGGAGGCCGCCACGGCGCCCGGCGACGGCACCATCACCTACCACCTCGACGCGACCCCGCAGGGCCTGGTCGTGCCCGAGCAGGTGTCGGTCACGGTGCACTGGCCCGAGGGCTACGACGTCACCGACGTGCCCGACGGCTGGACCCGCACCGGCGCCGGCGTGGCGTCGTGGGAGGACCCCGCGCTGGCGACCCAGCCGAGCTTCACCGTCACCGGCTCGGTCCCCGGCACGACCGCGCCCTAGACTCCCGCGCATGGAACGCCTTCTCGTGACCGGGGGCGCGGGGTTCATCGGCTCGAACTTCGTGCACCACATCGTCGCCAACACCGACCTGCGGGTCACGGTGCTCGACAAGCTGACCTACGCCGCCTCGAAGGAGTCGCTGGCGGGCCTGCCCGAGGACCGGGTCCAGCTCGTCGTCGGCGACATCGCCGACGAGGACGTCGTCGACCCCCTGGTCGCCGCCCACGACGCGGTGGTCCACTACGCGGCCGAGTCGCACAACGACAACTCGCTCAACGACCCGAGCCCGTTCATCCGGACCAACATCCTCGGCACCTACACGATCCTCGAGGGCGTCCGGAAGCACGACAAGCGCCTCCACCACGTCTCGACCGACGAGGTCTACGGCGACCTCGAGCTCGACGACCCGAAGCGCTTCACCGAGGACACCCCCTACAACCCGTCCTCGCCCTACTCCGCCTCCAAGGCCGGCTCCGACCACCTCGTGCGCGCCTGGGTCCGCAGCTTCGGCCTGCGCGCGACGGTGTCGAACTGCTCCAACAACTACGGCCCCTGGCAGCACATCGAGAAGTTCATCCCGCGCCAGATCACCAACGTGATCGACGGCATCCGCCCCAAGCTCTACGGCTCCGGCGAGAACGTCCGCGACTGGATCCACGCCGAGGACCACTCCTCCGCGGTGCTCGCGATCCTGGAGAGGGGCCGGATCGGCGAGACGTACCTCATCGGCGCCGACGGCGAGAAGAACAACCTCGAGGTCGTCCGGCTCATCCTCACGCTGATGGGCAAGGACGCCGACGACTTCGACCACGTCAACGACCGCGCCGGCCACGACCTGCGCTACGCCATCGAGTCGGGCAAGCTGCGCCAGGAGCTCGGCTGGCAGCCGCAGTTCCAGGACTTCGAGTCCGGCCTGGCCAACACGATCACCTGGTACCAGGAGCACGAGAACTGGTGGCGCCCCCACAAGCAGGCCACCGAGGCGAAGTACGCCCAGCAGGGCCAGTGAGCCCCGCTGGTCGAGGAGGGACGAAGTCCCGTCACGAGGCAGAGGACCCCCGATGACCGATCTGAGCGTCGAGACCACGCCGATCCCCGGGCTGCTCGTGGTGCACCTGCCGGTGCACGGCGACGCCCGCGGCTGGTTCAAGGAGAACTGGCAGCGCGAGAAGATGGTCGCGCTGGGCCTGCCCGACTTCGGGCCGGTGCAGAACAACATCTCCTTCAACGGCTCGCGCGGCGCGACGCGCGGCATCCACACCGAGCCGTGGGACAAGTTCGTCTCGCTGGCGACCGGGCGGATCTTCGGCGCCTGGGTCGACATGCGCGCGGGTGAGAGCTTCGGCACGACCTTCCACCTCGAGATGGACACCTCGGTCGCGGTCTTCGTGCCCCGCGGCGTCGGCAACTCCTACCAGGCGCTCGAGGACGGCACGGCCTACACCTACCTGGTCAACGACCACTGGCGTCCCGGCGTCGCCTACCCCGCGCTCCACCTCGGCGACGAGACCGCGGCGATCCCGTGGCCGATCCCGCTCGAGGAGGCAGAGATCTCCGAGAAGGACCACCGCAACCCGCGCCTGGGCGACGTGGTGCCGATGCAGCCCAAGCGCACCCTGGTCCTCGGCGCCGGCGGCCAGCTCGGTCGCGCGCTGTGCGCCGCGCTGCCCGACGCCCACGGCGTGACCCGCGCCGAGCTCGACGTCACCGACGCCGCGGCGGTCGCCGCGTGGCCGTGGCACGAGTACGGCACCGTGCTCAACGCCGCGGCCTACACCGCCGTCGACGCCGCCGAGACCCCCGAGGGCCGGGTCGCCGCGTGGGCGGCCAACGCCAGCGCCCCCGCCACCCTCGCGCGGATCGCCCGCGACCACGGCCTCACGCTCGTCCACTACTCCTCGGAGTACGTCTTCGACGGCACCGCGCCCTCCGACCCGGGCCACGTCGAGGACGAGCCCCTGTCGCCGCTCGGCGTCTACGCCCAGACGAAGGCTGCCGGCGACGTCGCGGTCGGCCTCGCGCCGCGTCACTACGTGCTGCGCACCTCGTGGGTGATCGGCGACGGGAAGAACTTCGTCCGCACCATGCAGGACCTCGCCGCCCGCGGCGTCTCCCCCAGCGTCGTCGACGACCAGGTCGGCCGGCTGACCTTCACCGACGAGCTGGTGCGCGCCACCCGCCACCTGCTCGACTCCGGCGCCGACTACGGGACGTACCACGTGTCCAACGGTGGTCCCGCGATGTCGTGGCGCGAGGTCGCGCAGGCGGTCTTCGAGCGCTCCGGTCGCGGCCGCGACGACGTCAGCGGCACCACGACCGAGGCCTACGCCGCCGGCGTGCTCGACCAGGGCAAGCCGTTCGCGCCGCGCCCCCTCGGCTCGGCGATGTCGCTGGCGAAGATCCGCGCCACCGGCTTCGAGCCCGAGGACGCGATGGCCGCACTGGACCGCTACCTCTCCTGACCGACCGCGCCCCGGCGGAGCTGTAACGCCGGGTTACTGCAACTACCCACCCCCATGCATCACGGTGAGTACAGCCTCTAACCCGGCGTTACAGCGCGCGAGGCAGCGGGCGGGCGGGGGAGGGTCAGCGGCGGGAGGTGACCTCGCGCAGCGCGGGGCGTACGTCGGCGAGGTAGACCAGCGAGGCGATGGTGAAGACCAGGTGGATGATCCCGAGCGGTGAGCTGCCGATGAGGATCAGCTGGGCGGCGAAGCCGAGGCCGGTGATCAGGCACCACGCCGGCTTGGTGAGCTTGCCGGCGGCCTCGTAGGCCTCGGCGCTGTAGGTCAGGGCGTTGACGAACGCGAAGCCCTTGATCGCGAGCAGCACGACGAGGACGACCAGCATGGTCGTGCTCTGCACGGCGTAGAAGTACACGCGCCCAGCGTAGACGCTCCGCGCACACCGGGTCCGGACGCACGAGGGCCCCGTCCGTGGCGGACGGGGCCCTCGATCAGCGTCGTGACGACGTCAGAACAGCGCGAGCTGCTCCTCGTCCCTTCAGTCGCCGACCTTCTCGGCGGCCTCGGTGACGGCCTGCACCGCGTTGGACGCGGTGGTCTGGGCGGCGGTCGCGGTGGCCTTGGCGCTGCTCTGGGCGGCAGCGGTCTTCTTGGTCGGGGCCTTGCGGGCCGGCGCCTTCTTGGCGGTCGACTTCGTGGCCGGCGCCTTCTTGGCGGTGCTCTTCTTGGCGGTCGACTTCTTGGCCGCGGTCTTGCTGGCGGTCTCGACCTTCTTGGTGGCGGTGGCCTCGGCCTTGACGGCCTTCTCGGCCTGGGTCTTGGTGGTCTTCGCCTTGGCGACGGTGGTCTTCGCGGACTTCACCGTGGCCTGGGTCGACTCCTGGCGGCGGATCCGGTCGACGAGGGTCTCGCCACGCTTGACCAGGTCGGCGTAGGCGGCGTTGGCGGCGGCCACGTTCTCGTCGACCAGGCCGGACACCTGCGAGGTGACCTTGCCGGGGTACGCGCGGGCCTCGGACTGCAGCTCGGCGACGCGGGCCTCGACGGCGGCGCGGCGGGCCTGGGCGTCCTTGGCGAGGGCGTCGACGCGTGCGCTGACGGCGGTGACGGCCTGGTCGCGCAGGGCCTTCGGGTCGGTGCTGGTGGCCGACTTCGCGGACTTCTGCAGGCCGGCGACGCGCTTCTGCACGTCGGCGACGGCCTCGCGGACGACCTCGACGGCGAGGTCGGTGACGCCGACCCCCGCGAGGACGGGCTTGAGGGCCTCGGACTTGATGTCGAACTTGGCGGTGGCCATGTCGGATTCTCCTTGTGTGTGCGGGTGTGGCATCAGGACTGGGTGGGTCAGGACTGGCTGTCGCGCTCGTTGAGCGCGAGGAACGAGGCGTAGACGTCGAGCAGCGACTGCTTCTGCCGCTCGCTGAGGCCGGCATCGGAAAGCACGGCGAGCTCGACGGAGCCCGCGTGGCCGGGGTCCGGGTGGACGATGCCGGCGCGGACGTAGAGCTGCTCGGCGGAGACGCGCAGCGCCTTGGCCAGCTGCTGGAGCACCTCGGCGGACGGACGGCGCAGGCCGCGCTCGATCTGGCTGAGGTAGGGGTTGCTCACGCCGACCTGGTCGGCGAGCTGGCGCAGCGAGAGGCGGGAGGCGAGCCGCTGCTCCTTGAGGTAGTCGCCCAGGGAGTCGACGACCGACTTGGCGGTCTTGTCGTCCTTGTTCTTCGCCATGCCTCCAGTGTGCTAACTGAGTTAGCAGATCGCAAACAGCCGGGACGTGAGTAGCCTCACTCTTCCCAACCTGCTTGCGTTCTGGTGCTAGCTGGACGCGCTCAGAACGTCGCGCGGATCTCCCCGACCGGCACGCCGCCGCCGAGCAGGTCCAGCCGCCCGGTGGAGCGGACGGCGTCGGCGTCGACGCCGTCCTCGTCGAGCAGGCCGGAGCGGCGCAGCGCCTCGGCCATCAGGACCGGGCGTACGCGGGCGGCCCCGTCGTCGGTCTTGAGCGCCCAGGCGCGACCGTCCGGGACGGCGACGGCGTAGACCGACTCGGCCCCCGCCTTGCCGATCAGGCCCGGCACGGCACGGTGCAGCGCCAGCTCGTCGCGGGTGGTGCCGCTGACGAACTCCGGGTGCCGGCGGATCGCCTCGGCGACGCGCTGCTCGGACCCGGACGTCGCGGTCGCGAGCGTCGCGAAGGCGCGCGCGAGGCCGACGAGCGAGGTGGACAGCAGGGGCGCGCCGCAACCGTCGACCGCGGTCGTGGTCACCGGCTCGCCGGTGAGCCGGGCGAAGGTCGCAGTGATCGCCTGCTGGAGCGGGTGCTGCGGGTCGAGGTAGGTCGCGGTGTCCCAGCCGTTGAGGACGCAGGTCGCGAGCATCGCGGCGTGCTTGCCCGAGCAGTTCATCAGCACGGGCGCGCGGGCGCCTCCGGCGCGGACGACCGCCTCGCGGGCGTCGTCGTCGAGCGGGTAGTCGGCCGGGGTCTGCAGCGCCGACTCGTCGAGGCTGGCGCCCGCGAGGATCCGGCGTACGCCCTCGACGTGGAACGCCTCGCCCGAGTGGGACGCGCAGGCCAGCGCGAGCAGGTCGTCGGGGAGGTCGAGGCCGAGCTCGACCATCGCCAGCGCCTGGACCGGCTTGTTGCTCGAGCGCGGCAGCACCGGCACGTCGACGGCGCCGACCGACCAGTCGACCGAGCCGTCGGCGGCGAGGGCGACCAGCGAGCCGTAGTGGTGGCCCTCGACGAACCCGGAGCGGACGATCTCCGCGACGACGGGGCGGGCGGCGGCGGACGGACCAGCGGCAGACATGCGGGCAGGCTACCGATCACCGGTCTGAGAGGATGCGCGGGTGATCCAGCACTGCCCCACGCCGACCGAGCTCGACGACCTGGAGCTCCTCGTCTCCGGGGCCTACGCCCCGCTGACCCGCTTCAACGAGCCCGGCAGCCCGGTGACCCTGGCGCTCCCCGAGGGCGCCGACGAGGCGGAGCTGGTCGACCCCGAGGGCCTGCCGCTGGCCCGCGTCACCGCCGACGGGTCCCTCGAGCCGCTGACCCACGCGCAGTACGGCCCCTTCCGCCGGCTGCACCTCACCCCCGCGCAGGCCCGCGAGCAGCACGCCGGCGCCACCTTCGTCCCGGTCGCCGACGCGCTGACCGAGGCCGACCTCGACGCCCTGCGCGGCCTGGGCCGCGTCGTGCTGGTCGCGCTGATGGGCACCGGCACCTCCTCGCTCTCCCCCGTCGCGCTGGTGCGCGCCACCCTCGCCGCGGCCGACCTGCTCGACGACGCGAGCGTGGTGGCCGTACCGATGCCGTCCCACGGCGACGCGGAGGCCGACCATGCGCTCGGCGCGCAGGTCGTGGCGACCTACGCGGGACAGGACCCGGTCCACGCCCTCGCCGACGCACCGCCGGTCGAGGAGGGCGCTCAGCGCCCGTCACGAGACCCGGCCGCCTTCCCCGCCCCCATCGCTGCGATCGTCGCGGAGGACCGCCCCGAGCCCGAGGACCAGGGCCTCGTGCTGTTCTTCACCGGCCTGTCCGGCAGCGGCAAGTCGACCCTGGCCCGTGCACTGATGGACCTCCTGCTCGAGCAGGGCGGGCGCAGCGTCACCAGCCTCGACGGCGACGTCGTACGCCGCCACCTCTCCGCAGGCCTCACCTTCTCCAAGGCCGACCGCGAGACCAACATCCGCCGGATCGGCTGGGTGGCCGCCGAGATCGCCCGCCACGGCGGCGTCGCGGTCTGCTCGCCGATCGCTCCCTTCGCCGAGACCCGCGAGCAGGTCCGGCAGATGGTCGAGGACGCCGGCGGCGCGTTCTTCCTCGTCCACGTCGCCACCCCGCTCGAGGAGTGCGAGCGCCGCGACCGCAAGGGGCTCTACGCCAAGGCGCGCGCCGGCGAGATCCCGGAGTTCACCGGCATCTCCTCCCCCTACGAGGAGCCCGAGGACCCGGCGGTCCGCGTCGACACCACCGGCCGCTCCATCGAGGACGCGCTGCACGACGTGCTCGTCGCCCTCGACGAGTCCGGCCACCTGCATCTCCTCGCGGAGGCACCGACCGCATGAGCGAGCCCCTGCGGGTCCTGTTCGTGTGCACCGCGAACATCTGCCGCTCCCCCACGATGGAGCTGCTCGCGCGCGACCTCGCCGGTGACGCCGCCGTCGAGTTCAGCAGCGCCGGCACCCACGCCCGTGACGGCGACCCGATCAACCCCGACATGGCCGCGACCCTGCGACAGGGCATCGGCGACGACTTCCGCAGCCGTCGCGCCACCCGGGAGGTGCTGGCCGACGTCGACCTGGTCCTCACCGCCGAGGACGTCCACCGCCGCCACCTGCTCGACGACCACCCCCAGCTGCACCGCAAGGTGTTCACGCTGGGGCAGTTCGCCGCGACCATCGCCGAGCTGCCCGACCTCGACGGCCGCGAGCTCGTCGAGGCCGCCGGGCGGCGCCGCGCCGCGCCCGCACCCGAGCACGACGTGGCCGACCCCTACCGGCGGGGCACGGCCGCGGCCGAGGCGGCGACCGGCACAATCACCCACATGCTCAGCGCGATCGTCCCCCGCCTGACCGCGTCGCAGCCGCAGGAGGGCTGATGGACTGGATCACCGCCACCTTCTTCTCGATCCTCGCCGCCGGCTTCTTCGTCGGCATCGTGGTCGGGCTCACCGGCATGGGCGGCGGCGCCCTGATGACGCCCGCACTGCTCTTCCTCGGCGTCGGCGAGGCCGCCACAGTGGTCACCGCGGACCTCACCGCGGCGGCGGTCTACAAGACCGGCGGCGCGATCGTGCACAAGCGCGAGGGCTCGCCCAACATGCAGCTCGCCAAGTGGCTGATGATCGGCTCGATCCCGATGGCGCTGCTGGGACCCCACCTGGTGTCGTGGTTCACCGACGACATCGACGAGCTCAACCACGTCCTGATCATCTGCATCGGCTTCGCGCTGCTGCTCGCCGCGGCGACCTACGCGCTGCGGCTCTACGTCAACCTGGTCCGCGTCCGGTCCGGACGCCACGCCACCGACGACAACCCGGCCGTCCGCGTGGTCCCGACCCTGCTCGTCGGCATGCTGGGCGGCCTGCTCGTCGGCGTCACGAGCGTCGGCTCCGGCTCGGTCATCATGATCGCCCTGCTCATGCTCTACCCCGGCCTCTCCGCAGTGAGGCTCGTCGGCACCGACCTCGTCCAGGCCGTGCCGCTGGTCCTGGCCGCGGCGATCTCCAACATCGCGCTGCACGGCATCGACTGGTCGATCCTCGTGCCGCTGGTCATCGGCTCGGTGCCCGGCACGATCCTCGGCTCGATGCTCGCCCCGCGCGTCCCGCAGTCGTTCATCCGCCGCGGCATCGTCGTGGTGCTGACGATGAGCGGCGTCGCGCTGCTCGACAAGTCCGGCTGGGCACCGCTCGGCAAGGACGAGACCCACCCGATGCTGATCGCCGGGATCGGCCTGGTCGTGCTGCTCGTCCTGCCGGTCGTGTGGGGCTTCATCCGCAAGACCCAGGGCCTGCCGATGTTCGGCTCGCCGACGATCGCCCAGCTCGAGGACCCGTCCTACCGCCCCGGGGTGGTCGGGATGAAGAAGGTCGACGGGGCCTGAACTGATCCCCGGCTGCCGCGCCGCGGACACCGCGCCTTGCGCTCGACGAGCGGTGCCCCACCCACGTTCGCGGTGACTCGATCGTGGGTGGCGCACCGACGCGTCGGCACGTCGTGCGCGGCGCGCCGGTGGGCGGTGTCTGAGCCACACTCCTGGCCGCCGGAATGTCGGTGTGACACCGCTCCGGCGGCGAGGCGCCCGAAGCGGCCCTCACCCCAGCCCGAGCAGCTCCCGGCACTGCGCGGGCGTCATCGGCGTACGCTGCGCGATCCGGCCGAGGTCGACGGCGCGGGAGACGAGCTGGGCGTTGGACTCCACCGGTACGCCGCGGCTGATGGTGAGCACGTCCTCCATCCCGACGCGGAGGTGGCCGCCCATGGAGAGCGAGGCCATCGCGACGGCGAGGGTGGAGCGGCCGATGCCGGTGGCCGACCACGAGGTGACCTCCGGCGGCAGCGCGTGGACGCCGGCGACCAGCGCGGGGGCAGTCCCGGGCATGCCGCCGGGGACGCCCATCACGAAGTCGACGTGCACCTTGCCGCCTGCCGGGGTGCCGTACTCGCGGATCAGCCGGCCGAGGGCGTGGACCTGGCCGAGGTCGAACAGCTCGAACTCCGGCGCGACGCCGCGCGAGAGCGCGAGCTGGTAGAGGTCCTTCACGAACGGCCACGGGTTGAGGAAGACGTCGTCGCCGAAGTTGGTGGTGCCCATGGTGAGCGAGCACGAGTCGGGCTCGGCGTCGAGCACCTTCAGCCGCTCGTCGAGCGGGTCGTGGACCGAGCCGCCGGTGGAGAGCTGGACGACGAGCGACGAGCTCTCCCGCACGGCGGCGACCCACTCGCGCAGCAGCGCCTGGTCGAGGGTCGGGGCGTGCTCGCCGTCGCGGACGTGGAGGTGGATCATCGCCGCGCCGGCGGCCTCGCACTCGGCGGCCGTGCGGGCGATCTCCTCCGGGGTGGTGGGGAGCTGCGGGCAGTCGGACTTCGCGGTCTCGGCCCCGGTGGGGGCGACCGTGATCAGCAACGCATCAGGCATGGCGGCATCCTTGCACCATGCGCGCGGTCATCCAGCGGGTCCTCTCCGCCAGCGTCACCGTCGACGGGGAGGTGGTCGGGGCGATCGACGCGCCCGGCCTGCTGGTCTACCTCGGCGTCACGCACGACGACGGCCCCGCGCAGGTGGCGTGGACGGCCCGCAAGGTCTGGGACCTGAGGTTGTTGCGCGACGAGCAGAGCGCGAGCGACGCCGCCGCGCCGGTGCTGGTGGTCAGCCAGTTCACGCTCTACGGCGACGCGCGCAAGGGCCGCCGCCCGACGTGGCAGGCGGCGGCGCCGGGACCCGTGAGCGAGCCGCTCTACGACGCGGTGTGCGACGAGCTCGTACGCCTCGGCGCGGAGGTGGCGCGTGGGCGCTTCGGCGCGGACATGCAGGTGGCGAGCGTCAACGACGGCCCGATCACCCTCGTCCTGGACAGTCCCTAGCCCTTCGGACCCGTCTCCCACACGCGCGCCCAGTCGACGTCCATGTGCTCGGGCAGCTCGCCGTTGAAGCGCGGCAGCTCGTAGTCGGACGAGAGCAGGCTGAGGATGAGGAACTCCGGCTTGCCGGACGTCTCGCCCTTCAGCCGCTGGGTGACCTGACCGTCGATGCGGAAGACGTACTCCTTCGGGGTCCACTCGACGGAGAACACGTGGTACTTCTCGGCCCAGTCGTCGCCGAGGTCCTCGACGTCGGGCAGCCAGCCGCCGACGGTCTGCTTCTTGCCGGCCTTGTCGAGGAAGTACGTGAAGCTGGTCAGGCCGCCCTCGGGGTGGTCGTCGCCGAAGTACTCCATGACGTCGATCTCGGCGCCGCCCTTCTTCGCTCCCCCGGGCAGCTGGCCGCCGGCGGCCTGCAGCCAGAACGCGGAGTGCTGGCCGCGCGCCGACTGCGTCCTGATGCGGGCGGCGGCGTAGCCGTAGGTGAAGGTGTAGGTCGCCTCGGTGCCGACGTGGCCGTTGAGGCGGACGTCGAACCTCTTGCGCTTGCCCGAGGGCTGGCACTGGCCCCGGTCGGCGTCGAGCACGCTCAGCCGCAGCACCCCGTCGTCCACCTCCGCGGCCGACTCGTCGGCGCGCGAGCAGGTGCGGACGCCGGTGAAGCCCTGGTCGCGGGTGTGCCAGAAGCCGCCGGGCTCGTCGACGGTGTCGGACTCGAAGTCGTCGGTGAACGTCGCCTCGGGCGCGTCCTTCGTGGACGCCTCCGCGCCGATCGCGTCGTCCCCGTCGCCGACCACGACGTGGAGGGTCCCGTCGAGCGGGGTGGTGAGCGAGACGCGGCCCTCGTCGTCGGTCTCGGCGTCGTCCACGTCCTCCCAGCCGTCCTCGCCCTTCGCCCACAGCGCGACCTCGGTGCCGGCGTCGACGTCGTCGACCCGGGCATCGACGACCCAGTCGGCGTCGTCGGCGGACTCGGTGTCCTCCCCGTTCGCGGCGAGCTGCGGCAGCACGCGCACGGCGACGGCGTCACTGGCGTCGTAGGCCGGCGGCTCCGAGGACGTGCCCGACCCGCTGCACCCGGCGAGGGCGAGCGAGCAGGCGAGGCCGGCGATCAGCACGGGAGGACGGGGTCGCATCCGCCCAGTGTGACCAACTTCGGGGAGCCCGGGGCAAATCGTCCGCGACGCGACGTGCGCCACGTACGGTGCGGGGACCACGCGCGTGGGGGTCGCGCGGCAGACACGAATTCTCCGAGGCCCCCCGCGTCGCTACGATGTGGGCTGCTGTCCCAAGAGAGGTCCCTGCTGCGACATGACCAACACCCACGCCGACTACCAGCTGAGTCAGCTCGACCAGCTCGAGGCGGAGTCGATCCACATCTTCCGTGAGGTCGCCGCCGAGTTCGAGAAGCCGGTCCTGATGTTCTCCGGTGGCAAGGACTCCATCGTCATGCTCCGCCTGGCGGAGAAGGCGTTCTACCCGGCCAAGATCCCGTTCCCGATCATGCAGGTCGACACGGGTCTCGACTTCCCCGAGGTCATGGAGACCCGCGACAACTGGGTCAACCGCCTCGGCGTGCGCCTGGTGGTCGCGTCCATCGACGACGCGATCGCGCGCGGCGTGGTCGTCGACGACGGCAAGACCTCCCGCAACCGGATGCAGACCGCGACGCTGCTCGACGCGATCGAGGAGAACGGCTTCACCGCCGCCTTCGGTGGCGGTCGGCGCGACGAGGAGAAGGCCCGCGCCAAGGAGCGCGTCTACTCCCACCGCGACGAGTTCGGCCAGTGGGACCCGAAGATGCAGCGGCCCGAGCTGTGGAGCCTCTACAACGGCCGCCTGCACGCCGGCGAGCACATGCGCATCTTCCCGATCTCCAACTGGACCGAGCTGGACATCTGGGACTACATCGGCCGCGAGGGCATCGAGATCCCCTCGATCTACTTCAGCCACCAGCGCCGCGTCTTCGAGCGCGACGGCATGCTGATGACCGAGACGCCGCTCAACCCGATGCGCGACGGCGAGGTCGCCGAGGAGCGCACGGTCCGCTTCCGCACCTGCGGCGACATCACCCTGACCGGCTGCGTGGAGTCCACCGCCAGCACGATCGACGAGATCATCGACGAGGTCGCGGCCGCCCGGGTGACCGAGCGCGGCGCGACCCGCGGTGACGACCGATTCTCCGAGGCGGCCATGGAAGACCGCAAGAAGGAAGGCTACTTCTGATGGGCGCCACCGATGGCCAGATGGACCTGCTCCGCTTCGCGACCGCAGGCTCCGTCGACGACGGCAAGTCGACCCTGATCGGTCGCCTGCTCTTCGACTCCAAGTCGATCTTCGCCGACCAGCTCGAGGCGGTGGAGAAGACCTCCACCGACAAGGGCCACGGCTACGTCGACCTCTCGCTGCTGACCGACGGCCTGCGCTCGGAGCGCGAGCAGGGCATCACGATCGACGTGGCGTACCGCTACTTCGCGACCCCGACCCGCAAGTTCATCATCGCGGACACCCCGGGCCACGTGCAGTACACCCGCAACATGGTCACCGGCGCCTCGACCGCCGACCTCGGCCTGGTGCTGGTCGACGCCCGCCACGGGCTGACCGAGCAGTCGCGCCGCCACGCGGTGCTGCTGTCGCTGCTGCGCGTGCCGCACCTGGTGCTGTGCATCAACAAGATGGATCTCGTCGACTGGTCGGAGGAGACCTACGAGAAGATCCACGCGGAGTTCACCCAGTTCGCGACCAAGCTCAACATCCCCGACCTCGAGGTCATCCCGATCTCGGCGCTCAACGGCGACAACGTCGTGGACCGCTCGGAGAACACGCCGTGGTACCACGGGCCGACGCTCATGCACCACCTCGAGCACGTGCACGTGGCCTCCGACCGCGACCTCGTCGACACCCGCTTCCCCGTGCAGTACGTCGTGCGGCCGAAGTCGGACGAGCACCACGACTACCGCGGCTACGCCGGCCAGATCGCCGGCGGCGTGCTGAAGAAGGGTGACGAGGTCATCGTCCTCCCCTCCGGCATGACGTCGAAGATCGAGGCCATCGACCTGTTCGACCAGGAGGTCGACGAGGCGTTCCCGCCGATGTCGGTCACCGTCCGCCTCGAGGACGACGTCGACGTCTCGCGCGGCGACATGATCGCCCGCGTGAAGAACGCGCCGAAGCCCAGCCAGGACATCGACGCGATGGTCTGCTGGATGACCAACGAGCCGCTGCGTCCGCGCCAGAAGCTCGCCATCAAGCACACGACCCGCACGGGCCGCACGATGGTCAAGGACATCCAGTACCGCCTCGACGTGAACTCGCTGCACCGCGACCAGGAGGCCGGCGAGCTCGGCCTCAACGAGATCGGCCGCGTCCAGCTGCGCACCACCGTGCCGCTGCTGTGCGACCCGTACTCGAAGAACCGCACCACCGGCTCGTTCATCCTGATCGACGAGGCGACCGGCGTCACCGTCGGCGCCGGCATGATCAACAGCGGCAGCTGACCCGGCCCGCTGCGCAGCGAGGCCCCGACCGGTTCCCCGGTCGGGGCCTCCTCGGTCTCGGGGGACGGGCAGCGGTCAGCGCGGCAGGACCACCCGCACCGACGTCCCCTGGCCGGGTGCGCTGGTCGCGGTCACCTCGCCGCCGTGGGCCTCGACGATCCGGCGCACGATGCTGAGGCCCAGCCCGGTGCCCGGCACCTGGCCCTCGCGGGCGTTGGACCCGCGGAAGAACTGGGTGAACATCTGGGCCAGCTCGGTCTCGTCGAGTCCTTCGCCGTCGTCGGTGACGGTGATCTCGACGTCGTGCTCGCCCCCGACCAGCCCGACCCGCACGACGCCGTCGCGCCGGGCGTAGGTGACGGCGTTGGCGAGCAGGTTGTCGAGCGCCTGACGCAGGCGCAGCCCGTCGACGACCGCGACGACCGGCGCGTCGAGGTCGGCCTCGATCGACACCCCGCGCCCGTCCGCGTCGACGCGCGCGGCCTCGACCGCCTCGGAGACCACGGTGGCGAGGTCGACGCGGTAGGGGTCGACGAGGGGGGAGCCGGAGGTGGCGCGGGCGGCGTAGAGCAGGTCGGCCACGAGGTGCGACAGCCGCAGCATGTTGCGGCGCGCGGCACCGACGTGCTGGTGGACGTCGTCGGGCAGGCCGGAGGAGTAGTCGAGGAGCTCGAGGTAGGCCAGGGCAGCCGTGAGCGGCGTGCGCAGCTCGTGGGAGACCGAGGCGACGAACTCGTCCTTGACCTTCCTGGCCCGCAGCAGGTCGGTGACGTCGTGGTAGGCCAGCACCGCGCCGGTGAAGACGCCGGAGCGGTCGCGCACCGTCCGGGCGGAGACCGCCACGGCGCGCCGCGCGAGCGGGTCCTCGCCGACCCAGAGCAGCTGGTCGTCGAACTCCTCCCCCGCGGCCGCGCGGACCGAGGGCAGCTCGTCGCGGTCCAGCCGCCGGGTCTGCTCGGCGTCATAGAGGAACCCGTCCTGGCCGGCGCGGCCGGCATGACCCTGCGGGTAGGCCAGGTCGAGGAACTTCTGGTGGACGCGGTTGTAGGCCGCGAAGGCGCCGTCGGTGGCGAGGAGCACCAGCCCCAGGGGCACGGTGTCGAGGATCGCGCCGGTCCACGCCTGCTCGGACGCCACCTCGGCCTCGGCGGCGTCGAGGCGCTCGACGAACGCCTGCCGCTCGGTGAGGTCGACGATCTGGGCGATGACGTGGAGCGGGCTGCCGGCCTCGTCGCGCACGAGTGCCACCGAGACGTCGCCGAGGAGGAGCGTGCCGTCAGCCCGGACGTAGCGCTTGGTGGTGCGGAACGAATCGATCTCACCTGCCATCATCCGGGCGTGCAGGCGCGCGTCGGACGCGCGGTCGTCGGCGTGGGTGATCGCCTGGAAGGTGAGCCGCTGGAGCTCGTCGCAGCCGTGCCCGAGCATGTCGCAGAGCGCGATGTTGGCGGTGAGGAACCGACCGTCGGGCGACAGCAGCGCCATGCCGACCGGCGAGTGCTCCATGGTCAGGCGCCAGAGCCCGTCGGTGTCGGGCACGCGCGCACGCTGGACCACCACGTCGCCTCCCCGTCGTCGCAGACTCGGCGTCCCTCCCAGGACACGAGTGCGCTTTCACGGTAGGGAACGCGAGCGAGGTGTGGCGAGCCCTGAGCAAAAGTACGGGGAAACTGTACGAACTGGTCTGATCCGTCCGGCCGTCAGCGCGGCAGCGCCAGACGCACGGTCGTGCCCCGTCCCGGCGTGCTGGTCGCACTCGCGGTGCCACCGTGCGCCTCGATGACGGTGCGCGCGATGTTGAGCCCGAGACCTGCCCCCGGCAGGCGCGTGCGGAGGGCGTTGGCGCCGCGGTGGAAGCGCTCGAAGACGTGCGGCAGGTCGGCCTCGTCGATCCCCTCGCCGGTGTCCTCGACGGTGACGACCACCTCCGCGTCGGTCTCCTCCAGCCGCACGGAGACCCGACCACCGGGGCTGTAGGTCACGGCGTTGGCGAGCACGTTGTCGAGCGCCTGCCGGACGGTGAGCCCGTCGGCGACGACGTCGAGGTGGCCGGGCAGGTCGGTCACCACGTCGACCTCCCTGGCCGCCGCCTCCGGCGCGATCCCGGAGACCGCGTCGCGGACGAGGTGGGCGAGGTCGACCGGGTGGGGGTCGACCAGCGCCGACCCCGACATGGCGCGGGTCGCGTAGAGCACGTCGGCGACGAGGTGGGAGAGCCGCAGCACGTTGCGGAACGCCGCGTCGACGTGGTGGCGGCACTCGGGGGTCAGGTCGCCGGAGAGGTTGAGCAGCTCGAGGTGGCCGAGCGCCGAGGTCAGCGGGGTGCGCAGCTCGTGCGACACCGACTGCACGAACGCGTCCTTGGCCCGGACCGCGCGCATCATCTCGGTGACGTCGTGGAACACCATCGCCGAGCCCGACCGGTTGCCCTCGCTGTCGGGCACGTTGCGCGCGGAGATGACCAGCGCCCTGCGGGTCGCCGCGTCGGGCCCGGCCCAGCAGAGGAAGTTGTCGAACTCCTCGCCGCGCGCAGCGCGGGACGACGGGATGTCGTCGACGGGGATCAGGGCGCTCTGGTCGGCGTCGTAGATGAAGCCGCGGCCGCCCACCCGGCCGCTGTGCCCGTCGGGGAACGCGAGGTCGAAGAAGCCCTGCTGGGTCGCGTTGACCGCCTGGAAGCGCCCGTCGAGGTCGATCAGGGCCAGCCCGACCGCGTCCGTGTCGAGGATCGCGCGGGTGCGCAGCTGCTCGTCGATCACCTGCCGCTCGGCGACGCCGAGGCGCGCCTCGGCGTCGCGCTGACCGCTGAGGTCGACGACCTGCGTGATGAAGCAGCGCGGCGTCCCGTCTGCGTTGTGCTGGAGCACCATCGACAGGTCGACCGGGACGACGGTGCCGTCCGGGCGCACGTAGCGCTTGCGCGTGTGGCGCGCCTCGGCGCTGCCCACCATCTCGCGGTGGATCTGCACGCCGTCGATCAGGTCGTCGGGGTGGGTGACGTGGTGGAAGCTGAGCTGGGTCAGCTCCTCCTCGGTGTAGCCGATCATGGCGCAGAGCGCGGGGTTGACCCGGAGGTAGCGCCCCTCCGGTGAGAGCAGCGCCATGCCGACGGGCGAGTGCTCCATCGTGAGGCGCCACAGCTCGTGGTCCTCCGCCGTCAGCCGCTTCGCCATCCGAACCCCCGCTCCAGGCCGAACACCCGCCGAGCCGGGAGCGGCAGCCCCAGCCTAGGTCGCCGATCCAGGTCGTGGAGTCGATTGGTCGACGCGGGTGCTGAAACGCGCCGGTGGCCGGCCCCGGGACGGGACCGGCCACGCGGACGGCGGATCAGGCTCCGACGAGCACCTGCACCTCGGCCACCGAGCCGACGGCCGCGACCACGCGGGTGTCGACCGGGTCGGCCTTGGGGGCCAGGGTGCGCAGGGTCCACTCGCCGTCACCGGCGAAGAACCGGAAGTGCCCGGTCGCCGAGGTCGGGACCTCCGCGGTGAACTCGCCGCTGCGGTCGAGCAGCCGGACGTACGCGTTCGCCACGGGCTCGGAGGCGCGCAGGACCTGGCCCTGGATCACGGCCTCCTTGGCCACGTTGACGCCGTCGAGCGACAGACCGCCCTCGGTCGCGCCGCACATCAGGCGTCACCCTTCTCGTCACCGAGCGCGACCGGCACGCCCACGAGGGAGCCGTACTCGGTCCACGAGCCGTCGTAGTTCTTCACGTTGTCCTGGCCGAGCAGCTCCTTGAGCACGAACCACGTGTGCGACGAGCGCTCGCCGATGCGGCAGTAGGCGATGGTGTCCTTGCTCCAGTCGACGCCGGCCTCGGTGTAGATGGCCTTGAGCTCGTCGTCGGACTTGAAGGTGCCGTCGTCGTTGGCCGCCTTGCTCCACGGCACGCTCGCGGCGGTCGGGATGTGGCCGGCGCGCTGGGCCTGCTCCTGCGGGAGGTGGGCCGGCGCGAGCAGCCGGCCGGCGTACTCGTCGGGGCTGCGCACGTCGACGAGGTTCTGGGTGCCGATCGCGGCGACGACCTCGTCGCGGAAGGCGCGGATCGAGGCGTCCTGCTCGGTGGCGGTGTAGGACGTGGTCGCGCGCTCGGTCTTCTCGTCGGTCAGCTCGCGCGAGTCGAGCTCCCACTTCTTGCGACCGCCGTCGAGCAGCTTGACGTCCTGGTGGCCGTAGAGCTTGAAGTACCAGTAGGCGTAGGCGGCGAACCAGTTGTTGTTGCCGCCGTAGAGGACGACGGTGTCGTCGTTGGACACGCCGCGCTCGGAGAGCAGCGCCTCGAACTGCTCCTTGCTGACGAAGTCGCGACGGACCTGGTCCTGCAGGTCGGTGGTCCAGTCGAGCTTGATGGCTCCCCGGATGTGACCCTTGTCGTAGGCGGTGGTGTCCTCGTCGACCTCGACGAGGACGATGCCGTCGGTGTCGAGGTTGTCCTCGACCCACTGGGCGGTGACGAGCGAGTTCTCGCGGCTCATGGGTGGTGTGCTCCTTGATGGATTCGTTGGTCGAGGAAGGCGCTCTGCGCCTGTCACGAGACCCGGTTGGTCAAGCGGTGGCGGTGAAGCGGCGGATCAGCAGGTACATCTCGCAGCCGAGGCAGAAGGCGAAGACCGCGTTGAGCAGGGCGGCGGCGAGGGCGAACCCGACCGCGACCTGGCCGACGAGCGTGGCCCCCGCGAGCAGGGCGACGAGCCCGACCAGCGAGAAGGCCAGCCCGACCGCCTGGGCGAAGCGGGGTGGCTCCGGCGCCTCCCACTCCGAGGGCGGCCCGAGCCGCGGGCGTAGGAACGTCCGGAACAGCCAGGCGTGCGGGGTGTGCTGGACACCGCGGGCGGCGCCGAGGCCGAACAACCCGGCCTGCACGGCCAGGAGTGCGACCGACCACGAGGCCGGCAGCAGCAGGACGGCGGCCAGGACGACCGCGGTCAGGGCGGCCGTCAGCTGCGGGCCGCGGGGATCGATCGCGTCGCGCGGCGGCACACGGGTGCCGGCGCTCGGGCGTGCAGTGGTGCTGGACATGTCTCTCCTGCGGACGGGTGGTCGGGCCATGACGGCACGGGCTCACCCGCAGGTTAGTCCACCAAGTCAGTAGACTTGAAGCACCTGGAACGGGTGGCCCGTCAGGACATTCGACACAGCGCCGAGCGCACGCGGCAGTGGTCCACTGCGCGTCGCCGGGTGAGCATGGTCGAGGACATGCGGACGACTGTAGGCGTCGCCCGCAGCCCCTCCTCGAGAGATCTCACGATGTGGTCCATGCATCCATATCCTGAGATCAGACCTGCGCCAGGGCGGTCAGCACCTGGTCACGGGTCGGCGCGCCCGACGCCCGGGTGACCTCGCGCCCGTCGGCGTCGAGGACGACCGTGGTGGGCGTGCGGAGGATGCCGAAGGCACGGGTCGCGTCGAGGTGGTGCTCGGCGTCGACCTCGACGTGGGCGACGCCCTCGACCAGACCGACCACCTCCTCGAGCACGCGACGTGTCGCCCGGCAGGGGGCGCAGAACGCGCTGGAGAACTGGAGCAGCGTGGCGCGCTCGCCCAGCGCACGGCCGACGGTCGCGACCAGCTCGGCGCCCGCGGGCGTCTCGGCGGCGATCGCGGTCTCCGCGTCGGGCCCGCTCGCCGACCGCACCCGGTGGGTGCCGGTGAACCGGCCGTCGGTCGCCGCGCGCCACAACCCGAAGCCGAGGGCGAGCACGACGGCCGCGACGACGATCCAGGCTCCGGTGGTCATGCGGGGCTCAACACCCCGCGCAGGTGCGGTGTTCCCGACGCCTGCTCACCCTCGCTCGAACCGCTCCAGCCGCGCGCGGAGCACGGCGTTCTCCTCCTCCAGGGCGAGCACTGCGGCGATGCCGGCCAGGTTGAGCCCGGCGGCCAGCAGCTCCCGGATCCGGTGCAGCCGGTCGATGTCGTCGGGGCTGTAGAGGCGCGTGCCGCCCGACGTGCGGTCGGGCTCGAGCAGGCCCCGCCGCTCGTAGACCCGCAGGTTCTGCACCTGCAGGGAGGTCATCTCCGCCGCGACCGAGATCGCGAACACCCCGACGTCCCGCCCCACCTCGTCCTCCTCGATCCCCCGACTCGAACCACTGGGGAGGACTTGATTCTGCCTGATCCATGGAATACAACAAACCTGTATCCGTTGTTATAGATATCGGGACACCCCCGACCACCGCAGAGGAGGAAGCCACCATGTTGATCCGCAGCGCCGACCCGTTCCGCGAGCTCGACCGCCTCACCCAGCAGCTCATGGGCACCACCAACCGGCCCGTCGCGATGCCGATGGACGCCTGGCGCGAGGGTGACCGGTTCGTCCTCGAGTTCGACCTCCCGGGCGTGAGCCCGGAGTCGGTCGACCTCGACGTCGAGCGCAACGTCCTGACCATCCGCGCCGAGCGCGTCGCCGGGAACGGCGACTGGCAGATGCTCGCCAGCGAGCGTCCGCGCGGGGCGTTCAGCCGCCAGCTCGTGCTCGGTGACAACCTCGACCTCGAGCGCATCGACGCCTCCTACCGCGACGGCGTGCTGCGCCTCGTCGTCCCGGTGGCGGAGAAGGCCAAGCCGCGCCGGATCGAGGTCCGCACCGATTCCGAGGCGCCCACGGCCATCGAGGCCTGAGCGCGGCGCCTGCCGCTCGAATGGGCAGACACGGAGCGGGGCCCCGGGAGTTGTCCCGGGGCCCCGCTGTCGTGTGGCGCTGTGCTGCTGGAGGGCGTCAGCCCTTCTTCTTCACCTTGACGGTCTTCGCGATCTCCGCGTCGCCGTACTTCTTGCCCTTGAGGTCGATGGAGAAGACCAGCTTGTTCTTGCCCTTGACGAGCTTCTTCACCGTCAGGCGGGCCTGGCCGTTGACGATCTTGGCCTGGCCGACCTTCTTGTAGACCGGGGCGCCGAACTCGTCGGTGCGCACGATCTTCCTGACCACGACCTTGCCCGTGAACTTCTTGGCCTTGACCTTCTTGTCCGAGACCTTGACGGTCGCGGTCGAGCCCTTCACCGAGATCTTCACCTTCGGCTTCTTGGCGATCTTCTGGGTGGTGGCCAGCGCGGTGCCGGTGGTGCCGTTGTTGCTGGCCGTCACCTGCAGGGTGATCCGGTCGCCCTTGTACTTCTTGGAGACCTTCAGCGTCCGGCCCTGGCCCACGACCTGGTCGTCGACCAGCCAGGCGTACTGGTAGGTCGTGCCGCCGTCGAGGACCCACGTGCCGGGGGTCGCGCGGATCTTGCCGCCGAGGTAGGGGTTGCCCTTGATCTCCGGCGCACGGAGGGCACGCATGCCCTCCTCGAGCTCGGCGTCGATGCCGGTCGCGGTCTTGCCGCTGGTGACCTTCACGGTCTTGGCGGTCGCGTAGTTGGTGTTGCGGTACCACTGCGGACCGAAGACCTTGTCGAAGTTGGCGTCGGCGAACAGCACCTTGTAGGTGCCGGGCTTGAGGTACTGCGCGCTGTAGGTGCCGTCGTCCTCGATGCCGATGACCGTTCCGCCGGTCGACACGGGGCCGTCCTGGGCGTCGACCAGGCGCACGGACACGCCGTCGAGGGAGATGGACGAGTCGGTGCTCACGGTGCCGGAGATGCCACCCGCGAGCGGGAGTACGACGTTGACGCCCGCAGCCGGGACCGGCGCCGGGGTGGCGGCGGCGTAGGACTGCGCCCCGCCGTACCAGCGGGCCTCACGGGCGAACTGGCCGTCCTCGTCCGGGAGCTCGTCGCTCACCGAGATCTTGAACTGGTTCTCCGAGGAGCCCGAGCTGGCCGGGTCGAGGTCGGTGAAGGCGTACTGACCGGCACGGTTGGTGACGGCGAACTCGTAGCTCTGCTGCGCACCCGCGGTCGCGGGGGTGTCGTAGGCGACGACGCTCGCGCCGATGACCGGTGCGCCGGAGGAGTCCGTGACGGTGCCGCTGAGGTCGATCGTCGCCGGGTCGACGGCGAACGACGGGTCGTTGGCGAGGGCCGCGTCGATGCCGGCGACGGTGGCGCCGGGGTTGACGACCAGCTCGGTCGCCGAGGCCTGGTCGGGCTTGTCGGCGAACCACTCGCCGAGGAACTGGCCGACCGGGTCGCGGAACTCGACCTTGTAGACACCCGTCGCCGCGCGGTCGATGCGGAACACGCCGCTCGCGTCGGTGTAGTCGGTGTACTGGTTGAACGTGTTGCCGGTGCCGACGGCGCGGACCTGGACCCGCTCGAGCGGGGTGCCGTCGGTGTTGGTGAGGCGGCCGGTCATCACGCCGCCGCGCACGACGCCGATGTCGCCGAGGGCGAGCGGAGCCGCGCCGAGGGTGATCGCGTCGGCGGTCTCCTCGGTGGTCTTGTCGGTGTACCACTCCTCGGCGTAGCCGTCGGCGTCGACGAAGAGCTTGTAGGACCCGGCCAGCGGGGCGCCGACCGTGAAGGTGCCGTCGCGCTCGATGCGCGCCGAGGAGACGAAGCTACCGCCGGCGTGCAGCTCGACGGAGCCGCCGCGGACCGGACGGCCGGCGGCGTTGATGACGCGACCGGTGGCAGTCGGGGCGGCCGCGAGGGCGACCGGCGCGAGGGCCGTCGGGCCGGTCACGGCGATCGGGTCGGCGGAGGCCAGGTCGGGCTTGTCGACGTAGAACTCGGGCGCCAGGGTGCCGTCGACGCTCTGGAACTCGAACTTGTAGGTGCCGGGCTCGAGCGGCAGGTTCATCCGGCCGTCGGCGAGGTACTGGCCCTCGCTGTAGGTGTAGCTGCCGTCGGCCTGGCCGAGGTAGGCCGAGACGAAACCCTCGACCGGGTTTCCGGCCGAGTCGGTGACGGTCGTCGTGACCCCCACCGGAGCGGCGTTGGCCGGCAGAGCCGTACCCGCCGTCAGTGCTGCCGTGGCGAGCGCACCCGCTGCCACGACGGAAAGGAGGCGCGTGCGCGCCCCACCAGACCCAGCAAGCATGCTTGGTTCCCCCTGTATTCGAATGTCTGCCATGAGGCCGCGCGAGCCAGACGCCCCGCGCGCGTGATGCGTGCAGGCGTTGTGCGAGCTCGTCCCCCGTGCGGAGCCATGGGACTCCGAACGGGTGCATCATGGCCCATCCGGGCCCATCCGCAAACACCCGGGGGCGGAAAAGTTCTGCTCAGCCCCCGGCGAAAGGCGGCAGCAGCTCGACCACCGAGCCGCCCGGGACGACGACCGCGGAGGGGTCGCGGGACCCCACCGGCTGCTCGCCCAGCAGCACCGAGCAGACCCCCACGGTGCGCGCCATCCGGTCGTCCGGGTGCCGCTCGAGGACCAGCGCGACGAGGTCGGCGAGGCTGGCTCCGGTCGGCAGGTCGAAGGTGTCCTCGGCGGTCCCCGCGGCGGCCCGCGCCCCCGCCCAGTAGCGCACGGTGACCGTCTCACGTCCCTGATCCCGCACGATGTCACTGCCCATGCGGGATATCCTGCCTTGTCCCCGGCAGACGAGGAGGCCACCGTCATGAGCGACCTGCTGCTGCTCACGGGTGCCCTGCAGCCCTCCGCCGAGGTGCTGCCCGGCCTGGCCCTGCTGGCGCACAGCGTGAAGATCCTCCCCGCCCAGGGCAGCGCCCTGCTCGACGCGCCCGATGCCGACCTCGTCCTGGTCGACGGCCGCCAGGACCTCGCCGCCGCGCGCGACCTCTGCCGACTGATCCGCACGACCGGCGCCGACGCGCCGGTCCTGCTCGTCGTCACCGAGGGCGGGCTCGCCGTCGTCGCCCACGACTGGGGCATGGACGACGTGGTGCTCCACACCTGCGGTCCCGCCGAGCTCGACGCGCGCATCCGCCTCGCCATCGGGCGTACGACCGCCGCCGCGCCCGACGACCCCGCGGCCCACGTCATCCACCGCGGCGAGGTCGTCGTCGACGACGCCACCTACACGGCGCGGATCAGCGGCCGCCCGCTCGACCTGACCTACAAGGAGTTCGAGCTCCTGAAGTACCTCGCCCAGCACCCGGGCCGGGTCTTCAGCCGCGAGCAGCTGCTCCAGGAGGTCTGGGGCTACGACTACTTCGGCGGCACCCGTACCGTCGACGTCCACGTCCGGCGCCTGCGCGCCAAGCTCGGCCCCGAGCACGAGCACCACATCGGCACCGTCCGCAACGTCGGCTACCGCTTCGTCGTCCCGACCCGCGACAAGGACTCCGAGGACAGCACCGCCCGCTCCACGGCGGGCTGACGGCACCAGCGGGGAGGATCCTCGTGACATAGCGCGAGCGATCGTCCCCACTGTGTTGTCCACAGCCCACACGACTCCCGCTTCGGCGTCCGGGCCGGCGGGCAGACGTACGTCGTGGACCTCGACACCGTCGTCGACCTGCTCCTCACGCAGCGTGGGGTCATCAGCCGCCGCCAGCTGCTCGCACGCGGGCTCACCCAGACCCGCATCGACACGCTGCTGCGGCGCCGCGACCTGGTCCTGCTCCATCCCGGCACCTACCTCACCCACACCGGGAGGCCCACCTGGGACGAGCGGTCCTGGGCCGCAGTGCTCCACTCCGGCCTGTCGGCGCTCCACCTCGGGTCCGCCCTGCACCGCCCCGGCCGGGAGCCGCCTCCCGCCGGACCGGTCCACGTCGCAGTCGACTGGTCACGCCGGGTGGCTCCCCAGCCGGGCATCCACGTGCACCGGGTGCGCGGGCTCGAGCACCTCGTGCAGTGGAACGCCTCACCGCCGCGCGTACGCCTCGAGGTGGCGGCCGTGGAGGTGGCGCACCGTGCGACCGACGACCTGGCGGCGATCTCCGCGCTCGCCTCGGTCGTGGGTGGGCGACGCACGGTCGCCTCGCGACTGCGGGTCGAGGTCGAGCGACGCTCGCGGTTGCGGCGGCGTGGCCTGCTGAACGACCTGCTCGCCGACCTCGAGCGCGGCACCCACAGCGTGCTCGAGCACGGCTACCTCGTCCGGGTGCTGCGCCCGCACGGTCTGCCCGAGCCCACGTCGCGTCAGGTCCCGGTGAGGAGCGCGACCGGGCGGCAGTACCGGGACGTGGGCCACCTCGACCTCGACGGCGGCTTCGTCGAGCTCGACGGGAGCCAGCACGACGGGAGCGAGGCCCGCGACGACGACGCGGACAGGGATCTCGACGACCTGGCGCGGGGCAGCGCCACGCTCCGCCTGCGCTACCGACAGGTGTTCACGACGCCGTGCCGGACGGCGGCCCGGCTCGACACCATCTTCCGGGCGCGGGGCTGGGAGGGGACGGCGCGCCCGTGCTCCTCCCCCGCCTGCGACCTGCGGGGAGGATCCTCGTGACATAGCGCGAGCGATCGTCCCCACTGTCCGCCGTGGGCGCTGGCTAGTCTCGGCGGCATGGGAGAACGCACGCAGGTGGAGGAGGTCGCGCGGGCGTGCGCGGCCGCCGACGGGACCGACCCGCTGGACGAGGCGGCACACATGGCGCTCGCCGACGGCACCGCGACCGTCGTCACCGAGCCGCACGGCTTCGCGCTGCTGCACGACGGCGACCTGAGCCTCGCCGTCCACCCCGACCACCGCGGCCGGGGCGCCGGCGCCGGGCTGCTCGCGCGGGTTGCGCACGACGGCGACCTGGCCGCCTGGTCGCACGGTGACCACCCCGCCGCGGCCCGGCTCGCCGAGCAGCACGGGTGGGACCGGGTCCGCGACCTGTGGGTGATGCGACGCGACGCGGCCCTCGACCTGCCGCCGCTGCTCGTGCCCGGCGGCGTGCGCGTGCGGGCGTACGTCGACTCCGACGCCGAGGCCGTCGTGGCGGTCAACGCGGCTGCGTTCGCCCACCACCCCGAGCAGGGGTCGATGGACCTCGACAACCTCGCCCGGCGGATGGCCGAACCGTGGTTCGACCCCGCGGGCCTGCTCGTCGCCGAGGACGCCACCGGCGTGCTCGGCTTCCACTGGACCAAGCAGCACGACGCGTCGCTCGGCGAGGTCTACGTCGTCGGCGTCTCCCCCGCGGCCCAGGGTCGTGGGCTCGGGAAGGTGCTCACTCTCGCCGGCCTGCACCACCTGCACGGCCTCGGCGTCTCCGAGGTGCTGCTCTACGTCGAGGCCGACAACGCGCCCGCCGTCGCGGTCTACTCGCGGCTCGGGTTCACCCACGCCGACGCCGACACCCACGTGCAGTACCGCCGCCGCTGACGAGCACGCCCCCGCCCCCGGTATCTGGGGACGTCTTGGTGGGAAAATCGGGATCCCGACCCACCAAAACGTCCCCAGATACCCAGCGAGGGCGGGCGGAGGGCCGCTTGGCGGGGCGAGAGCGCCGGGTCAGCCGCGCAGGTTGGGGCGTACGTGCAGCCCGACCTCGGGGTCGACGACGACCTCCTGGGCGGCCGGCATTCCGTCGACGACGAGCTGGCCGTCGACCGGGACGTTGCGCTTGAGCAGCCCGAGCGCGATCGGGCCGAGCTCGTGGTGGCGGGCGCTCGAGCCGACGAACCCGACCTCGCGGCCCTCGTAGGTGAGCGTCGAGCCGGCGGCTGGCAGCCGGTTCTCCGAGCCGTCGAGGTGCAGCAGCACCAGCCGCCGCGGCGGTCGGCCGAGGGTGTGGACGCGGGCGACGGTCTCCTGGCCGCGGTAGCAGCCCTTGTCGAGGTGGACCGCAGAGCCGATCCACCCGACCTCGTTGGGGATGGTGCGGTGGTCGGTGTCGATCCCGAAGCGGGGCTCGCCCCGCTCGATGCGCAGCGCCTCGAACGCCCACAGCCCACAGGCCGGACCGGCCGCCTCGGCGTAGGCCTCGAGCCGCTCGCGCGGGACCAGGTCGTAGCGGCCACCCCCCTGTGACGGAGCGTCGCCCGGGCGCCACATCACGGCGAGGTCGTCGACGAGCGTGACCTCGACCCGGGTCATGAACTTCATCCGCTCCAGCCACTCGACGAGCGCCGCCCCGGCGCCGGGCTCGGTGTGGGCGGTGAACGCCTCGCCGTCGTCGACGCCCGCGAAGGCGTGCTCGACGTGGCCCTGCGGGCTCAGCACCAGCGCCTGCACCCAGGTGCCGGGGGCGAGGCCGTCGAAGTACTGCGTGGTGAGGTTGTGCAGCCACGACAGCCGCTCCGGCCCGGAGACCCGCAGGACGTCGCGGTGCGACAGGTCGACGAACCCGTCGCCCTGCGCGAGCGTGCGCTGCTCGGTGTTGAACGAGCCGTAGTGGGCGGCCACCGGGGCGTCGATGCCGTCGCCGGCGACGGCCCCGGGCAGGGACAGGAGGGGGCTGGCCATGCCTCGAGTCTAGGTCGGGGGTGGCGCGGACTCCGCGCGGGCGCAGTCGCCGCACACCCCGAAGATCGCGAGGTGGCCGACGTCGACGGTGAACCCGTCAGCCGCGAGCCGCTCGACGACCGGCGCCACCAGCCCGGGGTCGTACGACGTCACCGCCTGGCAGCGGCGGCAGACCGCGTGGACGTGCTCGTGCTCGCGGGTCGAGTGGTAGGTCGGGGCGCGGTCGCTCAGGTGCGTGTGGCGCACCAGGCCGAGCTCCTCGAGGACCTCGAGGGTGCGGTAGACGGTGGAGGCGTTGACCGAGCTGACCTGGCTGCGGACGTGGGCGAGGACCTCGTCGGGCGTGGCGTGCGCGAGCTCCTCGACGGCCCGCAGGATCAGCTGGCGCTGCGGCGTGAGCCGCAGTCCCTGCTCCCGCAGCCGGGCGGCGAGGTCGTCCGACATCAGGCCCTCTGCAGGCGGGCCCAGGTGTGCGGCTGGAGCTCCTGGCCGACAGCGGCCATGTCGTAGGCGTAGAGCAGGTCGCCCTCGACGTTGCCGTACATCCGCGACCCGGCCGTGACCTCCTTGGCGGTCTCGGTGAAGGAGACGCCGGCGGTGTGCATCTCGAGCTTGCCGCCCTCGGCCGCGCCGTACCAGACCTCCGAGAAGCCGATGTTGTGCGAGAGGAGGAACTCGACCTTGCCGGGCTCGGGGCAGCGCAGGAAGCCGGTCTCCATCGCGGCGTCGCGGACGTGCTGGCCCTCCTCGTCGACGATCCACGAGCGCGACATGTAGTGGAAGAACGGGCGGCCGTCGTGGGTGAAGATCAGCTCCTGGCCGAACTGGAACTTACTCGTAGTGGGGTAGTCGCCGTGGCCGTTGCCGCGCCAGGTGCCGAGCAGCCACGCGACGGGGCCGCAGTTGGGGTGCAGGTTGTCGGGGAGCTCGAAGGGCATGGCGCCACTCTAGTGTTGGGCGCATGGCTCGCTCACTGGTCGTCAAGGTCACCTGCGGCGCCGAGGACGCCGAGCGCTGCAACCAGGCGTTCACCGTCGCCGCGGCCGCCGCCGCGTCGGGCGCGGAGGTGTCGCTGTGGCTGACCGGCGAGGCCGCGTGGTTCGGCGTCCCTGGCCGCGCCGAGGCCTTCGACCTCCGGCTCGCGACGCCCCTCGACCAGCTGCTGTCGGTCGTCGTCGACTCCGGCTCGGTGACCGTCTGCTCGCAGTGCGCCGCGCGGCGCGGCATCGGCGAGGGCGACCTGCGCGCGGGCGTACGCATCGCGGGGGCGGCGGTCTTCGCCGAGCAGGTCCTCGGTGACGGCGTGCAGGCGCTCGTCTACTGAAACGAACGTCACCTGCCGTTCACCGGACGGTGACAGACTTCGCCCATGAACGACCCGGCCACCCTGACCAGCGCCGCCTCGCCGTCGGTCGACGAGGGCCCGGTCACCGAGCCCTTCGGCCACCCGACCGACACGTTCGACGTCGAGCCGCCGTATACCCCGGACGCCGCGGAGATCGAGGCGGTCGAGAAGTTCGAGGACCGGTTCATCGACCGCGAGCTGTCGTGGGTGCGGTTCAACCAGCGGGTGCTCGAGCTCGCGGAGGACGAGGGGCTGCCACTGCTCGAGCGGGCACGCTTCCTCGCGATCTTCGCCAGCAACCTCGACGAGTTCTTCATGGTCCGCGTGGCCGGCCTCAAGCGCCGCATCGCCGCCGGCGTCGCGCAGCGCGCCGCGAGCGGCATGATGCCGCGCGAGCAGCTCGAGGTGCTGTGGACCGCCTGCCGCGAGCTGATGGAGCGTCACGCCCGCGCGCTCGCCGGGCTGCTGCCCGAGCTCGGCGCCCAGGGCATCGAGATCGTCCGCTGGGCCGACCTCGACCGCGAGGAGCAGAAGGTCTGCAAGAAGCTCTTCAAGGAGCGGATCTTCCCGGTCCTCACCCCGCTGGCCGTCGACCCGGCCCACCCGTTCCCCTACATCTCCGGCCTGTCGCTCAACCTCGCCGTCGTCGTGCGCCACCCCAAGACCGGCACCGAGCACTTCGCGCGGGTCAAGGTGCCGCCGACCTTCGGTCGCTTCGTCGGCCTGGGCAACCAGCGGTTCGTGCCGATCGAGGACGTCATCGGCGAGCACCTCAAGAAGCTCTTCCCGGGCATGGAGGTGCTGGGCGCCCACACCTTCCGCGTCACCCGCAACGAGGACCTCGAGGTCGAGGAGGACGACGCCGAGAACCTCCTCAAGGCGCTCGAGAAGGAGCTGCTGCGCCGACGGTTCGGCCCGCCGGTCCGCCTCGAGGTCGAGGAGTCGATCGACCCCAAGGTGCTCGACCTGCTGGTCTCCGAGCTCGGTGTCGGGCGCGACGAGGTCGTCTCGCTGCCCGGACCGCTCGACCTGACCGGCCTGCACTCGATCGCCGACCTCCCGCGCGACGACCTCAAGTACGCCGCGTTCCTGCCGACGACCCACACCAGCCTCGCCGAGGTCGAGTCCGCCTCGCCGGTCGACGTGTTCGACTCGGTGGCACGACACGACGTGCTGCTGCACCACCCGTACGACTCGTTCGCGACGTCCGTGCAGCGCTTCCTCGAGCAGGCGGCCGCCGACCCGCACGTGCTGGCGATCAAGCAGACCCTCTACCGCACGTCCGGCGACAGCCCGATCATCGAGGCCCTGATCGACGCCGCCGAGGCCGGCAAGCAGGTGCTGGTGATCGTGGAGATCAAGGCGCGGTTCGACGAGCAGGCCAACATCCGCTGGGCGCGCAAGCTCGAGCACGCCGGCTGCCACGTCGTCTACGGCCTGGTCGGCCTCAAGACCCACTGCAAGCTGTCGATGGTCGTGCGCGACGAGCCCGACGGGATCAAGCGCTACGTCCACCTCGGCACCGGCAACTACAACCCGAAGACCGCCCGGCTCTACGAGGACCTCGGCCTGCTCACCTCCGACCCGGAGATCGGCGAGGACGTGGCGCTGCTCTTCAACAATCTCTCGGGGATCAGCCGCAACACGACCTACGACCACCTCCTGGTCGCGCCCGACAGCGTGCGCGACGGGCTGGTGGCCCAGATCCACGCCGAGATCGCCCACCACCAGGCCGGCCGGATGGCCCGGATCCGGGTCAAGGCCAACTCGGTCGTCGACGAGGCGATCATCGACGCGCTCTACCTCGCCTCGCAGGCCGGCGTCCCGGTCGAGCTGGTGGTGCGCGGCATCTGCGCGCTGCGCCCCGGCGTGCCGGGCCTGTCGGAGACCATCCGCGTTCGGTCGGTGCTCGGCCGGTTCCTCGAGCACAGCCGCGTGTTCTGGTTCGAGAACGACGGCGACCCGGCGGTGTGGATCGGCTCGGCCGACCTGATGCACCGCAACCTCGACCGCCGCGTCGAGGTGCTGGTGCGGCTGCGCGACCCCCACGTCGTCGAGTCCGTCGCGGCCCTGCTCGACCTCGCCCTCGACGAGGAGACCAGCGCGTGGGAGCTCGGCCCCGACGGGGAGTGGACCCAGCGTCACGGCGTACGCCACCTGCACGACGAGCTCATCGCGCGGCAGCGGCACCGGCGCCGCTGACCTGCGGCGACGGTCACACCGCAGGCGCGCGAGGGCCTCGCGGTTGCGTCCGCGGGCGGATCACCCCCTAGCATGATGCCGGTTCATCCGCCCCCCGTTCGGAGTTCACCGTGCGTTTGAAGTTCCGCCCTGTCGACAGCTCGTTCTACGACCTCTTCGCCGAGGCGGCCGGCCACCTCGTGGTCGGCGCCCAGCTGCTCAGCGAGATGCTCGCCGACGGTGCGCCCCGTGCCGAGATCGCCCAGCGCATGCGCGAGGCCGAGCACGCCGCCGACGAGACCACCCACTCGATCGTGCGACGGGTGAACAGCACGTTCGTCACGCCGTTCGACCGCGAGGACATCTACTCCCTCGCGTCGGCGCTCGACGACGTCATGGACATGATGGACGAGGCCGTCGACCTGATCCTGCTCTACGAGGTCACCTCGCTGCCCTCGGAGACCACCCAGCAGGTCGAGGTGCTGCAGCGCTGCGCCGAGCTCACCTCCGCGGCGATGCCGTCGCTGGAGTCGATGAGCTCGCTCGACGAGTACTGGATCGAGATCAACCGGCTCGAGAACACCGGCGACAAGTCCTACCGCCGGATCCTCGCCAACCTCTTCGGCGGCGAGTACGAGGCGCTCGAGGTCCTCAAGCTCAAGGACATCGTGGAGTCCCTCGAGGGGGCGATCGACGCGTTCGAGAAGGTCGCCAACATCGTGGAGCAGATCGCGGTCAAGGAGTCCTGACCCGCATGAGCACCACCACCTCGCCCGCGCGTGCCCGGAGGAGCTCCTGATGGAGATCGGCATCATCATCGCGGTGGTCGTCGTCGCCCTGGTGTTCGACTACACCAACGGCTTCCACGACGCTGCCAACGCGATCGCGACGTCCGTCTCGACGGGCGCCCTCAAGCCGCGCGTGGCCCTCGCCATGGCCGCCGTCATGAACTTCGTCGGCGCCTTCCTGGGCCAGAAGGTCGCCCACACGGTGTCCGACACCATCGACCCCGGACCCGGCAGCCACGGGCTGGTGATCGTGATGTGCGGCCTGCTCGGCGCCATCACGTGGAACCTCATCACCTGGTACTACGGCCTGCCGTCGTCGTCCTCGCACGCCCTCATCGGCGGTCTCGTCGGCGCCGCCGTCGCCGCCGGCGCCTCGGCCAACTGGGCGCTCGTGGTCGAGAAGGTCGTCATCCCGATGTTCCTCTCCCCCGTCGTCGCCTTCACCCTCGGCTTCGCGCTGATGATCGCGATCATGTGGATCTTCCGGCGCGCCAACCCGAGCAAGGCCCACCGCGGCTTCAAGGTGGCCCAGACCGTCTCCGCCGCCGCGATGGCGCTCGGCCACGGCCTGCAGGACGCCCAGAAGACGATGGGCGTGATCTTCCTGGCCCTGCTCACCGGCGGCTACGTCGCGGAGTCCGACGGCCTGCCGCTGTGGGTGATCCTCGCCGCCGCCACCGCGATCTCGCTCGGCACCTGGTCCGGCGGCTGGCGCATCATGCGCACCCTCGGGCGCCGGATCATCCACCTCGACCCGGCCCGCGGCTTCGCCGCCGAGTCGGTCGCGGCCTCGGTCCTCTACACCACCTCGTACGTCTTCGAGGCGCCGATCTCGACCACCCACACCATCACCTCCGCGGTCATGGGCGTCGGCGCCACCAAGCGCCTCTCCGCCGTCCGCTGGGGCGTGGCGAAGTCGATCCTCACCGCCTGGGTGCTCACCTTCCCGGCCGCTGGCCTCGCCGCCGCCATCTGCTACTGGGTGGCGCACGTCTTCCTCCCCTGACGCCCGCCCGCCTCGCTCCTGGCCTCCCCCTCGGCATCTGAGGACGTTCTGCAGGCCCATAGGGTGTCGTGGGCTGCAGGGTGTCCTCAGATGTCACCGGGGGCCGGACTGACGCACCCCGACCGCACCCGCTCACGCGGCGTGTCGGTACGTCAGGTAGCGCGAGCGCTCGTAGGCCGTCAGGGCGCGGCGTTGCGCCACGGTGGCCGTCGACACCCACCACGTCGGTGGTTCGAGCAGCCACCGGCGGTCCTCCGGCCGCTGATGGTCCGCTCGCGCGTACGCGTCCCGCAGGCGGAGCACGAAAGGATCGCGGTCGGCGAGGTCGCCAGCCATCATCGTGGCGCCCTCCAGTCCGAGCCTTCGGTACGCCGCCTCCTTGGCGACGTCGGCCAGGCGGACGTGACCGGGGAGGTGCAGGCCCCCGTCGTACATCGCGTACACGCCGGCCACCGGGTCGACCAGGTCCGGCGTCCCGACGAACCGGCCGCCGAGGTCGAACACCGGGCGGTTGGCCAAGGGACGCGGAAAGCCTGCCTCCAACCAGGTCAGCCGCATCACCGGCTCCATCGGCGACCAGGAGTTCTCCTCCAAGAGCGGGAGCACGCGCCGCACCCGCTCCACCCCCCACCGCAGCCACAGTGACGAGTCCACGAACGTCGCGAGCTCGTCGATCGACACCAGGTCGTCGTAGGCCGCCATCTCGAAGGCGACGACCGCGGCTTCGTCCGACTGCGCCTTGCGCATCTCGTACGCAACGCTCCACAGCGGCACGGTGACCCGGACGCCGTCGTGGCGGGCGACCATCTCGGGCCCGAGGACCTCCTGCGAGACGGCGAGCGACGGATGTGCGCGGCGACGGTGACCACTTCCAACAGCCAGCGGGACAGGCATGAGGGCGCCGTGGCGGTCGACACCATCGAACCACGACCCGCCCTGCCAGCGCAGTCCAGCCCACCCGGTGACCCCACCTCGTCCGGGCAGCTGGGCGGCGGCCTCGACGATCCGCTGCTCGGGTTCGGTGTGGTCGATCGACGTCGGCACCCAGAGGTTGTGCCCAGCACGGCGCCACCGCGAGGACTGCGCGGCCGAGCGGGTGGGGCCGTCCTGGCCGTTGTCGTCGCGGCGCGACGGCCACCACACCCCTCGACGTACGCCCTCGCGCGGGCCGATCCCCCACGTCGGCCACGCCCCGGCGGTCCACTCGTCGTCATCCACCCGGTCATGGTGCTGCCCGGTCGCCGGATCGCGCTGGCGTCATCCACAGGCCCTCGCTCCAGGCATCCACCTTCACGTCGAGCCGGGGCATCTGAGGACGTGGTGCAACCCGATAGGCCTTCGCGGGATGCAGGGCGTCCTCAGATGACTACAAGAACGGGCACCGAAGGTGGCGGGCGGTGAAGGACGGCCCCAGGAACCCCCGATCCCGGAGCCGCCCATCACCGTCCACCGTCCGGGCCCCGGCACTCCCGAGACCTCGTGGCCGGCCGGCGTCTGAGGACGTGGTGCAACCCGAAAGGCCTTCTCCAGCTGCAGGGTGTCCTCAGATGCCGGGCGCCGGCGGACGGTCGAGGGCTCAGCCGAAGCGGCCGGAGATGTAGGCCTCGGTGGCCTCGTTGTCGGGGTTGGCGAACATCTTCTGGGTCGAGTTGAACTCGACGAGGTGGCCGGGCTGGCCGGCGGCCTTGAGGTTGAAGAAGCCGGTCTCGTCGGAGACGCGGGCGGCCTGCTGCATGTTGTGGGTGACGATCACGATCGTGTAGTCGGACTTGAGCTCGTGGATCAGGTCCTCGATCGCCGAGGTCGAGATCGGGTCGAGCGCCGAGCAGGGCTCGTCCATCAGCAGCACCTGCGGCTCGACGGCGATCGCGCGGGCGATGCAGAGCCGCTGCTGCTGGCCGCCGGAGAGGCCCATGCCGGGCTTGGAGAGGCGGTCCTTGACCTCGTTCCAGAGGTTCGCGCCCTTGAGCGAGCGCTCGACGACGTCGTCGGCCTCGGACTTCTTCATCTTCTTGGCGTTGAGCCGGTTGCCGGCGAGCACGTTCTCGTAGATCGACATCGTCGGGAACGGGTTCGGGCGCTGGAAGACCATGCCGATCTGGCGGCGCACGGCGACCGGGTCGACGGCGGCGTCGTAGAGCGACTGGCCGTCGACCATCACCTTGCCCTCGACGCGCGCGCCGGGGATCACCTCGTGCATGCGGTTGAGCGAGCGGAGGAAGGTCGACTTGCCGCAGCCCGAGGGGCCGATGAAGGCGGTGACCGAGCGCGCCTTGATGGTCATGGAGACGCCCTGGACGGCGAGGAAGTCGCCGTAGTAGATGTCCAGGTCGTCGACGGTGATGCTCTTGGCCATGGGGGTGAGTCTCTCTCGTTCTCTGTCGTGGGGCTCAGTGGCCGGTCTTGGGGGCGAAGATCTTGCCGATGACGCGCGCGACGAGGTTGAGCACCATCACGATCACGATCAGCACCAGCGCGCCGCCCCACGCGATCTCGATGCCCGGCGGCGTGCCGCCCGGGGTCTCCGCGATGCCGGGGTTGGCGTTCTGGGTGTAGATCAGCACGGGCAGGGTCGTCATCCGGCCGTCGAACAGGTTGAAGTTGGTGCGGGTCGTCAGGCCGGCGATCAGCAGCAGCGGCGCGGTCTCGCCGACCACGCGGGCGATCGCGAGCGTGACGCCGGTGACGATGCCGCCGAGCGCGGTCGGGAGGACCACCTTGACGATGGTGCGCCACTTCGGCACGCCCAGGGCGTACGACGCCTCGCGCAGGTCGGCGGGCACCAGCCGCAGCATCTCCTCGGTCGCGCGGACCACCACCGGGATCATCAGCAGCGAGAGCGCCACCGAGCCGCCGATGCCCGAGCGGTAGCTCGGCCCGAAGAGCAGGATGAACAGCGCGAACGCGAACAGGCCGGCGACGATCGACGGGATCCCGGTCATCACGTCGACGAGGAAGGTGATCCAGCCGGCCAGCCGGCTACCCTTGCCGTACTCGATGAGGTAGATCGCGGCCATGATGCCGACCGGCACCGAGATGATCGCCGCCCCCAGCGTGATGAGCAGCGTGCCCATCAGCGCGTGGTAGATGCCGACCTCCTGGTCGAGGTCGGTGCGGTACATCGAGAACGTCAGGAAGGTGGAGCTGATCCGCGGCAGACCGCGGTCGACCACGGTCCACAGCAGCGAGACCAGCGGGACGACCGCGATCGCGCAGGCCGACCAGACCAAACCGGTGACCAGCCGGTCGGTGGCGCCGCGGCGGCCCTCGACCAGCCGCGCCCACAGCGGGAGCAGGACGACGTGGAGGGCGCCGGACAGGACGACCCACGCGACGAGCCCCCACCCGAGGAGCAGCGCGACGAGACCGGCGGCGGCGGCCGCGACGACCGCGCTCAGCAGCGGCGCGACGCGCGGCAGGCGGGCGGCGGTGAAGGACACCGGCGTGGACGACGGACGTACGGGAGTGGCGACACTCATGCTCGGGGTCCCCTCGAAGTTGTCCGCTGGAGGAGCGCAGCGGGGGAGGCGGAGAAGTTCGTGGGGTGAGTCATGCGTTGAGCTTCCTCTCCGAGCGGGTCACGACCCAGCGGGCCGCGAAGTTCACCAGGAAGGTGACCAGGAAGAGCACCAGGCCGGTCGCGATCAACACCTGGATCTTGCCCGGGGTCCCCTCCTTGTAGTTGGAGGCGATGTTGGAGGCGATCGAGGCCGGGTTGGAGCTCGAGATCAGGTTGAACGAGATCCCGCCGCCCGCCGACAGCACCATCGCGACGGCCATCGTCTCGCCGAGCGCGCGGCCGAGGCCGAGCATCACGGCGGAGACCATGCCGGAGCGGGCGTAGGGGAAGACGGCCATCCGGATCATCTCCCAGCGGGTGGCGCCGAGCGCGAGCGCGGCCTCCTCGTGCAGCCGCGGTGTCTGGGAGAAGACCTCGCGGGAGATCGCGGTGATGATCGGCAGGATCATGATCGCGAGCACCAGGCCCGCGGTCAGGATCGTGCGACCGGTGCCCGAGGCGGGGCCCGCGAAGAACGGCAGCCAGCCCATGTTGTCGTCGAGCCAGGCGTAGCCGGGCTGCAGCTTGCGGGCGAGCACGGTGATGCCCCACAGGCCGAAGACCACCGACGGCACCGCCGCCAGCAGGTCGATGACGTACGCGATCGGCGTGGCGATGGCGCGCGGGGCGTAGTGGCTCACCACGAGCGCGATGCCCCAGGCCAGGGGGACGGCCACGACGAGCGCGATCACCGCGGCGAGCACGGTGCCGAACAGCAGCGGCGCGACGTAGCCGGCGAAGGTGGTCGCGCTGCCGTAGAACTCGGCGGGCTTGGCGACGCCCGGGAGCCCCTCGATCGCCAGGAAGACGAAGACGGCGGCGAGCGCCACGAGGATGGCGATGCCGGCCGCCAGCGCGAGCCGGGAGAAGACCCGGTCGCCGAGGCGCTGCTTCGCGGGGCCGGTGGAGTCAGCAACGATCGTTGCCACGGGGGTACCTCATTCAGTCGGATGCGCCTGTGCGGCGAGCCGGTCCCCCGGCCCGCCGCACGCGGCACGCGTTGGCCGGAGCGTCCTCCGGCCGCGGTCGATCAGCCCGCCGAGATGCCCTCGACGATGCCCTGCGCCTTCTCGGCGACCGTGCTCGAGAGCGGCGCGGAGCCGGCCTCGTCGGAGGCGGCCTGCTGGCCCTCGTCGGAGACGATGTAGGACAGGTAGCCCTTCACCAGGTCGGCCTCGGCCTGGTCCTCGTAGGTCTGGCAGGCGATCAGGTAGCTGAGCAGGACGACCGGGTACGCGCCGGCCTCGGTGGTCTCGCGGTCGATGTCGACGGCCATGTCGACGTCGGCGCGGCCCTCGGCGGCCGGGGAGGACTCGACGACCAGCGCGGCGCCCTCGGCGGACGGGGCGACGTACTCGTCACCGACCTCGACCGAGACGACCGACAGGTCGCCGACCTGCGACTCGTCGGCGTAGCCGATGGTGCCGGTGCCGCCGGAGATCGCGGAGATCACGCCGGAGGTGCCCTCGGCGGCCTCGCCGCCCTTGACCGGGAAGGCGTCCTCGGCCTCGTAGGACCAGGAGTCGCTGGCCTTGCCGAGGTAGTCGGTGAAGTTCTTCGTGGTGCCCGAGTCGTCGGAGCGGTGGACCGGGGTGATGTCCTCGTCGGGGAGGTCCGCGTCGGGGTTCTCCTCCGCGATGGCCGGGTCGTTCCACTTGGTGATCTTGCCGTCGAAGATCTGCGCGATGGTGTCGGCGGACATGTTGAGCGAGTCGACGCCGTCGAGGTTGAAGGCGATCGCGATCGGGGAGACGTAGGCCGGGACCTCGATCGGGTCCTCGCCGTTGCAGCGCTCCTTGGCCGCGGAGAGCTCGCCCTCGTCGTCGGTGAGGTAGGAGTCGGAGCCGGCGAAGCTCACGCCGGCGTTGATGAAGTTGGTGCGACCGTCGCCGGAGCCGACCGGGTCGTAGTTGACGGTCACGTTGCCGTCGTTCATGCCCTGGAAGCCGGTGGCCCAAGCGCCCTGCGCCTTCTCCTGCGAGGAGGCGCCGGCGCCGTTGAGGTCGCCCGAGAGCCCGGTGGTCTCGCTCGAGCCGCCGTCGGAGGCCGAGCCGGAGTCCGACTCGTTGCCCGCGCCACACGCGGAGAGGGAGATCGAGAGGGCAAGCACGGCCACGCCGGGGGCGACGAGCTTGCGGAAGGAAGTGCGGTTCACTTCGGGAACTCCTGGGATCTGGTGTGAAGCCTGATGAGTGCTGACGATCCAGAAGGTAGGGAGCGCAGGAGAACGACCGCGGCGCCGTCGGTGAACGGCCGGTGAACTCGGACGGGCCGGATGGCGTCGCCCCGCCGAGCGTGAGACGGCGGTCACATGAACACGGCCCGGACGCCTTGACGGCAGCCGGTCAGGGGTGGTGCACCTCGGTCGCCACCACGCGTCCCTTGCGGTGGTGCACGACCAGCAGCGAGCCCGGCGCGAGCGCCTCGTCGTCGACCCCGAGCGCGTCGAGGACCGTGGGCAGGACGGGGCGGTGGGTGCACACGACGGTGCCCTCCCTGGCGCCGAGCAGCTCCTCGACGAGGTCGACGACGCCCTCGAGCGTCGCGTCCTCCTCGCTGAGCTCGTCGTGGTGCTTGACCGGCCAGCCGGTGACGTCGGCCCACGGCGTGACGGTCTGGACGCACCGGGTGCTGGAGGAGGTGTGCGCCGACCTCGCGTCGAACGCCGCGAGCAGCGGCACGAGGCGCTGCGACTGCTCCTCGCCGAGCTTGACCAGCGGCCGTCGCCGGTCGTCCTTGCCCCATCCCTTGCGGGAGCGCGCCTTGCCGTGGCGCAGCACGACCAGGGCTCGCGTACGCCGTCGCAGCGGCTCCGCCTCGGCGAGCGTCACCCGGTCGTGCGGGTAGGTCAGACGGGTGGCCGCAGCCTCCCACGGCACCCACTCGACCGCGTCGATCTCGGCGTTGGGCCGGTAGCGGCCGACGTCGTCGCTGCCGATGACGCGCGCGGTCCAGTAGTCGACCGACTTCCAGCGGCCGCCGGCGATCCGGTAGCGCTGCGACGGCAGGGGCGGTCCGAGCCGCACGTCGAGCCCGGTCTCCTCGGCGACCTCACGGACCGCCGCCGTGACCGCGTGCTCCCCGGGGTCGAGCTTGCCCTTGGGGAACGACCAGTCGTCGTACTTCGGGCGGTGGACCAGCAGGACCTGCCACTCCCGGCCGCCACCCCTGCCGGCGGCCTTGCGGGTGACCACGGCTCCTGCAGCGCGCACGTCGCGGGGCTCCATGGACGTAGTGTCACACCCGTCGTCGATCCCCGAGGAGCCCGTCCGTGTCGCGTCGAGCAGTCCTGGCCGTGTCGGGTGCCCTCGTCGTGGTCGTGGCGGGCCTCACCGCGTGGCGCCTCGTCGACCGCCCGACGGCGCTCCAGCAGGCCCTCGAGCTCGTCCCCGCGGGCAGCAGCCGGGCCTCGTGGACCGACTGGGCGGCCGTACGCCGTGAGCTCGACGCCGGCGTCGGGCCGCGCTCCTCCGCGGAGGAGGTCGACGCCTTCCTCTCCGAGGCCTTCTCCCGCGACCTGTCCTCGATGTCGGCGCTCGGCACCTCGGCCGGCGTGATGCAGGAGGAGCTGGGCTTCTCCCCCGCCACCGTGTCGTGGGAGCTGCTGGCCCAGTCCGACGAGGGCGCCGTCGAGGTGCTCGGCGTCGGCGACGACCTCGACCTCGACGACGTCGCCGAGCGGCTCGCGTCCCTCGGCTGGACCGAGCCCGACGAGCCGGTCGGCGTGTGGGTCGGCGGGCCGGACGTCCTCTCCGGCATCGGCTCCCTCACTCCCGAGCTGCAGCACGTCGCGCTGCTCGCCGACGAGGGGCTGGTGCTCACCTCCGACCAGGCGCCCTACCTCGAGCGGGCCGTGGAGGTCGTGCACGGTGACCGCGACGGCGCCGACGACCTCGCCGAGGTGGCAGGGAGGCTGGGCGATCCCGTCGCCGCGGCGACCTACGACGGCGCCTACGCGTGCGAGAAGCTGGCGATGGCGCAGGCCGACGACGACGCGCAGGCCGAGGCCGACCAGCTGGTCGCGGCGGCCGGGGACGTGCACCCGCTCACCGGCTTCGCGATGGGGCTGCTCCCGGACGGCGACGTACGCGCCGTGCTGCAGGTGGAGGACGCCGACGACGCGCCGGGCGACGCGGACGCGCGGTCGCGGCTGGCCGCGGGCCCCGCGCCGGGGCAGGGCGGCGACTTCGGCGACCGCTTCAGCGTCGAGCGGGCCGGCTCGCAGGGACGCGACGTCGTGCTCGACCTGCGTCCGGTGGACGGGCAGTACGTCCTGTCGGACCTGACGAGCGGGCCGGTGCTGTTCGCCACCTGCTGAGGAGCAGCCGGTGGGTCCCGGTCAGTCCTCGGAGGGCTTGCGCGGCGTGACGCCGAGCAGGCGGTCGATCTCCTCCTGGGACAGGTGGTCCTCGGACTCGCTCGCAGCGATGATCAAGGTGGTGGTCAGCTCCACCTCGCCGAGGAGGTCGCCGTCCTCGAGGGTCACGTCGAACTGGTCGTGCACGACACCCTCCTGTTCTCTCGGCCCCGCACTCGACTGTAGGCGTTCGGGACAAGTGTCCCCGACCGGCGCGGCCGGAGGAAATGACCCGAACGTGCTAACTAGTTTCTCCCGAAATGAAGCCCGGCCCCACCCCCCTGAAGGGAATGGGGCCGGACTCTTGAGCAGATCTGGAAGATGCTTCCAGCTCAGCCGATCAGAGCGGGCGGACGTTCTCCGCCTGCGGGCCCTTCGGGCCCTGGGTGACGTCGAACTCGACCTTCTGGTTCTCGTCCAGCGACTTGTAGCCGTTGGTCTGGATGGCCGAGTAGTGCACGAAGACGTCGTCGCCGCCGTCCTCCTGCGCGATGAAGCCGAAACCCTTCTCGGCGTTGAACCACTTAACGGTGCCCTGAGCCATGATGCTCGTTACTCCTTTGTCGGGGCGTGAGCCGCCACTTCAGCGACCCGCACCAGATGCGGTGACACGCCGCTTGCGACTCACGAGCTGGCAGGGCCCGAAGTTCAAACGCCGTTGGATCACAAACTCCGCGGGCGTCGACCTGCTGGAACTTGCACCTGTTGCACGTCAGACCCTACCAACAAAATCGCCGTCGTCACCCTTCGTCATCCACAGCGTGGTGAACGCTCGTCGAACAGGTCACCCGGAGGGGTTGGGAGGGGACCGCCGAGCGCGGGCTGACAGCATGGCCGGGTGACCGGATCCGCCCTGCCGCGCGTGGCCGTCTGCGGCATCAGCCTCGAGGCCTCCACCTTCTCCCCGGCGATGACCACGGCGGCGATGCTCGCCCCGCGGCGCGGCCGCGACGTGCTCGACGCCTGGGACTTCTGGCGCGACGGCGGGTCGCTCGCCGACCGGGCCGAGTGGATCGGTGTCCTCCAGGCCCGCAGCATCGCCGGCGGCGCGATCCCCGCCGACGACCACGCCCTGCTCAAGGCCGAGATCCTGGCCGGCCTGCTCGCCGCCACCGCTGAGGCGCCGCTGGACGGCGTGGTGCTCGACATCCACGGCGCGGCGAGCGTGGTCGGCCTCGACGACATGGAGGGTGACCTGGCGCTCGCCGTGCGCGCCGTGGTCGGCCCCGACTGCCTGATCAGCAGCGGGATGGACCTGCACGGCAACGTCTCGCGCACGCTCGCCGAGACCGTCGACCTGCTGACGACCTATCGCACCGCCCCGCACGTGGACTGGCAGGAGACCAAGGAGCGCGCGGCCCGCAACCTCGTCGACCGGCTGGCCCTCCCGGCGGGTCGGCGCCGGCCGGCCAAGGCGTGGGTGCCCGTGCCGATCCTGCTGCCCGGCGAGATGACCAGCACCCGGCAGGAGCCGGCCACCAGCCTCTACGCCCGGGTGCCCGAGATCGAGGCGCTCGACGGGGTGCTCGACGCCGGGATCTGGATCGGCTACCCGTGGGCCGACGAGCCGCGGAACTGCGCGGTCGTCATGGTCGTCGGCGACGACGCCGATCTCGCCGAGCGCGAGGCGGCCGCACTCGCCACCGAGCTGTGGGCGCGCCGCGAGGAGTTCGGCTTCGTGGCCCCGACGGGCACGTTCGACGAGGTGCTCGCCGCGGCCGTCGCCTCTCCCGTGACCCCCTACTTCGTGTCCGACTCCGGCGACAACCCGACTGCTGGCGGGGCCGGCGACGTCACCTGGACGCTGGCCCGGCTGCTCGCGGACGAGTCGCTCGCGGCGAGCGGCAAGCGCGCGGTCTACGCATCGATCCCGGACGCCGTCGGCGCGCTCGCGGCGGCGGAGGCGGGCGTCGGCGCGCACGTACGCCTCACCGTCGGCGCCCGCATCGACCCGCGGCCCGCACCTCCGGTCGAGCTCAGCGGGGAGGTCGTCGCCGTCGTCCCCTCGGAGGACAACCTCGAGGTCGTGGTCCGCACGCCGTCGGTCGACGTCGTCGTCACCCGGCGCCGTCGGCCCTACCACCTCGAGGCCGACTTCACCCGGCTCGGCCTCGACCCGCGCACGGCCGACGTGGTGGTGGTGAAGATCGGCTACCTCGAGCCGGAGCTCTTCGAGATGGCGGCCGACTGGATGCTCGCGCTCACGCCCGGCGGGGTCGACCAGGACCTCGCCCGGCTCGGGCACCGCCGCGTGGTCCGGCCCGTGTTCCCGCTCGACGACGTGTCGGGCGTCGACCCGCTCGCCGGTGCCGTGCTGTTCCCCGGCGACACCGCTCGCGGGTGAGTCAGCGGCGCCCCCTCAGCGACCCAGCGCCGCCATCACCTCGGCCAGCACCCCGGCGTCGGTGACGCTGCGGCCGCCGTCGTCGTAGCCGGCCGAGCGACCGGCGGACGCGACCGTGCCCGGCGCCCGCAGGTGCACCTCGCGGGCCCCGGTGGCGGCCACGACGTGCGCGACGTTGGTGGGGCGTACGCCGCCCCCGACCGCGACCCGCACGTCGTCGCCGGCGATGCGGACCAGCTCGGCCAGCGCGGGGAGGTGGTCGACCGCGGGTCCGGGGCCGCCCGAGGTCAGCACCCGCGTCACGCCGAGGTCGCGCAGGAGCGCCAGTGCGGAGCGCTGGTCGGGCACCGAGTCGAAGGCCTTGTGGAAGGTGACCGGGGCCGGGCCGCAGGCGGCGACGAGACGGCGTACGACGGCGGCGTCGACCTCGCCGTCGGGCGTCAGCGTGCCGACCACGAAGCCCAGCCGGGTCCCGTCCGGCACCGTCGCCCGCAGCACCTCGACGTCGGCGACCATCACGTCGACCTCGGCGGCGGAGTGCACGAAGTCGCCGCCGCGCGGGCGGACGAGGACGCGGACCTCGAGGCCCGGCGCCTGCTCCGCGCAGTGCCGGACGAAGCCGGGAGTCGGGGTGGTGCCGCCCTCGACGAGCCCTGCGCACACCTCCAGCGCGTCGGCCCCGGCGGCCGCGGCGAGCGCCGCTCCCCCGACGTCCTCCAGGCAGATCTCGACCAGGGGTGAGGGCAGCGGCACGGTCACCACCGTAGGTCCCGGCGGGGTACTAGCACCATCGGCCACCTGTACCGCCCCGCGCGGGCGGGCGCATCGTTGAAGCCTCGACAGGAGGTCGTGCGATGTTCACTTCGAGGCCCCGGCGGCCGGCAACCACGGGGCCGGCGCTCGTCATCGGCGCCGGGAGCGTGGGCTGCGGAGTCGTGGCCGCCACGCTCGAGGCCGACGACCACCCCTACGCGCTGGTCACCCGGACCCACGAGGCGGCCCGCCGGCTGTCCCGCTCGCCCGTGCGCGTCGACCACGTCTCGCCGACGCAGCGGTCGACCGTCCTCCATCCCTCCCTCGTCCTCGCGGTCGACGACGTGCGGCTGAGCCGGCTGGTCGGTGCCGCGCCGGTCGTGTTCGTGGCGGTCGGGAGCGGCCAGGCGCGCACCCTCGCCCCCGACCTCGCCCGCGCCCTCGCCGGCCGCCGCACCCCGGCCCGGGTCCTGGTGTGCGACGACCGCCCCGGCGCCGCTGGGGTGCTCCGGGCGCTGGTCGGCGAGCACACGACCGGGCCGGTGGCCGCGCACCGCTTCGCCGGCGTGGTGGTCGAGCCGATCGCCCACCGTCCGGGCCCCGACCCCGACCGCGTCGTGGTCGAGTCCCCCGGCGGGTTGCGGGTGGACCGAGCCGCGCTGCGCGGGGACGTTCCCGCGGTGCGCGGGCTCCACGCGGTCGACGACTTCACGGCCCACCTGACCCGCAAGAAGTTCGTCTTCGATGCCGGGCACGCCAGCGCGGCCTACGTCGGCGGCCTCGCCGGTCACGCCACGCTCCCGGAGGCCCTCACGGATCCGGCTGTGGAGGCGTTGGTGCTCGAGGTGCTGCGGGAGGGCCGGGCCGGCGTCGCCGCACTGTTCGGCGACGACCTCGCCGGAGCGGACGTCGAGCTCGACCGGACGCTGGACCGCTACCGGCGTCCCGCGCTCGCCGACCCCGTCACACGAGTGGGGCGCGACCCGCGGCGCCAGCTCTCGCGGGGCGACCGGATCTGCGGCCCTGCGCTGGCGGCCCTCGCCAGCGGCACGGTCCCCGCGGGCCTCGCGGTGACGGCCGCGGCCGCCCTCACGTGGGGCACCGGGCTCGACCCCTCGCTGCAGGCGCCGCTGCGCCGGACCGGCGTACGCGGCGTCCTCTCCCAGCTGACCGGGCTCGCGCCGCGCCACCCGTTCCTCGCCCTGTCCGAGCGCGCCCACGCGGTGCTGACGACGGGCGGCTCACCGCTCGACGCCCTCGACGCGGCCCGCTCCGTCGCCGTGGAGGTCCGTCGATGACTCCCCCTCTGGTCCACGTGCTCGCCACCGACCACCCGGCCCGGTCCCCGCGGGCCCGCCTGGTCCGCGACCTGGTCGACCGGCTCGCCCGCAACGGGGTCACCGCGGAGGTGGACGACCCCGACCGGCACGCCCACGACCTCAGCGTCCCGGAGCCCCTCGCGGACCTCTACGTGCTGACGTCCGGGACGCCGACCGCGCTCTCGCTGGCCGGCGCGCTCGACGCCGTCGGCGCCCGGATCGTCAACCCCTACCCCGTGGCCGCCGCGTGTCGCGACAAGATCGTCCAGACCCGCACCCTCGCCGCCGCCGGCGTCCCCGTGCCGCAGAGCTGGCTGGTCACCGACCCGATCCAGGTCGCGCCCCACCTCGCCGACGGCCCCCTCATCGTCAAGGACCCGCGCGGCTCGCGCGGTCGCGGGCTCCACGTCCTGCACGAGCAGGCCGGGCTCGCCGACCTCGACCAGGAGCCGTGGCTGGTGATGCGCTACCACCCGCCCGAGGGCCCGGACCTCAAGCTCTACCGCATCGGCGAGGAGGTCTTCTGCGTCGAGCGCCCGTTCCCGGCACGGACCCTCCGCGAGACACGCGGCCGGCTGGTCACGGTGTCGGCCGAGGTCGAGGCGATCGTGCGGCGCTGCGGTGACGCCTTCGGCATCGAGGTCTACGGTGTCGACGTCGAGCGCCACGAAGGCCGGCTCTGGGTGGTCGACATGTCCGCGTTCCCCGGCTTCACGGGCGTCCCGGAGGCCGGTCGCCGGATCGCCGACGTGGTCACCGAGCGGCTGCACGACGACGTGTCGCGCGTCCCGCGCGCCCGCGTGACGGCGGTGACGCCGTGACCGTCGCCCTCGGCCCGGCTCGAGCGGGCAACGCCCCCGCAACTAGGCTGCTCCCGGACCCCACCGCCGACGGCGGCAGGGCCCGGGCCTCTAGCTCAATTGGCAGAGCAGCAGACTTTTAATCTGTTCGTTCAGGGTTCGAGTCCCTGGAGGCCTACCGGTCGGCGACGTCGATCAGCACCTTGCCGACCGCCCCGTCCTCGACGGCGGCGTGCGCGGCGGCGGTGTCCTCGAGCGTGAAGTGGTGCAGCGGGAGGCCGTGCTCCTCACCCACCCCGAGGGCGCCGTCGGCGATCGCGGCGGTGATGTCCTCCGCCGCGGCGCGGAGAGCGGCGGGGCCGACGGTGTAGAGCAGCACCCACTGGAAGCGGGCATTGGTGGAGAAGGTCTCGCGCACGCTCAGCGTGACCTCGTCGCCGCCGTTGTTGGCGTAGATCGCGATCGTGCCCCGCGGGCGGATCAGCTTCAGGTCGGTCCGCAGGTTCTGCGCGGGGGCGACCTCGACGACGAGGTCGACGCCGTCGGGGGCGATCGCCCGGACCTGCTCGACGAGGTCGCCCTCGCGGTAGTTCACGACGTGGTGCGCGCCCGCGGCGGTCGCCAGCGCGCCCTTCTCCTCACCGCTCACCGTGGTGATGACCGTCGCGCCGGCCCAGCGGGCGAGCTGGATCGCGGCGTTGCCGACGGCGCCGGCACCGCCGGCGACCAGCACGGTCGTGCCGTCGAGGGCGCCGGGCGCGAGCCGGCTCGGGCCGTCCTCGGAGGTGGTCAGCGCCCGGTGGGCGGTGACGGCGGGGACGCCGAGCGAGGCGCCGAGGTCGTACGACGCCCCGTCGGGAAGCACGGTCAGCCGGTCCACCGGCACCACGACCTGCTCCTGCGCCGTGCCGCCCGGACGCTGGTGCTGGGCCAGCATCGTCCACACCCGGTCGCCCACGGCGAGGGAGGTGACGTCGGGACCCAGTTCCTCGACGGCGCCCGCGCCGTCCTGGCCGGGGACGATCTCGGGGAAGGCCAGCTTCCCCATCCCGCCGGCGCGGAACTTCCAGTCCGTCGGGTTGACCCCGGCCCGCACGATCCGCACCCGGACCTCGCCCGGCCCGGGCTCGGCGGCCTCGCGCTCGACCAGCTCCAGGACGCTCGCGTCCCCGCTCTCGGTGTAGACCACAGCTCGCATGCCGTCCCTCTTCCGTCGTCTCGGTGTCGCTCGTCGGTCGTCCGTCCCAACCCCGCCCCCCGCCGCCCCTGTTCCCTCGGTCGGTATCTGGGGACGAAATGGGACGATCCGCGGCCGATTTCCCGCCATTTCGTCCCCAGATACCCAGAGGGGGTCGGGCGTCGGGTGAACTTTGGGTGAATCCGGGAGGATGTCAGGGCCCACGCCACGCCCGCACCACCCCGGAGTACCCCGTGCCCTCCCCGACGCCGACCCCTGCGCCGACGCCGGCCAGCGACCACCCGGCCGCCACCGCCCCTGCCACCGCCCCTGCCACCGCCCCGACCTCGATGACCGCCGGCGGGCCCGCGCCACGCCTGCTCGCGCGGCCCTGGACGTTCCTGGTCGCCAACGCCGCGCTGATGGGCGTGGTCACCTTCCTCGCCAGCCACGCGCTGGACCGGCCGGTGGCCGACCCCGAGGGCAGCTTCCTCGGCCCCTCGTGGGTACGCCTGCCGGTGCTGTGCCTCGCGGCGATCGTGCTCGACCTGCTGCCGCGCGCCCTGTGGGTGGGCCGGCTGCACCCGGCCGGCACCGTCCGCGCGGCGCGCGAGCGCCTGCGTACGCACTGGACCGGCGCGCGGCTGCTGCTGGTGACGGTCGGGATCTCGTGCTTCTACGTGGTCTACGTCGCCTACCGGAACCTCAAGTCGCTGCTCCCGCTCATCCGCGAGGAGAAGTACGACAGCGAGCTGTGGCGGATGGACCGGCTGCTCTTCCTCGGCCACGACCCGGCGACCGTGCTGCAGGACCTGCTGGGCCGCGACGTGACCGCCCACGTGCTCTCCACCGTCTACCTCACCTACATCCCGTTGGTCGCGATCCTCGTGACGGTGTGGCTGGTCTGGTCGCGCAACATCGGCTTCGGCTGGTGGTTCGTCACCGCACAGGGCGTCGCGTGGACCCTCGGCACGGTCTCCTACTACCTGCTCCCGACCCTCGGCCCCGGGATCATGTACCCCTGGCTGGCCAGCGACCTGGTGCCCAACGGCACCTCGGACCTGATGGACTCCCTCGTCGCGTCCCGGCACGGCTTCCTCTGGGGCGACGGCGACTACCAGGGCGTGGCCGGCTTCGCGAGCCTGCACACCGCGATCGCCCTCCTCTGGGCGCTGATGGCGCGCCACACCGTCCGCAGCCGGACCGTCCAGCGGGTGTTCTGGGTCAACTTCGCCCTCACCGTCGTCGCCACCCTCTACTTCGGGTGGCACTACGTCGCCGACGACCTCGCCGGCGCCGTGATCGCGCTGGTCGCCTTCCGGGTCGGCGCATGGGCGACCGGGCACGACCCGGCGCTCAAGGTTTCCCCAACCGCGGGAGCGAAGGGTGTCGACGATCACGACACCCTCGCCGACTCGCGGACGGAGCCCCGATGCACACCACCCCACGCCCAGGACGGCGGACGAGACTTCTCCTCGTCGCCGCCGTCGCCCTCAATCTGACAGTCGCGGGGGCGGGTCTCGTCGCCTCCGCCATCTCCCCGCCACCGGCGCACCAGGGCGGCACCGCCGGCCTCAAGCAGGTGGGCCCGATCGACGAGGCCAACGGCTTCCCGCTCTGGTACAAGGACACCAACAACGTCAAGCTCGAGCTCTGCCTCGACCCCAACGACGCGAACTGCATCATGGGCGACATCCCCGACCCGACGAAGCCCGTGTCGTTCCCCGACAACTTCCCGGACGAGGCGTTCTGGGCGGTCGCCGACACCTCCATCGACTACGGCTCCGGCACCGCCCAGCTCGTGACGGCGGTGGAGGCCGCCTTCGGCGGTGGGCCCGTCAAGGCCGGCGACCAGGTCAGCTTCGGGCGGATCCGGCTGCGGGCCTCGGGACTGATCGACAACGCCGAGTACACCCTCACCCACCCGTTCGGCGTCGACAGGATCACCGCCGAGCCGGGTGCGTTCAAGGGCATCAACATGACCGAGGACATCGGCTCGCTGACCCCCGACGGCGTCTTCGACCAGACCCTCGGCAGCCGCCCCGGCCCGTTCCTCAAGTGGGACCCGGCGGTCGCGCCGGCCGCCCCGGCCGGCTACCTCGGTGACGTCACCCAGGAGCACGCGGTCGTGGGCAGCCCCTACAACACCAACTTCTTCCGGGTGGAGGGCCCGCGCGGCTCCTTCACCGGGTCGACGCAGCTCTGCACCAACCCGGCGCTGGGCAACGACCCCGTCGCCCTCGACGACTGCATCCAGACCAACACCTTCCTCGTCCAGGGCAAGATCGCGACCCGCATGGGCGTGCAGGCGACGCAGGCGACCTACTCCACGGCGGGAGCGGGCCAGATGCTCGACATCTTCGCCACCAGCGAGACCGGGCAGCAGATCGTCGTCAAGGGCACCGGCGTGCCGCAGACCCGGATGCGCGAGGACGCCTCCCGCCCGGGCCGCTACTACGCGCGCGTCCTCACCGACGGTCCGCCCCCGTCCGACCTGGTGGTCACCAACGTGTCGGACTCCCCCGCCACGGTCGACCACATCGCCCCGTCGCTGTTCGGCGACAAGGTCCACGTCGCCAGCGCGGTCTACGACAACGACAGCCGCACCCTGACGGTCATCGCGGAGTCGGGTGCCGACGGCGCGACGTTGAGCCTCCAGGGCGACCTGCCCCGGGTCACCCCGACGGTGGCGCAGGGACGGACGACCTGGACCATCCCGAACCTCGCCGTCCCGCCGCCCGAGGTCACCGTCACGTCCGCCAAGGGCGGGTCCGACTCCGACGACGTGGTCGTCACCGGCGGTGAGGACACCGCGCTCGACGTCACGGCGGTCATCACCTCCGACGCCACGCAGGTGCAGACCAACCAGACGCTGACCCTCGACGGCCTCGCCTCCGCGGGCACCGTGTCGAGCTACGCCTGGAGCGTCACGCCGGCCACCGGCGCCCGGTTGACCCCGGTCGGGACCAACGGGTCCTCGGTGACCTTCGTGGCGACGGCGGCCGGGACCTACGAGGTCGCGCTGACCGTCACCGGCAGGTCCAGCACCAGCACCGCGCGGACGACGATCACGGTGGCCTCGCCCAACGTCGCGCCGGTGGCCGACGCCGGGGCCGACCTGGCCGGGGTGATCCCGACCTCGACGGTGACGCTGGACGGCACGGCGTCGCAGTACGCCTCGGCGTACGCCTGGACGCAGGCCGGGACCGACGCGGTCCAGGTGACGCTGAAGAACCCGAACACCGCGAACCCGACGTTCGTGGTGCCCGCCTCGACCCAGCCGCTGACGCTCAGCTTCACCCTCACCATCACCGACGTCAACGGCACCACCGCCACCGACGCGGTGCGGGTCGTCACCGACCCGGGCACGGTGACCGTGGCGAGCGCGTCCTACAAGCGCGGCAACACGGAGTGGCGGGTCAGGGGCAGCGCCAAGCACTGCTCGGCGAGCAACCTGATGAGCATCTACTGGAACAAGCCCGGGTCGACCCCGGTCCTGCTCGGGACGGCGACGCCGGCCCTGGCCCTCGGGGTCTGCGACTTCGACTTCCGGCTGAAGAACACGCCCACCGCGCTGCGGCCCACCGCAGCCGGCACGGTCACCGTGCGCTCGGCCTACGGAGCGGAGTCCGGCCCGTTCGGGTTCGCCCTGCAGTGACACCTGCAGCGACACCCGCCTGACACCGGTGCCCGGTGGTCCCCGAGACCACCGGGCACCGGCACGTCCGGGCCGCGCCGCACGGGCCGCGCACGTCGCACAAGGAATGCCCAAGGTCGCCGACGCAGGCTGGGAGCAGCTCGCACGAGGAGGACGCAGGATGGCATCAGCGACCCGACGCAACGTGCTGGCGACGATGGGCCTGGGGACCGTCGCCGTCGCCGGCGTGACGCTCCCGCTCGGCCAGTCGGCCAGCACCAAGGACTGGATCAGCACCGCACCCAAGCCGGTGCGCTTCACCCGCCGGATGCCGGTGCCGCAGCCGCTCGTGCCGACGGTGCTCACCGACGAGTTCGGCGAGTACCACCTCTACGAGGTCACGGAGACGGCCACGCAGGCGCAGGTGCTCGACCCCGGGGCTCCCACCACGACCGTGCTGGCGTACGGCCCCCACGGTGGCGCGCCGAGCGTGCCCGGCCCGCTCATCAAGGTCGAGCAGAACACGCGCGTGTGCCTGAAGGTCCGCAACCAGCTGCCGCCGGTCCACCCGGTCTGGGGCTACCCCGCGGCCACCTCGGTGCACCTGCACGGATCGGCGTCGCTGCCGCAGTACGACGGCTACGCCGACGACCTCACCCAGCCCGGGCACTGGAAGGCGTACTGGTACCCGAACCACCAGGGACCCCGCACCCTCTGGTACCACGACCACGCCGTCCACCACACCGCGCAGAACGTCTACAGCGGCCTGGTCGCGCAGTACCACCTGCAGAACGCGTGGGAGAAGGCCAACCTCCCCCAGGGGCCGTACGACGTGCCGCTGACGGTGAGTGACGCGATGTTCGACTCCAACGGCGCGCTGGCCTACATGGACCGCGACCACGCCGGGCTCTACGGCGACGTGATCACCGTCAACGGCGTCCCGTGGCCCTTCCACGAGGTCGAGCAGCGGTGGTACCGCTTCCGGGTGCTGGTCGCGACGCTGTCGCGCTCCTTCACCTTCTCGATGGTCAACACCCGCACCGGCGCGGTGCTCCCGACGTACGTCGTCGCGACCGACGGCGGGCTGATGGTGCCGCAGAAGGTCACGACGTGGCGCCACGGCGGCGCCGAGCGCTACGAGGTGATGGTCGACTTCTCCGGCTGCCGGATCGGCGACACCGTCGAGCTGCGCAACGCGAGCAACAAGAACAACGTCGACTGGGTCTACACCAGCAAGGTGATGCAGCTGCGGGTCACCTCGGCGGCGCGGAGCACGGTCGCCAACCGCGTCGTCACGCCGCCGGCGTCCGAGGTCAACGAGGTGATGACCGCTCCGCGCACCCTCTCGCGGCGCACCCGGAACATCGACCTCGAGCACGACGACGTCACCAACGAGTACCTCATCAACGGGATGTCATGGCACGACATCCAGGCCGGCAGCTGGAACCTCTTCACCGCCGACGGCCCGCCGCCGCGCCCCGGGGACTGCGAGGTGTGGAGGATCGAGAACAAGTCGGGCGGCTGGTTTCACCCCCTCCACATCCACCTCGTCGACTTCCGCGTGCTGTCGCGCAAGGGCGGCCTCGGCAAGGTCGCCGCGTGGGAGATGGGCCCCAAGGACGTGGTCTACGTCGGCGAGGGCGAGATCGTCGAGGTGCTGGTGCACTACGCGATGGCGCCCGCCACCTACCCCGACGGCCGCTCCACCGGCCAGGCCGGCGCGACCGCCGACCAGGGTGGGCGCTACATGATCCACTGCCACAACCTCGCCCACGAGGACAACGACATGATGGGCCAGTTCCTCGTGGCGCCGGCCGTCGGCGACGCCGACCTGAGCCTCACGGGCGTCAACCACCCCTTCGCCGCCGCTCCGGCGGTCTGAGCGACCCGTGCGCGGGCCGTCCGCACGCACCTCCGCCCTGGCGGCCGCCACGCTCTGCGTGGTCGCCGGGGTGGGGGTCGTCCGCGCCACGGTCGTCGAGCCGGTGCGGATCGACTCCTCCAGCATGTCGCCCACGCTGCACGCGGGCGACGTGGTCCTGATCTCGCGCCACGCGCCCGACCCGGGCTCGCTGGAGCGGGGTGACCTCGTCGTCTTCGCGATGCCGGGCGACGGCACCCGGGCGATCAAGCGGGTCGTGGGGCTGCCCGGCGAGAGCGTGGTCGTCCTCGACGGGGTGCTGCACGTCGACGGGCACGCGGTGCCGGAGGCGTACGTCGACCCGCGCTGGGTGGACGGCTCCTACACCCGGACCTTCGAGGTCCCCGACGACGCCGTGCTCGTGATGGGTGACAACCGCCCCAACTCGATCGACTCCCGCGACTACGGTCCGGTGCCGGCCGACGACCTGCTCGGCGAGGTGCTGGTGCGGATCTGGCCGGTGTCCTGAGCGACCGCGCCGGTCCGGGCGGCGACGCCCGTGAGGAGCAGCCCGGCGGTGGCCACGAGCGCGAGCAGCCCGGCGAGCCGCTGGTCCGCGGCGGCATCGACCCAGCCCCAGCGCAGCTCGAGGAACCACCGACCCGCGACCAGGCGGTCGCCGAGCAGCAGCTGGGCGCCGAGCACGCCGAGGCAGGCCGCGGGCAGCAGCGGCGCGAGCCGCGCCGCGCTCCCCGCGGCCTGCCGGGGGGCCTGCTCCCCGCCGCCTCCGTGGGGGGCAAGGGCCGACAGGTGGTACGTGCCGGCCGCAGTGGCGGCGAGGAGCAGGGTCAGGTGGACCCAGTGCGAGCGCTGCGAGACCTCGAGCAGCGGGGTGCGGTAGACGAGGACGAGCAGGCCGCCGACGGCGACGGCACCCGCGACCGGGTCGACCGGCCGGCGCCACAGGCGCGCCGGGGCGGCGCGGACGACCACCGCAGGGACGACCAGCAGCATCAGCAGCAGCTGGAGGACCTGGACGCTCAGCATCGCGGGCGCGTAGGTCGCCAGGCCGGAGCACAGCACGAGCACCGCGAGCACCGCGGCCGCCGTGGCGGCGTGCAGGCGCCGCTCGGGCCACGACCCGCCCGCCGCGACGAGGCGGCGCACCGCGACCCGGTAGGCGACGAGCAGGCCGGCGACGACCAGCAGGGCCAGCGCGTTGGGACGTACGGCCGAGACCAGCAGCCACGCGGACACCGGCTGCACGACCGCCGGTAGCCCGGGGTGGCTGGTGCCGTGCTCGGGCGCCACCTGGGCGACCGGCAGCGGCGTGCGGGAGAGGGCTGCGGCGAGGCCACCGGCCACGGCCATCAACGCCACCTCCGCGACGGCCAGGCGGGCGAAGGGCGCCCGGACGGCGTACGAGGCGTCCCGGAGCCGGCGGCGGTGCAGCGCGCCGCACCAGCCGAGCAGCGCGAGCAGCGCCACCTTGGCCAGCACCAGCGCGCCGTAGCCGCTCGACCAGGCCGACCACGACGCCAGATGCACGCTGGCCGACGCGGCCCCCGACACGGCGAGCGCGAGGTAGGCGCCGCCGGCCAGTGCGCTGAACCTGCCGAGCGCGGCGCTGCGGAGCGCGGGCGAGCGACGCAGGTGGACCAGGAGCCCGACCAGGCCGCCGACCCAGACGGCGGCGGCGACCACGTGCACCACGATCCCGGTGGCGACCACGTCCTGGTCGGCGACCGCTCCGGCGTGGCCCGCGAGCCGTGGCGGGAGGAGCCCGAGGAGCGTGAGCGCCAGGGCTGCGGCGGCTGCACGGCGGTCGGCGGCGCGCAGGGTGAGGGCGACGACGACCGCCGCCGCGAGCGCCGCGAGCAGGTGACCGCGCGCCGCGCCCGGAGCGGTCGCCACGAGCTCGCGCCACGGCTCGTCGCCGGCCAGCAGCCGACCCACCACGCGGGTGACCGGGACCGCCCGTGCGTCGGCCACGACGAGCACCGCGGCCGCGACCGACGCCACCAGCCAGGCGGCGGCAGTGCGGGCGGCGGAGCGTACGGCCCGGTCCCGCACCGCACACGCCTCGGCGTCGCGGTGCTCGTCGTGGCCGACCAGCACCGTCGCCACCAGCAGCGAGCCCGACGTCAGCACCGCCGCCACCAGCGCCGCCACCTCCGCGAGGCGGAGCGCCCACCCGGTCCAGGGTCCGGCGTCGGGGATGCCGGCCGGCGCGCGGACGGGGCCGGCACCGCTGGCCACCGAGCCGAGCACGAGGGCGCTGACGAGGAGCGCCACCAGTCCCGCGCCGAGCGCGGCACGGCTCCTGCGCCCGGGCTCGCGCTCGTCCATGCGGGGCAGCCTCCAGCAGCGGGCTTGGGGAATTCTGGGGGCTGTGCCGGTCTAGCGCACCCCCTCACCCGCGGGGGTGTGGCGCCCCCTCAACGGCGGCTGCCGGGTCGGCGGCCGTTCGCCCACGATGAGGGAGTCGGGAGGGGTTCCCGGCGACACGTCCAGTGGGGGGACACACATGATCCAGCTCGACCTCTTCGGCGAGACCTCGCTCCGCTCCGCGGACGGCGCACCGCTCGGCGCCGACCTCGGCGGCGTGAAGCCACGCCAGATCCTCGCCATCCTCGCCCTGAGCACCGGCCCGGTCTCCAAGGACCGGCTCGCCGGGCTGCTGTGGGAGGACCACCCGCCGCGCTCCTACCTCAGCACCCTCGAGAGCTACGTCTGCGTGCTGCGCCGTTCGCTGGCGCGCGTCACGGGCGACCGGGCGGCGATCCGCACCGTCATGCACGGCTACGTCCTCGACCCCGAGGTCGTCGACGTCGACGTCCGCCGCTTCCGCACGCTCACCCAGGCCGCCACCGACGCCACGCCCGAGGACGCCCTCGTCCTGCTGCGTCGCGCGACCTCCCTCGTCCGCGGTGAGCTCCTCGCCAGCGAGGCCTACGCCGGGTGGGCGGCCGACGCCCGCGACGACTTCCGGGTCGAGCTCGCCGGGGTCGCGACCCGGGCCGCGGAGCACGCGCTGGCCTTCGGCCGCCACGCCGAGGCCGTGCAGCAGGCCAGGCTCGCGGTGGCCCAGGACGAGCTCGGGGAGACGGCGTGCCGGGTCCTGATGCGCGCCCTGCAGGCCGACGGCCGACGCGGCGAGGCGCTGCGGTGCTACCTGCACCTGCGCGAGTCGCTCGACCGGGAGCTCGGCTCGAGCCCGTCCGCGGCGAGCCGCGACCTCTACGTCGCGATGCTGCGCTCCGACGAGGAGTCCGCCGCCCTGCCGGACCTCACCGCCGAGGTCGCCACGCTCGTCGACCTGCTGCGGCAGGCGGTCGGCGGGATGCCCTCCCGGGCGCGCGACCGGATGTCCCAGGCGCTGGAGGAGTTCGCCGCCGAGCTCGCCCCCACCGGGTGACCTCCTCAGATTTGGGCATCGCGGGGAGAAGGCGCAGACGAGGGCCGTGTCCTGGTCCTACCGTGGGATGCAGGGTGGCTCTCGGCCCGGATTGTCGCCGCCCCGCGCACGGGGGAGCCGGCCGATGTCCGAGGTGGAGGGGACGGAGCGCACACGAGTGCTCGTCGTCGACGACCACCGCACCTTCACCGACCTGGTCTGCATGGCCATCGCGGCCGACGACGACCTCGAGTGCGTCGGCGCTGCGCACGACGCTGCGGGCGCGCGGGCGATGACCGAGGACCTGCGGCCCGACATCGTGATCATGGACGTCCGGCTCGGCACCGACGACGGCCTCAGCCTCACCCGCGAGCTGGTGGCACGACATCCGCTGCTCCGGGTCGTGGTGCTGACCGCCGAGCCCGGCCCCGTGGTGCTGCGCAATGCCGCCGCCGCCGGGGCCAGCGCCCTCCTGCCCAAGGACGGCGCGTTCGAGGACCTCCGGGAGGTGCTGGTGGGGCCGCCGGGCGACGGCCTCGTCGTCGCGCCGGCGCTCCTGCGGACGCTGGTCCTCGACGGCCCCGACGAGAGCGCACCGGTCGAGCGACCGTCGCTGACCCCGCAGGAGGAGCGGGTGATCAGGCTGCTGGCGGCGGGCCGCGACGTACGCTCCATCTCCCGCGAGCTGAACATCTCGGTGCACACCTGCCGTGGCTACGTGAAGAGCCTCCTGCACAAGCTGCACGCCCACTCCCAGCTCGAGGCGGTGGCCGCCGCCCGCTCCGCAGGGATCGTGCCGTGAGGGTCCGACGCCGGTCCGAGCGATCCGCGCCCTCGTCCGGGGTGCTGCGCCGGGCACTCGTCCGGTTCACCGCGTCGGCGGTGCTCGCCGTCGTCGTGCTGTCGCTGACGACGCTGCTCGTCGCCGACCAGATCGCTCGCCAGCGCGCGCTCGAGGACGGTCGGCAGCAGGCGGCCAACCTCGCCAACCGGCTGGCCGCACCGATGGTCACCGAGTCGCTGCGCGACGGCGAGCCCGGGGCAGCCGACCTGCTCGACACGGTGATGGACAACCGGATGCGCGACGGCAGCGTGCAGCGCGTGAAGATCTGGGACGAGGACGGGCGCATCCTCTGGACCGACAGCGGCGACCTCGTCGGCCGGGTGTTCGAGATGGAGCCCCAGCTGGCGGCGCTCTTCGGCACCCACGAGGCATGGGCGGAGGTCTCCGACCTCGACCGCGCCGAGAACGTCACCGAGCAGGACGCCGACGAGATGCTCGAGGTCTACGCCGGCGCCACGGACGCCGACGGCCGACCGGTGGTGGTCGAGTCGTACCTCACGACCGAGGACATGCACCAGCACGCGCGTGAGATCGAGCGGTCCTTCGTGCCCCTGATGCTCGGCACGCTGCTGGTCTTCCTCCTCGTCGTCCTGCCGCTCGCCTACTCCCTCGCCCTACGCGTGGAGCGGGCGCAGGCCGAGCGCACCGTGCTGGTCCAGCGCGCGCTCGAGGCGGCCGACCTCGAGCGCCGCCGGATCGCCCACGACCTCCACGACGGCGTCATCCAGGACCTGTCCGGTGTCGGCTACCTGCTGCCGACCGTGCGCAAGGAGCTGCGGGCCGACGGCGACCTGGTGCGTGCAGGCGAGATGCTGGACCGGGCCGGGACGGTCCTGCGGGGCGACGTGGCGTCGCTGCGCACGATGATGACCGACCTGTATCCGCCCGACCTCGAGGACGAGGGCTTCGGCGACGCGCTGCGCGAGCTCGCGGCGATCGACGGTGGTGCTGCCGGGCTGGCCGTCGAGGTCAGCGTGCCACCCGGCCTGGCGCTGCCACCGGAGACCGCCCGGCTCGCCTACCGGGCGGCGCGCGAGGGCGTGCGCAACGTGGTCAAGCACGCGCACGCGACGCGACTGTGGATCGAGGTCACGCTCGCTGCGGCGACCCTCGAGGTGCGGGTCCGCGACGACGGCACCGCGGCCGCGGGCCGGACCGCGACCGCCGACGAGGGGCACCTCGGTCTGCGGCTGCTGGCCGACGCGGTCGCCGACGCCGGAGGTCGGCTCGACCTCGAGATCGGCGGTCGGAGCGGCACCGTCCTGTGCGTGCGGCTGCCCCTCAGCCTCGCCGGTGCCGGGCGTCCGGCACCGGCCCGAGCATTCCCCAAGGTGGCCCCGACACCCTGACGTCATGCCCGCCCTCCTCGACCAGGCCCGAGCGACCCTCCGGGTGCTGCTCGTGGACGACCACCAGATCCTGCGCCAGGTGCTCGAGCTCGCCCTCGACGCCGAGCCCGACCTGCTGGTCGTGGGGGCCTCGCCGGACGCCGAGTCGGCCCTCACGGCGGTCGCCGACCTGCGGCCCGACGTGGTGCTGATGGATCTCGACCTCCCCGGCATGGACGGCATCGAGGCGACCCGCCAGCTCACCCTCCGCCACCCGCACGTGCGGGTGGCGGTGCTCACCGGGGCGTGCACCCGCGGCCTGGTCGTGGCCGCGCTGGAGGCCGGCGCCAGGGGATACCTCCTCAAGGAGGACCCGCTCGACCATCTGCTGGCGAGCATCAGGGCCGTCGGCGAGGGGCGACGGCCGATCGCCGCGGCCGCCCGGGCGCTCCTCGAGGGATGAGGAACGCCATGACGCTCCGCACCGTCGCCCGCACCTGGCTCGCCCTGCTGCTGGGACCCGTGCTCGGGCTGGTGCTGACGGCCGGCCCCGCCCGTGCCCACACCGACCTGCTCGGCAGCTCACCCGCCGCCGGGGAGGCGGTCTCCGTCGAGACCGACGCACTGATGCTGTCCTTCGCCGGGGAGGTCGTGCCCGGGACCGCGGCGGTCTCGGTCGTCGGCCCCGACGGCCGCGAGGCGACCCACGGGCCGACCGTGGTCGACGGCGCCCTCGTGCGGGTCGGCGTCCGGCTCGCGGCGACCGGCGAGCACGCCGTCTCCTACCGGGTGGTGGCCGCCGACGGGCACGTCGTCACCGGCGGGCTGCGCTTCGCGGTCGCCTCCGGGGCCGGCACCGCGACCGCCCTCCCGGCCGTGCCGCCGACCGAGCCTGCGCCGAGCGGTCCCGGCGCGCTCCCGTGGCTCGTCGGCACGGTCCTGCTGCTCGCGCTCCTCGCCGGGCTGCACGCCGTCCGGCGCCGACGCGCGGCTCAGTGGTCCGCGTGCACCCCGCGCGCGCCGGAGTCGGTCAGCTCGGCCTCGCGGGCCGCTGCCGCCTCGAGCTCCTGACGACGGGTCTCCTCCATCATCGCCCGCGTGGCGTCGTACATCCCCGGGTCGGAGACCAGGTCCGCCGCACCGCGACGCAGGCGCGCGAGCGCGGCCCGGGCGAAGATCTGCTGCTCGGTGGTGGTGCGCTCGGAGCGGTTGTTGCTGACGAAGGTGATCGCCCAGCGCATCAGCGCGGAGACCTGGTTCTTGAAGCCGGTGAGGTAGACGAGGTGCACGCCGAGCCACATCAGCCAGGCCGCGATGCCCGTGATCCGCAGCTTGCCGACCATGGCGACCGCGCGGAAGCGGCTGATGATCGCCATCGAGCCCTTGTCGAAGTACTTGAAGGGGCCCTGCGGGGGCTTGTTCTCGACCCGGTTGCGGATCTCCTTGGCGGCGTACTTCGCCCCCTGGATCGCCACCTGCGCGACGCCCGGGAGGTTGTCGAGGGCGATCATGTCGCCGACGACGAACACCTCGGGGTGCCCGGGGAGCGTGAGGTCGGGGTTGACCGCGATCCGGCCGGCCCGGTCCAGCGGAGCGCCGGTCTGCTCCGACAGCGTCTTGCCGAGCGGGTTGGCCTGCACGCCGGCCGCCCAGATCTTGGCGACCGAGTTGATGCGCTCGACCCGGCCGTCCTTGAACTTGACCTCGAGCCCACGCTCGTCGACCTCGGTGACCATGCCGCCGAGCATCACCTCGACGCCGAGCTTCTCCAGCTCGCGCTGGGCCTTCTCGCCGAGCTTGGCACCGAACGGCGGCAGCACCTGCGGGGCGGCGTCGACGAGCACGACGCGGGCCTGGCGGGTGTTGATCGCACGGAAGTCCTTGCGCAGGGTGTGGTGCGCGAGCTCGGCGATCTGGCCGGCCATCTCCACACCGGTGGGGCCGGCGCCGACGACGACGAAGGTCAGCAGGTGGTCGACGTCGTCGCCGCGGCTCGCGCCGAGCTCGGCCATCTCGAAGGCGCCGAAGATCCGGCCGCGCAGCTCGAGGGCGTCGTCGATGCTCTTCATGCCCGGGGCGAACTCGGCGAAGTGGTCGTTGCCGAAGTAGGACTGGCTGGCGCCGGCGGCGACGAGCAGCGAGTCGTACGACGTGACCGTGTCGCGGCCCAGCACGCGCGAGGTCACGGTGCGCGCCTCGAGGTCGATGTCGACGACCTCGCCGAGCAGGACCTTCGCGTTGTCCTGGTTGCTCAGCACCTCGCGGGTCGGCGGGGCGATCTCGCCCTCGGAGAGGATGCCGGTCGCCACCTGGTAGAGCAGCGGCTGGAAGAGGTGGTGGGTGGTCTTGGCGACCACGGTGACGTCGACGTCGGCACGGCGCAGCGCCTTGGTGCCGAAGAGTCCACCGAATCCCGAACCGATCACCACGACCTTGTGGCGAGTTGCCTGCGTCTGGGTCACGAGTGCTCCTAGGGTCATAGGTGCGGTCAGGACGTCGTCCATTCTCCTCCCGGAGACCCCCAGGTGGCGAAATGATGGACGCGTCTGCTTGCTCACACCCTGTCCCCACTCCCGAAGAAAACTATGGTGTGTTCGAGGTTTGAACCACCTGATCGCCGGGTAGCCAATGCCCACTGGACTACCCACACCCCCTGAAAGAAGTCCCAGTGCCGCTGACCTCCGAGCTGACCCTGGCGTCGTCGCCGCGTGCCGCGGCCGACGCCCGGCGCTGGGTGGCCGACATCTGCCGGCGGCTGGGCAGGGACGACCTCGTCGAGTGCGCCGAGCTCGGGGTCTCCGAGCTCGTCGCCAACGCGCTCATCCACGCCAGGGCGCCCTACAAGGTCCGCGTGCGCGGCACGGCCAGCCACCCGCGCATCGAGGTGGCCGACGGCTCGACCAGCCCGCCCGTCCCGCCGGCGCCGGTCACCGGCGACGACCTCGACCTGCTGCTGACCTTCGGGCGGGGCCTGGCGATCGTCGCCCAGTGCGCTGCCGCCTGGGGTGCCTCCATCGAGGACGACGGCAAGACCGTCTGGTTCGAGCCCGCCGCCGAGATGCACGAGAGCTCCGACGCGACCTGGGTCGTCGACCACCTCGACCGGACGGCACCCGAGCCCCGCAGCGAGGCCGCCCTCGAGGTGCAGCTGCTGTCCGTCGACGTCCCGCTCTACCTCTCCCTCGCCCGCCAGTACGCCGAGCTGCGGCGCGAGCTGCGGCTGCTCTCGCTGTCGCACCAGAGCGACTACCCGCTCGCCGGCGACCTCACCTCGATGTTCGCCAGCTTCGAGCGACAGTTCCCCGACACCTTCTACGACCAGGTGCACCGCGCCGCGGAGCACGGCACCCCGAGCGTCGACCTCGCCTTCCCGATGGTCCGCGAGGCGTCCCCGATCTTCGTCACCATGACCGAGATGTTCGACGTGGCCGACGCGTTCTGCCGTGCCGAGCGGCTGCTCTCGCTCGCCCGCACCGCCGATCAGCGCGCCTTCCACAACTGGTTGCTGGGCGAGCTGATCGGCCAGCTCGGCGGCGACGACGCCCACCCGTGGCGCGGGACGGCAGCTGACCACTCCGCGAGCCAGGTCGGGTGAGCGGCCGGCGTCCGCGCCCCGACGTCCTGCTGCTCGTGGCAGCCGGCGGTGCGCTCGGAGCCCTGCTGCGCCACGCGGTCGACGTCGTCGCCCACCACGGGACGTTCCCGTGGCCCACCCTCGCCATCAACGTCGTGGGCTCCTTCGCCCTCGGCGCGCTGCCCCTGCTGGCCGCCGTACGCCGCTCGCCCCGGCTCGCCGCGACCCTGGGACCGGGCGTCCTCGGCGGGTTCACGACCGTGTCCGCCTGGGCCGGCCAGACGCGCGAGCTCGCCGCCTCGGGCCACGGCGCGATCGCCGGCCTCTACCTCCTCGTGACGCTCGCCGCCGGCCTCGCCGCGGCGTCCGTGGGGCGACGGCTCTCGCGCCGGGCCGAGCCCGAGGAGGCCCTGGGGTGAGCGAGACGACGACGGCCCTGCTGGTCGCCCTCGGCGCGGCCGTCGGGGCACCGCTGCGCTACGCCTGCACGCACCTGCTCGACGACGCGTGGCCGCGCGGCACGCTGCTGGTCAACGCCGTGGGCTCGGGCCTCTTCGGCCTGTTCGCGGCGCTCTCCCTCGGTGGCGCCGCGTGGGCCCTGCTGGGCACCGGGTTCTGCGGGGCCCTCACGACGTTCTCCTCCTTCGCCGTGCAGGCGGTCGACCGGCCCGCGCGCGAGGCCGGCGGCTACGTCGCCGTCACCACCGTGCTCGCCCTGGCGGCCTGCTCGGCCGGATGGCTGCTCGGCAGCGCGCTCGCGGGCTGAGCCCGCGCGCCGGACCTCAGCCCCAGCCGAGGGCGTGCAGGCGCGCGTCGTCGAGACCGAAGTGGTGGGCGACCTCGTGCACGACGGTGATCCGCACCTCCTCCTCCAGCTCCTCGACCGTCTCTGCGACGTCGAGCAGCGGACCGCGGAACAGCAGGATCCGGTCGGGCAGGAAGCCCGCGTGGTTGGCGGGCCGCTCGGTGAGCGCGAGCCCGTCGTAGAGCCCGAGGAGGTCCGGGTCGTCGGCCGGGGCCTCGGGCTCGACCAGCACCACCACGTTCTCCACCAGCCGGGCCAGCTCGTCGGGGAGCTCGTCGAGGGCGCGCTCGACCATCGCGTCGAAGGAGGCGGCATCGAGGTCGACCGGCATGCGTCCAGCCTAGGGAGCACCACCGAACGGCTCGGGGTTCCCCGGAACGCAGAAGAGGGAGAGCCTGACGGCTCTCCCTCTTCATTGCTCTGCGACCCCGACGGGACTCGAACCCGCGGCCTCCGCCGTGACAGGGCGGCGCGCTAACCAACTGCGCTACGGGGCCTGGTCGTGCTTCCTGCGAAGCGGGTGGAACTGTAACCCATCGCCGTCACCCACCACCAAATCGGGGCAGCGCCGGGGAGCGGGTCCTCGAACGGACTTCTGCGAATCGCTGACGAACACATACCCCAGGGGTATGTTGTGGACACGTCGTCGAAGGAGGAAACCGTGGCCCATGTCGTCGTGCTCGGCGCGGGCGTGTCCGGACACACCGCCGCTCTCCACCTCAGGCGGCTGCTCGACCGGACGCACACCGTCACCGTCGTCTCGCCCAACTCGCACTGGAACTGGATCCCGTCCAACATCTGGGTCGGCGTGGGCACCATGGACAAGAAGTCGGTGGTGTTCCCCCTCGCCCCGGTCTATCGCCGCAAGGGCATCGAGTTCCGCCAGGCCCGGGCCGTCGCGATCCGCCCCGACGGCACCGCTGACGACCCCCGCGGCGCGGTCGACATCGTCCACACCGGCAAGGACCGCGCGGGTCGCGAGGAGCAGCTCCGGTTCGACTACCTCGTCAACGCGACCGGCCCCCAGCTGCGCTTCGAGGCCACCGAGGGCCTCGGGCCCGACGGCGGTCACACCGTGTCGGTCTGCACCGCCGACCACGCGATCGACGCCGCCCGCGCGCTGTCCGCGTCGATCGAGCGCATGAGGGCCGGGACGCCCCAGACCCTCGTCGTCGGCATGGGCCACGGCACGTGCACCTGCGAGGGTGCCGCCTTCGAGTACGTCTTCAACGTCGACCAGAAGCTGCGCGACGCCGGCGTGCGCGACCTCGCGCGCCTGGTCTACCTCACCAACGAGGCCGCGCTCGGCGACTTCGGCGTCGGCGGCATGACCTTCGAGGAGATGGGCTTCCGCACCAGCAGCGAGCTCTGGACCGCCTCGCTGTTCCGGGAGCGCGGGATCGAGGCCGTCCTCGGAGCGCACGTCGAGCGCGTGGAGCCGGGCGTCGTGTCCTTCGAGACCCTCGACGGCGCGCACCACCGGCTCGAGTTCGACTTCGCGATGCTCCTCCCGCCCTTCGGCGGCGTGCGGCTGCACGCCTACGACCGCGAGGGCGCGGACATCACCGACCGGATGTTCGCCCCGAGCGGCTTCATGCGGGTCGACGCGGACTACAGCCCCAAGCCGTTCGAGGAGTGGAGCGCCGCGGACTGGCCGCGGACCTACCTCGCGCCCGGCTACGACAACATCTTCGCCGTGGGCATCGCCTTCGCTCCCCCGCACCAGATCTCGCTGCCGCGCACGACGCCGAACGGCACCGTGATCGCCCCCTCGCCCCCGCGCACCGGCATGCCCAGCGGGGTGATGGGACGTACCGCGGCGCTCACCATCGTGGACCGGATCCGGCACGGGGCGGACCGGGCGCCGCACACCGCCTCCCTGGCGGAGATGGGTGCCGCGTGCGTGGCCTCGGTCGGCTCGGGCCTGCGCGAGGGGTCGGCGGCGTCGATGACGATGATGCCGGTCGTCCCGGACTACTCCCGCTATCCCACCGGCCGCGACCTCGGCAGCACCAGGGGCGAGCTCGGGCTCGGGGGCCACTGGGTCAAGCTCATGCTCCACCACCTGTTCCTCTACAAGGCCAAGGCCCGCCCTGGCTGGCACCTGATCCCGGAGTGACGACCATGCAGGCACACACGCCCACCTTCACCGCGCTGCGCACCGACACCACGCTCCCGGTCGTCGACCTCAGCGCCGCCCCGCTGCCCACCGGGCGCACCCTGGAGCGGCGTCGCAGCGTGCCGGTCCAGCTCGCGCGCTTCGCGATGTTCAACCTGCGGATCATGCGGATGGTCAGGAGCGGCCACCACTGAGTGGACCACTGGCACCCCCAACCGGATTCGAACCGGCGCTACCGCCGTGAAAGGGCGGGGTCCTGGGCCGCTAGACGATGGGGGCCAGCCCTCCCGGGAGACCCGGTCGGACGGGGCCCAGCATAGGGGCAGCGACGGGCAGGGACCCAACCAATCCCCGCATGGCGCACCGCCCGTCGGGGCGGGTCTTCGGAGAAGATTTCGACCGTTTGTCCGATTTGACCCCCCACACACCCCCTGACATGACTAGCCTGCACTCGTGAGCGACGCGTCTCGGCAGCTGCGTTTCCTCGTTGTCGACGACAACGAGGACATCCGTGACGTGTTCTCCCGCCTGGTGGAGCGCGCCGGCCACGCCGCCGCGACCGCCGAGGACGGACAGGCTGCCGTCGAGCGTCTCCAGGTGGAGACCTTCGACGTCATGCTCCTCGACCTCACCATGCCGCGCATGAACGGCGTGGAGGTCGTCCGCTGGCTCCGGGAGCACCCTGAGGTGGCCCCGACCATGAAGGTCGTGGTGATCAGCGCCTGGGCCGGCGAGCACCGAGCAACCCTGCAAGAGCTCGGTGTGGACAACGTGATGCAGAAGCCCCTGCGCATCCAGCAGCTGACCGACCTCATCACAGAGACGCTACGCACGGTGGATTCCTGACCCTTCCCTGAACGCTCGTCCGGGCCAGAACTCCAGCGTGGCGGCAATCGCACGCCCGCACCCGCAGGTGTGCACCAACCCCAACCCCTGGAGAAGACACCATGATGAAGCGCATCCGCACCCACCTCGACACCAAGCGCGCCGCCACCCAGATGCAGTCGATCTACGCGTGGCGTCCCGCGCCGCCGCGCTGATCGTCGACGTGAGGCCTCACCTCGTGGGGCACGCACCGTGATGCACGTGGACAGCGCCGAGTCGGCCGGTGGTCGGCTCGGCGCTGTCCTCGCCCTGCCCCGGACCGGTCTGGCGTCCCTCGGCCCGCACGGGCCGTGGGTGGCCACCACGCCCGCCCTCGCCCGCCGGGTCCTGACCGAGCCCGGCACCTTCGACTTCCCCGGCGACGTGAGCCGCAGCGGGGACCTCTCCGCGAGCCGCGGCGACACCCGCTCGGGCCACCTCGGGTTCGCGGCGCTGGGCGCGGACGCGGTCGCCCGGGGCACCGCGCGGTTCACCTCGGAGTGGGACGCCGCCTGCGCCGACCACGAGCGCAGCGCGCCCGGCACGCCGTACGACGCGATGGCCCTGCTGCGCGCGCCGGTCGGGCGCGCGACGTGTGCCGCCGTGCTCCCGGAGGCCTCCGAGGCGCAGCAGCGCGCCGTCGCCGACCGCGTCCTGGCCTGGATCGACGCGCTCGGCCCGGTCATCGCGGCGCGCCGCCCGCCCGCACGCTGGAGCCGGACCCGACGCACCGAGCAGCGGGCCCGGCACGCGCTCGAGGACACCCTGCGCGAGGTCCCCGGCCTCGACGGGACGCCGCAGCAGGTCGCCACGATGCTGGCGGCCGGCATCCAGGTCCCGATCGCCGCCGGTGCGTGGCTGCTGGCCTGGCTCGCCGACCACCCGACCGGCCGGGTCGACCCCGTCCACGCCGCCTGGGAGACCGTGCGCCTCACGCCGCCGACCTGGGTGACCGCGCGGCAGGCGGCTCGCGACTGCGACCTCGACGGGCAGCACGTCCCCGCGGGCGGGCTGGTGATGGTCAGCCCGCTGCTGCTGGGGCGTCGGCCCGACCTGGTACCCGGCGAGCCCGACGACCTGGCCCGCTTCGCCCCGGAGCGCTGGGACGACCCGACCCGGCGCCCCGGCGCGTGGCTGCCGTTCGGTGCGGGGCCGCACGCGTGCCCGGGCCGCAACCTGGGCCTCGCGATGCTCGTCGCACTGGCGTCGTGGGGCGTGCGGCACGACCTCCGGCTGGTCGAGCCCGTGAGAATCGACCAGAGCCGGGGCATCGCCCCGCTACCGTGCCGTATCGAGGTCGCGACGACGGAGGTGACGACGTGATCAAGCACCCGGCGCTCCAGGACGTCTCGGGCGCGCCCGTGTCCGGGGACGGGGCGGCGCTCGCTCGCCGGATCATCAACGGGGACGCCACGGTCGAGGAGTCCATCGCCCGGGTGGCGGACCACCTGCTCACCGACCCCCGGGTCGAGGTCGTCGTCAGCGCGCTGACCCTGTTCGCCCCGGAGGACCGGTCGGGCTGGATCCAGCTCGGCGGCCGGGCCTGGATCCGGGAGTGGCCGCGACCCGGCTCGGGGTTCTCGGGCCTGCCCCCGGAGGGCGCCGGGGCCGAGGCCGCGCTCACCATGCCGTGGCTCTCGAGCCTGGCCCGCGAGGACACCGTCGTGATCCTCGACCGTGACCTGCTGCCCCCGGAGGCGAGCACCGACCGGTCCGAGCTCAGCCGGTTCGGCGTGCGCAGCCTGATCGGCTCCACCTTCCGCTCGCGCGGGGAGATGTTCGGCAGCCTGTCCGCGATCAGTCTCGAGGGCGGCCCGTGGCCCGAGGAGCTGGTCGAGGACGTCCGCCTGCTGACCGCCGCGATCTCGTCGCGGATCACCCTCGAGCACTCCCGCCGTGCGCTCGCCGAGGCGATCGACACCGGCACCGAGGCGCAGGTCGCCTACCAGCAGTTCTTCGGCGCGGTCGGGCACGAGCTGCGCACCCCGCTCGCCGCGATCGTCGGCTACACCGAGGTGTTGATGGACGACGCGGCCGAACACCCGCAGGACCCGGTGTCCGAGGGGTTGCTGCGCGACGGTCCGGTGATCCTGCGCGCCTGCGACCAGCTGGTGGCGGTCGTCGACAGCCTGCTCGGCGCCGGTCGTACGCTCGCGGCCGATGACGAGCGCAACGACGTGGTGGTCGCGGACGCGGTCGCCGACGTCCTGCACTGGCACCGGACCCCCGCCCGCAGCGCGAACGTGACGATGCACGCCGACATCGACCCGTCGCTGACGGCGTGGGCCCACGAGGCGGGCGTGCGCCAGGTGCTGACCAACCTGGTCGGCAACGCCATCGCCCACCACCGTCCCGAGGGCGGCACCGTCCGCCTCACCGCCACGTCCCTCCTCGGGGAGAGCGGCCGGCCGATGATCCGGGTGATCGTCCGCGACGACGGGCCCGGGCTGGCGCCCGAGGAGATGCAGCACGTCTTCGAGCCGTTCGTCCGGTTCGCCGATCCCGGGACCAAGGGCAGCGGGCTCGGCCTGTCGATCAGCCGGACGATCGCCGAGCGCGACGGCGGCGCCGTGCAGGGCGAGTCGACGCCGGGCGTCGGGACGTCGTTCTGGCTCGAGCTGCCACGCACGGCGACGGCGCGTCCGTGACGCGAGCCGATTCCCCGGCGCACGCGTGCCTGTTGTAGTCTCCTCCGCGTTGGCCAGGTAGCTCAGTTGGTACGAGCGACCGACTGAAAATCGGTAGGTCGGCGGTTCGACCCCGCCCCTGGCCACCACCACCGCAGGGCCCCGATCACGTCCCGATCGGGGCCCTGTGGCGTACCCGGACCGGCCCCCGCGAGGATGGGACTCGTGCTCCCCCGCCTCGAGATCGTGCGCCGGCTGCGTCCGGTCGACCTGCTGGCCGGCGGTCGGCCCGCGCTCTCCCGGTCCGCGGGCGGTCGGGTGCCGTTCGCCGCTGCGGCGCCCTACGTCGCGACCACCACCGCGGCCCGCGACGGTGCCGCGCTGGCGCTCCACCTCGGGGGGCACCGCCTCGGCGCGCGCCTCGACGACGGCTCGGTGTCGCTCGTCGTCGACGGTGGCTCCGGCGGCGCGCGCACGCTGCGCAGCCGACGCTTCCACCGCGCCGACTCCCCGACGGAGCTCGGCCTGAGCCTCACCGGCGCCCACCTCACCGCGTGGACCCGCGAGGCCGCCGGGTGGGTCGCCCGGGCCCGCCACGACCTGCGCGACCCGGACACCTCGCGCCTGGTGCCCGACGTCCGCGACGAGGCCGTGCTGGCCGCCCTGGAGGTCGACCTGCCGCCGTGGGGCGGCGACATCGGGCCGTTCGGCCAGCTCGGGCTGCGCGACGTGCGGCTCGTGACGGCCGAGGACGGCACACCGGTGCGCGAGGGCGGTCGGCTCTGGCTCACCGCCACGTCCGCCGGACCCGGCTTCTTCGACACCGCCCACACGAGCGTGTGGAGCCTCGACCCGAGGTCGTACGACCTGGCGCACGCCGCCGACCTGTTCTTCCGCCGGCCGGACCGGCCCGGTGTCTTCGGCGACCACGCCACCCACCTGGTCCGGACCGAGGATGGCTGGCTCGTCGCGACCAGCACGTGGGGCGACTTCGAGACGCCTCGCACCCGCGCCGGGCGGCGTACGGACGCCGGTCTGCGGGTCACCCTGGCCGCCTCGGACGCCGACCTGCTGCGCGGCACCCACGTCCTCGACACCCGCGAGCTGCCGCTCCCCACCGACGGCCTCGGCTCGGTGGCCACCTGGGACCCGTACCTCCTGCGGCGCGACGACGGGTGGCTGGTGGGGTTCGTCAGCGCCCGCCGCTTCTTCGACTTCCACCCCGCGCTGGCCGGCGGACCCCGGCTGGAGGACCTGACCCTGCTGGGAGCGGCCGTCGACCGCCGCTCGACCGAGGGCACCACCCTGCTCGAGGTCGACGGGCGGACGCTGGTCCTGGCCAGCGACGGGCGCGAGTCGCGGCGCGGGCAGCGCGCCCGCTTCCCGGTCTTCGACACCGCTATGACCGAGGTCGGAGCGCTTGACGCCCCCTACCCCACCAACCTCCCCTGGCCGTCGCTGGTGCACGTGGACGGCACGTGGCTGATGGCGAGCTTCAACGGACGTCCGGCCGGGGGCGACCTGCTCGGCTACGGCACCCACGGCGACCTGGTGCTGATGCGGTAATGGTGCGGCCCGGGTGCGGCCCGGGTGCGCCGGTTGATGCCGTGCGCGGGCCGTCGCGGGACTACGCTGGAGGTGACGGCGGTCACCACCCCTCGACCGCGCTGACCAGGCCCGCACACCCCGCGGCCGCACCCACCAGAAAAGGATCCACGCGCATGTCCGGAGCACCCACGAGCGGCGTCGACGTCTTCGACCTCGGCAGCGACCACGAGCAGGTCGTCTTCTGCAACGACCGCGCGACCGGCCTCAAGGCCATCGTCGCCATCCACTCCACGGCCCTGGGCCCGGCCCTGGGCGGGACGCGGTTCTACCCCTACGCCAGCACCGACGAGGCGATCGTCGACGTGCTCAACCTCTCGCGCGGCATGTCCTACAAGAACGCGCTCGCCGGCCTCGACCTCGGCGGCGGCAAGGCCGTCATCATCGGTGACCCGGCCGAGCTCAAGACCGAGGCCCTCCTGCGCGCCTACGGCCGCTTCGTCCAGTCGCTGAACGGGCGCTACTTCACCGCCTGCGACGTGGGCACCTTCAGCGAGGACATGGACCACATCGCCCGCGAGTGCGACTTCGTCACCGGCCGCACCGTCGCCCACGGCGGTGCGGGCGACAGTTCGGTGCTGACCGCGTACGGCACGTTCCAGGGCATGCGGGCGGCCGCCGAGCAGGTCTGGGGCGAGCCCACCCTCGCCGGTCGCACCGTCGGCGTCGCGGGCGTCGGCAAGGTCGGCAAGCACCTGGTCCGCCACCTCATCGAGGACGGCGCCACGGTCGTCGTCACCGACGTCCACGCCCCGTCCGTCGAGGCGATCCGCGCCGAGCTCGCGCAGGTGCAGGCCGTCGCCTCCACCGACGAGCTGGTCGCGAGCGAGATCGACGTCTACGCCCCCTGCGCGATGGGCGGCGCGATCAACGACGAGGTGCTCGAGGTCCTGCAGGCGAAGATCATCTGCGGCGCGGCCAACAACCAGCTCGCGCACCCGGGCATCGAGAAGCAGGTCGACGAGCGCGGCATCCTCTACGCCCCCGACTACTGCGTGAACTCCGGCGGCGTGATCCAGGTCGCCGACGAGCTCGAGGGCTTCTCCTTCGAGCGTGCCCAGCAGCGCGCCAGCGGCATCTTCGAGACCACCCGCTCGGTCTTCGAGCTGGCGAAGGCCGAGGGCGTCACCACCGCCGAGGCCGCCGACCGGGTCGCCGAGCGCCGGATGCGCGAGGTCGGCCGCCTGCGCGGCCTCTACCTCGCCGAGTAGGCGCGAATGTCACGCTGAACAACGCCGAGTCGGCGCGAATGTCATCACATTCGCGCCGACTCAGCGTCATCTGGGTGCGCATTCGCGCCCACTCGGGGCGTTTCACGTCAACACTCGCGCCGACTCGGCGTCGGGGCGCGCTCGTAGGACCTCGCGCCCGGTGAGCGGGCGACGAGGCACAGGTGCGATCAGTCAGTCAGCGCGACGACGCGGGTCGGCATAGTCCGACCACTCGTCATCGGGCTCGACCTCACTCGAGGAGTGAGGATCTTCTCCGTGCAGCTCCTTCGCCAACGCGCCGAAGTCCGTCTCGTGAGTCCGGTACTTCAGGTCGCGCGCGACCTTCGTCTGCTTCGCCTTCGCTCGGCCGCGCCCCATAGGGTCGACCCCCTCGCACACTTGGCCGGGGCTGCCGAGGAGCACTCGACGCGCCCGGTCTGATCGGTCACATATCGTGAGGACAACGCTACCCGAGCGGTGGGTGTTCCCGCACACCAGAACCCCGCATTTCGTCCGCGGAGTTTGCAATCTCACGTCCGGGGTCACTCCCAGCCGGGGTGCTGGCCCTCGAGGGTGACCGTCCCGCCGGCCTCCGCGTCGGCGCGGACCTCGCCCGCGACCCACGCCCGGATGCCGTGTCCGGCGAGGACCGAGATGGCCGTGTCGACCGACTCGGGGGCGGTCAGCGACACCATCCCGACGCCGCAGTTGAGCGTCGCCTCGAGGTCGGCCTGCGACACCCTGCCCTCGCGGCGCACGACGTCGAAGACCGGCTGCGGGGTCCAGGTGGCACGGTCGATGCGCACCGACAGCTCCTCGGGGAGCACCCGCTCGAGGTTGGCGGCGAGCCCGCCGCCGGTCACGTGGGACATCGCGTGGGTCTCGGTGCGGTCGGCGAGGTCGAGGCAGGCCTTGGCGTAGATCCGGGTCGGCTCGAGGAGCTCCTCGCCCAGCGTGCGGCCGAAGTCGTCGACGTGGCGCTCGAGGGTCCAGCCCGCCTGCTGGAGCAGGACGTGGCGCACGAGCGAGTAGCCGTTGGAGTGCAGCCCGCTGGCCTCCATCGCGATCACGACGTCGCCGGGGCGTACGCGGCCGGGCCCGAGCAGCTTGCTGGCCTCCACGACGCCGGTGGTGGCTCCGGCGACGTCGTAGTCGTCGGGGTCGAGCAGACCGGGGTGCTCGGCGGTCTCGCCGCCGATCAGGGCGCAGCCGGCGACGACGCACGCCTCGGCGATGCCCTTGACGATCGCCGCGATCCGCTCGGGCACGACGCGTCCGCAGGCGATGTAGTCGGTCATGAACAGCGGCTCGGCGCCGCACACCACCAGGTCGTCGACCACCATGCCGACGAGGTCGAAGCCGATCGTGTCGTGGACGTCCATCAGCTGCGCGATGGCGACCTTGGTGCCGACGCCGTCGGTCGAGGTGGCGAGCAGCGGGCGCTCGTAGCGGGTCAGGGCGGAGGCGTCGAACAGGCCGGCGAACCCGCCGAGGCCGCCGATCATCTCCGGGCGGCGGGCCTTCTCCACCCACCCCTTCATCAGGTCGATCGCGCGGTCGGCCGCCTCGATCGAGACCCCGGCGGCGGCGTAGGCGTTGTCAGCGGCGTCGGACACGTGGCTCCTCGGTGTGGCGGCGGCGTGCGGTCAGGGGTTGTTGAGGACCGGCAGCGCCCGGCCCATGGTCGGCGACTGGAGCGTCGCCTCGAGCAGGTGCTTGCCGAGCAGGCTCTCGTCGGGCAGCTCGATCGGGTACTCGCCGGTGAAGCAGGCCTGGCACAGCCGCTCGGCCGGCTGGCCGGTCGCCTCGATCATCCCCTCGAGGGAGATGTAGCCGAGGCTGTCGGCCCCGACGCTCGCCGCGATCTCGTCGACATCGAGGCCGTTGGCGATCAGCTCGGCGCGGGTCGCGAAGTCGATGCCGTAGAAGCACGGCCACTTCACCGGGGGCGAGGAGATCCGTACGTGCACCTCGAGCGCCCCGGCCTCGCGCAGCATCCGCACCTGTGCGCGCTGGGTGTTGCCGCGGACGATCGAGTCGTCGACGACCACGATCCGCTTGCCGCGGATCATGTGCTCGAGGGCGTTGAGCTTGAGCCGGATGCCGAGCTGGCGCAGGGTCTGGCTGGGCTGGATGAAGGTGCGCCCGACGTAGGCGTTCTTCACGAAGCCCTGGCCGAAGGGGATGCCGGACTCGGCGGCGTAGCCGGACGCGGCGGGCGTGCCGGACTCCGGGACCGGCATGACGAGGTCGGCCTCGACCGGGAACTCGCGTGCGAGGCGACGGCCCATCTCGACGCGCGCCTCGTGGACGTTGCGGCCGCTGATGGTGGCGTCGGGGCGGGCGAGGTAGACGTACTCGAAGACGCAGCCCTTGCGCTCCGGCTCGGCGAACTTGTGCGAGCGCAGGCCGTTCTCGTCGATGACGATCATCTCGCCGGGCTCGACCTCGCGGACCACGCTCGCGCCGATGGTGGCGAGCGCGGCGTCCTCGCTGGCGACGACCCAGCCGCGCTCGAGGCGACCGAGGACGAGCGGCCGGATGCCCTGCGGGTCGCGGGCGGCGTAGAGGGTGTCCTCGTTCATCCACACGAAGCAGTACGCCCCGCGCAGCGCCGGCAGCACCTCGAGGGCCCGCTGCTCGAGCGAGGTGTCGGGGTGGTGCGCGAGGAGCGCGGTGACCAGGCTGGTGTCGTTGGTCGCGCCCTCGACGCCCTTGATGTCGAGCTCGCCGGCGGGGCCGGGCAGCTCGGAGACCATCTCGCGCAGCTCGTGGGTGTTGATCAGGTTGCCGTTGTGGCCGAGCGCGATCGAGCCGTCACCGGTGGGCCGGAAGGTCGGCTGCGCGTTCTGCCAGGTGGAGGCGCCCGTGGTGGAGTAGCGCGAGTGCCCGATCGCGAGGTGGCCCTTGAGCGACTCGAGGGTGGGCTCGTCGAAGACCTGGGAGACCAGGCCCATGTCCTTGTAGACCAGGATCTGGCGCCCGTTGCTGACCGCGATGCCCGCGGACTCCTGGCCGCGGTGCTGCAGGGCGTAGAGGCCGAAGTAGGTCAGCTTGGCGACGTCCTCGCCCGGGGCCCAGACGCCGAAGACGCCGCAGGCGTCCTGCGGGCCCTGGTCGTGGGGGTCGAGTGCCGTGGTCAGCCGGCCGTCGCCGCCCGTCCGCCTGCTCGTCTGGTAGGGCACGACCCGCAGTCTACGGGCGCCGCGTCACATCCTCGACGCCCCGTCCCGAATCGCCTCGCGGATGCGCGTGTAGGTGCCGCAGCGGCAGATGTTGCGGATGCCGTCGAGGTCGGCGTCGGTGACCTGGCCGCCCTCGGCCGCGACGCGGTTGACCAGCGCGACGGCGGCCATGATCTGTCCGGGCTGGCAGTAGCCGCACTGCGCGACGTCGCGGTCGAGCCACGCCTCCTGCATCGGGTGCAGGCCGTGCGGGCCGCGCTGCGCCTCCTCGACCTGGCCGGGGAGGCCCTCGATGGTGGTCACCTCGTCGTCGGCGCCGAGCCGGCCGACCGGGACGGCGCACGGGTTGACCGCCTTGCCGTTGAGGTGGGACGTGCACGCCTTGCACACGTTGATGCCGCAGCCGTACTTCGGGCCGGTGACGCCGAGCAGGTCGCGGAGCACCCACAGCAGCCGGACGTCGTCCTCGACGTCGACCGTCACGCGCTCGCCGTTGACGAGGAAGGTCTGTTCAGGCACGGGGGGCTCCTCAGGAGATCAGGTCGAGGCCGTTGGTCGGCGACGCCGGGATCGGGGGGACGAAGGACTTGGGCTCGAAGGAGAGCTGCTGGTGGTTGATCGGGAACTCGGTCGGCATCCGGCCGGTCGCCCGGGCGTACGCGCAGGCGACCGCGGCGAACGACGCGGCGACGCCCGCCTCGCCGGCACCGCCGGGCAGCGGCTCGTCGGAGGGCACCACGATCACCCGGACGTCGGGCGGGGTGTTCCACTGCCGCGTGTAGAAGTAGTTGTCCCAGCTCGCCTCGAGGAAGTGGCCGTCGCGCAGGTGGAGGCTGGAGGTCAGCGCGAGCGCGATGCCGTCGTTGATGCCGCCCTGCATCTGCGCCTCCAGGCCGCGCGGGTTGATGACGAGGCCGGCGTCGATGGCGAACGTCACCCGCGTCACCCGCGGGCCGGTGACCGCGTCGCGGACCTGGCGACCGGTGGTCCCCGGGCGGGTGTCGATCTCGACCAGGCAGGCCGAGACGCCCTTGTACTCCTTGTGGACCGCGATGCCCTGGGCGGTGCCGGCCGGCATCGGGCGGCCCCACTCGCCGGCGCTCGCGACCGCGTCGAGCACCTTCAGCACCCGCGGGTTGCGCTGGAACTTCCGGCGGAACCGGTAGGGGTCCATCCGCATGGTGGCCGCGATCTGGTCGACGACGAGCTCGCTCGCGACCCGGACGTCGGGTGAGTAGATGTTGCGCATCGAGCCGGTGTTGAACCGGTCGTCGGTCTCGACGAGGGTCTGCACGACGGCGCCGAAGTCGTAGGGCACCTCCTGGGTGAGCGCGAAGATCGTCTCGGCGAACCCGAGGTTGCCCACGCCCGCCGGCAGGTCCGCCGCCGCGGCGGTGATGATCTCGCCGAGCCCGTGGCGGAAGTCGGTCTCGACGCAGGTCAGCGACTGGTGGAAGGCCAGGACCTGCTGACCGAGGACGGTCGCCTGGACGCGACAGGTGCCGAGCGGGTGGGCACGCCCCACGCGGGCGTCGTCCGCGCGGTGCCACATCAGCTTGACCGGCGCGCCCATCGCCTGCGAGATCTCGGCGGCCTCGAGGGCGGCGTCGAAGAACAGCCGTCGCCCGAAGGACCCGCCGGCGGTGACCACGTTGACCTTCACTTGGTCGGGCCGCATGCCGAGGCGCAGGGCGATCTGCTGCTGGGCGACGATCGGCGACTTGAGCCCGGACCAGATCTCGGCCCGGTCCGGCCGGACGTCGGCGATCGCGCTGTTGGTGTCCATCGCGGAGTTGCTGCGGAACCAGAAGGTGAAGTCGCCCGAGACGGTGCGGGCGAGCGGGGTGTCGGGCAGCCGCGGCATCGGCAGCTGGGCGCGGCGTACCTTGCGCAGGATGGTGGCGTCGCTCTCCCCCGCGACGGGCCCGTCCTTCCACTGCACGTCGAGGGCGCGCACCGCGTCGATGCACTGGCCGAACGTCGCCGCACGGACCGCCACACCGGTGCTGACCTGCGCGACGTGGGTGACGCCGGGCATCGCCTCGACGGCGGCGCGGTTGCGGATCGCGACCGGCGTCCCGTTGAGCGTGGGGGCCCGGCAGACCATCGTCGGCAGCGCTCCCGGCACGTCGAGGTCGGTCGTGAAGTCCTTCTGCCCGGTCACCGCGGCGAGCGCGTCGACGCGGTTGGTGGGCGTCCCGACGACGCTGAAGTCGCGGGTGCTCTTGAGCTCGACCTCCACCGACCGCGGCCGGCTCACCGACGCCTTCACCGCCAGCTCGCCGTAGGTGATCGACGCGCCGCTCGCGGCAGTGACGACGCCCCCCTTGGCGACGAGCCCGGCGACGGTGTCGCCGAGCGCGACCGCGGCCGCCTCGAGGAGCGCGAGCCGGGCGACGGCGGCGGCGACGCGGACCGGGGTGTAGGTCGAGATGGTGGTGTTGGAGCCGCCGGTGAGCTGGTTGAAGAGCAGCTCGGGGCGCGCCGGCGCGAGCGTCACCGTCACCCGGTCGACGGGCAGGTCGAGCTCCTCGGCGATCAGCATCGCCGTCGACGTGGTGATGCCCTGGCCGACCTCCATGCGGGGCAGCTCGAGGCTGGCCGTGCCGTCCTCGTGGACCACCACGGTGATCAGGTTGGCCGTGGGCCGCGCGGCGTCGGTGAGCATGTCGTTGAGGTCGTAGAGCTCGGGGACCTGCGGCAGCGTCGGGACCGCCGCGTCGGCGGGCGCGCTCGCCAGCCCGAGGTCGGCGGCCGCGGCGAGCGTGGCACCGGCGACGACGTAGCCGACGAAGCGGCGCCGGTCGACGGCGTACGGCGAGACGGGCTCCGCCGTGCTGGCGCAGGGGTCGAGGGAGGGGGTCATCCGAGTCACCCGATCTGTCGGCCCGGCAGCCTCCCGGGCAGAGGTCCCTCCCCAGGAACCGCGGGACCTACTGTGACAGCAGTGCTGTCAGCGTTCAAGGGCGGGGCGGCCGTTTCAGCGATCCCCGGTCAGCCGGGGATTCCTGAACGTGTCGGCCCGTGCAACGCCTGACAAGTTCAGCGATCCCCGGTCAGCCGGGGATCGCTGAAATGCGTCGATCAGGCCCCCGGGAGGACCGCGAGCGCCCGGTGCAGGGCCAGCCGGAGCGCCTGGCGCGTGGTGGCCGGGACCGGCAGCGCGTCGAGGGGTCCGCCGCGGCGCGCCCACGCCGGGTCGGACGGGAGCGGCCCCTCCGGCGAGGTCGTGCCGGGGTCGGAGGCGAGGCGTACGGCCTCCTCGACCCCGAGCAGGGGCGACCCCTCGGCGGGGACCCAGGTGCGGCCGGGGCGGCAGACCATGTCGTGGTGCAGCGACTCGATGAGCGCGGTGACGGTGTGGAACGGCGCCGTCGTGGCGAGCGCGGTCGCCAGGCCCACCAGCGCGGGCGGCGCGACCGGGGCCGGCAGCCGCAGGCGTGCGAGCCGGCCGGCGCGCGAGCACGCGGCCATCAGGTCGGGGTAGGACAGCACGTCGGGGCCGCCGACGTCGACGGCTCCCTCCTCGTCGCCGGTGACCATCTCGGCGACCGCGCGCAGCACGTCGGACACGGCCACCGGCTGCACGTCGTGACGCATCCACAGCGGCACCGGCTGGACGACGAAGAGCGTCGCCACCTGCCGGACCACCTCGAACGAGGTCGAGCCCGCGCCGAGCACCACCCCGGCCCGCAGCGCGACGCTGCTGGTGCCGCTGCCGAGGAGGATGCGCTCCACCTCCAGCCGGGAGGCGATGTGGCGCGAGAGCTCCCGCTCGGGCACCTGCGGGACCAGGCCGGAGAGGTAGACCAGGCGGCGTACGCCGCTGTCCCCGACCGCGCGGGCCACCGTCTCGGCGGCGAGCCGGTCGCGGTCGCCGAAGTCGGTGCGGTCGAGGGAGTGCACGAGGTAGACGACCGCGTCGACCCCCTCGAGGGTCCGCTCGACGGCGTCGGCGTCCGTGACGTCGCACTGCACGGCGCGTACGCCGTCGCGCCACCCGAAGCGCGCAGGAGCCGGTGGCGACGACGACGCGGCCACCACCTCGTGCCCCTGGGCGAGCAGGTGCGGGACGAGCCGGGAGCCGACGTAGCCGGTGGCGCCGAGGACCAGGACCCGCATCACGCCTCCCCGAGGTGGGCGAGCAGGTTGCGCGAGAAGACCGAGCCCATGTGCTTGACCACGCCGCCCATCACCCGCTCGACCGCCGGCCGGGCGAGCCCCGGCAGCGGCAGGCTGACCACGATCTCGAGGTCGATGCTCACGTCGGTGCCGCCGTCCTCGTGGTCGGCGAGCAGGTAGGTGCCCTCGACGGCCGTCATCTCGTCGGAGCGGGCCGGGTCGTGGCGGAAGTCGATCCGCTCCTCCGGGTGCAGCTCCATCACCTCGGTGAACCGCGGCGCGACGGACACGCCCAGCACCGGGATGGTGCCCATCCGCCAGGTCCAGCGGTCGCCGTCGACGTCGATGCCGGTGACGTAGGGAGTGAAGCGCGCCATCAGGTCGGCGTCGGTGAGCGCCGCCCAGACCGCGCTCCGGTCGCTCCGCAGGACGGCCGAGGAGCGGTCTCGGGCCCGGAAGGTCGCCATGGCGGCGAGGCTACCGGCGGGCAGGACGGTTCCGGGCGGCCGAGCCACCCCGCGGGGTGGCTCGGCCGACGCGTGTGGTCAGCGGGGCAGCTCGCCCAGGTTGCGCAGCAGGAACGCCTCGGCCTTCACGACCTTCTCGAACTCGGCGAGGTGGAGACCCTCGTTGGCGCCGTGGGCGCGGGTGTCGGGGTCCTCGACGCCGGTCACCAGGACGCTGGCCTGCGGGAAGGCCTCGAGGAACTCGGCGATGAACGGGATCGACCCGCCGACGCCCATGTCGACCGGCGCGGTGCCGTCCCAGGCCTCGGCGAACGCGGCGCGCGCAGCGTCGTACGCCGGCCCGCTGGCGTCGATCTGCGTGGCCTCGCCGGTGTCGACGACCGTCGTGGACAGCGTCGCGCCCCACGGCGTGTGCTTCTCGAGGTGCGCCTGGAGCCGCGCCACCGCGTTGTCGGTGGTGTCGCCGGGCGCGATGCGCATGCTGATCCGGCAGCGCGCGGTCGGGACGAGCGTGTTGGAGGCGCCGTCGACCTTGGGGGCGTCGAAGCCGGTGATGCTGATCGAGGGCTGGGTCCAGAGCCGCTCGACGATGCTGCCGTGACCGATCCACTCGACGCCCTCCGTGGCGCCGGACTCGGCACGCAGGCGGGCCTCGGGGTACTCGACGTCGGCAGCGGGACCGGCGTGCAGGCCCTCGACGGCCACCGCGCCGGCGTCGTCGGTCAGGGTGGCGATGAGCTTGCTCAGGGTGAGGACCGCGTCGGGCACGAGGCCGCCCCACATCCCGCTGTGGACGGCGTGGGTGAGGGTGCGGACCTCGACGTCCATCCGCACCAGGCCACGCAGGCTGGTGGTCAGGGCGGGCTCGCCGATGTCCCAGTTGCCGGAGTCGGCGATCACGATCACGTCGGCGGCGAGGCGCTCCTGGTGGGCCTGGAGCAGGTCGACGAGGGTGTCGGAGCCGACCTCCTCCTCGCCCTCGATGAACATCACCAGGTTGACCGGCAGGTCGTCGCCGAAGATCCGGACGGCGCCCAGGTGGGCGGCGATGCCGGCCTTGTCGTCGGCCGCGCCCCGGCCGTAGAGGCGGTCGCCGCGCTCGGTGGGCTCCCACGGCGGGGAGTCCCAGTCGGCGTGGTCGTTCTCGGGCTGGACGTCGTGGTGGGCGTAGAGCAGCACCGTCGGCGAGCCCTCGGGCCCGGCCTTGTGGGCGATGACCGCCGGCGGCGCGCCGTCGTGGGCGCGCACGATCTCGGCGTCGAACCCCTCGGCCGCGAACAGGTCGCGCGTGGCCTCGGCGCTGCGCTCGACCTCTGCAGCCCGGGCGGGGTCGGCCGACACCGACTGGATGCGGACCAGGTCCTCGAGGTCGCGGCGGAGGCCGGGCATGACCTCGGCGAGGCGTGCGGGGATGTCGACTGTCATGACCGAAGCCTAGGACGCCCCTGTCAGGCCCCGGTCGTCGCCCACTCCCCCGTGCGCTTCTCCATCATCACCTGCCGCTCGGCGTCGGCCAGGCCGAGCCGGCGGTAGATCCCGATGGCCTCGCCGTCGGCATCGGCGACGATCACGAGGGTCCGCACCGCGAGGTGGTCGAGCGCGTGCCGGCCGGCCGCGTGGACCACCGCTGCGGCGAGGCCGCGACGGCGGTGCTCGGGGTGGGTCTCGACGCTCTGGAAGCGCGCCGTGCCCTGCTCGGTGACGAAGGCCGCCGCCGTCGAGACCAGCTCGCCGTCGACGAACGCGCCGAACCGGCTGCCGCGACCGGCGTCGACCAGCCGGCGCTCCTGGACGTTCTTGCCGCGGGCGAACGCCATGAACCGCGCCTCGGACGTACCGGGGTAGAGCTGGTGGCTGAGCCGTGCCCGCGCCTCCCAGTCCTCGTCGGAGGCGAGGGCACGGACCTCGGCCTCGACGTCGCGGGGCGCGAGGAGCTCGGACGCGGTGAGCACGGTCGCGACGTCCACCTCGAGCCCGGCGGCCTCGAAGGCCGTCCGGCTCTCGTCGGGCAGGCCGTCGCCGTCGATGCCGATGCTGACGTGGTCGGCCTCGGGGAACTCGGTGTGGAACGCCCCGACGACCTCCCGCTCGCCGCCCGCCGCCGGAGGCTCCGCGAGCAGGAGGAAGTTGCCCCAGAAGTACGACGGGTTGTCCGGCGTCCGCACGACCAGGTGCGTGCCGCGGTCCTCCACCACGCTCCCGGCGGAGGTGAGCAGGGCCAGGTCGGTGCGGAATCCCAGGGACGTGACGTGCATGGCCCGGAGGCTAGGGCATGACGACGTTGACCAGTGCCTCGCCGGCGACCCGGCGGCGCAGCTGGTCGCGCACCAGCGCGGAGATCCGCGGGAGCATCGCCGTGGTGCCGCCCGCGACGTGGGGCGTGACCAGCACGCCGGGAGCGTCCCAGAGCGGGTGGCCGTCGGGGAGCGGCTCGGGGTCGGTGACGTCGAGGGCGAAGCGCAGCCGGCCCGCGTGGCGGAGCACCGCGTCGGTGTCGACGACCGCTCCGCGCGCGACGTTGACGACGAGGGCCCCGTCGGGGAGCAGGGCGAACGCCTCCTCGCCGAGGATGCCGCGCGTCGCGTCGACGAGCGGGACCAGCGCGACGACGACGTCCTGCTCCGGCAGCAGCGCGGCAAGGTCGTCGGTGCTGCGCACGCGCCCGACGAGGTCGTCGTCGCGCTCGCGGGAGGCGACCGCGGTGACCCGTGCCTTCATCGGCAGCAGCCGCTCGACGAGGGCGCGGCCGATCGATCCGTAGCCCAGGACGAGGACCCGCGCGTCCGCCAGCGACCGACGTCCGGGCATCGGCTCCCAGTGGCCGTGGGCGCGGACCGCCTCCGGGATGCCGCGCAGGCTGCCGAGGACCAGCCCGACGGCGTGCTCGGCGGTCGCGTCGTCGTGGACGCCGGCGGCGTTGCACAGGGTGATGCCCGCCGGCAGCCGCTCGGCCACGCCGTCGTAGCCGGCGCTCTGCAGCTGCACGACCTGCAGCCCCTGCAGCCGGTGTCCCTGGTCGATGACGTCGGGCCGGGTGGCGTAGTGCGGCACCCACAGGTCCACGTCGCCCTCGGGCGGCGGCCCGTCGCCGTTCCACACCTCGATCTCAACGCCGTCGACCGGGCCGACCGCGCCGGCGAGGGTCCGGCTGGACAGGACCGCCTTCACGCCGGTCCCAGCGGGAGCCAGGGCGTGAGGTCGGTGCGCTCGCCACTGGCCGACACCCGGCCGGCGTCGACGGCCTCGTGCCACGTCGTACGCCCCGTGGCGAGGTCGAGCCAGGTCGCGGCGTCGGTCTCGATGACCGCCGGCGGGGTGCCGCGCGTGTGCCGCACGCCGGGGATCGCCTGGACCGCGGCGAAGGGCGGCACGCGGACCTCGACCGACTTGCCGGGCGCCCGCGTCTCGAGCACGGCGAGGTAGTGCTTGACGAGCGCCTTCGTGTCGGCGCCCTCCAGCTCGGCAGCGTTCAGGACCTTGAGGCGGGCGGGCACGCCGCCAGCCTAGACAGGCGGGTCAGCCGATGCCGTCGAGCACCTCGACGCAGGCGGCCCAGGCGCTGCTGCCGGTGTCGATCACACCGAAGTGGCCGCCCTCGACCTCCACGAGCGTCGCCTCCGCGCCCGCCCCGGTCGCCGCGGCGACGTAGTCCTCGGACTGGCTGAACGGCACCGTGTCGTCGTCGCGGGCGTGGACCGCCCAGACCGGGACGTCGAGCGGCACCTGGGTCATCGGGTCGGCCTGCGCGTACGCCTCCTCGCTCGGCTCCCCGAGGAAGGCGAGCGCCGCGTCGGTCCCGAGGTGGTCGCGGACCGCGGCGCGCAGGTCGACGACGCCGGCCTGGCTGACGACGTGGGTCAGCGCCGGGCCGCCCGCCCAGCGGTCGAAGCGTCCGCGGGCCGCGGCCCAGGTGGCGAGGTGGCCGCCGGCCGAGTGGCCGAGGGTGACGACCGGGCCGGAGGCGCCGTCGGCCACCGCGCCGATCGCCGCGTGGACGTCGTCGAGCGTCTCGGGGAAGCCGCCGCCGTTGCCGACCCGGCGGTACTCCACGTTGGCCGCGGTCCAGCCGCGCGCCGCGAGGTCCTGGGCGAGCGGCGCGCCGTAGTCCGCGCCGTACTGCGCCTTCCAGAAGCCACCGTGGACCACCACCACGAGCCCGCGGCTGGCGCCCGACGGGGTGTGCAGGTCGACCCACTGGCTGGGGTCGTCGCCGTAGGTGATCCGCTCGGTCCCGGCCGTCGCCTCGTCGCTCACGCGCCCCACTGTGCCCGACCGGTCCCCGGAGCACGCGGCGAGGGCCGCCGCTGCGCCCAGCCCGACGGGGAGGGCGAGCAGTCCGCGACGCGCCAGCGTCACGGCTGCTCCACCTCGGCGCTCGGCAGGACGATCTGCATGACCTGGTAGGTGCGACGCCCGGGGCCACGCCCCTTCGTGCGGGCGGTCCACCTGTCGAGCAGGTCGTCGATCTCCTGGCGCAGCTGGCCGGCCTCCTCGTCGGTGAGACGGATCGAGTGCCCGGAGGCGGAGAACACCCCGCTCCCCTCGGGCCGGTCGAGCACGAAGAGCCGGTCGACCATCGCGTGGAAGGACGCCAGCTGGTTGGCGCGGAAGACGTCGACGGCCGCCGCGCCGCCGGGCATCTCCTGCATCTCCCGGAGGTTCACCGTGTAGCCCTGCGTCGAGGTCGCCCGCCACACCCGGTCGCGCCGGTCACGCGCCTCCTCCGGGGCCTCCTCGACCAGGCCGTACTTCGCGAGCTGGCGCAGGTGGAAGCTGGCCTGGTTGGCCGGGATTCCGAGCGCCTGGGCCACGTCGGCGGCACGCACCGGCCCGGACGCCGACATCTCCTCGAGGATCCGCGTGCGCGCCGGGTGGGCGATCGCCCGCAGGACGCGGGGGTCGCTCAGCTGCCGGCGGTCGTCCATCCACACATCCTAGCGAATTGCGCACCAACCGTTGCGCAATCGGAGTTGCGCACCATATGTTGCGGATGTGCCCGGATACCGCCAGCTGTCCCGCAACCGCGACTTCACCATCCTCTGGATCGGTGACACCGTCAGCGAGCTCGGGAGCGCCCTGTCGATGTTCGTGTTCCCCCTGATCGCCTATGCACTCAGCGGCTCGGCCCTCACCGCCGCCCTGGTCGAGACGGCCTACCTCGGCGGGCTCTGCGCCACCCTGCTGCCCGCGGGTGTGCTGGCGGACCGCGTGGACCGGAGACGGATCATGCTGGTGGCCAGCGGCGTCGGCTGCGCGGCGTACGCCTCGCTCGCCGTCGCCGGCGCGGTCGGGCACCTCACGCTGGCGCACCTGGTCGCGGTCGCCCTGGTCACGGGGGTCGCGACGGGCGCCTACAACCCGGCCCAGACGTCGGCGATCCGCACCGTGGTCAGCACCGAGGACCTGCCGACGGCGCTCAGCCAGAACCAGGCGCGACAGCACGTCGCCTCGCTCCTCGGCGGCCCGCTCGGTGGCGCGCTCTACGCGGTCACGCGGTGGCTGCCGTTCGTCGTCGACGCCGTCTCGTTCGCGATCGCCTGCCTGACCGTCTCGCGGGTGCGCACCGATCTCAGCGCCCCCCGCCGCCGGCCCGAACCGCTGCGCCGCCAGCTGGCCGAGGGCTTCGGCTACATGTGGGCACGACCGTTCTTCCGGACCCTCCTGGCGTGGGCCTCGATGACGAACCTGGTCATCAACGCGCTCTTCTTCGTCGTCACGCTCCGGATGGTGCAGGCCGACGTGCCCCCGGCACAGATCGGCCTGGTGTCGACCGCCGCCGGCATCGGCGGCCTCCTCGGAGCGGCGGCCGCGCCCACGCTCATCGACCGGCTGCCGACCGGGCGGCTCACCGTGCTCGTCGGCTGGGCCTGCTGCGTGCCGCTCGTGCCGCTCGCCTTCTCCGCCAGCCCGTGGGTCGCGTGCGGCTGCACCTTCCTCCTGCTGCTGCTCAACCCGGTCGGCAACGCCGGCATCAGCTCCTACCGGATGGCGGTCACGCCCGACCACCTCCAGGGCCGCGTCGGCTCGACCAGCCAGTTCGTCGCGATGTCGGTCATGCCGCTCGCCCCGCTGCTCGGCGGCTGGCTGCTCGAGCACGAGGGCGGCACCGTGGCGATCAGCTCCCTCGTCGTCGCCACCGCGCTCCTCGCCGCCCTGCTGACGTCCAGCCGCTCGATCCGCTCGGTGCCGCGGCCGTCGGAGTGGCCCACGTCGATGCCGACCGCGCCCGCGACCGTCGGGGCCTGAGCACCGTCAGCCCGTCCGCGGTTCCTGCGGTCGGTGGCGCGCCGGGGGCCTCTTCAGCGATCCCCGGTCAGCCGGGGATCGCTGAACTTGTCGGCCCGTGCAACGCCTGACACGTTCAGCGAGAGCCGGTCAGCCGGGGATCCTCGAGGCGGGTGGGGCCAGTGGGCCGGCCGACCCGAGCCGCCAGATCGCGAGGCCGCGGAGGCCGAGGGCCGAGGCCAGCTCGGCGCGTACGCCGCGGGAACGGGCGTCGGACCACCACACCCGCCGCTCGCCCGGCAGCCGGGCGGACCACTCGCCTGCACCTCGACGCCAACGGGGCGTCGCGCCGGCGCGCTCGACCAGCCGCCGGGCTCCGCGGACGGTGAGGGTGCGGCCCGAGCCGTCGCCGCGCCAGAGGTAGCCGTAGCCGGCGACACCGAGGTCGAGGCGAGCGGCCGGCACCTCCTCGAGGGCCGCGGCCACGGCGTCCCGGACCCACGGCAGGCCGCCGACCGGACCCGGCCCCGACCACCCGGGGCCGTGCTGGTCGTACGCCATCAGCTGCACCGCGTCGACGACGCCGGCGAGCTCGTCCAGCCGGTAGCCACCGGCGAGGTAGCCCGCGCGGCTGGTCCGCGCCGAGACGTCGATCGTCACGGAGGCCGTGGCGGGCAGGCGCTCGCGCAGCGCGGTCACGAAGGCGACCAGCCCGCGGGAGTCCTGGCGCCGCACGCGCTCGAGGTCGACGTTGACGCCGTCCCAGCCGCCCTCGGCGACGAGCGCGGCGAGCCGGTCGGCGACGGCGTCGATGCGCGTCTGGCTCGACAGCAGCGCTGCAGCCGCGTCGGTGTCGAAGTCACCGAGGCGGTCGCTGTAGTTGCCGACCAGCAGCTCGGCGCGCAGGCCGACGGCGTGCGCCGACTCGACGAGAGCCGCGACCCGGGCGTCGGGCCGGGTCAGCGACGCACCGTCGCGACGGAGCGAGACCGCGGCGACGGTGACCGTCGTGAGCGCCCCCGCGTCGCGCCCGACGACCTCGGGCGGAGTGCTCGGCAGGGCGTACCCGGTGACCGCGAGGTGCTCGACGCGACGGTCGGAGGAGGGGCGCGCCGCCGCAGGGGCGAAGGGCACCAGCAGCGCGAGGGCGAGGGCGGCGGTCGTCGTACGCACGCCGCGAGTCTGCCCGACTTCGTGGCCGGAGCTCGTGCTGTGCACCCGCGATCTCGGGTGCACAGCACGAGAGTCCCCGGATATCCGGGGACTTCAGCCTCAGGAGCCCAGGGCTGCCGGCAGCGTCGCGCGCCAGGCGGCCTTCGCCTCGGCGACCGGCACCTCGAAGGCGCCCTCGACCGCGAGCGTGTCGCCTCCCGTGCGGCCGAGCGGCGTGAGCGGTACGCCGTGGCGCTCGGCGAGCGCGACCAGTGCATCGGCCTGCTCGTCGGTGGCGGTCACGAGCGCGCGACCGGCAGACTCGGAGAAGAGCGCCACGAACGCGTCGCCACCGGCGACGGAGGCCAGCGACACCGACGCGCCGATGCCGCGGTGGAAGGTCGACTCGGCCAGCGCCTGGGCGAGGCCGCCCTCGGACAGGTCGTGGGCGCTGGTGAGGACGCCGTCGCGCGCGGCGTCCTGGAGCAGCGACGCGAGCGCCTGCTCGGCGGCGAGGTCGAGGACGGGCGGGAGGCCGCCGAGGTGGCCGTGCACGACGTGCGCCCACTCGGAGCCGGACAGCTCGTCGCGCGTCTCGCCGAGCAGGAAGACCCGCTCGCCGGCCGCGCCGAACCCGGTCGGGGTGCGCCGCGTGACGTCGTCGATGACGCCGAGCACCGCGACGACAGGAGTCGGCAGGATCGCGGTCTCACCGGTCTGGTTGTAGAGGCTGACGTTGCCACCGGTGACCGGGATGCCGAGCTCGAGGCAGGCGTCCTTGAGGCCGCGGCAGGCCTCGGCGAACTGCCACATGACCGCGGGGTCCTCCGGCGAGCCGAAGTTGAGGCAGTCGGAGACGGCGAGCGGGCGGGCGCCGCCGGTGGCGACGTTGCGGAACGACTCGGCCAGCGCGAGCTGCGCACCGGTGTAGGGGTCGAGCTTCGCGAAGCGGCCGTTGCAGTCGGTCGAGACCGAGACGCCGAGGTCGGTCTCCGCGTCGACGCGCACCATGCCGGAGTCGGCCGGCTGCGCGAGCACGGTGTTGCCCTGGACGTAGCGGTCGTACTGGTCGGTGATCCACGACTTGTCGCAGAGGTTCGGCGAGGCCACGAGCCGCAGCAGCGTGTCGCGCAGCTCCTCGCCCGACGTCGGTCGGGCCAGGCGGGAGGCGTCGTCGGCCTGCAGGTCGTCCTGCCAGTCGGGTCGGGCGTACGGCCGCTGGTAGGTCGGGCCGTCGTGCGCCACGGACCGCGGGGGTACGTCGACGACGCGCTCGCCGTGCCAGTCGATGTGCAGCCGACCGGTGTCGGTGACCTCCCCGACCACGACCGCCTCGACGTCCCACTTGGCGCAGATCGCCATGAACGCCTCGACGTCGCCGGGCTCGACGACGGCCATCATCCGCTCCTGCGACTCGCTCATGAGGATCTCCTCGGGAGCGAGCGTCGAGTCGCGCAGCGGCACCCGGTCGAGCTCGACGTGCATGCCGCCGTCGCCGGCCGACGCGAGCTCGGAGGTGGCGCAGGACAGGCCCGCGCCGCCGAGGTCCTGGATGCCGGCGATGACGCCGGCGGCGAAGAGCTCGAGGGTGCACTCGATGAGCAGCTTCTCCATGAAGGGGTCGCCGACCTGGACGCTCGGCCGCTTGGCCGGGCCGTCGGCGTCGAAGGTCTCGGAGGCCAGCACCGAGACGCCGCCGATGCCGTCGCCGCCGGTGCGGGCGCCGTAGAGGACCACCTGGTTGCCGACGCCGGAGGCCTTGGCGAGGTGGAGGTCCTCGTGGCGCAGCACGCCGACGCAGAGGGCGTTGACCAGCGGGTTGCCGGCGTAGGTCGCGTCGAAGACCGCCTCGCCGCCGATGTTGGGCAGACCGAGGCAGTTGCCGTAGCCGCCGACGCCGGCCACGATCCCGGGCAGCACGCGGGCGGTGTCGGGGGCGTCGAGCGGACCGAACCGCAGCGGGTCCATGACGGCGACCGGACGCGCGCCCATCGCGAGGATGTCGCGGACGATGCCGCCGACGCCGGTGGCCGCACCCTGGTAGGGCTCGACGAACGACGGGTGGTTGTGGCTCTCGACCTTGAACGTCACGGCGTAGCCCTGGCCGATGTCGATGACGCCGGCGTTCTCTCCGATGCCCGCGAGCATCGCGCCCACCGGCGTCTCCTGCGGGATCTCGCCGAACTGCTTGAGGTGCACCTTGGTGGACTTGTAGGAGCAGTGCTCGCTCCACATCACCGAGTACATCGCCAGCTCCGAGCTGGTCGGGCGACGGCCGAGGATCTCGCGGATCCGGGCGTACTCGTCGGCCTTCAGCCCGAGCTCGGCCCAGGGCTGCTCACGCTCGGCGTCGGTGGACGCCGCGGAGACCGTGTCGAGGGTGCCGGTGGCGCCGGACGTCGTCAGGGAGGCGGACTGAGGGGCGGCGCTCGTCTCGGGCACGGCGCCAATCTACCGGCGCGGCTCCCCGGCGGCCTCCCCGGGCACGTGCTCGACCACCGTGATCCGTGCCGGACGGTCCGCGGGGCCGTCCTCCGGGGAGCCGGCCGCGTCGTCGGCCGCCTCGTCCGGGGCCTCGTCCAAGGCCTCGTCCGTGGTCCCGTCGTCGCGCTGCTCGGCCTCGCGCTCCTCGCGGCGGGCGGCACGCTCCGCCCGGCGAGCGGCCCGCTCGGCACGCTTCTCCTCTACCGCAGCCTGCTTGGCCTCCTTGGCGGCCGCCTTCTCGCGCGCGGCGCGGGCCTCCTCGCCGTCAGGCCCGTCGAGGCGCGGAGTGGGCAGCCGGCGTGCGCCGGCCCGGCCGCTGGCCATCCCCCGCGACATCGTGCCGGCGCGGGCACCCATCGCCCCCGCACCCATCCCGCCGAGCGGAGGGGTCGCCGCACTGCTGCGCTTGCCACGCGCGGCACCGAGCAGCCCGCCGGCCGCGGCCGCGCCGAGGGCCCCGAGCCCGGCACCGGACGCACCGGAGATCCCCGTCAGGTCGGGCATGTCGACGGCGATCGGACCGATCGGCGCCAGCCCTGCCGCGGCGGACCCGCCCTGGGCGCTGCCCGGCACGGACGTGGAGGCGGGGGCGACCATCTCGATGCCGGACGACCCGGTGCCGGTGCCCGACGCCGTCGGGAACGCGCCGCGGTCCAGGTCGGCGAGCTCGGAGCGTACGCGGACCAGGTCGGCGCCGGTCACGCGCAGGCGCTCGCTCTCCTGGTCGAGCGCGGTCGTCACCCGGCCGCGGATCTCCTCGGCGCCGGCCTGGGCGCGCGTCACCAGGGAGCGGTCCTCGTCCCGGTCGGGACGGAACACCAGGTAGCGGGACTCGCCCACCACCTCGTGGGGCACGAGCGCGACGCTCGTCCACGCCTGGTCGAGCTCCTCCTGCCCGGCCGTCATGATCTCGACGACCGCTCGCAGCGACCCGGCGACCTGCTGGGCGAGGGTGGTGAACCGATCGAGGTTCATCAGCACCTCGCGGCGGTGCAGGTCGTAGCTCTCCGCCGCGACGGCGTCCCAGCCGTCGGTCGCGCGAGCGGCGCTCACGACGAGGTCCTGGGCACGGTGCGCCATCAGGTCGGCGAGCTCGGTCCAGCGCTGCGCGGCCAGCTCGAGCGGGCGCGTGTCGGCGCGCAGCTCCCACGGGTTCGCCGGCACGTCAGCGCCCCCCGCGTCCGCGGCCGTGCTGCCCGGCGAAGCCGTCGACCTGCTGGGTGGCGCGGCCCAGCTCGGTCGCCACGGTCTCGTCGGCCTTCACGGCGTCGGTGGCCGCCGCCACCAGCCCCTCGACGCCGAGGCGCAGGCTCTGCGTGATCGAGGAGACGACCCCGCCGGCCTCGGCGACCGCATCGCCGTAGGCCGACGCGAAGCCCGCCGTGCCGGCGGCGTCGCCCAGGTCGGAGCAGGCGCCATCGATGTCGACCAGCGCCACCTCCCAGTCGTCGAGCATGTCGGCGAGGAGGGTCTCCGACGACGCGGCGAGCTCCACCAGCCGGTGGGGCTCGACCTGCATCCGGGAGTGCGTGCCACGTCCGCTCACCCTTGCGGGATACCCGCGCGTCGCGAGCCCAAACCCGCGCCGTCCGCGCTGTGGACGACACGGATCCGTCCGGGCCCGGTTTGACCCGGCGTCGAACGGGGAACGTGACCCGGCACACCCCGTGCCCACTCCCTCCCCCAGGAGCCGCGATGAACGCCGTGATGACCGTCGACCTCTCGGAGCTCGACGCCTGGTCCGCCCAGGTCCAGCGCGCCAGCGACGACCTCACCGGCATCGCCCGCAACGGGGGACACAGCCTCGTCCAGACCGACTTCGGGCCGATCCTCGAGACGATGATGGGCGCCTACCACGCGCTGCTCCCCTCGATCCACCAGTCGCTCGACGACAACGGCACCGGCATGCGCGACCACGCCGAGGCGCTGCGGGCGACGGCGCGCGACTTCACCCTCACCGAGGACGGGGTCGTACGCCGTCACCAGGCGCAGGGCGTCGACGGCCGGGACGGGTCGTCGCAGTTCTGGGACGTCGCCGACACCACGATCCGGCGGGCCGCTCCCACCGAGACCAGCCTCCCGCAGATCAGCTTCGGGTTCCCCTACGACACCGTGTGCGACCTGGTGCGGATGCTCACCGGCTTCGACATCCGCGCCGAGCTGGCCGAGAAGATCGGTGGCGACGTGGTCGGCGCTTCGACGCAGGGCTCGTCGTTCGGCGCCCTCGGCACGTCGATGCGCGGCGTCGCCAGCAACCTCGAGAGCGGCAGCCGCACCATCTCCCAGACCTGGCAGGGCGGCGCGTCCGACGCCGCGGTGAAGCAGATCGGGACGTGGGTCGCCTCGCTCGACAACCAGGCCGGCCAGCTCGTCCAGATGGGCCAGAACGTCGTGCAGATCTGCCGCGACGCGTGGCAGACCGCGCAGGCCGTCGTCCAGTGCGTGAAGTCGGCGGTGCAGACCGTGTCGTCGGCGCTGGCCACGATGAGCATCCCCGGCGTCGGGTGGGCCCGCGTGGTCCAGGCGGTGTGGCAGGCGTTCCAGGCGGTGATGAAGGCCTACCAGGCGATCATGAAGCTGATCGGCATCCTGCGACGCGTGAAGTCCTTCATCGAGACGGTCAAGAACTTCTTCGACGGTGACAAGGCGCCGGTGTCGACGCCGACCGCACCCACCGCGACCGGCGCCCCGAGCAGCACCACCCGCGACCCGCGCACCGTCGCGACGCCCACGATCGGGCAGCACGCCCCGGCCGCCCCGGCTGCTCCCGTGGCGGCCACGGCGTGAGCGGCGAGGCGCGCAGCCAGGCCGAGCTGCTGGCCGAGATCGCGGCCGCGCGCGAGGAGCTCGGCGCCTCGCTCGCCGACCTCCGCGTCACGGTCGAGGAGATGAACGCACGACCGCTGCTCACCGACGAGGAGCGCGAGGCCCTCGAGGCCCAGGCGGAGTCGGGCGAGCTCGGCGAGGACATGCAGACGCTGGTGGAGAAGATCCGCGGCGGCGAGGACACCTGGGAGCAGGTGTTCGCGGGCGAGTCGCCGAACGCGTCCCTCCTGCAGGGTCACCTCATCCGGCTGGTCGACGAGCACCAGGACGACATCGCCCTGGCCTTCGAGGAGCTCGTCGAGCGCGAGGAGGCGGCCGGCAACTTCCTCCTCGACGAGGTGCCGGTCCGCGACTCGTGACGGCCGCACGAACTACAGGCCTGTAGTTCAAGCGAACCTCTGTGACTCCTGTGACTCGTGTGATTGTCTGACGTGCGCCACCGCGGTGGCCCTACCGTCTGACCTTCCCCGCCTCGCTGGAGTCACCATGCCTCGCCACCTGTCGACGAGCGCCGCCCGCTCGCTCCTGGCCGCCCTCGCGCTGACCGTCGCCGCACCGCTCGTCGCGCTGGCGCCGACCGGGGCGCACGCCGAGCGGTCGGCGGCCCCGCGCCTGGCCAGCCAGCAGCAGATCGCGATGGCGACGCCGGGTGACTTCACCGGCCACGGCTTCGACCAGTGCCTCGCGCCGAGCCAGTCGGCGATGGACGCGTGGTGGAAGAAGTCGCCGTTCACCGCGGTCGGCATCTACATCTCCGGCGACTCCCGCGCCTGCCGCAGCCAGCCGAACCTCAGCGCCACCTGGGTCGCCACGCAGGTCGCCCGCGGCTGGCGGCTGCTGCCGATCGCGCTCGGCCCGCAGGCCTCCTGCCAGCCGCGCTTCCCGCGCTACCAGGACGACTTCAAGATCTCCAACAAGGCCGCCGGCGGCTACTCCACGGCCGCGGCCCAGGGCGTCGCGGAGGCCGACAAGAACGCCGCGGACGCCGTCGCGTACGGCATCGGCCCCGGCGCCACGATCTGGTACGACCTCGAGGGCTTCGACCTCACCAACACCGCCTGCCGCGAGTCCGCGCTCGTGTTCGTGTCGAGCTGGGTGACCCGCATCAAGCAGCAGGGCTACGTCGCCGGCTTCTACTCCAGCGCCAGCTCGGGCATCAAGATGCTCGACGACGCCCGCACCCAGCGGCCCGGCCAGTTCGCCCTGCCGGACCGGATCTGGATCGCGCGCTGGGACGGCAACGCCGACACGTCGACGACCTACATCCCCGAGGAGGGCTGGCGTCCCGGCGGCCGGATGAAGCAGTACCGCGGCGGCCACAACGAGACGTGGGGCGGCGTCACCATCAACATCGACAGCAACTTCATCGACCTCGGCGCGGGCTCGCAGCCGGTGCCGGAGGGCCGGTGCCCCGGCACGCGCCTCGGCTTCTGGAAGTACCCGACCCTCACGCCGGGCGCCGCGAAGGTCGCCCGGGTCAAGGTGCTGCAGTGCCTGCTGATCGAGCAGGGCACCTACGCCGGAGCGGTCAACGGCAGCTATGACGCCGCGACGATCGCCGCCGCCCGCGCCTGGCAGGCCGCGCGGAAGTTCACGCCCACCGACACCTTCGCGAAGCGGCACTGGGTCGCGCTGCTCTCGGCCGGCGCGCGTACGACGGTCAAGCGCGGCTCGAGCGACGAGTCGGTCCACCGCCTCCAGCGCGCCCTCAACGCCGCCGGCGCCGGTCGCTTCCGGGCCACCGGGGTCTTCGACGCCAAGACCGAGGCCGCGCTGCGTGCGTACCAGAAGCGGCTGCGGATCACCGTCTCCGGAGTCGCCACCCCGCAGACCTGGAACAAGCTCCAGCGGGGGCTCTGACCGTCGCTTGACTCGAGCGGACTTACGGCCGCTCGACGCACGCCATGGCGTGCGTCCAGCGACCACGACGGTCGACAAGCGTCCACCACGTGCGTCTAGCGTCGATCTCTGTACTCGAGTGCACATGTGGCCGCTCGACGTACGCGATGGCGTGCGTCCAGCGTCAAGGCCTCTACTCGAGCGGATCTATGGCCGCTCGAGCGGGGGAAGAGCCATCAGGCGGGCGGGCCGAGGACCAGCGCGACCGCGGTCAGCCCGGCGACGGCGACGACGCCGGCCAGCGCACCCTGGGCGGGACGGCGGACCAGCCAGGCCGCCAGCCGCTCGACCGGGCCGTGCGGCGCCTGGGTGCGCAGCCGCCAGGTGTCACCGAGCAGGCCCGCGCGCTCGGCGCTGCGCTCGAAGGGGATCGTCGCGAACGGCGGGACGGCCGCCGCGAGACCCGCGACCAGCCGGCCGGTCGACCACGACTGGTCGACCCACAGCAGGACGGTGGTGAGGCAGTAGGCGATGAACACGACGCCGTGGACCATCCCGAAGACCTGCACGCCGAGCTCGGTGGTCTCGGTGACGTACTTGAGGAACATCCCGGTCAGCAGCAGCGCCCAGGTGACGGCCTCGGCGCGGGCGACGAGCCGGTAGAGGCGGGTGGGGCTCATGCGAAGACCTGCGAGGCGAGCGAGGTGAAGAAGCCGAGGCCGTCGGTGCCGGGACCGGTGAGGTCCTCGACGGCGTGCTCGGGGTGGGGCATCAGGCCGACGACGTTGCCGCGCTCGTTGGAGACCCCGGCGATGTCGCGCAGCGAGCCGTTGGGGTTGTCGTCGAGGTAGCGCGCGACCACGCGCCCCTCCCCCTCGAGCCGGTCGAGCGTCGCCTCGTCGGCGACGAAGCCGCCCTCGCCGTTCTTGAGCACGATGGTGACCTCCGCTCCGGCGGCGTAGGCCGAGGTCCAGGGGGTGTCGACGCGCTCGATGCGCAGGCGCTGGTCGCGGCAGACGAACTTGCGGTGGTCGTTGCGGATCAGCGCGCCGGGCAGCAGGTGGGACTCGCAGAGGATCTGGAAGCCGTTGCAGATGCCGAGGACGGGCATCCCCTTGCCGGCCGCCTCGACCACGGACGTCATGACCGGCGCGAAGCGCGAGATCGCGCCGCAGCGGAGGTAGTCGCCGTAGGAGAAGCCGCCCGGCAGCACGACCGCGTCGACGCCCTTGAGGTCGTCGTCGCCGTGCCACAGCGCGACGGCCTCGTTGCCGCCGATGGTGACGGCGCGACGGGCGTCGCCGTCGTCGAGCGAGCCCGGGAAGGTGACGACGCCGACGCGCATCAGCGACCGGCCTCGGCGGCGATCTCGGCCACGGAGCGGTCCTCGACGTGGACCTCGTAGTTCTCGATCACCGGGTTCGACAGCAGGCTCTCGGCCATCTTGTCGATCTCGGCGAGCACCTCGTCGGTGATCTCGCCGTCGATCTCGAGCTCGAACCGCTTGCCCTGCCGGACGTCGGCGACGCCGGAGAAGCCGAGGCGGGGCAGCGCACCGAGCACCGCCTTGCCCTGGGGGTCGAGGATCTCGGGCTTGGGCATGACGTCGACGACGACTCTGGCCACGGAAGGCTCCTGGTGCAGGACGATGACGGGGCGCCCCCGAGTCTAGTGAGCCGCTCCCGGACCGTACGCCCCGGGCTCGCGCCGGCGGGCCGTCCCCGGCCGAGCGACCGCTGGGGAACGAGGTGCAGGCGAATCGGCCGGAACCGGCTGCACCTCGTTCCCCACCTCACTCCAGCGAGCGATGGTGCTCGAGCATGATCGCGTCCCGCGCGAGCTCGTCGGCATCCGGCAGGGGCGGTGCCGGTACGAAGTCACCGACCGCCCACTCCCGCTGGTCCGGAGGCAGCCACAGCGCGCGACCACGCGCCGCCTCCATGCGCTCGCGCCAGACCCGCTCGGAGTCCCCCGCGACCAGCACGAAGCCCTCCAGTCGCAGGCGCCGCAGCGCGTGGGCGCGCGCCTCGTCGCGGCGCTGGCGCTCACGACCGCGGTGCGCCGCGCCGTTGTACTCACCGTAGGTCCCCGAGCCCGGGTCGAGGAGGTCGACCACGGCCACGACCCGACCCGAGCGATCCAGCACCTGGCGGTTCATCAGCGGCCGGGGGAGGCCGAGGGTGCCCTCCCACACCTGGAGCATCTCGGACTCCCGCGGCGACCGGCACTCCCCGCACGCACGCGCCAGCGCATACGTCGTGTGCGCTGACCGGCGACCTCGTGCGGCCTCGTCCCTCAGCGCGGCGAGGTCCACGACACCCGCCGCCAGGGCCATGTCGACGGCTACACCCGCTGCCCGCTCGGTCACCGCCCGGCGCAGCTCGTGCAGCAGGGCGACCTCTCCGCCTACGCAGGCGATGCCGTGCCGCTCGACGGGATCCGGCAGCGTCGCCCGGCTCCGCTCGACGAGCACGCCGGGGCTGCGGATGCGCGACCCGTGCGGCAACAGCACCGGCACGGGCAGCGGCGTGCGACCGTCCCGCTCGAGGCCGTCGAAGTACGCCGCGCCTGCGAGGCGCAGCGCCGCCCAGCCGGTCACGAGCCCTCCGGGCGGGAGCCGCACCGCGACCTCGAGGATCCGCTGCTCGACGGTGAGCGCCACGTCGTTCGGGACGAAGAGACCATGGCTCGACGTGCGCCATCGGCGCCCGCCAGCGCTCCCCCGCGTCGGACCGGTCACGCCCTCGGGGTCGACGGCGACGGGACGGACCAGACCCACGGGAGGTGGGCAGCGGGGGTGGAAGTCGGGCACGACCTCCCGTCTGCCCGCGGACGCGGCGACGTACGCACGCCGTCGTCGACCTGTGGAGGACCGCTGGGGAACGAGGTGCAGGCGAATCGTCCCGAACCGGCTGCACCTCGTTCCCCACGTGGGATCAGCCGGCGGCTACTCCCGCCGGCGCACGGCGGTGAACACCAGCGCGACGCCGAGGCCCGCGAGGATCGGGCCGATGATCGCCCAGATCTTCTGGTCGGTCATCGCGCTGCCGCCGATGTAGCCGAGGCCCTGGCCGGTCCACACCGCGCCGGCGAGGACCATCAGCACGCCGAGCGCGATCAGCAGCGCGCGCATCAGCTCAGCTCGCGCTTGAGGATCTTGCCGGTCGCGGTCATCGGGAGCGCGTCGACGAACTGCACGATGCGCGGGTACTTGTAGCTTGCCATCTGTTCCTTGCCCCAGGCCACCAGCTCGTCCTCGGTCACGGTCGCGCCGTCCTTGCGGATCACGACGGCCTTGACCTCCTCGCCGTGGCTGTCGTGGGGTACGCCGATCACGGCCGCCAGCGAGACGTCCGGGTGCGTGAGGAGCACCTCCTCGACCTCGCGCGGGTACACGTTGTAGCCGCCGCGGATGATCATGTCCTTCGACCGGTCGACGATGTAGTACCAGCCGTCGGCGTCCTTGCGACCGAGGTCGCCCGAGCGGAACCAGCCGTCGACGATCGCCTCGGCCGTCGCGTCGGGGCGGCCGTAGTAGCCCTTCATGATGTTGGGGCCCTTGATCGCGATCTCGCCGACCGCGTCCTCGGCCTCGTCGACGTCCTCGCGCACGCCCGGCTCCGGGTTGATCAGCTTCATCTCCACGCCCGGGATCGGCTTGCCGATCGACCCGACCCGCACCGGCTCGCCCCAGACCGAGAAGCTCGCCACCGGCGACGTCTCCGACAGGCCGTAGCCCTCGAGGATGGTCACGCCGAAGCGGCGCTCGAACTCCTTGTGCACCTCGACCGGCAGCGCCGAGCCGCCCGCGACGGCGACGCGCATCGTGGAGGCGAGCTTCTTCACGTCGACGCCGGAGTCGTCGAGCGCGCCGAGCAGGCCCCAGTACATCGTCGGGACGCCGGCGAAGAACGTCACGTCCTCCTTGTCCATCAGCGCGAGCGCCGGTCCTGCCTCGAAGCGCGGCAGCAGCACGACGGTGCCGCCGAAGGCGAAGCCGGCGTTCATGATCACGGTCTGGCCGAAGGAGTGGAACAGCGGCAGCACGCACAGCAGGGTGTCCGGCGTGTCGGCGTTGGCGCCGAAGAGGGCGTCGCTGGACAGCGCGTTGGAGATCATGTTGCGGTGCATCAGCTCGGCGCCCTTGGGCTGCCCGGTGGTGCCGGAGGTGTAGAGGATCACCGCGGTGTCGTCGGCCCCGACCTCGCGGGTCTCGAACACCGGCGACTGGCCCTTGAGCGCCTGGCCGAGGGTCTGCGCGCCCTCGATCGGCGACTCCGCGGCCGGGTCGGCGGTGATCAGGACGAAGTGCTCGCAGCCCTCGGTCTGCTCGAAGCCGGCGTGGCCCTCGGTGCCGATCGGGAGGTCGGGCGTGCCCTGGAAGCAGAAGTACGCCTTCGCGTCCGAGTCGTCGAGGTGGTAGGCCACCTCGCGGCCCTTGAGCAGCACGTTGAGCGGGACGACCGTCGCGCCGGCCTTGAGGATCCCGTAGTAGACGATCGGGAAGTACGGCAGGTTCGGGCAGCTCAGCGCGACCTTGTCGCCCGGCTCGATGCCGCGCGAGACCAGCAGGTTGGCGACCTGGTTGGCGGCGGCGTCGACCTGCGCGTAGGTCAGCCGGGTGTCGCCGAGCACGACGGCGGTGCGGTCCGGGTGGGCCTGGGCGGTGCCTTCGAGGAGCGAGGAGAGGTTCGGCATGCGAACAACCTACTCAGCGGTCGTGAGCCACGTCACCCGTCGCGCCGGTCGGCGATCAGGCGGCCGGCCTTGCGGAGGTCGGCGCCGATCGCCCGTCCGGCGAGCAGGCCGGAGCTCAGCGCGGCGGCGGCGTACAGGCCCGACCCGCTGACCTCCCCCTCGGCCTGCACCCGGCAGCCGGCGCCGCGGGCGGTGAAGCGCAGCCGCAGGTCGGCGCGCACGCCGCGCCAGGTGCCGCTCTCGGCCCAGGACCGGAACGGCACGAAGTCGGTGACCACGAGGTGGGGGCGCACCCCGACCGCGGTCAGCTCGCTCCACGCCTGCCCGAGGTGCGGCTCCTCGTCGGCCGGGACGTCGACCGACAGCAGGCTGGACTGCCACCTCGGCCGGTTGCGCGGGTCGACGAGGTAGGTGAAGGCCTCCTCGGGCGTGCAGTCCAGCTCGACCGCCGCCGAGAACCGCCGGGTGGTCATAACCGCTCCCCGGTGAGCAGCTCAAAGGCCTCGACGTAGCGGCGACGGGTGCGCTCCACGACCTCGTCGGGCAGCGGCGGCGGAGCCTCCCCCGACGTGCGGTCCCAGCCGGACTCCGCGGACGTGAGCCAGTTGCGCACGATCTGCTTGTCGTACGACTCCTGGGCGCGCCCGGGCTGCCAGTCGGCGGCCGGCCAGAACCGGCTCGAGTCGGGCGTGAGCACCTCGTCGGCGAGGATCGTGGTGCCGTCGGAACGCCTGCCGAACTCCAGCTTGGTGTCGGCCAGGATGATCCCGCGGTCGCGGGCGAGGTCGTGGGCCTTGCCGTAGACCTCCATGGTCAGCATCCGCAGCTCGGCCGCGGCGTCGTCGCCCACGGCCTCGACGACCGCCTCGTAGTCGACGTTCTCGTCGTGGTCGCCGAGATCGGCCTTCGTGGCGGGCGTGAAGATCGGCTCCGGGAGGCGGCTGCCGTCCTGCAGGCCGGCCGGGAGCGGGATGCCGCAGACCTCGTTGGTGCGGTGGTAGTCGAGCAGGCCCGACCCGGTGAGGTAGCCGCGGGCGACGCACTCGACGGGGAACATGTCGAGCCGCTCGCACACGACCGCCCGCCCGGCGACGGCCGCGGGGACGTCGGTCGACACCACGTGGTTGCCGACGAGGTCGGCGAGCTGGTCGAACCACCACAGCGACATCCGGGTGAGGATCTCGCCCTTGTCCGGGATGGTGGAGTCGAGGACGAAGTCGTAGGCCGAGATCCGGTCGCTGGCGACCATCAGCAGCCGGCCCTCGTGCTCACCGGTGTCGATGCGGTAGAGGTCGCGGACCTTCCCGGAGTGCACGTGGGTGGTGCCCTCGATCAGGGGCGCGGTGGGGATGTTGAGGTCGGCCACGCGGCGAGCCTAGCGGCGCGGGGACCACCAGCGCCGCCGCTCACCGTCCGGGCCCGCGAGGGCGGCGATCGCGTCGCGCAGGTCGTCGCGCAGCGGCCGCGCGAGGTCCGGGGTCGCGAAGGTGTCGCCGGGGTCGAGGTCGAGGTCCTCGACCGAGTCGGCGAGCAGCCCCAGCGGGCGGCGTACGGCGTCCTGCGCGGCCGTCAGGTGCTCGTCGAGGAAGCGCGACCCCGGCCGCGTCCCCCGGCGGACCGCGGCCAGCTCGCGCGAGCGCTGCACGATGGCGTCCCAGGGCGACGGCTCGCCCGCCGCGAGGGCGCCGGCGACCTCGACCATCGCGACCGCGACCGCGTCGAGCGCCTCGTCCTGCCACTCCGCCGCCGCGAGGGCCTCGGTCACGCAGCGGTCGAACTCGGCGTCGAAGACGGTCCGGAAGGTCTCGGCAGCGGGATCCACGCGCCCATCCAAGCAACACCGCACGCGAGCTGCCCCACGCGACCTATCCTCGGGGCGTCGACTGGTTTCGGGAACGCCGTCCGGGGTAGATCCGCACCGTCACTTCTCCAGGGGGTCCCAGCACCGTGTTGCGCATCTCGTTCCCGACGCTCGGCAGCGCCGCCGCGCTCTGCGGCGGCCAGGCCGACCACGTCGCCGACATCAAGTCCTACGTCAGCGACGTCTGCGACCGACCGTCGGCGTTCCGCGGCGTCCTCAACCTCTTCGAGGGGTCCTACAACTCGGGCGTCAACGCCGCGCTGACCGGCCTGCAGAACTCGGTGCAGATCGGCGACAAGATGCGCGCCGAGCTCCGGGCGACGCGCGACGACTTCGTCGAGGCCGACCTCGCGTCCTACAAGCGGATGCGCGACGCCCTCGGCGACCTCGCGGCGATCGCGCCCTACCAGCTCCCCACCGGCGGCGACGACTACCACCACGGCGGGACGCCGCCCCCGGTGACACCCGGCAAGGACGACGAGGACCCGGACGGCCTCGGCTGGGGCGACTACGGCGACGCCGCACGCGACCAGGCGCTGCGCGACACCCAGCGCGACACCGACCAGCCCGACTGGGCCAAGAGCCACAAGGACCGCTACGCCGACTGGTGGGACCGCCGGACCGACAAGGACGGCGACGAGCGCCGGGTCGACGAGAACGCTCGCGACCGGCAGCGCGACGACGCGCGCGCCGCGGGAGAGCGGGCGCGCGACGAGGCGAAGGCCGACGGCGCGAGCCGGGCCGAGGCCCGCGACGCGGGCAAGGAGGAGCGTCGCGACACCAACCGCGACCACCGCGAGTTCAACGACGGGCGTGACCTCGGCGGGCGCACCGGCGCCCACGCCAACGACCTGTGGAACGAGGGCAACGACCTGAACGACAACATCACCGACCTCGGCGACCACCTCGACAACATCGCGGAGAACCACGAGCAGGCCGAGGACCTCGACGACTTCCGCGACCGCGACGAGGACAAGGACCTCCAGGACTGGGGTGCGCGATGACCGTCACCGAGCGCTACGACGCCAGCCAGGCCGTCAGCGGCGGCCGTCCCGACGGGGGCATGGGCGACTACATCGACAGCCTCCGCGACGACTGCGGCCTGATCATCGGCGCCATCTTGTGGGCGGTGAAGAAGTTCGCCCACCGCGACCTGCTCGCCGAGCTCCTCGAGCCGATCGCCGGCGACTTCAACGCGATCTCGTCGATGCAGAAGGGCTGGCTCCAGGTCGCCAGCGCCAGTGGCGCGGTCGGTGACAACTACGCCTCGCTGCGCTCCCAGCTCGGGCCCCTGCTCGATGGACAGTCCGCCGACGCCATCGACTCGATCCTCGAGCGCATCGCCGAGGCCCACCAGGGCCAGGAGGACGCGGCCGAGCTCATCTCCGAGCAGCTCGGCAACATGCTCGAGGTCGCCCAGGCGACCGCGGAGTGCGTGTGCGCGGCGCTGGAGTTCATCGACTCCTGCATCCAGGAGATCCTCGCCGACGCCGCCGTGCCGTTCGCCGGCTGGGTCAAGGCCGGCGTCTCGGCCCCGGGCAAGGTCCGCCGGGTCATCCAGCTGATCAGCCAGGGCAAGGACGCGATCGAGAACCTGCTGCGCTTCGCGAAGGTCGCGATCACGGCGATGAAGTACCTCAACGCGCTCTTCGACACCGCCAACCTGGTGCTCAACGCGATCGAGATCGGCGGCGACGCCGGCAACTCGACGAACGTCGACGACACTGCCACCGCCGGCTTCTAGCCCGGCTCCTAGAGTGGGGATCACCATGGACCGCAACGACCCGCAGCTGCGCGCCGCCGTACGCCGCTCCAACGAGGCGAAGAACGCCGCCGTCGCCGACATCCGGGCGCTCACGGCGTCGATCAAGCGCAGCCACGAGAAGTTCAAGGCCGACCACGCCGGCCGACGCAGCGAGCGCGAGGAGGCCAACCGCCGCGGCGACAACGGCCCCGACGTGCAGCGCGTCCAGCAGCGCGTCGACCGCGGCGAGACCACGTGGGACGCCGTGCGCAACGGGTCCGACGACCACCCGAGCAGCATCCGGGTGCGCCAGATGATCGAGGCCAACCTCGACCAGCTCGGCGAGGCGATGGCCCGTGACCCCGAGATGGCCGAGCAGCAGCGCGAGCTCGACCTGCGCAACGCCGAGCTCGAGCGGCTGCGCGACACCGACGGTCGATGAGCCCGAGGCGCCGCTCGGACTCGCTCGTCATCTGGGTGTGCTCGATCGCCGTCCTGGTCGGGTCAGGGGTGCTGCTCGGGTTCACGGTGCGCGACGTCGTGCGTCACGTCGGTGCTGACGACCAGCCGGCGACCGTCACCGAGGTCGGCGGCACGTCGTCGAGGATCAGCACGAACGACCGCAGACGCTCCCGCAGCATCAGCTTCCGGCTCGAGGACGGCACCGAGCACGCGGCCGCCGCCGAGGGGCGATGGTTCTGGCACCCCGACGAGGGCGACACGATCCACGTGTTCGAGACCGCACCGGACGACTGGACGATCAGCGAGGAGTTCTCCTGGCTGCGCACGCTGGGCTTCACCGCCCTGTTCCTGCTCCCGTGGATCTTCGCGCTGCTCAAGGCGTGGGAGTGGGTGGAGCGCACAGCCCGGCCGGAGCGATGGGAGGCCCGGCAGCGCGAGGAGCGCGACCGGCGTCGGCTGGCCCGCAAGGGCCGGCAGCGCTAGCGACCAGGCGTGGCGACACCGCTCAGCGGTGCAGCCACCAGCTCATCCGCCGGGTGATCCAGGGCAGGAAGACGTAGGTCATCAGCGGCGTCATCACGCTCGTCACCAGCACGACCCGCGGCACCAGGGCCCAGTCGGAGATGGTGCGGGAGGCGACGACGTTGGCCAGCAGGCTGAGCGGCAGGAAGACCATGAAGATGGTGACCATCTGCTTCCAGCGCGGCGGCGCGGGCGGGGCGGCGCTCAGCGACTCGACCGAGGCGGGCTCGTCGAACCAGCCCTCGATGCCCGTACGCCGCTCACGCCGCTTCTCCTCCACGCTGCCCTGGGCGGCCTCGAGCCACCACGCCCGCTGCGGCGAGGCCTCCCAGGCGGTGAGCGACGAGGCGTCCGAGAAGCGGTAGAGCATGTGCCACTCCTCGGAGTCCGCGCTCGGGCGGACCCACCCCGAGCCGAGGAACCCGTCGAACTTCTCGGCCATCGACGTGCCGGCCTGCATCCACGCCAGCATCTGCGTGGTGTGCGAGGGGTCGACGTGGCGCGTGACGGAGACGGTGACGGGGGCGCTCATGACCCTCAGTGTCGGGCTCTCGGGCGTGCGGGGTGAAGCCGGCGGCGACGAGATCCCGGCCACGTCGGGCGTGGTCCGGGACCTCGGCGCTCGACCTCACTCGCAGCCCAGCCCCTGGCCGTACTCCGCCGGCACGCGACCGGCGACGACCTCGTCGGCGATCTCCCACAGCACCTCGGGGTAGTCGCCCTCGGCGTCCATGACGTGGAGGAAGGCCCAGTCGTGGCTGTCCGCGAGCGCCTCCTGGGCGCGGGCAGCGGCCTCGTCGTCCCCGGCCTTCCTGGCCCGGTCGAACTGTTCGATCCACGGGCAGGCGACCTGGGCGGCGACGTCCGCGCCCACCTGGTAGGGGTCGTTCTCGTCCGAGGACGGTACGGCGGCCCCCGGTGCGAGGGGGACCCCGCGCAGCATGTCGACGATCGCCGCGTCGGCCTCTCCGCTCGTGACGAACTCCTCGGGCAGCGCCGCCTCGAAGGTCTCCTCGTCGGACCAGTCCAGGCGGGTCAGCAGGTCGAGGTAGGCCGCGCGACCCATGCCCTCCCCACGCACCTCGGGGAACACGTCGCCGGCGACGGCACCGATCGCCGTGCGGTCGCTGGCGGAGTACGCCCACCAGCGGGCCGGCGCGCCGAGCAGCTCGGTCGGGGTGCCCTCGTCGACCTGCGGGTGGTCGATGTGCTCGCGGTCGCGCACGTAGTCGGCACGGGTGTCGGCGGCGCGGAGGTGGACGGTCAGCGTGGCCGAGCCGTCGGACCACTCGACCTCGCTCTCGGGCCCGCCCGGCTCGGAGGTGTCGGTGATCGTCCATCCCGGGGCGTCGAGCACGACCCGCTCGAGCGCCCGCGGGGCGGCGTAGACCGACGTCGGCTCGTCGCGCGAGAGCAGCCAGCTGGGAACGGCGACCAGGGCCGCGGCCGCGGCTGCTGCGGCGGCGGTCCCCACCCACCGGCGCAGGTGGCGCGGCGGGGCGTCGTCGGTGGACGGGGTGGTGCGCTCGTCGAGCGACGTGGACATGATCTCCTCCAGGAGCTCGGCCCTCGCCGTGGCGAGCGGCAGCCTTGAGACCTCGTCGTCGGTCAGTCGCGGAGTCATCGCTCCTCCTCTCGGCTCGGGATCGGTTGCTTGCCCTGGATGTGTCCGGCAGCGGGCGGATCGTTGCCGAGCAGGTCACGCAGCCGGGCCCGCGCCCGGGACAGCCGCGGGCGCACGATGCTCACCGGGAGCCCGAGGACCTCGGCGATCTCACGCGACTCCAGCCCCTCCCAGAGGTGCAGCTGGAGGACCTCCTCGTCGCGCGCGCTCAGCCGCGACATCGCCGCGTCCACGACCGCGTCCTGCACGACCCGGTCGCTGAAGTCCGGCACGACGAGGCTGAGGTCGTGGCGCAGGCGCTCGCCGAGCCGGCGGCGGCGCAGGTCGCCGCGGCGGTGGTTGGCGAGCTGACGGCGGGCGACGGCGTAGAGCCAGGGGCGCTCGCCGTCCCCGACGGGGACGTGCGCCAGCCGTCGCCAGGCGACCAGGAAGGTCTCGGCCGTGACGTCGGCCGCGTCCTCCGCGCGCTGGCAGCGGCGCAGGGCGTAGCCCAGCACGCCGTCGAAGTGCGCGGCGTAGAGCGCGCGGAAGCGCCGGTCGCGCTCGTCCCCCGAGATGTCCATGCCTCACCCCTGTCCGGCAGCACCGCGATCGTTGCAGCCCGTGCCGACATTTCTCGACGAGGTCAGCCGGTGGTCTCGAACGACGTCGCGCCGGTGGGTGCGTCGTCGCGCACCGCGACGTGCTCCACGCGCGCCGACGGCGGCCCGGTGCGGCACCAGTCGACGAGCGCGTCGACGGCGGCGTCCTCGCCCTCGGCGTGCAGCAGGACCGACCCGTCGACCTCGTTGCGGACCCAGCCGGTGACCCCGAGCCGGCGTGCCTGCTCCTCGGTGTGCCAGCGGAACGCGACGCCCTGGACCCGACCCGTGACCCGCGCCTGCACCGACTTCATGCCTCCGATCATGCACCGGGACCCCCACCCGAAGGGTGTTCGGGGACGACCGGCGCGGTGCCACGCTGGAGCGGTGACCCAGGACGAGCGGACGGCCGAGCGCGCCGAGCCCCACGACGCGTACGAGCCCGACCCGCGCCGCTGGCGCGTCCTCGCGGTGTCGCTCGTGGTCGGCTTCATGTCGCTGCTCGACGTCACGATCGTCAACGTCGCCGTCCCCTCGATCCGCGCCGGGCTCGACACCTCGGCCGCGACCGTGCAGTGGGTGGTGTCCGGGTACGCCCTCGCTTTCGGCATGACGCTCGTCGCCGGTGGTCGGCTCGGCGACGCGCACGGCCGGCGCCGGATGATGACGATCGGCCTGGTCGGCTTCGTGCTGTCGAGCGCGGCCGTCGGGCTGGCGCCCAACGCCGCCGCGATCGTGCTGGCCCGGCTCGCCCAAGGCGCCAGCGCCGGCCTGCTCACGCCCCAGAACTCCGGGCTGATCCAGCAGCTGTTCCGCGGCGAGGAGCGCGGCCGCGCCTTCGGCCTCTTCGGCTTCACGGTCGCGGTCGCGTCCGGGACGGGGCCCATCATCGGCGGCGCGCTCATCGGCCTGCTCGGCGACGAGAACGGCTGGCGCTCGCTGTTCCTCGTCAACGTGCCGATCGGGCTGGTGGCGCTGGTGCTGATCCGGCGGATGGTGCCGGACAACGACGCCGCGTCGTCGACCGACGACCAGCGCATCGACGTCGTCGGCGCGGTGCTGCTCGGTGTCGCGGTGCTGGCGGTGCTCTACCCCCTGGTCAGCCTCGAGGGCGGAGCCGGTCTGCCGCTGGTGCTGCTGCTCGCCTTCCCGCCGCTGGCGTGGGCGTTCGTGCGGTGGGAGCGCCGGACCGTACGCCTCGACCGACCCCCGCTGCTCGACGTCTCGCTGCTGCGCGGCCTGCCCGGCTACGCCAACGGCCTCCTCGTCGGCACGCTCTACTTCACCGGTTTCACGGGGATCTTCCTGGTGCTGTCGGTGCACCTGCAGGAGGGCGAGGGCTTCTCGCCGCTGCACGCGGCCCTGCTCATGACGCCCTTCGCGGTCGGGTCGGCGGCGACCTCCCCGCTCGCCGGTCGCCTGGTCGGCCGGCTCGGCCGACGCGTCACCCTGGTCGCGCTCGGGGTGATGATGACCGGCACGGCGCTCGCCGCGTGGCTGGTGACGTCGCCGACCGACACCCTGTGGTGGACGCTCGCGCCTGCGATGCTGCTCGCCGGCATCGGCGGCGGCGGGGTGATCTCGCCGAACTTCACGCTCAGCCTCGCCGAGGTGCCGCCGGAGATGGGCGGCGCGGCGGGCGGCGCGCTCCAGACCGGGCAGCGGATCGGATCGGCGCTCGGCGCGGCGCTGCTGATGACCGTCTACCAGGCCACCGCCGCCGTCACCTCCGCCCCGGTGGCCGCCCGCACGGCGCTGCTCGCCGCCCTCGTGGTGCTGTCGGTCGCCCTCGCCGCCGCGGTGCGGTCCTGGCGGCTGGGCGACTGAGGGCCTTTTCAGCGATCCCCGGTCAGCCGGGGATCGCTGAACTTGTCAGGCCGTGCACGGGCTGACAAGTTCAGCGAGAGCCTGACCGACCGGTGTCACAGGGTGTGCTCGAGCGCACCAGTGTCCGCTCGACGCACGCCGTTGACGCCCGTCGTGCAGGACCCGACGGTCAGAGGATCGCGCCCGGGACGTACGCCGCCGCGTCGGGGAAGCGGGCGGCCAGCGCCTCGACGCGGGCGACGACCGCGCGGGTCTGGGCGACCGCGGCGCCGGTGAACTCGATCGGGTCGGCGACCAGCGCGTCGATCTGCTCGCGGGTGAGCCCCAGGCGGGAGTCGGCGGCGAGCTTGGCGAAGACGTCGTTGTCGGCCTGGCCGGCGCGCATCGCGAGCGCGGTGCCGACGGCGGCCTCCTTGATCGCCTCGTGCGCGGTCTCGCGGCCGACGCCGTTGCGGACCGCGGTCATCAGCACCTTGGTGGTGGTGAGGAACGGGAGGTAGCGGTCGAGCTCGCGCTGGATGACGGCGGGGAAGGCACCGAACTCGTCGAGCACGGTGAGGAAGGTCTGGAACAGGCCGTCGGTGGCGAAGAACGCGTCGGGCAGGGCCACTCGGCGCACGACCGAGCAGGAGACGTCGCCCTCGTTCCACTGGTCGCCGGCGAGCTCGCTGACCATCGACAGGTGGCCGCGCAGGATCACCGCGAGGCCGTTGACCCGCTCGCAGGAGCGGGTGTTCATCTTGTGCGGCATCGCCGACGAGCCGACCTGGCCCTCCTTGAAGCCCTCGGTGACCAGCTCGTGGCCGGCCATCAGCCGCACGGTCGTGGCGAGGTTGGACGGGCCGCTGACCAGCTGGACGAGGGCGGCGACGACGTCGAAGTCGAGCGAGCGCGGGTAGACCTGGCCGACGCTGGTCAGCACGTCCTCGAACCCGAGGTGGTGGGCGACGCGCTGCTCGAGCTGCTCGAGCCTCGACTCGTCGCCGTCGAGCAGGTCGAGCATGTCCTGGGCGGTGCCCATCGGACCCTTGATGCCGCGCAACGGGTAGCGCGCGAGCAGCTCCTCGATGCGCTGCACGCCGATCAGCATCTCGTCGGCGACGGTCGCGAAGCGCTTGCCGAGGGTCGTCGCCTGCGCGGCGACGTTGTGCGAGCGGCCGGCCATCACGGTGGCCTCGTGCTCGGCGGCGAGTCGCCCGAGGCGTACGAGCGCAGCGACGGCGCGGTCGCGCACCAGCTCGAGCGAGCGGCGCACCTGCAGCTGCTCGACGTTCTCGGTCAGGTCGCGCGAGGTCATCCCCTTGTGGATGTGCTCGTGCCCGGCCAGGGCCGAGAACTCCTCGATGCGCGCCTTCACGTCGTGGCGGGTGACCCGCTCGCGGGCGGCGATCGAGGCGAGGTCGACCCGGTCGACGACCGCCTCGTAGGCCTCGACGACGCCGTCCGGGACGTCGATCCCGAGGTCGCGCTGCGCCTTGAGCACGGCGATCCAGAGCTGTCGCTCGAGGACGATCTTGTGCTCGGGCGACCAGATCTCGGCGAGGTCGGCTCCGGCGTAGCGGGTGGCCAGGACGTTGGGGACGCTCACGGGCACCCATCCTCCCATCCCCGGCGACCGGCGCCGACGCGGCACCTCAACCGCGGGACGCTGCTCCCTCGACCACACCGAGCGGCTCGGCGGCGATGTCGGAGCGGCGCTGCAGGCCGTCGAAGGTGATCAGGTCCGCGGCGGCGTAGGCCCGTGTGCGCGCGTCCTCCACGTCGTAGCCGACCGCGCGGACGGCCAGCACCCGGCCGCCGGCGGTGACGAGGTGGCGGTGGCCGGGGTCGCCGTCCTCGGGGGCGTCGACGAGCGACGTACCGGCGTGGATCACGTCGACGTCGTTGACCCCGTTGGCCCGGCCCACCCCGCGCACGACGTCGCCCTTCGACGACGTCTCGGGGTAGCCGGCGGAGGCGAGCACGACCGACACCGCGGCGCCGTCGGCGAAGGTCGGGGCAGGCACGGAGCCGAGGTCACCCTCGGCGGCCGCCCGGAGCAGCTCGCCGAGCGGCGAGGTGAGCAGCGCCAGCACCGGCTGCACGTCGGGGTCGCCGAAGCGGCAGTTGAACTCGATCACCCGCGGACCGGTCGCGGTGAGCGCGAGACCGACGTAGAGGCAGCCGACGAACGGAGCGCCGAGGCGCCGCATCTCCGCGAGCGTCGGGCCCACCACCTGCTCCATGACGAGCTCGACGGTGCCGTCCGGGAGCCACGGCAGTGGTGAGTACGACCCCATCCCGCCGGTGTTCGGGCCGCGCCCGCCGTCGAAGATCCGCTTGAAGTCCTGTGCGGGCTGGAGCGGGCGGCCCACCTCGCCGTCGCAGACCACGAACAGCGAGAACTCCGGTCCGTCGAGGAACTCCTCGACCACGACCCGCTCGCAGCCGGCGGCGTGGGCGAGCGCCTCGTCGCGGTCGTTGGTGACCACGACGCCCTTGCCGGCCGCGAGCGCGTCGTCCTTGACGACGTGGGGCGCACCGAAGGCGTCGAGCGCGGCCGCGACCTCGTCGGCCGTGGTGCAGGTGCGCGAGCCCGCGGTCGGCACGCCGGCGCGCGCCATCACGTCCTTGGAGAAGGCCTTCGAACCCTCGAGCCGCGCCGCGTCGCGCGAGGGGCCGAAGACCGAGATCCCGGCCTCCCGCACGGCGTCCGCGACGCCGGCGACCAGCGGGGCCTCCGGACCGACGACCACCAGGTCGGCGCCGATCGACGCCGCGAGGGCGGCCACGGCGGCGCCGTCCATCGGGTCGACGTCGTGGAGCGAGGCCACCTCGCCGATGCCGGGGTTGCCGGGCGCGGCGTGCACCTCGGCCACCGCGGGGTCGAGGGAGAGCGCCAGCGCGAGCGCGTGCTCGCGTCCGCCGGCGCCGACGACCAGGACCTTCACGCGTGGACCACCACGGTCTGCTCGCGGCCCGGGCCCACGCCGACGCCCCAGATCTTCGCGCCGGACATCTCCTCGAGCGCCTGGACGTAGACCTGGGCGTTCTTCGGCAGCTCCTCGAAGCTGCGGCACCCGGAGATGTCGCTGCCCCAGCCGTCGAAGTACTCGTAGACCGGCGTCGCGTGGTGGAACTCGGTCTGGGTCATCGGCATCTCGTCGACCCGCTGGCCGTCGATCTCGTAGGCGACGCAGACGGGGATCCGCTCCCAGGCGCCGAGGATGTCGAGCTTGGTCAGGAAGAGCTCGGTGAGGCCGTTGACCCGGCTGGCGTAGCGCGCGACCACCGCGTCGTACCAGCCGCAGCGGCGGGTGCGGCCGGTCGAGACGCCGATCTCTCCGCCGAGCTGCTGGAGCTGCACGCCGTCCTCGTCGAAGAGCTCGGTCGGGAACGGGCCGGAACCGACGCGGGTCGTGTAGGCCTTGATCACGCCGATCACCCGGTCGATGCGGGTCGGGCCGATGCCCGCGCCGACGCACACGCCGCCGGCGACCGGGTTGGACGAGGTGACGAACGGGTACGTGCCGTGGTCGACGTCGAGCATCGTCGCCTGCGCGCCCTCGAAGAGCACCGTCTGGCCGGCGTCGAGTGCCCGGTTGAGCAGCAGCGAGGTGTCGCAGACCATCGGGCGCAGCCGCTCGGCGTAGGACGTGAGCTCCTCGACGACAGCCTCGACCTCGATCGCGCGACGGTTGTAGACCTTGGTCAGCAGGTGGTTGCGCACGTCGAGCGCCGCCTCCACCTTCTGGGTCAGGATCTTCTCGTCGAAGAGGTCCGCGATCCGCACGCCGACGCGGTTGGTCTTGTCGGCGTAGGCCGGGCCGATGCCGCGACCCGTGGTGCCGATCTGGTTCTTGCCGAGGAAGCGCTCGGTGACCTTGTCGATCGTGGCGTGGTAGCTGGCGATGACGTGGGCGTTGGCGCTCACCTTGAGGTCGGCGACCTCCACCCCGCGCGCGACCAGCCCGTCGAGCTCGCGGAACAGCGCCTCGGGCGAGACGACCACGCCGTTGGCGATCACGGAGGTCGCCCCCGGCGTCAGGATCCCGCTGGGCAGCAGGTGGGTGGCGTACTTCTCCCCGTTCACCACGATGGTGTGGCCGGCGTTGTGGCCGCCGCTGGTGCGGACGACGTAGTCGATCGGGTCCGTGGTGGCGAGCAGGTCGGTGGCCTTGCCCTTGCCCTCGTCACCCCACTGGGCACCGAGCACGACGACTGCGGGCATCTCAGCCCTCCTCAAGACATTGCGGCGAATGCGTACGAAATGACAGCAGCCCCGGCACAAGGCGCCGGGGCTCTTGCGGCCACACGCTACCGCACCTCGCCGGCCCCGCCATCCCCGCGAGCGGGCGCCGGACGTCCCACCCCGCGGCGCGCGGCGCGGCCACGACCGGTCGGCTAGGGTCCGGCCGTGCGCTCCCTGCTCGTGATCACCAACGCCGACGCCGGCACCTCGGACGAGGAGAACCTCGCCACGGCGCTGGCGGTCCTGCGCGAGGAGGCCTCGGTCGAGGTGGCCCGCACCTCCAACCCCGGCGAGCTCGACGGCGTGCTGCACCGAGCGGGCGGTCGTACGGTGGTGGTGGCGGGCGGCGACGGCAGCATGCACGCGGTCGTGACCGCGCTGCACAAGCGGCGCGAGCTCTCCGGCACGACCCTCGCCCTGCTCCCGATGGGCACCGGCAACGACTTCGCGCGCGGCAACGCGATCCCGCTCGAGATCGCCGACGCCGCCCGCCTGGTGCTCACCGGGGAGGCGCGGCCGGTCGACCTGCTCATCGACGAGCCCGGCAACGTCGTGGTCAACAACGTGCACGTCGGCGTGGGCGCCCAGGCCAGCCGCAAGGCCACGAAGTGGAAGAGCCGGCTCGGCTCCGTCGGCGTCGGCAAGGTCAACCTCGGCAAGCTCGGCTACCCGATCGGCGCGGCCCTCTCGGCGTTCCACCCGCCCAACTGGCGCCTGCGCGTCGAGCTCGACGGCGAGGTCGTCAACGACGTCGACCGCCCCGTGCTGATGGTGGCGATCGGCAACGGCGGCAACGTCGGCGGCGGCACCGAGCTCAACCCCGAGGCCGACCCCGAGGACGGCCGCCTCGACGTGATGATCAGCCGCGCCGTCGCCCCGACCGCCAAGATCGGCTACGTCGTCGGCCTCGCCCGCGGCCGCCACGACGAGCGCGACGACGTGGTCACCCTGCGCGGTCGCTCGGTGAAGGTGAGCGGCGACGAGTTCTGGCTCTCGGCCGACGGCGAGATCTCCGGCCCGGAGCGCAGCCGCAGCTGGCGCCTGGAGTCCGCGGCGTACCGGATGATCCTGCCCTGACCCGATCCGGGGCGGTCAGAGCCAGCCGCGGTGCGCGGCCTCCACGCCGGCCTGGAACCGGGTGTCGACGTCGAGCTCGTCCATCAGGGCGGCGACCCGGCGGCGCACGGTGCGCAGGCTGATGTCGAGGTTGCGGGCGATCTGCTCGTCCTTGACGCCGTCGGCGAGCTCGGCGAGCAGCAGCCGGCGCTGGTCGTGCTCCGGCAGGCGGCCGACCCCTGCCTCGACCCGCCCGGCGGACTCCCACAGCAGGTCGAAGTAGGCCTGGAACATCCCGACCACCGCCGGCTGGCGGAGCACCACGCGCCGCTCGGAGCCCACCCCGAGGGGCTCCGGGACGATCGCGCGGCGCGGACCGACGATGACCAGGCGGGTGAGCACGCTGGGCACCACCCGGATGTCCTCCCCGATCGCCGCTCGGGTGCGCAGCATCTCCGGCGCCTCCCTCAGCGCCCTGGCGGGGTAGATCGCGCGGACCCGGCGACCGGCCCGCACCGCGTTGCCCACGGCGACCGCCATCTCCGACTCGCTCGGGAAGCGCCACTGGTCGGGGCGCAGGAAGCTGAGGTCACCGCGGTTCTCCCGCACCCACTGGGCGATGAGCGACGGCACGTCGGCCATCCCCGACACGTCGCCGTCGACGAGCTGCTCGTGGGGCACGTGCTCGTCGCGCACCTCCAGCAGCCCCGGCAGCACGTCGGCGATCCGGCTGAGGTCGCGGCTCGCGACGAGCAGCTTCTCCGCCTGCTGGGCCAGGGCACGACTGGTCGCGGTGGCGGGGTCGACGACGTGCAGCACCCCGTCCTCGACGCTGGCGATGCTCAGCGCCAGCAGGGGCCGCAGCTGCGCGAGCAGCTCGTCGAGCGGCAGCAGCAGGCTGGCCGCGACCTGCTCGACGGGCTGGCCGGAGCCCGGCAGGATCCTGCGGTAGAGCGGCTCGACACGGTCGGGCAGGCCGAAGGCCGCCACCGTCCGGCCGTCCTCCGCGCGCGCCATAGTCTGGCATCTTAGTGTCATCGGCCACTTCTGGACACCGGTTCGAGCACTCGTGGTGGCACAATCCTGCCGAACCACTCGGGGAGTTCCACGCGGACGCGGGGGTGACTGCGTGGACTTGTCCGAGCACGGACCAACGAGTGGTGGCGTCGGAGCCGCCACGGGGGACGGCTCCGACGTCCCCCTGAACAGCGGCTCCGACGCCGATCTCCCCGGCCCTCCACCGCGACCCGTCCTGCGCCGCCGCGCGGTGCGTCCCACGGCCCGCACCGATCGCGTGCGCGGCGCCCGTCCCCGATAACCTCTCCCGCATGGCGCGAGGTGGGCAGCAGAAGGGTGATCCCGTCGACTGGGTGACGCGGGCGGCGGACGACGCCGTACGCCACGCCGGCGAGGGCAACCTCGTGACGGTCGCGTCCGGCGCCTCCCCGAGCGGCCCGATCCACCTGGGCAACCTGCGTGAGTTCATCACCCCGCACTTCGTCGCCGAGGAGCTGCGCCGCCGCGGCGTGCCGGTGCGCCACCTGCACTCCTGGGACGACTACGACCGGTTCCGCAAGGTGCCCGCGGGCGTCCCGGCCGAGTGGGCCGACCACATCGGACGGCCGCTGACGGCCGTGCCCGACCCGTGGGAGTGCCACGACAGCTGGGCCGCGCACTTCAAGGCGCCGCTGCAGGAGTCGCTGCGCGAGCTCGGCGTGGAGATGGAGGAGGTCTCCCAGACGGAGATGTACACCTTCGGCGCCTACCGCGACCAGGTGCTGCTCGCGGTCTCGCGCCGCGCCGACATCGAGGCCGTGCTGGCCCAGCACCGCACCAAGAAGGTCACCGCGGGCGAGGACGCCTCCGAGCAGGAGGCCGCCGACCTCGCCGACTCGGTCGCCAACGAGGACGCCGGCGCCGCGGACGCCGACGCGATCGCGCGCTTCCCCTACCGGCCGTACTGCCGTGAGTGCGGCCGCGACACCGTCACCACGACCGCCTACGACGACGCCACGACGACGCTGTCCTACACGTGCTCCTCGTGCGGCTTCGAGGGGACGACCGACCTGTCGACCGACACCGACGGCAAGCTGGTGTGGAAGGTCGACTGGCCGATGCGCTGGGCCTTCGAGAAGGTCGACTTCGAGCCGGCCGGTCGCGACCACATGACGCCGGGCTCGTCCTACACCGTCGGGACCGAGATCGCGCCGTCGATCTTCGACTGGCGCGCCCCGGCCCGGGTCATCTACGCCTTCGTCGGGTTCGCCGGCGTGCAGAAGATGTCGTCGTCGGCGGGCGGCGTCCCGACCGCCACCGACGCGCTGCGCGTCCTCGAGGCACCGATGCTGCGCTGGCTCTACGTCCGCCGCGCACCGACCCAGGCCTTCGACATCGACTTCGGACCGGCCGTCGTGCGGCTCTACGACGAGTGGGACGCGCTCGGTCGCAAGGCCGCCGACCCCGAGAAGACCGACGTCGCGACGCTGGCCTGGCACCGCGCGTCGTCGACCGCCGCCGCCGGCACGCTGCCCACGCCGGCCGTCCCGGTCCCGTTCCGGACGCTGTCGTCGGTCGCCGACGTCACCGCCGGGTCGGCCGACCTGATCTCCCGCATCATCGAGTCCTCGGGCTTCCCCCACGACTCCGTCGACGACCTCCAGCCGCGGCTGGCCAAGGCGATGCAGTGGACCGCCGAGCACGTCCCGGCCGCGGAGCGCACCACCGTCCGCGAGACGCCCGACACCGACCGGCTCGCCGCGCTCTCCGAGGACGAGGAGCTGTGGCTGCGGATCTTCCTCGACCGCCTCCCCGACGGCGGCGACCTCGACGAGGTGACGGCAGTCGTCTACGGCACCCCGAAGGTCGCCCGCGGACTCGGCTTCGACGACGCCCCGACCGACCAGGTGAAGGCCGACCAGAAGGACTTCTTCCGGCTGCTCTACCACCTCCTCGTCGACGCCGACCGGGGTCCGCGCCTGCCGACCCTCGTGCTGGCTCTCGGCACCGAGCGGGTGCGCCGGCTGCTCGGCGGCTGACGGCGGCTGGGGCCCCCGCCTCAACGAGCGGGGTCGAGCGGAGGATTCTCCGCCTGACGCACGCCAAGGCGTGTGTCAAGCGTCAACGGAGTGTTCCTAGTCCCGACTTGCGACCACAGGACGGGCCGGCGGACGTCCACAGCGTGCGCTCGCGAGCACTGTCCACAGCTGTCGTTCAGTGCCGGTCGCGTACGCGTGCGAGAGCCGCCATGGTCACTCGCATGAGACCAGCCCTTCATGCAGTCGCAGCCCGGCAGCACGGGATCTTCACGCGCGCCCAGGCGATCCGGTCCGGCTACACCGAACGCGAGGTGGCGGCGCTCACCAGGCCTGACGGGCAGTGGGCGGTGGTGCGGCTCGGGGTCTACTGCGAGCGCTCACTGGTCACTCCCCTCGACCTGCAGTCGAAGTGGTTGCTGAAGGACCACGCGGCCGTGCTGTCGTCGCGCCGACCCGCCACAGCCAGCCACGACTCGGCCGCGCGTCTGCTGCGCATCGACACCCTCGACACGTCCGCCCCCGCGAGCCATCTCACGCTCTTCGGGCCGCGCGGCAGTCGTACCAACGGCGGGCTCACCCGACACCGGGACCAGCTGCCACTGTGCGTGGAATGCGTCGACGGTGTCGTCACCACGTCCTATGCGCGGACCGCGATCGACATCGCGAGGTGGCACGGCTACCGCCATGGGGTGGTCGCCATCGATGCCGTGCGCCGGCTCGGCGTACCACGGTCCGACCTCGAGGCCGAGCTCGAGCGCATGCGACAGCACCCCCACATCGCGAGGGCGAAGGCCGCGCTGGCCGACTCGGATCCCGGGGCCGAGTCGGTGCTGGAGACGCTGGGGCGCGAGCTCGTCGCGTCGCTGGACATCGGCGACGTCGAGACGCAGTTTGCCGTACGCATCGTCGGCGACCGCGTGGTGTGGTGCGACATCCGGGTCGGCTGTCACTTCTTCGAGTGCGAGGGGAAGCTGAAGCTGGTGCCTGTCTCGCGAGGTGGCGTGGCCGAGGAGCCGCCCGAGGTCGTGCTGTGGAAGCAGCAGGCCCGACGTACGGATGTCTGCGCCGAGGGCTTCGGCATGTCCCGCATCGTGTGGGCGGACTGCTTCGAGCCCGGCTGGGAACGGGCGCGCGAGCGGCTGCGTCGCGAGTACGCCGTCACCGTGGCACGCTTCGGCCGGACCCCCACCCCCGAGCAGCTCGAGTTCGCTGCGAACCATCCTCGACGCCGCCGCGCGACCCTGTGGACTCCCGAGCTCTCTGCCGCGGCGTGACGCCAGACCAGGTCGAACTAGGACACAGCCGTTGACGCTAGGCGCACGCTATGGCGTGCGTCAGGCGGAGATGTCTCCGCTCGAGTCGAGGCGTTGACGCCTGGCTGCGCGGGCTGACCGCAGGCGCTCCGGCAACCGGACTCAGCGGCGGAAGCCGACCGGGTCGCCGGCGTACGCCTCCAGGTCGGCGCGGACCGCGTCGCTGATCGTCCAGGCCGAGGCGGCGTGGTGGTCCCAGAGGACGTTGACGCACTCCCAGACGGCCGCCGGACGACCCCCGTCCTCGACGCGCAGCTCGGCGGAGACCGTGAAAGACGACGAGCCGACGCGGGAGACCCAGAGCGTGGCCAGGAACGGCTGGTAGGGCACGAAGCGCATCTCGGCGTGGTACTCGATGGTCTGCGACGCGACCAGCTCGGAGACCCCGGCGTCCACACCGTGCAGCAGGCCAGACGCACCCTCGGGGAGCCCGGGGAGCCGGGCGAAGCGCAGGAACTCGTAGCGGGCCTCGTCGAGCACGCGCACGGCCTCGACGTTGTCGACGTGCCCCGCGAGGTTGATGTCGCGGAAGCGTGCCTGGATCTCGGTCGTGAACGTCTGGCCCATGCAGGGAATCCTCCCCGACCGCGCCTGCGGGGCGGGTCCTAGGGTGGCTCCATGACCACCGGTTCCTTCGGCGGCGACCTGATGGCAGGTCCCCCGCCCACCCACCTGCCCGCCGACCCCGCCGACGCCGCGCTCGCCGCCGGCGAGGCGCCGGCCGCGGTCGTCCGCCAGCACCCGGCCTCACCCGCCGCGTGGGCCGCGCTCGCCGCCCAGGCCAAGGACCAGGGGGCTGACGACGTCACCGTCTACGCGTACGCCCGCGTCGGCTACCACCGCTCGCTCGACATGCTGCGCCGCAACGGCTGGAAGGGCCACGGCCCGGTGCCGTGGGAGCACGAGCCCAACCGCGGCTTCCTGCGCGCCCTCGCCCTGCTCGCGCTGTCCGCCCGCGCGATCGGCGAGACCGACGAGTGGGAGCGCTGCTCGACCTTCCTGCGCGACTCCAGCCCCGCGGCGGCCGACGAGCTGCTCTGACCACTCGTCGCACCACCCCGCCCGCTGGTCTCGCCACCGCGCGGGGTGGGTGACGGTCGTCACGCCGGGGGTAAGGTCGCGCGGGTGAATCCCGGGAACACACCTCCGCCGCGCCCCGAGCAGGGCCCGCCTCCGACCGACAAGACCAAGATGGCCATCGCCGCCGTCCTCCTCGTCATCCCGATCGTCGCCCTGCTGTGGGTGCCGTCGTACGCCAGGGACGAGCCCGAGCTCTGGGGCTTCCCGTTCTTCTTCTGGTACCAGTTCCTCTGGGTCTTCATCTGCTCGGCCCTGACCTGGGCGGCCTACAAGCTCACCCTCTCGGCCCGCGGGCTGACCACGCACAAGGCGGGTGAGGACCGATGACGCCGCAGCTCACCGTCCTGGCCGCCGACACCGGCGGCGTCAACGGCGTCGCGCTGGCCGTGCTGATCGCGCTGTTCCTGCTCGTCAGCGTCGCCGGCTTCATGGCCTCGCGCTTCAAGCGGGGCGAGTCGCTGGAGTCGCTCGACGAGTGGGGCCTCGGCGGTCGCAAGTTCGGCACGTGGATCACCTGGTTCCTGCTCGGCGGCGACCTCTACACCGCGTACACGTTCGTGGCCGTGCCGGCGGCGATGTTCGCCACCGGGGCCGTCGCCGGCTTCTTCGCCGTGCCCTACACGATCGTGCTCTACCCGATCATCTTCATCTTCATGGCGCGGCTCTGGTCCGTCAGCCACCGCCACGGCTACGTCACGACCGCCGACTTCGTGCGCGGCCGCTACGACAGCCGCGGGCTCTCGCTCGCCGTGGCCGTCACCGGCTTCGTCGCGACGATGCCCTACATCGCACTCCAGCTCGTCGGCATCCAGGCGGTGCTCGAGGTGGCCGGCGTGGGCGGCGGCGACAACATCGTCGCCAAGGACGCACCGCTGTTCATCGCGTTCGCGGTGCTGGCCGCGTTCACCTACTCCAGCGGCCTGCGGGCGCCCGCGGTCATCGCGTTCGTGAAGGACATCCTGATCTACCTCGTGATCATCGTCGCGGTGATCTACCTGCCCGGCCAGGTGGGCGGCTGGGACAACATCTTCGGCGCCGCCCAGGAGAAGATGACGACGGTCAACGAGGCCACCGGCAAGCCGACGGGTGCGTTCCTGCCCGGCGTCGGCCAGGGCTGGGCCTACGCCACCCTCGCGCTCGGCTCGGCCATGGCGTTGTTCATGTACCCGCACTCGGTGACCGCGTCGCTGTCGTCGAGCTCGCGCAACACCATCCGCCGCAACGCCGCGATCCTGCCGGCGTACTCCTTCGTGCTCGGTCTGCTGGCCCTGCTCGGCTGGGTCGCGATCGCCGCCGGCACGCAGCCGATCGGCCTCGACGGCGAGCCCAACGCCCAGCTGGTCATCCCGCAGCTGTTCGAGGACATGTTCCCGGCGTGGTTCGCCGGGGTGGCGTTCGCCGCGATCGCCATCGGCGCCCTCGTGCCGGCCGCGATCATGTCGATCGCCGCCGCCAACACCTTCAGCCGCAACATCTACAAGGAGTGGATCAAGCCCGACGCCACCCCGAAGCAGGAGGCCAAGGTCTCCAAGCTGATGTCGCTGCTGGTCAAGGCGTTCGCGCTGGTCTTCGTGCTCACGCTCGACAAGCAGAACGCGATCAACTTCCAGCTCCTCGGCGGCATCTGGATCCTGCAGACCTTCCCCGCCGTGGTGTTCAGCCTCTTCACCCGGTGGTTCCACCGCTGGGCGCTGCTCGCGGGCTGGGCGGTCAGCATGGTCTACGGCACGGTCGAGGCCTACCAGGTCATCAACCCGGTGACCGGGAAGCACTTCGGCGGCTCGCTCGCGATGGTCCCCGGCCTCGACGAGATGGGCTACATCGCGATGACCGCCTTCGCGATCAACCTGTTCATCGCCGTCGTGCTCAGCGCGATCCTCAACGCCGCGAAGGTCGCCAACGGCTCGGACGAGACGATCCCGTTCGACTACTTCGCCGACGCCGACGACCCGCGCGTGCAGAAGGACCTCGCCGAGCACTCCTCGCACGGCGAGCCCTACGGCGACCCGGACGACATCCCGGGCAACGCGCCGGCGCGCTGAGGCCGTACGTCCGCGGTTCGTCCCGCTGGTCGAGGTGCGAGGGCGTCTGCGCCCGAGCCTCGAGGCCCGACTGGCCTCGAGGCTCGCTGCGCTCGCACCTCGACCGGCGGACGCTCGGGGGGAATCGATGTCGGACCCGAGATGTTCACTGGTCTCGTGACCGCGAGCACTGCCGAGACCCAGCGCACCGACCCGTGGCCCGCCCTGTGGGCGCTGTGCATCGGGTTCTTCATGATCCTCGTCGACACGACCATCGTCACCGTCGCGACGCCGGCGATCATCGAGGACCTCCAGGCCGGGGTCAACGAGGTCGTGTGGGTGACCTCGGCCTACCTCCTGGCCTACGCCGTCCCGGTCCTGATCACCGGGCGGCTCGGCGACCGCTTCGGTCCCAAGAACCTCTACCTCGCCGGCCTGACCGTCTTCACGCTCGCCTCGCTGGCCTGCGGCCTGACCACCACGATCGAGGGCCTGATCGCCGCCCGTGTCGCGCAGGGCCTCGGCGCGTCGATGATGACCCCGCAGACGATGTCGGTCATCACCCGGATCTTCCCGATCGAGCGCCGCGGCTCCGCGATGGCGCTGTGGGGCGCCACCGCCGGCGTCGCCACGCTGGTCGGCCCGATCGCGGGCGGTGTCCTGGTCGACACCCTCGGATGGGAGTGGATCTTCTTCGTCAACGTGCCGGTCGGCGTGGTCGCCTTCGCGCTCGCCTGGCGGCTGGTGCCGAGCCTGGAGACCAACCAGCACCGCTTCGACTGGCTCGGCGTCGCGCTGAGCGGCCTCGGCATGTTCCTGCTGGTCTTCGGCATCCAGGAGGGCGAGCAGTACGACTGGTCGACCATCGCCGGACCGTTCACCGTGTGGCGGCTGATCGTCGCGGGGCTCGTCGTGCTCGCGCTGTTCGTCGTCTGGCAGGCACGCAACCGGCGTGAGCCGCTCGTGCCGCTGAGCCTGTTCTCCGACCGCAACTTCTCGGTCTCCAACCTCGCGATCACGACCGTGTCCTTCGCCTTCACCGCGATGGGCTTCCCGCTGATGCTGTGGGCACAGCTGGTCCGCGGCTACTCCCCCACCGAGGCCGGACTGCTGCTCGCCCCGATGGCGGTCACCTCGATCCTCGCCGCTCCGGTCGCCGGCCGGCTCACCGACCGGGTCCACCCGCGCCTGCTGACCGTGGGTGGGTTCGCCGGTCTCGGCGTGGCCCTGCTGGTGCTGCAGGCGGTGCTGGCGCCGGACACCCCGCTGTGGCAGCTCGTGCTGGTCTTCGCCCTGATGGGCCTCGGCAGCTCGTTCCTGTGGGGACCGCTGGCCACCACCGCCAACCGCAACCTCCCGCCCCAGCGCGCCGGCGCGGGGTCGGGCGTCTACAACGCGACGCGCCAGGTCGGCGCCGTCCTCGGCTCGGCGGCGATCGCGGTGCTGATCGACGCGCGGCTCGCGGCCAACGGGCTGTCCTTCTCGCCGTCCGAGGGCGCGGCCGGCGGGGGCGCGCTGCCGGCCCAGGTCGCAGGGCCCTTCACCGAGGCGATGGCGCAGTCGCTGCTGCTCCTGCCGGCCGTGCTGCTGCTCGGCCTGCTCGCGGTGCTCCTCTTCGAGCGCCCGCGCCACTTCGGCGCCGCGCCGGCTCGCGAGGGTGCGGCGGTCGCCGCGGAGCCCGCGACGCCCTGACGCCGACCCGCGCGGCGTCGTACGTCGCCGCGTACGCCTCGACGCACGCGAGCGGTGCCCCACCCACACTCTGGGTTCAGAGAATGTGGGTGAGACACCGCTCGTACGTGCGTCGGCGCGGGGCACGCCGGTGAGCGGTGCGTGACCCACCTTCCGCCGCGACAGAAGGTGGGTGGGACACCGCTCCAGGAGCGTCAGCCGGCGAGCGAGGTCCCCGCGGAGCGCAGGTTCTGGCAGGCCTCGACGATCCGCTCGGCCATACCGGCCTCGGCGGCCTTGCCCCAGGCGCGCGGGTCGTACTGCTTCTTGTTGCCGACCTCGCCGTCGACCTTCAGCACGCCGTCGTAGTTGGCGAACATGTGGGCCGCGACCGGGCGGGTGAAGGCGTACTGGGTGTCGGTGTCGACGTTCATCTTCACCACGCCGAAGTCGACGGCGTCGCTGATCTCCTGGGCGGTGGAGCCGGAGCCGCCGTGGAAGACCAGGTCGAACGGGCGGGCGTCGGAGCCGAGACCGAGCTCGGAGGCGGCGGCCTCCTGGGCGGCCTTGAGGATCTCCGGGCGGAGCTTGACGTTGCCCGGCTTGTAGACGCCGTGGACGTTGCCGAAGGTCAGGGCGGTCATGTAGCGGCCCTGGTCGCCGCCGCCGAGCGCCTTGATGGTGGCGATGGCGTCCTCGGGCGTGGTGTAGAGCTGGTCGTTGATCTCGTTGGCGACACCGTCCTCCTCGCCGCCGACGACGCCGACCTCGATCTCGAGGATGATGTGGGCCGCGGCGCACTTCGCGAGCAGCTCCTCGGCGATCTGGAGGTTCTCGTCGAGCGGCACGGACGAGCCGTCCCACATGTGCGACTGGAACAGCGGCGCCTCGCCGCGGGCCACCCGCTCGGCGGAGATGTCGAGCAGCGGGCGCACGAAGCCGTCGAGCTTGTCCTTCGGGCAGTGGTCGGTGTGCAGCGCGATGTTGACCGGGTAGTTCTTCGCGACCTCGGCGGCGTAGGCGGCGAAGGCGACCGAGCCGGTCACCATGTCCTTCACCGACGGGCCGGAGAGGTACTCCGCGCCGCCGGTGGAGACCTGGATGATGCCGTCGGAGCCCGCGTCGGCGAAGCCCTTCAGCGCGGCGTTGAGGGTCTGCGAGGACGACACGTTGATGGCCGGGTAGGCGAAGGACTTCTCCTTCGCGGCGTCCAGCATCTGGGCGTAGACCTCGGGGGTGGCGATGGGCATCGGGGCTCTCCTCTGAAGCGGTGCAGCGAGTGGTCCGGAGGGTGGCCCGACGCGGGTCCACCCGACGCCGCCCACCCTAGTGGCTACCCGTCGGTCGCCCGCGGGCCGAATGCTCCGCGGTCGGTGACAACCGATCCGGGGCCCGCTCCGTGTCCACCGGTGCGACACTCACCACGGGGGAAGGACCCGGCATGGACACGCAGATCGACTGGCACCACGAGCTCGACTCCTCGTTCGGCCAGGGGCCGGAGGGCGCCTCCGCCGACTACCTCGACGCGGGCCACCGGGCCGTACGCCGACGCCGCGCGGCCGTCTCGGTGGCGGGCCTCGCGGCCGCCGTCGTCGTCGGCGGCATGGTCTGGTCGCTCACGCCCGGTAGCGCCGCACGCAGCGGCGGGGTCCCGGTCGCGACGCAGCCGCCGGCGCCCAGCCCGACCGCCACCCCGACCTCGGCCACGGCGGAGCCGACGACCAGCCCCACCGTGGCCGCGCTCCCCACCCGGCCCGCCGACGTCAGCACCGCCACCGCGGCGCAGCGCGACGAGGTGGCGGGTCCCGTCCCGGTCGCCACCACCGCGGACGGCGCGCTCCTCGTCCAGCGTGGGTGGACGGTGGAGAGCGTGGAGCCGGTGGCACGCACGACCCGCGACGGCGTCGACGTGATGCGCCAGTGGGCGCTGGTGGTCTCGTCGACCGGCACGCCCGACGAGGACACGTGGGTGCTGGCGACCTGGCACCTGTCCGGCACCTCGTCCGTGTCGTCCGACCCCGCCGGGAAGTCGACGGCCGACCTCGACACCTGGGTCGCCCAGATGCAGGCGCTCGAGCAGGGTGACGCGCCGACCCCCGTGGCCCACACCGAGGGCGGTCGGTTCGTGGCCGACACCGATCTCGAGGTGATCGAGGCGGTCGCGCACCCCGAGCAGGCCGCGGCCTACGGCCCGGTCGGGGAGGCGGTGGCGGCGAAGGTGCGCCTCGCCGACGGCACGGTGCTCTTCGTGCTGGCCCGGGCCGAGGACTCGCTCACCGTCGAGCCGGCCGTGCTCGACGCGCCCACCATGACCGCCTTCCTGCGCCACCTCGCGGCCCAGGCCGACTCCGGCGAGGGCGTGCGATGAGGCGCGCGGACCGCGACGCCGCCTTCAGCGAGTTCGTCGCCGCCCGGCAGCGCCACCTGCGCCGGGTCGCGTACGCGCTGTGCGGCGACTGGCACCGCGCCGACGACCTGCTGCAGACGGCGTTCACCAAGCTCTACGTCGCCTGGCCCCGCATTCGCCACGAGGGAGGCGAGGAGGCGTACTGCCGCCAGATCATGGTGCGGGCCAACATCGACGAGTCGCGGCGACCGTGGCGGCGCGAGCGCCCCAGCGACGCGCTGCCCGAGGTCGCGGCCGCCGCACCGACCGCGGTGGAGGAGCGCTCGGCCCTCTTCGCCGCCCTCCAGGACCTGCCGGAGCAGCAGCGCAAGGTCGTCGTGCTGCGGCACTGGCTGGGGCTGTCGGTGCGCGAGACCGCCCACGAGCTCGGCATCACCGAGGGGACGGTCAAGAGCCACAGCAGCCGTGGGCTGGCGGCGCTGGAGTCGGTGCTCGCGCGCCAGCGCTGAACGGGCCGCCGCGCCACGACCCGTGAGGTGGTGGCGCGGCGGGCCACCGCCACCTAGGTTGCGGCCCATGACACGACGACTCGGGGCCGGTGCCATCGCCGCTGCGCTCCTCATGACAGCCCTCACCACCTTCGCCACGTCGACGGCCGCGGGGGCCGCCGACCCGGCCTTCGGTGCACCGGCGGTGGGACAGTGCTCGGCCATCACCGCGCCGGAGATCCAGCTGCCCACCTACAGCGGGGCGCCGGTGGACTGCGCCGGCGAGCACACCTCCCAGGTGATCGCGGTGGGCCAGATGCCGGCCGACCTCGGCTACGAGGACAAGGGCCTGGCCCGCTTCGCCCTCGAGACCTGCTACCCCGCGCAGAAGCAGGTGCTCGGCACCAAGCTCCCCGGCGTGCGGCTCACCGCCTACGACCTGGCCTACTTCGCGCCGACCGCGGAGCAGCAGGCCGCGGGCGCCCGCTGGCTGCGCTGCGACCTCGTCCTGCGCTCCGACGACGTGCTGCTGCCGCTCCCGGCGAAGCTCGACCTCGGCCGCAAGCCCTACGCCAAGGGCGTCTCGCGCTGCCTGGCCGGGCGCGACTTCCACGTCACGGTCTGCTCGGACAAGCACACGTTCCGGGCCACTGCCGCGCTGAAGGTGAAGGGCAATGCCTACCGGAGCAAGAAGGCGTGGACCAAGCTCGGCACCGAACGCTGCCGCGCCGTCACCCGTTCGCGGACGTACCGCTTCAGCTGGCCCTCCAAGGTGAGCTGGAAGGTCGGCGACCGCTCGCTCGTCTGCTACACCCAGACCCGCCGCTGAGACCTGCCGCTCCACCCGTGACCCCGTCGCCCGCACCGGGCGGCGGGGTCAGCCGCGCCAGGCGCCGTCGCCGGTGAGGTCGGCGTGCGTGCGCACCCAGGAGTGCATCGCGATCGCCGCTGCCGCGCTGGCGTTGATCGACCGCGTCGAGCCGAACTGGGCGATCGAGAAGGTCCCGTCGCACGCCTCGCGCGCCCCGTCCGAGAGACCCGGCCCCTCCTGTCCGAAGAGGAAGCACACCCGTCGCGGCACCTCCATCGTCTCGAGGTGCTCCGAACCCGGCAGGTTGTCGATGCCGAGCAGCCGGACCGGGCCGCCGTCGTGCTCGTGGAGGTACGCCGCGAGCGCCGCGGCGTCCGGGTGGTGCCGGACGTGCTGGTAGCGGTCGGTGACCATCGCGCCGCGACGGTTCCACCGCCGGTTGCCGACGATGTGCACCTCGGCGGCGAGGAACGCGTTGGCCGAGCGCACGATCGTGCCGATGTTGAAGTCGTGCTGCCAGTTCTCGATCGCCACGTGGAAGTCGTGGCGGCGGGTGTCGAGGTCGGCCACGATCGCCTCGAGGCTCCAGTAGCGGTAGCGGTCGACGACGTTGCGCCGGTCGCCGTCGCGCAGCAGGTCGGGGTCCCAGTGCGCGCCGACCGGCCAGTCCCCGGGCCACGGCCCGACGCCGACCTCGGGCGGGCCGTGGGGCATCGGGTCGTAGGGCGCACGCTCGTCCTGCATGGCGCCACCCTAGGCAGGCCCCGCCGTCGCGGCCGCTCCGGCCGTTTCCCGCGGCGTCGGTCCCGGCGACTACCCTTCCCGGGTGATCTCTCTCCTCGACCGCGCAGGGACGGTGACCCCGCTCCTGCTGGGGATCGACTGGATGGACCCCAACTGGCTGCTCGACCGGTTCGGCACCGAGCTGTTCTGGATCAGCCTGGTCATCGTCTTCGTCGAGTGCGGCCTGTTCTTCCCGATCCTGCCGGGTGACACGCTCCTGTTCGCCCTCGGGCTCTTCATCGCCACCGGCCAGCTCGACCTGTTCCCCGGCCCTCCGTTCGTGGAGGTGCTGATCGCGATGGCGGCGCTGACGGGGGCGGCCTTCCTCGGCAACGTCGTGGGCTACGAGATCGGCCGGAAGATCGGTCCACCGCTCTACGAGCGCGACGGCCGCATCATCAAGCGCAAGTACTTCGACCAGACCACGGCGTTCTTCGACCGCCACGGCAACAAGGCGCTGGTGATCGGGCGGTTCGTGCCGTTCGTGCGCACCTACATCACCGTGGTGGCCGGCGTGACCCGGATGGAGCGCCACCGCTTCTTCCTCTGGAGCGCGGTCGGCGCCGTGCTGTGGGTCGTCGTGATCACCCTGCTCGGCTTCTTCCTCGGCGACGCGTTCCCCCACCTGGGCGAGAGCATCGACAAGCTGGTGATCGTGATCGTCGCCTTCTCGGTGATCCCGATCGTCGTCGAGTGGGTCCGCCACCGGCGCACCAACGCCGCCGGCGCCGAGGTCGGCGACCACGACGGCGGCCCCGACCGCGACATCACCGGCCGCGACCTGGACTGAGCCGGGTCGGTCAGCCCTGCGCCGCGTCGAGGTCGGCGCGGGTGAGGACCGAGCGGACCTCCAGCCCCACGTCGGCGAGCGGGTTCTCCCCCGCGGGCGACCGGTCGATCGCGCACACCACGACCTCGACCGTCGCGCCGGCGGCCCGCAGCTCGCGGGTCGCGTCGCGCACGGCGCCCCCGGTGGTGATCACGTCCTCGATGATCGTGATCCGCCGACCGGCCACGTCGGGCCCCTCGGCCAGCTTGCAGGTGCCGTACTCCTTGGCCTTCTTGCGCACGAAGAGCGCCGGCAGCCCGGTCTTCGCCGACACCATCGTCGCGATCGGGATGCCGCCCAGCTCGAGCCCGCCGAGCAGCTCCGTGCCGTCCGGGAGCAGGTCGAGCATCCGGGTCGCGACCCGGTCGAGCAGCGCGGGCTGCGCCTCGAAGAGGTACTTGTCGAAGTAGGTGTCGGCGACCTGGCCGGACCTGAGGGTGAACTCCCCGGTCAGGCGGCAGGCCGCGTCGATGTCGCGTGCGAGCGTCTCGTCAACCACGGCCCGCAGCCTAGCCACGACCGGTCCGTCGTGCCCCGGCTAGTCTCGCGAGCATGCCTGCCACGCCCGGCCCGTCCGTCCTGTCCGACCGCGTCGCGCAGATCCCGCCGACGGTCTTCTCGGAGATGTCGGCGCTCGCGGTGCGCACCGGGGCGCTCAACCTCGGGCAGGGCTTCCCCGACGTCGACGGGCCCGCGTCGGTCGTCGCCGCCGCCGTGGAGGCGCTGCAGGCGGGCGCCAACCAGTACGCCCCCGGCATCGGCGTGCCCGCGCTGCGCGCCGCGATCGCGCGCCACCAGCAGCGGCACTACGGGCTCACTCCCGACCCCGACACCGAGGTGGTCGTCACCACCGGGTGCACCGAGGCGATCGCGGGGGCGCTGCTCGGGCTGGTCGACCCCGGCGACGAGGTCGTGGTGCTCGAGCCCTACTACGACTCCTACACCGCGATGCTCGACATGTGCGGTGCCCGGCGGCGCCCCGTCACTCTCCGCGCTGAGACCGGCTTCCGGCCCGACCCCGACGAGCTCCGCGCGGCGATCACCCCGGCGACGAAGCTCGTGCTGCTGAACACCCCGCACAACCCCACCGGCACGGTCCTCACGCGCGAGGAGCTGCAGCTGGTGGCGGACCTCGCGATCGAGAACGACGTCCTGGTCGTCACCGACGAGGTCTACGAGCACCTGGTCTTCGACGACGCGCGGTCCGCCGAGGGGCAGGTACCGATCGCCACCCTCCCGGGCATGTGGGAGCGCACGCTCACGCTGTCGAGCGTGGGCAAGAGCTGGTCGTTCACCGGGTGGAAGGTCGGGTGGGCCACCGGTCCCGCCCGGCTCGTGCAGGCGGTGCTCGCCGCGAAGCAGTGGCTGACCTTCACGTCGGGAGCGCCCCTGCAGCCGGCGGTGGCCCACGCGCTCGACCACGAGCCCGAGTGGCCAGCCGCGCTGGCGCGGGACCTGCAGGCGCGGCGCGACCTGCTGTGCGCCGGGCTCGCGGAGGCCGGGCTGCCGGCACGGCTGCCCGAGGGGACCTACTTCGCCACCACCGACATCAGCCACCTCGGCTGGGAGGACGGGCGCGCGTTCTGCCTCGCGCTGCCCGAGCGGGCCGGCGTCGTCGCGATCCCCACGCAGGGGTTCTACGACGACGCCGACGCCGGGCGTCAGCTGGTGCGCTGGGCGTTCTGCAAGGAGCCGGCCGTGATCAGCGAGGGCGTACGACGCCTCGCCGCGGCCGACCTGGCCCGCTGAGTCAGCGGTACGGGTTGTCCGGCTGCTCCGAGCCGCTGCCGCCGTCGACGGGCGGCTGGCCGTACGGGTTCTGCGACGGCGGCGGCGGGTAGCTCGGCGCCTCGGATCCGGGCTGCGACCCGTAGGGGCCGGGCTGCTGGGTGCCGTAGGTCGGGTACTGCCCGCCGTAGGTGCCGTCGCTGCCGTAGCCACCGGCCGGGCCGGCCAGCGCCGCGCCCTGGCCCTTGAACCAGTCGCCGGCGCCGCCGACGAACAGCAGCACGACGACCGCGATGGCGGCGATCAGCGGGACGATCGAGACGCCGCTGCCGATGCCGATGAGCGACAGCAGCGCGGTCACGCTGCTGGAGATGACCAGCAGGATGCGCGCGACGTTGGAGCGCCGCAGCACGAAGACGGCCAGCACGATCGCGATCAGCGCCCACAGCGCGAAGACGAGGAAGACCGCGACGATCACGCCGGCCAGCGACTCGGCGTCGATGGTGACGTCGGTGGTGCTCACGCTCGACTGCATCTCGCGGTCGAACGCCGACACGAACTCGTCGCGGGCGACGACGAACATCAGCGCGATGATCCCGAACAGGGCGGCCGACAGGCCGGAGAACACGATCGTGATCCACGCGGCCACCGTCACGGTGGTGGGCCGACGGTCAGGGTCGACCGTCCCGTAGGGCTGCTGCCCGTACTGCCCGTACGGCTGCTGGCCGTAGGGCGGCTGCCCGTAGGACTGCTGGCCGTAGGGCTGCTGGCCGGACGGGGTCGGCTGCCCGTAGGGCGTGTGGGTGGGACCGGGATCCTGCTCGCTCATGGGGCCATCTCACCATGTCGCTGGTGGCCGCAGGGTGAATGACGCTCAGTGCTGCTCGACCGAGAACCAGCGGCGCACCTCGACCCGCCGCAGCAGGACGACCGTCACCAGCGCGGCGGCGGCCGGCACGAGCACCAGCGTGGTGCTCCCGAGCAGGGCCAGGCTGGCGCCGGCGCTCAGCGCGGCCACGACCATCAGCCCGCGACGGGCCCAGTCGCGGCGGGCCATCACGAAGCCGGCCAGCACCAGCGCCACCGAGCACCACAGGACGAACCCGCCGGCCATGGCGAGCATCATGCCGCGGAGGTCGTCGGCGCTCACGCCGGCCTCGGCGAGCTCGGGCTGCTGCTCGTCGATCAGCCGGGCGACCAGGTCGGGCGCGAGGCCCGCCATCGCGATCCACATCACCGAGAGCGCGAGCAGGCCGCCGGCCATCACCACCGTGAGGACGAACGCGGTGACCACCGCGCCCGGTCGCAGGACCGGGACGGGCCGCTGTGCCGGACGCGGTGCCTGCTGCGGCTGCCACGGCTGCGACGGGTGCTCGCCGAACGGTCGGCCGGCCGGCGGCGGGGCGTACGGCGGCGGCGGTCCGCCGGCGCCGGGGCGACCGGTTGCGGCGGGCGTACGCGCCGGGGCGGGCTCGCGCGGCGGGGGCGGCGTCCAGCGCCCGGTGGCGAACCACTCGCGGGCAGGCACCATCCACAGCATCGCCGCGCCGGCGGCCACGAACGAGCCCGCGATCGACCCCGACGGCAGCCAGGCGCTCGGGAGCCCGGCGAGGAAGACCACCACCGCGAAGACCGTCAGCCCGAGCCGGGCGCCCTTGTCGGGGCGCCGGACCCACCAGCCGAGGATCCCGGTGGCGCACGCGGACGCCGCCGCCACCAGCGCCAGGACCCGGACCAGCCCGGTCAGCCCGTCGGCGTCGAGGCCGAGGGAGGAGACGGGCGGGTCGGAGAGCGCGGCGTCGATCGCGGCCTGCGTGTCCAGGGAGCCGAGCGAGGCCACCTGGCCCCACGCGCTCACCAGGACCACGAGCGAGGAGGCGATGACCAGCCCCGAGGCCAGGGTGACCTGGGGCGGACGCGTCTTGATCGGCTCGCTCACCGGGCCAGTGTCCCAAACCGCGCCCAACGCGCGTGCACGGCCAAGCCACCCCGGGCGCCGGCTCGGGGCTCGACGCCGGGGTGGACTCAGGGTCGAGCTCAGGGCGCGACCGGGCCCGCTCCCCGATGTGCGGCGGGCGGGCGCGCCGCGAGGGTTGACCCATGATCAGCGTCGAGTCCCTCACCAAGCAGTACGGCCCGTTCACGGCCGTCGACCACGTGTCCTTCACCGCGGCGACCGGTCGCGTCACCGGATTCCTCGGCCCCAACGGTGCCGGCAAGTCCACCACCATGCGCGTCATGGTCGGCCTCACCCGCCTCTCGTCGGGTCGCGTCACCATCACCGGGCGCGACTACCGCGAGCTGGTCAACCCCGGCCTCGAGGTCGGCGTCCTGCTGGACGCCTCCGCGCAGCACGCCGGGCGCACCGGACGCGAGATCCTGACCATCGCCCAGCAGACCATGGGCCTGCCGCGGACCCGGGTCGCCGAGACCCTCGCCCGGGTCGGCCTCACCGAGGACGAGGCGAGGCGCCGGGTCCGCGACTACTCCCTCGGCATGCGCCAGCGCCTCGGCATCGCGACGGCCCTCATCGGCGACCCGCAGGTGCTGGTCCTCGACGAGCCGGCCAACGGCCTCGACCCCGCCGGCATCCGCTGGATGCGCGACCTGCTCCGCGGCTTCGCCGACGACGGCGGCACGGTGCTGCTGTCGTCCCACCTGCTGCACGAGATCGAGGTGATCGCCGACGACATCGTGGTGATCGGCCAGGGCCGGATCGTGGCGCAGGGCTCGAAGTCCGAGCTGCTCGCGGCCGCCGGGACCCTCGTCCGCGCCGCCGACCCCACCCAGCACGAACGCCTCGCCCGTGCACTGCACGAGTCGGCGGTCGTCACCACCGCGATCGACGGCGGCCTGCGCGTCGACGCCGACCCCGAGCTCGTGGGAGAGGCCGCGCACCGCGCCGGCGTCGTCCTGCGCGAGCTGCGCGCCGCCGACGGCGCCGGCCTGGAGGAGATGTTCCTCGAGCTCACCGCCGAGACCGCCCGTGAAGGAGCAGCAGCATGAGCACCGCGACCCAGTCCCCGACCGCGCCGGCGCCCGCCGTCGCCGGCGCGCACGCCGCACCCCGCGCCGTACGCCCGATCCCCACCGCCCGCCTGGTGAAGGTCGAGCTGCGCAAGATGTTCGACACCCGCGCCGGCTTCTGGATGATGGCCAGCGTCGGCATCGTGACCGTCCTCGCCACGGCCGCGGTCATCCTCTGGGCGCCGGACGAGGCGATCACCCAGGGCACGTTCTCCACCGCGATCGGGATGCCGTTGTCGGTGGTCCTGCCGATCATCGCGGTGATGTCCGTGACGGGTGAGTACAGCCAGCGCACCGGCCTCACCACCTACACGCTGGTCCCGTGGCGCGGGCGCGTGCTCGCCGCCAAGCTGGTCGGCACCCTCCTCGTCGGCGTCGTCGCGATGTTCCTCGCCCTCGCCGTCGGCGCGGTGGGCAACCTGCTCGGCTCCGCGATCACCGGCCTCGACCCGGTCTGGGACATCACGACCACCCAGTTCGCGAACATCGTGCTGGCCAACGTGCTCGGCATGCTGATGGGCTTCATGCTCGGCGTGCTCTTCCGCTCCACCCCCGGCGCGATCGTCGGCTACTTCGTCTACTCGCTCGTGCTGCCGATCGCGTTCGGCACGCTGGCGGCGCTGCAGTCCTGGTTCGCCGACCTGCAGCCCTGGGTCGACGTGCAGTTCGCGATCACCCGGCTCTTCGACCAGACGATGACCGCCGAGTACTGGCAGCAGCTCGGGGTCACCACCCTGGTCTGGCTCTGGATCCCGCTGGCCCTCGGGCTGCGCGCGATCCTGCGTGCCGAGGTCAAGTAGCCCACGCTCGACCCGGCAGCGCCGGCGGCCACCGGTCGGGGGACCGGTGGTCGCCGGCGCACCTCTGCGTCCCTCCGCCTCCTCCGTCTGATCCGCTCCTCGGCCCGGAGTCCCCGGATATCCGGGGACTCTCGTGCTGTGCACCCGAGATCTCGGGTGCCAGGCACGAGTCCCGGGTGCGAAGTCCTGGCCCCGGCGTCCGCGCGCCGCCGGTCTGACAGGCTGGCGCCATGCACCCGGACGCATGGCTGCTCGTCGTCGACCCGCAGCGGATCTTCGCCGACCCGGCCAGCCAGTGGGGCTCGCCGATGTTCGCCGACATCGTCGAGCCCGTACGCCGCCTCGCCGCCGACGCGGGCGAGCGCACCGTCGTCACCCGCTGGGTGCCCGCGGCCGACCCGCAGGGCAGCTGGCGGGCCTACCTCGACGCGTGGCCGTTCGCCGACGTCGCGGAGGACGACCCGCTGCTCGACCTGGTCCCCGAGGTCTCCGGCCTCGGGCGGCACGTGGTGTCGCTGCCGACGTTCGGCAAGTGGGGCCCCGAGCTGGAGGCGGTGACCGGGCCGACGCCGCACCTCGTCCTCACCGGCGTCGCCACCGACTGCTGCGTGGTGTCCACCGCGCTCGCCGCCGCCGACGCCGGGGCCACCGTCACGGTGGTGACCGATGCCTGCGCGGGGTCCTCGCCGGACAACCAGCGGGCGGCGCTGCACGTGATGGGCCTCTACCCGCCGCAGATCACCCTCGCCACGACGGCGGACCTGCTGCCGTGAGCCGGGTCGTCCACACCGGCCAGGCGCTGGTCGACGTCGTCGTCGAGGTGCCCGACCTCCCGGCCCGCGGCCGGAACGTGATGGCCTCCTCCGCCACCGACTACGCCGGCGGCGCGGTCACCGTGCTCCACGCGGCCGCCCGCTTCGGCGCCTCGTGCGTCCACGCCGGCTCGATCGGCACCGGACCGCACGGCGACCTGGTCCGCGCGGCGCTCGCCGCCGACGGGGTCGCCGCGTCCGCCCCACCGGTGCCCGACCTCGACACCGGCATCTGCGTGGTGATGGTCGAGCCCAGCGCGGAGCGCACCTTCGTCACCACCCTCGGCGCCGAGCGGCGGATCTCGGTGGCCTCGCTCGCCACGTCCGACCCCGGGCCGGGCGACCTGGTCTGCGTCACCGGCTTCTCGCTGGCGCTCGACGCCACGCGCGACCCGCTGCTCGCGTGGCTGCCGACCCTCCACCCCGAGGTGGTCGTCGTGCTCGACCCCGGCGCCGCGTTCGCCGGGCTGCCCGCGGACGTACGTCGGGCGATGCTGGCGGTCACCGACGTGTGGTCGAGCAACGCCGAGGAGGCCGAGGACCTGCTCCGCGAGGTTGGTCAGGAGCCTCCGTCGGACCTCGCGGACCTCACCACCGCGGTCGCTCCCCTGCTCCGCGGCGACGCCGTGGCGATCGTCCGCGACGGGCCGGAGGGCTGTGCGGTGCACGTCGGGGGTGGGGAGACGACGTACGTCCCCGGCTTCCCGCAGACCCCCGTCGACACCAACGGCGCGGGCGACACCCACACCGGCGCGCTCCTCGCCGAGCTCACCGCCGGCACCGGCTGGGTCGAGGGCTGCCGCCGCGCCAACGCGGCCGCGGCGATCAAGGTGACCCGCCGCGGCACGCAGTCGGCGCCCACCGCCGCCGAGGTCGACGCGTTCCTGGCCCACCTCGCTGGTTGAGGTGCGAGGAGCCCCAGCGACGAGCCTCGAAACCTGCTCCCAGTGCGGGCGGCTAGAGCTCGACCGTCTCGTTGGTGGCGGGGAACGTGTCGGGATCCCCGGTCACGGCGGCACGGGCGGCGCCGATCAGCCGGACCACCTTGCTCGACGAGCTCTCCCAGTACTCCGCGGACTCGGCGTGCACCTTGATCAGCGCGAGGCCCGGGGTCTCCAGGCCGTCGGGGAACCACGTCTTCATCAGCGGCGACCAGAGCTCCTCGGCCTTCTGCCGGTCGTGGACGACCTCGGCCCGCCCGGACACTGACGTCCAGGCGCTCTGCTTCTGGTCGGAGAAGCCGACGTTGACCTGTTCGTGCTCGGAGATCTGTCGCGCCTTGTCCGAGTCGTCGTAGGTGAAGAACCACAGGTCGCCGTCGAACTCGACGTCCTGCAGGCCCATCGGGCGGCTCACGTGGCGCCCGTCGGACGTCATCGTCGTCATCATGCAGATCTGCGCGTCGTCCACCAGCTCGGCGACCTTGGCTGCTCCCTCGTCGTGCGCCACGCTTCCTCCTGCTGTCGGGTGCGGAAGGCCTCCGGTACCCCTGGCGCGGACCCGCATTCGCTGGTCGGGCGGCCTCCTCGCTGGTCGAGGTGCGAGGAGCGCCAGCGACGAGCCTCGAGACCTGCGATCGGGGGCGTGGTTTCGAGGCTCGCTGCGCTCGCACCTCAACCACCGAGGGGCCTGCGCTCGCACCTCAACCACCGAGGGGCCTGCGCTCGCACCTCAACCACCGAGGGGCCTGCGCTCGCACCTCAACCACCGAGGGGTGCGCGGGTCAGCGCACGAGGCAGGGGCGCTTGGGATCGAAGACCCAGTCCTCCACGAGGTACTGCATGGCGACCGCGTCGTCGCGCGCGCCCAGGCCGTGCTCCAGGTAGAGCTCGTGCGCCTCGGCGAGCCGGTCGCGGTCGAGCGTGACGCCGAGCCCGGGCGTCGACGGCACCGCGATCGCACCGTCGACGATCTCCAGCGGCTGCTGCGTGAGCCCCTGCCCGTCCTGCCAGATCCAGTGGGTGTCGAGCGCGGTGATCTCGCCGGGTGCGGCGGCCCCGACGTGGGTGAACATGGCGAGCGAGACGTCGAAGTGGTTGTTGGAGTGCGAGCCCCAGGTCAGGCCGAAGTCCTGGCACAGCTGGGCGACGCGCACGGAGCCGGCCATGGTCCAGAAGTGCGGGTCGGCGAGCGGGATGTCGACCGCGTTGGTCCGCACCGCGTCGGCCATCTGGCGCCAGTCGGTGGCGACCATGTTGGTGGCGGTGCGCAGCCCGGTGCGGCGCTTGAATTCGGCCATCACCTCGCGCCCGGAGAAGCCGCCCTCGGCGCCGCACGGGTCCTCGGCGTAGGCCAGGACGTCGTCCTTGCCCTGGAGCAGCCGGACCGCGTCGTCGAGCAGCCAGCCGCCGTTGGGGTCGAGGGTGATCCGGGCGTCGGGGAACCGCTCGTGCAGCGCGGTGACCGCGGCGACCTCCTCCTCGCCGGGCAGCACACCGCCCTTGAGCTTGAAGTCGCTGAAGCCGTAGCGCGCCTGCGCGGCCTCCGCGAGCCGGACGACCGCCTCGGGCGTCATCGCCTCCTCACGGCGCACCCGCTCCCAGTCGTCGACGCCGCCTGATCCGGACGGGGTCTCGCGGAGGTAGGGCAGGTCGGTGCGGTCGGGGTCGCCGACGTAGAAGAGGTAGCCGAGCATCGGCACGCTGGTGCGCTGCTGGCCGTCGCCGAGCAGCTCGGCGACCGGGACGCCCAGGGCCTGCCCGGAGAGGTCGAGGAGCGCCGACTCGAGCGCGGTGACGGCGTGGATCGTGGTGCGGAGGTCGAAGGTCTGCAGGCCCCGACCGCCGGCGTCGCGGTCGGCGTACGCCGTCGCCACCCGCCGCAGCAGGGTGCGGAAGGTCGCGACCGGCTGCCCGACGAGCAGCTCGGCGGCGTCGGCGACGGTCGCGCGGATCGCCTCGCCGCCCGGCACCTCGCCGAGGCCCTCGCGGCCCTCGGAGTCGGTGACGACGGCGATGTTGCGGGTGAAGAACGGGCCGTGGGCGCCGCTGAGGTTGAGCAGCATCGAGTCGTGCCCGGCGACCGGGACGACGTCGACCTTCGCGATCGTCGTGGTGCTCACTCCAGGTCCCCGTCGATCCGGCGGCGCAGGCCCCAGGGGTTGTCGTCGCGCACGGCGTCGGGCAGCAGCGCCGCCGGGACGTCCTGGTAGGCGACCGGTCGCTGGAACCGCTCGATGGCCAGGCTGCCGACGCTGGTCGTGCGGCTGTCGGAGGTGGCCGGGAAGGGACCGCCGTGGACCATCGCGTGGCCCACCTCGACGCCGGTGGGCCAGCCGTTGAAGAGGATCCGGCCGGCCTTCGTCTCGAGCACCGGCAGCAGCGTGGCCGCCGCATCGGCGTCGACGTCCGTGGCGTGGACGGTGGCGGTGAGCTGGCCCTCGAGGCCCTCGAGGCGGGGCAGCAGGTCGGCCGCGTCGTCGAAGCGGACGACGACGCCGGACGCGCCGAAGACCTCGTCGGTGACGGGGCGGTCGAGCCCGGGTGCCTCCACCACCTGCGGGGCGGGTGCGAGGTCGCCGGCGGCCGAGCCCTCGCCGACGACGCGGACGCCCGCGACGTCGCGGAGCGCGGCGGTGCCGGAGCGGTAGGCCTCGGCGATGCCGGGGGTGAGCATCGTCTGACCGGTCGCTGCGGCGACCGCCTCACCGGCGGCGCGCAGGAACGCGTCGCCCTGCTCGCCGCGGGGGAGGAAGAGCAGGCCGGGATTGGTGCAGAACTGGCCGGAGCCGAGCGTGAGGCTGGCGACGTACGCCGTCGCGAGCGCGGTCGGGTCGCCCTCGAGCGCGCCCGGCAGGACGACGACGGGGTTGACCGACGACATCTCGGCGTAGACCGGGATCGGTACCTCGCGCGCCGCGGCGGCCCGCACGATCGCGAGGCCGCCCCCGCGGGAGCCGGTGAAGCCGACCGCGGTGATGCGCGGGTCGGCCACGAGCTCCTGGCCGGTCTCGATGCCGCCGAGCACGAAGGAGAAGGTGCCGGCGGGGAGGCCGGACCTCTCGACCGCGCGGGTGATCGCCCGGGCGACGAGGGTGCCGGTGACCGGGTGCGCGGGGTGACCCTTCACGACGACCGGGCAGCCCGCGGCCAGCGCGGACGCGGTGTCCCCGCCCGCGGTGGAGAAGGCGAGCGGGAAGTTGCTGGCGCCGAAGACAGCGACCGGGCCGAGCGGCACCATCCGCTGGCGGATGTCGGCACGCGGCAGCGGCTCGCGGTCCGGCAGGGCCGGGTCGATGCGGACGCCGAGGTGGTCGCCACGGCGCACGACGCCGGCGAACAACCGCAGCTGGCCGGTCGTACGTCCGACCTCCCCGGCGATGCGACCCTCGGGCAGGCCGCTCTCGCGCACCGCCTCGGCGACGATCGCCTCGCGGTCGGCCTCGATCTCGGCGGCGACCGCCTCCAGGAAGGCGCCGCGCTCGTCCGGGCTGGTGGCGCGGTAGGCGGCGAACGCCTCGGCGGCAGCCGTGGTGGCGGCGACGACGTCGGGGTTCTCGGAGTCGGTGCCCGCCACGATGGACGTCGGAGTGATCGAGGTGGCCTGGTCGGTCATGGGTTCCTTCGGTTCGGGGGTGGGGGTCAGGCCTGCGAGCCTGCCACGGCGTCCACGAGGGCCTGCAGCTCCGCGCGCTCGGCGTCGGTGAGGTCCGACAGCGGCGGCCGGACGGGACCGGCGGGACGGCCGACGGCGGCGAGGCCGGCCTTGACGATGGACACGGCGTAGCCCGGCTCGCGGTCGCGGATCCGGGTGTAGGGGATGACGAAGTCGTTGAGCATGGCGTAGACGACCTTCTGGTCCTGTCGGCGCACGGCGTCGTAGAAGTCGAGCGCGAACTGCGGCACGAAGTTGAAGATCGCCGAGCTGTAGGTCGTGACGCCGAGCTGGAGCAGCGGGAGCGCGAAGACCTCCGCGGTCGGCAGCCCGCCGACGTAGACCAGCCGGTCGCCGAGCTGGGCGTAGGTGCGGGTCATCTGCTCGATCGACCCGACGCCGTCCTTGAAGCCGACGAGGTTGGCGTTGCGCGCGCAGGCCTGCTCGAGCGCCTCGACGCCGAGGACGGCATTGGCGCGGGAGTAGTAGATGACGCCGAGGCTGGTCGCGGCGCACACCGCGCTGACGTGCTCGACGAGCCCGCGCTGCCCGGCCTCGGTGAGGTAGGGCGGCATCAGCAGGATGCCGTCGGCGCCCGCCTCCTCCGCGGCCCGGACCTGCGCGATCGCGTTGACCGTCGACCCGGTCGCCGGCGCGAGCACCGGCACCCGGCCGGCAGCCCCGGCGACGGCGGTGCGCACCACCCGGTCGGCCTCGTCGCCGCTCAGCGAGAAGCCCTCGCCCGTCCCGCCGGCGGCGAAGAGCCCGGCCACGTCGTAGCCGCTGAGCCACTCGAGGTGCTCGCGGTAGGCCGCCTCGTCGACCTGCAGGTCCGCGTCGAAGTGGGTCACCGGGAACGAGAGCAGGCCCCTGCCCAGGGTCTCGACCAGCTCGGTGGGGCTGTAGTTCGTCACGCGCGGCGTCCTTCGGCTCGTCAGTGGTGGCGGTGCGGGTGGGTGTGGCGGTGCTCACCAACCTAGGAACGCGCGACGATGCCTGTCCAAGCCCGATTTGGGATCAAGTGATGCGGTCCGAGCATCGCATCGGGACCGGGTCGCTGGACAGCCGACGCCAAGTCCGCCGCAACCGGGGTGCAAGCAGCCCGCGCCACAGTCGACCCATGACCACCACCACGCTCTACCGCCTCAGCGCGGCCGCACTCGTCTCGTCCTTCCTCCTCAGCCTCGCCGGCGGGGTCCTCCACCCGGTCGTCGACGGGCACTCCCACTCGGTGGACGCGTTCCTCGCGCCACGCTCGCCGGAGGCGCAGTACCTCATCTACGCAGGAGCCGTCCTGCTGATGCTCGGCCTGCCGGGGGGCTACCTGTTCTTCCGCGCCAGCCTCGGCCGGACCGGGTTCGTCGGATTCACCCTCTACATGGTGGGCAACGCGCTCAGCGCGATGTCGCACCTCGTGGTCGAGGCCTTCGTCGGACCGACCCTCGCGGGCGATCCCGATGCCCGCCACCTCGTCTCGGACCAGGACGAGATCTTCGAGGCCACCTCCTTCGTGACGCTGCAGGCCGTCGGGGGGCTGGTGTTCCTCGCCGGGCTGCTGCTCGTCGGGATCGCCCTCGTCCGAGCCGCCGACGTGCCGACCTGGGTCGGCGTGCTGGTGGTCGCTGGCGCGCTCGCGCTCGTCGTGCCGTTCCCCGAGCGGCCGGGCCTGACCGGCCTGCTGGTCGAGCTGCCCCGGGGCACCATGGCCGCCACGCTGGGCGTGCTGATGTGGCGGCGCGTGGTCCGTGAGCCGGTCCGTGAGCGGGAGCCGGCGCTCACCTGAGGCTGCAAGTCCCCTGCAAGTGGGGCGGCTGACGATCGGGCCAGACAGCCGCCCCACCGACCTAGGATCAGCCCATGCTCGAGGTCCGCGCCTTCGGCAGCGTCCGCGCCCGGCTCGACGGCGTACCCGTCGACCTGGGCGGACCACGCCAGCGGGCCGTCCTCGGGATGCTCGTCGCCGCCGGACGCCGCACGGTCTCCACCGACCGCTTCCTCGAGGAGCTGTGGAGCGGCGAGCCGCCGCCCAGCGCCGCGGGTGCCCTGCAGGCCTACGTGTCGCGGCTCAGGTCAGCACTCGAGCCCGACCGCGAGAAGCGCCGGCCGGCCGCCGTCCTGGTCAGCAACCCGCCCGGCTACGCCCTGTCCCGCCCCGTCGAGGCGGTCGACACCTGGCACTTCGCCTCCCTCGTCCAGGGCTCGACGACGCTCCCCGACCGGGACGCGGTGGCGTCGCTCGACGACGCGCTGGCCCTGTGGACGGACGAGCCGTTCGCCGAGTACGCCGACCAGGAGTGGGCGGCCACCGAGGCGGCGCGGCTGCGCGAGCTGCGCGCCGAGGCGGTCGAGCTCCGGGCGGGCGCCACCCTGCGCCTGGGACGCGGGCCGCACGCGGTCGCCGACCTCGAGGAGCACGTCCGCTCCCACCCCCTGCGCGAGCAGGCGGTCGGCCTGCTCGCGCGCGCCTACTACCAGTCGGGCCGCCAGGCAGAGGCCCTGTCGACGCTGGCCTCGTTGCGCACCCGTCTGGTCGAGGAGCTCGGCGTCGACCCGGGTCCGGACCTGCGCGCCCTCGAGTCCGACATCCTCCGCCAGGCCGCCCACCTCGCGCTCCCGCACCCGCCCGTCGACCTCGTCCGCAGCGACCCCGGTCATCCCCGCGGGCCGGACGCCGGGGGCGACGCCCCACTCCTGGTGGGGCGCGAGGACGAGCTGGCCCGCCTGGCGGCCGCCGCGGCCACGCTGCGCCAGCGCGCCGGGGTGGTCTGGGTCGAGGGCGACGCGGGCTACGGCAAGTCGGCGCTCGTCGCCCGCTTCGCCGACCAGTCCGTGGGCGCGTGGTCCGTCGTGCGCGGCCACTGCTCGGAGGTGGCGGGCGCACCCCCGGGGCTCGCCTGGCGCGAGATCCTCGACGACCTCGGGGGCCCCTCCCCTGAGGACCCGCACCCCTTCGCGCTCGCCGACGCCGTGCGTCGCGAGCTCGAGCAGCGTGGCGTGCCGACGCTGATGCTGCTCGAGGACGTGCACCGCGCCGACGACGACACCCTCCAGGTGCTCTGGCGGCTCCTCGAGTCGACCCGTGCGCCAGTCCTCGTGGTGGCGACCTTCCGCAGCCACGAGGTGGGGCGCGACCTCGCCACCGCCCTCGCCCTGACCTCCGAGCGGACCCTGGACCGGATCGTGCTCGGCGGCCTCGACGACGCGGCCGCCCGCGACCTGCTGGCGCAGCACGTCGACGCCCTGCCCGACGGCGTCTGGCGGCGACTCGTGGACCGGTCCGCGGGCAACCCGCTGTTCCTCCGGCAGCTCGCCCAGCTGGTGCAGTCCGAGGGCATCGCCGCGGTCGACACCGTCCCCGCCGCGATCCGCGACCTGCTGCTGCGCCGGATCGAGCGCCTGCCCGCGGCCACCGTCGACGCCCTGTCCCGCGCGTCGGTGCTGGGCCGTGACATCGACTTCGACCTCGTGCTCGCCCTCGAGCAGGAGTGGGGCGACGCCGACGAGGACGCGGTCGCCGGCCACCTCGACGCGGGGTTGGTGGCGGGTCTTCTCGACACGCCGCGACCGGCCGAGCTCCGCTTCACCCACGCGCTCATCCGCGACACCTTCTACGGACGCCTCGCCCCGCTGCGCCGGACCAGGCTGCACCGGGCCGCCCTGGCCACGCTGCGCCGGGAGCGGCCCGACCGGGTGGAGGAGATCGCCCACCACGCGACCGAGAGCCTCGACCGACGCGGCGCGGCCGACGCCGTCGCCCTGCTCGTCGCCGCGGCGGGGCGCAGCGGGCACGCCGGCGCCGTCCCCCACCTGCGCAGCGCCCTGCGCGCGCTCGACCTCGCCGGAGCGGCGCCCCGCGAGTCGTTCGCGGTCCGCCTCGACCTCGTACGAGCCCTGGCCGGCGACGGGAACAGCACGGCCGCCGTGGCGGAGCGGCAGGTGGCGATCGAGGAGGCTCGCGCCCACGGCACCCCGTTCGACGAGGCGCGCGCGTGGCAGTGGCGATCGCCCATGATGTGGACGCGGCGCGCGAGCGACACGGCCGAGCCGGCCGTGCTGGACCGGCTGCGCGACCTGCTCGCGACCATCGGCGACGACGACCCCACCCTGCGCGTCGAGCTGCTCAACGCGTTGGTCATCGAGGCCGACCCGTGGAACATCGACGTCGTCGTGGACGCCGCCGCCGAGGCCCTCGCCCTCGCCGCCGGCGTCGGCGACCTCGAGCTCGAGTGCCGCGCGCTCAACGCGAGCTACTTCGGGGTGCTGGCCTCGGACGACCCGCACCTGCTGGGCCGGACCGGCTCCCGGATGCTCGAGCTCGCCGAGCGGGGCGGTCTGCACGGCTACGCGGCGGTGGCGCACATGCACCTGCACTCCGCAGCCGTCGCCGAGGCGGACCTCGGGACGGCAGCGACCCACATCGAGGCCGCGGTCCGCGCCGGCACGAGCGGCCAGCTGCCGGAGCTCGTGCTGCTCGCCGCGATCTTCGAGGCCACCAGCCGGCTGCTGCAGTCCGACGTCGACGGGGCGCGGACCGCGTTCGACGGCGTGTGCCGGACCATCACCGACGCCGGCGACCCGAACGGCTTCTACATCTGGCTGTGGGCCATGTTCGCCGTCGAGTTCGCGGCCGGCGACACCTCCCGCCTCCACCACGACGCGGTCCGCATGACCGAGCTGATGCCGTGGCACTCGACGGACCTCGTCGTGGTCACCCTCCTCGACGCCGGCGAGGACGACGCGGCCCGGGCCGCGTGGCGGCCGATCCCGATGCAGCACGACGCCACCTGGCTCTTCGACGCCGCCGTGCGCGCCCACGTCGTGCACGCGCTCGACGACGTCGACCACGCGCAGGAGCTCTACGACGCGCTGCTGCCGTGGTCGGGCCAGCTCGCCCGGACCCTCAACGGCGCCCTCGCGATGGGGCCGGTCGACCACTACCTCGGCCTCCTCGCGACCACCCTCGGCGACCACGCCGCCGCGGCGAGGCACCTCGACGCCGCCCAGGACCTCACCGGCCCGGGACGCGCCACCACGTGGGACCGCACCTGGGTCCGCACGCCGCAGCACCTCCGGGTGACCACCCGCCACTGAACGCCCGCATCGAGCGCCCTGCAAGCCGGGCGTCAGTCGACCGCAAGTGCGCGCACGCACGATCGCCGACATGGATCTCCGCGCTCCCTCCGTCCCACCCTCCGTCCCGCCCGCCGTCGTCGCCGCGCTCCGGCGCACCGTCGCCGGCCGGATCCTCTACCCGGCCGACCCGGCCTTCGACGCCCACGCCGCGGACCACCCCGCTGCTCGGCGGCCCGACGTGGTGGTCGTCGCGACCTCCGAGGCCGACGTCGTCGCGGCGGCGCGCGTCGCCGAGGCCCACGGCCTGAGGTGGACGGACCCGGGCCCGGCCGACGTCCCGTCGATGCTGGTCCTGGCCACGCGGGTGGACGGCGTCCTCGTCGACCCGGCGGCCCGCACCGCCACCGCCGGGCCCGGCGCCTCGTGGGACGACGTCGCCGCAGCCGCCGCGCGTTCGGGCCTCGCCCCGCTGACCCGCTCCGACGCACCGGGTTCGGTGGCTGCCGCCGTGCTCGCCGGCACGGCCGCGGCGACCGCGCTCCGCGTGGTGCGCCCCGACGGCTTCGCCCACCTCGTCGACGTCCCCCCGACCGGCGTGGTCCCCGACGGGATCCTCACCGCCGTCGTCGTGCCCCTCGTCGTCCGGACCCCTTCCACCCCTTCCACGCCGTCCACCCCGTCCACCACCGAGACCCCGAGGACCACCATGACCACGACCCTCCCGCCCCTGCTCCTCCCCGGCCAGGCCGCCGCTCCCCCGGGACCGTGCGACCTCACGGGCATGTACGTCATGCACCACGGCTTCCGCCGCGACCTGGCGCGGTTCGACACCGCTGTCGCCCGCACGCCAGCCGACGACCGACCCACGTGGCGCGCGCTCGTCGAGCGGTGGGCGCGCTTCAGCCACGAGCTGCACGAGCACCACGCCAAGGAGGACGTCGGGCTCTGGCCCGTGCTGCTCGACCGCGTGGGCGCCGAGGACCGCGCCGTCCTCGAGGCGATGGAGGAGGAGCACGGGCTCATCGACCCGCTGCTGGCGCAGGTCTCGGCAGGGCTCGCCGCGTTCGCTGCGGGGAGCGCGTCGGCCGTCGGGCCGGCCGAGCGGGCTGCCCTCGTCGACGCGGTGCACACCCTGCGGGGCACCCTCGACGCGCACCTGTCCCACGAGGAGGTCGACGCCATCCGCATCATCCAGGCACACGTCGGCGCCGAGGAGTGGGCCGAGCTGGAGGCGACCGTCCTGCGCGGCAGGTTGTCGCCGAGGCAGATGCTGTTCATGCTCCCGTGGGCGACCGACGAGCTGCCGGCGGAGGCGGTGGACCGGCTGTTCGCCGGCGCACCCGCACCGGTCCGGTGGTTCCACGCCCTCGGCCGCCGTGCCTACGTCCGGCTCGACCGTCGCGCCTTCGTCCACGCATGAGCGTCCTGGACGTCGACCTCCCCGACGGGCTGCGCCACCGGCCCCTGACCCGCGAGGACGCCCCGGCCGTGCTGGCTGCCATCGTCGCCGAGGAGGTCCGCGACCTGGGCGAGTCGTCGATGACGCTCGCCGACGTCGAGGCCGACTGGTTGCGCCCGAGCCACGACATGGCCGACACCGTCGGTGTCCTCGACGGCGACCGGCTGGTCGCCTACGCCGACCTCGTCTCGCCGACGTCGGCCTGCGCGGCCGTCCTGCCCGACCACCAGGGCCGAGGCATCGGCACGGCACTGGCGCGGTGGGTGCAGCAGCGCGCCCGGCTCGCCGGCTCCGACCGGGTCGGTTCGCAAGTGCCCGCGGGCAGCGCCGCCGACCGGCTGATGACCGACCTGGGCTACGAGGTGCTGTGGACCGCGTGGGACCTCGAGCTGCCACCCGACCGCCGGCTCGAGCGCCGTCCGCTCCCGCCGGGGCACGTCGTGGCCGACGCCGCGCCGGGGGACCATCCGCAGGTGTGGGCGCTGCTCGAGGACGCCTTCCTCGAGTGGGCCGATCGCGAGCGCCAGACCTTCGCGGACTTCGGCGCGCGCGTCTGGGGCCGCCCCGACCACGAGCCGTGGAACCTGCGGGTCGTCCGGGACTCCGGGGGCGAGCTCGTGGGGGCGACCCACGTGGTCGTCCTCGGCGGTGGCGAGGTCGCCCACGTCGCCCGGATCGCGGTCCGCCCCGACCGCCGGGGTCGCGGCCTGGCTCGGGCGATGCTGGTCGACGCGTTCGCCGTCGCGCGGGGGCACGGCGCCGTCCGTGCCACCCTCGCGACCGACTCCCGCGCCGGCGCGCGGGCGCTCTACGAGCGCGCGGGCATGGTCGTCACCTCGACCTGGGTCAATCGGAGCGCCCGCCTCTGAGCCACCGGGGTGGCCGTCCGCGGGCCGGTTGCGGCCGCGGCCACGTCGCTCGCAAGCCGCTCGCAAGACCATCGGGGGAAGGTCTTCGCGGCGGCCACCCCGGTCACCTGCACACCCGAGAGGAACCTCCATGCGAACCACCCAGCCTGTCCGTCACCACCCGCGTTGGCTGTCGCCCCGCGAGCGTCGGCTGCGGGCCGACATCCGCCTCGAGATCGCCGTGCGGCGCCTCGAGAACCTGCGATGACGCCCGCCCCGTTCCCGAGCCAGTCGCGGCAGTACGGTCCTCCGTGTGACTCCTGACGTCCTGCTCGTCGGCGCCGGCGACCTCGGCGCGGCCGTCGGGCTGCGGCTCGCCGACCTCGACCTCGACGTGCTCGCGCTGCGGCGCGACGCGACGAAGGTGCCGGCGCCACTGGTGGGACGCTCGGTCGACCTGACCCGCGAGGCGCCGGACCTGAGCGGCGTACGCCCCCGCTTCGTGGTCGTCGCGCTCACCGCGCGGCCACGCACCGAGGAGGCCTACCGCGCGGTCTACGTGGACGGCATGGCGCGGGCGCTCGACGCGCTGGAGGCACTGCCTGAGCGAGCCGTGCTGGTGTCGTCGACCGCGGTGCACCCCAGCAGCGACCGACCCCCGCTCGAGGACGAGACGGTCCCGGCCGCGCCCTCGGACGGTCCGGGCCACGTCCTGCTCGAGGCCGAGGGGGCCTTCCACGCGCGTCTCCCGCACGGGACGGTGCTGCGGCTCTCGGGGCTCTACGGCGGCGACAGCACGCGGCTCGTCGACCAGGTCCGCGAGGGTCGCGTCACCGAGCCGCACCGCTGGACCAACCGGATCCACCGCCGCGACGCCGCAGCCGCGGTGGTGCACCTGCTGACCGTGCCCGCGGCTCCCGAGTCGCTCTACCTCGGCACCGACGACGAGCCCGCGCAGATGGGCGACGTGGCCGCGTTGCTCGCGGCGCGGCTCGGCGTCCCGGCTCCCCCGGCGGCCGACCCCGGGCAGGGTCACGGCAAGCGGCTGTCCAACGCGCGGCTGCGGGCGACCGGATGGGCCCCGACCGTGCCGAGCTACCGCGAGGGCTACGCCTCGGTCGGCTGACCGGGTCCCCCCGACGCCGGCGCGCGCCCCGGTGGTCGAGGAAGTCGCGCAGCGACTGTCACGAGACCCACGGACCCTGTCAGGCGTCCGATGCGGGCACAGGGGCCTCGTGACGGGACTTCGTCCCTCCTCGACCAGCGAAGCCAGCGAGCCGCTCCAGCGCCGCCAGCCCCGGGGCGGTGGCGGCGGCGAGCCGCTCACGCACCGCGTCGAGCCCGGGCGAGCCGGGGTGCTCGGGCGGGATGCGGGACGGGTTGAGCGCGACCGTGTGCGCCCAGGCGGCGATGTCGGGCTCGGCACCGAAGGCCTGCGCCGCGCGGGTGCCGCGGACGTTCATGTCGGCCCACTGCGCCAGCGAGTTGCCGTAGCGCGAGGGCGGGCAGAGCCAGTTCTTCTCCGCGTCGTCGGAGCGGGTGGCCTCGACGTAACCGGTCACCGCGGCCCCGAAGCACGGGAAGCCGGCACGCACCGGCTGGAGGGTGATCGTCCCCGGGCCCCACACCGGCACCAGCGGCGGGTTGCGCAGCGCGTCGGCTGCGCAGTGGACCACGACCGCGTCGTCCGCGATGCCGACGACCGTGCCGTCGGCGAAGACCAGCCGGCCGCGCTCGACGGCCGCGAGGTGGCCGTGGCGCACGACGTGCTCGATCGTCCGCAGCAGCTCGAGCTCCCACACGCCGAGGGTGGGCGCCTTGGCCATCGTCGGCGTCACCGACCGGTCGACCCGCAGCATCACGTCGGCCTCCTCGAGCCGCAGGAAGACCTCGTCGAGGGTCGCGGACGACGCCGCAGCCTCGAAGATCGCCGCGGGCACCCCGAGGAACACCTCGGGATCGGGCTGGATGAGGGCCCGGTTGAGCATCCACGGGTCGCGCGGACGGACCCAGCAGATCGCGTCGGGGTCGACACCACGACCCAGGAGCCACACGCAGGCGTCGGTGGCGGTCTTGCCCGAGCCGACGACGACGTACTGGCTCGGCGCCTCCTCCAGCCGCACCAGGTCGTTGACAGGGAGCACGTGCACGTCGTCGGCGACAGCGAACGGCGGTGGCGTCTCGGCGGGGATGCCGGGCGCGAGGTAGCGACCGTCCACGACGCGGCACGCGTCGGGCACCTCGACGCGGCGGCCGGACACACGGGACACGACCGAGCGGCCCACGACGTCGGCGTTGGTCAGCACCTCGACCCGGCCGGTGTCCTGCAGCCGCTGGGCGACCTGTGCGAAGTAGGTGACGATCTCCGGCTGCGCGGCCCGGACCTGCAGGCCCGCCTCCGGCCCGGTCTCCTGCAGCCTGCCCCCACCGAGCACCGTCGACGGCACGCCGTAGAAGCAGGACGACTGGTGCAGCCGGACGAACGGGTAGGCCTCCAGCCAGTGGCCCCCGACGCCGTGGCGGCGGTCGACGACCGCGACCCGCGCGTCGGAGTGGTCGACCAGCGCGTCGGCGAAGGCCATCCCCATCGCACCCGCGCCGACGACGAGGTAGTCGACGTCCAGAGCTTCGGTCACGGGGCCACCGTGGCACCGCGGGTCGCGCCGCGTCCACAGCGACACCGTCCGACACACCGCGGAAACACCGACCCCCCACCATGGGACGGTGCAGATCTCCCCGGCCGACTTCGCCGACCCGCGCCTCGCGGCCTTCCTGCAGGCGCACCTCGACGACATGGAGCCGACCGCGCCGCCGGAGAGCCGGCACGCGCTCGACCTCACCGCCCTGCAGGGGCCGGGCGTACGCCTCTGGGTCGCCGCCGAGGACGGCGACCTCGTCGGCACGGTCGCCCTCGCGCCGCTCGACCGGGGTCACGAGGAGCTGAAGAGCATGCGGACCGAGCCTCGGCTGCGGGGGCGCGGCGTCGCGTCGAGGCTGCTCGCCCACGCGCTGGCCGACGCGCGCTCGCGCGGCGTCGAGCGGGTCTCGCTGGAGACGGGCAGCATGGCGTTCTTCGAGCCCGCCCGCGCGTTCTACGCGCGCGCCGGGTTCGTGCCCTGCGGACCGTTCGGCTCCTACGTCGAGGACCCGAACAGCACCTTCATGACGCGGGGGCTGTGACCCTCTGCTCCTCGGGAGCCGGCTCCTCGGCGGCCGGGTCGTCCTCGACCACGACCCGTGGCAGGACGACGGTCATCGTCGTGCCCACCCCGAGCGTGGACTCGATGACGATCTGACCGGAGTGACGGCGCACGATCCGCTCGACGATCGCCAGGCCCAGACCGGTGCCGGGACGCGACCTGGCATCGGGGTTGGTGGAGCGGAAGAACTCCTGGAAGAGCCGCTCCTGGTCCTCCTCGGAGATGCCCAGCCCGGAGTCGGCGACGCTGATCCGGACCTCACCCTCCGCCTCGACCAGCCGCACGACGATGTCGCCGCCGTCGTCGGAGTACTTGACGGCGTTGCTGGAGAGGTTGGCGAACATCCGGTGCAGCTCCTCCGGCCGGCCGGCGACGACGACCGGGGCGTCCGGCACGTCGAGGCGGTAGTGCTGCGACCGCGCCTGCGCGGCCGGGTCGCACTCCTCGGCCACCTCGAGCAGCACCTGGCGGAGGTCGACCTGCTCGGGGACGAACTCGCGCTGCGGGTCGGCGATGGCGGCCATGGTGAGCAGGTCGTCGACGACCGAGCGCATCCGCGTGGTGCCGCGGACCGCGGCGGCGATGCACCGCTGGTCGTCCTCGCCGAGCTGCTCGGACTCGACCAGCTCGAGGTTCGCGCTGATCGAGAAGAGCGGCGAGCGGAGCTCGTGGGCGAGGGTGTTGACCATCGAGACGCGGTAGCCCTCGAGGCGGCGCAGCTCCTCGACGAGCGAGCGCTCGGCGTCGAGCGCACGGGCGTTGGCGACCGCGTGGCCGAGGTCGCGCCCGATGTCGAGCGCGGCCTCCTTCTCCAGGTCGGACCACGCCGGGGTGTCGGACACGCGCGACAGCGCGAGGAAGCCCAGGCACTGCGGCCCGGCTCCCATCGGCACGAACAGCACCGAGCCGAGCCCGATGCCCTCGAGGAAGGTCAGCAGCCGGTCGGCGTCGGCCGGGGGGAGGCCGGGCTGCGCCGCCCGACCGCGGGAGAAGTGGGCGACGTACTGGTCGGCCCAGTAGCGGTGCGCGAGGTGCAGCACGACGTCGTCGATCTCGGAGAAGACGGGCTCGGCGTCGGTGCCGACGGCGTACCAGGCCGTCGTGTTGCCGCCGTCCTCGTCGAACGCGGTGAGCCACATGCCGACCGCCCCGAAGCACTCCGTGACGGCCGAGCGGCAGGCCGCCAGCACCTGGTCGAGGGTGGGCTCGCCGAGCGCACGGCGCACGATCTGGCGCGCCTCGTCGGCCATCCGCACCCGGCGCGACAGGTCCTCGCGCTCGAGCGCCAGCAGCACCGACGTCCGGGCCAGGCCGGCGTACTTCTGCAGCAGCGCGAGCTGGTCGGCGCCGGGGCGTCGGCCGTCGCGCGGGCCGTCGACGGAGAGCAGGCCGCGGAGCACGCCCTCGTCGTCGTAGACCGGCGCGGTCAGCAGGTCGAGCGGGTGCCAGGCGTCGGGGGCGTCGAGCTCCCCGGCCTCCGGGACGTGGCTGTACTCCAGCACCTCGTCGCCGACCCGGTCGTGGGGCACGAAGCGCCAGGCGTCCCAGTGGTCGGCCTTGGAGAGCTCGCCCTCGACGACGTGGTGCGGGAGGCGGCGGCCGACGATGTTCTCCACGACGCCCTCACCGGCTCCGGCGACGACCTCGAACTCGTCGCCCCGGCGCAGGCTGATGGCGGACTGCTCGAATCCGGCAAGGACGGCGACGCCCTCGACGAGCACCTGGAGATGCTGACGGGTCTGCTCGTCGGACCACGGTTCCGTGGCCGACGCGTGCCCGTTGGTGGCTGTCGTGTGCACCTGCCCGTCCCCCCAGGTCGGCTCGTGTGACTGACGTGCGGGGACAGCCTCTCAGGAGTTGACGAGTTGTGGGGCCGCTCACACAAATCTGTCAAGGATTGAATGACATCGGCCCGCTGGCGGCCGTCACGACCTCCAGCACACGCCGTACGACCGGCGACTGCGACTCCCGCGACCAGATCGCGTGCAGCTCCACCGGTCGCTCCGGGTCGGCGTCGACCCGGGTGTCACCCCCGTGGTGGGCGAGCTCCTTGTGCACCACGCCGTCGACGTGCAGGGACGCGGCCGACGCCGGCACCAGCGAGACGCCGCGCTCGGCCGACACCAGCAGCATCGCGGTCAGGACCTGGTGCACGCGCTGGTCGACCTTCGGGTGGGCGTTGGCGAAGAACCGGACCGACAGCTCGTGGAAGTAGCGGGACTGGTCGGGGTTGTAGCCGATGACCGTCTCGCCGTCGAAGTCCTCGGGCGCCAGCGGCCGGTCGAGCGCGGCCAGCGGGTGCTCGCGCGGCACGACCGCGACCAGCGGCTCGCGCAGGATCACGCGGGAGCGGAGCAGGGTGGTGTCGAAGGGCGGACGGGCGAGGCCGATGTCGAGCTCGCCGCGCCGGATGCCGTCGACCTGCGCGTTGGTGACCCGCTCGGACAGCACCACCTCGACGTCGGGGAGCTCGGCGGTGAGGCGGCGCAGGAGCGGCCCGAGGATCGAGATCGCCGACACGGCCGTGAAGCCCAGCCGCACCACGCCGGCCGCGCCCGCGTCGACGCGGCGGGCCAGGTCGCCGGCCCCCTCGACCAGGTTGAGCAGCCGGTAGGCCTCGTCGAGGAACGCGGCGCCGGCGCCGGTGAGCTCGACGCGCCGGTTGTCGCGCTCGAGCAGCCGCGCGCCCACCGACCTCTCCAGCTTCTGGATCTGGCGCGACAGCGGCGGCTGGGTCATCCGCAGCCGGTCGGCGGCGCGCCCGAAGTGCAGCTCCTCGGCGACCGCGACGAAGGAGCGGACCTGGTCGAGGGTGATCACCGCGCGAGCGTACGATGCACGAGTTGGATCAGTCCATGCCGAAACGGGCTTGGACCGGCATCGTGGCTCAAACCTAGTGTCGGTGGTCACATCCCGAGCAAGGAGCCACCTGATGCGCCAGCAGACCCCCGCCCTCGCGGTCCTCGCCGCCGGCACCGCCCTCGCCCTCACCGCCTGCGGCGGCGTGTCGACGACCACCGGCGGTGGCGGCGACGGCGACGCGTACCCGTCGGGCTCGGTCGAGATGTACGTCGGCGCCGACCCGGGCGGCTCCTCCGACCTGATCTCGCGCCAGGTGTCCGCCGGCCTCACCGACGAGCTCGGCCAGCAGTTCCCGGTGATCAACCAGTCCGGCGCCAACGGCGCGCTGGCCGCCAACAAGGTCGAGTCGTCGAAGAACGACGGCTCGGTCATCTCGGTCCAGAACGCCTCGCTCTTCGCGATCACCCCCCTCGCCGTCGCCGACGACGAGGTCACCAGCATCGACGACTTCGACGTGGTCGGCGGCGTCTCGCGCGACGACTACGTGCTGGTCACCAACTCCAGGAACGGCTGGACGTCGATCGACGACCTGAAGTCCGAGGGCGGCCGGATCACCTACGGCACCACCGGCGTCGGCACCGGCGCCCAGCTGTCCTGCGCCCTGACCTACGAGGTCGGCGGCATCCAGTCGGAGGCAGTGCCCTTCGACGGCGGCGCCCCCGCCCTCACCGCGCTGCTCGGCAACCAGGTCGACACCGCCTGCCTGCAGACCGGCGAGGCGATCGAGAACATCGAGAACGGCAAGCTCACCGCCCTCTCGGTCTTCGCGCCCGAGCGCATCGACTACCTGCCGGACGTGCCGACCGCGACCGAGCAGGGCCTCGACGTCGAGGTCTTCCAGTACCGCTTCATGACGACCCCCAAGGGCACCCCGCAGGACGTCAAGGACACGATCTGGGAGGCCATGCAGGCCACCTTCGAGACCGAGGACTACCAGGCGTTCAACGAGCAGAACAGCCTCACGCCGATGGAGGTCCCCGGCGACGAGGTCGTGGCCCAGCTCGAGGAGGACAAGCAGCGCTACGCCGACCTCGTCGACGAGTACGGCATCGACCTCGGCTCGGCGAGCTGACCCGCACCTCCCCCGCACCTCCCCCCGCAAAGGACCGACGATGAGCGACGAGCGCACCGCCTCCGGCAGTGGCGGCCCGGACATCCTCGAGGAGATCGAGGCCGAGGTGGCCGAGACCCTCTCCGAGGAGGAGCTGCCCCCGGGCGGCCCGGCCTACCAGACGGTGGGTGCGCTCGTCGCCCTCGCGGTCGGCGTCGGCGGGCTGGTCCTGTCGCTCGACTACGGGCTCGGCAGCCTCCGGCGCCCCGGACCCGGCCTGTGGCCGTTCGTGATCTCCGTCGTGATCACGGTCCTCGCGGTCGTGCTGCTCCTCACGGGCCGCCGGCTCGAGGACAGCGTCTCGTTCAGCCGCGCGAGCGTGCTCCCCGCGGTCGGCCTGCTGACCTTCGTCGGCCTCGGCGTGCTGATGCCGCTCGTCGGCTTCGAGATCCCGTCGCTGGTGCTCTGCGTGGTCTGGCTGCGCTTCCTCGGCGGCGAGACCTGGCGCAGCACGATCACCATCTCGGTCGGCACCGTCGCCACCTTCTACGCCCTGTTCCTCTACGGGTTGAGCATCCCGCTCCCCCACCTCCTGAACTTCTGAGAGGAGGCAGCACCCATGGACGAGTTCCTCAACGGCTTCGCCGTCGTCGCCCAGCCCGACGTGCTGCTCTACTGCCTGATCGGCGTCGTCATCGGCATGCTGATCGGCGTGCTGCCGGGCCTCGGGCCTGCGGCGACCATGGCCATCCTGCTGCCCATCGTGATCCAGATCGGCGACCCGATCTCCGGCATCGTCATGCTGGCCGGCGTCTTCTACGGCGCGCAGTACGGCGGCACCATCACGTCGGTCCTGCTGCGCCTGCCGGGCGAGGCGAGCTCGGTCGTGACCGTCTTCGACGGCTTCGCGCTGGCCAAGCAGGGCAAGGCCGGCACCGCCCTCGGCGTGGCCGCGATCGGCTCGTTCATCGGGGCCACCGTCTCGATCGTGCTGCTGAGCCTCACCGCGCCGCTCGTCGCGAGCTGGGCGATCGACTTCGGCCCGCCGGAGTACGCCGCCCTCGCGCTGCTCGGCGTCCTGCTGGTCTCGACCATCGGCAGCGGCAACACCGTCAAGGCCCTCATCGCCGCCGCGATCGGCCTGCTCCTCGCGACCGTCGGCCAGGACAAGTTCAGCGGCGCGCAGCGCTACACCTTCGGCAGCCTCGAGCTCAGCCAGGGCATCGACTTCGTCGTCGTCGCCATGGGCCTCTTCGGCGTCAGCGAGATCCTGCACAACCTCGAGGAGCGGGCCGGCAAGCCGCACGTGCCGGCGAAGGTCACCAACGTCTGGCCCTCCCGCAAGGACCTCAAGGAGGCCTCGCCGGCCATCGGGCGCGGCACCGTCGTCGGCTTCTTCCTCGGCGTCCTGCCCGGGGGCGGCGCGGTCATGTCGTCGCTCGCGGCGTACGCCACGGAGAAGCGCATCTCCAAGACGCCGGAGGAGTTCGGCCGCGGCTCGATCAAGGGCGTCGCCGCCCCCGAGACGGCCAACAACGCGGCCGCCACCTCCTCCTTCATCCCGCTGCTCACCCTCGGCATCCCGGCCAACGCGTCGATGGCGATGCTGTTCGCCGGCCTGCTCGTGCTGGGCGTGACGCCGAGCCCCGCGCTCGTCGAGGAGAACCCCGACCTGTTCTGGGGCGTGGTCAACTCGATGTACGTCGGCAACCTGATCCTGCTGCTGCTCAGCATCCCCCTGGTCGGGATCTTCGTCCGGATCCTGCGCGTGCGACCGGCGATCCTCGCGCCGATCACCGCGCTGATCACGATCCTCGGCGCCTACACGCTCAACAACTCGACGTTCGACGTGTTCTTGATGATCGGCTTCGGCGCCCTGGGCTACCTGATGAAGAAGGGCGGCTTCGAGCCCGGTCCGATGGTGCTGGCCTTCGTGCTCGGCGCGATCCTGGAGAACAACGTGCGCCGCTCGATGATCATCTACGACGGCGACCCGACCGGCTTCGTGCGCGACCCGATCTCCGGCACCATCCTCGCCGCCTTCGTCCTCGTGGCCCTCTGGCCCGTGGGCAAGAAGCTCCTCGCCCGCCGCACGCAGGTCGCGGCGGTCGGGGCCGCCACCACCACCTCCGACCACGCCTCCGACACCTCCCAGCGAGAGGACTCCCTGCGATGACCAGCCCGACGACGATCGTGATCGGCTACGTCCCGTCCCCCGTCGGCGAGGCGGCCCTCGAGGCCGGGCTCGCCGAGGCCGCGACCCGCGGCGACGACGTGGTGGTGCTCAACAGCCCGCGCCGGCGCAGCACCGTCGACGCCGAGCTCATCGACACCGCCGACGCCGACGCGCTCGTGGCCCGCGCCGCCGCGCTCGGGGTGAGCGCCCGCGTCGACCACGCCGACCACGGCGACGACCTGGTCGAGGCGTTCCGGACGGTGGTCGAGGCGACGTCCGCGCGCCTCGTCGTCATCGGCCTGCGCCGCCGCTCCCCGGTGGGCAAGCTCGTCACCGGCAGCGACGCCCAGCGCCTGCTGCTCGACCTCGACGTGCCGATCCTCGCCGTGAAGCCCGGCGCGTGAGCGCGACGCGCGTCTCCCGGGTCGTCGTCACGCCGGTCGCCTTCGAGGACCCGCCGCTGCTCAACGTCGTCGGCGTCCACCAGCCCTACGCCCTGCGCGCGATCGTCGAGGTGCACACCGACAGCGGCCTGCTCGGCCTCGGCGAGACCTACGCCGACGAGACCCACCTCGCGCGGCTCGACGCGGTCGCGGCCGCGCTGCCGGGCCACGACCCGTACGACCTGGCCGGCCTGCGGCGCCTCGTCACCGACGTGCTCGGGCGCGAGCGCGGCGGGGCGGGCGCCTCGTTCGGCGGGATGCTCGACGTCGACTCGGCGCTGGAGACGGTCTTCTCCCCCTTCGAGGTCGCCTGCCTCGACGTGCAGGCGCGGGCCGCCGGCGTACCGGTCAGCGACCTGCTCGGCGGTGCTGTGCGCGAGCGCGTGCCCTTCAGCGGCTACCTGTTCCACAAGTGGGCCGGCCACCCCGGCTTCGCCGACGACGCGTGGGGCGAGGCGCTGACGCCCGACCAGCTCGTCGCCCAGGCCCGCCGCATGGTCGACGGCTGGGGCTTCGGCTCGCTCAAGCTCAAGGGCGGCGTGCTGCCGCCGGAGCAGGAGTGCGATGCCGTCGAGGCGCTGCGCGACGCCTTCCCGGCGCTGCCGCTGCGGCTCGACCCCAACGGCGCGTGGACGCCGGACACCTCGGTCGCGGTCGCGGACCGGCTGGCCGGGGTGGTGGAGTACCTCGAGGACCCCACCCCCGGCATCGAGGGGATGGCGGCCGTGTCCGCGCGGACCGACGTCCCGCTCGCGACCAACATGTGCGTGATCGCGATGGAGCACCTGCCGCCCGCGATCGCCCGCGACGCCGTCCAGGTCGTGCTCTCCGACCACCACCTCTGGGGCGGCCTGCGGAGGTCGGCGCTGCTCGGTGGCATCACCGACGTGTGGGGACTGGGGCTCTCGATGCACAGCAACTCCCACCTCGGCGTCTCGCTCGCCGCCATGGTGCACCTCGCCGCCGCGACGCCGAACCTGACCTACGCCTGCGACACCCACTACCCCTGGAAGACCCGCGACGTCCTCGCCGGCGACCCGCTCCCCTTCGTCGACGGCTCGGTCGCGGTGCCGACCGCCCCCGGGCTCGGCGTCGACCTCGACCGCGACCTGCTCGGCGAGCTCCACGAGCTCTACCTCACCTGCGGCGTGCGCCGGCGCGAGGACACCGTCTACATGCGCTCGATCCAGCCGGACTTCGAGGTCAACACCTCCCGCTGGTGACGAGTCGGCAGAAGTGTCCTGCCTGAGCCCGCCGAGTGGGCGCGAGTGTCGCGCGGATCCACGCCGAGTCGGCAGAAGTGTCCCCGTGGAGCGCGCCGAGTCGGCAGAAGTGTCCCCGTGGAGCGCACCGAGTCGGCAGAAGTTCAAGCCGACTGGGCGTGCTGTCTCGGCACATTCGCGCCGACTCAGTGCTGATCCGCGACACATTCGCGCCGACTCAGCGTCCCTCGTGCGAACATTCGCGCCGACTCGGCGCTGATCTGCGCGACACTCGCGCCGACTCGCGGTCAGGTGACGCGGCGGCGGGTGTTGCCCAGGTGCAGCCGCATCGCGGCGCGGGCGGTCTCGGCGTCGCCGGCGAGGACGGCGGCGGCGACGTTGTCGTGCTCGCGCTGCACGCGCTCGACGTGGGTGGCGTCGGTCATCGAGTGCGCGTCGCCGAGGCGGGTGCGCGGCAGCATGATCATCATCGGGCCGAGCGAGGCGAGCAGGTCTGCGTAGAACCGGTTGCCCGTCGCCCGCGCGATCGCGAGGTGGAAGGCGAAGTCGGCCTCGACCGCGCCCTCGTGACCGGCGCGCACGAAGCCCTCCATCGCCTCGCGGATCGCCTCGTCGTCGGACGGTCGGTGGTGCAGCGCGGCCAGCGCGGCCGCCTCGCTCTCGACCCCGAGGCGGAAGTCGAGCATCGCCCGGACGTCGGCGCCGGTGCGGATCGCGGAGGCCTCGACGCTGAACGACGACGCCTCGGGGACCGCGAGCACGAACGAGCCGCGGCCCTGCTGGGTCTCGACCAGGCCCTCCGCACGCAGCCGGGTGACGGCCTCGCGCACGACGGTGCGCGACACGGCGTACTCCTCGACCAGCTCGGTCTCGGAGGGGAGCTTGGCGCCCGGCGCGAGGTCGCCGGCCAGGATCTTGTCCTTGAGGCCGGCGACCACGCGCGCGGACAGGGTGGAGCTCACCGGCCGAAGGTAGCGGTCTCCGCCGTGAGCGAGCGCATCCGCTCGGTCAGCGTGAAGCCGAGGCCGGGACGGTCGGGGACGAAGATCCGGCCGTCACGGATCTCGATGCGCTCCTCGAACAGCGGGTTCAGCCACTCGAAGTGCTCGACCCACGGCTCGGTGGGGTACGCCGCGGCGAGGTGCAGGTGGATCTCCATCGCGTAGTGCGGCGCCAGGTCGAGGCGGTGGTGCGCGGCGAGCGTCGCGAAGCGCAGGAACGGCGTGATGCCGCCGATCCGCGGCGCGTCGGGCTGCACGATGCCGCGGTAGCCGGCGTCGACCAGCCCCATGTGCTCGTCGACCGAGGTGAGCATCTCGCCGGTCGCGATCGGGGTGTCGAAGACGCGCGACAGGTCGGCGTGGCCGACGTGGTCCCAGGCGTCGAGCGGCTCCTCGATCCAGATCAGGTCGTAGGCCTCGAGCTCGCGGCACATCCGGCGCGCCCGCGCCCGGTCCCACTGCTGGTTGGCGTCGACCATGAACGGGCCGTCGCCGAGGTGCTCGCGCAGCGCCTCGACGCGGCGCAGGTCCTCGCGCCAGTCGGGCTGGCCGACCTTGACCTTGATCCCGCCGATGCCGGACTCGAGCGACGCGGTCGCCTTCTCCTTGATCTCCTCGACCGACGCCTGGAGGAAGCCGCCGGAGGTGTTGTAGACCCGGCAGGAGTCGCGGTGCGCGCCGAGCAGCTTGGCCAGCGGCAGGCCGGCGCGGCGGGCCTTGAGGTCGTAGAGCGCGACGTCGAGCGCGGCGACCGCCTGCGTCGCGACGCCGGAGCGCCCGACGGAGGCGCCGGCCCACATCAGCGACTCGTAGACCTTGGCGATGTCGTTGGGGTCCTGGCCGATCGCGACGTCGAGGACCTCCTTGAGGTGGGCGAACTGCGCCCGCCCGCCGGCGCGCTTGGAATAGCTGAAGCCCATCCCCTCGAAGCCCTGCTCGGTCGTCACCTCGACGAAGAGCATCACGGTCTCGGTCAGCGGCTTCTGCCGCCCGGTGAGCACCTTGGCGTCGCTGACGGGGGCGGGTAGCGGGAGCACGACGTGCGACAGCGTCACGCTGCGGATCCGGTCGGCGGTCACCGACGCGCTCGTCGCGGGCAGGTCCAGGGTCTGGGTCATGATGGGTTCCTCGGGTCGTGACCAACTTGTATGATGAGTGTGCAACTCATGTCACAAGTACGTCAAGCACCCGAGGAGGACGCGTGCGGTCAGCCGACCGGGGTCACCAGCTCGCCCCGCTCCAGGAAGGCGTCCACGTTGTCCAGCACCAGCCGGCCCATCGCCTCCCGGGTCCCGGTGGTCGCGCTGCCGACGTGGGGCAGGAGCACGACGTCGTCGCGGTCGAGCAGTGCCGCCGGGACGCGCGGCTCGTCGGCGAACACGTCGAGCCCGGCTCCCGCGAGCCGTCCCTCCTCGAGCGCCGCGACCAGCGCGACCTCGTCGACCACCGACCCCCGCGCGACGTTGACCAGGAAGCCGTCCGGGCCGAGCGCGTCGAGGACGGCCGCGTCGACGAGGTGCTCGGTGCCCGCGCCGCCGGGCGTCAGCACCAGCAGGACGTCGCTCGCCGCCGCAAGCTCGACCGGGGTCGCGTCGTAGGTCCACCCGACGTCCTTGCGGGCCCGGGAGTGGTAGCGGACCTCGGCCCCGAACGCCTCGAGCCGCTCGGCGGCGGCGGTCCCGATCCGGCCCAGCCCGAGCACCCCGACGACCGCACCGCGCACGTCGCGTGCCAGCGGCATCCGCTCGCCCCGCGCCCACGCGCCGCTGCGGACGAAGCGGTCCGCCGCCGTGGCTCCGCGCAGGACGTCGAGCACCAGCAGCACCGCGAGGTCGGCCACCGCGTCGGTGAGCACGTCGGGGGTGTTGGAGACCACGACGCCGCGACGGGTCGCCTCCGCGAGGTCGACGTTGTCGTGGCCGACCCCGAAGTTGACGACCGCGCGCAGGTCGGGCAGCGCGTCCATCTCCGCGGCGCCGAGCGGGGCACCGCCGCCGACGACCGCCACCTCGACGCCGGCCGGGTCGCCGAGGTCGTCGAGAGCGGGCGCGGCGTAGCGCTCGGTGAGCCACTGGCGCACGAAGGGCATCAGCCCGCCGAGCTGCACGACACGGACCGGGTGCGAGGTCTCGGAGGTCATGCCGCCATCCTTGCCGGGCGCCACCGCCGCGGTCCAAGAGCGGCTCGCTATCGCACGATGCACGGGGAGGACACGGCGTGGACCTGCTGACCGGCTTCACGACGATCCTCGTCGTCATCGCCGCGGGCGCCGCCCTGGCGCACGTCGGCGTCCTCGACCGCAGCTCACAGCGCACGCTCGGGGAGATCGCGTTCTTCGTCGCCTCGCCCGCGCTGATGGTCGTCACCATCAGCCGCGTCCACCTCGAGACCGCCGCGGTCAACCTGGTCGCCTCCACGGTCTCGCTCGGCGCGTGCTTCGCGGCGTACGTGGTCATCGCCCGGCTGCGCTGGCGCCCGGACGCCGGGGCGCTGCTCATCGGCGCGCTGTCGGCGTCCTACGTCAACGCCGGCAACCTCGGCATCGCCATCGCCGCCTACGTCGTCGGCGACATCACCGTCGTCGTGCCGACGCTGCTGGTGCAGATGCTGCTCGTCCAGCCCGCGGCGCTCGTCGCCCTCGACCGGATCACCGGCCGCGGCGAGGGCGTACGTCCCGCGCTCCGACGACTGCTGACCAACCCGCTGACGGTCGCGGCCGTCGTCGGCCTGGTGCTGGCGCTCACCGGCTGGCGGCTGCCGACCGCGGCCCTCGCCCCGCTGGAGATGCTCGGCGGCGCCGCCATCCCGCTGATGCTGATGTCCTACGGCGCCGCGCTCCGGCTGAGCCCGCCGCTGGGACGGGCCGGGCACAACGGCGAGGTGCTGCTCGTCGCGGCGCTCAAGATCGCGGTCATGCCGGTCGTCGCGTGGGCCGTGGGCGCGTCCCTCGGCCTCGACGACCGCGCCCTCCTCGGCGTCGTCATCACCGCCGCGCTCCCCACGGCGCAGAACATCTTCCTGCACGCCACGCGCTACCGCCGGGGCGAGGACGTCGCCCGGGAGGCCATCCTCGTGACCACCCTCGCCTCGCTCCCGGTGGCGCTGCTCGTCGCCGTCGTGCTGGGCTGAGCACCCGACCCCGGAGGAGACACCGTGACCGACCTGCTGGACCGCCTGCGCGACGCCGTGGGCGCGAGCCACGTGCTGACCGACGACGCGGACGTCGCCGCCCACGTCGTCGACTGGACCGGCGTGCACCGCGGCCGGGCACTGGCGGTCGTGCGGCCCGCCTCCACCGCCGAGGTCGCCGAGGTGGTGCGGGCGTGCGCCGAGACGCGTACGCCCGTGGTCCCGCAGGGCGGCAACACCGGGCTGGTCGGTGGTGGCGTGCCCGACGGCTCCGGCACCGCGGTCGTGCTCTCGCTCACCCGGATGCGGACGGTCCGCGACGTCGACCCCGTCGCCGGGACGATCACCGTCGACGCCGGCGTGGTGCTCGCGGACGTGCAGGCCGCGGCGGCCGACGCCGACCGGCTCTTCCCGATGTCGCTGGGCTCCGAGGGCAGCTGCACGATCGGCGGCAACCTCGCCACCAACGCCGGCGGCACCGCCGTGCTGCGCTACGGCATGACCCGCGAGCTGGTCCTCGGCCTCGAGGTGGTGCTGCCGGACGGCCGGGTGTGGGACGGCCTGCGCGGGCTGCGCAAGGACAACACCGGCTACGACCTCACCCAGCTCTTCGTCGGGTCGGAGGGCACGCTCGGGGTGATCACCGGCGCCGTGCTGCGGCTGTTCCCCGCGACCCCGCGACACGCGACGGCGTGGGTCGCGGTGCCGTCCGTCGCAGCAGCGGTCGAGCTGCTCGCGCTCGCCCAGCGCGAGGCCGGCGTCCACCTCACCACCTTCGAGATCGCCAACCGGCAGGCGCTCGACCTCGTGCTCGCCCACCTGCCTGGCGCGGTCGACCCGCTGGAGGCGCCGAGCGGGTGGTACGTCCTGGTCGAGCTCGCCGGCACCGCCTCCGACGACGGCCTCGACGACGCGCTCGAGCGCCTGCTCTCCCTCGGCGTCGACACGGGAGTGGTCGCCGACGCGGCGATCGCGACCAGCCCTGCCCGGCGCGACGCGCTGTGGGCGTTGCGCGAGGGCATCTCGGAGGTCCAGAAGGTCGAGGGCGCGACGCTCAAGCACGACGTGACCCTGCCGATCGCGCGGCTCGCTGCGTGGACGGACGCCATGGGTCCGCGCCTGCAGGAGGTGCTCCCGGGCGTGCGCCCGGTGACCTACGGGCACGTCGGCGACGGCAACCTGCACTACAACCTCAACGCACCCAGCCCCGACGGAACCAGCCGCGACCTGGACCTCCTCGACGCGGCGCCCGACCTGTCGACCGCGATCTACGACGCGGTCGCCGCCGAGCACGGCTCGATCAGCGCCGAGCACGGCCTCGGACGGACCAAGGCCGCGGCCGCGGCGGCGTACAAGTCCCGCGTCGAGGTCGACCTGATGCGCGCGGTGAAGCAGGCCCTCGACCCCGACGGGCTGCTCAACCCGGGGGTGCTGCTGGCCCGCGACTAGGCTGGCGGCCATGAAGGCCCAGACCCTCGGACGCGTCGTGCTCGGTGGCTTCATGGTCACCGCCGGCGTCCTCCACCTCACCACCCAGCGCCAGGAGTTCCAGGCGCAGGTCCCCGACTGGTTCCCGGTCGACGAGGACCTGACCGTCGTCGCCTCGGGCGTCGTCGAGATCGGGCTCGGCGCGGCGTTCGTCGCCCTGCCGAAGCACCGGCGCACGGTCGGCGCGCTGCTCGCCGCGTTCTTCGTGGCGATCTTCCCCGGCAACATCGCGCAGTACGTCGAGGGCACCGACGCGTTCGGTCTCGACACCGACCGCGCCCGGCTGACCCGGCTGTTCTTCCAGCCGGTGCTGGTGCTCCTGGCGCTGTGGGCCGGCGGCCTGCTCGGGCGCCGCCGCGAGGTCGTCGCGGAGGAGCAGCAGCGCGAAGAGGTCGAGACCGGGGAGTGAGCCGCTCCGCCCGCGGCAGCGCCCCCGCGCTGCCGGCGGAGATCCGCGTCCTGCTGGTCGCCGCCTTCCTGATCGCGGTCGGCTACGGCCTGGTCTCGCCCGTCCTGCCGGCCTACGCCCGCAGCTTCGACGTCGGCGTCGCGGCCGCGTCGGTCGTGGTGTCCGCCTTCGCGTTCTTCCGGCTCGCCTTCGCGCCCGCGGGCGGAGCGCTGGTGCAGCGGCTCGGTGAGCGCCCGGTCTACCTCGTCGGCCTCCTCGTCGTCGCGGCGTCGTCGCTGGCGACCGCGTTCGCCCAGTCCTACGTCCAGCTGCTGGTGCTGCGCGGGCTCGGCGGCATCGGCTCCACGATGTTCACCGTCTCCGCGATGGCCCTGCTGGTGCGCCTCGCGCCGCCCGACATGCGCGGGCGGGTCTCCTCGGCGTACGCCAGCGCGTTCCTCGTCGGCGGCATGGTCGGTCCGGTGCTCGGCGGCGCGCTCGCGGGGTTCGGGCTGCGCACGCCGTTCGTGGTCTACGCGGCGGCGCTCGTCGTCGCGGCGACCCTGGTCGGGGTCCGGCTCGGCGGCACCCGGCTGCGCCCGGCGTCGACCGGCGGGCCGGCCGCGCCGCCGATGCGGCTGCGGGAGGCGCTCGCGCACCGGACGTACGTCGCCGCCCTCGGGTCCGGCTTCGCCAACGGCTGGTGCAACTTCGGCGTCCGGGTCGCCGTGCTGCCGCAGCTGGCCGTCGCCGTCCACGACGACACGTGGGTGGCCGGTGTCGCGCTGGCGCTGGCGGCGGCCGGCACCGCGCTCACGCTCCAGGTCTCGGGCCGGATCGCCGACACGGTCGGCCGCCGTCCGCTGGTCGTCGGCGGGCTGGTGGTCACCGCGCTCTCGCTCGGCCCGCTCGGCCTGAGCAGCTCGCTGGCCGTCCTGCTCGTGCTCTCGGTCCTGTCGGGCGTCGGGGCGGGGCTGGTCAACCCGGGCCAGCAGGCCAGCGTCGCCGACGTGGTGGGCAGCGGCCGCAGCGGAGGCACCGTGCTGAGCAGCTTCCAGATGTCGCAGGACGCGGGCGCGATCCTCGGGCCGGTGCTCGTCGGGGTCGTGGCCGACGCCGCCGGTTTCGGGTGGGCGTTCGCCACCACCGCGCTGGTCAGCCTGCTCGCCGTGCCCCTCTGGCTGCGCGCCCCCGAGACCCGCCCGGGCGCGATGTCGGCCACCTCGGGTTGAATCAGACCGCAGCTCGGGGTTTGGGCCGCCCGTGCACGGGCACGAGGGGGCAAGAGAGAAGGGGGACTCCCAGATGTCCATGAACAGGAAGCTCGCCGGCGTCGCCGGCATCTGCGCGGTCGCGCTGGCCGCCACCGCGTCACCGCCCGTCGCCGTCGCCGCGCCCAGCGGCGCGGACCGCCCGGCCCAGCTGCTGAGCGGCGGCTCGTCGGTCGACGCCCGCAGCGCCGTCCCGAACGGCGCGGTCCGCTCGCGCTCGACGACGCTGGACGACGCGGCGCTCGACGCAGCCCGTGCCGGTGACCGGCTCGGGTTCGCGCTCTTCGACGACGCCGCGGTCACCGCGGTCGTCGAGCGGCGCACGTCCTCCGGCGGCGTCACCGCGTGGGCCGGACGCCTCGAGGGCGAGAAGGGCACGTTCAGCGCCGTCGAGGTGGGCGGGTTCCGCCACATCACCGTCTCCTCCGCGGAGGAGGGCACCTACGAGGTCGCCAGCAACCAGGACGGCGACTACGTCGTCACCGAGGCCGGCCCCACCGTCGCCGAGGGCAAGGACGTGCTGGCACCCCGCGGGGGCCACGCCGACCACGCCGACCACGCGGACCACGGCGTCAGCCCCCGCACCACCACCGGCTCGGCCGCGGCGGAGCGCGCCGACGTCGCCAGGGACGCGGCGACGACCGTCGACATCGCGATCGTCTACCCCGCCTCCCTGCCCGCCCAGCTCGGCGAGGGCCCCATGCAGGCCCAGTTCGCGCAGGGCATCGCACAGGCCAACCAGGCCTTCGCCACCTCGGGCGTCGCCACCTCGCTGCGGCTGGTCGGCACCCGCCAGGTCGCGCAGCCCCAGCTGTCCGACATCGAGTCCGTCCTGCTCGCCATGCAGGACCCCGACGACGGCCTCTACGACGAGATCGCGGGCTTCCGCGACCAGGTGCACGCCGACCTGGTCAGCATGTGGCTCTCCGGCAGCGACCCGGCCCAGTCGACGTGCGGGATCGGGTTCCTCGGCGGCAGCGGCGACGCCGCGCGCGACGCGGCCAACGCCTTCACCGCGACCTACATCGACGGGTGCGCCACCTCGAACCTCACCTTCGCCCACGAGGTCGGCCACAACCTGAGCGCCGGCCACGACGCGGGCGCGTCCGAGGCGCCGCAGGGCAAGCCCTACGCCCGCGGCTACGTCGACGTCCCCGGCAACACGCTCACGATCATGGCCTACCCCACGACCTGCCGGAGCTGCGTCCGCACGCTCAACTTCTCCAACCCCAACCTGCTCGTGAACGGTCGCCCGCAGGGCACCACCTCGCCGGTCACGACGTTCAACGCCCAGGCGATGAACGAGCAGGTGCCGCTCGCGGCCAACTACCGCCAGTCGCAGATCTACCCCGGCGCGGTGGCGATCGGTGGCGCAGCCCGCTGGAAGGGCAAGGCCAAGGCCGTCACCGGAAGCTGGGCGCCCGCGGTCACCTTCGGCTACCAGTGGTTCCTCGACGGCGCTCCGGTCTCCGGCGCGACCGCCAGCACCTTCAAGCTCGGCCGCAAGGCGATCGGCAAGACGCTGAGCCTGCAGGTCTTCGGCTCGGCTCCCAACTACGCCACCGTCATCGCCGGCACCGCCCCGGTCGTGGTCGGCAAGGCGACGTTCAAGACCCGCAAGCCCAAGCTCCGTGGCGTGCCGCGGGTGGGCCGCGTCCTGTCGGTCAAGCTGAAGGGCTGGAAGCCCAAGCCGGCCAAGAAGAGCGTCAAGGTCCGCTACCAGTGGATGAAGAACGGCAAGAAGATCAAGGGCGCCAAGAAGGCGACCTACCGCGTCCGCCCGAAGGACCGCGGCAAGAAGATCACCGTCGTGGTCAAGGTGAAGAAGAAGGGCTACGCGACCGCCAAGCGGTCGTCGAAGAAGCTCAAGATCCGCCGCTGACCTCCACTCGCCGGGCGGGTCACAGGGTCGGCAGCCAGTCGACCCGCCCGGCGAGGGCGGCGTAGCCCACGAAGGCGCCCACGTCGAGCAGCGTGTGGGCCACCACGAACGGCATGACCCGCCCCCAGCGGCGGTAGAGCCAGCCGAAGAGCAGACCCATCGCCAGGTTGCCGACGAAGCCACCCAGCCCCTGGTAGAGGTGGTAGCTCCCGCGCAGCAGCGCGGCGAGACCGATGGCTGCCGAGTCACCGAAGCCGAGCTGGCGCAGGCGCACCAGCACGAAGCCCAGCACGACGTACTCCTCGAGCACCGCGTTCTCCGCGGCCGCGAGGACCAGCACCGGCACCTGCCACCACTCACCCGGCAGCGACTGCGCGACGACCGTCAGGTTCGTGCCGAGCGCGAAGGTCGCGAGGTAGAACACCACGCCGACCGAGCCGACGCCGAGCGCCAGCCACGCGCCGCGTCCCAGGTCGCCCCACGACGCCCAGCGTCCGCCGCTCGCCCACACCTCCCGCAGGCGGGTCCCGGAGCGCACGAGCAGGTAGCCGGCCAGCGCGACCGGCACCAGCGCGAAGCCGATCCGCAGCAGCTGGTAGGTGAGGTCGAGCCACGGCCGGTCGGGGGCCAGGCTGTTGTTGAGGTTCGCCGCCTGCGACGACAGCGGTCCCGGCGCGGTGAGCGCCGAGACGATGCTGACGACCGAGTAGATCGCGGACCGCCCCAGCGACACGAGGAGGACGAGCGCGAGCTCGGTCCACAGCAGCGCCTTCGCCAGGTCGGGGACCCCGCCCGGCACGGGGGTGTCGCGCAGCCGCCACCACGGTCGGGTGGCGTCGGTCGTCGTCGGGGTCACCTGCCACAGCATCCCCCAACCGGCTGAGCGCCGGCTGAGGGACGCCGAAGAAGTCCCGCAGGGATCAGTAGGTGTCGGCCAGCGTGCCGGCCATCGACTCCCACTGCGCGTAGGCGTTCGGGCAGCACGAGCGCTGCACCGCGTCGGCCGCCAGCGTCTTGCTCATCGACTCCCAGCCGGAGACGTCGAAGAGGCCCCGGTTGGTGGTGTACGCCGAGACGCCGAGGAAGCCCTGCGTGGCGGAGGTCGGGTTGACGCACGCGGTGCCGCCGGAGCACCAGCCCTGGCTCGGGCGCTGCTGGAACAGCCCCAGCGAGTCGCGGTCGCCGAACTGGATGTTGCACAGCTTCGACTCCTGCATCGCCGTCATCAGCGCGATGACCTGGGCGTTGCGGTTGCCTCCGGCGCTGCGGGTCGTCGAGAGGATCGAGCGCACGTTGGCGACCTGCGCCGACGAGAGGCTCGACACAGTGGTGCCGCCGGTGGCGTAGCAGAGCGTCTGGTCGCCGGCCTGGCTGTAGCCGAGCAGCTCCTGCCAGGTCGCCGTGTCGACGGTCCCGGTCTGCGACAGGCCGCGCGCGGCCTGGAACGAGACGACCGCCGCGCGGGTGCCGGACCTGAAGGCCCCGTCGACGACCAGGTTCGCGCCGTACTTGTTGAGCTGCGTCTGCGCCGCCTTCACCGCGCTGGTGTCCGTCGAGCCCTGGCTGACGGTGACGACCAGCCGCGGCCAGGTGCCGCTGCCGGCGATGCCGTCGACCGGGCTGATGCCGGCCGCGGACTGGAACGCCTTGAGGTTGGCGGTGGTGCCGCTGCCGAAGACGCCGTCGGCGGTGGTGGCGTAGCCACGGGCGGTGAGCAGGTGCTGCAGCGCCATCGCGTTGTTGTTGCGGGCCTGACCGGCCTGGGTGATCGGCCAGGCGCTCGCCGCGCGCGCCGGCGCGGCCACGAAGACGGCCGCCGCCGCGAGCAGCACGGCCGCCACGACGAGCAGCACCTTGGTCCGTGGGGTGGGCAGGGTCGAACGGTGCATGGGGGTACTCCCGAGAGAAGTGCCCGACCATCCCGAGTCGGCCGGGCGCGTGGTCCGACCCTCCCCCGGTCCTCTCGGGCTGGTCAAGACGGACTCCCAGCGCGACCATCGAACGGTGACGACCATCTACGAGGCGGTCGGAGGCATCGAGGTCCTCGAGCGGCTGGCGGAGGCGACCCACCAGCGGTGCCTGGCCGACCCGCTGCTCCACCACCCGTTCTCGCACGCCGACAACCAGCCCGACCACACCGAGCGCCTGGCGGCGTACTGGGCCGAGGCACTCGGCGGGCCGGCGACGTACACCGGCGCGATGGGCGGCAGCGAGTCGCACGTGCAGCGCCTGCACGCCGGCGAGGGCGAGTACGCCGTCGAGGCGAGCCCACGCTTCGTGCAGTGCGTGGTCGACTCCTTCGACGAGGCCGGGGTGCCCGACGACCCACGGGTCCGGCAGGCCGTCGCCGACTACGTCGCCTGGGCCGCGCTGGGCCCGTTCCAGGCGTGGGGCCGCTCGAAGGACGACGTCCCCGACGACCTCCCGCTCGGACACTGGGACTGGGACGGCCCCGTCGGCCGGTGAGGTGCGAGCGACCCCTCGGTGGTTGAGGTGCGAGCGACCCCTTGGTGGTTGAGGTGCGAGCGCAGCCCGTCGGTGGTTGAGGTGCGAGCGCAGCGAGCCTCGAAACCACGTCCGACACGGGGTCGCAGGTTTCGAGGCTCGTCGCTGGCGCTCCTCACACCTCAACCAGCGAGGTGGCGCTGGCGCTCCTCACACCTCAACCAGCGAGGTGGCGCTGGCGCTCCTCACACCTCAACCAGCGAGGATGGTTCAGCCAGCGAGGAGGTTCAGCCGGCGACGAGGGAGAGCCCCTCCTCGCCCACGTCGACGGTGACCGCGCCGCCGTCGGTGACCTGGCCGCCGATCAGCATCCGCGCGAGCGGGTCGCCGATCGCGGACTGGATCAGCCGGCGCAGCGGGCGGGCGCCGTAGGCGGGGTCGTAGCCGGTCTCGGCCAGCCACGACCGGGCCGCATCGGTCACCGAGATCGTGATCCGCCGCACCGCGAGCCGCTTCTCGAGCAGCGCGAGCTGGAGGTCGACGATGTGCGCGAGGTCGTCCTTCGAAAGCGCCTCGAACATCACGACCTCGTCGAGACGGTTGAGGAACTCGGGCTTGAAGTGCGCCCGGACCACGCCCATCACCTGCTCCCGCTTGACCTCGGGGTCCATCAGCGGGTCGACCAGGAAGTTCGAGCCGAGGTTGGAGGTCAGGATCAGCAAGGTGTTGCGGAAGTCGACCGTCCGGCCCTGGCCGTCGGTCAGCCGCCCGTCGTCGAGCACCTGCAGCAGGATGTCGAAGACCTCCGGGTGCGCCTTCTCGACCTCGTCGAGCAGCACCACGCTGTAGGGCCGCCGGCGCACCGCTTCGGTCAGCTGTCCGCCCTCGTCGTAGCCGACGTAGCCGGGAGGTGCACCGACGAGGCGCGAGACCGAGTGCTTCTCGCTGTACTCGCTCATGTCGATGCGGACGATCGCCCGCTCGTCGTCGAACAGGAAGTCGGCCAGCGACTTCGCGAGCTCGGTCTTTCCGGTGCCTGTGGGGCCGAGGAAGAGGAACGAGCCGGTCGGCCGGTTCGGGTCCGCGATGCCCGCGCGGGAGCGGCGTACGGCGTCGCTCACCGCGGCGACCGCCTCACGCTGGCCGATCAGACGCTCGCCGATCACCGACTCCATCTCGAGGAGCTTGGCGGTCTCCCCCTGCAGCATCTTGCCGGTGGGGATGCCGGTCCACGCCTCGACGACGTCGGCGATCTGCTCGGCCCCGACCTCCTCGCCGACCAGCGGCTCGAGGTCGACGGCCTCGGCCTGCTCGACCTCCGAGATCTGCTTCTCCAGCGCCGGGATCTTGGCGTAGTTGATCTCCGACGCACCGGCGAGGTCGCCCTCGCGCAGCCGCTTGTCGGCCTCGATCTTCAGCGCGTCGAGCTGGCGGCGCAGCTCGCCCTCGCCCTGGAGCTGGTCCTTCTCCCGCTCCCACCGGGCCTCGAGGCCGCGGAGCTCCTCCTCCCGGTCGGCGAGCTCCTTGCGCAGCACCTCGAGCCGCTCGACCGACGCGTCGTCGGTCTCCTTGTCCAGCGCGAACTCCTCCATCTTGAGCCGCTCCACGCGGCGGCGGAGCTGGTCGATCTCCTCGGGCGACGACTCGTGCTCCATCCGCAGCCGCGAGGCGGCCTCGTCGATCAGGTCGATGGCCTTGTCGGGCAGCTGGCGGCCGGTGATGTAGCGGTCGGACAGCGTGGCGGCCGCGACCAGCGCGGCGTCGGTGATCCGCACGCCGTGGTGCGCCTCGTACTTCTCCTGGATGCCGCGCAGGATCTGGATGGTGTCCTCGACGCTGGGCTCGCCGACGAAGACCTGCTGGAAGCGGCGCTCGAGGGCCGGGTCCTTCTCGATCCGCTCGCGGTACTCGTCGAGCGTGGTCGCGCCGATCATGTGCAGCTCGCCGCGCGCCAGCATCGGCTTGAGCATGTTGCCGGCGTCCATCGCGGAGTCGCCCCCGGCGCCCGCGCCGACGACCGTGTGCAGCTCGTCGATGAAGGTGATGACCTGGCCACCGGCGTCCTTGATCTCCTCGAGGACTGCCTTGAGCCGCTCCTCGAACTCGCCGCGGTACTTCGCGCCCGCGACCATCGCGGCCAGGTCGAGCGACAGGACGCGCCGACCCTTGAGCGAGTCGGGCACGTCGCCGGCCACCACGCGCTGGGCCAGGCCTTCCACGACCGCGGTCTTGCCGACGCCGGGCTCGCCGATGAGCACGGGGTTGTTCTTGGTGCGGCGCGACAGCACCTGGATGACGCGGCGGATCTCGGCGTCGCGTCCGATGACGGGGTCGAGGCGGCCGTCCTCGGCGGCCTGGGTGAGGTCGACGGAGAACTTCTCGAGCGACTCGTAGGACGCCTCCGCGCTCTCGCTGGTGACGCGCCGGTTGCCGCGCACGGCGGTGATCGCCTCGCGCAGGCCGTCGGCGGAGAGACCGGCGTCGGTGAGCACCTTCTGGGCCGGCGACTCGACGGTCGCGATGGCCACGAGCAGGTGGTCGGTGGCGACGAACTCGTCCTTCATCGACCCCGCGAGGTCGAGGGAGGAGGCGAGCACGCGGGTGAGCGACGCCGACCCGCTGGGCTGCTGGACGGTGGATCCCGAGGCCCGCGGGAGCTGCTGCTGGACCCGCTCGGCCGCGGCGAGCAGGGTGGCGGGGTCGACGCCCGCCTTCTGCACCAGGCTCCGGGTCGCGCCGTCCTCCTGCCGGAGCAGGGCGACGAGCAGGTGGATCGGCTCGGTGTGGGTGTTGCCACCCGTGGTCGCGGCGAGCTGCGCCGCCTCGACGACCTCGCGGCTGCGGGTCGTGAACTTCTCGGCACCGAACGTGCTCAACTCGACTCCTCCGTGTGTACGCGTGAGGACCACTCTGGTCCCACCTGGATCAACGCGCCACAAGTTGAGTCGATTCCCCTCAACTTTGGATTTCTTCGTCGCCGGGTTGAGCACCGGTGCTCACCCTGCCGGTCCCGTCGATCCCTAGGTTCGGGGCATGACCACCCTCCGTGCCCGGTCCGTCTGGACCGCCGCCCTCGCCGCCACCGCTGCCGCCGTCGCGTGGTCCGGCACCGCCGTCGCCCTCGCTGTCGCCCCGGGCGTCACCGTGCTCGGGGGCGACACCTACGACACCGAGTTCATCGACGGCCCGTTCTACCTCATGGCGGCGCTGCTCTCCCTGGGGCTCGTCGCGGTGGCAGCGGCGTGGTCCTGGCGCTGGGCCGTGGCCGGTCTGCTCGCCAGCGTCGGCGCCCTGACGTGGGGCGCCGCCGTGTGCGTCCGGCGCTACGCCGACTCCGGGTGGGGCGACGGGCTCGAGGTCCTGGTGTACGTCGTGCCGCTCGGCGTCGCCGTCGCCGGCCTGGTGCTCGTCACGCTGATCCCGTGGCTGCGTCGACGGGGTCCGGCGGTCAGTGGAGCGGTGGGCCGCTAGGTCGGGCGTCCGGCTCCACCGTCGCCGAGCGGGATCGATGCCTCGACCACCCCGCCGTGCGCCGTCGCCCGCGCGGTCAGCGTCCCGCCGACCTGCGCCGACCGCTCGCGCATCGAGGACAGCCCGACCCCGGGCACCCATCCGGCGGCCATTGGCCCGTCGTCGTGCACGGCCAGCGCGAGGTGGCCGTCGTCGACGCGCAGCGACACCGACGCTCGGGAGGCGGCCGCGTGGCGCACCACGTTGGTGAGCGCCTCCACCACGATCCGGTACGCCGCGACCTCCGTCGCCGCGGAGAGCGACGGCAGCGGAGCCGGCACGTCGACGGTGACCGGCAGCGGCACGCCCGACGCCGAGTGGAGGGTGGCTGCGTGCTGCCGGATCGCGCCCTCGAGCCCGAGCTCGTCGAGCGCGGGCGGCCGCAGGCCCTCCACCAGCCGCCGGATCTCCGTGATCGCGTCGGCGGTCGTCGCGCGCAGCTGGGCGAGCAGCTCCTCGGCGCGGCCGGGGTCGGTACGCACCTGGTTGCGCGCCGCGTCGGTGGCGAACGCGACGCCGCTCAGGGTGGGGCCGAGCCCGTCGTGCAGGTCGCGCCGCAGCCGGCGGCGTTCCTCCTCGACCGCGCCGACCACCGCCTCGCGCGAGCGCTGCAGGTCACGGCTCATCCGCCGCGCGCGCAGCGTCTGGGCCAGCAGGGGCGCGACGATCCGCAGCACGTCCTCGTCGGCGGGCGAGAGCCCGAGGTCACCGGCGCGCAGCCCGACGACGACCTCCCCCACCTCGTCCGCGCCGAGCCGCAGCGGAAGCACCCGGGTGTGCGTCACCTCGGTCCCCGACGCCGCCAGCACCTCGCCGCCCGCCCGGATGCTCGCGTAGGGCAGCACCAGCGCTTCGCGCACCGCGCCCAGCGCCAGAGCGGGGTCGTCGCCGATCCGGTCCGCGAGCGAGGTCGCGGCGGCGAGCGGGTCGGGGCGGTCGCCGAACAGCAGCTGGTCGACGATGCCGCGCAGCAGCACCTGGAGCGGGCGCACGCAGAAGGCCAGCAGCCCGCACAGCACCACGACCGGCGTGACCGCCAGGGGCGCGCCCTGCAGCGCCTCCACGACGGAGGTGAGACCGAGCGCGACGGAGAGGAAGACGACGAACACGCCGCCCGCGACGACTGCTCGGGTCACGAGACCGCGGACGTCCACCACGTCCGGGCGCACCACCCCGACGGCCATCGCAGCGGGACCCGCGAGCAGCAGCACGAGGTAGACGGTGCCCAGCCCGACGAAGCTGCCGGCTCCCGCCGACTCGGCGACGAGCCCGGTCGTCGCTACGACGGCACCGAGGCTGCCCCAGGCGAGCGAGCTCCACGCGAGCGCACGCCGGTCGCGGGCGTCGGCGCGCTCGTAGGCCCACCAGGCGTGGAGCAGCAGGGCGACCACGAGGACGTACGCCATCGGGTCGGCCGCGGACTCCCACACGATGCTCAGGACGCCCGCCCCGGCCACGACGACGAGCAGCACGAAGGAGACCGGTTCGCGCCACGAGAGGCGGGGGTACGACACGACGGCGAGCGGCAGCAGCAAGAACGCGGCCGACCGGAACACCGGCGGCGCCGCGCGGTCGACCTCGAGGACCGCGGCCGCGCACCCGAGCAGGAGCGCGACGCCTCCCAGGACCAGGAGTGCGGCGGCCGCCCGTGAGCGCCCGCTCTGCCAGATCGCCCACCCCGACGCGGTGGTGGCCACACCGAGGACCGCGGCTGCGACGAGCACCGCGGTCACGACCCGCCCAACCCTTCCCGTCTGGCGCGGACGATGGCGGCGGAGCGGTCGGCCACGGCGAGCTTCACGAAGATCGACGAGATGTGGTTGGCGACGGTCTTCGGCGACAGGAAGAGCCGGTCGGCGATGGCCTGGTTGCGCTCGCCGGCGGCCATCAGGTCGAGCACCTGCCGCTCGCGCGAGGTCAGCTCGGGGAACGGCTCGGCGACCGGCGGCGGTGCGGAGAAGTACCCGAGGACGCGCTGGGCGACGCCCGGGCTGAAGATCGCCTCGCCCGCCACGACGGCGCGGATCGCGCGGTCGATCTCGGCCTGGCTGGCGCCCTTGAGGAGGTAGCCCTGCGCGCCCGCGCGCATCGCGCCGAACACGGTGTCGTCGTCGTCGAACATCGTCAGCACCAGCACGGCCACGCCCTCGACGCTCTCCCGGATCCGCCGCGTCGCCTCGAGCCCGTCGATGCCCGGCATCCGGATGTCCATCAGCACGACGTCGGGCCTCGTGAGGACGACCTCGCGCACCCCCGCCTCTCCGTCGACCGCCTCGCCGACCACCTCGAAGTCCGGCAGCGAGTCGAGCAGCGCGCGCAGGCCGCCGAGCACGACCGGGTGGTCGTCGACCAGCACGACGCGGATCGGGTCCATGGGCTCATCGTCCTGCCTGCAGGGGTCCACGACCTGGGATCCTGCTCCTAGGCGAGCCGGGATTCCTCCCTGATGATGGGGAACGTGCGCCGATCCCGGCCGGCGCGCGCGGCCCGACGCTGGAGGCACCACCACCCGAGAAGGAGCCAGCGATGACGACCACCGCACCACCGAGCACCACGTCCACGACGCACTGGAGCACGAGGAACAAGGTCGGCCTCGGCCTCGCGCTCTTCTACGCCGTGACCAACCTGCCGAGCGCCTTCATGCCGCCGGACACCGGCGACCAGGCGGGCCCGCCGATGGCGATCCTCTGGGTCTGCACGGTCCTGTCGGCCGTCGCCCTCGTCGCGTGCGTCGTCGCCTGGCGCTCGGGCAGCCGCGCCGCCGCCCGCCTGACGGTCGGCTCGCTCGTCGTCGTCACGCTGACCTCGGTGCCAGCGTTCTTCGTCGACGTTCCGGCGGGGCTCCAGGTCCTCGTGGCCGCAGGAGTCGTGTTCACGCTGGTCTTCACCGTGCTGATCCTGTCGCCGGCAAAGCGCGGGTGACGGACGCGGCGGAGCCCCGGACCTCCGTGGGGAGGGTCCGGGGCTCCGTGGCGTTCGGCCCGCAGTGAGCTCGAGGCGTCAGGCCTTCTCGCCGAGGGCGAACTGGATGTTGCCCTCCGCGTCGACGGTGCCGTCGAGCACCTTGTCGTCGAGCAGCGCCGAGGCGGTCTGGTCGACGTAGACGGTCGCGCCGTCCTGCTCGATGACCTGGTCCTCGGCGGCGGCCTGGTCGGCCGGCGACACCGACAGGCCCTGGCCGTCGGGCTCGGCAGCGATCCGGAGCGCGGAGATCTCCGGCACCTCGCTGGTCAGCTGCTTGACGATCTCGGTCACGTTCTCGGTGAGAGCAAGCATGGCTCTCCCTCCGTATGGCGGATGTGTCCCCTCCACCATGTCCAAGATCGCCGCGCGGCTCAAACCGGGCCCGCCCGGGGGTGGTCAGGCGAACGGATCAGGCAGCGCACCCGGAAGGCCGGCCAGCAGCTCGCGGGCGCGGGCCGCGTGCTTGTTCTCCACCAGCACCTCGTAGCGCGTCGCCACGACCTGGGTGACCGAGGAGAAGTCGCGCTGTCCGCGGGAGAGGGCGTACCCGATGAGCGCCCACACCAGGCCGAACGTGGCGCCCATGAACGCGGTGCTGAGCAGCACCGCGAGCGCGCCCTCGTTGGTGAAGAGCACGAACACCAGGCCGATGAAGACGCCGAGCCAGAGGCCGGACGCGATGCCGCCGACGGCGACCTTCGACCATGTCAGACGGCCGGTGATCCGCTCGATCCGCTTGAGGTCGGTGCCGACGATCATCAGCTGGTCGACCGGGAACTCGGCGTCGGAGAGGAAGTCGACGCTCTTCTGCGCCTTGGCGTAGTCGTCGTAGACCGCCAGCGACTGGGGGAACTGGAGCTTGAGCGGTTGGCGGGGGTTGATGCCCTGGGTCGACATGTCACCACGATACGACCCGGCCCCCGCACCGACCGGGTTGCACACCAGGGCCCCGGACGTGGGCATCTTGCCGGAATCCACTACGAACCTTGACCCTGCGCCCCGCGCCCCATCCGGCCGCGCGGCGCAAGGTGGAAGGCATGGGGAAGCTGCTGGGTGACAATCGCGTGGTCGGCGCCGCCTTCGTGTTCCTGGTGGTCCTCAACGCGCTGGCGATCCAGCTCGGCTGGTACTGACCGCTCGGCCGTCGGCGCTGCGTGGCAGCATCCCCCGCGTGCCCTCCCCCGAGCTGACCTCCGACTGCTCGCGCTGCTTCGGGCTGTGCTGCGTGCTGATGCCGTTCTCCGCCTCCTCCGGCTTCGGGGTGGACAAGCCCAGCGGCACCCCGTGCCTCCACCTGGCCGCCGACGACTCGTGCTCGATCCACGCGACCCTGCGTGAGGATGGGTGGCCGGGGTGCACCGTCTTCGAGTGCTTCGGCGCCGGCCAGCAGGTCTCGCAGGTGACCTACGGCGGCGTCTCGTGGCGCGCGCAGGACAACCTCGGCGAGATGGCGGCCGCGCTGTCGGTGATGCGCCAGCTCCACGAGGTCCTCGTCCACCTCCACGAGGTCGCCCGCCGCTCCCCCGACCCGGACGCAGCCCGGACGGTCGCCGAGGTCGAGGCGCTCACCGGGGCCACGCCGGTCGAGCTGCTGACCTACGACCTCGACGAGCTCCACCTGCGCGTGGGTGGACTGCTCGGCGCCGCCAGCGCCCGCCTGCGGGCGGAGGTCGACGGCGCGCAGGACCGCTCGCGCGCCGACCTCGCCGGCCACGACCTGCGCGGCGACCGGCGGGGCTGGTCCTTCCGCGGCGCGCTGCTCATGGCGGCCGACCTGCGCGAGGCCGACCTCGCGCTCGCCGACGTGCTCGGCGCCGACCTGCGCGACGCCGACGTCCGTGGCGCCGACCTGTCGACCGCCCTGTTCCTCACGCAGCCCCAGCTCAACTCCGCGCGCGGCGACGGTCGTACCCAGGTCCCCGCCCACCTCGCCCGCCCGCGCCACTGGCGGACGTGAGGTCCGCCACCCCTGCGGGCGGGACGTCCAGTCCCGTGGAATACCCGGCCCGGCGTGTCGCGCTGTGCCTCGCATGACCGTTCCCAGCATCCAGCTCCACGACGGCACGTCGATCCCGCAGCTCGGCTTCGGCGTGTTCCAGATCGACCCCGCCGACACCGTCGAGGCGGTGACCACGGCCCTCGAGGTCGGCTACCGCCACATCGACACCGCCGAGATGTACGGCAACGAGAAGGAGGTCGGCGAGGCGCTGCGCTCCTCCGGGATCGCGCGCGAGGACGTCTACGTCACGTCCAAGCTCAACAACGGCTTCCACAAGCCGGAGGACGCCGAGCGGGCCTTCGAGAAGACGCTCGCCGACCTCGGCCTGGACAAGATCGACCTCTTCCTCGTCCACTGGCCGCTGCCGACCCGCTACGACGGCGACTTCGTCTCGACCTGGCGCACCATGGCCTCCTTCGTGGAGGACGGCCGCGCGGCGTCGGTCGGCGTCTCCAACTTCCAGCCGGCCCACCTGCAGCGGATCGTCGACGAGACCGGCGTCGTGCCGGTGATCAACCAGGTCGAGGTGCACCCCTACTTCACCAACGAGGAGGTGCGCGCGGCCAACGCGAAGCACGGCGTCGCGACCGAGGCGTGGTCGCCGATCGCGCAGGGTGGCGTCCTCGACGACGCGGTGATCTCCGAGATCGCCGAGGCCAAGGGCAAGTCCACCGCGCAGGTCACCCTGCGCTGGCACGTCGAGCGCGGCGACATCATCTTCCCGAAGTCGGTGACCCGCAGCCGCGTGGAGGAGAACTTCGACCTCTTCGACTTCTCGCTCACCGAGGACGAGGTCGCGCGGATCTCCGGGCTCGACAAGGGCGAGGACGGCCGCACCGGCCCCAACCCCGACACGTTCGACTACATCCCCGACTGACCTCCGTCAGTCTCGACGGCCCGACCCCGGCTCCGGGGTCGGGCCGTCGTCGTACCTGAGTGCGCATACGCACGCGCGCCACCCGCGCGGTGGCCCAGACTCCGTCGCATGGACACCAGCACCTGGCAGCGCCCCGGTCTCCGCGCCGCCCTGCTCTACGCCGTCGCCGCCGGCCTGCTCGGCACGATCGTCTCCGCGGTCAGCCGCCTCGAGCTCACCCGTCGCGCCGTCCCCGACCGCGACCTCCCGGACGGCCCGCTCATCGTGGTCGCCAACCACACCAGCTTCGCCGACGGCATCCTGCTCGCCCTCGTCGGCCGCCGTCTCGGTCGCTCGCTGCGGCTGATGGCCACCGGTGGCGTCTTCCGCTCCGGACTCGTCGGGCCGGTCGTGCGCCGCCTCGGGTTCATCCCCGTGCAGCGGGGCACCAGCGCCGCCGCCGGCTCCCTCGACGCCGCGGCCGCCGCGCTCGAGGCGGGCGAGGCCGTCGGGCTGTTCCCCGAGGGCCGGATCACCCGCGACCCGCAGCGCTGGCCGGAGCGCTCGAAGACCGGCGCCGTCCGCCTGGCGCTGCGCACCGGCGCGCCGCTCGTGCCGGTCGCGCTGGTCGGCGCCGAGCGCGTCGTGGACCGCACCGGGATCGTCGCCCGCCTGCTGCGCAACACCGTCCTGCGACCTCGCGTGACGGTCGCGGTCGGCGAGCCCGTCGACGTACGCCGCCTCGCCGGCCTGACCGGCGACCGCTCGGCCGACCAGGCGGTCGACGACGCCACCGTGCGCCGCGTCGCCGACGAGGTGATGGCCCTGCTCGTCGCCCAGGTCGCCGACCTGCGCGGCGAGCCGGCCCCGCACCCGGCCGGCGTGCCGGAGGAGGCGCTCAGCGCCTGACGTGGCTCGAGGAGGGCTCAGGAGTAGCGGTGGCTCTTCTGCGGGTGCCCCTGCTCGCGCGTGCAGGTGCGGCCGCTCATGTTGCGGTGCCCGCACAGGGCATCGGTGTCGGCCGCGGGTGCCGCGGCCTTCGCCCGCGCCGGGACGGATCGCTCCACCGCCGGCGCCACCGGGGCGGGTCGTCGGGCGGGGGCTGACCCGGCGCGCTTCTGGGCCTCCGCGTAGCGGGCCTCACGCATCGCACGCAGCGCGTTCTCCTTGCTCATCGCTCACTCACACCACGACCCTAGGCGCCCGCACCGACAGCGCCCGCGGCAGCCCTCGTCAGCGGCTCCAGTCGATCGCGTGGTGCGCGGCCAGCAACCGCGCCCCGCGCGCCGGGTCGTGCTGGGCGACCCACGCGATCCGACCCCGGAGGTGGTCCTCGAAGGCCGGTACGTCGTCGCGGTTCTGGGTGCTCGGGCCGAAGCGGTCGCAGTTGTGGAGGATCGCGCGCAGCAGGTCGACCTCTTGGCGGGCCACCCGGGGTCGGTCGTTGACCACCAGCCCGCCGAGGCGCTGGCGTCCCGCCCGGGGCATGACGCCGGTCTTGCGCGGGTTGAGCCGGAAGCCCTCGTCGCGCACGACCACCTCGACCGCGTCGAGCAGCCGGGAGGTCCCGGTGCCCCAGCCCCGCTCGCCGGAGAACGCGAGGTCGTCGGCATAACGGGTGTAGCGCCCGCCCCACGACCGCGCGAGCGCCGAGAGCCGTACGTCGAGGCGGAACGCGGCGAGGTTGGCCATCGCCGGCGAGGTCGGGGCGCCCTGCGGCAGGTGGGGGGCAGCGAGCCGGCGCCCGAGGCGCCAGTGCGCGTCGAGCAGCCCGTCGTCGGCGGGGCGCGGGACCGCCCGCCAGGCCGAGCGGGGCAGGACCGTGGTCACCAGCCCGGCGAGGGCGTGGGCGACCGGCTCGGGGTAGCCGGCGGTGCGCCAGATGCCGTGGACGCGCGACACCGTGACGCTCGCGAAGAACGCCTCGAGGTCGAGGCGCACGACCACGCTGCGCCCGGAGTGGGGCGCGGCGTAGGAGCGCACCGAGCCGCCTCGTCGGAAGCCGCGGGCCGCGCCGTGCGGCGGGATCCCGCCGGCGACCTCGTCGAGCAGGCGGCGCTGCAGCGCCCTGAGGCGGAACTTCGGCGCCTCCAGCACGCGGATCGCGCCGCTGGGCGCCGTGCGGTGGCTGACTCGGTAGTGCTGGAGCGGCACGGCGGAGGTGCTGCGGGCCAGTCGCCGCGGGTCGGAGAACCAGTCGAGCTCGGAGTCGGTCAGGCCGAGGAAGCCGGCGAGGTCGGCGAGGGTGTCGAGCTCGGGGAGGCGCCAGCGGTTGGTGAGCATCCGCGTGGCCGCGACCGGCTGGACCCGTGGCGCGAGGGCCCCGGCGCGGTCCGCGGCAGGGCGGGACGCGAGGTTGGTGACCAGCTCGCGGGGCCGGTCGAGCGGCGCGCGCGGGTAGAGCGCGAGGATCTGGCGCACCAGCGGACGCAGCCACGCCGGACGCCGGCCCAGCACCTCCGCGCCGCTCGCGAGGAGGCCGGCCTCGGTCCACTCGCCGCCGAGGAAGCCCGCCGCGAGGGCGCGTGCGAGGTCGGGCCTCACGCGCGGGTCCCGACGCGGTCGGGGTGCGGCAGCGCGTCCCGACCTGTCCCGTCGTGCGCGCGATGACCTGCAGCGGAGCGCAGCGAGTCGCGCGCGGTGCCGAGCCCGGACGTACCGGTGGTCCCCGGGGTAGCCCCGGGGAAGCGGACCGGTGACGCGCACCGGCCTGCCGTCTCGAGCTCGCGCTGCCGCACGCCGGAACCCTAGCCGGGCCCTCCGACCGCGGCCGGCCGTCCGGTCAGCGCGGGCGGCGCCAGACGACCACGGACTGGCCGACCGCCTGGTGGAGCACGGGGAGCTTGTTGGCGGTCTGGCCGGGGGCCGACCGCGCGGCGAGCAGCCGGCGCAGGCCGTCGAGCTCGGCGAGCAGCTCGTCGTTGCGGGCGCGCAGCGCGTCGACCTGGTTCTCCAGCGCCATGATCCGGCGGACACCCTCGATGCCGATGCCGGCGCCGGTGAGGTCGGCGATCTCGCGGAGCCGCTCGAGGTCGCGGTGGGAGTAGCGCCGTCCGCCCCCGCCGGTGCGGCCCGGGGCGATCAGCCCCATCCGCTCGTAGGCGCGCAGCGTCTGGGGGTGGAGGCCGGTGAGCTCCGCGGCCACGCTGATGACGTAGACCGCGGCGTCGGGGTCGGGCGTGAACGGCGTGGACGTCATCGGCTGGACCTCACGCCTCGAACAGGCCGCTGCGCAGCGGCTTGCCGGCCATGGCCGCGCGGTAGGCCTCCACGGCCTCGCGCGCGGTGGGGTCGAGCTGGGCCGGGACCTGGACCTCGACGGTGGCGAGCAGGTCACCCTTGGTGCCGTCGCGCCGGGTGGCGCCCTTGCCGCGCACCCGGAAGGTGCGTCCGTTGGGCGTGCCGGGCGGCAGCCGCAGGGTGACGGGAGCGCCGCCGAGCGTCGGGATCTTCACCTCGCCGCCGAGCGCCGCCTCGTCGAAGGAGACCGGCACGTCGAGGGTGAGGTTGTCGCCGCTGCGGCCGAAGACCCGGTGGGGCGTGACCTTGACGGTGACGAAGAGGTCGCCAGCGGGTCCGCCGCCCTCTCCCGCGCCGCCCTTGCCCTTGAGCCGGATGCGGGCACCGTCCTTGACGCCCGCCGGGATGCGGGCCTGGATGGTGCGCGCCGAGGTGCCTCGGCCGCTGCCGTGGCACGTCGGGCAGGCCTCGTCGTAGACCAGCTGGCGTCCACCGCAGCCGGGGCACGTCTCGTTGATCGAGAACGCCCCGCCGCTGCCGGCGACGACGAAGCCGGCACCCTCGCACTGCGGGCAGACGTGGGGCTTCGTGCCGGGCTTGCCGCCGGTGCCCTGGCAGGTCGGGCACGGTGCGTCGGAGGTCAGCCGCAGCGAGACCGTGACACCGTCGAGGGCGTCGGTGAAGCCGATCGTCGCGGTGCTCTCGACGTCGGGGCCGCGGCGCGCGCGGGACTGAGCCCGCGCGCGGCCGCCGCCGCCGAAGAGGTCGCCGAACATGTCGCCGATCCCGCCACCACCGGACGTACGGTCGCGGAGCAGGTCGTCGAGGTTGAACCCGCCCCCGCCGAACCCACCCCCGGAGCCGCCGCCCATGCCCGGGTTGAAGCCGCCGCGCGACTGCAGCGCCCGGAACTCGTCGTACTTCGCGCGCTTCGCCTCGTCGCCGACGACGTCGTAGGCCTCGGCGACGGCCTTGAACCGGTCGTGCTTGGCGTCGTCACCGGGGTTGGAGTCGGGGTGGTTCTCCCGCGCCAGCTTGCGGTAGGCCTTCTTGATGTCGGCCGCGCTGGCGCCCTTCTGGACGCCGAGGACCTGGTAGAAGTCCTTGGTCGCCCAGTCGTTGCGGAAGCTGTCGTCTGCCACGGGTGAACCTCCTCTCCGTCGGTGGTGGGTGTGGGATCAGGCGTCGACCGGGTCGACGACCAGCACCTGGGCGGCGCGGACCACCCGGTCGCCGATCTTGTAGCCGGCCTTGGCGATGTGCTTGCAGGTCGGCACGGTGACCTCCGCGTCGGTGCCCAGGTGGCTCAGCGCCTCGTGCAGGTTGGGGTCGAACGCGTCGCCGGGGGTGCCGAACCGGGTGAGGCCGAGGTTGGTCACCACGCCGGTCAGCTGGTCGGCGACGGCCTTGAAGCCACCGTCGATCTCCTCGTGCTCGCGAGCCCGGTCGATCGTGTCGAGCACCTCGATGATCGGCGAGAGGACGCGGAAGGTGGCGTTCTCGGCCACCATCTGGCGGTCGCGGTCGACGCGCTTGCGGTAGTTGGCGTACTCGGCCTGGAGCCGCTGCAGGTCGGCCGTGCGCTCGGCGAGCTGCACGTCCGCGGACGCGGCGACCTGATCGGTCTCCGCGACGTCCTGCGGCTCCAGCGGGCCGCCCTCCTCCAGCCAGTTGTCCACGCCGCTGGTCTCCTCGGCGTGGGTGTCGGGCTGGGTCTCGGGCGGGGTCTCGGGCTGGGCGTCCGGGTGGCCGGCCGGGGCCGAGGCGCCCTCCACGGGCGCCTCGACCTCGGTCTCGTTGGCCATCTCGCCGGCCGCGTCCCCGAAGGACTCGCTGCCGGACTGCGTCACTTCGACTCACCCTCCGTGCCGGACTCGTCGGCCTCGTCGACGATCTCGGCGTCGACGACGTCGTCGTCGGCCTCGCCCGTCGCACCGGTGGCACCACCCGCGGCGGCCTGGTCGGCCTCGGCGGCGGCGTACATCGCGGCGCCCATCTTCTGGCTGGACTCGCCGAGCTTGGTGACGCCCGCGGTGATCTCCTCGGAGGTCGCGTCCTCCTTGGCGAGGGTCTCCTTGAGCGCGTCGACGTCGGCCTGGACCTCGGTCTTGACGTCGTCGGGGAGCTTGTCGGCGTTGTCGGTGAGGAACTTCTCGGTCGTGTAGACGAGCTGGTCGCCCTGGTTGCGGGCCTCGACGGCCTCGCGACGCTTCGCGTCCTCCTCGGCGTACTGCTCGGCCTCCTTGACCATCCGGTCGATCTCGTCCTTCGACAGCGCGGAGCCGCCGGAGATCGTCATCGACTGCTCGCGGCCGGACGCCTGGTCCTTGGCGGAGACGTGGACGATGCCGTTGGCGTCGATGTCGAAGGTGACCTCGATCTTCGGCACGCCGCGCGGGGCCGGCGGGAGGCCGGTCAGCTCGAAGTTGCCGAGCGGCTGGTTCTGCGACCACATCTGGCGCTCGCCCTGGGCGACCTTGATCTCGACCGACGGCTGGTTGTCGTCGGCGGTCGTGAAGATCTCCGAGCGCTTGGTCGGGATCGTGGTGTTGCGCTCGATGAGCGTGGTCATCACGCCGCCCTTGGTCTCGATGCCGAGGGACAGCGGGGTGACGTCGAGCAGCAGCACGTCCTTGACCTCGCCCTTGAGGACGCCGGCCTGGAGCGCGGCGCCGACGGCGACGACCTCGTCGGGGTTGACGCCCTTGTTGGGCTCCTTGCCGCCGAGCAGCTCCTTGACGACGTCGGTCACGGCCGGCATGCGGGTCGAGCCGCCGACGAGGACCACGTGGTCGATGTTGGAGACCGCGACGCCACCGTCCTTGAGCACCGACTGGAACGGCGCCTTGGTGCGCTCGAGCAGGTCGGCGGTGAGCTTCTGGAACTCGCTGCGGGTCAGCTTCTCCTCGAAGTGGAGCGGGCCGCCCTCGCCGTGGGTGATGTAGGGCAGGTGGATCGTCGTCTCGGAGCTCGAGGACAGCTCGATCTTCGCCTTCTCCGCGGCCTCCTGGAGGCGCTGCTTGGCGATCTTGTCGGCGCCGAGGTCGACGCCGTTGTTGTCCTTGAACTTCTTGACCATCCACTCCACGACGCGGTTGTCCCAGTCGTCGCCGCCGAGGTGGTTGTCACCGGAGGTCGCCTTGACCTCGACGACGCCCTCGCCGATCTCGAGCAGGGACACGTCGAACGTGCCGCCACCGAGGTCGAAGACGAGGATGGTCTGGTCCTCGCCCTTGTCGAGGCCGTAGGCCAGTGCCGCGGCGGTCGGCTCGTTGACGATGCGGGAGACGTTGAGGCCCGCGATCTCGCCGGCCTCCTTGGTCGCCTGGCGCTGGGCGTCGGAGAAGTAGGCCGGCACGGTGATGACCGCGTCGGTCACGGTCTCGCCGAGGTAGGCCTCGGCGTCGCGCTTGAGCTTCTGCAGCACGAACGCGCTGATCTGCTGGGGGGTGAAGGCCTTGTCGTCGATGTCGACCTTCCAGTCCTCGCCCATGTGGCGCTTGACCGACCGGATGGTGCGGTCGACGTTGGTGACCGCCTGGCGCTTGGCGACCTCACCGACGAGGACCTCGCCCGACTTGGTGAAGGCCACGACGGACGGGGTCGTCCGCGCACCCTCGGCGTTCGCGATGACGGTGGGTTCGCCACCCTCGAGGACGGCGACGACGGAGTTCGTCGTGCCGAGGTCGATGCCGACCGCTCGTGCCATGTGTGTCTACCTCCTGCTGCGCCCCGGTGGGTCCGGGGTCGATGTCTGGGGAACGGGCGCGTACGCCCGCCGATGAGACCCATCCTGACAAGCATCGTCCGGACTGGCAAAACAGTTGAGTCGATCTGGCTCAACTCTCATCACCCGGTTCAACGCATGGGGGCGCCGGATGTTCCCGATCCGGGGAGGAAACTTTCGGACGGCCGTCGGCGCCGACCCTGGCGGCAGACGACAACCCCCGACCGCCTCCCGATGTCGGGTGCCGCCACCCCCACCCCGAAACCGCCGACCCTGGCGGCAGACGACAACCCCCGACCGCCTCCCGATGTCGGGTGCCGCCACCCCCACGACGGACGGGCGGCCGGAATCTTCAGCGGGTCCAGACGTACGGCGTGGTGGTGGTGACGGCGACGAGGCCGGAGCGCTCGAGGATCGGGCGCGACATGTCGGTGCAGTCGGAGTGGATCAGGTGGATCCCGCGGTCGAGGGCCGCGCGGGCGCGGGCGGCGACGAGGGCGCGGTAGATGCCGCGGCCACGGAGCTCCGGGAGCGTCGACCCGCCCCAGATGCCGGCGAAGTCGGTGCCGGCGACCGGGGTCAGCCGCCCGGCGCAGACCACGCGGTCGCCGACCTCGGCGATCCACAGCTCGGAGGAGTCCGACGCCAGCTCGGCGAGCGTCGACTCCACGGAGGGGCCGCGGCCGTTGCCGAAGACGGAGTCCTGCGCCTGCTTCATCCGCCTCACGTCGGCCTCGGCGTCCGGGCCCGGCTCGATGCGGCGGACGACGACGTCGGCCGGGAGCTCGACGTCGACCGCCAGCCGCGCGGCCTCGCCGACCATGACGGTCTCCCGCGGCTCGGGAACCAGGCCGTGCGCCTCGAGCCGCTCGCCGAGGTCGGCGGGCAGGTCGTGCCCGCGGGTCTTCCACTCGAACGACTCCACGTCCGTGTCGTCACGGAAGTGGGCGACCGTGGCCGCGACGAGCGCGTCGAGCGCCCCGCCGTCGGCGCCACCGAGGTCGCGGTAGGTGACGAAGCCACCGTGGTCGAACCGCGCCCACAGCAGGGGCCCGTGCTCGACGAGGTCGTCGGCGCGCCCCACCTCGCCCTCGCGCCGCAGCTGCTCGTCGTAGGCCGCCAGGAGGTCGCTCGTCATGGCCGGAAGCGTAGGACCGTGGGCGCACCGGGCGCGCCCGGTTTCCACGCGGCCCCGATGTCGGGGAAATCTCAGGGTCGTTCCGGTGTCAGGGAGGTGTCCGGCACCGCACAATTGCCTCGTGCTCCATCGGGGGAACCTGCGCCGGGTCGTCGGCGCCTCAGCCGTCACCGTGGTCCTCGCTGCCCTCATGGCGTTCTGGATCGCCGACACCGCCGACGCCGGCCAGACCCGCTGCCGCGACCACCGCGCCGACGCCCGCGCCCGCACCGCCCTCGTGACCGGCAGCGGCGCCCCCGTGCTGGTGATCGGCGACTCGTGGTCGGTCGGTCTCGGCCAGGACGACCTCGCACGGTCGTGGCCGGCCCGCCTCGACGGCGAGGTCCACGTCGCCGGCTTCTCGGGCTCCGGCTTCAGCGCCCGCGCGAGCGGGTGCGGCGCGGTGTCGTTCCACGACCGCGCGCCCACCGCGCTCGGCGTCCGGCCGTCCCTCGTCGTGGTCGAGGGCGGGCTCAACGACTACGACCAGCCCGCCGCCGCGATCGACGCCGGCTTCCGGGCGCTGATGGCCGACCTTGCCGGTCAGCACGTCGTCGTCGTCGGCCCGGCGACGGCGCCCGCGCGCGCGGTCGCCGTCCCGCGGGTCGACGACCAGCTGGCCGTCCTGAGCGCCGAGTACGGCGTCCCCTATGTCCAGACCAGCGACCTGGCGCTGGACTACCTCGACGACGGCCTCCACCTCACCACCGACGGCCACGTCGCGTTCGGGGACGCCGTGGCCGACCGAATCGCCGCCGCGACGCCCACGCGACCAGCGGTTCTCCACGACTGACCTCTCATCGCGACGGATTCCCACCGACTGGTCGGATACCGGACGAACGGCCGCTCGCGCTCGGCGTGTCGTGCAGGTTCTCGCGATGCACGAACATGCAGTTCGACGTCCATTGACGGCTGATCCGCCGATTGCGAACTTGTGCACTGGTCTGCATGACCCAATCCCTCCTCGGTGCCCGTCGGGCCCGAACTCATGATTGGACAACCCAGTGAAAACTCCCCGTCTGGCCGTCCTGGCCGGTCTCGCAGCGACCGCGGTCGCTGCATCCTTCCTGGCACCGACCGCCACCCCGGCCGATGCCGCCCCCTCGGTGGCCAACCCCCGTCTCGAGGCCCAGCAGGCGGCCAGCGCCTGGGTGAAGGGGCACGACAACGCCCTCGAGAAGGCATCGCAGGACACCTTCGTGCGCGCCGACACCTACACCGGTGACAACGGCATCTACTCCGTCGCCTACGAGCGGACCCACGAGGGCCTGCGCGTGGTCGGCGGCGACTTCGTCGTCCTCGCCGACTCCGACGGCCAGGTCGTCGGCACCTCGGTGGCCCAGGACTCGCCGGTCCAGATCGCCAGCACCACGCCGAAGATCACCACCGCGCGCGCCACCGCCGCCGCGCGGAAGCTCGCGGACGCCGGCGCCGAGGTCTCCTCGCCCGAGCTCGTCATCTGGCACCGCGAGGCCGGCACCAAGCTGGCCTACGAGGTCGAGGTCCGGGGCACCCACGACGGGGAGGTCTCGTGGCAGCGGGCCTGGGTCGACGCGATGAGCGGCAAGGTCCTGGAGTCGCGCGAGCAGATCGCCCACGGCACCGGCACCGGCGCCTGGGAGGGCAGCGTCACCATCCCGACGGCCGGCTCCGGCACGTCGTACTCGATGACCAACACCAACGCCTCGACCCTGAGGTGCCAGGACGCGGCGACGAACACCACGTTCACCGGCACCGACAACGCCTGGGGCAACGGCGTGGCCACCAACAAGGAGACCGGCTGCGTCGACGCGTTCTACAGCGCCGAGCAGGAGCGCCTCATGCTCGCCAACTGGCTCGGCCGCAACGGCATGGACGGAGCGGGCAACTGGGTCCCGATCCGCGTCGGCCTCAACGACGTGAACGCCTACTACGACGGCACACAGGTCCAGATCGGCCACCGCCAGGGCAGCAACGAGTGGATCGGCGCGATGGACGTCGTGGCGCACGAGTTCGGCCACGGCATCGACGACAAGACCCCGGGCGGCATCTCGAGCAACGGCACCCAGGAGTTCGTCGCCGACACCTTCGGCACCGCCACGGAGTTCTACGCCAACAACCCGGCCGACCCGGCGGACTACACCATCGGCGAGGAGGTCAACCTCGTCGGCGCGGGCCCGATCCGCGACATGTCCAACCCGGGCAACGTGGGCGACCCGTCGTGCTACTCCAGCTCGATCCCGACCGCCGAGGTGCACGCGGCCGCCGGCCCCGGTGACCACTGGTGGTACCTGCTCGCCAACGGTGGCACGTCGAAGTGCAACGGCCAGGCCGTCACCGGCGTCGGCGTCCAGAACGCCATGAAGATCATGTACAACGCGATGCTGATGAAGACCTCGTCCGCGAGCTACCTCAAGTACCGCACCTGGACGCTCACCGCGGCGAAGAACCTCGACTCCACCTGCGCCCTCTTCAACTCCACCAAGGCCGCGTGGAACGCCGTCAACGTCCCGGCCCAGACCGCCGACCCGACCTGCGGTGGCACCACCACGCCGCCCACCACCCCGCCGCCCACCGGTGGCAACCTGCTGGGCAACCCGGGCTTCGAGTCCGGCGCGACCACCTGGACCGGCACCGCCGGCCCGATCACCAACAACACCGGCCGCCCGGCCCGCACCGGCTCGTGGAAGCTGTGGCTCGGTGGCAACGGCAGCGCCGGCACCGAGACCATCAACCAGTCGGTCTCGATCCCGGCCAGCGCGACCGCGGCGACGCTGTCGTACTACATCCGCACCGACACCGCCGAGTCCGGCTCGACGGCCTACGACACCATGAAGGTCCAGGTCGTCGACGGCTCGACGGTGACGACGCTGAAGACCTTCAGCAACGTCGGCACCAACGCCACCTACACGCAGTTCAGCAACTCCCTGCTGGCCTACAAGGGGAAGACGGTGACCATCCGGTTCACCGCCACCGAGGACTCCTCGCTCCAGACCAGCTTCGTGGTCGACGACACCGCGCTGAACGTCTCCTGACGTCCCGCACGCCCTGACGGGGCGGGGCAGCGCTGCTGCCCCGCCCCGTTCTCGTTCCCGCCCGACCCGCTCGGCCCGCTCGACCGCTGACCCCACGCATCCCCGGGAGATCCCCATGCGCACCCTTCGTACGACCGCCCTGTCGGCCATCGCCGCGGGCGCCGTCGTGGCCTCGGCCCTGGCCGGCTCGACCAGCCCCGCCGCCGCGGCCCCCTCGCCCGACCTCAGCGTCACCAACGTCACCGCCCACCTGCAGAAGCTCCAGGACATCGCGACCGCCAACGGCGGCAACCGGGCGACCGGCCGGCCGGGCTACAAGGCCTCGTTGGACTACGTGAAGGCCAGGCTCGACGCGGCCGGCTACACCACCGCCGTGCAGACCTTCTCGACCTCGTCGGGGACGTCGTACAACCTCGTGGCCGACTGGCCGGGCGGCGACCCCGAGCACGTGATCATGACCGGCGCCCACCTCGACAGCGTCTCGGCCGGCCCCGGCATCAACGACAACGGCACCGGCTCCGCCGCGGTCCTCGAGGCCGCGCTCGCGTGGGCGTCGAGCGGCAACACCCCGCGCAACCACCTGCGCTTCGCGTGGTGGGGAGCGGAGGAGCAGGGCCTGCTCGGGTCGAACCACTACATGCGCAACCTGCCGACGGCCGACAAGGACCGCATCGACCTCTACATGAACTACGACATGGTCGGCTCGCCGAACCCGGGCTACTTCGTCTACGACGACAACCCGGCCGGCAACGGCGCCCGCGACACGATGACCGCCTACTACACGTCGAAGGGCATCCCTTGGGAGTACATCGACGTGCAGGGCCGCTCCGACCACGCGTCGTTCCGCAGCTACGGCATCCCCACGACCGGGATGTACTCCGGCGGCGAGGACATCAAGACCTCCGCGCAGGCCCAGAAGTGGGGCGGCACCGCCGGCACCGCGTTCGACGCCTGCTACCACCGCTCGTGCGACACCATGGCCAACATCAACAGCACCGCGCTGGACCGCAACCTCGACATGATCGGCCACATGGTCTGGCTCTACGCCGACAAGGACTACGGCACCACGCTCCCGCCGACCGGCACCAACCTGCTCGGCAACCCCGGCTTCGAGTCCGGCGCGACCGTGTGGACCGGCACCGCCGGCCCGATCACCAGCAACACCGGGCGACCGGCGCGCACCGGCTCGTGGAAGGCGTGGCTCGGCGGCAACGGCAGCACCTCCACCGAGTCGATCTCCCAGCAGGTCACCGTCCCCGCCGGCGCCAGTGCCGCGAAGCTCACCTACTGGCTGCGCAGCGACACCGCCGAGACCGGGACGACGGCCTACGACACGCTCAAGGTCCAGGTCGTCAGCGGCACCAGCACGACGACGCTGAGGACCTTCAGCAACGTCGGCACCAGCACGACCTACACGCAGTTCAGCCACAGCCTCGCGGCCTACGCGGGCAAGACCGTCACGGTGAGGTTCCTCGCCACCGAGGACGCGTCGCTGCAGACCAGCTTCGTCGTCGACGACACCGCCGTCACGACGAGCTGACCGGACCCTTCCAGGGGACGGGCCGGTCCTACTCGGCGAGCCACGCCGCCCAGGCGTCGAAGGAGTAGGGCCGGCCCAGGAAGTCGGCGACCAGGTCGGCGGCGTCCTTGCGGCCACCCATCGCAAGCACCGTGTCGCGGTAGGCGTGGGCGATCTCGGGGGCGAACAGGTCGTCGGCGTCGAAGGCGGAGAAGAGGTCCTTCGCGATGACCAGCGACCACATGTAGGTGTAGTAGCCCGACGAGTAGCCGTCGAGGTGGCCGAACGAGCAGTGCATGTGGGCGCCGGCGAGCGGCGGGAAGACGGAGTACCGGCGCTGCAGCTCGTCGCCCAAGGCGGTGAGGTCGTCGTGCTGCTCGGCGTGGAAGAAGTAGGAGCGGGCGGCGTAGGACATCTGCTGGGCCGCGTGGACTCCCTTGCCGAAGGCGTCGGCGCGGCGCATCGAGGCCACCAGCTCCGCCGGGATGGTCTGCCCGGACGCGTCGCGCGCGAAGGTGGCGAGGACGTCGGCGTCCCAGGCCCACTCCTCGAGCATCTGGCTGGGGGCCTCGACGAAGTCCCACTCGGTGGCGACCCCGGAGAAGCGGGCCCACGCGCCCTGACCGCCGAGCACGTGGTGGACGAGGTGGCCGAACTCGTGGAACAGGGTGACCACCTCGTCGTGCTCCATCAGGCCGCGGCTGAAGTTGCAGACCAGCACGCCCTCCGGGAGCTGGACGCCGGCGACACCGGGCACCAGGTCGAACTGTGCGGCGTGCTTGTACTTGCCCTCGCGCGGGTGCAGGTCGAGGTGGATCCGGCCGATCCGCCGACCGTCGAGGCCGACGTCGTAGGAGGCGACGTCCTCGTGCCAGGCGCCGGCGTCGGCCGGGGAGACCGGGGTCCACTCGAGGCCGAAGAGCCGACCGGTCACGTCGAGCAGCCCCTGGCGGACCTGCTCGAAGGCGAAGTAGGTCCGCACGACCTGGCCGTCGACGTCGTACTGCTCGCGCCGCACCAGCTCGGCGTAGTGGCGGTGGTCGTAGGTCTCGACCGTGGTGGCCGACGGGTCGTCGACCTGCTTGCGCTCCAGCAGCACGGCCAGCTCGTCGCGGGCGCGGTCGGCGGCGAGCGCGCTGATCCGCTCGATGAACTCCGCCACGGCCGCGCCCGAGCCGACCATCTTCACCTCGGTGTCGAAGTCCGGCCACGAGTCGTGGCCGAGCAGGGCGGCGGTCTCGCGGCGCACTGCGAAGAGGTCCTGGAGGACCTGGTCGTTGCCGGGCCAGGCGACGTTGGTCTGCGCCAGCGCGAGCTCGCGGCGCGCGTCGGCGTCGGCGCCGAAGGTCATGAACGGCACCAGGTCGGGGTAGTCGGTCGTGAGGGTGACCAGGCCGTCGTCACCGGCCGGGTGGGCCTCGCGGTAGTCGTCGGGCAGCCCGGCGAGCCGCTCGGGCGCGAGCCGCACGGACCGGACGTCGTCGCGGATCGTGCGGCCGAACTCCTGGGAGAGGAGCACGGACCGCTCGCTGAGCTCGCGCAGCCGGTCGCGGGTCGCGTCGTCGCGGTCGACGCCGGCGCGGCGGAAGTCGCGCAGGCTGTGGTCGAGGACCCGGCGTGCGTCGTCGTCGAGACCGTCGGTGGGCAGCGCGTCGAGCACCGCGAAGAGCTCGCGGTCCTGGCCGAGCTCGGTGACGTAGCGCTGGACCTGCTGGCCGAGGTCGTCGGCGCGGTCGCGCACCGCCTGCTCGGGGTGGACCTCCGCCCAGAGCGAGACGGTGCCGGCGTTGGCGATCGCGGTCTCGGCGTCGTTCCAGGCGGCAAGGACGTCCACGGCGTCGCCGCCGGCCTTGACCCTTTCCACGTGGCGGGCGGCGTCGGCGAGGGAGCCCGCACACCGGTCGGACACCCATCCGAGCCAGTCACCGCCACCGGGCAGCGCGAGCGGGGCAGGGGCGTCGGTGCGTACGTCGTCGGTCACGGTCGGCGAGCCTACGACCCGGCACCCACCCCCGGAACCCGACGAAGGTCGGGTGTGGACGACGTGGTCCGCGTCAGCGACCGGAGCCCTTCCGCCAGGCGCTGAACGACCGCACGGTCGACGGGCGCGGCCGCACCAGCCACGGCCACGGGTGCTGCTCGACGACCCGCACCCTCGCGGCCCGCCGCGCCCAGCCGGGCACCGGGGTCCAGGTCGCGGCGAGGGCGAGGCCGGCGAGCTCGTCGACGACGTCGCCGCGCCGCACCTCGACCGGGCGGGTGGCGGCGAGCTCACCGAGGGTCTCGGCGAGGAACACCAGTCGCTTGCCGGACAGCCGCAGCCGGGCGAGCAGCGGCTCGTCGAACACGAAGACGGCGCGACGGTCGGGGTCGGCGGCCAGCGCGGGGTCGGCGTCGCCGAGCGACTCGGCGGTCAGCCAGACCACCTCGCCGCCCTCTCCCTCGGGCACCTCGGGACCGGCCGGGACCGGACCCTTCCCGAGGTCGGGGCCGTCTGCCGCCGGGCCCGCGGTCGCGTCGGGCCACGCCTGGATCGGGCAGCGCTCGGCGAGCGGGCAGGCGCGGCACAGCTCGGGCGCGCGCTTCTCCACCTGCCAGCGGCTGAACCCGTAGGGCTTGCCGCTGCCGGTGCCGACGGTCCACTGCCAGCCCAGCCGGTTGGCCGCGCGCGAGCCGTCGAGCAGGTGGGTGAACATCTCGTCCTCGCCGCGCCACCAGTCGTGCCCGGCCCGCACCGCCCACTGCGAGGCCAGCCACATGCGGGTCTGGTTGACCAGCCAGCCGTCCTCGTGGAGCTCGCCGACGGCGTGGTCGAGGCACGCCATCTCCCGCGGCCACGGCTCGGTCCACGGCTGCGGGGGCCGGGGCTGCGACCGGCGCAGGTCCCGGCCGAGGTCGGGGCCGACGCGGGCGTAGAGGTGGCGGGCGTACTCCTGCCACAGCAGCTCGTCGCGGTACTTCCGCCGGTCGGGGGCGGGGGCGTCGGCGACCGCGTCCCAGAGGTCGGGCAGCAGCACCAGGCCGTGGCGCACGTAGGGCGACATGCGGGTCGCTCCCCGGCGCGAGCGCGGCAGCACCTGGTTGCGGGAGCGGGCGTATCCCCGCACGTCGAGCAGCGCCAGCGCGGCGTCGGCCGCGGGCTGGCCGCCGCGCAGCCCGCCGGCCCGGACCCCGTCGGGTCCCTCGAGCGTCAGGTCGCCGAGGTGGCTCGCCACCCAGTCGACGACGTCGGCCGTGCTCGCACCGTCGCCGAGCGCCGGGGGCGGGGGCAGCACGGGCATGCCGTGAGACTAGTCACGGCGACCGACACCGCTCCCGCGTAGCGTGTGCGGGTGACCAGCACGGGGGACGTCGCGTTCCGCTTCCGCGACATCGCGCTCGTCGCCTACGGCCCCTCGGTGGTCTCGGCCGTCGGCCACGGCGCGATCATGCCGGTGCTCGCGCTCCGGGCCCGCGACCTCGGCGCCGACGTGAGCACCGCCGCCGCGGTGGTCGCGCTGCTCGGCGTCGGCCAGCTGCTCGGCAGCCTGCCCGCCGGTGCCCTGGTCGCCCGGATCGGCGAGCGGCGAGCGCTGATGGCGGCGGGCGCCGTCGACGCGTGCGCGATGGTCTTCGCCGCGCTCACCGGGTCGGTGGTCGGGCTGGCGGCCGGCGTCCTGCTCAGCGGGGTGTGCTGGACGCTCTTCCTGATCAGCCGGCAGGGCTTCATGATCGACGTGGTCCCGGCGTCGCACCGGGCCCGCGGGATGTCGCTGCTGGGCGGGTCCTACCGGGTGGGCGTGCTGGTCGGACCCCTGCTCGGGGCGGGGCTGATCGCGCTCACCGACCTGACCAGCGTGTTCTGGCTCGGCGCCGCGATGTCGGTCTGCGCGGCGCTGCTCGCCGCCACCATGCCGGACCTCGGCGAGGAGAAGCGCGCCGCGGCCCGCGCGTCGGGCCACCTCGGGGTGTGGACGGTGATCCGTACGCACCGACGCGTCCTCGCCACGCTCGGCAGCGCGGTCGTGGTCCTCGGCATGAGCCGCTCGCTGCGGCAGAGCCTGCTGCCGCTCTGGGCCGACCACGTCGGCCTGTCCGCCTCGACCACGTCGCTGATCTTCGCCGGGGCGGCCGCGCTCGACGTGGCCTTCATGTGGCCGGGTGGCTGGCTGATGGACACCCGTGGACGGCGGGTGGTCGCCGTGCCGGTCACGCTGTCGATGGCGATCGCCTGCCTCGTGCTGCCGCTCGCGACCACGGCGGCGTCGGTGGCGCTCGTGATGGCGCTCATCGCGTGCGGCAACGGGCTGGGGTCCGGCATCGTGATGACCCTCGGGGCCGACGCGTCGCCGAGCGACGGGCGCCCGCAGTTCCTGGGCGCGTGGCGGCTGTGCGGCGACATCGGCAACAGCGGCGGGCCGCTGCTGGTCAGCGGCGTCGCCGCCGTCGCGCCGCTCGCGACGGCGTGCCTGGTGGTCGGCGGGCTGGCCCTCGCCGGCACCGGGTGGGTCGCCCACTGGACCGGTCGGGTGGACCGCGAGCGGGCGGCGCTCAGCCGACGGTGACCGTGACCTCGTTGGAGGTGGCGTCGGTGTCGGTGTCGATCACGCGGAACTTGTTCTCGCCGGTGCGACCCGTCAGGAGGTAGGTCGAGAAGGTGCCGCCGCTGACCGACATGGTCACCGGGAAGTCCACCCACGCGCCGTCCTCGAGGCGCTGGACCTGCAGGATCGCGCCTTCCCCGCCCTGGTAGGTCCCCGTGAGCGGGATCTGCTGCATCGGGCTCACCGACTGCTGGGTCGCGGTCAGCGAGATCCCCTGGGTCGGGCTCGGCGTCTCGGTGCCGGTCTCGGTCGCGCTGGGCGTGTCGGTCGGCGTGGGGACGATGGTGCTGGTGTCGGTCGGGCGCGGGAGGTTGAAGGTGGCCGGCGTGCCGCCGCCGCTGCTCGTGCCGGAGTCCTCGCCGATGCCGGCGGCCTTGACCCCGACGAGCACGGCGAGCCCGCCGAGCAGACCGATGACCACGGCGACGCCGACCAGGGCGACGAGCCCGGTCAGGACGGGACGGTTCTCGGTGTCCATGGGGACCTTTCCGGCGGAGGCAGGGGTGCGTCGTCATTGTCCAAGACGGGTGGTGGCATGGCCAACCGGCGGTCGTCCGTCCGGTGTGGGTCCCCGCGGGTGAAGATCCACCTCAGGTGCGTCGGACAGGATGGGGGCATGCAGTCACCGTTGCGTCACGGCAAGGCAGCCCTCGGCACCACGCTCGCCGGAGGGGCGCTCGCCGCGCTCTCCCAGGCTCCCGAGCGCGCGTCGCGCCTGCTCCGCCACCGCTACCCGACCGTGGCGGTCACCGGGATGACCGGCGTCGGCAAGACCCGCCTCGCCGACCGGCTGACCCGCCGGGCGAGCGCACAGGCCGGCGACGTCCAGGACGTCGGCTCGGCGGTGATGGAGCGTCGTACGCGGCGCAACGCCCGGCTGCGCGGCTATCGCTTCCGGGTGGTGCCCGGCGAGAACGCGGCGACCCGCCTCGGTGCGCTCGACGAGGTGTTCCACGACGAGCCGGTCGACGGGGTGCTGCACGTGGTCGCCTACGGGCACGCCACCCCGCGCCGGACCGCGGGCACGAGCGGCAGCGCGGCCGCCACCCGCGAGGAGCAGCTCGCCGCGGAGCTCGAGGACTGGTCGATCACGGCCCACCGGGTCGCCAGCATGGCCGTGCGCCGCGACCGCCCGACCTGGCTCGTGGTCGCGGTCACCAAGGCCGACCTCTTCGCGGGCGACGTCGACGCCGCGGTGCGCTACTACTCCCCCGGCAGCGGCTCGCCGTTCGGCGACAAGCTCGACGAGCTCCGCGCCCTGGCCGGCGGGGCCCGGCTGTCGATCGACGTGCTGCCGGTCTGCGCCCAGGGGGCCGGGAAGAAGTCGGCGATGACCGACAAGGACTGCACCGACCTGCTCGGCCGGCTCGAGCTGCGGATGGCCCAGCTCTGCGGGCACGTGTGACGTCCAGGCCCGGCCGCACGGCCCTGCTCGCGGTTGCGCTCGCGTACGCCGTCGGCGTGGTGTGGGCGGCCCTCGTCCTGCCCGAGCGGGTGCCGTCGCACTTCGACGGCGCCGGGCGGGTCGACGACTGGACCTCGCGCACCGCGATGCTCGCCTTCTGGGTCGTGGTCGGGGTCGTCGTGCTGGTCGGGATCCCGGCCGTGACCCGGTGGGCGGTCTCCGGCGACGGGACGTGGGTCAACCTGCCGGCGCGCTCGAAGGCGTACTGGTTCGCCCCGGAGCGGCGCGCAGAGTTCCGTGCCCGCTTCGGCGACGACATGGAGGTCCTCGCCGCGATGACCGGCGTGCTGCTCCTCGCCGCGCTCGCCGTCACGACCTGGGTGGGCGTGACCGGCCGCGACGGCGCGCCGTGGTGGGCGTTCGTCGCCGGCCTCGCCGCCTACCTCCTGCTGACCACTGCCTGGACGGTCGCCGTGCTGCGGCGCTACCGGCCGCCCCCGGTCTAGCGAGGTCGTTCACAGTTTCACCACTCCTGGTTTCGACGCCGTCCACCGGGGCATGAGGTCGCCATGAGGCCGATCGCGATCAACCAGCGGGCGCTGCGGGCCGCCCAGGAGGAGCTCTCCTCCGCGAGGGAGGACCTCCGTGCCGCGCTCGGCGACGTCCACCACCCCGCCGACGACTTCCCCCAGCGTGACCTCCTCGTCGAGGGCGTGCGCAGCCTGGTCGACGACGCCGAGCAGGTGGCCCGGAAGTGCCGGACGCTCGCGTCCGCGATCGACGACTCGGTCCTCGACTTCGACGAGCTCGACGTGATGGTCGGCCAGGCCGCCACCTTCGCCGCCCAGCTCGACGAGGTGGGCCAGGTCGGCCAGGTCGGCGGGCCCGACGTGGTGGGACCCCGATGACCAGGGTGCAGGCCGACCGGCTCGACGCGGTCGAGGACGGGCTGTCCTTCGGCGACCCGCTCGGCTGCGGCTACCACTGGGCCGAGCCCGACGAGGTCGACGCCTACGGCGACGCGGTGCGGCGGCTCGCGTCGAAGGTCGAGCTCGCGGTCGACGCGTTCGAGCGCACGGCCGGGCTGTCGGAGGAGGTCTTCGCCGGCGAGGCCGCCGACCGGCTGCGCCACCGTGCGGGCACGCGTCACGAGGAGTCCGCGCAGGTGCGCGACAACCTGCGCGGCCTCGGACGGGCCGTCAACGCCTACTCCGACGCGCTGCGCCGTCACCGCGACGGGCTCGAGCAGCTGCGCACGTTCGCCGTCGGTCGCGGGCTCGACGTCCGGGGCGCCACCATCTGGCCACCGGTCGAGACCCTGCCGGGCGACGCCACCCAGAAGCAGGCCGACGCGTGGGAGGCGGACTGGAAGGCCTACCAGGCCTGCTTCGAGACGCGGATCGAGCTGCGCGACGCCCGCCGCGCCGGCACCCGCGACCTGGTCCGGGCGCTCGCCGAGTTCGCCGACGTGCACCCCGACCAGGACAAGGCCACCGTCGTCGGGGCCAACGCCCACCAGGTCGAGTTCGGCGAGCTGCGCCGCGCCGCCTCCGAGGAGGCCCTGGAGGCGGTGCAGGCCGGCGACGCTGCGGAGGCCGCGCGACACACCGTCGACGTGCTCCGGCGCCGCGAGCAGGGCGCCCTGGGCACCCTCGAGGAGCTGGTGAGCGCCGACCGGCCGGCCGAGGAGATCCGCGCCCAGGCCGAGAAGGTGGCCGCGCTGCACCGCGAGCTGGCGCAGGCCCGGGTCGAGGCCAGCGACGCGGCCGCCACCGCCGACCGCGAGCAGGCCGAGGCCAACCGCGCCGCCCGCTCCCTCGCCGCAGCCGAGGAGGGACGGCCCCGACTCGTCGCCGAACCCGCCGCCCACCAGCCCGGGACGACCGGCCTGCGCGACCGGCTCGGCTAGGACGGCTGGGTCGGCCGGGCCTGCTCGGCGGCGGCCGCGCGTCGCGCCCGCTCGGCGACGGCTGCCGGGTCGGTGCGCGCGTCGTAGGACCAGAAGTCGCGCAGCGCGGCCGCGGTCAGCAGGACGCCGCCCACGCAGGCTGCGCCACCGCTGACGATGGCTCCCCGTACCGACCAGGCGTCGGCCACGAACCCGGCGCGGGTCTCCCCCACCATCGGGCCCAGCGAGTACGACAGCATCTCGATGCCGGCCAGCCGACCCCGCATCGTGTCGGGGATGGTCTGGTTCCACACGGTCGCCCGGAACACCCCGGAGACCATGTCGGCGGCACCCGACAGCGCGAGGAACGCGCAGCACAGCCAGAACGACGGCATCAGCCCGGCCAGGGCGATGAACGCGCCGTAGAGGCTGGCCGCCACCACGATCGCCCGGCCGTGGTGGTGCACCCGGCCGACCCAGCCGCTCAGCGCGGTCGCGACCATCGCGCCGACGGTCTCGGCGGAGTAGAGCAGCCCGAGCAGCTCCGGTCGCTCGAAGACCTCGTGCGCGAGCGCCGGGAACAGCACGACGGGGATGGCGAGCATCATCGCCGCGATGTCGACGACGTAGGTGCCGAGCAGGTCGCGGCGCCGCAGCGCGTAGGTCACGCCGTCGCGGATGCCCTGGAGGCTCGGCGGGGTCGTCTCGCCGTCGTGCGGGTACGGGCGCATCGCGGCGTAGAGCAGGGTCGCGACGACGTAGCCCCCGAGCGCCACGACGAAGCACCAGCCCACGCCGGCGTAGGCGACCAGCAGGCCGCCGAGGAGCGGCCCGAGCAGCACGCCGAGCTGCATGGCGAAGCTGCTCAGCGCGTTGGCGGCGGCGATCTGGTCGTGGCGGACGGTGCGCGGCTCGAGGGCCTCGCGCGAGGGTCGTTGCATCGAGCTGACCGCGGCGTAGACGGCGGCGAGGACGAAGATCACCCAGACCCGAGGCCGGTCGGCGAAGGCGTTGAGCGCGAACGCGACCATCAGCACCACCTGTGCCGCGCCGGTCGCGACCAGCAGCCGCCGTCGGTCGACGTGGTCGGCCAGCGCGCCTCCGTAGAGGCCGAAGACCACGAGCGGGACCAGCTCCACCAGCCCGACGAGGCCCACCATGAAGTTCGAGCCGGTGAGGTCGTAGATCGCGAACGGGACCGCGACGTAGGCGACCATGCTGCCGAGGTAGAACACGCTGCCGGCGGTGAAGAGCAGCCGGAAGTCGCGCGACTCCCGCAGCGGGGACGCGTCCATCCGCATCGACCGCAGACGCTCTCCCCAGCTCACGACGGGTCAGTCTCGCAGCGCGCCGTCGCAGCAGCCAGCCGGTTTTCGATGCCGGCGGTCAGCCGTCGACGACCTCGTAGCGCGTGGTCCCCTTCACCTTGTCGTCGCCGCACGACTGACGACGCACCGGCCCCGGCACGGCGACGAGCTCGGCGTCGGGGTCGCCGCCGGCCAGGAGGTGCAGCTCGCGGGCCTGCTCGAGACCCGGCCGGCCGGCGCGACCGCGGACCCACTCCAGCGGGACGTCGCCGCGGACGACGGCCTCGCAGGCGGCGAGCGCGTCGGAGGTCGACAGCCGGCCGAGGGTGATCCCGCTCGGCAGCGCGAGCAGGGTCGCGGAGAACCGGTGGCCGCCGAGGTGGGTGGTCTCCCAGGTGCCCTCCGGCCAGTGCTCGGCGAGCAGCCCGGCGACGGGGCGGCCGAGCTCGGCGCAGCAGCGGTCGCGCTTGCCGTTGGTGCACACCAGCCACAGCGGGCCGTCGTGCGGGGCGAGCGCGTCGAGGTCGAGGTCGAGGAGGTCCTCGGGGTGGTCGAGCACCGCGCTGCGGACGTCGAAGCCCGTGGCGGTGGCCCTCGCGCGGTAGACGTGGGTGCCGGGGCCAGCGCCGCCGTCGGGCCGGCGGAGCAGGAAGACCTTGAGGTCGAGCGAGGCGAGGTGGGCGCGTACGACCTCGGGGAGCCGGTTGTCGGCCACCGCGTCGCGGCCCCACGGGCCGGGCGCCTCGACCAGCAGGACGTCGGGGTCGGCGGGGGCGGTGCCCGCCAGGGGCTCGCCGTCGGTCAGGCTCGCCAGGGCGCACCGGAAGTCAGTCACGCCCGCCAGTCTCCCCGACGACCCGACGGCCCGCGTCGTGCCCCGGGTCGTGCCCCGGGTCCGGCGCCGTCAGAGCAGGCCGCGCCGGCGTGCGACGGCGGCCGCCTCGGTGCGGGACGCGGCGTCGAGCTTGGCGAGGATGTTGGAGACGTGCACCGAGACCGTCTTGGTGCTGATGAACAGCTGCTTGCCGATCTCGCCGTTGGACCGGCCCTCGGCGACCAGCGCGAGGATCTCCCCCTCGCGCGGCGTCAGGCTGGCCGCGTCGGCGGTGGCCGGGGCGGGGGCGGACCCGAGGGCGGTCAGCTCGTCGAGCATCGGGCGGGCCCGCATCGCCTGCGCGGCCGTGCGGGCGAGGTCGCCCGCCTCCCGGGCTCCGGCCGTGTCGCCGGTGGCGCGCAGCACCCCGGAGAGCCGGACCCGGACCTGCGCCAGCTCGGGCACGCTGCCGTAGGCGACCGCGGCCTCCTCCGCCGAGCGCCAGGCGGCGACGAGCTCGTCGGCGGCCGGCGGGTCGACCTGGGCGAGCCAGCGCCACCGCAGGTGCTCGGCCGCGCGGCGTGCCACCCACATGCGGTACTCGGGGCCGTGGCTGTCGTCGTAGGGAGCGTAGAAGTCGATGACCCGACCGCCGTCGGCCATCAGTCGGTCGACGTCGGCCGCCGCTGCGGCCCGCTCGTCGGCGGACTGCTGCGGCGCGGCGGAGGCGAGGGCCGCGACCGCGAGGGTGGCGAGACGCAGTCGCGCCTGGAACCACTCGTGCCACAGCGGCACGACGGTCTCGACGACGTCGTCGTAGGTCGCCAGCGCCGCCGCGGCGTCGCGCTCGATCGCGGCCCGCAGCAGCGTCGCCGTGGCGGCCGTGATCGCGGTGAGGCCGTCGGTGCCCCAGTAGTCGCGGAGCCGGTCGAGGGCGTGGTCCTTCTCCTCGCCGCGGATGGCGAGGGAGATGAGCATCTGGTGGGCGAAGTAGAGCCACTCGAAGACCATCGGCGGGTTCTGCCCGCTCACGTCGAGCAGCTCCCAGGCCTCGTCGAGGCGCCCCTGGTGCGTGAGGGCAACCGCGAGCAGGAGGCGCGCCTCGGCGGGGTAGGGCGACCACGCGAGACCGCCGACCTCGCTGCGGCCGAGCACCTCGCCGTAGACCGCGACGGCCCGGTCGAGGTCGCCCTCGTCCTGGTGCAGGCGACCGAGGAGGTAGAGCGCGCGCAGCTCGGGCTCCAGCAGCCCGGCGCGACGAGCCCGGTCGGCCGCCGCCCGCCAGCCGGCGCTCGGGCTCGAGCCGCCGGTCGGGTCGAGGCCGGCGACCGTGGTGTGCAGCTCGACCGCGAGCGCGGTCAGGTCGTGGCGCTCGGCGAGCTCGAGGGCACGGACCGCGATCGCGCGCGCCTCGTCCTCGTGCCACCCGCGCAGGCTCTGGGCCTGGACCAGCAGGGCCCGGACGAGGAGCTTCGGCGGCGCGTTGCGCATCAGGTCGACTGCTTCCGCCGCGATCTCGCGCGGCGAGTCGGTGGTGTCGGTGAGCATCAGCGCGGACGCGAGGGCCGTGAGCAGCTGGCCCCGGTCCGTGTCCGCCCCCTCGGCAGGCAGCGTCGCCAGCCGCGCGCGCAGCACCTTCACGGCCTTCAGCACCCGGCCCGAGGCGATGAGTGCCTCCGCGCAGCGCCGCGCCAGGACGAAGGTGTCGACCTCCCCCACCGGCGTGCGTGAGGTGTCGACGAGCTCGAGGGCGTCGAGGAAGTGCGTGGCAGCCTCGGCGGGACCGCCCACGGCGAGCGCCTCGTCGCCGGCCTCGATCGAGGCCCGGACGGCCACGGGGCGATCGTCGGCGCGACGGGCGTGCTGGGCCAGCTCGGCGGCGGTCCCGGCGGCGCGCCCCTCGCCGAGCGCCGCGACGAAGTCGGCGTGCAGCCGGACCCGCTCTCCGGGGAGGAGGTCGTCGTAGACCGCCTCGCCGAGCAGCGCGTGCCGGAAGGCGTAGGTCCCGCCGCGCGAGGCGACCAGCACGTGGGACTCGACGGCGGTGCGCAGCGCGGCCTCGAGCTCGCCGGTGCCCAGGTCACTGACCGCGGCGAGCAGCTCGTGGCTGACCTGACGGCCCGCCACCGAGACGAGGCGCACGACCTGGCGAGTCGTGTCGTCGAGCCGGTCGAGGTGGACGAGCAGGACGTCGGCGAGCTCGCCGGGGACCTGTCCGGTGCCCGCCGCTCCGACGAGCTCCTCGATGAAGAACGGGTTGCCCTCGGCTCGGTCGACGATGGAGACGTACTCCGCCTCGGTCATGGTCGAGGGGTGGAGGGCACGGACCAGGAGGCGTACGTCGTCGTCGGCCAGCGGCTCGAGCGGCAGCCGGTCGACGCCGCGCAGCCGGCTCCACTCCGCCACCTGACGACGCAGGGGGTGGCGGCGGTGCAGGTCGTCGGCGCGGTAGGAGACGGCGAGCGAGACACCGGGCACGGGCCGGGAAAAGAGGAAGCTGAGCATGTCGCGCGTGGACTCGTCGGCCCAGTGGGCGTCCTCGACGATCAGCAGCAGCGGGCCCTGCTCGGCGATGGCGGAGAGGAGGTCGCCGAACGCGTCGTAGACGTTGCCGCGATCGAGGGCCTGGTCGCCCGACGCGGTCTCGCTGCTGCGGATGCGCCGGCCGGGTTGGAGCCGCGCGAGGGTGGGGTGCTGGTCGAGCACGCGAGCGGTCACGTCGGGCCGGTCGGCCATCAGCCGACCGAGCACCTCGGAGAAGGGGAGGTAGGGCAGGGAGCTGTCGGCGAGGTCGAGGCAGTGACCGGCGACGACCTGCCAGCCGGCCTCGAGGGCGGCGTCGCGCAGGGCGAGGAGGACGCGGGTCTTGCCGACCCCGGCGTCGCCGGCCACGAGCACGGCGCGCGCGGTCTGGTCGTCCCCGGACGCGCGGATGCCGAGCTGGGCACTCAGCTGCTCCAGCTCGGCATCGCGTCCGATGAGATCGGTGGTCCGCAGGGCCGGCACGGACGACATTGTGTCGTGTCGGTCCGACACCGTCGGGTCGATCGTCGTGGGTGTCACTTCTGGGTGTCGGTCGCGCGGACCCGGGTCCAGCGACGCTGGCCGTAGTCCTTGCGGATGCGCTCCTGCCGGTAGGCGAGCTCGGCTCCCAGGAAGCTGTCGGTGCTGAACATGTGCGTCTCCTCTTCTCGGCGGTCCTGGCTGGACCGTGGGAAGAGATTCCGTCCGTGAGGTAGGAGCGGGCATCGGGCACGTGCCCTATCTACGCGTGCCGGGCTACCTCAGATGCGCCCGCAGCGGGCGTACGTCGGTCGTCTGAGGTAGCCCGCCGGCCGGGGTGGTCAAGTGACGGACTGCTGTGGGGCCGGCCTGTCGACGACCGTTCGGCACTGGACTAGCCCCGGAGGGGGACGACGGGGCGGCCGGCCTGCCAGACGCCGGCGACCAGCGGTACGCCGGGGCGGTAGGCGAGGTGGACGTACGACGGTGCGTCGAGCAGGACGAGGTCGGCGGCCTTGCCGGGGGCGAGCACCCCGACGTCGTCGCGGGCGAGCGCGGCGGCGCCGGTCGCGGTCGCGGCGTGCAGCGCCTCGGCCGGGCTCATCCGCATCTCCCGGACCGCGAGCGCGATGCAGAGCGCCATCGAGGAGGTGAAGCAGGAGCCGGGGTTGCAGTCGCTGGCGAGGGCCACGCGCACACCGGCGTCCACCAGCCCACGCGCGTCGGGGTAGGGCTGGCGGGTGGAGAACTCGACGCCCGGCAGGAGCGTGGCGATGGTCCCGCTCCCGGCGAGGGCGGCGACGTCGGCGTCGGACAGGTAGGTGCAGTGGTCGACCGCGACCAGTCCGAGCTCGCAGGCCAGCCGGACGCCGCCGCCGTAGGTGAGCTGGTTGGCGTGGAGGCGCCCGCGCAGGCCGCTGTCGGACCCCGCGGCCAGGATGGCGCGTGCCTGGTCGACGTCGAAGGCGCCGTCCTCGCAGAACACGTCGATCCACCGGGCGTGCGGTGCCGCGGCCGCGAGCATGGGGCCGGTGACGAGGGCGACGTAGTCCTCGGGGGTGGTGTCGGCGGGGACGACGTGGGCACCGAGGAACGTCGTCTCGTCGGTGAACTGGCGGGCCACGGCGAGGCTGCGGGCCTCGTCGTGCACCGAGAGGCCGTAGCCGCTCTTGATCTCGAGCGTCGTGGTGCCCTGCGCCCGCATCTCGGCGACGAGCCGGGCGACGTGGGAGGTGAGCTGCTCGTCCGTGGCGGCGCGGGTCTTCGCGACGGTCGTGCGGATGCCGCCGGCGGAGTAGGGCTCGCCGGTCATCCGGGCCTCGAACTCCGCCGAGCGGTCGCCGGCGAAGACGAGGTGGCTGTGGGAGTCGACGAAGCCGGGGACCACCGCGCGACCGCCGGCGTCGACCTGCACGTCGGCAGCGGGGGCCTGCCCGGCCGGGCCGACCCAGGCCACGCGGCTGCCCTCGAGCACCACCGCGGCGTCGTGCACCAGCCCGAGCAGTCCCCCCTGCTCCGCCCGGGTCGGGTCGTTGGTGGCGAGCTCGCCGATGTTCGTGATGACGGTGGTGCTCATCGCCAGATCCTCTCCATGACCTCGTCGAGCTCGCGACCGATCGCGCCCCGGTCGCCGTCCTCGACGACCCAGCGGCCGTCGGCCATCACACGGCGCACGTCCTCGGCGGCCGCGGCGAAGACGACGGTGTTCTCGTCGCGACCGGTGCCGGCGGTGCGCGGGCTGGCCGGGTCGAGCACGACCAGGTCGGCGCGCCGCCCGACGGCGATGGCGCCGGCGTCGTCCCAGCCGAGCGACGCGTGGCCGTCTGTCGTGGCCGCGTCGAGCAGCTCGGCCGCCGCCCAGTGGCCGCGCTGCCGTGTCGCGAGCCGCTCGTCGAGCTCGACCGCGCGCATCTCCTCGAAGAGGTCGACGACCGCGTGGCTGTCGGAGCCGAGCGTCAGGCGCGCCCCCGCGTCGCGCAGCGCACGCGAGGGTCCGATGCCGTCGCCGAGGTCGCGCTCGGTGGTGGGGCAGAACGACGCGTACGCACCGGCGGCGCCGATGAGCGCGACGTCCTCGTCGGTGAGGTGGGTGGCGTGGACCAGCGACGTGGTCGGCCGGAGCAGCCCGTGGTCGTCGAGCAGGCGCGCGGGCGTGACTCCGTGGGCCTCGCGGCAGCCGTCGTTCTCGGCGACCTGCTCGGAGAGGTGGACGTGGAGGGGACGCTCGCCGACCCACGCGGCGACGGCCGGGAGGTCGCTCGCCGCGACGGCCCGGACGGAGTGGACAGCCGCGCCGACCCGCGTCCCTTCGGTGGTTGAGGTCTGAGCGAAGCGAGCCTCGAGACCACTCACCCGCTCGATCCAGGCGTCGACCGACCCGTCGCTGTAGCGCACCTGCGCGCCCTCGGGCGCCGCGCCGAAGCCGGAGGAGAGGTAGAGCGTGTCGAGCAGCGTGACCCGGATCCCGGCCTGGCGGGCGGCCTCGACGAGCGCCTCGCCCATCGCGTTGGGCTCGGCGTAGGGCGTCCCGTCCGGCTGGTGGTGGAGGTAGTGGAACTCGCCGACCGCCGTGATCCCGGCCGCCGCCATCTCGCGGTAGGCCGCACGCGCGAGCGCGAGGTAGGTGTCCGGGTCGAGCCGCGCGGCGACGGCGTACATCTGGTCGCGCCAGGTCCAGAACGTCCCGCGCTCGCGCTGCGTGCGCCCGCGCAGCGCGCGGTGGAAGGCGTGGCTGTGGGTGTTGGCGAGGCCGGGCACGACGAGGCCGCGCACCGGGACGGCTCGCGGTGGGTCGCTGTCCGGGGTCACCGAGGTGAACCGGCCGTCCTCGACCTCGACCAGGACGTCGTCGGCGAACCGGTCGCCGAGCCAGGCGCGCTCGAGGAGGTACGCCGTCACGAGGGCGCGCTCGTCAGCTCGGCCAGCACGTCGGCCAGCGCCTCGACGCCGGCCAGGCAGTCGGCGGTCTCCGCGTGCTCGTCGGGCGAGTGGGAGACGCCGGTGGGGTTGCGGACGAAGACCATCGCGGTCGGGATGCCGGCGTCGGAGAGGATGCCCGCGTCGTGGCCGGCCTGGGTCGGGATGACGGGCCAGCCGTGGAGGCCGGCGAGGCGTGCCGCGAGGTCCGCGTCGAACGCGACCGACCCCGAGACCGACTCCGCCGTGAGGGTCAGCGTGGTCCCGTCGCGCCCGGCACGGTCCTCCGCCTGGCGTTCGATCGAGGCGACGAGCTCGGCGAGCGCGCCGTCGGAGGAGGCGCGGGCGTCGAGCCAGGCGGTGACGAGCGAGGGCACGGCGTTGGTGCCGTTGGGCTCGACGGCGACCCGGCCGAAGGTGGCTCGCTGGCCGGCGAGGCGGGCCTGCTTGTTGGCCGCGAGCGCCGTCATCGCATAGGTGAGCATCGGGTCGTGCCGGTCCTCCATGCGCGTGGTGCCGGCGTGGTTGGCCTGCCCGGCGAAGTCGAAGCGCCAGCGCCCGTGCGGCCAGATCTCGCTGGCCAGGCCGACCGCGACGTCACGGTCGACGAGGTCGCGGCCCTGCTCGACGTGCAGCTCGACGAAGGTGCCGACCCGGTCGAGGGACAGCAGGCCGGCGGACGGGTCGAGCCCGGCGTCGACGACCGCGTCGGCGAGGAACACGCCGTCGCGGTCGCGGAGCTCGCGGGCCTGCTCCCAGGTGGTGGCGCCCGTGACCAGACGCGATCCGAGGCAGGCGCGGCCGAACCGCGAGCCCTCCTCCTCGACGAAGACACCGATCCCGAGCGGGCGCGACGGCGCGAACCCGCGGTCGCGAAGGACGTCGATCGCCGCGAGCGCCGACACGACGCCCAGCGGGCCGTCGTACGCGCCGCCGTCGAGGACGGAGTCGAGGTGGGAGCCGGCGAGGACGCCGGGGTCTCGTGACGGGCGCGGGGCGCCCTCCTCGACCAGCGGGTCGGGCTCCCACCACGCGACCTGGTTGCCGATGCCGTCGGTCTCGACCGTCAGGCCGCGGCGCTCGCACTCGGCGGCGAACCAGGCCCGCAGCTCGCCCTCGGCCGAGGACCACGGCTGCCGGAAGTAGCCGCCGGACACGGCCGACCTGCCCACGGGCGCGAGGTCGCGCCACATCTCCTCGAAACCGCGACTCGTGGGCATGCGCCCAGTCCACCGGTCGTACCGGGGCGGGTCAACGAGCGCACCCGGAGCGGCGTCTCGAATCCCAGACGGGATGCGTCGGCCTGCGCTCGCACCTCGACCAGCGAGGAGGATGGCCCCATGGAGTTCCGCGAGGTCGTGCGCCGGCGCCGGATGGTGCGGCGCTACACCGACGAGCCGGTCGACGCGGACGTCGTCGACCGGATGGTCGAGCACGCGCAGCGGGCGCCGAGCGCCGGCTTCACGCAGGGGTGGGCGTTCCTGGTCCTCGACACCCCGGACGACGTGGCGCTGTTCTGGGAGTCGACCGGCGCCGCCCCCGACACCCGCAACGCCTGGCTCGACGGCATGCGGACGGCGCCGGTGGTGATCGTGCCGCTGGCGTCGAAGGCGGCCTACCTCGAGCGGTACGCCCAGCCCGACAAGGGCTGGACCGACCGCGACGAGGCACGCTGGCCGGTGCCGTACTGGTTCGTCGACAGCGGCATGGCCGCGCTGCTGGTGCTGCAGACGGCGGTCGACGAAGGCCTGGGAGCCTGCTTCTTCGGGATCCCCGCCGAACACCTCGGGTCGTTCCGCACGGCGTTCGGCGTGCCCGACGACCACGCGCCGGTCGGGGCGATCACCGTCGGTCACCGCGCCGACCGGCCCGGGGCCGCCGGGTCACCGGCCCGCCGCGATCGCCGCGCGAATCTGGTCCACCGCGGTCGGTGGGGCACTACGGTCAGCCCATGACCGACCGCGTGGTGTCCGCCCTGCAGGCGCTCGTCCGCATCCCGACGGTCTCCGACCGCGACCCCGCGCGCGTCGACACCGACGCCTTCGACCGCCTCCTGTCCGAGCTCGCCACGCAGTTCCCGCTGCTGCACGAGCGGCTCGAGCTCACCCGCGTCGGCACCCACGGACTGCTCTTCCGCTGGGCAGGGGCGAGTGCCGATCGACCCGTCGTGCTGATGGCCCACCTCGACGTCGTGCCGGTCGACCCCGAGGCGCCGTGGCAGCACGACGCGTTCGGCGGCGAGATCCACGACTCCGACGACGGGCCGGCGATCTGGGGTCGCGGCACGCTCGACGACAAGGGCTGCGTCGCGGCGATCTGCGACGCGGTCGAGTCGCTGCTCGAGGCCGAACACACGCCGGCGCAGGACGTCTGGCTGTCGTTCGGCTGCGACGAGGAGGTCAGCGGCACCGCGGCGGTCGAGGCCGTCACGGTGCTCCGCGACCGCGGGGTCACGCCGTGGCTGGTGCTCGACGAGGGCGGCGCGATCGCCGGCGGCGCGTTCCCCGGCGTGAAGGCTCCGCTGGGCGTCATCGGCGTCACCGAGAAGGGCACCACGTCGCTCGAGCTGGTCGCCGAGGGTCGCGGCGGCCACGCCTCGACCCCGGCCCGCAACGGGCCCACCGCGCGGCTCGCGCGGGCGATCCTCAACCTCGAGAGGTCGCCCTTCCCGGCCACCGCCCCGGCTCCGACGCTCGAGCTGATGCGACGCCTCGCGCCCCACCTCCCGATGCCGCTGCGCCCGGTCCTGTCCCCGCTGCTCACCCGCGCCGACCGGCTCGCACCCGTGGTGACCCGCGCGCTGCTCGCGGCCGGGCCCGAGGCCGCCGCGATGACCCGCACGACCGTCGCCACGACGACCCTCAGCGGCTCGCCCGCGCTCAACGTGATCGCCTCGACCGCCAAGGCCGGCCTCAACATCCGCGTCATGGTGGGCGACACCGTCGCCGGGGTGGTCGAGCACGTCCGGCGGGCGGTCGCCGACGACTCGATCCGCATCGACGTGGTCGAGTCCGGCGAGGCGTCGCCGGTCTCGCCGATGGACGAGCCGTTCGAGCTGGTCGAGGCGTGCATCGGCGAGGTGTTCCCCGAGGCGGTCGCGACGCCGTACGTGATGATGGCGGCCACCGACTCGCGCCACTTCACCGCGATCAGCGAGCACGTCTACCGCTTCGCCCCCTTCCGGATGACCAAGGCGCAGCGCCAGGCGATCCACTCCTACGACGAGCACATCGGCGTCGCCGACCTCGTCGACGGCGCCCGGTGGTACCGCCTGCTGATCGAGAGGCTTCCGTCATGAGCACCACCCGCACCGCCGCCCCGACCGCCGTGAAGGGCCTGGCCGCGATCGTCGGCTTCCTGGTGATGGTCGAGTTCGCCAGCGGGATCCTGCAGGGCTACTACACGCCGATCTACCCCCAGATCGCCGAGCACCTGTCGATCCACGAGGGCGACATCAACTGGTTCGAGGCGGCGCAGCTGATCGTCAGCGCGCTGTGCATCCCGCTCCTGGCGCGGCTCGGCGACCTCGTCGGCCACAAGAAGGTGCTGCTGGTCTCGACCGCCGTCACCGCGCTCGGGTCGTGGTGGCTGGCGTTCGCCCCGGGCTTCACCTCGTTCCTGCTGGGCTGGGCGGTCCAGGGCGCGTACGTCGTGTGGCTGCCGCTGGAGATCGCGATCATCCACCGCCGCACCCGCGACTCGGGCCGCCAGGAGCTGCTGACCCGGCGCGGCGCGGCGATCCTCGTCGGCTCGCTCGAGCTGGCCGTGATCGTCGGCGCGCTGTCGAGCGGGCTGCTGGTCGACGCGCTCGACATGAACGTCCTCCTCGCGCTCCCCGCGGTCGTGGTCACCGCGGTGTTCTTCGTCATCCTCGTCGGCATCGAGCAGGCGCCCGGCGAGGACTCCGGCGGCATCGACTGGGTCGGCCTCGGGCTGGTGACGGTGGCGCTCGGCGTGCTGATGGGCGGCCTGGTCTGGCTGCGCCTCGACGGGCCCGGCTCGGTGCGCGGCTGGCTCACCATCCTCGCCGCGGTCGCCGCCTTCGCGGTGTTCTGGCGCTTCGAGCACCGCCACCCCGAGCCGATCGTCGACGTCCGCCTGCTGTCCAGCCCCGCGCAGTGGCCGGTGCAGGTCACGGCGTTCCTCTTCGGCATCCCCGTCCTCGGCGGGCAGATCCCGCTGTCGACCTACGCGCAGGCCGACCCCGCCGAGCGCGGCTACGGCCTGGGCGCCGAGCCGGCCTTCATCTCCACGCTGATCGGCCTCTACGTCGTCACGCTCGCGATCGGCGCCTTCACCCTGCCGCTCACGACCCGGCTGCTCGGCGGCGTACGCCGGGCGCTCGTGGTGGCGTGCGCGCTGGTGGGCGTCGGATACCTGCTCTGGATCCCGTTCCACGACGAGACGTGGCAGGCGCTGCTCAACATGGGCATCGCGGGCCTCGGCTCCGGGGCGCTGGTCGCGGCCCTCCCCGCGGCCGCGGCCGCCGCCGCGCCTCCCGAGCGCACCGGCATCGCGACCGGCATGACCAACGGGACCAAGACGGTCGGCGGCGCCATCGCCTCGGCGATCTTCGCGATCGCCCTGACCGCGACCGGCTCGCTCGACGCGACGGCTGAGAAGGTCGCGCCGCTCAGCGGCTACCTCACCGTGTGGACGGTCTGCTCGGGCGCGGCGTTCCTGGCCGCGCTGGCGCTGCTCGCCGCGCCGAGGCACGCCTTCAGCGACGCCCCGGAGGCTCCTTCAGCGATCCCCGGCTGACCGGGGATCGCTGATCAGCGTGAGGGGTACGCCGTGGCAGCCTCGACGCTGTCCTCGGACGGCATCAGGAACCACAGGAGCGGGTAGACGAGGATCTGGCTGCCCGGGATCACGAACAGGGTGACCACGAAGAGGGCCCGCGTGACCCAGGGGGTGAGCCCGAGGCGGCGGCCGACCCCGGCGCAGACGCCGCCGATGATCGCGCGGTCGGTCGAGCGGACCAGGCCCTGGCGGGCAAGGGAGGTGCGGATCTTTTCCATGCCTCCAGCGTGCGCTGCCCGGGCCTCGCGGACCATCCGGAACGACCCCGGTCGGACCCCGAGTTCTGCCGCGGCGACGACGACCGCGCCCCTAGGGTGCGGTCCGTGACCCTCGCACCCGCGGGCCCGACGCCCGCCCCGACCTCCACGCCGCGTCCGCCACGGCGACGGCGGCGGGCCCTGACCGCTGTCGTGGTCGTCGCGGCCCTGGTGGCCGTCGCCGCGCTCTCCTGGGCCTGGCGGCACCCGGGTGTCACCTTCCACGTGTCCTACGGCCTGAAGGTCGAGCGGGAGGTCGGCGAGACCGCGTGGACCTCGGTCATCCCGGCCGGGACGACCGGCGCGGACGAGGTGACCCTCACCGCGCTGGAGCCGCGCTTCGCGAGTGACTCGGCCGCTGCGACGGTCGAGTACCTGGTCTGCGACCTCGACCCTGCGGTGCTGGCGGCCGACGGGGTCGGCTCGTTCGGCTTCGGGATGCCGGACGACGAGGTGGACCGGACCTGCGCGAGCACCCGGCCGGCCGAGGGTGCTGTGCTGCACCTGCGGCGCGAGGCCCACGAGGAGCTGATCGTCGGCATCACCCCGACCCGACCCGGACGGGTGCGGATCCTCGCCCATGACGTCGGCTTCCGCGTCGGCTGGCGACGGGGCGCTGAGCGGATCGGCGTCGAGGTCGTGGTCGTACCGCCCCGCGCCGACCGCGAGGCTGCCCGTGACGCAGGCCGGCGGCCGGGGCGGCGCACGTAGACTCGGAGCATGCCGGAGCCGGACCGGGGCGACCAGTTCGAGACGGCGGACGCGGAGTCCGTCCGCCGTGATGTGGAGCGCGACGACCGCACCGGACGCTCGGCGGCGGCCGCCCGCATCCAGCACCAGGCCACGTGGGTCGACCAGCAGGTGCGGCTGGCGATGGAGCGCGGCGAGTTCGACGACCTGCCCGGCCAGGGCAAGCCGATCGAGGACCTCGGCGTCGAGCACGACCCCGACTGGTGGCTCAAGAAGCTCGTCGAGCGCGAGAACATCGCGCTGCTCCCGCCGGCGATCGCGCTGCGCAAGGAGGACGCCGAGCTCGAGGCGCGGCTCGACGCGATCACCGTCGAGCGCGAGGTTCGGCGCGAGCTCGAGGACTTCAACCGGAGGGTCGTCGAGACCCGCCGCCAGCTGCAGGGTGGTCCGCCGGTCGTCACGCCCACTCGCGACGTCGACGCCGAGGTGGCCGCATGGGTCGAACGGCGCACGGCGCGCATCGAGGCGCAGCGCGCCGCCGCCCGCGCGAGCGCCGAGCAGGACCCGCCGCGCACCTGGTGGCGACGGCTCCGCGGCCGATGACCGCTAGCCCATCGCCTTCCGCCCGTCGATCGTCTCGCGGACGATGTCGGCGTGACCGGCGTGCTGCGCGGTCTCGCCGATGAGGTGTGCGAGCACCTGGCGCGCCGACATCGAGGCGCCGGGCTCGTTCCACGGCGCCGGGGCCAGCGCGTGGCTGACGCCGAGGTCGTCGAGCCCGCGGACCAGCTCCTCGGTCTCCGCCGCGCACGCGGCGTAGTCGTCGAGCAGCTCCGCGAGGGTCTGGTCCTCGCGCAGCACGAACTCGTCCTGCCGGCGCAGCACCCAGTCGGGGATGGACGACGGGTCGGACCAGTCGAGCGAGGACCAGTCGAGGTCGTAGTCGACGTCCTCGTCGCCGGCGCCGTGCCGGATGAAGTCGGCCCACTGGCGCTCGGTCGCGGTGACGTGCTTGACCAGGCCGCCGATGCTCAGGGTGCTGACGGTCGGGGTCGCGCGAGCCTGCTCGTCGGTCAGGCCCTCGGCGCTGCCGCGCAGGAACGCCCGCCGGTCGGCCAGGGTGGCGAGCAGGTTGGCGCGCTCGGGGTCGGTGCTCGGGTCGGTGCTCGGCTGCGTGCTCATCGGGGTCCCTCCGTGTGTGGTGCTCCGAGCATGGCGGCGCCCACCGACAACGGGAAGGGCCCGGCGCACGCTGCCCCCTCGGCGTACGGGCGTGCGCTGGGGCTGCCTGGCCGTGCTTCGCACCCGGAGCTCGTGGTTCGCGCCCCAGATCTCGGGTGCACAGCACGAGACTCCCCGGATATCCGGGGAATCCAGGCCGACCGCCCGCGAGAGACATGCGTCATATCCGCGGCCCGCTACGCGGCGGTAGTTTGCGCGCATGACGCGTACCGCCAAGGACTTCTTCGCCCCGCTCGCCGTCGGGGCTCCGACGCCGCTGCGGGAGATCCCGGCCCGCCCGAGCCGCGCGATCCACTTCTTCGACCCGGGCAACGAGAAGATGGCGGCGAAGGTGCCCGACATGGTCGGCACCGTCGACGTGCTCCTCGGCAACCTCGAGGACGCGGTGAAGGCGGAGAACAAGGAGAAGTCCCGGCAGGGGCTCGTCGACGTCGCGCGGGCGACAGAGTTCGGGCCGACCCAGCTCTGGACCCGCGTCAACTCCCTCGACAGCCCGTGGGGCCTCGACGACCTGACCACCCTCGTCACCGAGATCGGCGACAAGCTCGACGTGATCATGGTGCCGAAGGTGCAGGGCGCGGAGGACATCCACTATGTCGACCGGCTGCTCGCCCAGCTCGAGGCGAAGGCGGGCCTCGATCGCCCGATCCTGGTCCACGCGATCCTCGAGACCGCGCGCGGCGTGGCCAACATCGAGGAGATCTGCGCCGCCAGCCCGCGCATGCAGGGCCTCTCCCTCGGGCCGGCCGACCTCGCCGCCGACCGGCGGATGAAGACGACCCGCGTCGGCGGCGGACACCCCGGCTACCTCGTGCGCCAGGACCCCGAGCGCGACGACCTCGGGGTGCCGCAGTACGACGGCCAGCGGACGACGTACCAGCAGGACCTGTGGCACTACACGATCGCGCGGATGGTCGACGCGTGCGCGATGCACGGGATCTACCCGTACTACGGGCCGTTCGGGGACATCAAGGACACCGTCGCCTGCGAGGACCAGTTCCGCAACGCGTTCCTGCTGGGCTGCGTCGGCGCCTGGTCGCTCCACCCGGCGCAGATCGCGATCGCGAACAAGGTCTTCTCCCCCAGCGTCGAGGACGTCGCCCACGCTCGTCGCGTCATCGCCGCGATGGGCGACGGCACCGGCGCGGTGATGATCGACGGCAAGATGGAGGACGACGCCTCGGTCAAGCAGTGCCGGGTGATGGTGCGCCTCGCCGACGAGCTCGCTGCGATCGATCCCGAGCTGAAGAAGGCCTACGACGCGATCCCCGAGCAGGACGAGGTGCAGGCATGAGCGACTTCACGCCCCTCCGCTCCGTCCTCTACATGCCGAGCTCCAACGAGCGGGCGCTGGAGAAGGCCAGGACCATCGCCTGCGACGCGCTGATCCTCGACCTCGAGGACGCCGTCGCTCCCGACGCCAAGCCGGCCGCCCGCGAGGCGGCTGCGGCCGCCGCAGCCAGCGGGGACTACGGACGTCGCACCGTCACCATCCGGGTCAACGGCATCGGCACCGAGTGGCACGACGCCGACGTCGTGGCCGCCAGCCAGGCCGGCCCCGCGGCGATCGTGGTCCCGAAGGTCAGCAGCGCCGCGGAGGTGCACGGCCTCGTCGACGCGATGGAGAAGGCCGGCGCGCCCGACCACACGATGCTGTGGGCGATGGTGGAGACGCCGGTCGCGATCCTCGACGCGCTCGCGATCGCCCGGTCCTCCGAGCGGATCGGCGCCTTCGTGCTCGGGACCAACGACCTGGTCAAGGAGCTCTACGCCGAGCACGTCCCGGGCCGCGCACCGATCCTGCCGAGCCTGCACACCGCGCTGCTCGCGGGCCGCGCCGCGGGGATCGCGGTCCTCGACGGCGTCTACAACGACGTCAAGGACACCGAGGGCTTCCTCACCGAGTGCGAGCAGGGCCGCCAGATGGGCTTCGACGGCAAGACGCTCGTCCACCCGGGCCAGGTCGAGGGCGCCAACGCCGCCTTCGCCCCGAGCGAGCAGGCCGTCGAGGACGCCCGCGGCCTCATCGCCGCCTGGGAGGACGGACGGGGCGCCGGCGTGGTGACCCACAACGGCCGGATGGTGGAGAACCTGCACGTCGAGTCGGCGCGCCGGACCCTCGACATCCACCAGGCGATCCGCGCGCTCCAGTCCTGACCAGGACCCACCCCCAGGTGTGGGCCGGACTTTCCAAGCAGGCGGCGTCGGAGCACAGTGGACCGGCCGCCGCCCACCGTGGGCCGCTGCTGAAGGAGGCAAAAAACCATGGTTGTCCTCGGACTGATCCTGCTCATCCTCGGAATCCTGCTCCCGCAGAGCATCCTGACCACGATCGGCCTGATCCTGATCGTCGTGGGCCTCGTGCTCAACTTCGTGCCGATCGGTGGCACCAGCCGGCGGGTCTTCTAAGGCGGCACCGCGCGTCACGAGGGCCCCGGACACCAGTGGTGTCCGGGGCCCTCGCACGTCCGCGACGGGGGATGGCGCGGAACGATCCGGTGGGCGCTCGCGGCGCCCTCACTGCTGGCGCATCACCGCCAGGAAGGAGCCGACCTCCTCGCGCAGCAGCTCGGCCATCTGCGCGAGCCCGTTGACCGGGGAGTCGAAGCCCTCGACGCCCCCGCGGAACTCGCCGTCGACGGCGGTGCGGACCGCGTCGACCATCGGCGACATCTCGCGGACCGTGCCCTCGACGCTGCCCATCGCGACGGTGCTGGCGCTGACCACCTCCTGCATGGTCTGCACCTGCCCGACGATGCGCTCGGTCGACTTCGCCGTGGTGTCGGCGAGCGACTTGACCTCGGTCGCGACGACGGCGAAGCCGCGTCCCGACTCACCCGCGCGGGCCGCCTCGATGGTGGCGTTGAGCGCGAGCAGCTGGGTCTGGGCGGCGATCTGGGAGATGACCCGGACGACGTCCTGGATCTCCTGGGCCGCGCCGTCGAGCCGGCGGCCGGTCGTGCCGGCCTCGTCGGCCTGGGTGACCGCGTGGTGGGCCGAGTCGGAGAGACCCGCCGCGGTGGCGCTGAGCTCGGTGGCGGCGGCCGCGACCTGCTCGGCCACCGACATCACGGTGTCCTCGAGCCGGTTCGCGAGGTCCTCGCGGGCCCCGGCCGCGATGTCGAGGTGGTGCTGCGCCTCGGCCATGTGCTCGGTGGCCCGGTTGATCGTCGTCGCGCCCGTACGGAACGACCCGCTCATCCCGCTCAGCAGGAAGCGGCGGTAGAACCGGCCCTGGCTGGCGGCCTCGAGCGACGCCGCGGACTCCCGGACGTAGGCGTCGGTGCGGTCGAGGATGAGGTTGAGCGCGGCGCGGAGTGCGGCCACGTCCTCCATGCCCTCGCTGCCCGGCACGGACATCGCGCGGGCCTCGAGGTCACCGGAGGCGGCCGCCTGGCAGACGGCGAGCCACTCCTGGACCACCGCGCGGTAGACCTCGCCCTCGTCGGCGCGGGTCTCCGGCGTCACTGCACGCAGCCAGCTCATGCCGCCGCTCCGTTCGTGAGGGACCAGACGAACCGGTCGTAGTCGGTGTTGCGCTCGGCGAGCATCTGGTGGAGCAGGTCCGCGCCGACGCGCGCTGCGTCGGCCGCGCGCCCGTGGCGGCGCTCCTCGGCCGCCAGCGTGCGGTAGATCGGCTCGATCTCCCGGATCGCCCGCGGGTCGGGGAGTCGGCGGTTGGAGTGGTAGCCGACGACCTCGCCGTTGGGGCCGATGCTCGGGGTGACGTGGGCGAGCACCCAGTAGTGGGCGCCGTCGCCGGCGAGGTTGACGACGTACGCGAACAGCTCGCGGCGGTCCTTGAGGGTGTCCCAGAGCAGCTGGAACACGGCCTTGGGCATCTCGGGGTGCCGGATGATGCTGTGCGGGCGGCCGAGCAGGTCGGCCTCCTCGATCGCCGACACCCGGCAGAACACGTCGTTGGCGTAGGTGATGCGGCCCTTGAGGTCGGTCTTGGTGACGATCACCTCGTCCTGGCCGAAGGACCGCTCCACGCCCGTCGGCCGCACGGTGCGGGCGGCCTGGGTGGCAGCGGCGAGGCTGTCGAAGTCGGACATGGAGCGCCTTCCGGTCGTACCTGACGCGCCGGGACGTCCCCGGTGGTCGCGTGACAGATCGTCCGGGCGGTGGCGCGCCTGAGCCGAAGCCGGCAGGTCGGGACGTTGGTCCCCGGGACCGGGGACGTTGGTCCCCGGGTCAGGCGGTGTCGCCCCGCCGGAACCGGTCGTTGAGCCAGCCGCTGGCGGTGCCCATCCAGCCCGCGAGGTCGTGGACCAGCTTGCCGAGGGTGTCCTGGGTGCGCTCGAACGCGTCCGAGTAGCTGGCCGCCGCCTCCTGCGCGGCCGCGCTGACCGACGCGTCCGCGTCGTCGGCACGGCGCGGGTGGTCGCCGCCGAGGATCGCGGTGTAGGCGCCGGAGTCGATCCACCGACGCAGCTCGGTGGCACGGACCACCGCGAAGGGATGGGTCTGCTGCTGGAGCAGGGAGAGCTTGATGAGCGACTCGCGGACGTCGCCGCCCTCGTCGTACTCCGCCCCCTGGGACAGGAACGACGTGACGTCGAGCTCCTCGAGCGTCCCGCCGCTCGCGAGCTTCATGTGGGTACGGAGCGCGGCCGTCGGGTCCTGGCTGGCGAGCAGGCCCGCCCGGTCGGCGGACAGCTCAGCCTTGCGCGACCACTCGAGCAGCCCGACGGTGACCATCCGGATGCCGAGCGCGCCGCCGGGGATCGCGTTGAGCAGCCCGCCGAGGCCGAGCAGGCGCAGCAGGAGCGTGCGGTAGACGGCGTGCCCGCTGATGGCGTGGCCGAGCTCGTGGCCGATCACGAAGCGCAGCTCGTCGTCGTCGAGGTGGTGCACCAGCCCGGACGACAGCACGATGATCGGCTTGTCCATCCCGATGGTCTGCGCGGTGAGGGTCGGGTCGGCCTGGACGTACATCTCCGGCAGGTCGGTGGCGTCGAGGCTCTGGCCCACCTCGGCCAGCAGGCGGTGCAGCCGGGCGAACTGCCGCTCGTCGACCCGGACCGCGGAGCCGAGCAGCGTCAACCGCCACGCGCGCTCGCGGAACACCCCCGACATGGTCTTGAGCAGCACGTCGAAGCCCTTGAGCCGACGCAGGGCGACGAGCGCCCCCCGGTCGGCGGGGTGCTCCCACGCGCGCGAGCTGATGTCGGTCAGGACGACGCGCGAGCGCGCCGGCTTCTTCTCCCCCGGTGCCATGGGGGAATCCTGTCCTACGCCGCCCGGAAAGTCATGGAATCCGGGACGGGCGACGTGCCACGATGCGCCGGTGCCCCGCCCGACCCGCACCATCCACGTCGCGCTGGCCGACGGGGACCGGGTGTGGGTCGACGACGACGGCCGCCTGCCGACCTTCCTCGACGACCCCGAGGCCGACGGTCCCACCGCCACGGCGACGGCGAGCCGCCTGCTCACCGACGCCGTCCACCTCGCCCCGGTCGTCGTCCTCGACGACGTCCGGCGCCTGCACGTCGTCGGGGCCCGGGGCGGGGCGCCCGACGGCGGGGGGTGGATGGCGCCGTACGAGCTGCCGGACGACCTGGGCGGCGCGGTGGCGACCGCCCTCGACGAGCACGCCGGCCCGCCGCTCGCGGGCCGACCGGACTGGTACGCCCCCGGCTGGCACGACGAGGTCGAGGCGTGGATCGACGCCGCGCTGGCGCGCAGCGGGCGGACGCGGACGGGAGCGCTGCGCGTCCACCGTGTCTGGAGCATCTCGGCGGTCCACACGGTCGCGACCGACCGCGGCCCGGTGTGGTTCAAGGCCAGCTGCGCCCACTTCGGGGCAGAGGCGGCAATCGTCGGGGTGCTCGCGGCACATCTGCCCGACCTGGTACCGGAGGTGATCGCCGTCGAGCGGAGCCGGTCGTGGCTCCTGACCGAGCCGCTGGTCGGGGTCTCCGACGACGGCGCGCCCGCCGCAGCCGCCGAGGCGCTCGCCACCCGCTGGGCTCAGGCGCAGATCGGGTCGGTCGCCTGGCTCGACGAGCTGCGCGCGGCGGGTGCACCCGACCGGGGCCTCGAGGCGACCCTGACGGCGTGGCGCCAGGCCCTGGCCACCAACCCCGAGCTCGACGAGCTTGACGCCGCGGAGCGCAGCGCGCTCGCCCGGGCGGTGCCAGTGGTGGAGTCGCGCCTCCGCGACCTCTGGGCCTGCGGCTTCCCCGACACGCTCGGCCACGGCGACCTGCACGCCGGAAACGTCGCGTTCGACGGCGCCCACGCGCGGATCTTCGACTGGAGTGACGGCTGCGTGACGCACCCGTTCCTCGACGGCACCCACCTCGCCCACTGGATCGGCGAGGACAGTGGGGACGTGGCGGGGATCGTGCGCGCCGTACTCGCACCGTGGCGCGAGGCCTTCCCCGCCGCCGACTTCGAGCGTGCCGTCGAGCTCGCGCCGCTGGCCGACCTGGTCTTCCAGACCGTCACCTTCGACCAGATCGCCGGCGCGGGCGAGCCAGGCACCGGCGACCTCGACGGGGTCGTGGTGATGCTGACGCGGAAGGTCCTCGCGTCGGCGGCGACGCCCGCCTGACCTCCGTCAGCGTCAGCCTGCCGCCCGCGCGGCCGCCTCGATCTCGGCCCGCCGCGCCGCCCAGAACGCGGCGTCGTGGCCGTCGGCGGCCATCGCCTCGGCGTCGGTGCCGACCGCCCCGTCGATCTCCTCGCGCAGGATGTCGGCGTGCCCGGCGTGCCGGCTGGTCTCCGCCAGCACGTGCACGAGGACGTTGAAAAGCGGCACCTCGGCGTCGCCCCACCACTCCACCCGTCCGGTCGACCCGAGGTCGAGCGCCTCGATGGTCGCGTCGCCGTGCGCCCAGACGCGCCGGTAGCGGTCGACGACATCGCTGCGGGACTCCTCTGGCGTCGCCCACATGTCGGCGAGCCGCTCCTCCTCGAGGTCCCACCGCGGCAGCGGCTCGGGGAAGGGTCGGTCGAAGACCTCGCCCAGGTAGCGCGCCTCCCACGTCGCGAGGTGCTTCACCAGACCGAGCAGGTTGGTCCCGGTGATCGTGAGCGGGCGGCGTACGTCGTAGTCCGACAGGCCGTCGAGCTTGGCCAGCACCGCCTCGCGCTCGTGCCGGAGGTAGGTGTGGAGGTTGGCCTTGGCCGCCGAGTCGTCCATGGGGCCACCCTGCCACCCCAGCCTGCGTGTGCGGCGCCGGTCAGTCGCGCACGACCGGCTCGACCGGCACCCGCACCCCGCGCTCGTCAGCCACCTCGACCGCTCGGGAGTAGCCCGCGTCGACGTGGCGGATGACGCCCATGCCGGGGTCGTTGGTGAGCACGCGCTCGATCTTCTCCGCGGCCAGGGCGGTGCCGTCGGCGACCGTCACCTGGCCGGCGTGCAGCGAGCGGCCGATGCCGACGCCGCCGCCGTGGTGGAAGGACACCCAGGTGGCGCCGGAGGCGGTGTTGACCAGCGCGTTGAGGATCGCCCAGTCCGCGATCGCGTCGGAGCCGTCGAGCATCGCCTCGGTCTCGCGGTAGGGCGAGGCGACCGACCCGCAGTCGAGGTGGTCACGGCCGATGACGATCGGCGCGGACAGCTCGCCGCTGGCGACCATCTCGTTGAAGCGTGCGCCCGCCTTGGCGCGGTCGCCGTAGCCGAGCCAGCAGATGCGGGCCGGCAGGCCCTGGAACTGCACCCGCTCGGCGGCCATGTCGAGCCAGCGGTGCAGCCGGGCGTACTCCGGCTTCTCGTCGGCCGGGAAGAGCTCCTTGATCGCGCGGTCGGTGGCGGCGATGTCGGCCGGGTCGCCCGACAGGGCGGCCCAGCGGAAGGGGCCCTTGCCCTCGCAGAACAGCGGGCGGATGTAGGCCGGCACGAAGCCCGGGAACTCGAAGGCGCGGTCGTAGCCGCCCTTGCGGGCCTCGTCACGGATCGAGTTGCCGTAGTCGAAGACCTCGGCGCCGGCGTCCTGGAGCTCGACCATCGCCCGGACGTGGCGCGCCATCGACTCCTGGCTGCGCTTGGTGAAGCCGCGCGGGTCCTCCGTGCGCTCGCGCTCCCAGTCCTCGGGCGCCGTCCCGACCGGCAGGTAGAACAGCGGGTCGTGGGCCGAGGTCTGGTCGGTGACGACGTCGATGCGGACCGACCCGTCGAGGTGGCGCTCGAGCAGCTCGGGCAGCACGTCGGCGGCGTTGCCCAGCAGGCCGATCGACAGGCCACGGCGCTCGTCGCGCGCCTCGAGCGCGAGCTCGATCGCGTGGTCGAGGTCGCGGGCCTGGACGTCGAGGTAGCGGGTCTCGAGGCGGCGGTCGATACGGTGCTGGTCGCACTCGACGCAGATCGCGACGCCGTCGTTCATGGTGACCGCGAGCGGCTGGGCGCCGCCCATGCCGCCGAGGCCGGCGGTCACGGTGATGGTGCCGGCGAGGGTGCCGCCGAACTTCTTGTCCGCGATCGCCGCGAAGGTCTCGAAGGTGCCCTGCAGGATGCCCTGGGTGCCGATGTAGATCCACGAGCCGGCGGTCATCTGGCCGTACATGGTCAGGCCGAGGTCCTCGAGGCGGCGGAACTCCTCCCAGTCGGCCCAGTCGCCGACGAGGTTGGAGTTGGCGATGAGCACGCGCGGCGCCCACGCGTGGGTGCGCATGATGCCGACCGGCTTGCCGGACTGGACGAGCAGCGTCTCGTCGTCCTCGAGGTCGCGCAGGCTGCGGACGATGGCGTCGTACGCCTCCCAGCTGCGCGCGGCCTTGCCGGTGCCGCCGTAGACGACGAGGTCCTCAGGACGCTCGGCGTTGTCGGGGTCGAGGTTGTTCATCAGCATCCGCAGCGGCGCCTCGGTCTGCCACGACTTCGCGGTCAGCCCGGTGCCGGTGGCGGCGTGGATGCTTCGAGGGTTGGTCTCGGTCACTGGAGGTCTCCGATCACGGACTCGGCGGCGGCGAGGACCGCGCCGGACTGGACGAGCGAGACGGCGGTCTCGATCTCGGGCGAGAGGTGGCGGTCGGGGCCGGGGCCCTCGATGCCGGAACGGCGCAGCAGCGCGACCACCGCGGCGGTCGCGGGCGACGGGGTGAGCGGGGCGCGCAGGTCGAGCGCACGCGCCGCGGTGAGCACCTCGATCGCGATCACCCGGGAGAGGCCGTCGACGGCGCGGCGCAGCTTGCGGGCGGCGCCCCAGCCCATCGACACGTGGTCCTCCTGCATCGCGCTGGACGGGATCGAGTCGACCGACGCGGGGACGGCGCGCCGCTTGAGCTCGGACACGATCGCGGCCTGGGTGTACTGCGCGATCATGTGCCCGCTGTCGACGCCCGGGTCGTCGGCGAGGAACGGCGGCAGGCCGTGGTTGCGGGCCTTGTCGAGGAAGCGGTCGGTGCGCCGCTCGCTGATGGAGGCGACGTCGGCGGCGACGATGGCGAGGAAGTCGAGGACGTACGCCACGGGGGCGCCGTGGAAGTTGCCGTTGGACTCGACGCTGTCGCCGACGACCACCGGGTTGTCGATGGCGCTGGCGAGCTCGCGCCCGGCGACGGTCGCGGCGTGCTCGACGGTGTCGCGGGCCGCGCCGTGCACCTGGGGCGAGCAGCGCAGGGAGTAGGCGTCCTGGACCTTGTTGCACTCGACGGTGTTGTCGGGCCCGGTGCGGTGGGAGGCGACGATCGCGGAGCCGGCCATCAGCGCGGTGAGGTTGGCGGCCGACAGCGCCTGGCCGGGGTGCGGCCGGATCGCCTGCAGCTCGGGGGCGAAGACCCGGTCGGTGCCGAGCTGGCCCTCGACGCTCATCGCGGCGGCGACGTCGGCGGTCCTCAGCAGCATCCGCAGGTCGGTGATCGCCATGACGAGCATCCCGAGCATGCCGTCGGTTCCGTTGATGAGGGCGAGGCCCTCCTTGGCGGCGAGCTCGACGGGCGTCAGGCCGGCGGCGGCGAGCGCGTCGGCGGCGGGCATCAGCGTGCCGGCGGCGTCGCGCACCTCGCCCTCGCCCATCAGCGCCAGCGCGCAGTGCGACAGCGGCGCGAGGTCGCCGGAGCACCCGAGCGAGCCGTGCTCGCGCACGACCGGCGTGATGCCGTGGCTGAGCAGGTCGGCCATCAGCCGCGCGGTCTCGCGGCGTACGCCGGTGTGACCGGTGGCGAGGGTCGAGAGCCGCAGCAGCATCAGCGCGCGGACGACCTCGCGCTCGACCTCGGGGCCCGAGCCCGCGGCGTGCGAGCGGACCAGGGAGCGCTGCAGCTGGGCGCGCATCTCGGTGGGGATGTGGCGGGTGGCCAAGGCACCGAAGCCGGTGCTCACGCCGTAGGTCGGCGTCTCCGCGGCGGCCAGCGCCTCGACGACCCCGCGGGCCCGGTCGACGGCGGCGAGCGCCTCGTCGGTGAGCTCGACCGCGGCGCCGCCACGGGCGACGTGCAGGAGGTCCTCGAAGGAGACGGGGCCGACCCCGACGTGGATGGTGTTCATGGGATCCATGCAAACGCGCGGAGCGGCCGTGCCGCCAGAGCCGCGCGCCGCGAGACGTCTCGCATCCGAGACTTCCCCACCGGTTCCGGCGAACCGCTGGACACCGGCGCTAGGACTGCGAGACTGGCGGCGACCCTGTTTCCCGGAGTGAGGACTCCCGTGACCCTGTTCATCATCCTGGTCGTCATCGTCGTCGTGGTCGTCGGCGGAGCCGCGCTCGTGGTCCGCTCGCGCAACCGGGAGGCCAACATCGCCCGCGCCGACGAGCTGCGCGCCACCGCCGCCAGCACCGCCCAGACCACGATCGCGCCCGCGCAGGAGCGGGCCGCGGTCGCCGAGGAGCGCGCGGAGGAGGCCCGCGAGGTGGCCGACCGGGCCGAGGCGGAGGCCGAGCAGGCCCGCCTCGAGGCGAGCCGCGTCGAGGCCGAGCACGAGGCGCGCGTCCGCGACGCCGACCGCCTCGACCCGCGGGTCGACCACCGCGCCGACGACTACGAGCCGCAGGTCGCCGGCACCGTCGACCAGCAGCCCACCCCACCCGCGGAGGCCGACCCCGTGCCCGAGACCGACCACGCGCCCGAGACCGCCGGGCCGGTTGAGCCGGCGGAGCCGGCCGGGGAGCAGAAGCCGCTGCTCCCCCGCCGCACCCCGGGCAGCAACGACATGCCGGGCAAGCCGATCGAGCCGAGCGACGGCGGGGGCGGCTGGTTCACCCGCAAGGAGCCCCCGGCCGGGCAGTGAACGCGGTGCGGCGCCGTCGACGTGCCACGATCTGACCCGTGAGCCAGGTCCCCGCAGCCACCCGCGCCCTGCGCGTGCTGCGCTTCCTGGCCACCCAGGCCGACCCGGTGCCGCTCGACCGGGTGATGCGGGCGTGCGACCTGCCGCGCAGCACGGCCTACCACCTGCTCAACACGATGATCGACGAGGGATTCGTCGTCCACCTCGCCGAGGAGCACCGCTACGGCCTCGGCGTGGCGGCGTTCGAGGTGGGCAGCGGGTTCACCCGGCAGGAGCCGCTCGCCCGGCTCGCCCGCCGCCCGCTGGCCGAGCTCGTCGACCGGACCGGCCACGGCGCGCACCTCGCGGTGCTGCACGGGCGCGACGTGCTCTACGTCGTCGAGGAGCGCGCGCCCGGCCGGCCCCCGCTCGTCACCGACGTGGGGGTCCGGCTGCCGGCCCACCTCACCGCGTCCGGTCGGGCGATCCTCGCCATGCTCCCCGCGAGCCAGGTGCGTGCGCTCTACCCCGACCGCAGCGCCTTCGTCGACCGGCACGGCCAGGGCCCGACGTCCCTCAGCGCACTGCGCGCGATCCTCGCCGACACCCGGCAGCGCGGCCACGCCGACGAGGACGGCGAGGTCACGCCGGGCCTGCAGAGCGTCGCTGCGGCGGTGCTCGACCACAACGCGCACCCGGTCGCGGGCGTCGCCGTCACCTTCCCGAGCGAGGGCGCCGGCACCGCCGAGGTCGCCGCTGTCGCCCGGGCGGTGACCGCCACCGCGGCGCTGCTGACCCGGCGGGTCAGCGGGCCGGCAGGAGCCGGCCGGGCCGGCGCGACGTAGCCCGCTCGCGGCGCCGTCGTTGGACCCCTGACGACAAGGAGCCGCCGTGACCCCGACGCCGCGTCCCGCCCAGCGCATCCTGCTCTCCCTCGCCACCGCGGCCGCGGTGGTCACCGGTGGCGTGCTGCACGCCGCGCCGGACGGTCCGACGTCCCGCGGCCTCGCGGCGGCGTACGACGTCGGCGTCCGGCAGCGGACCGAGGCGTCCGCCGAGGCGCGCCCGCACACTCATCCCGGACGCGTGCAGGACGCGCTCGCGGTGGTGTCCGGGGACGGCCACGGCCACGTGCACGACCCGGCGACGAAGAACGCGATCAGCCGCACCTCCGAGGCGTCGGCACCCGACCCGACCACGCCCCGCGAGCGGGCCGCCGGTCGGGCCGCGGTGGCGGCCCAGCGCACGCTCGCCGAGCCGCGCCTGACCCGGGTGCCGCTGCGCGAGCCGCGCCGCCGGGTCCCCGAGAGCCGGTACGCGATGGCCGGCGGCTGCTACCGCCTCGGCGGCCAGCCGGTGACCTTCCAGGCGACCGGCCTCGGCAGCTACCTGCTCTACGCCACCGACCGCACCTTCCTCGCCGCCGCCGGGTCCGGCGCCACGACCTGGGCTGCCGGGCCGTCCCCCGCCGCCGACTGGACCGTGCGCGGCGCCGGCCGCGGCCGCTTCACCTTCACGCTCGCCGACGGTCGCGGCCTGCGGCACTCGTCCTCCGGCTTCGCGGCCGGCACCGCGGAGCCGCTGGCGCTGCGACGCACCGCAGGCTGCACGGCGTTCCCCGAGGTCGGGACCGACGTCCGCGGCCGTCCCTTCGGCGGCGCGACGCCGTTCCAGGAGGTCCGGGGCTACGTCGACCCGCACGTGCACGGCCAGACCCACGAGTTCCTCGGCGGCCGGGTGATCTGCAGCCCGCCCTTCCACCCGTACGGCGCTCCGGCGGCGCTCGTCGACTGCCCCGACCACCAGGTCGCCGACGGCCGGGGCGCGCTGCTCGAGGACGTGCTGTCCGGCAACACCCCCGGCACCGGCCACGACCCGGTCGGCTGGCCGACGTTCTCGTACTGGCCCAACCCCCACTCCCTGACCCACCAGCAGGTCTACTACCGGTGGCTCGAGCGCTCGTGGCGCGCCGGCCTGCGGATCCACACCAGCCTGCTCACCGAGAACAACGTGCTGTGCGAGATCTACCCGCTGAAGAAGAACTCCTGCGACGACCGCGACGCCGTGCGCCTCCAGGCGAAGGACATGCGGGCGATGCAGGACTACGTCGACGCCCAGTGGGGCGGCCCCGGGCGCGGGTGGTACCGGATCGTCACCGACCCGTTCGAGGCGCGGGAGGTCATCAACGAGGGCAAGCTCGCGGTGGTGATGGGCATGGAGACGTCCGTGCCGCTGGGCTGCAACGTGCAACTGGGTCGGCCCACCTGCACCGAGGAGCAGATGCTCACCGAGCTCGACGAGATGCGCCGGCTCGGGGTGAGCCAGATGGAGCTGACCAACAAGTTCGACAACGCCTTCACCGGCGTGGCCGGCGACGCCGGCAGCACGGGCACGCTCACCAACGCCGCCAACTTCCTCAACACCGGCTCGTTCCTGCGGATGCGGACCTGCCCGTCGACCAACCCGCCCGGCGTCGAGGACCGCCTCCAGTCGCCCCATCTCGGCGACCTGCCGGGCGGCCCGCAGCCGCAGCCCGACCAGGACGCCATCTTCGGCGCGATCTGGAAGCTCTTCGGCGACACCGGCATCCAGCCCGGCCCGCTCTACCCCGCCGGACCGCACTGCAACCAGCTGGGCCTGAGCCCGATGGGCGAGCGGCTGCTCTCCGCGATGGTCGACCGGCACATCCTCGTCGACCCCGACCACATGAGCGTCGCCGGGCGCACCGCCGCGCTGGACTACCTCGAGCAGCAGCAGGCAGCGGGCCGGTCGCTCGGGGTCGTGTCGTCCCACTCGTGGTCGACGCCCGATGCGTACCCGCGCATCTGCCGCCTCGGCGGCTTCGTCGCGCCCTACGCCGGCGACTCGACGGGCTTCGTCGACAAGTGGCGCCAGCACCTCGGCTGGGCCGACCCGCGGTTCTACTTCGGGTTCGGCTTCGGCTCCGACATGAACGGCTTCGGTGCGCAGGGCGACCCGCGCGGCGCCGACGCGCCCGACCCGGTGACGTACCCGTTCACCGGCCTCGGCGGCGTCACCGTCGACCGGCAGCGCAGCGGCGAGCGGGTCTTCGACGTCAACACCGACGGCGTCGCCCACTACGGCCTCTACCCCGACTGGGTGCAGGACGCCGAGCACGTCGCCGGCGCAGACGGCCCGGCGCTGGCCGACGACCTCGCGCGCGGCGCGGAGGCGTACCTCCAGACGTGGGAGCGGGCGTGGGGCGTGGCGCCCGACTCGTGCCGCAACCCTGCGCTGCGCCGCTCCCTGGCGGCGTTCAGCCGGGCCGCCGAGCCCGGACTTCGGGTCCGGGCGCTGGTGCGGCGGGTCGGCCAGCCGTGGCAGCGGCTGGGACGCACCTTCACCTACTGCGCCCGGGAGCCGGGGAAGGAGCGGGTGCTGGTGACCGTCGAGCTCACCCGCGCCGGGAAGGTACGCGCGGTCCGCTCCTGACCCGTCACGCGTCGCGGGCGACGTGCAGCGCGAGCCCGCGCAGGTCGTCGGCGCGCAGGCCGGGCCAGCCGTGGGCGGCCGCGAGCCACTCGTCGGGCAGCGACGACGCCCCGTGGGCGGCGCCGAGGAGCGCTCCTGCGATCGCCGCGACCGTGTCGGTGTCGTTGCCCGCGTGGACCGCTGCGACCAGGGACCCGACCGTCGGCGAGTCGTCGGGCCCGGGATGCCGGACCGCGGACCAGGCAGCCTGGAGGGCGGTGACGACGAAGCCGTTGGGCGAGAAGCGGGCCGGCTCGTGCCGCTCGGCCTCCGCCACCCAGCCGGACCAGTCCGCCCGTCGCTCGGCCGGCAACCCGCCGACCAGGTCGCCGAGGTCGGGCACGGTCCCCTCGCCCACCGCGATCCGGATCGCCTCGCACCACAGCGCGCAGGCGTCGCCCGCGAGCGGGTCGGCGTGGGTGAGGTCGGAGATCGCCCGGGCCCGCTCCGCGAGCGCGGTGGGGTCGTCGAGGAACGCGAGGGCGACCGGCGCCGTACGCATCAGCGACCCGTTGCCGGCCGTGTGCCCGGTCCGGGCGTGCAGGGCGGCCGCCGCCTGCCGGGCCTCGCGCGCCGGCGCGGTCCGGGCGCCCGCGGCGACCGCGCCGAGCACCGAGCGGGTCTGGGTGCCGACGTCGGTCGCGCCGCCGGCGAGCCAGCCGAGCCAGCCCTCGACGACGGCGTCGAGCGCGACGTCGTCACCGAGCCCGCGGTCGGCCGCCACCTGAGCGACCACGACGGACATCTGGGTGTCGTCGCTCCACTCGCCGGGGGCGTAGGGCCCGAGCCCGCCCCCGATCATCCGCGGCGCCTCGTCCGGCGCCAGCGGAGCCGAGCCGAACTCGTAGGGCACGCCGAGCGCGTCGCCGCACGCCGCCGCGAGCAGGGTGCCCGCGACCCGGTCGTCCAGGTCGGACGTCACGCGATGTCGCCTGCGAACTTGCCCGGGATCGACGGGGGCGCGGGCTCGCGCAGCTCGGCCTCGAGGATCGCGCGCCCGATCTCCTCCTGCACGACGGCCAGGTCGGTCGCCGGCGGCTCGACCTCCGGAGCGGGGACGAACTCCTCGACGATCGTCACGCCGAGGTCCTTGACCCTGACCCGCGTGACCAGCGTGAGGATCGTGCCCGGGAGGAAGACGACCTCGTGCTCGTGGCGAGCGGCCGAGAACTGCTCGATGCCGCGCCCGGTCCGGCTGAGGATGGCGTAGACGGCGTCGGTGGTGAAGTTCTCCGTCGCGACGCGCGGGTCGCGCGACGTCGGCAGCAGCGACTCGGTGACGTGTGCCCGCCCCGCCCACCGCTCGTGGCTGCGCGCCTCGCACCCCCGGAAGACGATGCCCTCGTGCGGAGGCAGCTGCTCGAGCGTGGCGAGCATGGCCGCGAGGTCGGGCGTCTGGGTCACGGCTGTCCCTCCATGTTGGTCTGCAGCGTCCAGTGCTCGGCCCGACCCCCGGCGTCAGCGCGTCGCGCGAGGACCGGCACCTTCAAGGTCTCCACCCTGGTCCGTCCGCGACGGTCGGGCGACCAGTCCTTGCCGTCCGAGCGGGCGCACGACCAGGTCTCGCCGTCGAGGTCGACCTGCAGCTCGTCCTGCCCGCGGCCGGGTCGTACGCCGCCGAGGACCCCCTCGACCTGCGCGTCGTCGCCGCGCTCCACCAGCACGCGCTCACCGGCGCGGGTGTGGAACATGTACGCGACGACGTTCCAGTGCGGGTAGTCGTTCTTCTTGACCTCGCTGACCTCGGGGAGCGGGTCGTCCTTGTGGGCCTCCTTGGCCGCTGCCCAGGTGCGGGCTGCCCACTGGGCGATCTCCTCCGGAGTCATGTCGTCGAGGTCGTCACGACCGCTCACGGGACCTCCCTCAGGACCAGGTTGCGGACCCCGTCAGGGCCCACCGTGTTGCTGAGCACCTCGAACTCGGTGCCGCCACGGAACAGGATCTCAGCCTCCGACCTCGCTGCGGAGAAGGGGCCGACGTTGCTGCCCGAGTGGCCCTCGATCGTCATCCGGGTCGGATTCTCCCCGTGGGGGTTGAAGAAGGTCTCGGCAACGTTGGGGTTCGTCGAGCTGCTGCTGAAGGCACGGTCGGAGTAGTTGCCTCCGTTGTTGATGTGGTCGACCACGTCCTGCGGCAGGTTGGTCCCGCGGAAGGTGGTGCCCTCGTAGTTCGGCAGCTGGTCGAGTCCGCGGTTGGTCGCGTCGATCCGCTGCTGCACGCTCAGCTCGTTGGGCCCGATCTGGCGCATGTTGCCGTTCATGACGTCGTAGCCGTCGTTGGTGGTGTAGTCCCAGATCCCCCGGACGCCCTCGCGGTCGAGCTCGGGGTGCTGGCTGGTCACCTCGTCGAGCCACGGCTCGAGGCCGGGGTCGTCGAGGGTGCGACCGACACCCTGCGGGGCGGGGGTGACGTCGTCGTACTTGCGGAGGTCGGCGAGGTCGTCGAGCCGGTTCAGGTCGCTCAGGTTGTCGAGCCTGTTGAGGTCGGACAGGTCGTCGAGCCGGTTGAGGTCCGAGAGGTTGTCCAGCCGCGACAGGTCGGACAACCCGTCGAGGATGTCCGCCCCGCCCTTGACGCCCCGGGTGGCCAGCGCGCCGGTGCCGGCGGTGGCGGCCGCCGCGATCGCGTCGGGCACGAGGTGGCCGATCGCGCGAGCCGGGTCGTCGGCCCAGGTGTCCCAGTCCAGCAGGCTCTTGCCGAGCTCCTTGCCGAAGCCGACCGGGTCGGTGGTGAGGCCGGTGTAGATGCCCTGGGCCATGTTCCACGCGCTCTCGGCGGAGAGCTCGTACTTCTTCATCAGCTCCTCGGGCGTGAGGTCGCCCGAGGCCAGCTTGTAGCCGTCGATCACGAGGTTGACCGGGCTGAACGGCACCATCGTGAGCAGGTCCCAGATCGCCTCGCCGGCCCCCTCGAAAATGCCGCCGACGAACTTCAGGCCCGACTCGAGCCAGTTGGGCTCCTCGGGTGCGTCCGCGCAGCCGGCCTTCACCTGGCCGGCGCAGGTGTGCGCGGCGTGGTCGAGGTCGGAGCGGACGGCCTGCATCGTCCGCAGCGCCTCCTGCTGGATCGGGTCCCCCCAGTCGACGAACGGCTCGGCCTGGTCGGTGCCACCGCTCGCCCAGTAGCTGCGCATCCGGCCCATGTAGGAGTCGTACTGCGTGCGGGCGCTCTCCGACTCGCGCTGCCCCCGCTCGTACTCCGCCTTCGCCTCGCCGGCGCGGCGCTGCGCGTCCTCGAGCTGTCCGGCGTAGGTCGTCAGGCCGGCGGCGGCCTTCTGGAAGCCGTTGCCGGCCTTGGTCCAGCGGTCGGGCTCGAGGTCGTGGGCCTCGCGGAACTCGTCGGCCGCCCGGCCGGTCCAGCCCGACACGTCGATCTTCGACAGCGCGTCGCCGGTGTCCCAGAAGAGCGTGCCCTTCTGCTCCATCAGCACGGCCTTGGCCCGGATGTTGCCGGGGTTGCCCTCGATCTCGAAGTCCGGCACGTCACATCACCTTGATCGCGGCGATCGTGCCCTTGAGGGCGGAGAGGGACTCCTTGCCGGCCTTGTCGGTCTCGTAGTAGTTCATCGCGATCTTGCCGAGCCGCCCGGCCATCTCCTCGACGTCCTGGCAGAGGTTGTTGACGCCCTCCTCCCAGCGGCCCTGGAACTCGTCGAGCGCGTCCCAGACTGCCTCGTGCCCGACATCGCCCTTGGTGGGGACGAGGTCCTCGACGTCCTTGTCCTTGAACAGCTGGAGCGCCTCGTTGAGCCCCTGGGCTGCCTTGCCCATGCTCTCGAGGTCGACCTCGAAGTCGTACGACGCCATGGCAGCGATCTTCCCCGTGGCCGCATCCCTCAAACCGACCGGGGTCGTCGCGTCGCGGGTGTGTGAACCGGGGTCGTCCGGGGTAGGAAGGACCCGACCCACCCGAGCGCTCGACCGACCAGGAAGGGGGCGGCCCGTGGCCGTCGGACTCGTCTACTCCGAGATGCAGGCAGCCGCCCAGGCGGTCGCCGACGCGATCGACCCGCTGCAGAAGACGCTGAGCGACCTCGGAGCGACGATCGAGACCGAGGCTGGCGCCGGGTTCAAGGGCCAGGCCGCCGCCGGGTTCGGCGAGGCGGTCAACGAGTGGTTCGGCGTGGCCGTGACGCTCGGGCCCATCCTCGAGGGCTACGCCCAGAGCCTGATGTACCTCGCCCAGGAGCACGCCACCAACGACGTCGCCCAGGCCGAGCGCGCCGGACAGCTCGCCGACCGGCTCGGTGGTGGTCCGCGATGAGCGAGCGCAGCCTGGTCGTCCACCAGGGTTCCCTGTCCGCCATCGAGTCCGCGCTGGCCGACGCCACCAGCGCGATCACCTCCCAGATCGACGACCTCCTCCAGCAGGTCGAGACCCTCACCCCCGGCTGGGACGAGACGAGCGAGTCGCACATGGCGAACCTCGAGCACCAGCAGAAGCTGCGCGACGGCGTCACGAAGCTCACCGAGGCCCTCGACCAGGTCCGCAGCAAGGTCGCGACCTACCGCGAGGACGCCCGCGAGATCGAGGTCGAGAACGTCGCGATCGTGAACTGAGGGCGACGCCACACCCCGCTGAAGTTACCTGCGGGTAGGATCCTTCTCACTCCTACGAGCCTGCCGTCGGCGCCGCGCGCGGCCCTATGCTCCGGCTCGTACGCCCCGACCGAGGAGCAGTCCCACATGCAGATGTTCGCGATCGTCGTCTCGCTGGCCGTCACCGCCGCAGCACTGGTGATCACCACGCGTGCCGTACGTCGGATGCTGGGCGTGATCCGCACGGGTCAGCCCACCTCCCGGACCGACCGGCCGGGCGCGCGGGCGGTGACCCTCGTCAAGGAGTCGCTGCTCCACACGCGGATGCTCCAGTGGCACTGGGTCGGCATCATGCACTGGTTCGTCTACGCGGCGTTCCTCTTCCTGTCCTCGGCGGTCCTGGCCGGCTACTTCCAGCTCTTCGACCCCGAGTTCGCGATCCCGCTGGTCGGGAAGTGGTTCCTCTACGAGTGGTTCGCGGAGTTCCTCGGCCTGCTCGGCACCATCGGCATCCTGGTGCTGATCGTCTACCGCCAGGTGAACCACCCGCGCAGCCTCGGGCGCCGCAGCCGCTTCTTCGGCTCCAACTTCTGGCAGGCCTACTTCGTCGAGGCGATGGTGCTGCTCGAGAGCGCCGCGATCCTCTTCATCCGCGGCGCGGAGTACAAGCTGCTCGACGGCGCCGAGAAGTTCCACTTCCCGCTGTCGTGGATGGTCGGCGAGGCGCTGTTCCCCGACTCCCACGCGGCGCTGGAGAACATCATCTTCTTCGTCGCGATGGTCAAGATCACCTCCGCGATGGCGTGGCTGATCGTGATCTCGTCCAACCTGACGATGGGCGTCGCGTGGCACCGCTTCACCGCGTGGTTCAACATCTACTTCAAGCGTGAGTCCGACGGCAGCACGGCGCTGGGCGCGATGAAGCCGCTGACCTCCGACGGCAAGGCCGTCACGCTCGACGACATCGACGACCTCGACGAGGACTCGACCCTCGGCGTCGGCGCGGTCGAGGACTTCTCGTGGAAGGGCATCCTCGACTTCACCACCTGCACCGAGTGCGGCCGCTGCCAGTCGCAGTGCCCGGCGTGGAACACCGAGAAGCCGCTGTCGCCCAAGCTCCTCATCACCAGCCTGCGCGACCACGCGTACGCCAAGACGCAGGGCGACGAGGCCCACGCGGAGCGCCAGCTCGTCGGGGTCGGCTCCAAGGGCGAGAGCGCGGGCTCCGGCGAGGACGTCCTCGACTGGTTCTACAACCCCGCTGACGGCGACTTCGTGATCGACGAGGACGTGCTGTGGAGCTGCACCTCGTGCGGCGCCTGCGTCCAGCAGTGCCCGGTCGACATCGAGCACGTCGACCACATCATGGACATGCGGCGCTACCAGCTGCTCGTGGAGTCCAACTTCCCCGCCGAGCTCAACCAGCTCTTCAAGGGCCTGGAGAACAAGGGCAACCCGTGGAACATGTCGGCCTCGGCCCGCATGGACTGGGCCAAGGGCCTCGACTTCGACGTGCCGGTGGTCGGTGAGGACCTCGAGTCGCTCGAGTCGGTCGACTGGCTGTTCTGGGTCGGCTGCGCCGGCGCCTACGAGGACCGGGCGAAGAAGACCACCCGCGCCGTGGCCGAGCTGCTCGACATGGCCGGCATCTCCTTCGGCGTGCTCGGCAACGGCGAGACCTGCACCGGCGACCCGGCCCGCCGCGCCGGCAACGAGTTCGTTTTCCAGGGTCTCGCCCAGCAGAACGTCGAGACGTTCAAGGAGTACAAGGTCAAGAAGGTCGTCTCGACCTGTGCCCACTGCTTCAACACGCTCAAGAACGAGTACAAGGACTTCGGCATCGAGCTCGAGGTCGTCCATCACACCCAGCTGCTCAACCGCCTCGTGCGCGAGGGGAAGCTGACCCCGGTCAAGGACGGCGCGGGCGCCGCCAAGCGCTCGATCACCTACCACGACCCGTGCTACCTCGGCCGCCACAACCAGGTCTACTCGCCCCCGCGCGAGCTGCTCCAGGTCCTGCCGGGCGCGGAGTTCGTCGAGATGGAGCGCAACTCCGAGCGGTCCTTCTGCTGCGGCGCGGGCGGTGCGCGCATGTGGATGGAGGAGAACCTCGGCGAGCGGATCAACATGAACCGCACCAAGGAGGCCGTCGGCACCGGCGCCGACCAGATCGCCGTCGGCTGCCCCTTCTGCCGGGTGATGCTCTCCGACGGGCTCACCATGCAGCAGAGCAAGGGCGAGGCCCGCGAGGAGGTCGAGGTCCTCGACGTCGCACAGATGCTGCTCGCGTCGGTCAAGGGCGAGCAGGCCACCAAGGCTGCGCCGGGCTCGGCGTCGGCCGCCGCACCGGCCGCTGCGACCGCCACCGCGACGACCGACGTCGCGACGAAGGACGAGCCCGAGGCCGGCGACGTCACGGTCACCGATGACACCGTCACCGAGACCGCCGACGCAGGCCCCGCCGCCAAGGCGTCGGGTGGCACCTCGCTCTTCGACACCCCGGCCGACGCACCCGCTCCCGGCGGGTCTCTCTTCGACACCCCGGCGCCCGAGGCACCCGCTGCCCCCGAGCCGGCCGCGCCGGCCGAGTCGGCCGCGCCGGAGAAGTCGGCCGACGCGTTCGCCGGAGGGTCGCTGTTCGACACCCCGGCGGCCGAGGAGCCGAAGGCTGCCGAGCCCGAGGCCGCGAAGCCCGCCGCCGAGCCCGCCGCCGAGCCGGACACCGCTCCTGCGTCGTCGACCGACCTCGGCGCCGGCGGCTCCCTCTTCGACCTCGGTACGCCCGAGCCGCAGGCCGCGCCAGAGCCTCAGGCCGCCGAGCCCGAGCCGCAGGCCGAGGCCGCCCCGACCCCGTCCGCCGACCTCGGCAGCGGCGGGTCGCTGTTCGACATCGCCGCCCCGGAGCCGGCGCCGGCCGCCCCGTCCGAGCCCGCCGTGGCAGCTGAGTCTCCCAGCGACTCAACCCCCAGCAGCGCCGCCGCCGAGCCCGCCGTGGCAGCTGAGTCTCCCAGCGACTCAACCCCCAGCAGCGCCGCCGCCGAGCCCGCCGTGGCAGCTGAGTCTCCCAGCGACTCAGCCGCCAGCGACGCCTCCGTCACGACGTCCACGCCGACGACGGACGCCGACCTGTCGAGCCTGGGCTCGCTCTTCGACCTCGAGGCTCCCGCGCAGACGACGGCGCCCGCCCCAGCGGCGGCACCCGAGCCGGCGGCAGAGGCCGAGCCGGCGGCAGAGGCCGAGCCGGCAGAGGCCGAGCCGGCAGAGGCCGAGCCGGCAGAGGCCGAGCCGGCAGCAGCTGAGCCGGACCCGGAGCCCGAGCCGACGGCAGCGGCACCGACGCCCGACCAGCCTTCCGCGCAGGCGGCAGCACCCACGGGCGCCACCGTCTCCGCGCCGGCGACCGACGTCGACCTGGGCAGCCTCGGCTCCCTCTTCGACATCGAGGCGCCGACCACGGCTGCCGCCGACGCCTCGGCCCCGGCGGCCGCACCCGAGCCCGCCGAGGAGCCCGCCGCCGAGCCCGCCGCCGCGTCGACGACCGTCGAGGCCGAGCCGGCGGCTGCCCCGCCGAGCGGCGCCGACCTCAGCCAGGCGGCGACGTTCCGCGACCCCGAGGACCTGCCCTCCGAGCCCGCCGCGGCGGAGCCGGATGAGCAGGCCGCGGCGGAGGAGTCGACGGAGGAGCCGAAGCCGGCCCGGCCGTCGGGCGCCCCGGCACACACGCCGCGTACGGACGTCGACATCAACGGGTCGGGTTCACTCTTCGACCTCTGATCGCACCACCCCGCTCGACCTCGGACGGACCCGCACCCACCGGCGCGGGTCCGTCTGCGCGTGGAGGGCGAACCAGCGCGGTGACACCACGCCGATGCCACGTGATGTCACAAGGTGGTTGACATGACATCACAGTGATGTCAGAGTGGTGCGCATGGACATCACGCCGTACGTCGACACCCTCCGCCGCGACCTCGTCGCGGCCGCGGAGGCCGGGGGTGACGAGCTCAAGCAGGCCGCCGAGCGGCTGGCCTACGCGCTCGACCCGAGCGCCCGGCTCGCCCTGATGGAGGCCATCTCGCACGCCGCGGCGGAGATCACCTCCGAGCTCCCCGAGGGCAGCGTCGACGTCCGCCTGGTGGGTCGCGAGCTCGACTTCGTCGTCGAGGTCGCCCCGCCCGTCGCGCTGCCCGCACCGCCCCCGCCGCCCGCTCCGCCGGCCCCGCCCGAGGAGCCCGACGGCGACCTGGCGCGGATCACGCTCCGCATCCCCGAGGCGGTCAAGGCCCGGGCCGAGGAGAAGGCCGCGGCCGCCGGCCAGAGCCTCAACACCTGGCTCGTCGGCGTCATCCGGGGCGCCACCAGCGAGCACTCGATCAACGTCGACATCGACCTGAGCAGCGTCCCGTTCGTGGGCTACGACCCGTTTGCCGCCTCCCGCAAGGAGGGCCGCGGCACCCGCCGGATGTCCGGCTGGGTCTGAGGCCCCGCCGCTCCCACCACCCCGCACTCCCGCGGACCGGCACCTGCCGGCCCGTCGGCCGACCACACCCTGACGCAGGTCCCGACCACACCAGGAGACACCGATGAGCAACCACCTCGACCTCACCTTCGACACCCCCGAGCCGATCGAGCTCTACGTCGAGAACGGCCGCGGCCTGGTCGACGTCACCGCCACGGACACCACCGAGACCACCGTCCGGATCACCGGCGAGCGGGCCGAGGAGTTCGACGTCCGCGACCTCGGCGACCGGCTGGCGATCATCGCGCCGTCCCGCGGCGGCGGCATCTTCGGGCGGGACTCCCGCGCCGAGGTCGTCGTCGAGGTGCCGGTCGCCAGCGCCCTGCACGCCAAGGTCGGCAGCAGCGACCTCTCCGCCCACGGCCGGATCAGCGACGCCCGGGTCGACAGCGGGTCGGGCGACGTCGTGATCGAGGTCGTCGAGGGCGACACGGTCGTCCACTCAGGCTCGGGCGACGTCACCGTGGACCACCTCGTCGGCGAGGCGCACCTGAAGTCCGGGTCCGGCGACGTCGTCGTCGGGCGCGCCGAGTCCTCGCTGGTCGTCACCACCGGCAGCGGCGACGTCCGCGTCGACGCCGCCCGCGACGACCTCGCGATCAAGACCGGCTCGGGCGACGCACGGGTCGCCTCCGTCGGCAGCGAGGCGGTCTTCACCACCGGGTCCGGCGACCTCGTCGTCGACGAGATCGGGCCGGGCCGGATCACCGCGAAGACCGCGAGCGGCGACGTGCGGATCGGCGTCCTCGCCGGCACGCCCGTGTGGACCGACGTCCGCACCGCCAGCGGCCGCCTCGCCTCCACCCTGCCGAGCACCGGCGAACCGGCGCCCGACCAGCCCTACCTCGAGGTCCGTGCCACCACGGCCTCGGGCGACGTCACCCTCCACCAGAGCTGACCAGACCGATTCCAGAGAGGAGCACGGCCATGCACGACGCCTTCACCGACCTCGAGCTCATCGCTCGCCACCGCATCGCCGAGCGGGTGCGCTACACCCCCCGCTCGCCCAAGCGCCGCTGATCAGGACCGCATCGCCACGCCGCGGCGCCAGTAGCCCATGAACGCCACCTGGGCGCGGTCGAAGCCGAGCTCGTTGACCAGGTGCCGGCGCAGGCCGGTCACGACCTTCGACTCCCCCGCGATCCAGGCGTACGTCCCGCCGACACCGGTCGCCCCGACCGGGAGGTCCTCGCCCGACGAGGAGTAGAACGGCGTCTCCCACAGGTCGGGGTCGACCTCGTCGGGTGACACGTCGACGGACGCCCCGGCGATCCCGAGGTGCGCCACGACGGCGTCGTGCAGCGGGACCCCCAGCGGCCGCCCCTCGCGGGGCAGCCAGACGACGTCGACCCCCGCCGGACGGCGTACGTCCTGCACGTCGGCGGTGACCGGGACCTCCAGGAAGGCGGTCCCGGTCGCGTCGTCGGGGAGCTGCTCCAGCACCGCGCACACCGCGGGGACCGCCGTCTCGTCACCGACCAGCAGCAGGTCGGCGCCGAGGGCCGGGGCGAACTCGATCCCGCCGTAGGGGAACCCGCGGCGCGGCGCGAGCACCACGATCCGGTCGCCGACGGAGGCGGTCGACGCCCACAGCGAGCCGGGGCCGACGAGGTCACCCTCGAGGTGGAGCACCAGGTCGACGACGATGACGGTGTCCTCGCCGGAGCCGTGGACGTCGCGGACCGTGTAGGTCCGCATGTGGCCGCGCTCGGCGGCCGACCTCTCCGACCAGGTCGCGAACCACGACTCGTCCGCGCCCTCGGTCGAGGTGATGGCGCCGGTCGTCGGGTCGGGCAGCACCAGCTTGATCCGCTGGTCCCAGCGCGGCCCGTCGACGCCGAAGTCGGCGAGCCCGGGCCCGCCGAGGCCGACCCGGACGAAGGTGGGCGAGAGGCGCTCGACCGAGACCACCTCGACCTCGGTGAAGAGCAGGGGCAGCGCAGAGGTGGTCACGGTCATCGGGTCTCCTGGACGGTCGTGCCGGTCGGCACGGTGGGGATGGGGCGTGGGTGGTGGCGGCCCACGGGGACCACCAGCGGGGTGTGCGAGACGGGGTCGTCGATGACGCGGCTCTCCAGCCCGAAGACGGTCCGCACCACCTCCTCGGTGACCACCTCGGCGGGCGTCCCGGACGCCACCACGCGCCCGTGGCGCAGCGCGACGAGGTGGTCGGCGTAGCGCGCGGCAAGGTTGAGGTCGTGCAGCACCATCACGATCGTGGTGCCGCGCCGGGCGTTGAGGTCGGCGAGCAGGTCGAGCATCTCGACCTGGTGGGCGACGTCGAGGTAGGTCGTCGGCTCGTCGAGCAGCAGCAGGTCGGTGCCCTGGGCGAGCGCCATCGCGATCCAGACCCGTTGGCGCTGCCCGCCCGACAGCTCGTCGACCACGCGGTCCGCGAGCTGGAGGGTGTCGGTGAGCACCAGCGCCTCGGCGACCGCCTGCTCGTCGGCGGCCGTCCAGCGGCCGAACGGTCCGTGGTGGGGGTGGCGGCCGCGACCGACGAGGTCGGAGACGGTGACGCCCTCGGGCGCGATCGGGTTCTGCGGCAGCAGGCCGAGGGTGCGGGCGACCTGGCGGGTCGGCAGCCGGTGCAGCACCTCGCCGTCGAGCAGGACGGTGCCGCCCCGCGGCTTCAGCAGGCGGGCCAGGCCGCGCAGCAGCGTCGACTTGCCGCACGCGTTGGCGCCGACGACGACGGTGACCTCCCCGGGCGGCACGACGAGGTCGAGGTCGTCGACGACGGCGGTGTCCGCGTACGCGAGGGTGAGGCCGCGGGCCTCGAGTCGGTGGGTGGTGGTGTCCACGGCGGCGCTCATGCCGCCCTCCTTCCACGGGGTCCGGTGGCGGGGCCGCGGGCGAGCAGCCAGAGCAGGAACGGTGCGCCGAACGCGCCGGTGACGACGCCGACCGGCAGGTTGATGTCGAGGGCGTAGGCCCCGGCGTGGTCGGCGACGAGCACGACGAGCGCGCCGACCAGGCCCGAGGCCAGCAGCGTGGTGCGCCCGCGGTTGAGCGCGCGGGCGATCGGGCCGGAGACGAACGCGACGAAGGCGACCGGCCCGGCTGCCGCGACGCCCACCCCGACCAGCAGGGTGGCGAGCAGCATCAGCACGTCGGTGCGCCGGTGGCCGACGCCGAGTCCGGTCGCGGTGTCCTCGCCGAGCTCGGTGGCGCGCAGCGAGCGCGCCGCCCAGGCGGTGGCGGGCAGCAGGACCGCGAGCGCGAGCGCGAGCTGGCCGATCGTCGACCAGGCGACGCCGTTGACGCTGCCGGTGAGCCAGCGCAGCACCAGCTGCACGTCCCACTCGTCGACGCGCGTGAAGACGTACTGGATGACCGACTGCAGAGCGGCGGCCAGGCCGATGCCGGCCAGCACCAGCCGGAAGCCGGAGTGGTCGCCGGCGACCAGGCGCACGAGCAGCGCGGCGGCGAGCGCGCCGCCGACCGCGACGAGCTGCACCGCCCCGCCCGACCAGCCGGCCAGCGCGATCGCGGAGACGGCTGCGGCGCTCGCGCCGAGGCTGACCCCGACCACGTCGGGGCTCGCAAGCGGGTTGCGCAGGGTGGTCTGGAAGATCGCGCCGCCGACGCCGAAGGCGAGCCCGACCAGGACCGCGAGCACGGCGCGCGGCAGCTTGGACTCCATCACGATGTAGGTCGCGCCGGGGATCTGGTCGCCGGTCAGGATGCGCACGAAGTCGGGGATCGTCACCGTGTAGTCGCCGAGCAGCACCCGCACCGCGAAGGCGCCGACGACCGCGAGCAGCAGCCCGCCGACGACCCGGCGGTGGTGCGTGCGCGGTCCGCGGCGCGCGCCGCGTACGGCGTCGAGGGCGGAGGCCATGTCGGTCGACCGGGTGGCGACGGGGCGGTCGGTGACGGTCACAGCGCCCTCCCCGTGCGGCGGACCAGCGCGACGAAGACCGGGACGCCGACGACGGCCGCCATGATCCCGACCTGCACCTCGGCCGGCGGGAGGACCACGCGTCCGACGGTGTCGGCGAGCACGACGAGCGCGGCGCCGACGAGCATCGAGAACGGCAGGACCCGGACGTGGTCGGGGCCGACGAGCACCCGCACCACGTGCGGGACGACGAGCCCGACGAACGCGATCGGCCCGGCGAGGGCGGTCGCGGTGCCGGCGAGCAGCACGATGGCGAGCGCGACGACGAGGCGGTCGCGCGTCGTCCGTCGCCCCAGCCCGCGGGCGAGGTCCTCGCCGAGCGCCAGGGTGTTGAGCACCCGCGCACCGGCGAGCGCGAGCACCGCACCGACGACGAGGAACGGCAGGCCGGTGACCAGGACGTCGATGCCGCGCCCGGCGACGGTGCCGACCTGCCAGAAGCGGAAGCTCTCCATGGTCCTGCGGTCGGCGAGCAGCAGGCCGGTGGTCCAGCTGGCGAGCCCCGCGCTGAGCGCGGCGCCGGTGACCGCGAGCTTCATCGGCGTGGCGCCGTCGCGGCCCAGGGAGGCGATCGCCTGGACCACGAGCGCGGCCACGGCCGCTCCCCCGAAGGCCAGCGGCAGGAACTGCCCCATGGTCGCCGCGCCGAACGCGGTCATCCCGACGACCATGGCGAAGGTAGCGCCGGCGTTGACGCCGAGGATGCCCGGGTCGGCGAGCGGGTTGCGGGTGAGGCCCTGCATGAGGGCGCCGGCGAGGCCGAGGGCGGCGCCGACGGCGAGGCCGAGCATGGTGCGGTCGATGCGCGCCTCGACCACGGCGTGGAGCGGGTGCGCGGGGTCGAGGACCGCGGCGAGCGGGACCGTACGGGCGCCGACCAATACCGACAGCACCGCGGCCCCCGCCACCGCCGCCACCGCGAGCGCGGCGGCGACGGCGACGGGCAGGCCGCGACGCCGCGGGGCCCCGGCCGTGTCGGCGGGGCCCGCGACGTCGCGGGCGGGGGTCAGCGTGGTCACGCGCCCTGGACGGCCTTCACGACCTGGGGCAGGAAGTCGCTGATGATCACCGGGATCGACAGCGGCGTGGGGTTGGTCGACGCCATCGCCTTCTGCTTGTCGGTCTCGGCGTACCAGTGGCCGTCGGCGATCGCCGGGATCTGGCCGACGAGCTTGTCCTTGCTGATCGTGTCGACCGCGTCGTCGGAGTCGACCCAGGTGACGAACACGTCCGAGTCGAGGTCCGCGGCCTTCTCGGCGGACACGGTGCCGTAGAACTCGCCGGGCTTGATCGCGTCGGCGACGGCCGGTGCGTCGACCATGCCGAGGTCGCGCAGGATCGAGACCCGCGGGTCCTGCGGGGCGTAGATGCCGACGGTCGACAGGTCGGTGGTGGCGAGGTAGCCGTAGATCAGCGACGCGCCCTGGAGGTCGGGGTTGGCCGCCTTGGCCTCCTCGATGGTGGCCTCGGTGTCCTCCTCGACCTGCTCGGCGAGCTCGGTGCGGCCCAGCGCCTCGCCGACCATCTCCAGCGAGTCCTGCCAGCTGGTCGTCCACGGCGCCTCGGGGTAGGCGACGACCGGCGCGATCTTGGAGAGCTTGTCGTACTCCGCCTGCGTGATGCCCGAGTTGGTGGCGAGGATCAGGTCAGGGGCGAGCTCGGCGACCTCGTCGATCGGCGCGCCGTCGGCGTCGTCGTAGCGCACGGGCGCCTCGGCGCCGGCCTCCTCGACCGCCGCGTCGAACCAGTCGGTCGACTGCTGGTCGTTGCCGCCCCACGTGATCGCGGTCGCGCCCACCGGCACGACGCCGAGCGCGAGGGCGTGGTCGGCGTCGGTCCAGCCGAGGGTCGCGACCCGGGTCGGCTCGGACTCGATGGTGGTGCTGCCCAGCGCGTGCTCGATGGTCACCGGGAAGGCGTCGGGGTCCGCCGACGTGGTCGCCGTCGGCTCCGCGGCGCTGTCGGTGGCGCTGGTGGAGCCGGTGCTGCACCCGGTGAGGGTCGCGACGAGGAGGGTTGCCGCGGCCAGGGGCGCAGCGAGCGTTCGCTTCATGGGGGTTCTCCGTGCGTGGAAGTGAGGCTGACCTAACTAAGGACAGCCTAACCACACTTCGCGGCAATTACGTCACACGGGTATGCCCTAATCCACGATCCGGACGCGCGAAGGCGTCAGATCCGGGTGCGGTGGAAGTTCTGGAAGGAGCGGCTCGGGGTGGGGCCGCGCTGGCCCTGGTAGCGCGAGCCGTACTTCTCGGAGCCGTAGGGGTGCTCGCTGGGCGAGGAGAGCCGGAAGAAGCAGAACTGGCCGATCTTCATGCCCGGGTAGAGCTTGATCGGGAGCGTGGCGACGTTGGCCAGCTCGAGGGTGACGTGGCCGGAGAAGCCGGGGTCGACGAAGCCGGCGGTGGCGTGGGTCAGCAGGCCGAGGCGTCCGAGCGACGACTTGCCCTCGACGCGCGCGGCGACGTCGTCGGGGAGGGTGACGATCTCGTAGGTCGACCCCAGGACGAACTCGCCCGGGTGCAGGATGAACGGCTCGTCGCCCTCGGGCTCGACCTCGCGCGTCAGGTCGGACTGGTCGGCCATCGGGTCGATGTCGGGGTAGCGGTGGTTCTCGAAGACCCGGAAGTACCGGTCGAGGCGCACGTCGATGCTCGACGGCTGCATCATCGCCGGGTCCCACGGGTGCAGGCCGATCCGTCCGGCGTCGATCTCGGCACTGATGTCACGGTCGGAGAGCAGCACGCAGCCGACACTAGCCCTGTGGCGCGCGGCTCTCGATGGTCGAGGAGGGACGAAGTTCCGTCACGAGAGCCCCCGGGCACAATGGACGGGTGACCTTCCACCGCTACGTCGCCCTGGGCGACTCGTTCACCGAGGGCGTCGGCGACCCCGACCCCTCCCGCCCCAACGGGCTGCGCGGCTGGGCCGACCGCGTCGCCGAGGTGCTCGCGCAGCAGACCGACGACTTCGGCTACGCCAACCTCGCGATCCGCGGCCGCAAGCTCGGCCCGATCGTCGCCGAGCAGGTCGACGCCGCGATCGCGCTCCAGCCCGACCTGGTCACCATCCACGGCGGCGGCAACGACGTGCTGCGCCCGCGCGTCGACCTCGACGCGCTCGCCCGGACCTACGACGACGCGATCGCCCGGCTCACCGCGACCGGGGCGCAGGTCGTCATGTTCACCATCTTCGACCCGGGCGGCGGCGGGATCTACGGCCCCGTGCGCGGCCGGATGGCGATCTTCAACGAGTGGGTACGCGAGATCGCCGACCGGCACGGCGCGCTGGTGGTCGACATGTGGCGGATGCGCGACGTCGAGATCGACGGCGCGATGGACACCGACCGGATGCACCTCAACTCCTCCGGCCACGCCTACATGGCGCACGCCGTCCTCGAAGCCATCGGCGTCGAGCACGGCCAGGAGCCCGTCGTCGTACGCCCGCTGCCGGTGCTGCCGCGCCGCGAGCAGTGGCGCGCCAACGCCCGCTGGACCCGCGAGTTCCTCGTCCCGTGGGTGCACCGGCGGGTGACCGGCCGCTCGTCGGGCGACACCGTCGCCCCGAAGCACCCGGGCTTCTCGAGCGTGCGCTAGCCCGGTCGGGTAGTGTTCGGCGCGCCGTCCCCGGACGGCCTGCGGATGTAGCTCAGTTGGTAGAGCGCGACCTTCCCAAGGTCGATGTCGCGAGTTCGAGTCTCGTCATCCGCTCCATATCCCGTGGTGAGGAAGGGCGCGCACGCGCGACACTGCGCCCACCGTCGATGTCGCGAGTTCGAGTCTCGTCATCCGCTCCATATCCCGTGGTGAGGAAGGGCGCGCACGCGCGACACTGCGCCCACCGTCGATGTCGCGAGTTCGAGTCTCGTCATCCGCTCCATATCCCGTGGTGAGGAAGGGCGCGCACGCGCGACACTGCGCCCACCGTCGATGTCGCGAGTTCGAGTCTCGTCATCCGCTCCAGATCCCGTGGTGAGGAAGGGCGCACACGCGCGACGCTGCGCCCACCGTCGATGTCGCGAGTTCGAGTCTCGTCATCCGCTCCAGATCCCGTGGTGAGGAAGGCCGCGCACGCGCGACGCTGCGCCCACCGTCGATGTCGCGAGTTCGAGTCTCGTCATCCGCTCCACTTCTCTGGTGAGGGACAGCCCTCCACAGGCCCGCTGCGGTAGTCCGCTGCAGTCGGCCGCTTCCGCCGGCGTGTCGACCGGCCGATCGCAGCGGACTACCGGGGCTCTCCACAGGGTGGGCGAACAACGACGCTGTAACTCGTGGTGCGACTTGCGCCTTGTGTGACCAGAGGGGACAGTGGGACGTCCGTTCCCCCGGATCGAGGTTCCTTCCCCATGCGTCTCCTTCCCCCGCAGACCCCCCGCTCCCTGGCCCACCGGATCGCGTCCGACGACGTACGCCGCCCGCTGTGGCGACACCCGGCCAGCATCGCCGCGGCTGCGCTCGCGCTGACCCTCGGCGCCGTCCCGTTCCTGCCCGACGGCGACGCCGGGCAGGGCGCGATCGTGCCGAGCGCCGAGACCACCGCCCCGACTGCTGCCGTCGGACGCGGGCAGGTGACCCCCGAGATGCAGGCGGAGATCGACCGCGTGGTCGCCGAGGGGGCCGCGCTCGACGGCGCGAGCGGCCGTACGACGCAGGCCCTGGCAGCGGTGCGCTGCGCGACGTTTGAGGGCCAGCGCTACTGCCTCGGCTTCGGGTGGACCAACCAGTCCCGCGAGGCGCTCGCTGCTCGGCTGCAGGCCCGCCCGGCGCTCGGCCGCGAGCGCACCGGCGACCTCGACGCCGCGGGGCTCCTGGCCCGCGGCGCGCGCCGGAGCACGTCCGAGCGTGCCGCCGCCGACCGCGCCGAGCTCACCGCCGCGGCCCAGGCCGTCGGCAAGGTGTGGATGCTGCGCCACGAGATCCAGGGCGTGGAGCTGCCGGCGGACTTCGCGGCACGCCACCCCGAGGTCGCCACCGGGACCGACCTGCAGGCCCGCGGCGGCTTCGGCGGGTCCTACCCCGAGCGCTCGAAGATCCTCACCAGCAAGGTCGCCCAGGCGCAGAACCAGACCTGGTGGTGCGGGCCCGCGACGATGCAGGCGATCGGCTGGGCGGCGCAGGGGAAGCGGAAGAACCAGTCCTACTGGGCGCGCCGCCTCGGCACGACGTCGGCCGGCACCGCGATCACCGACATGGTGCGCGTGGTGAACAACAAGACCGACTACGACGACGAGGCGCACGCCGGGCCCTACGTCACGCTCGACATCAGCGACTTCACCTTCAAGCAGTGGTACCGCCTGATGATGCGCCACGTGCACGACTACCGGGCGCCGGTCGTGCTGCACCCGGTTCTGCTCAAGCAGTACTACCCCTACCTCGACGACGACGCGAGCGGGCACTTCCAGGTCGGCCGCGGATACGACCAGAACCCCGGCGGCAACCCCCAGCTCGGCTGGTTCGAGCCGTGGGACCAGTCGAAGTTCGACCCGAGCGAGCCCGCCATCGGCCGCGTGCAGTGGCGCAACGCGTACCGCTCCTACCGCGCGAACCTCGCCCACTTCCAGCACAACGTCGGCGTCTGACGTGCGGCGTACGAGCCTCGCGCTGGCGCTGCTGCTCGCCCTCACCGCCTGCGGCACCGAAGACGAGCCCGGCACCGAGCGACCGTCGAGCAGCCCATCTGGCACCACGGCGACAGGGGACGCGCCCGAGGGCGGGACCCGCGACGAGCCCACGGTCGTCGAGCCGACCGAGGCGCTGCTCGGCTGGCAGGACACCGGCGCGCTCCCGGAGAACGCCTTCGTCAAGGGTCCGCGCTGGGAGGCGCTGTCCACCCCGGGCGACACGCAGGTCGACCTGGCCGCGGACGGGATGTACACGTCGGTCGTCGCGGGCAGCGGCCGCACCATCTCCGAGGTCCTGATGAGCGAGGACTGGGCGGTCGTCGTCAAGCAGGACAAGGCCGAGACCGAGCCCAGCCAGGTCGTCGCGATCGACCTCGCCACCGGCGAGGACCGCGACGTCGTCTCCCCCGTCGCGGCGAGCGGCGGCTCGTGGGCGCTGACCGGCGGCGACCTCTACTTCCCGACCTACGGCGACGACCGCGCGTACTGCCTCGCGACCGTGGCGCTCGCGGACGCCAACGGCGAGGACGGGTGGTGCGCCCCGGACCGGTCGGGCTTCTCCGGGCTCACCGCGAGCGAGGACGGCGTCGCGATGATGACCTTCGACGACGCGCGCCCGGTCGCCTGCCGCACCCTGAACCTGCTCGACGGCAGCGGCGTCCCGCAACCCGTGGAAGGCCCCAGCGACTGCCTCGGCTGGGACGTCGCGGCCACGCCCGACGGGATCGTGTGGTCGGAGGTCCCGAAGCCGCGCCGGCAGGAGGAGGCCCACCTGTACGCCTCCGCCGACGGCACCTACTTCGACCTCGGCCCCGGCACCACCGGCAGCGTGCTCCCCTGCGGCGGGTCGGTCTTCTTCGCCCGCGACCCGCAGGCCGCCGACGAGCCGGCCCGGCTGATGCGCTGGACGCCCGACCGCACGCTCGAGGTGGCCTACGAGTCGGCCTCGACGGGCAACGCGTTCCTCGGCGAGCCGGTCTGCGGCGGCGGTGTGGTGACCCTCTCGTCGTTCGGGGAGCAGGGGGACGAGCAGGTCTGGGCTAACGTCGGCTGACGTGAGCTTCACCGGTTTCCCCGTCGCTGCCCTCGACTTCTACGACGACCTCGAGGTCGACAACACCAAGTCGTTCTGGGAGGCCCACAAGCAGGTCTGGCAGGAGTCGGTGCAGGCGCCGATGAAGGCGCTCATGGCCGACCTCGAGCCGGAGTTCGGCAGCGCGAAGGTGTTCCGGCCCTACCGCGACGTGCGCTTCGCGAAGGACAAGACGCCCTACAAGACCCACCAGGGCGCCTTCGTCGGCGTGGCCCCGGCGACCGGGTGGTACTTCGAGATCTCGCCGCGCGGCACGCGCGTCGGCGGCGGCTTCTACGACGCCGACGGCCCGCGGCTCGCGGCGATCCGCGACGCGATGGCCGACGAGAAGACCGGGAAGGCGCTCGACCGGCTGCTGCGCCGGCTGGAGAAGGACGGCTTCGAGGTGGGCGGCGACCAGCTCAAGACCTCGCCGCGGGGCTACGGGACCGACCACCCGCGCATCCACCTGCTGCGCCACAAGCAGCTCTTCGTCGGCCGGTCCTACGGCTTCGAGGCCGACGCCCTCGACGCCGGCCTCGTCGACCGGGTCCGCGAGGACTGGCGCGCGCTGCGGCCGCTGCTGACCTGGCTGTCGGCCGTGCAGGTCGACCGGTACTAGGCGTACCAGGCGTCGCTGGTCGCGAGGGCCTGCAGCTGCTCGATCGTCAGCACCGGGGCGTCCGCGACGACCTCGCCCTCCTTCTCGCCCGCCGTGTTGCGGGCGATCACGTCGATCTGCCAGCCGTCGGCGGTGCCGAGCGAGACCGTGCGCTCCTGGTAGGCGGGCGACCCGCCGCCACTGGCGTACGCCTCCTGGCGCAGCAGCCGCGAGCCGTCGTCGAGGGTGGTGCAGTCGACGTCGGGCGCCGGCTCGCAGACGACGCTCGGCGCCAGCGGCTCGCCGCCGTCCTGGACGACGACCGGGTTGTTGTACCACCGGATCTTGAACGACACCTGCGCGCCGTCGACGGTCGCGTAGAACAGGCGCGGGCGGTCCTGCCCGGACTGGTCGACCTCGATCGAGCGGACCTCGGTCGCGCCGGTCATCTCGCGGATCGTGTCGGCCATCTGCTGCGGCGGCACGAGCGGGCGCAGCTCGTCGGCGGGAGGAGGGCGGTCGGGGTCGGCGGCGCGGGTCGTCACGGCGTCCAAGCGGTCGGCGACCTCGGTCTCGGCGCCGCGGCCGTCCGGGTCGCCGAGCTGGGGTACGACGGCCGCCAGCGTGCCGATGACGCCGATCACGGCCAGCGAGGCGACCGTCGTACCGATCCGGGCGCGGCGCTGCCGGGCGCGTCCGCGGGTGACGCCGCCGCTGACGAGGCGGTCGACGTCGGGGGTGAGGCCGTCACTGGCACGGCGGAGGAGCTCGGTGACGCCGGTGTCGTCGGTGGGCATGGGTTCTCCTAGATCTCGAGCAGGTCTCGGAGGGACGGACCCAGCACGGCACGGAGACGGTCGAGGGCGCGGAGCGTCCGGTTGCGCACGGCACCCGGGCTCACCCCGAGGGCGTCCGCGGTGTCGGCGACCGACACGTCCTCGAGGTAGCGCAGCACCAGGACCGCGCGGTCCAGTGGTGCGAGCTGGGCGAGCGCGTCGCGGAGGGCGAGCGAGGTGGCGGCGTCCCCACCCTGCTCCACGCTCTCCGGAAGCGTCTCGGTCGGTGTCTCGTGGTTGCTGCGACGGCGCTGGGCACTGATGTAGGTGCGGGTCAGCGTCGTGTGTGCGTAGGCGACCGGGTGCTCGATCGGGCCGCCCAGGCGACGGTGCCACCGCACGTAGACCTTGGCCAGCGTCTCCTGGACGAGGTCCTCGGCACGGTGGGCGTCGCCGCACATCAGCCACGCGGCGCGGTAGAGCTGGGGGGTCCGCGCGATGGCGAACTCCTCGAACTCCTCCGTCGAGCGGGGCATGTCTCTCCCTGGGGTTGTTTCGGCGTCACCGGTGAGACGCAGCTCAGGGCGCTTTCGTCACAGCCCGCGTCCCACCACCGTAGGCACCGGCTCCCCCGTCCCGCGGAGTTCGACCGGTCGTGGGCGTGTGTTCACCCGGACGTCAGGGCGCGCGAGGACGCTCGGAGCATGGCCAAGCGACTGTTCCTCCTGCACATCGGCCCCGACGCCGTCGACGTCCGCGCGATTGCCGGCACCCTCGCCCTCGGCGGGGTGGTCCTGCCCGACGTCAGCCCGGCCACGCTCCACCACGCCGGCCTCGAGCTGACGCGCACGCACAAGGCCGCGGGCCTCAAGCGCAAGCAGGTCGAGGGCGCGTGGGCGAAGGTGTGCCGGCGCGCCTGGAAGTCCCGGACGGACTGCTTCGTCAGCGTCCCCGAGCTCTTCGCCGCGACGCCCGAGCAGGCGGCGCTCGCCCTCGACGGCCTCGCCGGCATGCGGGTCGTGCTCGTGGTGACGAGCGGCTTCACCGCCACGCCGCCCGAGGCGTGGACTGCGCAGGTCGACGCGGCGCGCACCCACGTGCTGCCCGCCCGGCTGACCGACGAGCAGCTGGCCGCGCAGGTCGCGCGGATCGCGCTGATCGAGGAGAAGGCTCGCCTCGACAAGCGCCTCGCCCGCGTCGGGCGCCGGCGCAAGCAGGTCACCCGGCGGCTGGCCGCCTGAGCGCGGCTTCGTCGGAAGTCCCCGGATATCCGGGGACCCTCGTGCTGTGCACCCGAGATCTCGGGTGCGAACCACGAGAACCGGGCGCGAAGGGCCGCGTCAGTGCGGCTGCCAGGCGTCCTCGTCCTCGGTGAGCGCCTTCACGCCCTGGGGCAGCGTCCCGTCGGCGAGGTCCTGGATGGTGACCTGCTCGAAGACCGAGCGCAGCGAGCTGCGGGCGGCGATCCACACGTGCTGGAGCACCTCGGCGGACTCGTCGTACTCGACCGCCTCCGGGCGCAGGCCGTAGACCGACACGAGCGGGCCGTCGACGGCGCGGATGACGTCGGCGACGGTCACCGACTCGGGCTTGCGGGCGAAGCGCCAGCCGCCGGACTGGCCGCGCTGCGACACCACGACGTCGGCGCGCCGCAGGTCGGCCAGGATCGCCTGGAGGAAGCCGTGCGGGATGCCCTGCGCCTTGCCGAGCTGCTCCGCGCTCACGGCGGTCCCGTCCGCGCGCACCGCGATCTCGATGAGGGCCCGGAGGGCGTAGTCGGCTTTGGCGGAGACGCGCATAAGCCCAGTTTGTCAGATATGTCGGCCCAGACACTGCTCGTTGGCCCCGCGGCGCCCGGACACGCGTACGCCGCCACTCCGGGTGGGCGGGAGGTGGCGGCGTACGGGCGGGATGCGGGTCAGGCGGAGACGGGCTCCAGCTCGGGGTCGTCGAGCTGCTGCGCCCGGACGGCGCGCTCCTGGCGGACCGCCCAGGTGATGCCGGCGACCCAGAGGACGAAGACGACCGCGGCGACGGTCGCGACGCCGACGCCGGGCACGCCGACGGCCTCGAGGAGAGTCTTGGAGTTGGTGAGGATGATCAGGCCACCGGCTGCGACGCCGAGGACGCGGGCGGCGAGGTGCTTGACCAGCCAGGCGGCGATCGGGGCGGCGATCACGCCACCGGCGAGGAGGGCACCGGCGTAGCCCCAGTTGATGCCCTGGGAGCCGAGGCCGAGGAGGAAGCCGAGCGAGGCGCCGAGGGCGACGACGAACTCGGAGGTGTCGATCGAGCCGACGACCTTGCGGGGCTCGAGGCGACCGCTCGAGAGCAGCGAGGTGGTGCCGACCGGGCCCCAGCCACCGCCACCGACGGCGTCGAGCGTGCCGGCGACCAGGCCCATCGGCGCCAGGAAGAACGCCGACGGGTGACCCTTGAAGGTCGGGCGTGCGCCGCCGAGCTTGAGGAAGCGGTAGACGACGTAGAAGCCCAGGCTCAGCAGGATCACCGCGACGACCGGCTTGGCGACGGCCGCGTCCATGGTGGACAGGAGCGTCGCGCCGATGAAGGCGCCGATGAAGCCCGGCAGGGCGAGGATCGACACGGTGCGCCAGTCGACGTTGCCGAACTTGGTGTGCGAGGCGCCGGAGACCAGCGACGTGCCGAGCTCGGAGAAGTGCACGGCGGCGGAGGCGGCGGCCGGCGCGACGCCGGCGGCGAGCAGCAGGGTCGAGGACGTCACGCCGTAGGCCATGCCGAGCGAGCCGTCGATGAGCTGGGCGATGAGGCCCACGAAGCCGAGAACGATGAGCTTGCGCATCGGGCGAGCTCCTTTCCATCAGGTCCGGTCAGGTCCGGGACGCGGATCGGGTGGCGCTCGACGAGGTCGCGGCGCACAACACTGTTTGTCGGGTGAAAGAGTAGACATACTTTCGGTGATAGACAAAACCAACCTAGGCAGCGGCGTGTCCTTTCGCGTCCGATCTACCCGGAATCGGGGACCGCGACCGCCCGCAGGGAGGGGCGTCGACGGGCGTGTGACCCCCGACATCTGCCATTCGTGTTGCGCGGCGCCCGTCGGCGAGGCATGATTTTGTTACCGGCGAGTAGCAGCGCTGCCCGCCCCCGAGAACGCAACGACGGAACAGGTGGAAGCCCCGTGAGCCACTACAAGACCAACCTGCGCGACATCGAGTTCAACCTCTTCGAGGTGCTCGGCCGGGACGAGGTGCTCGGCACCGGTCCGTTCGGTGACGTCGACGGCGAGAGCGCCCGGGAGATCCTGCGCGAGGTCGAGCGCCTCTCCCGTGAGGACCTCGCCGCGTCCTTCGAGGACAGCGACCGCAACCCGCCGGTCTTCGACCCCGCCACGCACACCGCGCCGGTGCCCGCGTCGTTCAAGTCGTCCTACCAGGCGTGGATGGATGCGGAGTTCTGGCGCCTGCAGGTCTTCGAGGAGATGGGCGGCACGCCCGCCCCGTCCTCGCTGATCTGGGCGATCGGCGAGATGGTCCTCGGCGCGAACGCCCCGATCTGGATGTACGCCGCCGGTCCCGCCTTCGCCAACGTCGTGCACCGCAACGGCAACGAGCGCGACCAGGCCGTCGCCCAGTTCATGGTCGACCGCCAGTGGGGCTGCACCATGGTCCTCACCGAGCCCGACGCGGGCTCCGACGTCGGCGCCGGCCGCACCAAGGCCACGCCCAACGACGACGGCTCGTGGAACATCACCGGCGTCAAGCGCTTCATCACCAGCGCCACGCACGACATGAGCGAGAACATCATGCACCTCGTCCTCGCGCGCCCCGAGGGCGTCGAGGGCGCGGGCGGCCCGGGCACCAAGGGCCTCTCGCTGTTCTGGATGCCCGAGCACCACTTCGACCTCGAGACCGGCGAGCTGACCGGCGAGCGCAACGGCGTCTACGTCACCAACGTCGAGCACAAGATGGGCATCAAGGTCTCCAACACCTGCGAGGTCACCTTCGGCGACCCGCAGGTCGGCGGCGGCGAGCCGGCCAAGGGCTGGCTGCTCGGCGAGGTGCACGACGGCATCGCGCAGATGTTCCAGGTCATCGAGAACGCCCGGATGATGGTCGGCACCAAGGCCATCGCCACGCTGTCGACCGGCTACCTCAACGCGCTGGAGTTCGCCAAGGAGCGCGTCCAGGGCGCCGACCTGACCCAGGCGGCCGACAAGACCGCCCCGCGCGTCACGATCACCCACCACCCCGACGTACGCCGCTCGCTCATGACACAGAAGTCGTTCGCCGAGGCGATGCGCGCCCTCGTGCTCTACACCGCCACCTGGCAGGACCAGGTCATGCTCGCCGAGCACGCCGGCACCGCGGACTCCGACGAGGCCCGCCTCGCCGCCGCGGTCAACGACCTGCTGCTCCCGATCGTGAAGGGCTACGGCTCGGAGCGCTCGTGGGTGCTGCTCGGCACGGAGTCGCTGCAGACCTTCGGCGGCTCGGGCTTCCTGCAGGAGTACCCGATCGAGCAGTACGTCCGCGACGCCAAGATCGACACCCTCTACGAGGGCACGACCGCCATCCAGGGCCAGGACTTCTTCTTCCGCAAGATCGTCAAGGACCAGGGCCGCGCGCTGGGCCACCTGGCCAAGGAGATCGAGGGCTTCATCACCTCCGAGGCCGGCAATGGTCGGCTGAAGAACGAGCGTGCCCTGCTCGCCACCGCGCTCGAGGACGCCAACGCGGTCGTCGGCCACATGATCAACGACCTGATGTCCTCCCAGGACGACCAGCGCAACATCTACAAGGTCGGGCTCAACACCTCGCGCCTGCTGATGGTGCTCGGCGACGTCGTCTGCGCGTGGCTGCTGCTGCGCCAGGCCGACGTGGCGCTGGCCAAGCTGGCCGGCGAGGTCTCCGCGAAGGACAAGGTGTTCTACGAGGGCAAGGTCGCGGCGGCGCAGTTCTTCGCCCAGACCAACCTGCCCAAGATCAGCGCCGAGCGCGCCATCGCCGAGGCGACCACCCTCGACCTGATGGACCTCGACGAGTCCGCCTTCTGACGGCCCTCGCCGGTCGAGGTGCGCCAGCGACCTGCGGTCCCTCGCCGGTTGAGGTGCGAGGAGCGCCAGCGACGAGCCTCGAAACCCGCGTCACGACGTGTGGTTTCGAGGCTCGCTGCGCTCGCACCTCAACCACCGAGGGGCTGCGCTCGCACCTCAACCACCGAGGGGCTGCGCTCGCACCTCGACCACCGAGAGCGACGCTCGCACCTCCACCACCGAGAGCGACGCTCGCACCTCGACCACCGAGGGGCGACGCTCGCACCTCGACCACCGGGAACTGACAGGTGTCACGGTGAGGTCGTGACAACTCCGCGAGGCCCGCGAGCGCGACCGCGGACAGGCTGGAGCCATGACCACTCCAGCGATCCGCGCCACCGGGCTGCGCAAGCAGTTCCGCCAGGCTGACGGCACCCCGGTCCTCGCGGTCGACGACGTCGACCTCACCGTCCACCCCGGCGAGATCGTCGCCTTCCTCGGCCCCAACGGCGCCGGCAAGACGACCACCGTCGACATGCTGCTCGGGCTGACCCGCCCCGACGCGGGCTCGATCGAGGTCTACGGCCTCGAGCCGGGCGCCGCCGTCCGTGCGGGCCGCGTGTCGGCCGTCATGCAGACCGGCGGGCTGCTGCCCGACTTCACCGTCGAGGAGACGGTGCGCGCGATCGCCGCGCTGCACGGGCGTACGGACCGGGTCGCCACCGTCCTCGAGCGCGCCCGGCTCGGCGAGCTGGCCGGCCGGCGCGTCCAGGCCTGCTCCGGCGGCGAGCAGCAGCGGCTCAAGTTCGCCCTCGCCCTCGTGCCCGACCCCGACCTCATCGTCCTCGACGAGCCCACCACCGGGATGGACGTCGCCGCCCGCCAGGAGTTCTGGGCCGCGATGCGCGAGGACGCCGCGCAGGGCCGCACGATCGTCTTCGCGACCCACTACCTCGCCGAGGCCGACGAGTTCGCCGAGCGCACCGTCCTGATGGACCGTGGCCGGATCGTCCACGACGCCCCGACCGCCGACGTCCGTGCCGCCTACGGCGGGCGCACCGTCACCTTCCGCCCGCCCGCCGCCGTGGTCGGCGCCGACGGCATCGACGCCGACTGGCTCGCCCAGGTCGAGCGGGCCCTCGAGCCACTGGGAGTCACCGGCATCGAGGTCTCGGCCGCGAGCCTCGAGGCCGCGTTCCTCGCCCTCACCAGCCAGGCCCCCGTGGGCACCACCCCGTCCACCGACGCGCCGGCCGGCGACGTCCTCGCAGGAACCGGAGCCACCCGATGACCGAGCAGCTCGCCCCGACCCGCCCCGCCGCGGACCGTACCGGCCGGCCGGCCCCGCGCCCCTCGATGCTCACCTACGCCCGGCTCGACCTGCGCCGCCAGCTGCGCGACCGGTTCGCGATGTTCTTCGTGGTCGGCCTGCCGACCTTCATGTTCCTCGTCTTCGGCCTCGGGACCGACGAGGCGGTCGGCAGCGGCAACGTGGCGATGTACGTGATGATCTCGATGGCCGCCTACGGCGCGGTCACCGCGACCGCGAGCGTCGCGGGCAGCGCCGCTACCGAGCAGGTGATGGGTTGGGGCCGCCAGCTCGGCCTCACCCCGATGCGCCCGCTCGCCTTCGTCCTCACCAAGGCCGGCATCGCGATGGTCGTCGCGGCCGTGCCGGTCGCCGCCATCTTCGCGATCGGGGCGGCCACCGGCGCACGCGGCGACTGGACCGACTGGACCCTCGCCGCCGCGCTCACCTGGGTCGGCTCCGTGCTGTTCGCGATCTACGGCCTGGCGATCTGCCTGGCCTTCACGAGCACCAACGCGCCGGGCATCGCGTCCGGGATGATCGTGGTGATGGCCTTCCTGGGCAACGTGTTCACGCCGATGGACGGCTTCATGCTCGACCTCGGTCGCTTCACCCCGCTCTACGGCTACGCCGCGCTCGCGCGCTACCCGCTGACCGAGGGCTACCTGCCGATGGGCAGCGGCCACGACCCGCTGTGGCTCCCGGTCGCTAACGTGCTCGCGTGGACGGTGATCTTCTCGCTGGTGGCGATCTGGGGCGTACGCCGGAGCCGGGCGCGCGCGTGAGCGTCGGTCAGTCCGGGATCACGGGCTCGCGGGGACCGGACGGACCCGAGAGCCCGTGGGCCCGCTGGGGCTGGGCGATGGCCGTCGTCTGGCTCGGCTTCCTCTTCTTCCCGCTCCTCGGCGTCTGGCAGTCCGACGCCACCGCCGCGGCGAAGGTCGCCTCCTACGCCGCGATCGCGGCCTTCGCCGCGCTCTACGTCCTCGGCTTCAGCGTGTGGGAGCGCCACGCACTCGCCGTGCTGGGCGCGATGGCCGCCTGCATGGTCGCCACCGTCCCCGTCCTCGGGATCGACGCGCTCGGCATGACGCCCTACGTCGGCGCGTTCTCCGCCCTGCAGGTGCCCGCGCCGACCTGGAAGTGGACGACGCCGGTCGCGGCGGCGATCCCCGTCCTCTCGGTCTTCGGCACCGACGACTTCCCCGCCTTCTTCTTCATCCTGGTCTGGCCGATCGTCGGCGGCTGCACCATCGTGCGGGTGCTGACCGACGCGGAGAAGCGCGCGAGCGTGACACGGGGCTCGCTCGCCCTGGTCGCCGAGCGCGAGCGCGTCGCGCGCGACGTCCACGACGTGCTCGGGCACTCGCTGACCGCGCTGTCGGTCAAGGCCGAGCTGGCCGCCCGCCTCATCGACCTCGACCCCGAGCGCGCCAAGGCCGAGCTGGTCTCGATCCAGGAGACCGCGCGTCAGGCGCTGGCGGAGGTCCGCTCGACCGTCGGTGGCCTGCGCGCGGCCAACCTCGACGCCGAGGTGACGGCAGCGCCGCTGGTCCTCGCCGACGCCGGCATCGGCACGCGCGTCGTCGGCGAGCTCGCCGACACCGACCCGCGCCACCGCGCGCTCCTGGCGTGGGTGCTGCGCGAGTCGGTCACCAACGTCGTGCGCCACTCCGGCGCCCGCTCGGTCGTGATCGAGCTCGGCGCCCACGGGATGAGCGTCACCGACGACGGCACCGGCCCGACCGGGACCGAGGGCAACGGCCTGCGGGGGATGCGCGAACGCGTCCAGGGAGCGGGTGGCACGCTGACCGTCACGCCGGCGTCGCCCGGCACCCGGGTGGAGGTGGGACTGCCGTGATCAGGCTGCTGCTGGCCGACGACCAGGCGCTCGTACGTGGCGCGCTGGCCGCGCTGCTCGACCTCGAGGCCGACCTCGAGGTCGTCGCCCAGGTGGGGCGCGGCGACGAGGTGGTCGACGCCGCCCGGGAGTCGGGCGCCGAGGTCTGCCTGCTCGACATCGAGATGCCGGGCATGACCGGGATCGACGCCGCGGCCGCGCTCCGCGCCGCGCTTCCCGGGGTGCGTTCGCTCGTGGTGACGACCTTCGGCCGCCCGGGCTACGTCCGCCGGGCGATCGAGGCCGGCGCGTCGGGCTTCGTCGTCAAGGACACCCCCGCGCGCCAGCTCGCCGACGCGGTGCGCCGGGTCCACTCCGGCCTGCGCGTGATCGACCCGGACCTCGCCGCGGAATCGCTGATGGACGGGACGAGCCCGCTCACCGACCGCGAGCGCGAGCTGCTCACGCTCGCGCTCGACGGGTCGACCGTGTCGGCCATCGCCGCGAGCGTGCACCTCTCCGAGGGCACGGTCCGCAACCACCTCTCGGCGGCCATCGGCAAGACGGGGGCGAGCACCCGCAGCGAGGCGGCTCGCATCGCGCAGGACCGCGGCTGGCTCTGAGCCTGTCGGCGTCCTCCCTCGTCCTGCCTCGTCCTCAGTCGGCGACGGCGAGGTAGCGCACGTCGACGGTGAAGGAGGCGATGTCGACGGAGTCGGTGCCGGTGGTGGTGTAGGACCACACGGCCGCCGGGGCGTGGTGCGCCACGACGTCGTCGCCGACGATCCCCTCCCCCCACAGGGGCCGCTCGACCCACGGGGACTGCCCTGAGGTCGCGTCGACCACGCCGTCGCCCGCGCGGCTCAGCACGGTGAGTCGGCCGACGTCGGGCTCGCCCGCGGTGGTCGCGGCTCCGGTGAACGCCACCCGCACGGCGTCGAGGCCGCGTACGCCGGTGGCGGCGGGCACCTCGAGCGCGTGGGTGCCGACCGCTGCCTGCGCCCGCAGCGGGTCCGCAGGCGTGCACGGCGCCGAGCGATAGCTGAGACCGCCGGGCTGCGTCGCGCTCGCCACGACCTCGCCGCACGGCGGGTGGTCCGCACATCCGTTGGCGCTCTGCCAGGTGCACGGGTTGATCGCGCTGGCCTGCGGAGAGACCGTCGTGCTCACCTCACGCCACTCCAGCCGCTCGCGCGAGACCCAGATCGGCAGCGGCTTCGAGTGCCCCCGGTTGCCGGCAAGGTCGCGGCCCGTCACGACGGCGGTGTAGCGGCCGCTGGGGAGCGGCCTCCCGGCGCGGAGCGCGAACCACGGCACCCGGCGGCCGCGACCGTCGGAGTAGGCGGCGACGGGCGAGCCCGGGGCGATCCGCCGGTCGACGTCGTCGCGGCGCACGACCCGGCCGCGCCGGTCCCGGATCACCAGCTCGAGGGAGTCGACCTTCGTCTCGGTCGTCCAGGCGTCCAGGTCGACCGCGTCCCGGACCACCCGCGTCCGCGGGTAGACCCGTGCCGGGGTGCCCGGTGCCGCGCCGTAGGTGCGGGCCGCGAGCCGCGGCGCGAAGCTCGTGTCGACCTGGACGCGGTCGACGGCGGTGGCGCCGTCGTCGGTGCGGGCGGTGATCCGGTAGGCCCGGTCGGCGACCATCGTGCCGGACTGGTTGCGGCCGTTCCAGGTCCACGTGTGGGTGCCCTTCGACAGCCTGCCCAGGTCGACCCGGCGGTCGATCGTGCGCGCGCCCGCCGGACCGATCTCGAGCCGCACCCGCGACGCCTGCGCGAGCCGGACGGTGATCCGGAGGTCGTCCTTCACGCCGTCGCCGTCGGGTGAGAAGCGGCCGGGGGCGCTGACGCGTACGTCGCGCCCGGCGGCCGCGGCGGGCTGCGACGCGACGAGAGCCGGCGTGGTGAGGGCGACGAGCGCCAGGACGGCCGGACCGAGACGGTGGATCACGCGGGCTCCTGCGAGGACCTGCCGGCGCCCCGTGCGCCGGTCACGGACAGTGACGCGCGGCGCAGCCGGAAAGTTGCCGGTCGGAGGTCACATCTCCCGGCGCTCCTCGACGTGGGTGGTCTTCGAGCGCTGGTTGTTCATCACCAGGGCGAGCACGAGCGAGAGGACGCCGGCGATCACCAGGATCCAGCCGACGGTGCCGGGGTCGACGACGTCCTGGACGGACGCGGGGAACTCCTTGATCGCGAACAGCAGGATCAGGCCGATGACCAGCAGCAGGATGCCGATGCCGATACCCATGACGACTCCTTCGTCGCAGTGCGCCCGGCTCGGGACCGGCCGTCCCGGGCAGCGTAGGACGTCGGACGCCGCCGGCGACGCTCCCGCACACCCGTGGGGGTGTCGTCGTCAGCGCGCCGTGCCGGCCCGGAGCGTCACCGAGCGCGACGTCCCGGCTGCGGAGGCGGTCACCCGGACCGAGATCCTGCGTCCCCGCATCGAGGTGAGCACCACCAGCCTCGATGCCGTGGCCTTCGTGATCTTCGCCCGACCGGCGTACCACTGGAAGCGGTAGCCGACCGCCGTCGACCGCAGGGAGCGGTCGAGGGGGGCGATCCGCAGGGTACGGCCGACGCTGGCCCGCCCGGTGACGTCGATCCCGGCGAGGAGCGTCGCGAGGCCAGCGGGCACGTCGACGGTCGGAGGCGGCGTCGGCGTGGGGACCGGGGTGGGTGTGGGGATCGGGGTGGGTGTGGGGATCGGGGTGGGTGTGGGGATCGGGGTGGGTGTGGGGATCGGGGTGGGGGTCGGCGTAGGTGTCGGCGTAGGGGTGGGCGGCGGGTCGCCGTGGATCCCCAGCCGTGCGTCGACACCGGCGCGGGACTGGCCGGCCGCGAGGACGACCGGGGTCGCGCCCTCCCAGGTGTCGGCGTCGACGTAGTACTCGGTGAGGTCGGCCGTGGTCTCCTGGTAGGCGTAGAAGTGGACGACGTAGCTGCCGGGCGGGAGACCGTCGACGACGTAGGAGCCGTCCGCGGCGACCGTCACGGTGGAGACCTCGCTCCCGTCCCGGTCGAACGCCGTGACCTCCGCTCCCGGCAGGGGCGCGCCGGCCGCGTCGGCGACGCTGCCGCGGATCGAGGCCCCGACCGCGAGGGTGATCGCCGGCAGCGCCGACTCCATCGCTGCGTCGACCGGGACGTCGGTGCCCTCGTCGACCGACGCGACGTCCTCGTAGAACTCCGGCAGGTGTCCGGCGGCGGACGCGCCCACGCGGTAGGAGCCCGGGGCCAGGCCGGTCAGCGCGTAGGTCCCGTCGGCGCCGGTGGTGGCGGGGCGGCCGGTCGGCAGCCACGTCGTGCCGTCGACGTCGAGGGCGTAGGCCCGGACGGTGGCGCCGGACAGCGGCTGCCCGGACTGCTCCTCGACGGCTCCGACGATCGAGCCGGCGACGTCGAGGAACGCGTCGATCCCCACCACCGGCCGGTCGACCACCGACACGACCCGGGCGTCGTCGAGGCGGGAGACGTGGTCGTAGACCTCGTCGACGTAGGTGCCACCGGGGCTCTCGAAGGCGATGGCGTAGCTGCCGCGCTCGAGGTCCAGCGCCCACCCGCCGTCGGCGGACGGCGTGGTGGTGGCGGCGGCCTCCCAGCCGCCGACCCCGGCGGACCGGTAGGCCACGACCCGCACGTCGGCGGTGTCGAGCGCGACGTCGGTCGAGATCGTGCCGGACACGGCGTCCCCCACCACGGCGCCGCTCGCGGGCGGCAGGCCGCCCAGGGCGAGCACCGAGGCGGCGACCAGCAGGGTCGCCGCCGACCGTCGCGCGCGAGTGTGCATCCTGCCCCCGGCCTGCCCGGGCCGGCACCACGGGTCGGGCCGGCCACCCGGGTCGAAACCTAGGGCCGGCTCCCAGGCGGTCCGGCCGCCTGCACCGCCATCCCCACAATTGGGCAGTCCCACCCTCCGGGCGCCGTGGCCCTACGCTCTCGACCATGACCGACCAGGAGTCCATGTCCGGCCTCGTCGCGGTGTGGTGGAAGGCGGTCGACTCCTTCACCCGGCTGCTCGAGCACGTCGGGGAGGAGCAGTGGCGGGCCCCGACCGACCTGCCCGGCTGGGACGTGCACGCGGTCGCGGCGCACACCGCGCACCTCGAGGCGCTGCTCGCCGGTCGTCCGCACGACGACGTCGAGGTCGGGGAGGTGGCGCACGCGCGCGGGGCGATGGGGCGCTTCACCGAGCAGGGCGTGGTGGCGCGCCACGGCCAGGCCCCGGACGACCTGATCGCCGAGATCCGCGAGGCGGCGACCGCGCGCCACACCCAGCTGCTCGCCGACCCGCCCACCGATCCCGACGCGCCCGCGCCGGGTCTCTTCGGCGCGATCGGCTGGTCGACGCTCACCCTCCTGCGCAACCGTCCGCTCGACGTGTGGATGCACGAGCAGGACGTCCGGCGCGCCCTCGACCTCCGGGGCAACCTCGACTCCGCTGCCGCGGTGCACACGGCCGACTACCTGCTCGAGAGCCTGCCGATGGTCCTCGCGAAGCGCGCGGCGGCGCCGGCGGGGACCGTCCTACGCCTCGAGGTCGACGGGCACGCACCGGTGACGGCCGTGGTCGGCGACGACGGACGCGGACGGCGCGGCACCGAGGCGGACGGCGCACCGACGGTGGTGCTCGGCACCGACCGGGAGACCTTCGTGCTGCTCGCCGGCGGACGTCGCACCCCCGCGGCCGGTGCCGTCCGCGTCGACGGCGACGCCGACCTGGCCTCGCGGGTGCTCGGCGCGATGGCCGTGACCCCCTGAGCCGACGCGCTCAGGCGCGGTCGCGCACCCGCACCAGGCCGGACAGCGTCCCGACCCAGACCGTCGCGTCGGTGCCGACCAGCAGCTCGGAGCCGTCGCTGCCGGCCAGCACGCCGGTGCCGGTGCGGACGCTCCACATGCTGCGGCCGGTGGCGGCGTCCAGGGCGGTGAGGTACCACGCGCTGACCCCGGTGAGCGACGGCCGCTTCGTCCACGCGTAGAGCAGCCCGTTGGGCCAGCTCGCGACCGCTCCGGACGCCGGGGAGACCTGGTCGCTGCTCCAGCGCTCCGAGCAGACGCCGTCGACCACGTCGACGCGCGCGATGCCCGGGCTGGTGGTAAACCCCAGGAGGGCGCTGCGCGGCGAGGAGTAGCCGTGGTTGTTGGTCACGACGACCGAGCCGCCGAGCGCCGCGAGGCGGCTGGAGGTCGCGCCGTCGTCCTCGCCGAAGACCGCCTGGCGGCACACCTGCTCGCCGGTGCCCCGGCTCAGCACGACGACCTGCAGCCGGCCGTCGGCCTCGTCGGTGACGGCGAGGGTGCCGCCGTCGAGCAGGACGGGCGCCGAGCCGCTGGCGTGCTCCGCGGGTGCGGTCCAGCCGACGACCGGCACCCCGTCCGGACCGGCGCCGAGCCGGTGGACGGCGTCGTCCGTGGCGACGTAGACCCCACCGTCGGGATCGACGACCAGCCCGTGCCGGACGGGCTCACCGAGGTCGTGGACCCCCACCGCGCCGGAGGACGGGTCGATCGTGCCGACGAGTCCCTGCTCCGAGACCCACCAGATCCGGCCCGACCAGTCCGGCCCGAGGTCGACGAGGCAGTCCCCGAACGGGACGTAGGGCTTGAGGTCCCACGTCGCGTCGGTCGGGAGGTCGGCCTCGTCGTCCCCGGTCGAGGTGCGCACGGCGACGACCTCGCGGTCGCCGGTGGCGACGACGGCGCGGTCCTGGTCGTCGACGTAGAACGCGTCGCCCGCACAGGTCGGGTCGTCCGGGAGCTCGCGGGTGGCCACCGGCACGAGGTCGGTCGGGTCGACCAGGCGCAGCTCGGGACCGCCGCGCCCGGTGCACGTCGCGACCACCATGCCGGACGACGCCACCTCGAGCCGGCCGCACCGCTGGAGGCCGAACCACGCGGTCTCGACCTCGGGCTGCAGCCCCAGCGGACCCGGCCGGGCGGCGGCGGTGCCGCCCACCCGGTGCGGGTTCTGCGGAGCCTCGGTCGCGACGGGGTGCGGCGATGCGGGCCGCCCGACGTACGCGGGTCCGGCCAGGGCGCCCGGCGCCGGGGGCACCGGCAGCCAGCCGTCGGGGACGACGAGCACGATCCCGCAGGCGGCGACGGCCACGCCCGCGGCCCACGCGGTGGCACGCCGGCTGACGTGGAGCCGGTCCTGGACCCACCAGCGGACCCGCGGCACGCACAGGGCCAGGGCGGCCACGAGCAGCACGACCGGCCCCCGGGCCAGCCACAGCAGCACGATCGCCCCCGCCAGCCAGACCACCGGGCGACTCTAGGTGAGCATCACCGCCCGGCGGCGCAGGCGCCACGAGCCGGTCGGTGGGAGTGCGTCACACTCCCACCGACGGGCGATCCCCACCCTCAGTCGGTGGTGTGCCGCAGCGGCGGCGCAGTGATGGTGACCTCGGCGAAGCTGCCGTGGCCATCGCCGTGACGCAGGAAGATGCGCGATCGCCGGGGCACCGGCACGAGCCCACGCGGCGCCGGGGCGAGGAGGTCGTCGACGACCTCCGGCACGCGGCGGACGAGCGTCCCGTCGAGCTGCTCGAGCTCCTTCAGCCGCCCGGTCAGGTCCTGGTGCTCCATGGTGCGGTCGGTCATGACACGACTCCCTCCTCCCCCGGTGCGGTCCCCCACGGACCGCTTGCCAGAAGGCTAGGAGCGGCGCACGGGCCGCGGAACGGCGTAGAGGGAGCCTCCGGGGAGTCTTGAGACGCGACTGGACCACCCCGGCACCGAGTCGGCGCGGCGTTGACCCGACCTTGACGGATCGCAGCGCCGGGAGCACCCCCGGAACGCCGACGTGCCCCGCCCGGAGTCGGGCGGGGCACGCGGTGTGACCGGAGCGCTCAGGCGCCCGATCGCGCGGACGGGCCGGCCCCCACCGACCCCCGCGGACGCGGTACCCGCGTCTCGGCGACGTCCTTCTCCTGCGACGTCGTCCCGATCTCGACCGCCCCGATGCGGATCATGGTTCCCCCCGTGTGCTTCGTCGTGCTCGTGTGGTGCTGGTCCCCCCGGGGGCTCTCCCCCGTCCCTCACCCATCCAAGAGGAGCGAGGGCCGGTCCTGATACACCCCAAGACGGGTGAATCTGCAACGACCCGGTGTCAGCGCACCGTGCCGAGCTTGAGCGTCACCACCTTCGATGCGCCGTCGGCGCGGAGGGTGACCTTGACCTTCAGCGCCTTGCCGCGCATCGCGGGGGTGACCTTGAGGCTGGCCTTCGTCGCCTTGCGGACCTTCGCCTTCCCGGCGTACCACCGGAACCGGTAGCTCACCTTCGTCCGCAGCTGGGCGACGAGGTTCTTCACCCGCACCGTGCGGCCGACCACGGGCCTGCCCTTGACCGCGAGGTCCGAGGCGATGCTCGAGAGCTGTGCCGCGACCGACGGCCCCGGCGTCGGCGTGGGCGTCGGCGCGGTGGTCGGGGTGGGCACGGTGGTCGGAGTCGGCGTGGGTGACGGCGTGGCGACCGGTGCGAGCGCAGCGTCGCGGCCCGTGACCGAGCCCGCGGCGGCGACGGTGATGTCGTGCGCGAGCTCGACGCTCGGCTGGTCGTCCCAGAACTCCGTGCGCAGCTGGTCGGACCAGTCGCGGAACCGGAGGCGGTAGGTGCCGCCGTCGATGCCGCGCAGGTCGTAGCGGCCGTCCTCCTGGACCCAGGTCGAGCTCACCCGCTGCCACTCGCCGTCGACCTGCTCGTAGGCGCTGACCTGGACGTCCCAGAGCGGCAGCGGCGCGGTCACCGTCCCGCTGATCGAGGCGCTGGGGGCGAGCTCGGCGTCGGTGTCGGCGACCGTCGCGCCGGCGGTGACGCTGATGCGGGTCGCGGTCTCGAAGGAGTGTGCGTCGTCCCAGTACTCGTCGAGGTAGTCGCCGGTCCAGCTCTCGAACCACACGACGTACTCGCCGGTGGGCAGTCCCGACGCGTCGAAGGCGCCGGTCTCGTCGGTGTAGGCGTCGGACACCGGCTCCCAGCCCCAGTCGCCCCGGTCCTGGAAGACGGCGACCCACGCGTCCGCGATCGGCGCGCCACCGGGAGCGGTGACCTGCCCGGTGATCCGCCCGCCCAGCGCGAGGTCGGCGTCGGTGTCCGGCACGTCGGCACCCGCCGCGACCGGGATCGAGGTGGCGTCCTCGACGGTGGCGGCGTCGTCCCAGAACTCCTCGAGGTGACCGGTGTCGCGGCTGCGGAAGCCCACCCGGTAGGTGTCGGCGACGAGTCCGCCGAGGCGGTAGTCGCCGGACTCGTCGGTCCAGGTGCTCGAGACCGGCTCCCACCACCCGCCCGCCTCGTCGTAGGCGTAGGCGGTGACCCGCGCGTCGGCGAGCACGCCGCCCGAGCCGGTCACCGTGCCGGCGATGGACGCGCCGCGGGCGAGGCGGGCGTCCCCGATCGCGGTGTCCTGGTCCTCCCGCACCACGACGTCCGTTCCGGCGGCGACCGTCGCGGCGTCGTCCCAGAACTCCGGGAGGTAGGTCTGCGTGGTGTCGTCGAAGCCGATCCGGTACGTACCGCCGGACAGGCCACCGAGGTCGTAGGTGCCGTCGGCCGCGGTCACCGTCTCGCCCAGGGCCTCCCAGCTGGTGGCGGTCCACGGGTAGGTGTGGCGGTACGCCGTGACCGCGACGTCGGCGAGCGGCGCACCGCCGTCGCCGCTGACGCTGCCCGTGACGTGGCCCGCCGGGGTGACGACGACGGTCTTCCCGGTGAGGGCGGCGCCCGCTGCGACGTAGAGGTCGTCGGCGTCCTCGAGGGTCGCCCAGTTCGACCAGTACTCGGTCGCGTGGTCGCCGGTCGGGTCGCGGAAGCCGAGGCGGTAGGTGCCGGGCGCGATGCCGGTGAGCTGGTAGGAACCGTCGGCGCCGGTCTCGACGACCTGGTCGGCGTACCAGTCCCCCCAGTCACCGGCGTAGAGCGTCACCTCCGCCCCGGCGACGGCACCGCCGCCGGAGACGAGCATCTGGCCGCTGATGGAGCCGCCGGCGACCGCCGAGGCGGGTGCCGGGGCGAGCGTGCCCGTGAGGGCGACCGCGAGGCCCGTGAGCAGGAGGGCAGGGCGGGACGTGCGTGGCATGACGACCTTTCGGCTCGGTCCTGCCGACGCAGGAACGGGAACCCGGAGCGTAGACGCCCGGGTCCCCGTTCGGTGCCGGAATCGCGCGATTCCGACAAGGATCACTTGACGGCTCAGGCGGCCTTCGCCATCGCCCGGGCCTCGCTCTCGAGCTTGCGGCCGAGCAGGCGGCGGGTGCGGCGGTCGCCGGTGGCCATCTTGTAGAGCACGGCGAGCTGCTGCGGCGCGTTCTTCGCGTTGGTGGTGGCCAGCCAGCCGTTGGGCAGCGACAGGCGGATCACCTTGTGCCACGCGGAGTAGACCTGCTGGGGCATCGGCCGCGTGCAGTAGGTGAGGTCGTACTTGTCGAACAGCGCCTTGACCTTCGGCGCGATCTCGCCGTAGCGGTTGGACGGCAGGTCGGGGAAGAGGTGGTGCTCGACCTGGTGCGACAGGTTGCCGGTCATCAGGTGGAGCGCCTTCGAGCCGGAGATGTTGGCGCTGCCGAGCATCTGGCGGACGTACCACTCGCCCTTGGTCTCGCCCTCGATCGAGCGCTTCTCGAAGGTCTCGACGCCCTCGGGGAAGTGGCCGCAGAGGATGACCGAGTTGGACCAGAGGTTGCGCACCACGTTGGCGGTGAAGTTGGCGGCCAGGGTCGGCAGGAACGAGCCGGTCGGGATCGACAGCGCCGGGTGGACGACGTAGTCCTTGGTGGCCTGCTTGCGGATCTTGCCGAGGACCTGCTTGGCGCGGCGGCGGAACTCCGGGTCCTTGGTCTGCTTCTTCTTGATGACCGAGCCGAGCTCGAGGTCGTAGGCGGCGATGCCGTACTCGAAGAAGACCGCGTTGATGAAGCAGAACAGCGGCTGGGCGAGCGACGCGGGGGTCCAGGGCTGGTCCTCGTCGACGCGCATGATGCCGTAGCCGAGGTCGTTGTCCTTGCCGATCACGTTGGTGTAGGTGTGGTGCAGCTCGTTGTGGCTGTGCTTCCACTGCTCGGCCGGCGAGGCCATGTCCCACTCCCACGTGCTGGAGTGGATCTTGGGGTCGCGCATCCAGTCCCACTGCCCGTGCAGGACGTTGTGGCCGATCTCCATGTTGTCGAGGATCTTCGAGACGCTCAGGCCAAGGGTGCCGAGCACCCACGCCGGCGGGAACGCGCTGAAGAGCAGCACCGCGCGCGAGCCGAGCTCGAGCTTGCGCTGGGTGTCGATGACGCGGCGGATGTAGGCCGCGTCCTTCGCGCCGCGCGTGTCGAGGACCTCCTGGCGGATCGCGTCGAGCTCGATGCCGATCTGCTCGATGTCGGCCTCGGTGAGGTGGGCGATCGGGTTGGTCTGGCCGAGGACGGCCTTCTTCTGGACGGTGGTCATGTCGCGCTCCTGGGGGTCGGGGTGCGGGTCAGTGGTCGATGTGGCACGGGCCGGCGGCGGCGTTGATGCAGGTCTGCACCTTGATGTCGCCCGTCTCGCCGGGGACCGCGGTGGTGATGGCGCCGTTGCGCAGGTCGCGGACGCTGCCCTCGCGCAGCGGGATCACGCAGCCCATGCAGATGCCCATCCGGCAGCCGCTCGGCATGAGCATCCCGGCATCCTCGGCCGCATCGAGGATGGGCGTGGCGCCGTCGAGGTCGAGGGTGGTGCCGGAGGAGAAGCTCACGGTCCCGCCCTCGCCCGGCTCGACGCGAGCGGTGCGGAACTGCTCGGTGGTGAGGGTGATGCCCGCGGCGTCGTGGTGGTCGGCCAGCGCGTCGAGCAGCCCGGCGGGGCCGCAGGCGAGCGTCTGGCGCCCGGCCAGGTCGGGCACCAGGTCGGCGAGGTCGTCGACCGACAGCACGCCGTGCTGGTCGTCGTAGCGCGCGACGAGCCGGATCGCGCCGGCGGCGTCGAGCGCCTCGAGGTCGCGGATGAAGATCGAGTCGGGACGGCTCGGGGCGACGTGGACCACGACGATGTCGTGGACCGCGCTGCGGGCCGGTCGGAGCACGCCCTCGTCGGTGCTGGGGAAGAGGTTGCGCAGCATGCCGATGACCGGCGTGATGCCCGAGCCGGCGGTGACCATGAGGAACCGGCCGCCCTCGGGCGGCAGGACGAACTCGCCGGCCGCCTGCTCGAGGTGGACCAGGGTGCCGGGGCGCGCCTCGTGGACGAGGTGGTTGCTGACGAGGCCGTCCGGCACGGCCTTGACGGTGATCGAGATCCGGCCGTCGCGGCGCGGGCCGTGGGTGAGCGAGTACGCGCGCCACTGGCGTACGCCGTCGACGTCGATGCCGATGCGGAGGTACTGGCCGGGCACGTGGCCGGCCCAGTCGGCGCCGGGCCGGATCACGATGGTCGCGGCGTCGGCCGTCTCGGGATGGACCGACTCGATGCGACCGCGCAGGTCGGCACCCGAGCGCAGCGGCGCGAAGAGGTCCATGAAGTCGGACGGGAGGTAGGGGGTGGTGGCGGCCTCGGCGACGCGCATCGCGCGGTCGCGGAGCCGGGAGCCACGGGACGTCGAGCCCGCACCCGGATCGAGGAAGGTCGTCATGACACCACTGTCCCTGTTCCGGGACGCGTCTTCCTGCCCGTCGCACGTGAATCGGGACTAGACTCTTGTTCCCTGCGAACAAAGTTCGACGTCAGGAGCGTCATGACATCGCGCAGTGTGCGTCCGGCCACACAAGTGACGACCGTGGTCGCCCTCGCGCCCGAGGTGGTGGCGGCGCTGCGCGCGCGGCTGCCCGAGGTCGCCGACCGGGTCGTGGAGACCATCATCGAGGAGGTGCCGAGCTATGCCGGCGCGTTCAGCGGTCGGATGGGCGAGGTGATCCGCAACGCGGTGCAGCTCGCGCTCGGCGGCTTCCTCACCCTCGCCACCCGCTCCGACGGCCAGGCGCCGCCCAAGGCGCCGGCGATCGAGGGCGCCTACCAGCTCGGGCGTGGCGAGGCGCGCAGCGGCCGGACCGTCGAGGCGCTGCTCGCCGCCTACCGCGTCGGCGCGCGCACCTCGTGGCGCGACATGGCCGACGCCGCGGTCGCCGCGGGCATCGAGGTCGACGAGCTCGCCCGCTTCGCCGAGCTGGTCTTCGCCTACATCGACGAGCTGTCGGCGTCCTCGGTCGCCGGCCACACCGACGAGCTCGAGAGCAGCGGGCGCGTGCGCCAGCGCAACCTCGAGCGCCTGGCCCGCGCGCTGCTGACCGGTGCGCCCGTCGACGCCGTGACGGCGGCCGCGGAGCGGGCCGACTGGGAGCCACCGGGGGCGCTGACCGCCGTGGTGCTCCCCGAGTCGCAGGTCTCGCACGCCCTCACCGCGCTCGACCCCGCCACGCTGCACCCCACCGACGAGGTGCCCGGCCTGCCCGAGGGGCACGCGTCGCTGCTCGTCCCCGGCACCGGGTCGGCCACCGCACGGCGTACGCTCCTGCGCGCCCTGCGCGGCACCGACGCCGTCGTCGGGCCGGCGGCCCCGTGGCTCGAGGTGGCCGCCTCCCACCGGCGCGCGGTGCGCTGCGCGGCCCTCGACGTGACCGGCCTGGTCGACTCCGAGGAGCACCTCGCCGCGCTGCTGCTCGCGGCCGACCCCGACGCGCGCGCCGACCTGCGCGCGCGGGTGCTCGCGCCGCTGGCCGACCTGCGGCCCTCCACGGCCGAGAAGCTCACCGACACCCTGCGCAGCTGGCTGCTGCACCACGGGCGCCGCGACGCCGTCGCCGAGGAGCTGTTCGTGCACGCGCAGACCGTCCGCTACCGCGTCCAGCAGCTGCGCGAGGTCTACGGCGACCGGCTCGAGGACCCGGCCTTCGTCCTCGACGCGACGCTGGCGCTGGCGTAGTCCGGCCGTCGTCGAAGCTGCTCGAGCGGACCTGTGGGCGCTCGACGCACGTCATAGCGTGCGCCTAGCGTCAACGAAGGTCGCCTAGCGTCGACGAAGGTCGCCCAGCGTCGACGAACGTGCTCGAGCGGACCTGTGGACGCTCAACCTCCCCCATACCGGGCGACCAGCGACCACGGACCCACCCGAGCGGACGTGTGTCCGCTCAACCAGCGACGTGGACCCGCTTCCCCGCCACCCAGACGGCGCGGACGTGGTCGGCGAAGCCGCGGAGGACGGCGGCGTGGTCGCGGTCGGAGGCGCCGGCGAGCGGGTCGGCGTCGAGCCAGACCAGGTCGGCGGGGTGACCGACGGCGACGGTGCCCCAACCGTCGGTGGAGGCGGCGAGCGCCTCGCGGGCGGTGAGCGACTGCTCGGGGTGCCACGGCTCGCGGTCGTCACCCGAGCGGTGCACCGCGACGGCGATCGCCAGCCACGGGTCCAGCGGCGACACCGGCGCGTCGGAGCCGAGCACCACCTCGACCCCGTCGTCGAGCATCCAGCGCAGCGGGAAGCAGCGCTCGGCGCGGCCGGGCCAGAGGCGCTCGGTGACGTCGCGGTCGTCGAGCAGGTGGGCGGGCTGGACGCTCGCGCGGACGCCGAGCGCGGCCATCCGGCGTACGTCGTCGCGGGTCGTGAGCTGCACGTGCTCGATGCCGCCGTGGGCACCCGTGTCGCCGAAGGCGGCGAGCGCCTCGGTGACGGCGCGGTCGCCGATCGCGTGGACCGCGACGTCCAGGCCGCCGGCCGTCGCCCGGGCGAGCAGGGCGCGCAGCTCCTCGGGGGTCTGGTTGGGCTGGCCCTCCTCGAACCCGGCGACCGCCTTCTCGGCGTAGGGCTCGCAGCACCACGCGGTGCGGGTGTTGAGCGAGCCGTCGCTGATGATCTTGAGCGGGCCCATGGTCAGCCTCGGGTCGTCGGCGAGCGGGTCGCCCGAGCGCAGGCCGCGGGCGAGCACGTCGTCGAGCCCGTCGGCGTAGCAGGCGTGCCGGATCCGCAGCAGGTCGGCGCCCTCGGACCAGCGCTCCACCCAGTCGGCGACGCCGCCGCTGAACTCGAGGTCGACCAGCCCGACGACGCCCTGGGCGACCGCGGCCTCCATCGAGCGGCGGTAGGCGTCGGGGCCGGTGCCGTCGGTGCCGAGGACGGTCGCGAGCCGGCCGTAGGCCATGAACCACTCGGCCTCGCTGACCACGTCCTCGCGGGTCGGCAGCGCCAGCACGTGGAGCGCGACGGTGTTGAGCCAGCCGTGGTGCCCGTCGCCGGCGATCAGCACGATCGGCTGGTCGGTCCCGATCGCGTCGAGGTCGGAGACGACCGGGACCTCCGGCCACGCGGTCGGGCGGTGCCCCCAGCCGATGACCGGGACGTCGGGCCACTGCTCGAGGCGCTCGCGCACCATCGCGACCGCCTCGGCCGACGAGCGCGCGGGCCCGAGGTCGAGCCGCGCCGACGCGAGCGTCCACTGCCCGAGGTGGACGTGCTGGTCCCAGAGCCCGGGCATCAGCCAGCCGCCGTCGAGGTCGTAGGCCGGCTCGCCCGGTCGCGGGGACAGCCCCGGGCCGACCTCCACGACGCGGCCGTCGCCCACGCGTACGTCGGTGCGGCCGGGGGCGGGGCCGGTGAGGGCCACGAGGCGGGCGTCGCGCAGCAGCATGGGGTCACCGTAGGAGGTGCGGGACGACGGCCCGCGCGCCACCCACCGGTAGGTTGTCCTCGTGGAGTGGCGGGGGCCCGCAGTGCTGGTGGCGCTCCTGGCGATCGGGGCCGGGGGCGGCTGGGCCGCGTCCGCACAGACCCGCGACGCCACGATCGGCCGCGGCGCGGCGTCCCCGGTCGCGGCCGACGGGCCCGAGATGCCGGTCGAGGCCGAGCGCCCCTATCGTCCCGACCCCGACGACCCGCCCCTCGAGCCCGGCATCCCCATGGTGCCCGCCACGGTCGGGACGGGGAAGTTCGAGATCACCTTCCCCGCACCGAAGGGCTGGAGCACCAACGCCAACGCCACCAACGAGTGGAAGTGGAAGCAGCCCGGCACGTCGAACAACACGTACGTCATGCGCATCGAGCAGATCGACAGCCAGGACATCACCATCGAGGACGCGATCGACATCCGCGTCGAGCGGCTGCTCGACGAGCAGGACGACGTCCAGATCCTCGACCGCCAGAGCTCGTCGCTGGAGTACACCTACCGCAGCAACGAGGACACGTTCCGCCACAGCTTCATGCGCTGGCTCGACCTCGACGCCAGCGGCCAGGCCGACGTCGAGATCGTGGTGCACGGGCGCGAGGAGGACAAGGAGGGCGCGGCGGACCTGATCGCCCGCGTGGCCGGCGGCATGCGCGGCGCCACCGGCTCCGTCGTGCCCTAGAGTCGGCCCCGTGAGGTGGCGGGGGCCGGTCGTGCTGGCGGTGCTGGTCGCCGCCGGGATCGTGGGCGGCTTCGCCGTCTCGCTCGCCCTGGCCGAGCACCCCACCGACGGAGGTACGGCCGCACCCGTCGCGGCGCAGTCGCCGAGCCTGCCGGTGGACCCCGTCCCGGACCTCCTCCCGGACCCCGACTTCGCGCCGCTGGACGGTTCGCTGCCCCTCGTACGACAGGTCGTCGGCGCCGGCGACTTCCGGATGTCGCTCCCGACCCCGCGCGGCTGGCGGTTCTCGGAGAACTCGCTCAACGAGTGGCAGTGGCGACCGCCGGACCAGCCGTCCTTCGGCTACCTGGTGCGCGTCGAGCAGGTCCTGAGCAACCGCCGGTCCATCGCCTGGACGCTCGACCGGCGCATCGACGAGCTCGAGGAGGACGAGCAGGCCGTCCGCGTGCTCGGCCGGACCGACGCCACCCTCCACTACAGCTACGTCGCCAGCAACCACCTGCGCCACGGCTACCTCACCTGGCTCGACCTGACCGGATCCGACAACGCCCAGGTCGAGATCGCGGTCAGCGGCCGCGCGCGCGACCAGGACGGGATGGCCGAGCTCATCGGGCGGATCGCCGCTGGGACCCGTCTGGGCTGAGCCGGACGTCGGTGAGCGGGCGTCAGTAGCCGATGGTGCTGACCGAGTCGAGGACCTGGTTGGCCTCGGGACGGTCGTTGCTGCGCACCTGCACCCACAGCAGCCGGTTGGACGTCGCGCGCACCACCCGCTCGGCGATGACGTCGGTGCCGTCGCAGCCGGTGAAGAAGACCGTCACCGAGTCGTCCCCGTCGATCTGGTCGAGGATGTCGCCGCCCACGTTGTCGCAGTCGGGGTGCTGCGGGACCCGCGTCGGGAGCTTGTCGCCCGGGAGGATCCCGACGAAGACCCCGGGCGCGGCCTCGGCGGAGGTGTTCCAGCCGCTGCGCGAGCCCGCACCGATCGCCGGCTGCTGGACGTCGTCGTCGAGGGGTGCCCACTGCTCCGGGTCGACCTGCGCGGTCCAGGCCTCCGGCACGGTCACCTCGATGCTGCCGGTGCTGTCCTCCAGGGTCCGCTCGGAGGTGGAGGCGCGCTCCACGGCCCACCCGGACGTCGCGCCGACGGCCAGCGCCAGCACCGCGGCCACCAGCCACGGCACCGCCCGGCGCGGGCGATCGGGCTCCGACGGCACCAGCTCGCCGGTCCCCGCGGTCGAGCCGGGGCGACGCGTGGCCTGGGTGAGCTCGGCGTCGACGGGCGTCCAGGCGACCGGCGCGTCGTCGACGCGGCCGTCGTGGGCCGCCACCAGCGCGTCGATGAAGGCGGCGACGTCGGGGAAGCGGTCCTCGCGGTCCTTGGCCAGCCCGCGCAGCACCACGGCCTCGGCCTCGGGGCTGTCGACCTCCATCGGCGGGGGCGGGGCCGGGTCCTCGGCGGCGGCCAGCGTGGTGTGCTGGAAGGGCTGGCGACCGGCGAGCAGCAGGTACGCGAGGGCGGCGAGCGAGAACTGGTCGGCGCGCGGGTCGAGCGCCTCGCCGAGCGCCTGCTCGGGGGCGACGTAGGTCGGGGTGCCGCCGACCATGGTCAGGCGCGACGACATGTCCATCGCCTTGCCGAGCCCGAGGTCGCCGAGCATCGCGAGGACCCGGGCGCCGCGGGCTGTCTCGACGGTGCGGAACAGCACGTTGGCGGGCTTGACGTCACGGTGCAGCACGCCGCGGTCGTGGAGCGCCACGAGGCCCTCGGCCACCTGGCTGAGCACCGACAGCGCCTGGCCGGTCGACAGCGGCCCGGCCTCGAGCCGGTCGGCCAGCGTGCCCTGGTCGGCGTAGGCCATCACCAGGTAGGGGCGCTCGTCGTCGAGCTCGCCGGCGTCGTAGACGGTCACGACGTGGGGCGACTCGACCTTGCGCAGGAAGCGCCCCTCCTCGAGGAAGCGCTGGCGGGTGTGCAGGTCGCCGGTCCAGTTGTCGGCCAGCACCTTGATCGCCACCGGCGAGTCGAGGTGCTCGTCGTGGGCCAGCCAGACGGTCGCGAAGGCTCCCGACCCGATGCGACGGCGCACCGGGTACCGACCGAGACGAGTGGGAGCGGACACCCGGGCATTATCGTGCAGACGTGAGCAATCCTGGGGACCGCGGGGCCGCGTTGGCGCCCGACGACATCGACGACCTGGCGCGGCGCGCCCAGGAGGGTGACCGCGACGCGCTCGAGACGCTGCTCGGGGAGGTGCGTCCGCGGGTGCTGAACATCTGCCGCGGCGTGCTGCCGTACTCCTCCGACGCCGAGGACGCGTGCCAGGAGGCCATGCTCAACATCGCCACCCGGATCGGCGGCTGGGGCGGTCGCGGACGCTTCACGACGTGGCTGCACGTGGTCGCGGTCAACAGCGCCCGCACGACCTACCGCCGGCTGAAGAACCTCGCCACCCCGACCGACTTCGAGGACGGCGCGCACGACCGCCCCGACCCGCGCACCACGTCGGTGATCGCCGGCACCCGCCTCGACCTGCTCGAGGCGATGGACAGCATCGAGCGCGACCACCCGCAGTACGTCGAGCCGCTCCTGCTGCGCGACGTCTACGGCCTGCCCTACGACGAGATCGCCGCGCTGGTCGACGCCCCGCTCGGCACGGTGAAGGCGCAGATCCACCACGGCCGCAAGCTCGCGCGGCCGCTGCTGCGGGGCGAGCGGTGAGACCGCCCCGCCACCACCGGCGGGCCGCAGCGGCGGTCGGCCTGGTGGTCGCGGGGCTGCTGTCCGGCTGCTCGGGGACCGCGCCGGACCCCGGTGACCTCCGCCCGGGCGGCACCGCCCGGCCCGACGACGAGGGCTCCCTCGGCTCCTCGCCCGCGCCGGTCTCCGACCCGGTCGAGCAGGACCTCGACCTGGCCCTGTCCACGCCGCGCGAGGACAGCGTCTACCCCGACGTCGGCGACCCGCGCGTCGACGCGCTGCTCTACGACCTCGACCTCACCTGGTCCCCCGACGACCGCCGCCTCGACGCCCACGCCGTCGTCACCTTCCGCGCCACCCGCCGCGCCCGCGCCTTCCAGCTCGACCTGGGCCAGGGGCTCACCGTCGGCGACGTCCGCCTCGACGGCGAGCCGGTGCGATTCGCCCGTCGCGGCAAGGACCTCGTCGTCCGGGCGGCGGTGCGTGCGGACCGGCGCTACGAGCTCTCCCTCGACTACGTCGGCACGCCTCGCCCGACCCCGGCGCCGACGACGCGCGGCGACTTCTCGACCACCGGGTTCACCGTCACCGACTCCGGCGCGGTCTGGACGATGCAGGAGCCCTACGGCGCGTTCACCTGGTACCCGGTCAACGACCAGCCGTCCGACAAGGCGCTCTACGACGTGACCGTCCACGTCCCGGCGCCGTGGATCGGGATCTCCAACGGCCGGCTCACCGCACTCGGCACCGAGGACGGCACCACCACCACGTCGTGGCAGCTCACCGAGCCGGCGTCGTCGTACCTCGTCACCCTCGCCATCGGCGACTACGCCCACCGCAGCAACACCACCGAGGACGGCCTGCGCGTCGACTACTGGACGCCGCGGGGGATGGTGCAGCACCTCGACGAGCTCCGGACCGCGGCCGCGACCGTCGACTGGATCGAGGCGCGGCTGGGGCCCTACCCCTTCGACACGCTCGGCATGGTCGTGACCGACTCGCAGAGCGCGATGGAGACCCAGACCATGCTGACCCTCGGCAGCAACGACTACGTCCTGTCGCCGCAGGTGGTCGCCCACGAGCTGGTCCACCAGTGGTACGGCGACCAGGTGTCGCCCGACGACTGGCGCGACGTCTGGCTCAACGAGGGCATGACGATGCTGATGCAGTGGCTCTACGAGGACGACCACGACATCGCACCGCTGCGCAACACGCTCGGCGCCGCGCGCAACGCCGACCAGGGGCTGCGCGACACCTACGGGCCGCCCGGCGACTACGACCCGGAGCAGTTCGGCGGGTCCAACATCTACTACTCGCCCGCGCTCATGTGGAACGAGCTGCGGGTCGCGCTCGGCGACGAGGAGTTCTTCCGGATCGCCCGGTCCTGGCTGGCCGACCACGACGGCACCTCGGTCGGCCGGGAGCAGGTCTTCGAGCACTGGGAGTCCGAGACCGGCCTCGAGCTGACCGACTTCTTCGACGCCTGGATCACCGGGACCACGACACCGGCGCGCGGTGTGCCCGACGCCTGAGATCGATCGGCTGCGTCGTCCGCGGCCCTTGGCTAGCCTTCGCGTGGTGACCCGCCTCAGCGCGCACGACCTCATCGACCTGGTGCTCGACCCCGGCTCCTGGGCCTCCTGGGACGTGCCACCCTCGCGCGACGGCGTCGACGAGGCGTACGCCGCCGAGCTGGCGGCCGCGGCCGAGCGGTCGGGCGTCGACGAGTCGGTGCTGACCGGCGAGGGCCGGCTCCACGGGCGGCGGATCGGCGTGCTGGTGGGCGAGTTCGGCTTCCTCGCCGGCTCCATCGGTCGGGCCGCGGCGGACCGGATCGTCGCGGGCATCGAGCGCGCCACCCGCGAAGGGCTGCCGCTCGTCGCGGCCCCGGTCAGTGGCGGCACCCGGATGCAGGAGGGCACGCCCGCGTTCGTCCAGATGGTCCGGATCTCCGCGGCGGTCGCGGCGCACCGCAGCGCCGGGCTGCCCTACCTCGTCTACCTGCGCCACCCGACGACCGGCGGCGTGATGGCCTCCTGGGGCTCCCTGGGACACGTCACCGTCGCGGAGCCCGGGGCGCTGGTCGGGTTCCTCGGTCCGCGGGTCTACGAGGCGCTCTACGGCAAGGCGTTCCCCGAGGGCGTGCAGACCTCGGAGAACCTCTACGCGCACGGCATCATCGACGCGGTCCTGCCGCCCGAGGAGATCGCGGAGATCCTCGACCGGGCCCTGAGCATCCTGATGGCCGCCCGCGAGGGCGTCGCGCCGGTCGCCGACCCCGGGCAGGAGCCGGTGCCGGACGTCGACACCTGGGACTGCGTGACCCGCTCCCGGCGCCCCGACCGTCCGGGCGTGCGGCGGCTGCTGCGCTACGGCGCGCGCGACGTCGTCCCGCTCAACGGCACCGGGCAGGGCGAGTCGGACCCCGGCCTGCTGATCGCGCTCGCCCGCTTCGGCGAGGCGCCGTGCGTCTTCCTCGGCCAGGACCGCCGCGGCCAGACCACGGACCACCCGATGGGGCCGGAGGCGCTGCGCGAGGCCCGGCGCGGCATGCGCCTGGCCTCCGAGCTCGGGCTGCCGCTGGTCACGGTGATCGACACCCAGGGCGCCGCGCTGTCGGCCGACGCGGAGAACGGCGGGCTCGCCGGCGAGATCGCCCGGTCGCTGGCCGACCTGGTCACCCTCGACGCCCCGACGCTGTGCCTGATGCTCGGCGAGGGCAACGGGGGCGGTGCCCTCGCCCTGCTCCCGGCCGACCGGGTGGTCGCCGCCCAGCACGCGTGGCTGTCCCCGCTGCCGCCCGAGGGGGCGTCGGCGATCGTGCACCGCGACCTCGACCACGCCGCCGAGATGGCCCGCGCCCAGCAGGTCCGCGCCCTCGACCTCTACCGCCGCGGCGTCGTCGACCGCATCGTGGCCGAGAAGCCCGACGCCGCCGACGAGCCCGAGGAGTTCTGCCGCCGGGTCGCCGCCGTCCTCGAGCACGAGCTCAGCGCGCTGCTCGCCGCTGGTCCGGGCACTGCGGAGCGCCGGGCGCGTCGCTACGCCTGAGCCGCCCTGGCCCGGGGGCGGTGCGTGAGCCACGTTCCGGAGCTTCGGAGCGTGGGTGGCTCACCGCTCCCTGGTGGCGTCCGCGTGTCGTCCTCGTGAGCGGTGCGTGAGCCACATCCTGTAGCGCCGGAATGTGGGTGGCTCACCGCTCCTGGGGGATCTCCTCGCCCGCGTGCTCGGCTGCCTCTGCGGCCGCCTCCTCCTGCGCCTCGACGACCTCGGCCTCGGTGACGGCCTCGTCCGCCGACTCGGTCGGTACGTCCTCGGCCGGCGCGGCCTCGTCGGCCGCCGGCTCCCCGGCGGGCGCGGCCGCAGGGGCCACCGCGGGAGCAGGATCGGAGAACGCCACTCCCGGGACGGTGCCGGTGAGGGTGGCGAGCATCTGGCGCACGTTGGAGAGCTGGGCGTTGATGCTGTCGCGGCGCTGGGCGGCGGCCGCGAGCTCCCGGTCGGACTCGGCGCGGACCCGGTCGGCGGTGGCGCGGGCCTCGGCGACCATGGTGGTCGAGCGCTCCTCGGCGTCGGCCAGCATCCGGGCGATCCGGGCCTCCGCCTCGGCGCGGCTGCGCTCCATCGCGGCCTCGGCGTCGCGGTTGCGGGCGGTCATCGCGTCGAGCTCGGCCTGGGTGGCGGCCTGCTGGGCCTGGAACTCCGAGGTCGCCTTCTGCCGACGCTCGGCCAGGGTGGTCTCGAAGTCGGCGGCGGCCTGCGCGGCCTTCGCCCGCTGGTCCTCGTGCAGCGCCTCCGCCTCGGCCCGACGGGCGGACGCGTCACGCTCCGCGGCGTCGCGCTCGGACTCGGCGGCGGTCCGGGCGTCGGCGACCAGCCGGGCGGCCTCCGCGTCGGCGTCGCGGCGGGTCTCCTCGGCGTACTTGTCGGCCTCCGCGCGCAGCGCCGCCACCTCGGCCTCGGCGTCCTTGCGCAGCGCCTCGACCTCGCCGACGACCCGGTCGCGGACCTCGGCGGCCTCGGCCTCGGCGAGGGACAGGATCTGGCCGACGCGCTCGCCGAGGTGGGCGTAGGTCGGCTGCTCGGGCTGCTGCGCCTCGCGCGCCACGAGCGCCTCGCGGGCGGCGGACGCCTCGGAGCGGGCCTCGTCGAGCCCGGTGCGGGCCTCCGTGGCCTCGGCACGCGCCTGCTCGGCGGCGCCCTCGGCCTCGGCCAGGCGGCTGCGCAGCGCGGCGACCTCGGTGCGGGCGCCCTCGACGGCGCGCTCGACCTCGGCCGGGTCGTAGCCGCGCCGCACGGTCGTGAACATCTCGTCAGGCATCGGGGGTCTCCTGCGGGGGGTGGGGGTCGGGGGTGGCGGACTGGGGGTCGCGGGTCGGCAGCGGCGGGCGCGCGGCGCCGGGCTCGAGGTCGGGCTCGGTCTCGGGCACGGACAGGGCCTCGATCACGCCCGACCACTGGCCGAGCTCGGCGGCGATGGTGTCGCGACGCTGCTGCAGCTGCGCCACCTCGGCGCGCGCCCGCTCGAGCGCCTGGCGCGCGCTCTCGCGCAGCCGGTCGGACTCCGCCCGGCCCTCGGCGACGGCGGCGAGCGCCTCCTCGCGGGCCCGGCGCCGGTCCTCGGCGGCCTCGGCCCGCGTGCGGGTGACCTCCTCGGCCACGAGTGCCCGCAGGCTGGCGGCGCCCGACTCGGCCTCGGCCCGGCGGCGCTCGAGGCGCTCGACGGCCCGCTCGGCCTCGTCGGTGGCGTCGGCGACGACGCGCGCGGCCTCGGCGTCGGCCCGCTCGCGCACGGCGCGCGCCTCGCTCTCCATCTCCCCGGCGGCGAGCGCGGCGACCTGGGTGATGTCGCTGGCCCGCTCGCGGGACGCGGCGACCTCGGCGGCCATCCGCTCCGAGAGCCGGGCGATGACGTCCTCGAGCCGACGGCGCACGTCGCGCACGTGCTCCGCCGCCTGCCGGTGCGCGGCCGCGTGGATGGCGTCGGCCTCCGACGCGGCTCCCGCGAGCACCGACTCGACCGTGCGGGTCGCCCACTCGGTCTGCTCGGCCGCGCGGCGCAGCTGGTCCTCGCTCTCGGCGCGCGCGGCCGACAGCGTCTCCTCGGCCTCGGCGCGGAGCCGGTCGGCCTCGGCGCCCGCGCTGCGGCGTACGTCCTCGGCGTGCCGGGAGGCCTCCTCGCGCATCCGGGCCGACTCGGTCGACGCGCTCGCCCGCAGCGACTCCGTCTCGGCGGTGGCGGCGTCGAGGTGGTGCTGGCTGCTGGCGCGGGCCTCCTCGACGAGCCGGGTCGCGGTCTCGCGCGCACCGGTCAGCGTGGCGTCGGCCTCGGTGCGAGCGGCGTCGAGCAGCTCGCCGCGGGCGGTGGCGGCCGTGTCGTGGAGCTCCTGCGCGGTCGAGCGCAGCGCCGCGGCGTCGGCCTCGGCCCGCGCGCGCAGGTCGTCGGCCTCCGAACGGGCCCGAGCGACCTGCTCGTCGCGGGCGGACTCGGCGGCACCCATCAGCAGCGCGGCCTGCTCGTTGGCGTCGACGACGATGGTCGCCGCCTCCTCCGAGGCGCCGGCCAGCACCTGCTCGGCCTGCCGGCGCGCGCGGGCGGCCTCGGCGCGGTCGCGCTCGGCCTCGGCCATCAGGCTGCGGGCCTCCTCGCGCAGCCGCGCGAGGTCGGCGGTGAGTCGTTCGGCCTCGGCGCGCGCCTCGCTCTGCAGCTGGTCGGCGACCTGCTGGGCGCGGGCGAGCACGGAGGCGGTCGTCGACTCGCTGGACGAGGCCGTGGTGGCGTCGAGGGCCATCCGCCCCACTCCTCTCGCTCCCGAGGTCCGACCGGCCCATCCTCTCAGCCCACCCCGCGGGGTGACAAAGAGGCCGTCCGCTCCGCGGCGTGCGCCGACAGCGAACGGCCCTTGCCCCCGGCGCCCGGCCCCGCTGGAGTGGGCCCATGAGACTGCTGGTCCTGGGCGGCACCCGTTTCCTGTCCCGCGAGGTCGCGGCCCGCGCGGTCGCCCGGGGGTGGGACGTCACGTGCGCCTGCCGCGGTGCGTCCGGACCCGTCCCCGAGGGTGCGCACCACCTCCCCTGGGACCGTGCCGAGCCGCCGCCCCCGCAGGTCGCCGACGGCGCCTGGGACGCCGTGGTCGACGTCGGTCGCCTCCCGTCGCAGGTGGCGGCTGCGGTCGCGGCCACCGCCGACGCGCACTGGGTGTTCGTCTCCACCGTCAGCGTCTACGCCGACAACTCCTCTGCCGCCATGGAGCCGCTCCTCGAGCCGATCACCGACGACGTCGACCTCGCGACCGACCCCGAGGCCTACGGCGGGATGAAGGTGGCGTGCGAGCAGGTCGTCACCGCGACGGCCGCGTCGTCGGTCGTGGCCCGCCCGGGGCTCATCGTCGGCCCCGGCGACCCGACCGGCCGGTTCGCGTACTGGCCGCAGCGGCTCGCCCGCGGCGGCGAGGTGCTCGCGCCGGGGCGCCCGGAGGACGTCGTGCAGGTGATCGACGTGCGCGACCTCGCGGACTGGCTGCTGGTCCTGGCCGAGCAGCGCACGACCGGGGTCCTCGACGCCGTGGGGCGTCCGACGCCGTTCGGCGACCTGCTCGCGGGCGTCGCCACCGGTGTCGGCGCGGCCGACCCGCGACTCACCTGGGTCGACGCGGAGTTCCTGGAGGAGCACGACGTCGCGCCCTGGATGGGCCCGGGGTCGCTCCCGCTGTGGCTGCCGCGACCGGCGTACGACGGCATGCTCCGCCACGACCCCGGTCCGGCCGAGGCGGCGGGGCTGGTCCTGCGACCGGTCGCGGACACCGCCGCGCACTGCCTGGACGATCCCGTCACCGCGCTCCTGCCCGAGCGCGAGGCGGAGCTGCTCGCCGCCTGGCACGCGCGCTGACCTCCCCCCTTCCTCGCGCTGGAAACGACTGACCTCCCCCGTTCCACGCGGTGTGTGCGAGGAACGGGGGAGGTCGACGTGATCTGGCGCGAGGAACGGGGGAGGTCGGTCAGAACAGCAGCGCGGTGCCGGGGTCCTGGAGGATCCCGGCGACGTCGGCGAGGAAGCGCGAGCCCTTCTCGCCGTCGATGTGGCGGTGGTCGAACGACAGCGCCAGCGTCGTGACGTCGCGGACCACGATCTCGCCGGTGGCCTCGTCGACCCAGGGCCGCTTGTTGATCGCGCCGAAGCACAGGATCGCGGACTCGCCCGGGTTGATGATCGGCGTGCCGGCGTCGACGCCGAAGACGCCGACGTTGGTGATCGTGAAGGTGCCGCCGGCCATCTCGGCCGGCTGCGTCTTCCCGTCGCGGGCGGTGGCGGTGAGCTCGCCGAGCGCACCGGCCAGCTCGACCATCGACATCGCGTCGGCGTCCTTGACGTTGGGCACCACCAGGCCGCGCGGCGTGGCGGCCGCGATGCCGAGGTTGACGTAGTGCTTGTAGACGACCTCCTGCGCGGCCTCGTCCCAGAACGAGTTGATCTCCGGCGTGCGCTTCATCGCCATCAGCACCGCGCGCGACAGCACGAGGAGCGGGCTGATCCGCACGTCCTTGAGGTCGCGGCGCGCCTTGAGCCGCTCGACGAGCTGCATGGTGGCGGTGACGTCGACGGTGATCCACTCGGTGACGTGCGGGCTGGTGAAGGCCGACTGGCTCATCGCCGTCGCCATCATCTTGCGCACGCCCTTGATCGGCTCGCGGGTCTCCCGCTCGCCCGGGATCGGGGCCACGGCGGCCGGGGCCGCCGAGGGCGCCGGCGTACGCGCCGCCGAGCCGTTGGCGGCGCCGTGCACGTCGTCGCGGGTGATCGAGCCCGACGGACCCGAGCCGGTCAGCGTGGTGAGGTCGACCCCGAGGTCCTTGGCGAGCTTGCGCACCGGCGGCTTGGCCAGGGCGCGCACGGCGCCGGGCTCCTGCGCGGCCGGCGGCACGAGCGCCTCGGCCGGGGCGGCGTGGCCCGCGCGCTGGTCGGTCGCGGGCACGGGCGACTCGTCGGCGGGCATGACCTCGTCCGACTGCGCACCACCCGGGGCGAACGCGCCCTGGACCTGCATCTGGGTCTGCGCACCGGCGTCGGTGCTCGGCGACGCGGAGCCGCGACGGGCCCGGCGCATCGGGCCGCGCTCGGCCTTGATCCGTCCGACGAGGGACGCGCCCTCCATCGAGCCGGACGCGGCCGGGTTGGACAGGTCGATGTCGGCCGGGTCGACCTGGGCGGCGGCCGCCTCGGCGGCGCCGGCCTTCTGGGCCATGCCGAGGTAGGGGTCGGACTCGGTCTGCTCCGCGGCCGGGGCTGCCGCCGCGGGGGCGGGCTCCTCGCCGGGCGCGCCGATCGCGATGATCGGCGTACCGACCGGGACGGTCTCGCCCTCGGGCACCAGCAGCGCGAGGACGGTGCCCTCGAACGGCGAGGGCAGCTCGACGAGCGACTTGGCGGTCTCGATCTCGACGATCACGTCGTTGATCTCGACGGTGTCGCCGACCTTGACCTTCCAGGCCACGATCTCGGCCTCGGTCAGGCCTTCCCCGACGTCGGGGAGGAGGAATTCAGACATCAGGATCCTTTCGGAGCCAGTGGTTTCGAGGCTCGCTGCGCTCGCACCTCAACCACCGAGCGGCGGGTGGTCAGTAGGCGAAGGTGCGGTCGACGGCGTCCAGCACCCGGTCGAGGTCGGGGAGGTACTCCTCCTCGATCCGCGACGGCGGGTAGGGCATGTCGAACGCGCCGACGCGCAGGACCGGGGCCTCGAGGGAGTAGAAGCACTCCTCGGTGACGCGCGCGGCCAGCTCGGCACCCATGCCGAGGTTGACGTGCGCCTCGTGGGTGACCACGCAGCGGCCGGTGCGGCGTACGGACTCCAGGACCGGCGCCATGTCGAGCGGGGACAGCGTCCGCAGGTCGATGACCTCGAGGTTGCGGCCCTCGGTCTCGGCGGCCTCGGCGGCCTTGAGCGCGGTCTTCACCGTCGGGCCGTAGGCCAGCACGGTGGCGTCCGTGCCGGCGCGCACGACACGCGAGGTGAACAGCGGCTCGGGCGTGGCCGACTCGTCGAGCTCGGCCTTGTCGGCGTGGTACTGCCGCTTGGGCTCGAGGAAGATGACCGGGTCGTCGTGGGCGATGGCCTGCTGGATCATCCAGTAGCCGTCGACCGGGTTGGAGCAGGCCACGACCTTAAGGCCGGGCGTGTGCGCGAACTGCGCCTCGGGGCTCTCCGAGTGGTGCTCGACCGCACCGATGCCACCGCCGAAGGGGATGCGGATGACGATCGGCATCTTCACCTTGCCCTGCGAGCGGTAGGTGTACTTCGCGACCTGGCACACGATCTGGTCGTAGGCGGGGTAGACGAAGCCGTCGAACTGGATCTCGATGACGGGACGGTAGCCGCGCAGCGCCATGCCGACCGCGGTGCCGACGATGCCGGACTCCGCGAGCGGCGAGTCGATGACGCGGTCCTCGCCGAAGTCCTTCTGCAGGCCGTCGGTGATGCGGAAGACGCCGCCGAGCTTGCCGACGTCCTCGCCCATCAGCAGGACCTTGTCGTCGGCCTCCATGGCCTTGCGCAGGCCCATGTTGAGGCCCTTGGCGAGAGTGATCTTCTGGTTGCTCATGATCAGTGGCTCCCCTCGAAGGACGCGAGGTAGGCCGCGAACTCGTCGCGCTGGGCGGCGATCTCGTCGGTCATCTCGCTGAAGACGTAGCCGAACTGGTCGAGCGGCTTCGGGTCGGGCAGCGCCTTGCAGCCCTCGCGGAGGTGGTGGCCCATCTCCTTGGCCTCGGCGTCGAGGTCGTCGAAGAACTCCTGGTCGACCAGGCCGTTGCGGCGCAGGTAGACCTTGAGCCGCTCGATCGGGTCCTTGAGCTTCCAGTGCTCGAGCTCGTCGTTGAGGCGGTAGCGGGTCGGGTCGTCGGTCGTGGTGTGCGCACCCATGCGGTAGGTGTACGCCTCGACGAACGACGGTCCGTTGCCCTCGCGGGCGCGCTGGAGCGCGGCCTTGGTGACGGCGTACGTCGCGAGCACGTCGTTGCCGTCGACGCGGATGCCCGGGAAGCCGAAGCCGAGCGCGCGCTGGTAGAGCGGGATGCGGGTCTGGCGCTCGATCGGCTCGGAGATGGCCCACTGGTTGTTCTGGCAGAAGAACACGACCGGGGCGTTGTAGGAGGCGGCGAAGATGAAGGCCTCGTTGACGTCGCCCTGCGAGGACGCGCCGTCGCCGAAGTGGGCGATCACGGCCGCGTCGCGCTCGGGGTCGCCGGTGCCGACGACGCCGTCGCGCTGCATGCCCATCGCGTAGCCGGTGGCGTGGAGGGTCTGCGCGCCGATGACGATCGTGTAGAGCCCGAAGTTGTTCTCGTTGGGGTCCCAGCCGCCCTGGTCGACGCCGCGGAACAGGCCGAGCAGCCGCAGCGGGTCGACGCCCTTGCAGTAGGCCACGCCGTGCTCGCGGTAGGTCGGGAAGACGTAGTCCTGCGGGCGCAGCGCGCGGCCGGCGCCGATCTGGGCGGCCTCCTGGCCGAGCAGCTGGGCCCAGATGCCGAGCTCGCCGTGGCGCTGGAGCGCGGTGGCCTCGACGTCGATGCGCCGGGTCAGCACCATGTCGCGGTAGAGGCCGCGCAGCTCCTCGGCGGAGAAGTCGTGGTCGAACTCGGGGTGGTGGACGCGCTCACCCTCGGGCGTCAGCAGCTGGACGAGGTCGGGGCCGCCGTCGGACTGCGAGGGTCCGAAGACCTCCGCGAGGTCGGGGCCGAAGGTGTCACTCCGGGGGAGGCAGGGTCGGACAACGCACTCTCCTTCTACAGCTAGCGGCAGTCGCGGGATCGCCGGACGCCGACGGCTCTACAGCGTGGTCATCGGCGTGTGTGACCCCGACCACATGGTGGGCACAACGTATCCGGCGCCGCCTGCCAGCACCAATCCGGTCCCCCGTCGGTCGGGCGCCGTAGCCTTGCCGTCGTCCGCGCGGGGGCCGGGGACGGAAGGGGGTGCGAGACGTGCGATCCACGACGGTGCGTCGGAGCGTACGCCGCCTCGCCGGCGTCCTGCTCGCCGCAGGCCTCGCGCCGCTCGCCGGCCTCGCGGCCGCTGCGCCGGACACCCTCCCGCCGCGCCCGCTGTTCTGGGAGCAGCCGCTGGCCGACCCGTCGGTCGTCCACGACGGGACCCGCTGGTTCGCCGCCGGCACCGGGTGGCGCGGCGCGACCAGCAGCAGCGTGCGGGCGTCGGCCGGGTGGGTCCCCGGCGCCCCGCTGCTCGACGCGCGACCGGCGTGGGCGCGCAACGGCGACGTCTGGGCGCCCGAGCTGGTCCGCGCCGACGACGGCTCGTGGCTGGCCTACTACTCGGTCCCGGTGAGCGGCCTGCCGCGCACCGACGACCGCTGCATCGGCGTGGCCACGTCGCCCGACCTCGCGACCGCGTTCACGCCGCTGCACTCCCAGCCGCTCGCCTGTCCCTCCGGCGCGGCGCCGGTCCCGGCGAGCGACGACCTCGAGCGGGCCGGCGGACTGCCCCGGCGCGGCGTCATCGACCCCTCGTCGTACGTCGCGCCGGACGGGCGCCGGTTCCTGCTCTACCGGACGCAGGGAACGCCGTCGTCGATCCGCATGGTGCGGCTGACCCGCAGCGGGCTGCGCGCCGCCGGGCCGAGCCGCGAGATCCTGCGCGACCCGGGGGTCCTGGAGAACCCGGAGATGGTCGACGCCCGCGGCACCCACCACCTGCTGATGAGCCGCGGCGACTTCGGCCGCTGCGGCTACCGCACGGTGTGGCGCGCCTCGGCGTCGGTCCGCAAGGGCTGGGAGCGCGCGGCCGAGCACGTGCTGCTCGACCACGAGGGCTCCGGGATCTGCGGACCGGGCGGCGCCGACAGCTCCGACGACGCGGCGGGGCGGCTGTTCGTCCACGGGTGGGTCTGCGACGACGTCAACGGCCCGTGCGAGACGACGTACTCCTCCCACGACGACCCGCTGCTGCGCGGGCGCCGGGTCCTCTACCTCGCCCGGCTGCGCTGGACCCGCGACGGACCGGTGGTCGCCCGGTTCACCCAGGGGCCGGCCTGGACGCCGCCGCCGGGCTGACTCGAGCGCAGCTACCTACGCTCGACGCACGCAATAACGTGCGTCCAGCGTCAACGACGGTGGTTGAGCGGAGACGTCTCCGCTCAACCCCGCCCGTGCGGCGTCAGCCAGACCGCCGGATCCGGGCCGACAGGGACGACCTGCGTCGGGTTGATGTCGGTGTGCACGACGTAGTAGTGCCGCTTGATCTGGTCGAAGTCGACCTCGTCGGCGAAGCCGGGGGTCTGGAAGAGGTCGCGCGCGTAGCCCCAGAGGTTCGGCATCTCGGTCAGCTTGTTGCGGTTGCACTTGAAGTGACCGTGGTAGACCGCGTCGAAGCGGACCAGCGTCGTGAACAGGCGGACGTCGGCCTCGGTGATCGCGTCGCCCATCAGGTAGCGGCGGTCGGCGAGGCGCTCCTCGACCCAGTCCATCGCGGTCCACAGCCGGGCGTACGCGTCCTCGTAGGCCTCCTGCGAGCCGGCGAAGCCGCAGCGGTAGACGCCGTTGTTGATCTCGGTGAAGATCCGCTTCATGACCTCCTCCATCTCCTCGCGGAGGTCGGCGGGCCACAGGTCGGGCGCGTCGGGCCGCTGGTGCTCGCGCCACTCGAAGGACAGGTCGTGGGTGATCTGCGGGAAGTCGTTGGTGACGACCTTGCCCGACTCCACCTCGACGATCGCCGGGACCGTGATGCCGCGCGGGTAGTCGGGCTGGCGGGCGAAGTACGCCTCCTGGAGCCGCTCGATGCCCAGGACGGGGTCCTTGCCGTCCGGGTCGAGGTCGAAGGTCCAGCTGCGGGCGTCGTGGGTCGGTCCGGGCGCGCCCCACGAGATCACGTCCTCGAGGCCGAGGAGGGTGCGCACGATGATCGAGCGGTGCGCCCACGGGCAGGCGCGGGCGGCCACGAGGCGGTAGCGGCCCGGCTCGGCGGCCCACACCGGCACGTCGCGCGGGCTGTCCTTGGAGCCGCTGGGGAACTGCTCGTCCAGCGGGTCGGCCGAGCGCTCGCCGGCCAGGATCCGGTCCGGGAGGTAGGACATGTCGCGCTCGAAGGGCTCGCCCTTCTTCGTGTAGGTCGCGGTGTCGTTCACGCTTCAACGATAGCCGCGGGCACCACCCCCGCCCGGGGGTAGTCCAGTGGCGAGGTGCTGCCCGCGGGCCGACTTCGCGACATCTGGCCACTGGACTACCGCACAATCCGCAAAGAAGTGTTTGCAAATGATTCTTTGCAGTCCTACGCTGCCGTCATGGCCTCCTCCATCACCCCCGACGTCGCGGGGCTCCGCGCGCTGAGCCACCCGGTCCGGCTGCGGATGCTCGGCATCCTGCGCACCGAGGGGCCGGCGACCGCCACCACGCTCGCGCAGCGGCTCGACCTCAACACCGGCGCGACGTCGTACCACCTGCGCCAGCTCGCCCAGCACGGCTTCATCGAGGAGGACACCGAGCGTGGCAACGCGCGCGACCGCTGGTGGCGCGCGGCGCACGAGTCGACCCGCACCGACCTGCGCGGCGACGACGTCGGGGGCGAGGACGTCGAGGCCTACCTCGCGACCGTGGCGCAGCTCTACGCCGACCGGCTGCGCGCCGCGGTGGCCGAGCTGCCGTTCCTGCCCACGGAGTGGCGCTCCGCCGGGACCCTGAGCGACTGGGAGCTGCGCCTGACGCCGTCGCAGGCCCACGCCCTGGTGCAGGAGCTCGCGAGGATCGTGGAGCAGACCCCGTCGTCCGACGACGAGGACGCCGCCCCGTTCTCGGTCAACATCAACGCGTTCCTGCGCCCCGGCCAGCAGCGGGACGCGTGATGGAGGGCGTGGCCACCCGCCGCGCGCCGCTCGTCGGCGCGCTGGTGGCGGAGGGCATGTCGTTCGTCGGGACGCGGGTCTCGATGATCGCGATCCCGTGGTTCGTGCTGTCGACGACGGGGTCGGCGGCCCAGACCGGCCTCGTCGCGGCGGCCGAGATCGCGCCGCTGGTCGTGCTGAAGGCGCTCGGCGGGCCGCTGCTCGACCGGGTGGGCCCGCGCCGGGTGACGCTCACGTGCGACCTGCTCTCGAGCATCGTGGTGGCCGCGATCCCGCTGCTTCACCACCTCGGCCTGCTGTCCTTCCCCGTCCTGCTCGTCCTGGTCGCGCTCGCGGGCGCGCTCCGCGGTCCGGGCGACGCCGGCAAGTCCGCGATGAGCCCGGAGATCGCCCGCGTCGGCGGCTGGTCGCTGGAGCGGGTGACCGGCCTCGCCTCGGCCGTCGAGCGGACGTCGTCGATGGCCGGGGCCGCACTGGCCGGACTGCTGGTCGCCTCGATCGGGGCCGCCAACGCGCTCTACGTCGACGCCGCGACGTTCCTCGTCTCGTTCGTGGTCTTCGCCGTCGCCACCACGGGCCTGGGCCGGCCGGTGCCGCCGGAGGAGGGCACCGACGCCACGTCGTACGCCACCGAGCTGCGGCAGGGCTGGGACTTCCTGCGCACCGAGCCGGTGCTGGTCGCGGTGTGCGTGATGGTGGCGGTGACCAACCTCGTCGACCAGGCGTGGAGCGCGGTGCTCGCGCCCGTGTGGGCGAAGGACTCGGGCGCGGGGGTCGCGGTGCTCGGCACGCTCTTCGCCGTGATGAGCGGGGCGTCGGTCCTCGGCGCGCTGGTCGCGGCCCGGTGGGGCGAGACCCTCCCGCGCTTCCGGACGTACGTCCTCGCCTTCCTCGTCGCCGGGGCCCCGCGCTTCGTGGTGATGGCCCTGGACTCGCCGGTGTGGGCGGTGTTCGTGGTGATCGCCGTCGCGGGTGTCGCCTCCGGCTTCCTCAACCCGATCCTCGGGGCGGTCATCCTCGAGCGGATCCCGGCTCCGTTGATGGGCCGGGTGTCCTCGCTCAACACCGCGATCTGCTGGTCGCTGATGCCCCTCGGCGGGATCCTCGGCGGCCTCGCCGTCGCCGGTCTCGGGCTCTCGCCGGCGCTGCTGGTCGCCGGCGCGGTCTACCTCGTCACCACGATGGCGCCGGCGCGGGTGCCGAGCTTCCGGGCGATGGACCGGCCGCCGGCAGTGCCGGAGGCGGCGTCCGCCCCGGACTTGTCAGGCTCTCGCTGAACATGTCAGGGCGTGCACGGCCTGACATGTTCAGCGATCCCCGGCTGACCGGGGATCGCTGAAGAGGCAGCCCCCCGCCCCCGGCTCAGCGAGGCGCGAAGCGGGCGGCCACCTCGACCACGCGGTCGAACGCCTCGGACTCGCCGATGCTGACCCGGACGCCGTCGCCGGCGAAGGGCCGCACCGAGATGCCGACCTCGCCGCAGGCGGCGGCGAAGTCGAGGGCGCGGTCGCCGAGCGGGAACCACACGAAGTTGCCCTGCGCGTCCGGCAGGTCCCAGCCCACCTCGTGCAGCCGCGCAAGCAGGTCGGCGCGGCGCGCGACGAGGTCGTCGACGCGCGCCATCAGCTCGTCGGACGCGGCGAGCGAGGCGATCGCGGCGGCCTGCGCGACGTGGCTGACGCCGAAGGGCAGCGACACGGCGCGCAGGGCGGCGGCCAGCGGGGCCGGGGCGACGGCATAGCCGACCCGGAAGCCGGCCAGGCCGTACGCCTTGGAGAAGGTGCGGGTCAGCACGACGTTGTCGTGGCGCCGGTAGGTGGCGACGCCGTCGATCGCGTCGTCCATCCGGACGAACTCGAGGTAGGCCTCGTCGACCACGACCACCACGTGGGTCGGGACCTTCGCGATGAACGCGTCGAGCTCGGCCTGCGTCACCGCCGGACCGGTCGGGTTGTTGGGCGTGCAGACGATGACGACCTTGGTGCGGTCGGTGACAGCGGCCGCCATCGCGTCGAGGTCGTGGCGCCCGTCCGCGGTCACCGGCACCTGCACGCTGGTGGCGCCGCCGGCGGTGACCGCGATCGGGTACGCCTCGAAGGACCGCCACGCGTAGACGACCTCGTCGCCGGGCTCGCAGAAGGCGTTGACCAGCTGGTAGATCAGCCCGACCGAGCCGGTGGCCGCGGCGAGGTCCTCGGCCGGCACGCCCATCGCCTCGGCGAGCGCGGCGTAGAGCGCGGTGCTGCCCATGTCGGGGTAGCGGTTCATCTGCGCCGCCGCCTCGGTCGCCGCCTCGAGCACGCCGGGCAGCGGCGGGTACGGGTTCTCGTTCGACGACAGCTTGTAGGACGTCAGCCCGGGCTGGGCGACGGGCGGCTTGCCGGCGACGTACGCAGGGATGGCGAGCACGTTGGGCCGGGGCTGGGGCGTGGTGGGCGACGACGAGGACATGCCTCGCACCCTAGTGAGCGACCGGCTCCCGCGCCGAGCCGCGGCCCCGCCACGGCCGCACGAGGGGCAGCAGGAGCAGGCCGAGGAGGAAGCCGATCCCCGCACCGAGCACGTTGTCGACCATGTCGGTGACGTCGCAGGCCCGGTCGAGGCGGGCGAGCTGGAGCTGCACGAACTCGATGCCGAGGCTGTAGGCCGCGAGGAGCGCGAGACCGAGCGGCGCGAGCACCACCCCGGCCCACCAGCGACCGACCGTGAGCACCAGGAACAGCCCGGCAGGGACGAAGAGCAGGACGTTGAGGGTGCGCTGGTCGAGTCCGAGCACCTCGAAGGTGGTGCCGGAGGGCCCGCCGTAGTCCCACGAGCAGGTGTCGCTGCGGGTCTCGGCGGGCACGAAGCCGGTGTCGGGGCGCGTCGGCACGAGCGTGACCAGCGCGATCGCGACCAGCGACCACAGCAGCCCGCCGGTCGCCACCGCCGTCGGCGTGCCGACGAAGCGACGCAGCGCGAGGGCGACCAGGCCGGCGACCACGGCGGCGACCAGCCCGCCCAGCACCATCACGCCCGTCCCGCCGATCGTCACCACGCCCGCGAGGGTAGCGGCCGCTAGGGTCGAGCCATGCGCTTCGTGACCTGGTTGCTGACCTACGCCGCCGGGCTGGCCGTGGCCGCCTGGCTGCTCGACGGGATCTCGTTCGAGGGGGCGAGGAACGGGCAGGCCGAGCTGCAGGACAAGATCGTGCCGGTGCTCGTGGTCGCGCTGATCCTCGGGCTGGTGTCGACCTTCATCGAGCCGGTGGTCAAGGTGCTCTCGCTGCCGTTCATCATCCTCACGCTCGGCTTCCTGCTGCTCGTCATCAACGCGCTGATGCTGCTGCTCACCGCGCGGCTGGCCGACGCCTTCGGGGTCGGCTTCACCGTCGACGGCTTCTGGAACGCGCTGGCCGGCTCGCTGGTCATCACCGTCGTCGGCTGGGGCGTCCGGACGGCGCTGCCCGCCGGGGACTGACCCCGTGGCGACCTCCCGCCTGCCCGCTCCCCGCACGCCCGGCCACTACCGGGTCGCCCTCGTCTGCCTCGGCAACATCTGCCGCTCCCCGATGGCCCACGTGGTCCTGGAGAGCCGGCTGGCCGACGCCGGGCTCGACGACCGCGTCGAGGTCGTCTCCGCCGGCACCGGCGGCTGGCACGTCGGCGACCCGATGGACCGGCGCGCCGCCGCGACCCTGTCCGCAGCCGGCTACGACCCCAGCCGCCACCGCGCCCGGCAGTACGACCGCACCTGGCCCGAGGCGTACGACGTGGTGCTGGTGATGGACGCCACCAACCTCGACGACGTCGGCGGCCGCACCGAGCGGGTCGGGCTGTTCCGCGACCTCGATCCGGTCGATCCCGGGAGCGAGGTACCGGACCCGTACTACGGTGGTGACGACGGGTTCGAGGAGGTGCTGGCGATGGTCGAGCGCACGAGCGACGCGGTGACGGCCGAGCTGGCCGCCGCGCTCGAGGACCCTGCCTGATGCCACGCCAGCCGCTGGTGGCCCGCCGCGCCGAGGAGCTCCTCGGCGCGTCCGTCGTCGCGACCGCCCCGGTCGCCGGCGGCGACGTCGCGACCGCGACCCGGCTCCGGCTCTCCAGCGGCCAGACCGCGCTGATGAAGACGCTGCCGCACGCCCCCGACGGCTTCTTCGAGGCCGAGGCCGCCGGGCTGCGCTGGCTCTCCGAGGTCGACGGCGGGGTGCCGCTGCCGGAGGTGCTCGCCGCGGCGGACGACTGCGTGATCCTGGCGTGGGTCGAGCAGAGCCCGAAGACCCCGGTCGAGGCGGCCGCCACCTTCGGCCAGCAGCTCGCCGCCACCCACGCCGCCGGCGCCGACGGGTGGGGCCTGGACCACGACGGCTACATCGGCCGGCTGCCGCTGCCCAACCGCACGACGAGCTCGTGGCCGGAGTTCTACGCCGTCCGCCGGCTCCTGCCCTACCTCAAGCTCGCCCGCGACCGCGGCGCGATCTCCGAGACCGACGCCGCCTCCGTCGAGGCCGTCGTCGGCCGGCTCACCGACCTGCTCCCCGAGGAGCAGCCCGCCCGGCTGCACGGCGACCTCTGGAACGGCAACTGCCTCTGGGGCCAGGACCTCGCGATCCACGTCATCGACCCGGCCGCCTACGGCGGCCACCGCGAGGTCGACCTCGCGATGCTGCACCTCTTCGGGCTCACCCACCTGCAGCGGGTGATGGCGGCCTACGACGAGGCGAGCCCGCTGGCCGACGGCTGGGAGGACCGGCTCGGGGTGCACCAGCTCTTCCCGCTGCTGGTCCACGCCTGCATGTTCGGCGGCGGCTACGGCGCCCGCGCCGGCACGATCGCCGCCCGCTACGCCTAGGCGGTCGCTGGTCGAGGAGGTCTCGTGACAGGACGTCGTCCTTCCTCGACCAACGAAGCGTTCAGCCTCCGCTCAGGCCCCGGTGGCATCCTTGGCGCGTGACCGACTCCAAGCCCCGCGTGCTGGTCGTCGACGACGACCGCGCCGTGCGTGACTCGCTGCGGCGCTCCCTGGAGTTCAACGGCTACGAGGTGGTGCTCGCGGCCGACGGCGCCGAAGGGCTGGTCGCGGTCGGGGCCCAGCACCCCGACGTCGTGGTGATCGACGTGATGATGCCGCGCCTCGACGGCATCGAGACGACCCGCGCCCTGCGCGCGGCGGGCAACGACGTGCCGGTGCTCGTGCTCACCGCCCGCGACGCGGTCGGCGACCGGGTCGAGGGCCTCGACGCCGGCGCCGACGACTACCTCACCAAGCCGTTCGCGCTCGAGGAGCTGCTCGCCCGGATCCGCGCGCTGCTGCGCCGCGTCGTCCCCGACGACGGCGGGGAGGGCGAGGTGCTGGCCTTCGCCGACCTCACCATGGACGTCGCGAGCCGCGACGTCACCCGCGGCGGCCGGCCGATCGAGCTGACCCGCACCGAGTTCACCCTGCTGGAGATGTTCCTGCGCCGGCCCCGCCGGGTGCTGGACCGCTCGTTCATCCTCGAGGAGGTCTGGGGCTACGACTTCCCGACCTCGGCCAACTCCCTCGAGGTCTACGTCGGCTACCTCCGCCGCAAGACCGAGGCCGAGGGCGAGCCGCGGCTGATCCAGACCGTGCGCGGCGTGGGCTACGTCCTGAAGGAAGCATGAGGCCGGCGTCGTGAGGTCCGGCACGGCCTGGCCCGACGGGCGTTGGCACTACCGGCGCTCGCTGGCCTCCCGCGTCGCGGTGCTGACCACGATGGTCCTCGGTGTCTCGATCGCGGCCATGGCGCTCACGGCGTTCATGGTGATGCGCCAGCAGCTGATGAGCTCGCTGGACCAGTCGCTGCTCGACCGCGCGCACAAGGCGACCGCCAACACGACGCTGTCCCTGCTCACCGTGAAGGGCTTCCCGCCCTGGATGCTCGGCGCCGCCGACGTCCGGGTCATCTTCATCACCGCCGACGGTGTCGCCGGGGCGGACATCCCGCACTTCACGCTCGGCCAGCCCGAGTACGACGTGATGACCGGGCAGCGTTCCTCGGCGGTGCGCACGCTGGTGACCGAGGAGGGCGAGCGCTACCGCGTGGCGACCGTGCAGGCGGGTCGCGGCGAGGCGCTGATCCTCGCCCAGCCGCTCGCCGCCAACGACCGCACGCTGGAGAAGCTCAGCGGGGTGCTCTTCGTCTTCGGTGCGCTCGGCGTGCTCGCCGCGCTGCTGGCGGGCTGGCTCGTGGCCCGCAACGGCCTCCGACCCGTGCGGCGGCTGACGTCGGTCGTCGAGCGGATCGCGGTCACCGAGGACCTCCGGCCGCTGCGGGTCGAGGGCGACGACGAGGTCGCGCGGCTCGCGACCGCGTTCAACCAGATGCTGCTGGCGCTCGCCGCGTCCCGCGACCGCCAGCGCCGCCTCGTCGCGGACGCCAGCCACGAGCTGCGCACGCCGCTCACCTCGCTGCGGACCAACCTCGACCTGCTGCGGCAGGCCGAGGGCAACACGGCTCTGCCGGCCCAGGCACGCCTGGAGCTGCTCGACGACGTCCGCGGCCAGATCGAGGAGCTGAGCGCGCTGGTCGGCGACCTCGTCGAGCTGGCCCGCGACGAGCCGATGACGCGCACCGTCGCGGAGGTCGACCTCGCCGCGGTCGTCGAGCGCGCGGTGACCCGCGTACGCCGTCGCGCCCAGGGCATCGCCTTCGACGTCGAGCTCGCACCGTGGCGCGTGGTCGGCGACGCCAGCAGCCTCGAGCGTGCGGTGACCAACCTGCTCGACAACGCCGCGAAGTGGAGCCCGACCGAGGGCACCGTGACGGTCCGGCTCGGCGACGGCGTGCTGACCGTCGACGACCAGGGCCAGGGCGTCGCCGAGGCCGACCGCCCGCACGTCTTCGAGCGCTTCTACCGGGCGGAGGAGTCGCGCGCCATGCCCGGGTCGGGGCTCGGGCTCGCGATCGTGCGCCAGGTCGTCGACCGGCACGGCGGCCGGGTCGACGTCACCGGGGCGCCGGGTGGCGGTGCGCGCTTCGCGCTCTGGCTGCCGGGCGTCGACGCCGCCGCCACCACGCCGGTCTAGCCGAAGACGCGCAGCAGCCGCTCGGCCTTCCACCCCGCCTCGGCCCACTCCTCCGCGACGTCGGAGCGCACCGTGATCCCGCCGCCGGTGCCGAGCGTCCAGGTCCCGCTCCCGTCGGTCACCAGGGAGCGGATCACCACGCCGAGGTCGGCGGGACCGTCGCCGCTGATCCACCCGAAGGCGCCGGCGTAGACCCCGCGCGGCGTCGACTCGACCTCCTCGATGACCTCCATCGTGCGCCGTTTGGGCGCCCCGGTCATCGAGCCCGCCGGGAAGAGCGCACGCAGCGCCGCGACGGTCGAGACGTCGTCGCGCAGGCGCCCCCGCACGGTCGAGACGAGCTGGTGCACCGACTCGTAGGACTCGACCTCCATCAGCGCCGGCACCTCGACCGAGCCGACCTCGCAGACGAGCGACAGGTCGTTGCGCAGCAGGTCGACGATCATCAGGTTCTCGGCGCGCGTCTTGGGGTCGGTCGCGAGCCGCTGGCGCTGCGCCTCGTCGTCCTCGGGCGTCGTCCCGCGCGGGGTCGTGCCCTTGATCGGCTTGGTCTCGAGGTGCCGGCCGGGGGTGACCAGGGCGTAGCGCTCCGGCGAGCTCGACAGCAGCCAGGCCCGTGCCCCGTCGACGTCGTGCTGGAGGAAGCCGGCGTACGGCGCGGGGTTGAGCGCGCGGAGCCGGAGGTAGGCCGACACCGGGTCGAGGTCCTCGTCGATGCTGACCCGGTGGGTCAGGTTGACCTCGTAGGAGTTGCCGGCGTGCAGGTGCTCCTGGACGCGCGCGAACGCCGCGGCGTACGAGTCGGTCACACCCGCCCCGGTGGTTGAGGCGCGAGGAGCGCCAGCGACGAGCCTCGAAACCTCCGACTCCAGTGGCCTCGAGGCTCGCTCCGCTCGCACCTCGACCACCGAGGTGGGGTCGTGCTCGAAGACCCGCACCCCCCGCGGGCGCATCCAGACGGCGTCGGGGAGGCGGGGGTCGGGCGTGGCGGGGAGGTCGGTGCGCGCGGCGTGGCCGAGGTAGCCGAACCACTGCTCCCCCGCCGCCACCTCCGCCTCGAGCACGGCGAAGACGTCGTCGCCGACGACCTCGGAGTCGCCGCCGACGTGGCGGCGCACCTCGCGTCGGGCCGCGGAGAAGGAGAGCGAGACGTCGTCGTCGTCGAGCCACCCGATGATCGAGCGGCGGCCCGACCACTCGCGGGCCCCGCCGCCGTCGAGCCAGAAGCAGCGCCGGTGCGCGGCGGCGACGTCGGCGAAGAAGGAGACCGGGTCAGGCATCGGCGAGGAACCTCCGCACCATCGCGTCCCCGTGCGCCGACAGCACCGACTCGGGATGGAACTGCACGCCCTCCAGCGCCAGCTCGCGGTGGCGTACGCCCATCACGACGCCGTCCTCGCTCCAGGCGGTGGCGACCAGGCAGTCGGGCAGCTCGACCGCCGCCAGCGAGTGGTAGCGGACCGCGGCGAAGCCCTGGGGCAGCCCTGCCAGCACGCCGGCGCCGTCGTGGGTGATCGCCGCGACCTCGCCGTGGGCGGGTCGCACCCGCGCGACCGTGCCGCCGTAGGCCGTCACCAGGCCCTGCATCCCCAGGCACACGCCCAGCACGGGGCGGGTCCCCGCAAGGAGGACGTCGCGCCCGACCGCGAAGTCGGCGACCGACGCAGGGTGGCCGGGGCCGGGCGAGAGGACGACGTGGGAGTGGGCCAGCACCTCGTCGGCGGTGACCTCGTCGTGCTGCACGACCCGGGGCAGCCGGCCGGTCACGCCCGCCACGAGGTGCACCAGGTTCCACGTGTAGGAGTCGTGGTGGTCGACCACGATCACGTCCGGCTGCACGCTGCGAGGTTAGTGCTACTGGCGCACCACCCGGCACCCGTCGGTGAGCGGCTGGTCGCCGCGCTCGGTGCAGCTGTCGAACGCGGCGAGCTTGGCCATCAGCGTCGCCACCTGCGCCTGGCTGCGCCGCGCCGTGAAGGTGTTGCGCCGCTCGAAGGGGTCACGGCGGTAGTCGTAGAACTCGTAGCCCCACTCCGTGCGGGTACGTCGCGGGTCGAGGTCGAAGCGCGCCAGCAGCGCGGTGCGGCTGCGGACGGCCGTGAAGGACGGGATCCGGTCGAGCTCGGCGCCGGTGAACGCGGCGTCGGGGTCGTGCCCGCCGAGGGTCTGCTGGGTGTGCTCGAGGAAGGCGTAGGACTGGCGCACCAGCCGGGGCTGGGTGAGCGTCGGCACGAGCGAGAGGCCGCTGCGGTAGGCCGGAGGCGTCAGCCCGGCGAGCTCCTCGAAGGTCGGGGCGAGGTCGATGTTGCTGGTGACCTCGCGCCGCTTGCCGGGCACCACGCCCGGCCCCGTGACCAGCAGCGGGACGCGTACGTCGGTGTCGTAGGGCGTGCCCTTGCCGCGGCCGAGCCCGAGCTGGCCGAGGTGGAAGCCGTTGTCGGAGGTCAGCACGACGTAGGTGTCGGGGCCGACCGTGCGCAGGATGCGGCGCACCAGCCGGTCGGCCGACTGCGCCATCCGCGCGCGGTCGCGCAGGTCGCGCTCGGCCACGGCCCGGGACAGCGTCGGGACCGTGTTCCACGCACGCGCCTTCGAGCCGTCGGCGGCGCGCGGCCGGTTGTCGCGCGCCGGGTCGCCGAAGCCGGGCAGGTCCTCGACGGTCAGCTTGCTGCAGGCGACCCGTCCGCACGACCGCTCGCCGGTGCGGTCGCGGAACATCGGCGGGAAGAGCGGGTCGCCGGGGTAGTAGCCCTGCGGCTGGGTGCGGTTGTGCGGGGCGTAGACCGCGACCTCGAGGAAGTACGGCGCGTCGCCCCGCTCGCCGCGACGCACGGCGTCCATCGCCAGGTCGCCGATGACGGTGCCGGCGTAGGCCCGGTCCTTGGCCGCGTCGGACGCGGACGTCGGCGGGGCGGGGTGCTGCGTGACGCGCATGCGCTGGTCGACGACCGACGTGCTGGCGAAGTCCCACCCGTCGTAGGCGGAGCCGAAGACGGCGTTGAAGGTCGACCAGCCCGGCACCACCGGCGGCAGCGCCCGGCCGGGCACCCACTCGTACTCGTTGAGGAACTTGCCGACGAACGACGTCGTGTAGCCGGCCTCCTGCAGGCGCAGGTTGAACGCGCGCTCGGGGTTGCCGTGGGTGTCGTAGGCCGGCCAGCCGCCCAGCATCGAGGTGCCGTCGTGGGAGGTGTTGGTGCGTACGCCGGTCTGGTGGGGGTACTGCCCGGTGAAGAAGCTCGAGCGCGACACGCAGCACAGCGAGTCGGTGACGAAGGTGTACGGGTAGCTCGCGCCGGTGCGGCGCATCTGCTGGGCCGAGCGCATCGTCTGGACCAGGTCGGCCGAGAAGTCGTCGAGCATCACCACGACGATGTTGGGCTGGCCCGCCCGGGCGGCCGGCGCCAGCTCACCCACCGGCCGCGGCGTGCTGCTGGGGCGCGGCGGCGGCCGCTCGTCGGTCGTGGTCGTCGTCCCGGGCGCGCCGCACGCCACCAGCGCGAGCAGGCACACGCCTGCCCAGACCCTCCTGAAGTGGTGCACCTGTCCCCCGTCGTTCCCGTTCGGCTACCCAGAGTGACGCCCACCGACGCGATTGGGTTGCCTCACACGCCGAATGAATGTCTAGTCGATGACTCGACAATAGCTCACCCGGACCGGCATCTGAGGACGTCCTGCAGCCGGGCCGGGCGGTTCGACCTGCACCCCGTCCTCAGACGTCAGGGGAGGGGCGGAGGTCGCACTCCGTCACTCCGTGGTTGAGGGGGCCGCGGGGCGGGACGCGAGACAGGGACCTCAGGCCAGCAGCTCGCGGACCGCACTGTGGATCAGGTCGCGGCCGTTCTCGGTGAGGATCGACTCGGCGTGGAACTGGATGCCGCGGAAGTGCGGACCGGCGATCGCGTGGACGTCGCCGGTGGCCTCGTCGGCCTCGACCCGCAGTCCGACCGACACTGTGCCGGCCGGCAGGCCCGCGGCCGGCACCCGGCCGACGAACGTGTTGTAGAACCCGACCCGCTCGGTGCGCCCGCCGAGCCGCACCGGCGACTGCGTGCCCTGGAACACGACGTCCTTGTAGGCCAGGTCGAGGCCGAGGCGCTGGCACAGCGTCTGGTGGCCGAGGCAGACGGCCAGGAACGGCTGGCCGGCGGCGAGCAGGTCGTCGACCGCGCGGCGGAAGGCGGCGATCTTGGGGTGCTCGCCCTCCCGGGGATCGCCCGGGCCGGGACCGACGACGACGAGATCGGCGCCGTCGAAGGCACCGGTCGCGTAGTCCTCGTGCCGCACGACGGTCGAGGTCATCCCGAACGTCCCGAGCACGTGGACGAGCATGTTGACGAAGTCGTCCTCGCCGTGGAGGACCACGGCGGTACGGCCCGCGAGGGACGGGTCGGCCGGCTCGCCCGCCTGGTCGGTCAGCCAGAAGCGGGAGAGTCGCTGGTTGCGGGAGCCGAGCGCGAGCACGACGTCCTCGTCGCGGGCCAGCTCGGCGATGTCGGCGCCGTCGGTGGTCGCGGCCGGCGCGAGCCCGAACGCGCTGAGGATGCCGCCGGCCTTGGCGCGCGTCTCGGCCACCTCGTAGGCCGCGTCGGAGTCGCGGACCAGGGTCGCGCCCGCAGTGACCTTGAGCTCGCCGGACGGCGAGACGTCGGCGGTGCGGATCAGGATCGGGCTGTCCATCGTCGGCGTGCCGTCGGGCGAGCGACCGAAGAGCGCCAGCGCGGCGCCGTAGTAGCCGCGCCCCTCCGGCTCGTAGTCGGCGATCAGCCGGCACGCGTTCTCGACGGGCGCGCCGGTGACGGTGGCGGCGAACATCGTGTCGCGCAGGATCTCGCGGTGGTCGCGGTGCGAGCGCCCGGCCAGGAGGTACTCGGTGTGGATCAGGTGCGTCATCGGCTTGAGGAACGGCCCGAGGACCTGCCCGCCCTCGTGGCAGACCTCGCACATCATCTTGAGCTCCTCGTCGACGACCATGAAGAGCTCGAAGACCTCCTTCTCGTCGGCGAGGAACTCCAGCAGGCCGGCCTTGAGCTCGTCCCCGGACAGCCCGCCGACGCGGAAGGTGCCGGAGATCGGGTTCATCCGGACGTCGCCGGAGCGCACCGACACGTGTCGCTCCGGGGAGGCGCCGATGAGGAACCGCTCGCCGGTCCAGAAGCAGAACGTCCAGTACGCCCCGCGCTCGCGCTCGAGCAGCCGGCGCAGCACCGTCAGGGCCTTCGTGGCGTCCCAGTCGGCGAGCACGGCGCGGTAGTGCCGTCCGATGACGAGGTTGGCGCCCTCGCCCTGGCCGATCTCGTCGCGGATGATCGCCTCGACGACGCGGCCGTAGTCCTCGTCGCTGGTGGCGAACCCGCCCCGGTCCGCGAGCTCGACCGGTACGTCCGGGAGCGCGGCCAGCAGGTCGTCGACCGACACCTCGTGCTCAGCCTCGATGTCGACCACGGTCAGCGGCGCGCCGTCGTCGATCGCGGCGAACCCGCGCTCGGCGACCTGCCGGAACGGCACCGCGACGAGCCGGTCGGCGCTGCGGCCCGGCTCGGGCGCGCCGGTCTCGAGCGGGATGTCGAGCAGCGAGGCGACCTCGTGCGGCGTGCCACCCACGAGGCCCGCGGTCGGGGCGGCCTTGCGCCGGATGACCGCCCACGCGCCGTACCCCTGGATCTGCTCCAGGAGGTCGGTGACGGCGGGCTTCTCGGTCATGGCGGAAACCCTACGGCGGGGCTTCGGCGGTCGGCCGGGGTGTCTCAGTCCAACTGAGTGGCGATCCATTCCTGCAGCCCGGCGACGCCCTCGCGCAGACCGACGCGCGGCGACCAGTCGAGCGCGCGGAGGGTGTCGTCGACGGTGCAGGACGCGTGCCGGACGTCGCCGTCGCGGTACTGGCCGGTGACGTGCGGCTCGGGAGCGGAGTGGTAGGCCGCGATCTCGCGGGCGAGGTCGCCGATGGTGGTGCGGACGCCGCTGCCGACGTCGAGGGTGCGCAGGTGGCCGGCCGGCGGGGCCGCGATCGCCGCGACGAGCGCGCTGACCACGTCGTCGATGTGGACGAAGTCGCGGGTGATGTCGCCGTCCTCGTAGAGCGGGATCGAGCCTCCCTCGCGGGCCAGCCGCGAGAAGAGGGAGACGATGCCGGTGTAGGGGTTCGACAGCGACTGCCGCGGGCCGTAGACGTTCTGCAGCCGCAGCACCGACAGCCGGGTGTCGTGGGAGCCGGTCCACGCGGAGAGGATCTGCTCCTGGGCGAGCTTGGTGGCGCCGTAGACGTTGATCGGGCTGGGGTGGGTGCCGGCGACCGAGTTCGGCACGTGGGTCGCGCCGTCGCCGTGGTCCCAGCGGCCGGCCTCGAGCTGGGCGTGGGTGCGCAGACCCGGCTGGAAGGTGGACCCGTCGGGGTTGCGCCACACGCCCTCGCCGTAGACCGCGCGCGAGCTGGTCAGCACGACGTGGGCGGGCACGTGCCCGGCGCGGGTGAACGCGTCGACGAGCTGGGTGGTGCCGACGACGTTGACCAGGCCGTGGCGGGTGCTCTCCGAGAGCGACTGCGCGGTGCCGGTCTCCGCGGCGAGGTGCACCACCGTGTCGGGGCGCAGGTCCGCGACGACGGCGTCGAGGTCCGCCGCGCTGGTGACGTCACCGACGCGCAGGTCGACCGAGGCGGGGAGGTCGGCGGGCGGGACGGAGCCGGGGTGGACCTGCGGGTGCAGGTTGTCGAGCACGACCCAGCGCTCGGCGCTGTCGGCGAGCGCACGCGCCAGCGTCGTGCCGATGAACCCGGCGCCCCCGGTGACGAGGATGCGTCCGACGGTCTGCGAGGAAGCCACGGCCTCACCCTAGATGTCCCCGGGCGACCGACAGCCGGAAACGCAGGTGCCCGGCCGCGTGGCCGCTGGCACACTCGCCCGCATGACGACGCAGACCGGCCTGCGTCGTCCCGCGCCGTCGCACCTGCGCGGCCTCGTCGAGGTCGGCGCCGCGAGCGTCCTGTGGGGCACCGGCGGGCTCGCCGTCCAGCTGGTCCGCGAGCACGAGCCGCTGTCCCCGATCGCCGTCAGCGCGTGGCGGATGACCCTCGCCGCGGCCGTCCTCCTGCTGGCCACGCTGCTCACCCGGCGCGGCCCGCTGCTGCTCGCCCTCGCCCGGTCCCGACCGCGCCAGGTGCTCACGGTCGGGGTCGGCACCGCGGCCTACCAGGCTTTCTACTTCGTGTCGGTCACGCAGGTCGGCGTCGCGGTGTCGACCGTCGTGAGCCTGGGCCTGGCACCCGTGCTGCTCACCGTCGCGGAGGCGGTGCGCGCGCGGCGGGCGCCGGCACCGTCACGGCTGGCCGTGCTCGGCGCGGCGCTGGTCGGACTGGTGCTGGTCAGCCTCGCCGGCACCGACGCCGCGACCGGCCCGGACCCGGTGGCGGGCGTGCTGCTCGCCGTCGCGAGCGGGACGACGTACGCCCTCACGACGGTCGCGGGCGGGTCGGTCTCGCGCGAGGCCGACCCCGTGGTGCTGACCAGCGCGATGACGCTCGTCGGCGCGGTCGTGCTGCTGCCCTCCCTCGCCCTGGTCGACGGGCCGCGCACGACGACCGACCCGCAGGCGCTGCTGTGGCTGGCCTACCTTGGGCTGCTGACGATGGCCCTCGCCTACGTCCTGCTCTACTCCGGCCTCCGGGTCGTCTCACCCAGCACGGCCGTCACGGCCAGCCTGGTCGAGCCCGTGACGGCCGCGGTCGTCGCGGCGGTCGTGCTCGCGGAGCCGCTCGGGCCCACGGCGGTCGTCGGGATCGTGCTGGTGCTCGCCGCGGTGGCCGGCCTCGGGCGGCCCGCCGCGGCCGCCGGGCCCCTGCTGCCCGGTGCCGAGCAGGGCGCGGCTAGGGCGTGTCTCCCAAGTCCGGGCTGGTAGGGCTGTTTTGATGCGGTCATGTCTCGCGAACGGGTCCTGACCGACGCTCAGTGGGAGCGGATCGCGCCGTTCATGCCGTCGACGGACGGCGTGAAGTCCCGGCCCTTCCGCGACCACCGCCAGGTCGTCGAGGGCGTGATCTACCGCTTCCGCACCGGCATCGCATGGCGCGATCTCCCGTCATCCTTCGGGCCATGGCAAACGGTGTGGAAGCGCCACCACCGCTTCTCCACCGACGGCACATGGGACAAGATCCACGCCCGCCTCCTCGCCGAGGCAGACGCCGCAGGCGACATCGACTGGATGGTCAGCGTGGACTCCACCATCAACCGCGCCCACCAGCACGCCACCACCCTGCGCCGCGTCGAGGAGCCCGCCGGCCGCCGCGCCAAGCACGACACAGGGGGCTGATTCGAACTACAAGAATCCGCGGGAAGAACCACCCGATCACGCCCTGGGCCGTTCTCGCGGAGGCTTGTCGACGAAGATCCATCAACTCGTCGACGGCCGCGGACGACCACTCGTGGTCAACCTGACGCCCGGCCAAGCCGGCGACTCGCCAATGCTGAAACCGATGCTGGCACAGCTCGCGATCAAGCGCCTCGGACCAGGCCGTCCCCGGACCCGCCCCGATGCACTGCTGGGCGACAAGGCGTACTCCTCCCGCGCGATCCGGACCGAGCTCCGCACCCGCGGGATCAAAGCCGTGATCCCGCAGCCCTCCGATCAGATCCGGCACCGCAAGAACCGCGGATCCGCGGGCGGCAGGCCTCCAGGCTTCGACGCCAAGACCTACAAGGGACGCAACGTCATCGAACGGTCCTTCAACGACCACAAGCAATGGCGCGGGATCGCCACCCGCTACGACAAGCTCGCAACCGTCTACCGAGGAGCGGTCGTCCTACGAGCCATCACCATCTGGCTCGCGACTTAAGAGACACGCCCTAGGGGACCTTGACGTCGACGTTGACCCAGTCGACCAGCATGCTGGCGCGGGTGCCGCCCTCGCGGACGTACTGCGGGAGCACGTCCTTGTTGGACAGCCGCAGGTGGATCGGCGCCAGGTTGCCCGGGACGCGGCGCAGGTCGGGGGTCGAGGTGATCGAGTAGACCTCGTTGCCGTAGGCGTCCTGGGCGAAGTAGCGGACGGTGTCGCCGCCGACGGTGAACTCCGCGCCGTAGACCCAGTAGGCCTCCCAGGGCTTGAGGCCGGCGGCGAACAGGTGCCCGACGGGCGCGAGGTCGGCGGGCATCCCGGCGGCCGCGCAGGCGCCGCCGTCGACGCTGTCGCCGACCTGGTCGTAGCAGATGTGCGAGCCGAGCTGGGCGCCCGTCGTCTTCATCGGCCCGTAGCTCTCGATGACGTCGATCTCGCGCGGGTCGGTCGGGCTGGGGTGCTGGATCCAGAGGGCGGAGTAGTTGGCGCCGGTGTCGGGCATCCAGATGCTCGACGACACCCGGACCTGGGTGCCGGTCGGCAGGGTCCACCCGGGGTTGGTGCGGATCTGCGAGAGCCGCGCGACGTCGAGCTGGCCGGCACCGTTCTGGACCCCGGTGCTCCAGCCCGGGATGACGTGCCACTGCTCGGGCCACGCGCCCGCCGGTCCGTCGAAGTCGTCACGGAAGACCGTCTCCCAGCCCCACGTCGGGGCCGGGTCGGAGTCGACGGTGTCGCCCGGGGCGAGACCCGCCTGGGCGGGCGCACCCACGAGCAGGGACAGCAGCACCGAGACGGCGAGCAGCAGCGCGCGGACGGGCAAGGAGCGACCCTTCTGGACGTGGTGCGGACGGACGAGGACCCGAGAGACTGAGCGGAGAAGACTACGGGGAGACGATGACGGGCTCACGTCCGGGGACGGGCGCCGGCCGGTCAGCCGACCGTGGTGAGCAGCTGCGTCGCGCGGGTGAGCACGACGTAGAGCGTCGCCCGGCCGGTGGCGGACTCGTCCTCGATCTCCTGCGGGGTGACCACCACGATGCCGTCGAACTCCAGGCCCTTGGTGTCGAGGCCGGTGAGCACCACGATCCGGTCGTCACCGCTGGGGGTGACGGTCGAGTCGACGGCCGCGCGGGCTCCGGCCGCGTCGTCCGCGTGCTCGGGCCACGACGCCAGCCAGGCGTTGACCTCCGAGCGGCGGGCGACCGGCACGACGATGCCGACGGTGCCCTGGACGCGGTCGGCGATCGTCGTCACGGCCTCGCGCACGGCGGCCTCGAGGTCTCGTGACGGGCGCTGCGCGCCCTCCTCGACCAGCGAGTCGCCGGCCAGCGACACGACGCGCGGCTCCTCGCCGGTGCGGCGCACCGCGTCGGGGAGGTCGGCGTCGAGGCCCACGCGGCGGGCGTAGTCGGCGGCGAAGGCGTAGATCTCGGCCGAGTTGCGGTAGTTGGTGGACAGGTGGAACTCGTGGAGCTCCTTGCCCTCCAGCGCCTCGGCGCGCGCGGCGGCGGCCTCGGGGGCGTCGGGCCACGACGACTGGGCGGGGTCGCCGACGATGGTCCAGCTGGCCGTGCGCCCGCGACGACCGACCATCCGCCACTGCATCGGCGTGAGGTCCTGCGCCTCGTCGATCAGGACGTGGGCGTAGCCGTCGTCCTCGATGCGGTGGGTCGGCGGCGCCCACTGCCGCCCGCCCGGTGCGTACTCCCGCTCGGAGATCGTGGTGAGCTCCTGCAGGTCGACGCCGCCCTCGAGCAGGCCGGTTTCGTCGAGGTCGCGCTCGTCGTCGCTGCGCTGCGGCACGTCGCCGATCGCGTAGCGCAGCTCGTCGAGGAGCGGGACGTCCTCGATGGACAGGTCGCCGGACGACCACGACTTGGTGAGCAGCAGCTGCTCCTCGCGGCTCACGACGCCCTCGCCGACGCGGGCGAGGAACTCCGGCTCGCGCAGCCAGGAGAAGACCGTCTGGGCGTCGAGCGGCGGCCACCACGCGGAGGCGAACTCGACGAACCCGGCGTGGCCGAGCATGTCGTCCTCGAACGACTCGCGCCCGCGCTCCTTGCCGCGCTCGCCGGTCACCTGGCGCCACATCGCGTCGAGCAGCGTCTTGGCGACCCGCGGGAGCTGGCGGTTGCGGCGTCCCTGCGACATCAGCTGGCGGCGCAGCCGGCCCAGGAGGCCGGGGTCGAGCACGATCGTCTCGTCGCGCCAGTAGATGCGGAAGCTGGTGGGCGCGCCCGGGGCGTGCTGGCGGGCGGTGCGGCGCATCAGCTCGGCCATCCGGGTGGCGCCCTTGACGTCGGCGACCGCCGGCTCGTCGTGGCGGGTCGCGCGGACGCCGCCGACGACCTCGCCGAGCGAGCGCAGCGCGACCGCGGTCTCGCCGAGGCTGGGCAGGACCCGCTCGATGTAGCGCATGAAGACGCCGCTCGGGCCGACGACCAGGACGCCGCCGCCCTCGTAACGGCGGCGGTCGGAGTAGAGCAGGAACGCCGCGCGGTGGAGCGCGACGACGGTCTTGCCGGTGCCCGGGCCGCCGGAGATCGACACGACGCCCTTGCCGGGCGCGCGGATCGCCTGGTCCTGCTCGGCCTGGATGGTCGCGACGATCGAGTGCATCGAGCGGTCGCGCGCCCGGGAGAGCTGCGCCATCAGCGCACCCTCGCCGACGATCGGCAGCTGGGTCTCGGCCTCCTGGTCGAGCAGCTCGTCCTCGACGCCGACCACCGTGCGGTGCTGCGAGCGCAGCACCCGGCGGCGCACGACGCCCTGCGGGGTGGCCGCGGTGGCCTGGTAGAAGACGCCGGCGGCGGGCGCGCGCCAGTCGATCAGCAGCACGTCGCGGTCGGCGTTGCGGACGCCGATGCGCCCGATGTAGCGCGGCTCCGCGTCGATCTCCGGGTCGAGGTCGAGCCGGCCGAAGACCAGGCCCTCGTGGGCGGCGTCGAGCTGGGCGATCCGCTTGGCGGCCTGGAAGACCATCGCGTCGCGCTCGACGAGCCCGCCCTCGTGCTCCAGCTTGCCGCGGTTGCGCCCCTCGGTCGCCAGCGCCCGGGCGTTGACCATCGACGCCTCCAGCTGCACGTAGACCTCGTCGACGTACGCCTGCTCCAGCGCGATCTCGCGCGCCTCGAGCTCCTCGCTCACCCTCTGCTCCTCATCCCCCGAGACCACTGCCCGCACCCTCGGGCAGACCGGAAAGCGTACCGGTGCGGACCGACGACCACCGACTTGCCGGCGATCGGTGGTACGGGGCGACCGGCCGCCGCGACCGGGCACCGCTGCCGGTGCGGTCTCACCCGGCCAGCAGCGCGCCGACCAGGCAGACCGCGGCCCCGAGCGTCCGCACCCGGTCGGCGCGGTCGAGCCGGCCCAGCAGCGCGGGCCGCCCGGCCGCCGGCTCGGAGGACAGGCGGCCGTGGGTGGGCGCCGCGACCACCGCGGTCGTGCCCACCGACAGCGCGGCTCCGGCGACGGCGAGCCACACCCCGGCGTCCTCCGGCCGGGTCGCCACCGACCACGCCAGCACCCCCACCAGCGGAAGGTAGGCCACGGCGACGACGGGCGTGATCCGGCTGGAGTGCTTCTGGTGCGCCGTGGCCCAGCGCTCGTCAGGGACGTCGCCCAGCGCGGGGTAGACCACGAGGTCGACGGTCAGCTGGAACCCGAGGTGGAGCGCGGCCACGACGAGCAGCCAGGGCAGCGGTTCGGCGAGGCTCACCCGAAGGCCTCCGCGGGCAGCTCGACCTCACCGGCGGCGAGCCCGTCGACGATCCGACGGGCGACGTCTTCGGGGGCGAGGCCCTGCGGCAGGCGCGGGGCGGTGCCGGCGAGCGGACGTCCGGCCAGGCCGGTCTCGGTGTGCGGCGGCCGGACGTCGACGACGGTGACCCGCGAGCGCCGCAGCTCGGTGCGCAGCGCCGCGTCGACGGCGCTCAGCGCGGCCTTGCTCGCGGAGTAGGCGGCCATCCCGGCCATCGGCCGCTCCGCGACGACCGCGGACAGCTGGGCGACGAAGCCCTGCGACTGCTCCAGCAGCGGGAGCACCCGCCGCAGCAGGAACAGCGGCCCGACGACGTTGGTGAGGAAGAGCTCCTCGACCACCTCGTCGGGGGTCTCGACCAGCGGCCCGAACGCGACGACCCCCGCCGCGTTGACCAGCCCGTCGAGGCCGCCGAGGTGCTCGCGGGCGGCTGCGACCACGGCGTCGCCGGCGGTGGCGTCGCCGAGGTCGGCCACGACGGGGATCCCGGCGCCGAGGGCGGCGAGGCGGTCCGCGTGCCGCCCCACCACGAGCAGGCGGGCACCGCGGCGCTCGAGCTCCGCCGCCACGAGCGACCCCAGGGCACCGGTCGCCCCGACGACAGCGACCCGCGCTCCGTCGAGGTCACGCTCCGCCGCGCCCTGCCTGCCGATCGCCATCACCGTCTCCTCTCGAGGGGTCCTGTGACCTTCTCCGTCCGGGACGGGTGATCGGATGCGTCCGGCGGCTACTTCTTCCGCGCCAGGAAGGCCGTCATCGCCTCGCGGGCCTCGTCGCTGGCGAAGAGCCGCGCACTGGTCGTGGCCATCTCGTCGCCGAGCACGTCGATGCGCGCGACCAGGTCGCCGTTGAGGATCCGCTTGGACTCCCGCAGGCCCTGGGGGGCGCCGGTGGCCAGGCTCGCGCAGATCGCGGCGACCTCGTCGTCGAGCCGGTCGGCGGGCACCGCCTTCGTCACCAGGCCGTACGCCGCCGCCTCGGCGCCGGTGAAGACCTCTCCGCCGAGGGTGGTCAGCGACGCCGACCGCGGGTTCATCCGGTGGTGGACGGTCAGGCTGATGATCGCGGCGGCCAGCCCGAGCTTGACCTCGGTGAGCGCGAAGGTCGCGTCGTCGGCGCTGACCGCGACGTCCGCGGCCGCGATGATCCCGATGCCCCCGGCGCGCACCGCGCCGAGGTTCTTGGTGACCACCGGCTTCTCGAGCGTCACGATGAGGCGCTGCAGGTCGACGATGCGGCGCGCGCCCACCTCCATCCCCTCGGTGGTCGCCTCGGAGAGGTCGGCGCCGGAGCAGAAGACCTTGCCCGAGCTCTCGACGAGGACGACGCGGACGCTGTCGTCGCTGCCGGCCCGCTCGAGGTGGGCGTGGAGCTCGGTCACCAGCTGCTTGCTGAGCGCGTTGCGGTTGGCCGGGCTGTCGAGGGTGAGGGTCGCGACGGCGTCGGAGACGGCGTAGTGGACCAGCTCGGTGGAGGCGTCGGTCATGGCGCCATCCTGCCGCACCCCGAGGCAGCGCCCATCCGCCTCCGTGCCCGCTCCGAACACCCGGCATGGACCACACCACGACGACCTCTGCGCCCGAGCCGGGCTGGCGGCGCACCCGCCACGCGGCGTACGGCGTGCTGGCCACCCTCGTGGGACTGGCGGCCGCGCACCTCGTGGCGGCCGTCACCGTGCCGGCGGCGTCGCCGGTCCTGGCGGTCGGCTCGACGGTCATCGACCTCACCCCCACCCCGCTGAAGGAGTGGGCGATCCGGCAGTTCGGCAGCGCCGACAAGCTGGTCCTGGTGGGCTCGGTGACCGTGGTCGTGCTGCTCCTGGCCGCGCTGGCCGGCGTGCTGAGCGCGCGCCGCCCGACCGCCGGCCTGCTCGTCGTGGTGGGCCTCGCCGGCGTCGCCGGCGTGCTGGCGGTGCTCCGGCCCCAGGCCGGCCCGCTGGACCTCCTGCCCGCCCTGGTCGCCGCGATCGTGGGCGCCGCCTCGCTGTGGTGGCTGCACCGCGTCGACGACCGGGGCTCCGAGGGATCGCCGCCTGGGCCCGGCGGTCCGACCCGGCGCGGGGTCGTGCTGGCGACCGGCGGCCTCGCGGCCGCGGCCGTCGCAATGGGGGGTGTCGGTCGCTGGGTCACGTCCTACCGCCTCGGCGGGACGGACGTCGCCCTGCCGACGCCGAACGACCCCGCGCCGCCTCTCCCGAAGGGACTCGAGGCCACCTACTCCGGGATCAGCCCGCTCCAGACCCCCACTGCCGACTTCTACCGGGTCGACACCCGGCTCACCCTGCCGACGGTGGACGTCGACTCGTGGACGCTGACCATCGACGGTGACGTCGAGAAGGAGGTCACGCTGACCTTCGACGACCTGGCGAAGATGCGCACCATCGAGCGCGACATCACCCTGACCTGCGTCTCCAACGAGGTGGGCGGCCCCTACGTCGGCAGCGCCCGCTGGCTCGGCGTGCCCCTGAAGGACGTCCTCGACCTCGCCGGCATCGATGCCACGAAGGCCGACCAGATCCTGTCGACCGACGTGGACGGCATGACCATCTCGACCCCGCTCGACGTGGCCCTCGACGGCCGCGACGCGATGATCGCGATCGGGATGAACGGCTCGTCGCTCTCGCGCACCCACGGCTTCCCGGCCCGCATGGTCGTTCCCGGCCTCTACGGCTTCGTCAGCGCCTGCAAGTGGATCACCCGCATGACGCTCACCACCTACGACGAGCAGCAGGCCTACTGGACCGAGCGCGACTGGGCGATCGACGCCCCGATCAAGCTGTCCAGCCGCATCGACACCCCCAAGCCGCTGTCCGAGAGCAAGGCCGGGAAGGTCGTGGTCGGCGGGATCGCGTGGGCCCAGCACGTCGGCATCGAGCGGGTCGAGGTCCGCGTCGACGGCGAGGCCTGGAAGCCGGCCACCCTCGGCCCGCAGGTCACCGACGACTACTGGCGCCAGTGGTACTTCGAGTGGGACGCCACACCCGGCCAGCACTTCCTGGCCTGCCGCGCGGTCAACAAGGACGGGGACGTGCAGACCGACGTCCGGATGACGCCCTTCCCCGAGGGCTCCAGCGGCGTCCAGGAGATCTCGGTCAACGTCGCCTGAGCAGCTCGCGCACCCCCTACCCCGGCGGGCGGTGCGTGGCGCAGGTCCTGAGCCTCCAGGACCTGCGCCACGCTCCGCCCGCCGTGCTGTCGTGCACCTGTCCAAGGATTGTCCAAAGTTTTTTCCGGAATCACCCATCCGCCTCCCGAGGGGCGCCGAACACCTTTCGACAGCGGGCCCACCAGGGCCCACTCGCCCGGTTCCACCCACCGAAAGGGACTCCCCATGAACACCAAGCTCCGCACCCGCTCGATGGGCCTCGCCGCCCTCGCCCTGACCGCGTCGATGGGCCTGGCCGCCTGCGGCAGCGAGGACGACACCACCAGCGCGTCCGACGAGACCACCTCGAGCGCCTCGCCCAGCGAGTCGATGTCCGAGTCGCCGATGGAGTCCGAGTCCGCCGAGCCGGCCTCCGACGCTCCGTTCGGCCCCGGCTGCTCCGGCGTGCCGACCGACCCGAGCGACCCGGGCTCCGTCGAGGGCATGGCCCAGGACCCGGTCGCCACCGCCGCGTCCAACAACCCGCTGCTCAAGACGCTGACCGCCGCGGTCAAGGAGGCCGGCCTCGTCGACACGCTCAACTCGACGGACAACCTGACCGTGTTCGCGCCCACCGACGACGCGTTCGCCGCGATCCCGAAGAAGGACCTCAACGCGCTCCTCGCCGACAAGGAGGCCCTGACCAAGGTCCTCACCCACCACGTCATCGGCGAGCGCCTCAGCCCCGAGGACGTCGCGGGCGAGCACGAGACCCTCGCGGGCGACATGCTGACCGTCGACGGCTCCGGCGAGGACTTCACCATCGGTGACGCCAGCGTCGTGTGCGGCAACGTGCAGACCGCCAACGCCACGGTCTACGTCGTCGACCAGGTCCTGATGCCGCAGATGTGATCTCGTCTCCCGACGAGCACTACGCAAGGATGACCACGTGAACCACGTGAAGCCTGTACCGGACGGGGCGCCCGAGGGCGCCCCGTCCGGGGGCGAACCAGCCCAGCTGGCCGACCTGCTCCGGCGGTCCGCCCTGGGTGACGAGACGGCCTTCGCCGAGCTCTACGACGCGACCTCCGCGCGGGCGTACGGCCTCGCGCTCCGCGTCGTGCGCAACCCGGCCCACGCCGAGGAGGTCGTCCAGGAGGCCTACCTCGACGCCTGGCGCTCCAGCACCCGCTACGACCCCGCCCGGGGCAGCGCGGCCGGCTGGCTGCTGACCATCGTGCACCGCAAGGCCGTCGACCGGGTCCGCTCGGTCGAGGCGGCCACGGCGCGCGACGAGACGTGGAACCGCGAGACGACGCCGACCGACCACGACCAGACCGCCGAGGCGGCCCACGCGTCCCTCGACGCGGCCCGGGTCCGCAACGCCGTCGCCACGCTGACCGACGTACAGCGCCGCGCGGTCGAGCTCACCTACTTCGGCGGCTACACCCACACGGAGGTCGCCGCACTGCTCGACGTCCCGTTGGGCACCGCCAAGACACGTATCCGAGACGGACTGATCCGCCTACGCGACCTGATGGGAGTGGCCTCATGAGCAGCGACCTGCACAAGCTCACGGGCGCGTACGCCGTCGACGCCCTCGACGACCTCGAGCGGGCGCGCTTCGAGCACCACCTCTCCTCGTGCGAGGACTGCCGCGCCGAGGTCGCCGAGCTGCGCGAGACCGCGGCGCTCCTCGCCGACACGACGGCCGTCGCGCCGCCCGCGTCGCTGCGCGAGTCCGTCCTGGCGGGCATCTCCCAGGTCCGTCCGCTCCCTCCCGAGGTCCCCGCAGCCGCTCCCGCCGCCGACGAGACCCACGGTGGGCGGCGACGGTGGACGCCCTTTCTGGTCGCGGCGGCGCTCGCCCTCATCGTCGGCATCGGCGCGGCGGTGACCCAGCCGTGGGCCGGGCCCGAGGGCGGCAACCTGACCGCTGCCGAGCAGGTGCTCCAGGCCGACGACGCCCGGAAGGTCGTGCACGACCTCGGTGACGCCGGCCGGGCGACGGTGACCTGGTCGAAGGGTGAGGACCGCGCGGTCATCACCACCGAGGACATGGTCTCCGCCCCCGACGGCAAGGCCTACGAGCTGTGGTTCGTCGGGAAGGACGGCAGCTACACCTCCGCCGGCCTGATGCCGGACGCCGCCGACCAGACCGTCGTGCTCGACGGCACGACCGCCGGCGCCGCCGCGGTCGGGATCACCGTCGAGCCCGAGACCGGGTCCGTCCAGCCCACCACCGACCCGATCGCCGTCTTCGACCTGACGCAGGCCGCATGAGCGGCACCGCTCCGCGACGCATCGCCGTCGTCGGCTCCGGCGTGGCCGGGCTGACGGCGGCGTGGATCGCGTCGCGCACCGCCCACGTCACGCTCTTCGAGGCCGACGACCGGCTCGGCGGCCACGCCGACACCCACCGCGTCCCGACGCGCGAGGGCGAGCTGGCGATCGACACCGGCTTCATCGTCCACAACCGACGCACGTACCCGACCCTGCTGCGGCTCTTCGCCGAGCTCGGCGTCGAGACGCAACCGTCCGAGATGTCGCTGTCGGTCGACGACGCCGGCACCGGCGTGCAGTGGGCCGGCGCCCTCGGCCCGCGCGGGCTGTTCGCCCGCCCGTCGTCGCTCGTCTCGCGCGACCACTGGCGGATGCTGCTGGAGATCCCGCGCTTCCACCGGCGCGCCCGCGCCGTCCTGGCCGCCGCCGACGACTCCCGCCCCGACGACCAGACGCTGCGCGACTTCCTCGCCGAGGGCGGGTTCTCCGAGGGCTTCCTGCGCCACTTCATGGAGCCAGTCGTGGCCGCCGTCTGGTCGTGCGACCCCGCCACGTCGCTCGACTACCCCGCCCGCTACCTCTTCGCCTTCCTCGAGCACCACGGGATGCTGAGCGTCTTCGGCTCGCCCGAGTGGCGCACCGTCACCGGCGGCTCCGGCACCTACGTCGCCAAGGTCGCGGCCGGCCTGCAGGAGATCCGGCTGGAGACCAAGGTGACGTCCGTGCGCGAGGTCGCCGACGGCGTCGAGGTCACCGACGGCAGCGGTGCGACCACGCCCTTCGACGCGGTGGTCATCGCCACGCACCCCTCGCACGCGCTCGCGATGCTCGAGCAGCCGACCGACCTCCAGCGCGAGCTGCTCTCGGCGATGCCCTACAGCTCGAACCCCGCCCTGCTGCACACCGACACCTCGCTGCTGCCCGACGCCACCGGCGCCCGGGCGTCGTGGAACTTCCACCGCCCTGCGAGCGAGCTTGCGAGCTCGCAGACCGGTGCGGTCACGGTCACCTACGACCTCACCCGCCTGCAGCGGCTCCCCACCGACACCCACTACCTCGTCACGCTCGGCGGCGAGGACCTCGTCGACCCGACGACCGTGATCGACCGCATGGAGTACGAGCACCCGCTCTACACCCCCGAGTCGGTGGCGGCGCAGCGCCGGCTGCCGGAGATCGACACCGACCGGATCGCGTTCGCCGGGGCCTACCACGGCTGGGGCTTCCACGAGGACGGCGCCCGCTCGGGTCTCGCCGCCGCGACGCGACTCGGCCTGCCGTGGACCCGCGCCACCCACGTGCTCCCGGCGCCGGGACGCTTCGAGACGACCATCCGGCACACCCGTCGCTCACCGTTCCGACGCAGCTTCGAGCACACCTCGACGACGTGGCTCGTCGACCTCGACGACCTGCCCGACCACGGCCGCCTGGCGCGGTTCGAGGCCCGCGACCACCTCGGGTCGCCGGAGCGGTCGCTGCGCGCCAACGTCGAGGCGTTCCTCGCCGACAACGGCGTCTCCCTCGGGTCCGGCGAGCGGGCCGGCACGATCCTCATGGCCGCGCAGCCGCGCTCGCTCGGCTACTGCTTCAACCCGATCACCGTGTTCTGGTGCTTCGACGACCAGGGCGCCCAGGCAGGTGTCGTCATCGAGGTGCACAACACCTACGGCGACCGCCACGCCTACCTCGTCCACCCCGACGAGCAGGGCCGCGCGACGACCGACAAGGCGATGTACGTCTCGCCCTTCCACGGCGTCGACGGCACCTACGAGATCGCGGTGCCGGTCCCGACCGACCGGCTGCACGTCGCGGTCACCCTCCGCGGCCACTCCCACCGGCACGCGGGCGACTCGGCGCCCTTCAGCGCCAGCCTCACCGGCACCCGCAGCGACGTCCCCCTCCGCCGGACCCTCGGTGCGGCGCTGCGCGGCAGCGCGCTGATCCGCGCCCACGGCACCTGGCTGTGGGCCCGCCGCCTGCCGGTCCGCCCCCGTCCCTCCCACCGTCAGGAAGGTGTGCGATGACCCTCGAGAAGGATCGCCCCGCCGAGCCCCGTACCCAGGGCATGCCCGCACTCGAGCAGATCACCCCGGGACCGCGCACCGCGGTCTCCGCTGCGGTGGCCAAGCGGCTGTTCCTCGCCGCGGTCTCCCGGCTGCAGGTGACGGTCGTCGAGGAGCCGACCGGCCGCCGCCACGGCCGCGGCGGGCCCGAGATGCGCCTGCACCGGCCCGAGGAGTTCTACGCCCGGCTCGGCCGTGACGGCCTGATCGGCTTCGGCGAGGCCTACCTCACCGGAGCGTGGGACGCCGAGGACCTGGCCGGGTTCCTCACCGTGCCGGCCGCGCGCATCGCCACGCTCATCCCGAAGCCGCTGCAGCGTGCCCGCGCGCTGGTCACGCCCCGGCTGCCGAGCCACCAGCGCAGCACCGAGGAGAACAGCCAGGCCAACATCTCGCACCACTACGACCTGTCGAACGACCTGTTCCGGCTGTTCCTCGACGAGACGCTGAGCTATTCGTCCGCCCTGTTCGACACCTCGGTCCGCACGGCGCCCGCCGCCGCCGGGTCCGTGGCCGAGCACCTCGTCGCCACCCCGCCCGAGCCGGTCGACCACGACGACCCGCGCCGCCACGGACCCGACCTCGCCGAGGCGCAGGGCCGCAAGATCGAGCGCATGCTCGACGAGGCCGGCGTCACCGAGGGCACCCGCGTGCTCGAGATCGGCACGGGCTGGGGCGAGCTGGCGATCCGTGCCGCTCGCCGCGGCGCGAGCGTCCACACCATCACCCTGTCGGTCGAGCAGCTCGAGCTCGCCGAGGAGCGGATCGCCGCGGCCGGCTTCTCCGACCGCGTCGAGGTCGAGCTGATGGACTACCGCGCGCTCGCCGGGTCCGGTCGCCGCTACGACGCCGTGCTGTCGGTCGAGATGATCGAGGCCGTGGGCCACGAGTTCTGGGGCACCTACTTCGAGACCATCGACGAGGTGCTCGCCCCGGGCGGCCGGGTCTCGATCCAGGCGATCACGATGCCGCACGACCGGATGCTCGCCACCCGCGACAGCCACACGTGGATCAACAAGTACATCTTCCCCGGCGGCTTCCTGCCCAGCGTCGAGGTGATCGACGAGATCACCCGTCGCGACACCACCCTGCGCCTGGTCGACCAGCTCGAGATGGGCAGCCACTACGCCGAGACGCTGCGCCGCTGGGACCGCCGGTTCCTGGGCCAGCGCGAGGCGGTGCTGGCGCTGGGCTTCGACGACATGTTCATGCGGGTGTGGCACTTCTACCTCGCCTACTCCCAGGCTGGGTTCGCCGCCTGCTACATCAACGTCTCCCAGCTGACCTTCACCCGAGAGGACCGGTGACGGGCCCCGTGACCCAGACCGACCCCCGACCCACGACCGCCGGCACGACGAGCGGTGGTGTCGCGGACCGCCTCGCCGAGGCGGTGCGTCCCTTCATCGGCGGCGACCTGCCGGTGCGCCTGCGCGCGTGGGACGGCTCCGAGGCCGGCCCGGTCGAGGGCCCGCTCGTGGTGCTGCGCTCCCCCGACGCGCTGCGCCGGCTGCTGTGGCACCCGGGCGAGCTCGGCGCCGCGCAGGCCTACGTCACCGGCGAGCTCGACGTGCCCGAGCAGGACGGCTGGGACCTCGGCTCCGCGCTGACCCACGCGTTCGCGGTCGGGCAGGAGCGCGGCCTGTCGGGCGTACGCCTCTCGCCGCGGGCCCTCGTCGACGCGATCCGCACCGCCGCCGGCCTCGGCGCGCTCGGTCGCCCGCCGGCCCCGCCCGCGTCGCAGGCACAGATCAAGGGCAAGCTGCACAGCCTCGCGCGCGACCGGTCGTCGATCAGCCACCACTACGACCTCTCCAACGAGTTCTACTCGTTGATCCTCGAGCCGCAGATGGCCTACTCCTGCGGCTACCACGCCACCCCCGACGTCCCGCTCGAGGAGGCGCAGCGCGCCAAGCTCGACCTGGTCTGCACCAAGCTGGGGCTCACGCCCGGCATGCGGATGCTCGACGTCGGCTGCGGCTGGGGCTCGCTGTCGCTGCACGCGGCCGAGCACTTCGGCGCGCAGGTCACGGGCGTGACGATCTCGGCGGAGCAGAAGAAGTTCATCGACGCGCGGATCGCCGAGCGCGGCCTCGCCGACCGGGTGGAGATCCGGCTGCAGGACTACCGCGAGGTGCCCGAGCGCGACCACTTCGACGCCGTCGGCTCCCTCGAGATGGGCGAGCACGTCGGCGCGCTCAACTACGACACCTACGTCGAGGTGCTGCGTCGCGCGGTGAAGCCGGGCGGCCGGGTGCTGGTGCAGCAGATGTCGCGCCAGGGCGCGGGCGGCGGCAAGCACCCCGGCGGCGGCCCGTTCATCGAGTCGTTCATCGCCCCCGACATGACGATGCGCCCGGTGGGCGAGACCGTCGACCTCATCGAGGCCGGCGGCCTCGAGGTGCGCGACGTGCACGCGCTGCGCGAGCACTACGTCCTCACCGTCCACGGCTGGCTCGAGCGGTTCGAGGCCAACCTCGACGCGATCCGCGCGCTCGTCGGCGAGGAGGTCGTCCGGGTGTGGCGCCTCTACCTCGTCGGTGGCGCGCTGGCCTTCCGCGACGGCCGGATGGGCGTCGACCAGATCCTCGCGGTGCGCCCCGGCGCGCCGCACACCCTCCCGCCGGTCCGGGAGTGGTGAGGTGCTGACCCAGGCGGTCGTCGCGATCCTCGCCGCCGCCGTCGTCATGGGGTCGACGGCGGCGGTGAGCAAGCGGCGCGACCGCGTCGCCGACGTCGACGTGGCGTGGGGGCTGTCCTTCGTCGCGATCGCCGTCGCCCTCGCGCTGGTGTGGCCCGACGCCCACTCCTGGCTGCTCGCGCTCCTCGTCACCGTCTGGGGCGGTCGGCTCGCGATCCACATCGCCCGCCGCTCCCGCGGCCACGGCGAGGACCCGCGCTACGAGGCGATGCTCGGCGGGCCGGGCTGGCACGCCGGCGCCGCGAAGGTCCTGCTCCGCGTCTTCGGCACGCAGGCGCTCGTCGCGTGGATCATCTCCTTCCCGCTCGTCGTCGGCGCCGCCTACGACGTGCGCTGGTGGCCGGTCGTCTGGGTCGGTGTGGTCGTGTGGGCGGTCGGGCTCTACTTCGAGGTCGTCGGCGACGCCCAGCTCGAGGCCTACAAGGCCAAGCCGCGCGAGTCGCGCCCGAAGATCCTCGACACCGGCCTGTGGGGCTGGACCCGCCACCCCAACTACTTCGGCGACGCCTGCGTCTGGTGGGGTCTCTGGATCGCCGGCGCGCTGTCGCTGGGCTGGGTGCCCGGGCTCGCGACGGTCTTCGCGCCCGCGGCGATGACGTTCTTCATCCGCAACGTCACCGGCGCCAAGCTGCTCGAGAAGA